>NZ_DATMIV010000010.1:0-355245 GCF_035554175.1 Pseudomonas sp. | reverse complement strand
GTGAATATCCGTTGCTTCGGTAGCGGCTGCTGGCGGTTTCGCCCTTACGGCGAGGCACTTTTTCCAGACGCCGAAAAAGTACCCAAAAAGGCTTGCTCCTGCGTTCGGCCCTCGCAGGCTCGGGTTCCTTCGCTGCGGGATCGATCCGGGCGCAGCGGTTCCGGTTTGCTTCGCTGCACCTCCTTGCGCTGTGTCTGGCTGCGCCAGACGGTCGCTGCGCTCCCACGCCCGGATTAATCCCTCCACTCAGCCTTCCGAAGTCGCCCGTGGATCAAGATCAAAAGCTTTACTCGAGCTAACGCTCATCGTGTAGGAGCTGCCGAAGGCTGCGATCTTTTGCTTTTGATCTTGCCTTTCTGTGGGAGCGAGCCTGCTCGCGAAGGCGACACGCGTGTCAACCAATCTCCTACAGGTCGCACAGATCGAGGTTTGTCATGTTTCTGAAAGGTTTCACCGCCCCGCCGCAAACCCATGCCCCTTGGCCATCACCACCGCATACAACGTCAACACCAGCAACCCCGCAACAATCCACGGAAATGCCCCGACGCCGACATTCCCCATCATCAATCCGCCGGCCAGTCCGCCGCCGGCAATACCGACATTCCAGAGTGTCACCAGCATCGATTGTGCTGTGTCGGCGGCTTGGGAGGCGGTTTTCGCTGAGGCGGTTTGCAGGAGGGAGGGCATTGCGCCGAATGCCAGTCCCCAGACGATAACGGCTGCGTAAACCACGCCGGGCGATGCGCGCCACAGCGCCAGGGCTGTCGCCGCGAGCAGGAATAGTGCCGCACTCCCGAGTACCAGTTCACGCAACCAGCGATCGATCAGGCTGCCGACGATCCACAGGCTCAGCACTGACGCCAGGCCGAACGCCAAGAGTACGCGATCAACGTCCGAAGCCAGACCGGAGGGTTGCAGGAACGGTGCGATGTAGGTGTACAGAAGGTTATGCGCCACGACGTAGGACAAGGTCACAAACAGCACCGATCGTATGCCGGGCAGGGTGAATACCTGACGCAAGGGCAGGCGTTTTCCTTCAGGTTCGCCGGCGAAGTCCGGGACTCGCAGGTGCACCCAGATCACCAGCGCTATGGTCAGCGCGGTCATGATGGCAAAGCTCAGGCGCCAGCCCACCATGGTTCCCAGTAGCGTTCCGGCAGGTATTCCGAGGGATAGCGCCAGGGGCGCGCCGAGCATGGCGACGGTGATGGCGCGGCCTTGCAGATGGGGAGCGACCATGCGGCTGGCGTAGCCGGCCAGGAGTGCCCAGAGCAGGCCGGCGAAGATGCCGGCGATGAAACGTGCGCTCAGGGTCAGCCAGTACAGCTCGGACACGGCAGTGATGCTGTTGGCCACGGCGAAGCCTGCAATCGCGGTCAACAACAATGGTTTGCGGCGCCAGCCACGGGTGGCGATGGTCAGCGGGATCGCTGCGAGCATCGAGCCGAGGGCGTAAAGCGTGACCAATTGGCCGATGAGGGCGTGGGATACGTTCAGACCGGCGCTCATTTGCGGCAGCAAACCCGCTGGCATCGCTTCGGTCATGACGGTGATGAAACCTGCCGTGGCCAGCGCCAGCAGGGCGCCATAGGGCAGGCGTTCGCGGTTTTCGGTCGGCTGCGCAAGCGCTGAGGAAGTGAGATGTGCGTCGGTCATGTTGCTGCGTCCCTATCGTGATCAATGTCGAGAAACACAGGGTAGGGCGCTGCGTATTGCGGAAAAACAGGTTAGGGTTCCGAACATATCGGACACGGATGTCGCTAATCGGAGGTGTCAATGGATAGCCTGGGCAACATCTCAGTGTTTGTGCAGGTCGCCGAGACTCGCAGTTTTACTGAGGCGGGACGCTTGCAAGGAGTGTCATCGTCAGCGATCGGCAAGAGCATCGCGCGGCTGGAAGCGCGGCTTGGCGTACGCTTGTTCAACCGCAGCACCCGCAGTATCACCCTGACCTCGGAAGGCGCATTGTTTCTTGAGCGTTGCCGCAAAATTCTGGCAGAGGTCGAGGCGGCGGAGTTCGAGTTGTGCAATGCCGCCTCGACGCCCCACGGCCGGCTGCGGATCAGCCTGCCTCAGGTGCACGAACTGGTCATGCCGGTGATGACCGAATTCATGGCGTTGTACCCGCACATCGAACTGGATCTGGACCTCACCGACCGCATGGTCGATGTCATTGATGAGGGTTTCGACGCGGTGATTCGCACCGGCAAACCCAAGGATTCACGGCTGATGGCGCGGCCGTTGGGCGAGTTTCATCTGGTGCTGGTGGCGAGCCCCGAGTATCTGCAACTGCGGGGCGAACCGCGTACCCCGGGCGATCTGGCCGATCACGCCTGTTTGCGCCACACCTTTCATGCTACCGGCAAACTGGAAGCCTGGCCGTTGCGCCGCGCAGAGGGGGCGCCTGAACCAGTGCTGCCGCTGCGCCTGCTGAGTACTTCGATCGAGGCGGTGCAGCATGCAGTGCTGGCCGGGATGGGCATTGCCTGTCTGCCGGATTTCATGGTGCGCGAAGCGGTGCGCCAGGGTCGCTTGCGCCGGGTACTCGATGAGCATGTCGAGCACGCCGGACAGTTCTGGGTATTGTGGCCATCGAGCCGACAGGCTACGGCGAAATTGCGTGCGCTGATCGATCATTTGTCGGCGCGGCTTTTCCCTGTCGAACATGGCCGGTAAAGTTGTAACCGATGCTTGACACTATTCCATACGCCATGGGGCGGCGATCTGTTGCACAATACGCCCCGGACTGTTTTCCCTCAGGATGTTCAATGTTGATTTCCACTCCCATGCGTGTTGTCGGGCTGGCGCTGTTATTGACGGCGGTGGCCGGTTGTTCGAAGGACAAGCCGATTTATGAGCATGAGAACTTCGATGACTCGGGTACCTTTTCACGCAATTACCCGGTGACCGAGGCCGCGAGTTGCGAAGCGGCCCGGCGTGCGTTGCTCAGCCAGGGCTATATCATCACCAGCAGTGATCCGAAACTGGTCAGTGGTCACAAGAGTTTCCAGCAGACCGGTGAGACGCACCTCGAGATCAGCTTCAACGTGGTCTGCGCCGAAGACGGCAGCGCCGGGCATCATGCGACGGTGTTCGCCAACGCCCTGCAGGATCGTTATGCGCTGAAGAAGACCAACAACTCGGCCAGCCTTGGGGTGGGTGTGTTGGGTTCTGTATCGATGCCGATCGGCTCTTCTGACGATTCGATGGTCAAAGTGGCGAGCGAGACGGTCACTGCACAGAAGTTCTACGAGCGTTTCTTCACCTTGGTGGAGCAGTTCCTGCCCGCCGATGCGAAGAAGGCTGCGCACATTGAAGAAAAACCGAAAACCGACCTCGGCGTGCCGGAGCCGAAGGCGACGCCTGCACCGGCTGCTGCGCCACTGGTGCCGACACCTGCAGCGGAACCGACGGCAACGCCTGCGCCTGCTGCAGAGCCTGCGCCAGCCCCGGCTGAAGCCGCGCCAGTCAGTTCGGAGCCGGTCGCGCCGCCAGCGGAGCCGGCGCCAATCGCACCTGCGCCCGTTGAACAGCCAGCGCCGGCCAGCGAGACCATCACGCCGCCGACCAATCCGGATATTCCGCCACCGTCCGAGCCGATTCAGGCGATGCCTGCGTCGGGCCAGTAACTTCAGAGAAGCCCTGTGGGAGCGAGCCTGCTCGCGAACGCGGTGTATCAGTCGACAGATTATTAGACTGACCCATCGCGTTCGCGAGCAGGCTCGCTCCCACAGTGGTTTCCTGGTTGGCATAAAAGATGTGGTTACATTCCTGCGACATCATGGCCGCGATAAATCCCCCAGCGCCTGCTACGTTTTATTCATGAAGGCGGTGTTTCACTTTTCCTTCACACGGGCACTTTATGCTCGGGGCACAGGTCGATTGATCAGGCCGTTTTCATAGCGAGTGGTTTGGGGGATTTTACGATGGATGAGTATCAGGAAGAACTGCTCGAATACCAGGCCTTTGAGCTGGACCAACCAGAGCCGGCTGACGACGCAACCGAACTCTGAGCTTCAGGCTTCAGGCTTCAAGCTTCAAGCTTCAAGCTTCAAGCTTCAAGCTTTCGGTTGTGCTTCGCTCCCGCTTGCAGCTCAACCTCCCGTACGATGGCTGCGACGAAACTCTCCGGGCGTCTGGCTGCTCCAGCGTTTGAATGCGCGCTGGAACGCCTCGGCTGAGGCAAAGCCCAGCAAATAGGCGATTTCACCGAACGCCAGTTCGGTATCGCGGATGTAGGTCATCGCCAGGTCTCGGCGTGTGTCATTGAGGATGGCGCGAAATTGCGTGCCTTCCTCGGCGAGTTTGCGTCGCAAGGTCCAGGTTGGCAGTTTCAGGCGCGCAGCGACTTCTTCCAGATCCGGCTCACGGCCGCCATTGAGCAAGGGGCCGAGCAGTTGGGTAATACGTTCACGCAGGCTGCGCGTACGGGTCAGCTGTTCCAGTTCCCTCTCACACAGTTGCAGCAGATGCCGCCAGGTGCTCGGGCAGTGTTCGGGATTGCGCAGGGCGAGGCTGTTCAGGCTCAGGCGCAGTTGATTGCGTTCGGCGCTGAACTGGATCGGACAATCGCCGAGCACTGAGTAGGCGTCGCGGTAGTCCGGCGCTTCGAACTCGATTTCGATTCGATCGGCGCGCAGCGATTTACCGCACAGGCTCGACAACTGTTGCAGCCAGCCGGCAAGGATCGAGTCGACCACGAAGCGGTTATAAGCGTTGTAGGGGCTGATCGAGTAGAAGCGCAGCCAGGCGCCATCGGCGTCTTCGTGAAAGCTGGACTGCCCACGATAGTTGGAACCGTAAAGCGGTTCAAAGCGGGTCAGGCAACGGGCCGCCTCGCGCACCGTGGGCGCTTGTGCGGCGGTAATGCCTGCCAGACCTGCCTGATTCAGTCGGATCATCCGCCCCATGCGCAGGCCCAGGGCCGGGTTGCCGGTCAGTTGGATGGCCGCATGGCCCAGACGCATGTAACGCGGGATCGACAGGCGCGCCCCGGCCTCTGCCAGTCGCGCGGTATCGAGGCCATATTGCTCCAATAGCGGCAGCGGATCAGCGTCGTGGCTACGCACGGCATCGGCAAGGCTGTGCACGAAGCCTACCGACAGATCCCCAAGGCGCATCGGTTGCGGCTTCATGGTTTACAGCCAGACATTCAACAGTCGCGCACCACGGGCCTCACCATCGGCAAATTGCTGGCCGTTGTGGCTGAGGAAGCTTCTGCCGGTGCTCGGTTTGTCCCAGAACTGCCCGCGCATGAACACGCTGATGCCGGCAATGGCACGGCTGCCTGGCGGTTGCGCGGTGAGGGTCAGGCGACGCCAGGCCTGACCTTCGCTGAGGTCGCCGGGCCTGAGGCTGACCGACCCCGGCGTACTCGAACCCTTGTAACCGCGCCAAGGCTTGTCCCAGGCGCCCTGGCCAATCACTTGCGCCGGCACAGCCACCAGTTGCGCGCCTTGCTCGTCGAGCGTGCGGTAGTTGCCCGGATACCAGCTATCGCTGCCGATCAGGATGCCGAGGCGTCCGGCCGGAGTGTCGACGACCTGGATGGCATGCTTGTCCTCGGCCTGAATTACACCTTGCTGAGCAAAGATCGGGTGCATCTGCCGTTGCGGCTGGCCGAGCGGCGCGCCGTCGCGGCCAAATACCACGCTGCTGTTGAACAGGGCGCCGCTGCCGGGTTTGAGCTGACCGTCGCGAATGCTCGGCTCCGGCAGAACGATGGAACCGGCCACCAGGGTGACCTGAAACTCCTTGGCCAGACCGCCGAACAGCGCTTGATAATCCTCGGCCATGGTCGTCGATTTCATCCGCAGGTGGGCGTCGTCCAGACGCTGTTCGCCTTTGGCACTGAGCCAGGCTCGGGCGAACAGCAACGGGTTGCTTGCCGCGAGCCAGTTCATCGCCTCTGCCAGGGTAGGCGCCTGATACAGCTCGTCTTTTTCGCCGCTGATCATCAGCCAGGTGCCGACGTGTTCCGGCAACACCACCACGGTTTTGTCATTGAGCAGGCCCTGATCGCGAGCCTGCTGAAGATAAGCCGCGAGTTTGCGGTGCAGGCGCGCCGGGCTTTGATAATCGGTGGGAAACAGTTCGGGTTGGATGCCCAGCAGATTGCCACGGTCGGCGGGCGTGCCCTGATCGACGGCGAGCTTGATGCGCAGATCCGAGAGGTAATGCCCCGCCGGCCGGTCTGCCGCCCACATGGCGTAGGTGGTCAGGGCGGCAACGAGGGCCATGGAGAAAAACAGATACAGAAGTTTGCGCATGAAAACCAACAACAGCCGGGTACAGGGTGTGGCGACTAGGGTAGGGCCCATGGATCGGGTTGCCAAGAGCCGCTGTGCATTTGGATCAATAAGTTGTCAGTTACGGTCATTGAGTGCCAGCGATGCGACTCTTAGTCTGTCGAACATGACTGACGGGGGACGCAGAGCTCCCGCAACTTTTCCGTGATCGCTCGTTGTGGAGTTACCGATGACCGCCGCTCATTACCCGCACCTGATGGCCCCGCTGGATCTGGGATTCACCACGCTGCGCAACCGCACCCTGATGGGCTCGATGCACACCGGTCTGGAAGAAAAACCGGGTGGCTTCGAACGCATGGCGGCGTATTTCGCCGAACGCGCCCGTGGCGGCGTCGGCCTGATGGTCACCGGCGGCATAGGCCCGAACGACGAGGGCGGCGTGTACTCGGGCGCGGCCAAACTGACCAGTGAAGAGGAAGCGCTCAAGCACCGCATCGTCACCCGCGCGGTGCATGAGGCGGGCGGCAAGATCTGCATGCAGATCCTCCACGCCGGGCGTTATGCCTACAGCCCGAAACAGGTAGCGCCGAGCGCGATCCAGGCGCCGATCAACCCGTTCAAGCCCAAAGAGCTGGACGAAGAGGGCATCGAAAAGCAGATCAGCGATTTCGTCACCTGCTCGGTACTGGCGCAGTCCGCCGAATATGACGGCGTCGAGATCATGGGGTCGGAGGGTTATTTCATTAACCAGTTCCTCGCCGCCCACACCAACCACCGCACTGATCGTTGGGGCGGCAGCTACGAAAACCGCATGCGCCTGCCGGTGGAAATCGTCCGCCGCGTACGCGAAGCGGTGGGGCCGAATTTCATTATTATCTTCCGCCTGTCGATGCTCGATCTGGTCGAGGGTGGCAGCAGTTGGGACGAAATCGTCACGCTGGCCAAGGCCATCGAGCAGGCCGGCGCGACGATCATCAACACTGGTATCGGCTGGCACGAAGCGCGGATTCCAACCATCGCCACCAAGGTTCCGCGTGCCGCGTTCAGCAAGGTCACGGCCAGATTGCGCGGTTCGGTGAGCATTCCGCTGATCACCACCAACCGCATCAACACCCCGGAAATCGCCGAGCAGATTCTGGCCGAAGGCGATGCCGACATGGTCTCGATGGCGCGTCCGTTCCTCGCCGACCCAGAGTTCGTCAACAAGGCAGCAGAGGGCCGCGCTGATGAAATCAACACCTGCATCGGCTGCAACCAGGCGTGCCTCGACCACACTTTTGGCGGCAAACTCACCAGTTGCCTGGTCAACCCGCGTGCGTGCCACGAGACCGAACTCAACTACCTGCCGGTTCAGCAGATCAAGAAAATTGCCGTGGTCGGCGCCGGCCCTGCCGGTCTGTCTGCCGCTACCGTGGCCGCCGAGCGCGGTCATCAGGTGACCCTGTTCGATTCGGCCAGCGAAATCGGCGGGCAGTTCAACATCGCCAAGCGCGTCCCGGGCAAGGAAGAATTTTTCGAGACCCTGCGTTATTTCAAGCGCAAGTTGCAAACCACGAATGTGGAGGTGTGCCTGAACACCCGCGTCGATGTGGCGAAGCTGGTTGAAGGCGGTTATGACGAAATCATTCTCGCCACCGGCATTGCCCCGCGTGTGCCGGTGATCCCCGGCATCGAGAATGCCAAGGTGCTGAGTTATCTGGATGTGATCCTCGAGCGCAAACCGGTCGGCAAGCGAGTCGCAGTGATCGGCGCCGGCGGGATCGGTTTCGACGTGTCGGAATTCCTCGTCCATCAAGGTGTGGCCACCAGTCTGGATCGCGCGGCGTTCTGGAAAGAGTGGGGCATCGATGCGCAACTGGAGGCCCGTGGTGGTGTAGCAGGAATCAAAGCCGCACCCCATGCACCGGCCCGCGAGGTGTTCCTGCTGCAGCGCAAGAAAACCAAGGTCGGCGACGGTCTCGGCAAAACCACCGGCTGGATTCACCGCACCGGTTTGAAGAACAAGCAGGTGCAGATGCTCAACAGCGTCGAATATCTGAGCATCGACGATCAGGGCCTGCACATTCGTATCGGCGAAAGCGGCGAGCCGCAGCTTCTGGCAGTGGACAACATCGTGATCTGCGCGGGGCAGGATCCGTTGCGTGAGCTGCACGATGGCCTGGTCGCGGCCGGGCAAAACGTGCACTTGATCGGCGGCGCCGATGTGGCGGCGGAGCTGGATGCCAAGCGGGCGATCAATCAGGGTTCGCGGCTGGCGGCAGAGTTGTAGACACATTCCGCAGGAGCTGCCGCAGGCTGCAATCTTTTGATTCCTTGATGTAGAAGCAAGATCAAAAGATCGCAGCCTGCGGCAGCTCCTACTAGTATGTGGTCTTTTCCAGATCATGCAGTGCTCATGCTTTTACCTTCCCCCGACTGGCTCCCCCAGGCTCCCCTCGAACGCCTGCATCTGCACTGGCTGACAGCCGCCGGTGTCGAAGTCGCGATCCTGCGTCTCGACCAGATCGATCCGCTGATCAGCGGCAACAAGTGGTTCAAACTCCTCGAACACCTCAAAGCCGCTGAGCGTGCCGGTACCGAAGGCATCATCAGCCTCGGCGGTGCGCATTCCAATCATCTGCACGCGCTGGCGGCGGCGGGCAAACGGCTGGGATTCAAAACCGTAGGGCTGCTGCGCGGACACCCGCAGGACACGGCGACGGTGCAGGATCTGCAAGCGTTCGGCATGCACTTGCAGTGGCTGGGTTACGGCGGCTACCGCGCGCGGCACGAGCCGGGATTCTGGACACAATGGCAGACGCAATATCCAAATCTGCACCCAGTGCCCGAGGGCGGTGGTGGATTACCTGGCGCGCAGGGTTGCATAGCGATCACGCAGCAGGTCGATGCGCAGTTGGCAAGCCTGGGCTGGGAGGATTTCCATGCCTGGTGGCTGGCCTGTGGCACCGGCACGACGTTGGCCGGGCTGGCCCTCGCCGAGGATGGCGGACGCTCGCTGTACGGCGCGCTGGCGGTGCCGGACGATCACGGTGTAGCACCGAACATCGACTCGATCCTCAAACAGGCCGGCCAGCGTTCTGCGCACTATCAACTGATCGACGCCAGCCGTGGCGGTTTTGCCAAGGTTGATCCGACATTGCTGGCCTTTATCGAACACACCGAGCTTGTCAGCGGCATCCCCTTGGACCCGCTGTATACCGGCAAGGCATTGCTGGCGCTCAAACAGCATGTCGACTCAGGCGGATTTATCGTCGGCACTCGTCTTGTTTTCATCCACACGGGCGGTCTGCAAGGGCGACGCGGGTTTGTCGCAGCGCCGTAAGGCTCAACCGCGTCCGGGCATCTTTCGCAACAGGGTGTCATCGCGCACTACGTAGTTTTTACTGAAAACGTTCCTGAGTTTTTACCAGAAGGGCGTGATGTTTGTTGCAATGATCCTCAATATTCAATGCCCGGTGTGCTGTTCGTTACTTAAAGTTTTGCTGTGCGTTTTCTTGCTTGGCGTAACGTCATGTTGTTTATATTTTGTGTTTGCTTTTGATTTGATAAGTCTGGTTGTGCTGATTATTGTCTGGCGGTCTTTAGTTGCTTTTGAAGATTTAAATTATCTTTTATTAATTGGAATATGAATATGAAAAGTCCGATTCGCAAGCCTCGCCCCACTACCACGACGACAAAGCCAGTCACCCCTGCCAAGCCGGTTGCTCCGACCAAGCCGGTAGCGCCGACCAAGCCAGTAGCGCCGACCAAGCCGGTTGCGCCGACCAAGCCGGTTGCGCCGACCAAGCCGGTAGCGCCAACCAAACCAGTAGCGCCAACCAAACCAGTAGCGCCGACCAAGCCGGTTGCTCCGACCAAGCCAGTAGCGCCGACCAAGCCGGTTGCGCCGACCAAGCCGGTTGCGCCAACCAAACCAGTGGCCCCGACCACTCCAACCGCTCCGGTCGACGCCAAGCGTCCACCAATGCCCTGGCCGACCATCAACGTCAATGTCGATCCGGTGGCCCTGATAGCGCTGATCCAGACGATTGGTGCGACAGTTAATAGCGATGGTTCGACCACATTGTCCGACGGCAGCGTAGTTGACGTTGATAAAACTTCAATCACCCGTCCCGATGGCATTATTCAATATGAAGATGGCAGGGTTAAGTATCCGGATGGCCGGATCATCTGGCCGGACAATACTATTGAATACCCGGACGGTCGTATTGTCTGGGAAGATGGAACTGAGCAGTTGCCGGATGGCAGCGTAAAACATCCTGACGGTCTTGCGTACGATGCAGAGGGTAACTTGGTTTCGCAGTAAATGGTTTTTGATGGTGTCCTGATTTTCAGGCGAATAACAAACACCGCTGATTGGTTGTGATCAGCGGTGTTTTGGTTTTCAGACTCAAGCGTTTTGCGGCATCTCACCGGCGGCCAGACGCTTGTTGATATCGGCGATCACTGGCGGCAGATCGCTGATGGTGTCGATCATGTAATGCGCACGCGAACCTTCGAACAACGCGCGAATGCGCTCGCGTTCGTTGGCCAGTTCATCGCTGTCCAGGGCGCGGAAAGCTTCGTAGTCCAGGCCCAGCGCGTTGCCCGAGCAGATCAGCGCGACCGTCCACATCCCGGCTCGGCGTCCTTCGAGAATGCCGGGCACGGTGTCGTCGATTTTCACGCATGCGCCAACATCATCGACACCCAGGGCTATCACGTTGGCCAGAGCCTGCGCTGGCCACGGGCGGCCGTTCGGCACTTCGTCGGTGGCGACCACGTGGTCGGCGACGTAGCCGTTGATGGCAGCCAATTCGACGACTTTGTCCATGACCGCCTTCGGGTAACCTGAGCAGGAGCCGATCCTGATCCCTTGCTCGCGCAGGTGGGCAATGGTGTCCAGCGCGCCGGGGATCAATGCCGAGTGCTCGGCGATCTTCTCGATCTGCAGGGGCATGAAGCGGTTGTAGATGGCGGTGACGTCATCGTCGGTCGGCGTACGGCCAAAGACTTTGCGGTAACGCTCGGCAACTTGCGGCTGATCGCACAGGGTGCGGATGTGATCCCACTTGCCCATGCCCATCGGGCCACGGGCTTCTTCAATGGACACCTGCACGTCGAACTCGGCGAAGGCTTCGACGAAAATCTGCGTCGGCGCGAACGAGCCGAAATCGACCACGGTGCCGGCCCAGTCGAGGATCGCGGCTTGCAGCCTGGCCGGATTTACATAGTTCATGGCAATCAATTCCTGAATTGGCAATACATTCAAACTGTAGGAGTGAGCCTGCTCCCGATAGCGGTTGATCATTCAGCATCTTCGTCGACTGATCTGACCTCATCGCGAGCAGGCTCACTCCTACAGGGGGATTTTTGGTGGGGCTCAGATTTCCAGCACTTCCATCTCGCGCAGCACTTCGCCCACCGCTGCCACGGCCATGCGCATTTGCTCCGGGGTGACGTGACCGATGCAGCCGACGCGGAAGGTTTCAACCCGGGTCAGTTTTCCGGGGTAGAGGATGTAACCCTTGGCTTTGACCCGTTCATAGAAGTCCTTGAATTGATAACGCGGATCGTTCGGCGCATGGAACGTGGCAATGATCGGCGCTTGAATCGTCGCGGGCAGAAAGCTGCGCAAGCCAAGTTTGTTCATCTCTTCCATGAGCGCCTGACAGTTGGCGACATAACGCGCATGCCGCGCCGGCAGACCACCTTCCTCGCGGTATTGCAGCAGTGCTTCGTGCAGCGCCGCGACCACGTGGGTTGGCGGGGTGAAGCGCCATTGCCCGGTTTTCATCATGTAGGCGTGCTGGTCGTGCAGATCCATCGCCAGTGAGTGCGAGTTACCGGCGGCTGCGGCCAGCGATTCTTTGCGGACAAAGACAAAACCCATGCCCGGCACGCCTTCCAGACATTTGCCGGACGCGGCGATCAACGCGTCGAACGGTACTTTTTGCGCATCCACCGGCAGTGCACCGAAAGAGCTCATGGCATCGATGATCAGGCGTTTGCCATGCTCGGCTACCACTTCGGCGATCTCCGTCAGCGGATTGAGAATACCGGTGCTGGTTTCGCAGTGGATCAGCGCGACGTGAGTGACGTCAGGGTCGGCGCGTAACAGGCGGTCGACGTCGGCGGCGGTGGTCGGTTGGTCTTCGGCGGTGTCGAAGGTGCTGTACGCGCGACCGAGCACCGCGCAGATTGCCGCCAGACGCTTGCCGTACGCGCCGTTGATCAGCACCAGAATTTTGCCGTTGTGCGGCACCAGCGTACCGATAGCGGCTTCGACGGCGAAGGTGCCGCTGCCCTGCAACGGCACGCAGTGGTGGCTGGAAGCGCCGTTGAGGATGGCCAGCAATTGCTCGCAGACGCTGGCGGTCAGTTGGTTGAAGCGTTCATCCCACGAACCCCAGTCGACCATCATCGCCTGGCGGGTGCGAGCCGAAGTGGTCAACGGGCCGGGGGTGAGCAGAAGCGGTGCGGCGATACTCATTCGGGTGTCCTTGGGAAACACTGGGGGATGAAGCTATGGGGCATACGTTGCAATTCGCCGTTGCATCAATCAAATTGTTTGTTGTTATGCCAGCCATCAGTGAGAGTTATTCATGAACCTGTTTCAGCTGCGTGCCTTCGATGCCGTGGCCCGCGAAGGCAGCTTCACCCGCGCCGCCGCGCGATTGTTCATCAGCCAACCGGCAGTCACCGGGCACATCAAAGCGCTGGAAGAGCATTACCAGATCACCCTGTTGCGGCGCACCGCCCGACGGGTGGAGCTGACCGAGGAGGGCAGTAAACTGGCGGCGGTCACGCGCGCGATGTTTGGCCTGGCCGAAGAAGCCCAGACCCTGCTCGAGGCCAATCGGCAGCTGTTGAGCGGACGGCTGGAGGTGGCGGCGGATGGCCCTCACCTGGTCATGCCGATGCTGGCGAGTCTGCGCGCACGTTATCCGGGGGTTACTGTAAATCTGCGTCTGGGCAATGCGCAGGAAACCCTGGCGGCACTGTTGTCGGAGCATGCGGACGTCGCGGTGCTGACCGAAGTCGAGCCGCGCAAGGGGCTGCACCTGCAAACACTGAGCGAGTCGCGGATCTGCGCGCTGGTGCCGGCCGCGCATCCGTGGGCGACGCGCTCTGGTGAGATGAAACTCCAGGAGCTGGATAAGGTGATCATGGTCTTGCGCGAACCGGGCTCGATCACCCGCCGCACGTTTGACCAGGCGTGCGCGCAGGCATCGATTCAGCCGCGGGTGCTGCTGGAACTGGACAGCCGCGAGGCGGTGACCGAGGCGGTTGCGGCGCAGTTGGGTATCGGTGTGGTGTCATCGGTGGAGGTCAGTCACGACCCGCGAGTGGTGGCGATCCCGATTGCCGGGCAAGGACTGGTGAATCGGCACATGATCGGCTGCATGGAGCGGCGGCGCGGGTTGCGCTTGATTCAGGCATTCCTCGATCTGGCCCCGGCCTGAACGACGAGCAGGCCGCCGACTAATGCTCGGCGCGGTTGATCAGCCAGTCGAGCAGCAGGCTGTCGCGTGCTGGTTCCGACTCGCGTGCCGGTGGCTGGCGCGACTGGCCGAGGCAAATAATCGGTCGCTCCGGATCGCTGTCGAGGAAACTGACCCACACTTCGCTGCCGGCGCGAGGCAACTCGTCGATGGCGACAGGGCGGTTGAGCCGACTCATGGCGATCGGCAACCACAGGGCGTCACTGTCAGCTTTATCCTCTGCCGGCCACAAGGTCACAGCCAGGCATCCGTTTTCATCCACTTGCGCTGGCTGCCCGGGTGCGCCCGCAACGCGCGCCACGTGATAACCAGCAACATTCGGCCGTGCCTGTTTGAGTGGCGGACGGAACTCGCTTGACCAGGGTTGCGCGGTGAAGTCGTTGTGATAGCGATGAACAGTGGGAGCCGGATCAAGTATTGACGGGTGCTGGCCATGATGACGCACCGCGCTGATCAGCCATTGTTCGTTGAAGTGATGGATCGGGTGGTCCGCCACCAGCAGCAAACGGCCACTGAGCAGATCGCGGCAATCACTGCGGCCGTGAATGGAGCGCAGTTGACAGCGTTGTCGCTGCAGATGACGACGGCTGCGTTGTTCGGCGTGCAGGCGCTCGAGTGATCGCGCAGGCATCGGCAGCTGCGGGGAGGCTTCGTTGGCTGCATCATCGTAGCTGGTCTGCTGACCACGATTGCGCACCGCCTGCAGCACCGGCACCGGCGCCGCGCGGTGCTGTTGATACAGAACGCTGACGCAGGGCGACGGCGGTTGATCATCGGCATTGAACGCAAGCTCCAGCGGCGTCTGCGGCAGGCTCAGGCTGTCGTCGGCGAACACCACCACGTGTCCGTCAGAGCCGTGCTCGAAGTGATAGTGGATGCCTTCTTCTTCGCAGAGCCGGTGGACCAGCGCCAGATCGCTTTCTTCGTACTGAATGCAAAACGCCCGCGCCGGGTAATGGCCCACCGTCATCTCGATGCGGTAGCTGTCGGCTGGCAGAGCGTGCTCCTCCAGCAGCAGTTGAATGATCTGCGGTGCGCTCAGTTGGGTAAATACGCGTCGTTTATGCGCTCGTGCGAGTTGTTGCAGATACGGCACCAGAATCAGCCGATAGCCCACCCGGTGTGAGCCGCGATGTTCGCAACTGGCGCTGGAGATCGTGCCGTGGAAACCACGCTGTTCACTCAAACGCAGAAAGGCCGGCCTGTGCAACAAAGAGCCCGGGGCGATGGCCGGGGCCAGGCCGATCAATTCGATGTCGAACCGATAGGGCTGGTTCAGCGCTTCCTCGCCGCGAAACCGCACCACCGGTAGACGCATTCCGCTGTCGATCAGAGTAAGGGTGAACGGACTTTCCTTGTCATTGAGCTTTGGAGCAGGCCCTGTCAGGCGATACGGGGTTTCAAGGGTACGAAACCGTCGGACTGAATGGTCATGTCAAAGCCACTTTTCAGAATCCCCCTACACGCTTTGGTGAAGATGTCGATTCCATCTGTTATTTTTTTGGTCGATTGCCGACTTTAGGCCGTATAAACTTGCCGCCACGCGTCGGCCAATAGATGTCTCGGCGCCACAGATCAAGAGAGTGAGTAATGGGCGCACAGTGGAAGGTTAAACACAAAGAAGCGGCAGCCAACGCCAAAGGGAAGATCTTCGGCAAGCTGGTGAAGGAAATCACCATCGCTGCGCGCAACGGTGCCGATACCGCCACCAACGCACACCTGCGTCTGGTGGTCGAACAGGCGAAAAAAGCCTCGATGCCGAAAGAAACCCTTGATCGCGCCATCAAGAAAGGCGCCGGTCTGCTGGGCGAAACCGTGCAGTATCATCGCGTGACCTATGAAGGTTTTGCCCCGCATCAGGTACCGCTGATCGTCGAATGCGTCACCGATAACATCAACCGCACCGTCGCGGAAATCCGCGTGGCGTTCCGCAAGGGCCAACTGGGCGCTTCCGGTTCGGTAGCCTGGATGTTCAACCACGTCGGCATGATCGAAGCCTCGCCGGACACCCCCGACGCCGATCCGGAAATGGCCGCGATCGAAGCCGGTGCTCAGGATTTCGAAGCGGGTGAAGAGGGTGCGACGCTGTTCCTGACCGACCCGACTGACCTCGACGCCGTGCAGAAAGCCCTGCCGGAGCAAGGCTTCACCGTGCTGTCGGCGAAACTCGGCTACCAGCCGAAAAACCCGGTCAGCGGCTTGAGCGATGAGCAGATGGCCGAAGTCGAAGCGTTCCTCGAAGGCCTCGACAACCACGACGATGTGCAAGACATGTTCGTCGGTCTGGCTGGCTGATTGGTTGCGTCAGCAAGGGCCTCTTCGCGAGCAGGCTCGCTCCCACATTTGCAATGCATTCCAATGTGGGAGCGAGCCTGCTCATGATTGACCGCGCAGTGATCACAGGTTTTCCAGAACCTCAATGACTTCGCCGAATCCCGGCCGCGCCAGCACATGCGCCTGACAGCAACGCCGCTCCAGTTCCTCCAGGATCAACCGCCGCTCGACGCTCAGCCCTGAGTCGACGCGCGCCAGCAATTCCCCCAGTAACACACCGAACGCACGCACTTCCAGGCGCTGCAATGCGCGCGTCTGCGCATCATCGCTGGTGGCATGAAACGACGCCGCACCGAAATCTCCCAGCAGACAATCGCCTTGATCATTCAACAGAATGTTGTGGCCGTAGAGATCGCCATGGGTAATGCCTTGCCGATGCAAATGTCCCGCCGCCGATGCGATGCCTTTGGCGATGCGCAGGGCAACGTTCGCCGAGAAACGGCAATCCTCGGCATAGACATCTCGCGAGCACGAGGCCAGGCTTGGCAGTCCGGCGAGGTTGCGAAAGCTCGGGTCTATTAACTGCATCACCAGCCCCTGCTGCCGATCGGGATGGCCGCTGATGCGTCCTTCGACCCGGATCAGGTTCGGGTGCAAACCAGCGGTGATGCAGGCGTTCATCTCGTGCAACGGCGAGCCGTCGCTGGTCATTTCACCTTTGTACAGCTTGACCGCCACCGCTTGCGCTGCGCCATCGTCGCGCTGCCAGACGGCCCGGGAAATGACCCCGGATGCGCCTTCGCCCAACTGTTGTTCAAGGCGCAGGGTCGACCAGTCGATCAGCGGTGTGGCCTCTAGCGCGGCGGCGTCGGCTTCGGTTTCCAGCGGATTGCCGGCGTAGGCCAGCCACGTCAGGCTCGGCAAGGTCAACAGCCACTGTGGCAGTTCGCTGAGCTGGTTGGCGGCGATACGGATCAGCTCCAGCCGATGGCAGTGACGCAGGGACTGCGGCAGCGAGTGCAGGCGATTACCGGCGAGCATGAGTTTTTGCAGCTCAGGGCGTTCGCCCAGTTCGTCCGGCAGGCTTTCGATCTCGTTATCGGTGAGAATCAGCCAACGCAATCGCATCGGCAGGGCGGCAGCGGGGACGTCGACGATGCGGTTGGCCTTGAAGCCGACCATCGTCAGCGCTGCGCATTGGCCGAGGCAGGTCGGCAGTTCCGTGAACTGGTTGTCGGAGCAGAACAGCACGCGCAATCGGCTCAGGCGATGCAGGTCGTCCGGCAGGCTGCGCAACGCATTGCCGCTCAGATTGAGCACTTCCAGGGTGTCGGCCAGAGCGAAAATCTCGCGCGGGAATTCGGTCAGCCCGCAAGACAGGTCCAGCCGTGTGATGCCTGACAGTTCGCCAGTGCGTAGTTGAGCAAGAGTGTGCATGGATGTTTTCGCTATTGATCGGTGAAGCGACGCGGGGGCGCTGAGGATGGGCAACATGATAACGGCAAAGCGGATGCTGGATTGAGCGGGATGTTGCAATCACACCCGGTCATTGTAGGAGTGAGCCTGCTCGCGAAGACGGTTTGTCAGTCACATTATCAGTATCTGAAAGAATGCTATCGCGAGCAGGCTCACTCCTACAGGGGGGCAGGGTGTCAGTTGGATTGGTGAATTTCCTGCAATTGCCCCAAACGACTGCGCGTACGCGCCAGGTCGATGGCGTGGCCTTCCAGGCTCTGGCCCAGCGGCAGGCGGCCGAGCAGGATCAGGTGTTTGTCCTGATCGTAAAGCACGTCGATCAGGTTGATGAACCGCTGTTGCACGGCGATCGGACACTCGCCCAGTAGCGGCAGCTCATCGATGACCCACTGGTCGAAGCGCTGGCATAGCTGCAGGTAATCCATGACTGCCGTCGGCTGTTCGCACAGGTCGTTGAAGGTGAAAGCGACTCGCCGGCCTTCGCACAACCGCGCCTGAAGCTGGCGGTTACCCACCTCCAGGGGCAGCGCTGGCGTACCTTGCGCCGGCAGGTTCAGAGCCTGACGCTGGGCGTGTGTGGCCGGCCATACGTAGTGCCCTTGCGTGAACACTTGATGCGTGTGCTTTCGGTTGAGCGTGCGGTAATCGTGCGCGCCACCGACTTCCATCACTTGCATGCGCGTGTTGATCAGCTCGATCACTGGTTTGAAGCGAGCGTGATACAGGGGATTGGGCAGCAACCCTTCAGGCGCATAGTTGGATGTCACCAGCAGCATGATCCGGCGTTTGAACAGGGCCTTGAACAAGCGCGTGATGAGCATCGCGTCGCCGATGTCATTTACATGAAATTCGTCGAAACACAGCACCTGACAATCTTCGAGCAACTCGTCGAGGGTGATTTCAAGGGCGTCTTCCTGCTGACGATGACGGAACATGCCTTCGTGCAACCGGGCGAAGAACTGATGGAAATGCAGGCGACGTTTGCGCGTGATGGGCAGCGCCTGGAAAAAACCGTCGAGCAACCAGCTCTTGCCCCGCCCGACGGCGCCGTACAGGTAGAGACTCGGGGCGGTGTGGCCGCTGTCGCCGAGCAGTACGCTGGCCTGCTGCGCCATGCAGTCGATCGCTTGCTGCTGGCTGTGACTGAGGGTGTAGCCCTGGCGGTGGGCCTTGTTGCGAAAGTAATCGCGGATTGTCGCGGCATGCACATCGTGCCCGACGCTGGCGGGCAGACCTTTGCCGAACAGGCGGCGCAGCACCGGCCAGCGTTGGCTCAGGCGTGATCGTTTCGGCGGTCGGGCGGGCACGCGGGACAGGCTCCTTGTGGGTTGAGCCGGCTCCACCGGGAGCGCGGCAGTCCAAGTTTAACCAGACCTCGGGCGCCGGCTCCATGAAATATGCACGATCCCCAATGTAGGAGCTGACGAGTGCAACGAGGCTGCGATCTTTTGATCTTGGGTTGGCCGCCAAAAGATCGCAGCCTCGTTGCACTCGTCAGCTCCTACAGGGCCGGTTTCAGAATGGTGGCGATTGCTTGAGCAACGGCGCCGCCGGTGAATCCTTCGGGCTGACCATCGCATAGTTATAGCCCGGCCTCGACCAGTAATCAGCCTGCAGATCGCCGTCGCTACGCGAACCGCGCGGCAGCAAGGTGTTTTTCGGCCCTGGCGGGCGTACGTAGAAACTCACTTTCTGGCCGTTGCCATCCTCATACATGACCATCGCCGCCGGTCCCTCATCGGTGCTGAGCAAGCGCCCGCTGACCGGCTCGAACCCGGCAGCTTTCAGATCCGGCAAGCGCCCGGCGCGGGTGAAATACCGGTCAAGCCAACGCTGCATATCGCCTTCGCCGTCGACCGTGTAATCCGCTGGCAGCAAGCCTTGCTGGGCAATCAGGCGATAGGCTTGCAACGCGTCGGTCATCGGCAGCTGGGAGGGGCGCCCGAGGGTCATTTCCCGCGCCTGCCAGCCACTGAAACCACCGAGGCTCACGGCGATCAGCAACATCGCAGCGCTGGCCAGGTGCCGACGTGACCTGTGGCGACGACGCTGGCGAATCGTCGCCGGATCCAGTGCCGGATTGGCCGGTTGCTGCAATGCACCACTCAGCGCTGCGCGCAGCTGCTGGGCATCGCGTTGCCAGGCGCGAACCTGCGCCGCTTGCTCGGGGTGGCTGGCCAGCCAGGTCTCGAGCACGCGCCGGTCGGCGTCGCTGAGCTGGTGGTCGATGTAGGCGTGCAAGTCACGCTCGCTGGGAGGCAGACTGATCATTTGAGTATCCGCAAAGAAGGGCTGCTGATTTCGCCGTCGCTGAGTTGCCGCAGCGCCTGGCGGGCGCGAGACAGGCGCGACATCACGGTGCCGATCGGGGCGCCGAGGATCTCGGCGACCTCTTTATAGGACAGGCCTTCAACCGAAATCATCAGCAGCAGGGCGCGCTGTTCGGTGGGCAAGCGTTCGAAGGCTTGCAGAGTCGACTGGGCGATCACGGCGCGTTCCACCGACGGTTCGGCGTCGTCGCGCCCGCTGAAAAATTCCAGCATCCGCGCGTAGCGCCGCGAGCGCCGGTGCGCGTCGAGAAATTGCCGGTAGAGGATCGCGAACAGCCAGGCACGCAAATCGCCCTCGGCGCGTTTCTCACCCCACGCCGACAGTGCCCGTTCAAGGCTGGCCTGGACCAGATCGTCAGCGCTGCTGCTGTTACGCGTCAGTGACACGGCGAAGCGGCGCATTCGGGGGATCAGTTCGCGCAATTGTTCATCGAGAATGCTCATGCACAGGTCTTCAAAAAGTGGGAGACGCTCAGAACCGCCATTCAGCGTTCACAGGCGAGACGCTGCTCAAGGCAGGTTATTCCCTGCGCAAAGCTGAAAGTCTTTATACCCTTGCTCGTAGGATAGTTCGCTGCAATTTGTAGGTCGTGTAACGGATTCGGTTTTCCCAGCTCAACCCGATTGTCCAGAGCGTTTGCTGACCGGCCTTGCCGAGGCAACAGAGTTACAACGCGAATGGAAAAATTCTTTGAGTGCAAGAAAGGGAAATTCCATGCAAGCATGCGTAAACACAGCGCGCAGAACATCGACTGTAAAACCTGCCAGCGTTGCTCAAACCATGGCGTGGCAACATTTCGGCTGCGGTCCACAGGTCGCGCCGGACGCGACATTGATCCACCGTGCGATCGAAGCGCAGGCCGCCGCCCGGCCTCAGGCCACTGCGGCCGAACATCAGGGCGAATTCATCACGTACGGCGAGTTGAATCGTCAGGCCAATCGGCTCGCCGCCACACTACTCAGTCACGGTGTAGTCCCGGGCGATCACGTCGCGCTGTTCGTGGAGCGTTCGATTCCGATGCTGGTGGGCATGCTCGCGGTACTGAAAATCGGGGCAGCCTACATTCCACAGCACGTCGGTATTACCCCAGCGGCGCAACTGCGTCACATCATGGACATCGCCCGGGTGCGAGTCGTTCTGACCTTGTCGGAACTGGCTCCACGCTTGCCGCTGACGGCGGAGCAACAATGCATCCACCTCGATGCATTTATCCGTGACCAAAGTGTCATCGGCGACGATTCGAACGTTGGCAGCATGGATGCATCGCCTGATTCAGTGTGTTTCGTACTGTTCACCTCCGGAACTACCGGGCTGCCAAACGGCGTGCGCGTGACTCAGCGAAATCTGTGCAACATCTTGTTGACTGCGCCCGGAGATCTCGGCATGAAGCCGGGATTGAAGGTCGGCCAGATACTCAACATCGCATTTGATATGTCGGCGTGGGAGGTGCTGGGATGCCTCACGCACGGTGCCACGCTGCTGATTCGCGGCAAGGATATCGCGCAGACCGCCGAGCGCTGCGATGTGCTCATCGCCACGCCATCGATTCTCGCGACGCTGGATCCGGCCCGCTGCAGTCGGGTGCAAGTGGTAGCGCTGGCCGGTGAGCCATGCCCGCAACCACTGGCCGAGCGCTGGTCGGCATTCTGCACGTTTTATAATGCCTGCGGGCCGACCGAGACCACCATTGTCAACACCATGCAGCACTATCATGGCAGCGGGCCGTTGACGATTGGCAAGCCGACCCCCAACAACACGGTTTATGTGCTCGACGAGGCGGGGCAACTCTGTGCGCCGGGTGAGCAGGGCGAGATGTGGGCCGGAGGCGAATGCGTCACGGCGGGTTATCTGGGCAACCCCGAACTGACCGCTGAACGCTATCAGCCCGATCCGTTTCTTGGAAACGGGCGTCTGATGTTTCGCACGCGTGATCTGGGGCGCTGGACGACGCAGGGGGAGCTTGAGCATCTAGGCCGCGTCGATGATCAGGTCAAGGTTCGCGGCTTCCGGGTTGAGCTCGATTCAGTGTCAGCGGCGCTGGAAGCTGCCCCGAACTGCCAGCGCGCAGTGACGCTGAAGCTCGATAACCGAAATCTGGTGGCATTCGTCTATCCCGCTTGCACCGACATCGAAGTGGCGCGCGCCTGTTGTGAAGAGCGACTCGCTTACTATTGCGTGCCATCACTGATCCTCGCTGTGGATCACATTCCACTGACGTCGCGAGGCAAGATCGACAAGCGCTTGTTGCTCGAATGGGCGCTGGCGCATCAGGCGCCAATCGCCAATGCCGAGCAGGTGATGGCATGAACCGCGCCGAATCAAACGTCGAGTTGCCGGCCAAACGTGCATGGTGGCGGCGACTGGGGACGCTGCCGATATGCTCGCATTACAACCGCCTGGTGGTTCTGGTGTTTGTCGCCAACATCGCGATGCTGGGGTACGGCTTAAACGCCGGTCAGTGGTGGACTTCGTCCGGTATCGATCTGTCGGCCTTGTCCGCGATGGTGGTGGCGAACCTGTCGATGGCGATCCTGATACGCCAGCAGTACCTGATTAACCTGTTGTTCTGGCTGGTGACCCGCGTCCCCACTACGTGGCCGCTGTCGATTCGCCGTTCGCTGGCCAAGGTCTATCACTTCGGCGGGCTGCACAGCGGTGGCGCAATGGCAGCCATTGCCTGGTTTGCGGTGTTGCTCGGGTCGATGATCTGGCAGCGTTACGCAGGTCGCGGGGGGATTTCCCTGGCACTGATCGGCCTTGGCAGCGGTTTGTTCGGCTTGCTGTTGCTGGTTGCCATCATGGCGCTTCCCGGTATACGTGCGCGGTTTCACAACGCATTCGAGCGCACGCACCGGTTCGCCGGTTGGGCGGCGCTGGCGATGTTCTGGGCGATGACACTGTTGTTCGCTATTGAGCTCAATCCCGGTCAGGCCCTGACGGATGTACTGTCGCGCTCGGCCTCGCTCTGGATGTTGCCGGTTTTGACCTTGAGCATCGCAGCGCCGTGGCTGTTCTTGCGCAAGGTAGCGGTGAGCGTGGTCACACCGTCTTCTCATGCGGCGATTGTTCGCTTCACCCACCACACGCCTTTTGCCGGTTCGTCCACGGCGGTCAGTCTCCGTCCACTGTGGGAGTGGCACTCGTTCGCCAATATCCCCGCACCTGGCCAAGAGGGGTTTCGCTTGATCATTTCCCGGGCAGGTGACTGGACTGGCGCATTCATCGAACAGCCGCCGACCCACGTCTGGGTCAAGGGCATCACAACTGCGGGCGTCGCGCACATCGAAACATTGTTCAAATCCGTGGTGTACGTCGCCACGGGCAGTGGCATCGGCCCGGTCCTGCCGCATCTTTTGGCGGCGCAGGTGCCGATTCGGTTGATCTGGTCAACTCGCAGCCCGCGAGACACCTATGGCGATTCATTGGTGGATGAAATTCTCGCGGCGCAGCCCGACGCCCTGATCTGGGACACCGCCGTGTCAGGCAAGCCTGATCTGGTGAAGCTGGCGTATGCGGCGGTCCGATCATCGGGGGCGGAAGCAGTGATCTGCATTTCCAATCAGACGCTGACCCGGCACGTCGTTGAAGAGATGGAAGGGCGGGGCATCGCGGCCTATGGCGCGATCTGGGATTCCTGAGTTGGCGCTTCGGCTCTGCAATAAATATTTTACTCAAGGAAGGTGATGACATGAATTTGTTGGTTGAACGACTGGGACGCGTGGTGGTGATACGGTTGAACCGCCCGCACGCACGCAATGCGTTGAGTACGCAATTGATGACCGAGTTGCTGGACACCTTGCGACGGCTTGATAACGACCCGGGCATCGGTTGTTTCGTCATCACCGGGACGGCGGAGTATTTCGCCGCCGGTGCCGATATCAAGGAAATGTACGCAAAAACCTGCCATGAAATGATCGAGCAGGATTATTTCGCCGGGTGGGATGCTTTCGCCGCATTCAAGACGCCAAAAGTGGCGGCCGTTGCAGGGTACGCCTTTGGCGGCGGTTGTGAGTTGGCAATGATGTGCGACGTGATCGTGGCTGCAGAGGACGCCCGGTTTGCCTTACCGGAAATCACCTTGGGGGTAATGCCCGGGATGGGCGGAACCCAGCGCCTGACACGCGCGATCGGTCGAGCCAAAGCCATGGACATGATCCTGACCGGGCGCTCGATCTGTGCCCGGGAAGCCGAGCAGGCCGGACTCGTGTCGCGAGTGACCGCCGCCGGGCAACTGATGGAACACGCATTGGCTGTTGCCCAGCGCATTTCCGAATTCCCGCGCAGCGCAGCATTGGCCGCCCGCGAAGCAGTGGACCGTGCCATGGAAACCGGGTTGCGCGAAGGCATTCTGTTCGAGCGTCGTGTGTTCCATGGCTTGTTTGCCACCCCGGGGCAAAAGGAAGGGATGGGGGCATTTCTGGAAAAGCGGGCACCGCGTTTTGAGCTGACCTGATCGGCTCAATGCGACTTGCTCCATGTGTGGTGAAAGAAACTACAGTACAGGGGGAATAATCCTACGAGGCGTGCGTCTCATAGCACCTTTCCCTACGGCCGATGGCCCTGGAGTCTTTCATGGTTGATCGCTCATCTCTCGACACTGCGCCGCCCGGCAGATCGCCGCGCCCGCCCCTGAGCGCTGCGAGTCTGGTTTTACGTCTGGGCGGCATTGGCGTGATTGTCGCCGCCGTGGCCGGGGCGTTTGCCTACGTGCATGGCAACCTCGACCCACAACGCCTGACGCCAAAAGCGCTGGTCGATGTGCTGGAAAAGAACAACGGCGTGCATCCCGGTTTTCGGCGCAATCACGCCAAGGGTGTCTGCGTGATCGGCCATTTCGAGAGCAGCGGCGAGGCGCGAGCGTTTTCCACCGCACAGGTGTTCAGTCAGCCGCAAACCCCGGTGGTGGGGCGTTTCGCGTTGCCGGCAGGCAGCCCCTACGCGCCGGACAGCGCCGTGCCGATCCGCAGTCTGGCGCTGCGCTTCACTCAGGCTGACGGCCAGCAGTGGCGCACCGGGATGAACAGCATGCCGGTGTTCCCGGTTGGCACGCCTGAAGCGTTCTATCAGTTGCAGCAGGCGCAGTCGCCGGATCCGGCCACGGGCAAGCCTGATCCGACGAAGGTGCCGGCGTTCTTTGCTGCGCACCCCGAAGCCGTGCCATTTTTGACCTGGATTAAAACTGCCAGGCCTTCAGCCAGCTACGCCACTGAAACCTATAACAGCGTCAATGCGTTCTATCTGGTTGATGGCAACGGTAAAAAACAGGCCGTACGCTGGAGCATGACGCCGCTGGCCCGGGACGCCGCAGGGGCAACGGCAGCGGAAGGCGCCGATTTTCTCGAGAAAGATCTGGTGCAACGCCTCGCCGCCGCACCATTGCGCTTTCAATTGAATATCACCCTGGCCAACGCCGACGACCCGGTAAACGATGCGAGCAAATCCTGGCCCACAGAGCGCAAGGTGTTGAACGCCGGTACGCTGGTGCTGGAGCGAACCCAGCCGCAACTCAGTGGCGAGTGCCGCGATATCAACTATGACCCGCTGGTGCTGCCGGCCGGGATTCAAGGCTCGGAAGATCCTTTACTGGCCGCGCGTTCTGCCGGTTACGCCGATTCCTACCTGCGGCGCACCAGCGAAGTCAGCCAGTTGCCCGCCGCCCGACAGGAGGCTCGCCCATGAGCACTCGACCGACTCATTTCGTTCTACTGGCGCGTCTGCTGCATTGGCTGATGGCGCTGATGATCATCGCCATGCTGTTTATCGGCGCGGGCATGGTGACCTCGGTGTCCTCTCGCCATGAATGGCTGATTCATCTGCACAAGCCGCTGGGCATCGCGATTCTGGCGCTGGTGATCGTGCGCCTGCTGGTGCGCTTTACCACGCGCCAGCCGCCGCTGCCGGACGATTTACCGGGCTGGCAGGTGCTGGCGGCGAAAGCGTCCCATGTGCTGTTATATGCGTTGATGCTGGTGTTGCCGCTGCTCGGCTGGGCCATGATCAGCGCGTCGGGCGAGCCAGTGATGCTCACGGCTTCGCTGCATTTGCCGGCGATTGTGCCGGCCGATGCGCAACTGTTTGCGTTTTTGCGCAAAGCCCATGGATATCTGGCGTATCTGCTGTTTCTGACGGTGCTGCTGCATCTGGCGGCAGCGCTGTTTCATGGCTGGGTACGTCGTGATGAGGTGCTCGACAGCATGTTGCGCGGGCGCGATCGCGGCTGACCGTGCAAGGCAAAGGATCGCAGGCGGGCTGCGATCCTTTGTCGGAACGGGCGAGGGGATCAGCGCAGGCTGTCGACCATGTCAGCCAAGGTGGTCAGCACGTCCTTGCCCAATTGCTTCGAACGTTTGCCCGACCAACCGGTGATCTTGTCCGGATGATCGTCGTGATCCTTGAAGGGCATCTCCAGGGTCAGCGACAGGCAGTCGTATTTCTGCCCGACACTGTTGCAGGCCAGCGTCATGTTGGCCTGACCCGGTTCGTCTCGGGTGTAGCCGTACTGGGTCTGGAAGTCCTTGGTGGTGTGTTTCAAATGGCTGCGGAAATGCTCTTCGAGCTTTTCGATGCGCGTCGTGAAGCCAGGGTTGCCCTCGCAACCCGCGGTGAAGACGTGGGGTATTTCCTCGTCGCCGTGTACGTCAATAAATGCATCGACACCGTACTTTTCCATCTGCTGCTGAACGAAAAGCACTTCGGGACTGATTTCCTGACTCGCGCTCTGCCAGGCGCGGTTCAGGTCCTGACCCATGGCATTGGTGCGCAAGTGGCCGTGGAAAGCGCCGTCCGGGTTCATGTTCGGCACCAGGTAGAGGTCGGCGCTGGCCAACAGTTTGTTCAATACCGGGTCGTCCTGGCGTTCCAGACGTTCGATCACACCCTCCATGAACCATTCGGCCATGTGCTCGCCCGGATGCTGCTGGGCGATGATCCAGATTTTGCGCTGGCCTTCGGCGCCGCTGCCTTTGCGCAGCAATTGAATGTCGCGGCCTTCGACGCTTTTACCGGTCGCGAGCAGTTCGGTGCCCGCCTTGGTCAGCGCCTGCTCGATCAGCCAGTCGTGACGGCCACGGCTGTAGGGTTCGAAATAGGCGAACCAGGCGTGGGTCTGTTCGGCTTCGAGGCAGAAACGCAGGCTGTCGCCTTCGAAACTGGTGGGAATGCGGAACCAGTTGACGTGGTCGTAGGAAGCGACTGCCTGATAGCCGGTCCAGGCTTTGTTATAGGAGGATTGGCTGGCGTTGACCAGGCGAAACCAGTGTTCCTGATGAACATGCAGACCGCTGGCCTTGAAGTGGAACCACTGAAAATGGGCGCTGCGGGTGTCCGGGCGGATGGCCAGAACCGGATTGAGCGGGTTGCTGATGTCGATGACTTGGATATTGCCGCTGTCGAAATTGGCGCTGATGTCGAACGAAGATTTGGCCACGGTCATAATCGCTTCCTGAACATGATTTTTATGACCGGTACTTTACACGCAGGCAGGGGCGAAACCGAGGGGAATTGCGGGTGTAGCGGGGGCGTCTTCCGTGACGCGTCAGCAGCTTAGAGAGTGTGCGATTGATTCTCAAGTGCTGATTGCCAATGGTTTGGCCAGATGTGGCCGGGCCCGGCTTGCCAATCGCTATCCTTTTGATATGATCCGCGCCATCGAATTTGCAGCACCCAAAGACTTCATTAGCCTGAAGATACAAGCCCGAAAAACGGGCAAAAAAAGACCCGGCGAAAAGCCGGGTCAAAAACCGTGATTAGCCTGATGAGGAGATAGTCCAGAAGACCGACCTAAGGTCTCTGGTCCATCGACTGATCTCGCGACCAGTTGCTTGCAATGATAATCATTATCATTTGCAAGTCAAATGTTTTTATCTGCGCGATGGGAAAATTCTTTCCTGTCCGCGCGCACCTTCCTCGCCGTGACTTCATCGTTGTCGATCGAATGGTCGACCATCGCCCGTGCCATATCCACCATGTGCACCACTGAGAACGCCAGGTCGCGATTGGTGCCTTGCAGGTTTTCTGCAGCCTTGAACGCCGTAGCGGCTGCACATCGCAGCAAATCCGAGGCATGTACCAGTGCCTCCTCACCGCTGAGATGGCCTTTTACATCAAAGAAACGTTCATCCGGCTCGGTCGCCGAAACAGCCGGTTTCAGGTAGTAGTCCAGCGCCCGCTGTGCGGCGGCATTGCCTTGGGGCGAAGTGAAGCTGGTATCGATCTGCAGATCGGGCAAGTCTTTGCTACTGATATTCATGACGAAAAGCCACTCCATGTTCGATTGAAAGTCCGTTTCCCTAGGATAGTACCGCCTGTATTTGTGACGAGGATTTAAATACTACAATATGTGTTTTGCTGGTCGAAGACGTCCGCGTAAGGTGCGGCACATGGATAAATGGATTGAGTTGGTCAAGGCCAAGATGAGTGAACTCAAAATCACTCAAACAGAGCTCGGAGAGCGCGTCGGCATGTCCCAGGGTGGGATCGGTCATTGGCTGAACAAACGTCGCGAGCCCGGGGTAACGGAAATGAACCGCGTGCTCAAGGCGCTGGGGATGGACTTCCTCGAAGTCGTCCTGGTGATCCGCGAACCTGAGCCCACGCCGGACGACGACATGCCGCTGGCGCAGAAGTACAACCCGTACTTCCGCTACCCGGTTTGCGACTGGCGCACGCCCTGCGAGGTGCGCGACGATCCGGCGAGCTATGCCGGAACAGCGGCGAAGCAGCGTTTCGAACTGACGGATTACCACGCCCGGGGTGCGGCATTCTGGCTAACGGTGACGGGCGATTCGATGACCGCGCCCAGCGGCCAGAGCATTGCCGAAGGCATGTTGATTCTGGTCGATCCGGAATTGGAGGCGGTGCCTGGCAAGCTGGTGATCGCCCAGTGGCCGGACAGCGAAGAAGCGATTTTCCGCAAACTCGATGAACAGGGCGGTCAGCGTTATCTGGTGCCGCTCAATCCGACCTGGCCGAAAACCCTGCTCACCGAGGAATGCCGGATTATCGGCGTGGTGGTTCAGGCTACGGCGCGTTATTGATCGGATCGATCCTCGCTCAAGGCCAGGATCGATCCTCTGATTTCACACTTCTTCCAGTTCAACCAAAGCGCTGCCTTCGCTGACCATATCGCCTTCCTGGCAATACAGCGCTTTGACCACCCCGGCCTGCGGCGCGCGGATGCTGTGCTCCATCTTCATGGCTTCGAGCACCACCAGTTGCGCCCCTGCTTCAACCGATTGCCCGGTTTCTACCAGTACGCGCACGATGCTGCCGTTCATTGGCGCGGTCAGTCCGCCCTGATGACTGTGACTGGCTTCGACGGCGGTGATCGGATCGAACGCCTCGATCCGCCGCAACTCGCCTTCCCACTCCAGATACAACGCGCCGCCCTGGCGAATCGCCCGCAATGTGCGGCGCACGCCCTCATGTTCGACGACCAGTGCTTCGCCGAGCAGTTTAGCCTGGCCTGCCGCGCCCAACGTCAGTGCTCGATCCTGTCCCTCACAGCTCAAATGCAAGGTGATTTGCGCGGGCAAGCCTGCTCGTAAACCATTGGCGCAAGACCACGGTGAACCAGGATCATCCACCCGCACACGCGTCGGCAAACCTTGCGCAAATGCCTGCGCAGCCGTCTCCCAAAAGCCGTCGCTCAACGCGCAAGGCGCTGGCAACAATTGTTCCTGATAACGCGGAATAAACCCGGTATCCAGCTCTGCCGCAGCAAACGCCGGATGGGCGATGATCCGCCGCAGAAAGTTGATATTGGTCTTCAGGCCGCCAATCGCGAACTCGTCCAGCATGCTCAACAGACGCAAGCGTGCCTGCTCGCGATCTTCGCCCCAGGCAATCAGTTTGCCGAGCATCGGATCGTAGAACGGCGAAATCTCGTCACCTTCCTCGACTCCGCTGTCCACGCGCCGCCCTGGCCCTTGTGCCGATTCGCGGTACAAGTCGAGCCGCCCGGTGGCCGGCAGGAATTCATTCGCCGGATCTTCGGCATACAAGCGCACTTCAATCGCGTGGCCGTTGAGCGGTACCTGTGCCTGGGTGATCGGCAGCGCTTCGCCACGAGCGACGCGAATCTGCCAGGCGACCAGATCAAGCCCGGTGATCGCCTCGGTCACCGGGTGCTCGACCTGCAGCCGGGTGTTCATTTCCATGAAGAAGAACTCGCCGCGCGCGTCCAGCAGAAACTCTACGGTGCCGGCACCGACATAGCCGATCGCTTGGGCCGAGCGCACGGCGGCTTCGCCCATCGCTCGGCGCAATTGCGGCGTGAGGCCCGGCGCCGGAGCTTCTTCGACAACTTTTTGGTGCCGACGCTGAATCGAGCAATCGCGCTCGTTGAGATACAGGCAGTTGCCGTGCTGATCGGCGAATACCTGAATCTCCACATGACGTGGTTTTAGCAAGTACTTCTCGACCAGCATGCGCGAGTCGCCGAACGACGATTGCGCTTCACGCTGCGCCGAGGCGAGGGCTTCAGCCAGCTGGCTGACGTCCTCGACCACCTTCATGCCCTTGCCACCGCCACCGGCCGTGGCCTTGAGCAGCACCGGGTAACCGATGCGCTCACAGGCTTCGCGGAAGGTCTCCAGATCCTGCGCCTCGCCGTGATAACCCGGCACCAATGGCACGCCGGCCTTTTCCATCAGGGCTTTGGCGGCGGATTTGCTGCCCATCGCATCGATGGCAGAGGCGGGCGGGCCGAGGAAGATCAGCCCGGCGGCTTCGATGGCGCGGGCGAACCCGGCGTTTTCCGACAGAAAACCGTAGCCCGGATGAATCGCCTCGGCGCCGCTGGCCTTGGCTGCGGCGATCAGTTTGTCGATCTGCAGGTAACTGTCGGCCGCTTTGCTGCCGCCCAGATCAACGCGAATATCAGCTTCACGGCTGTGCCGCGCATCGCGATCAGTGGCGCTGTGCACGGCCACGGTGGTCAGGCCCAGGGCCTTGGCGGTGCGCATGACCCGGCAGGCGATTTCGCCGCGGTTGGCCACCAGCAGGGTGGTAATCACAGGTGCGCTCATCAATGCGACTCCTTGGTGGATGCGGCTTGCCAGTTCGGCGCGCGTTTTTGCAGAAAGGCGCGCAAACCTTCCTGGCCTTCGGCGCTGACGCGAATTCGCGCGATGGCATTTTCGGTGTAGCGGCGCAGTGCCGGGGTCAGTGCGCCGTTGCCGACTTCACGCAGCAAGTCCTTGCTGGCGCGCATGGCGGCGGGGCTGTTGAGCAAGAGATTGTCGATCCACTGTTCGACCTGTTGCTCCAGTTCCGCGGCGGGATAGCTCTCGGCGAGCAAGCCGATACGCCATGCCTGCTGACCATCGAAGCGCTCGGCCGTCAGCGCATAACGCCGTGCCGCGCGTTCGCCGATCGCCTGCACCACGAACGGACTGATCACTGCAGGCGCCAGGCCGATGCGCACTTCCGACAGGCAGAATTGCGCGTCATCGGCGCCAATCGCCATGTCGCAGCAACTGATCAACCCCAGCGCGCCACCGAACGCCGCGCCTTGTACCACCGCCAGGGTCGGGATTTTCAGCTTGGCGAGGTTGTACATCAGCTCAGCCAGTTCACGGGCGTCGTCGAGGTTGGTGTGGTAATCGAGCTCCGCCGATTGCTGCATCCACGCCAGGTCGGCGCCGGCACTGAAATGCCTGCCACGCCCGCGCAGCAGCAGGAAACGCAGGCTTGAATCGCTGGCCACCTTGTCGAGAGCAAGGATCAGCTCGCGGATCATCTCGGCGTTGAACGCGTTGTTTTTCTCGGCGCGGTTGAGCCACAGGGTAGCGAAACCGCGTGGATCGGTTTGCAGTTCGAGGGTATTGAAGTCGTTCATTTCATCCGTCTCCACAGTTCTTGTGGGAGCGAGCCCGGTTTCGATTGCTGCGCAATCGAGCGGGAGCAAGCTCCCTCGCCACATAGGCTCGCTCCCACAAAAAAGCATCACATCCGGAACACGCCGAAGCGGCTCGGTTCGATTGGCGCGTTCAGCGACGCGGACAGGGCCAGCGCCAGCACGTCGCGGGTCTGCGCCGGGTCGACGACGCCGTCGTCCCACAGCCGCGCGCTGGAGTAGTAGGGATGACCCTGCTCTTCGTACTGGTCGAGAATCGGCTGCTTGATCTCGGTCTCCTGCTCGGCAGTGAACGGCTGACCGCTGCGTTCGGCCTGTTCGCGCTTGACCTGCACCAAGACGCCTGCGGCCTGTTCGGCGCCCATCACGCCGATCCGCGCGTTCGGCCACATCCACAAAAAACGCGGATCGTAAGCGCGACCGCACATGCCGTAATTGCCGGCACCGAAGCTGCCGCCGATGATCACGGTGAATTTCGGCACCTTGGCGCAGGCCACTGCGGTGACCAGTTTGGCGCCGTGCTTGGCGATGCCTCCGGCCTCGTACTTTTGGCCGACCATGAAGCCGGTGATGTTTTGCAGAAACAGCAGTGGAATGCCGCGTTGGCAGGCCAGTTCGATGAAGTGCGCGCCTTTCTGCGCGGCTTCGGCGAAAAGGATGCCGTTGTTCGCCAGAATCGCGATCGGATAGCCGTGCAAATGAGCGAAACCGCAGACCAGCGTGGTGCCGAACAGCGCTTTGAATTCATCGAACACCGAGCCGTCGACCAGCCGCGCAATCACTTCGCGCACATCGAATGGCTGCTTGGCGTCAGCCGGAACCACGCCGTACAACTCGTCGCTGGCGTACAGCGGCGCAATTGGCGTGCGCTGCTGCACCTCGCCGAGCTTGCGCCAGTTGAGGTTGGCAACGCTGCGGCGGGCGAGGGCGAGGGCGTGTTCGTCGTTCTCGGCGTAATGGTCGGCCACGCCGGAGGTTTTGCAATGTACGTCGGCCCCGCCCAGTTCTTCGGCGCTGACCACTTCGCCGGTCGCGGCTTTCACCAGAGGCGGGCCGGCGAGGAAAATCGTCGCCTGGTTGCGCACCATGATCGCTTCGTCCGCCATCGCCGGCACATAAGCGCCGCCAGCGGTGCACGAACCCATGACCACGGCAATCTGCGGGATGCCCATGGCGCTCATGTTGGCCTGATTGAAAAAGATCCGCCCGAAATGCTCGCGATCCGGAAACACTTCGTCCTGACGGGGCAGGTTGGCGCCGCCCGAATCCACCAGATAAATGCACGGCAGGCGATTCTGCTGGGCGATGGTCTGCGCGCGCAGATGTTTCTTCACGGTCAGCGGGTAGTACGAGCCACCTTTTACCGTTGCGTCATTGGCGACGATCATGCATTCCACGCCTTCGACGCGACCGATCCCGGCAATCACCCCGGCGGCCGGTACGTCTTCGCCGTACACCGCATGGGCGGCGAGTTGGCTGATTTCGAGAAACGGTGAGCCTAGATCAAGCAAGCGATTGATGCGCTCGCGCGGCAGCAATTTACCGCGCGAGGTGTGGCGTTCCTGAGCTTTGGCACCGCCACCCTGGGCCACTTGGGCAAGCAGGGTGTGCAGCGCGTCGACCTGCTTGAGCATCGCCGCGCTGTTGGCGGCGAACTCTGCTGAACGTGGGTTGAGCTGAGTGTGCAGAATCATGGGGCTTACTCCGTAAGCAGCTTCTAGCTACAAGCTACAAGCGGCAAGCTACTGCTGTTCTCTTGCAGCTTGAAGCTTGCGGCTTGCGGCTGACGAAATTCATTTCGTCTCGTTGAACAGTTCGCGACCGATCAGCATGCGCCGGATTTCGCTGGTGCCGGCGCCGATCTCGTAGAGCTTGGCGTCGCGCAGCAGGCGGCCAGCGGGGAATTCGTTGATGTAGCCGTTACCGCCGAGAATCTGGATGGCGTCGAGGGCCATTTGCGTCGCGCGTTCGGCTGTGTAGAGGATCACCCCGGCAGCATCCTTGCGCGTGGTTTCGCCGCGCTCGCAGGCCTGGGCTACCGCATAGAGGTACGCTCGGCTGGCGTTGAGCTGGGTGTACATGTCGGCGACTTTGCCCTGGATCAGCTGGAATTCACCGATGCTCTGGCCGAACTGCTTGCGGTCGTGGATGTACGGCACGATCAGGTCCATGCACGACTGCATGATCCCGGTCGGGCCGCCCGAAAGCACCACGCGCTCGTAATCGAGGCCGCTCATCAGCACTTTCACGCCACCATTGAGCACGCCGAGAATGTTCTCTTCCGGCACTTCGACGTCGTCGAAAAACAGCTCGCAGGTGTTGGAGCCGCGCATGCCGAGTTTGTCGAACTTGTTGCTGCGGCTGAAGCCTTTCCAGTCGCGCTCGACGATGAACGCGGTGATGCCATGGGGACCTTTTTCCAGATCGGTCTTGGCGTAGATCACGTAAGTGTTGGCGTCAGGGCCGTTGGTGATCCAGGTCTTGCTGCCGTTGAGTACGAAACGGTCGCCGCGTTTGTCGGCACGCAGCTTCATCGAGACCACGTCGGAACCGGCGTTGGGCTCGCTCATCGCCAGGGCGCCGACGTGCTCGCCGCTGATCAGTTTGGGCAGGTATTTGGTTTTCTGTTGGTGATTGCCGTTGCGGTTGATCTGGTTGACGCAAAGGTTGGAGTGCGCGCCGTAGGACAACGCCACCGAGGCCGAACCACGGCTGATTTCTTCCATCGCCACCACGTGCGCCAGATAACCCAGGCCGGCGCCGCCGTACTCCTCCGGTACGGTAATGCCGAGCAGACCCATGTCACCGAATTTGCGCCACATGTCGGCCGGGAACAGATTGTCCTGATCGATCTGCGCGGCACGGGGTGCGATCTGGTCGGCGACAAAGGACTGAACCTGATCGCGCAGCATGTCGATGGTTTCACCGAGGGCGAAGTTCAGGGATGGATAGCTCATGGGGCACCTTTTGGCTTTTTTGTCGGGTGGAGCGCACGACGAATCGGCGCTCAGCTTTACGTTAACGTAAAGCTTCCCGAGTTCGACTGTCAATCGGCTTTACGTAAACGTCAACTTGGGCGAGAGTAATAACAGTTCAGGATCGGAGTCGGAGGGTTTTTGGTGGGAGCGAGCCTGCTCGCGAAAGCGCTGTATCAGTCGCCATTGGATGTGAGTGACGCTTCGTATTCGCGAGCAGGCTCGCTCCCACAGGGAATCAAAACCGGCAAAACCCACTAATAAAGATAAAAGGGGTCGTCATGGATCAACCCAGTGCAAACCCGCAGCGCAGCTATACACGTGGTGTTCAAGACAAAGCCCTGTTGGCGATGACCATCGGTCAGCGCTTCGATCAGACCGTTGCGCAATACCCGGACGGTGAAGCGCTGGTGGTGCGCCATCAGCAGTTGCGCTACTCCTGGCGGCAGCTTGCCGAGGCGGTGGATGAGCAGGCCAGAGCCTTGCTCGCCCTGGGTTTGCAGGCGGGCGAGCGCCTCGGCATCTGGGCGCCGAATTGCGGGCAGTGGTGCATCACCCAATTTGCTACGGCGAAGATCGGCGTGATCCTCGTCAACATCAATCCCGCCTATCGCAGTTCCGAACTCGAATACGTGCTCAAGCAATCCGGCTGTCAGTGGCTGGTCTGTGCTGGAGCGTTCAAAACCTCGAATTACCATGAAATGCTCCAGGGCCTGGCGCCGGAGCTGGCCGGGCAGGCCAGCGGTCAGCTGCGCAGCGAACGTCTGCCGGACTTGCGCGGCGTGATCAGCCTCGACGCCAATCCGCCGGCCGGCTTTCTGCCGTGGTCGCAACTGAGCGATCTGGCTGCCGGCGTTTCGCCCGAGCAGCTTCGCCAACGCAGCGACAGCCTGCATTTCGATCAACCGGTGAACATCCAGTACACCTCCGGCACCACCGGTTTCCCCAAGGGCGCCACCCTCAGTCACTACAACATTCTCAACAACGGTTACATGGTCGGCGAAAGCCTCTGCCTGACGCCTGCCGATCGCTTGGTGATTCCGGTGCCGCTGTATCACTGCTTCGGCATGGTCATGGGCAACCTCGGCTGCGTCACCCACGCCAGTACCATGATTTACCCCAGCGACGCTTTCGATGCCGCGCTGACGTTGCAAGCCGTAGCGGAAGAAAAAGCCACAGGGTTGTACGGCGTACCGACCATGTTCATCGCCATGCTCGATCAACCGCAGCGGCAGACGTTCGATTTGTCGAGCCTGCGTACCGGGATCATGGCTGGCGCCACCTGTCCGATCGAGGTCATGCGCCGGGTGATCAACGAAATGCACATGAGCGAAGTGCAGATTGCCTACGGCATGACCGAAACCAGCCCGGTGTCGTTACAGACCGGGCCGACGGACGAACTGGAGTTACGCGTGACCACCGTCGGCCGCACCCAGCCGCAACTGGAAAGCAAGATCATCGATGAGGCCGGCAACCTGGTCCCGCGCGGCACCATTGGCGAACTGTGCACGCGCGGTTACAGCGTAATGCTCGGTTACTGGAACAATCCGCAGGCCACCGCCGAAGCCATCGATGACGCCGGCTGGATGCACACCGGTGACCTGGCGAGCATGAACGAGGCGGGTTACGCCACTATCGCCGGACGCAACAAGGACATGATCATTCGTGGCGGCGAGAACGTTTATCCGCGTGAGCTGGAGGAATTTTTCTTCACCCATCCGGCAGTAGCTGATGTGCAAGTGATCGGCATTCCGTGCCCGCGCTACGGTGAGGAAATCGTCGCCTGGATCAAATTTCACCCCGGCCACAGCGCCTCCGAGCAGGAGCTGCAGGCCTGGTGCAAGACACGCATTGCACACTTCAAGACACCGCGTTACTTCAAGTTCGTTGACGCGTTTCCGATGACGGTGACGGGGAAGATTCAGAAATTCAGAATGCGTGAAATAAGCATTGAGGAACTGAAAACAATCGAGCGCTAACACAATCACTGTGGGAGCGAGCTTGCTCGCGAAGGCGTCAGGTCAGCCAATATCTTTGTTGATGACACACCGCATTCGCGAGCAAGCTCGCTCCCACAGGGGATAGGCGTTGAGGAAAACAGGAGTCACAGAAAGCACAAAGGGGAGCCGAAGCTCCCCTTTAATTTGTCGTTGCGTGCTCTTTTTATTATTGAGGGGCGGTCTGTTGTTGTTTTTGGCAACCGTGGCCCTGTACAGCTTTTGGCGACCCCCATCCGGGGTCAAGAGCAAACGTATTTTTTTGAGCGCTGATCTGCTTTCTCGTCAAACGATCCAACCGATTCGGGAGCTACCTGAAGGTAGTTTTATTGTTCTCTGCCCGGTTGCGGGTCACTCCTGAGAGCACCCTGAAAAGCACACCTTCTCCAAAAAAATCTGTTAGCTGCGTCTCTGCCGTGTTGTTCTTGTTATGTCAGAGTCGTTTCGTCTTGTTTTTATTGGTTTGCGGCTTTTTATTCTTGTTATGCGATAGAGATAGCAGGTGTCGTGCCAACTTTTAAAAACCCTTATAAATCAGCGAATTAGATTTTTCAGGTTTTATCGGCTCTGAACAAAGCCAGACAATTTGTTTCCGTGTTACTCGCTTTTGCCCACATCGCCGACGCAGCGGTAACACCTCACTGGGCGCTGCGTGCCTTGGCCACTCGAGAACCGGTCGGGCGACCGAGCACTGCGCTGATCTGCTGGCCCGCGGCGATCAAGGCGTCCAGGTCGATACCGGTCTCGATCCCCAGGCCATTGAGCAGGTACACCACATCTTCGGTCGCCACGTTACCGCTTGCGCCTTTGGCGTACGGGCAGCCGCCGAGGCCGGCGATAGAGCTGTCGAACACTGCGATGCCTTCGAGCAGGCTGGCGTAGATATTGGCCATCGCCTGGCCATAGGTGTCATGGAAATGCCCGGCGAGTCTGTTCCGTGGCACTTGCGCCGAAACCACCTCGAACAGGCGCCGGGTCGCTCCGGCCGTACCGGTGCCGATGGTGTCGCCCAGTGAAACCTCGTAGCAGCCCATCGCATACAGCTCGCGCGCAATCATCGCCACTTGCTCCGGTGCGACCGTGCCTTCATAGGGGCAGCCCAACACGCAGGAGACGTAACCGCGCACGGTAACGCCATGCTGTTTCGCCGCCTCCATGATCGGCGCAAACCGCGCCAGGCTTTCGCTGATCGAGCAATTGATGTTGCGTTGCGAGAACGCCTCGGAGGCCGCGGCGAACACTGCAACTTCCTTGACCCCGGCGGCGATCGCATCTTCGAAACCGCGCAGGTTCGGCGCCAGCGCGCCATAGGTCACGCCAGGCTTGCGCTGAATCTGCGCGAACACCTCGGCCGACCCGGCCATCTGCGGCACCCACTTGGGCGAGACGAAACTGCCGACTTCGATATAGCCAAGACCTGCGGCACTGAGGGCGTCGACCAGTTGCACCTTGTCGGCCACGCTGATCGGTTGGGCTTCGTTCTGCAGGCCGTCGCGCGGGCCGACTTCGATCAGGCGTACTTGGGAGGGGAGGGACATGGGCGGGACCTGCCTGTTTTTTGAGTTCACGAAGAACCCTGTGGGAGCGAGCCTGCTCGCGAAAAGCGTAGGGTCAGTGACAGATATTCTGAATGTCAGACCGTATTCGCGAGCAAGCTCGCTCCCACAGGGGAAGTGGTGATTCTTTAGATCGCCTGCTGGCTTTTGAGCGTCTGCTCCAGCGCCTGCACGCAGCGCTCTTCGGCGGTATCCAGTTCCAGCTTCATCTGCTCGATATCCAGCAGTTGCTGTTCAAGCTGTTCGCGGCGTTCGCTGATTTTCGCCAGCATGCTGTTGAGTTGCCTGGTGTTACCGCTGGACGGGTCGTAAAGTTCGATCAGCTCGCGGCATTCAGCCAGTGAAAAACCGATGCGCTTGCCGCGCAGGATCAGCTTCAGCGTGACCTTGTCACGCGGTGAATAAATGCGTTCCTGGCCACGGCGCTCGGGGCTGAGCAGGCCTTGCTCTTCATAAAAGCGGATCGCCCGGGTGGTGATGTCCAACTCGCGGGCGAGGTCGGAAATGCTGTAGGTCTGACTGCTCATGAAAGCGCTCGGAAAAGGGGCATGGCGCTAAGCTAATCGGTGGTTTACGTTTACGTCAAGCGGGATGGTTTTGGGTTGTCTGTGCAGGCCTCTTCGCGAGCAGGCTCGCTCCCACATTCGACCGCGTTCCTTCAGATGAAATGCAATCCAATGTGGGAGCGAGCCTGCTCGCGAAGAACGAATAACGCGGTAAAAAGCCCTACACTTTATCGAGCTTCTTCTCCTGCGCCGTCACCTGCTGGCACAACTCGATCATCTGCTCGCGCATCCAGCGATTGGCCGGGTCCTGGTCGGTGCTTTCATGCCAGTACAGGTGCGTTTCCACCGATGGCACATCGTTTACCGGCAAATTGAACGCCTGCAGATCATGGCGGCGGGCGAAGCGTTCCGGCACGGTCATGACCATGTCGGTCTGCTGCATCACTTGCGAGGCCATCAGATAGTGCTGCGAGCGCAGGGCGATCTTGCGCTGGATGCCCATTTTGCCCAGCGCCAGATCGACATAACCCAGACCACTGCGGCGGCTGGAAATATGGATGTGAGTCAGCGACAAATAGTCATCGAGACTGAGTTTTTCCTTGCCCGCCAGCGGATGGCCCTTGCGCATGGCGCAGACGTAACGGTCATCCATCAGCTTGACGTGGCGCACCTGCGGGTCGGTATTGAGCGGCGCATCGACGGCAAAATCCAGACGCCCGGCGGCCAGTTCCTTGGTGGTTTCCCGACGTTTCGACAGAAAGCTTTCAATAATCACCGTCGGCGCCAGGCGGCGCAGGCGCTGGAACAAGGGTGGCAGGATGATCGCTTCCGTGAGGTCGGTCATGCTGATGCGATAGGTCTTGACTGCCTGCGCCGGATTGAAGATGCGGCTTTCCTGCACCGACACGCGCAGCAGCGACAGGGCATTGCGCACCGGGCCGATGATGTTCTGCGCCATCGGCGTTGGCACCATGCCTTGCGCGGTGCGTACGAAGAGCGGGTCGTTGAAGGTCTCGCGCAACCGCGCCAGGGCGTTGGACACCGCCGGCTGGGTGATGCCGACAATCTGCCCGGCGCGGGTCAGGTTGGCTTCGGTGTAGATCGCGTCGAAGACGATGAAAAGGTTGAGGTCGACCTTGCTCAGATTCATAACGCGGTTTCTCTTGTTATTGAGGACGGTGTTTCAAGGGCTGGCAATCAGCCGATCATATATCGGTGATGAATGTTTATACACGCCGAGAATAGGCTAGGTAAATTATCGGCGCTGTTCTAGCATCGATTGCATGACTTGAACAACCTCTGCCCGAGAAGGTAAATACCCATGGATTTCGCTTATTCGCCCAAGGTGCAAGAACTGCGTGAGCGCGTGACCGCGTTCATGGACACTTACGTTTACCCGGCTGAAGCCGTGTTCGAACGCCAGGTCGCCGAGGGCGATCGCTGGCAGCCGACCGCGATCATGGAAGAGCTCAAAGCCAAGGCGAAGGCTGAAGGTCTGTGGAATCTGTTTCTGCCCGAGTCGGAACTGGGCGCCGGGCTGAGCAACCTCGAATACGCGCCGCTGGCGGAAATCATGGGCCGCTCCCTGTTGGGGCCGGAGCCGTTCAACTGCTCGGCGCCGGACACCGGCAACATGGAAGTGCTGGTGCGTTACGCCAATGAAGAACAGAAGCAACGCTGGCTCGAACCGTTGCTGCGCGGCGAGATCCGCTCGGCGTTCGCCATGACCGAGCCTGACGTGGCTTCTTCCGATGCGACCAATATGGCCGCCAGCGCCGTGCGCGATGGCGACCAGTGGGTAATCAACGGCAAGAAGTGGTGGACCTCCGGCGCCTGCGATCCGCGCTGCAAGATTCTGATCTTCATGGGCTTGAGCAACCCGGACGCGCCGCGTCACGCCCAGCATTCGATGATCCTCGTGCCGGTGGACACACCCGGGGTGAAAATTGTCCGTCCGCTGCCGGTATTCGGTTACGACGATGCACCGCACGGTCATGCCGAAGTGCTGTTCGATAACGTGCGGGTGCCGTACGAAAACGTCCTGCTTGGCGAAGGACGCGGCTTCGAAATCGCCCAGGGTCGCCTTGGCCCGGGCCGGATTCATCACTGCATGCGTTCGATCGGCATGGCCGAGCGGGCGCTGGAACTGATGTGCAAACGCTCGGTGAGCCGCACCGCATTCGGCAAACCGCTGGCCCGTCTGGGCGGCAACGTCGACAAGATCGCCGACTCGCGGATGGAGATCGACATGGCGCGCCTGCTGACCCTGAAAGCGGCGTACATGATGGACACCGTCGGTAACAAAGTGGCGAAAAGCGAGATTGCGCAGATTAAAGTCGTGGCGCCGAATGTAGCCCTGCGGGTGATCGACCGCGCTATCCAGATGCATGGCGGAGCAGGGGTGTCGAACGATTTCCCGCTGGCTTACATGTACGCCATGCAACGCACCCTGCGCCTGGCCGATGGCCCGGACGAAGTGCACCGCGCGGCGATCGGCAAGTTCGAGATCGGCAAGTATGTGCCGAAGGAGATGTTGCGTAGCGAGCGCTGATTTCACACAGATTCATGTGAACTCTGACTGTGGCGAGGGAGCTTGCTCCCGCTGGGCTGCGCAGCGGCCCGCCAACCAGACAACCCGGTCTCACAGGCGTACTGGGTTAGCCGGATTTACGACTGCTGCGCAGCCGAGCGGGAGCAAGCTCCCTCGCCACAACAGCGGTTCAGGCGTGGAGATTCAATAGACCCAAACCTCAACCCGCCGATTCTTGATTCGTCCCTCGTCCGCACTGTTCGTCGCCACCGGCATCAGCGCGCCGAACCCGCGCACCTCGCGCATGACCACGCCGTTCCTGACCAGTTCGCGGCGCACCGCCATCGCTCGCAACTTCGACAGCAGATCGGCCCGCGCCGGGTCGTCCTTCAGGTCACCAAAGCCCACCAGTGTCACCGCGCGGTCGGTCTTGTCGTGACGCTTTATATAGTCGAGTACCCGCGCCAGATCCTGCCGCGCCTTGTTGTCCAGGCTGGCGCTGCCCTCGGCAAAACGGAAGTTCACCGTAAGACGCTGGGCGTGCCGGCTGAGGGCTTGATAACCCTCGGGCATCAGGGCATTCGGCGCCACGCGCATGGCCCGCACCGTCTGGCTGACAAAACCGCTGGCCGCGACGATCGCCTGGCCCTGTGGGCTTTGGGCAAACCTGGTCAATGCCTGCGCCCACGGATTCTGGCTGTCCGGCGGCAGGTAAAAAAACAGGCGCCGCGACAACGGATAGTCCTCGGTGGCGATCAGATTGTTGAGCGGCAACATCGCTTGCGAAGCACCGTCGGCAATGGCTACGGCTTTGGCCTGACGTACGTAGGGCAGGCCGATGAAGCCGATGCCTTGCGGATCGGCACTGACCGCATCGGACAATTGCTCGCTGGATTCAAAGCGTTTCGCTGCGCTACTGAGACTTTTCCCACGACGGCTCAGGACCAGTTCTTTAAACGTGTCGTATGTCCCCGACTGATCATCCCGCGCATATAAATGGATGGCGCCGCCACGACCACCGAGGTCTTCCCAGCGCTTCACCTCACCGGCAAAGATCCGCGCCAGTTGCTCGGTGTCGAGTTGCTGCAGCGCATTGGCCGGGTTGAGGATGATCGCCAGGCCGTCGATGGCAATGACTTGCTCGGCCGGCGGGCTTTTCAGATCGCCGAGGGTTTGCAAGGCCAGCAGTTCGCTGTCCTTGATCTCGCGGGAGGCGGCGGCCAGATCGGCGCTGGCATTTTTCAGTGCGGTAAAACCGGTGCTTGAACCGTGGGCGGCCACTTCAATGACCACGCGTTGCCCTTGGGTGGTCTGGCCAACGATGCGTTGTTCGTTGGCGGTGTCCGGGGTTTCGCGGTGGATTTTCAGCAGGCCTTGCTCCTGCAGCAGACCTTCGACCAGCGCCGGGCCGAGCTCGGCGCCGATGGTGTTGGAACCCTGAATGCCTAATGCCGGGCCGTTTTCGGGGATCGGCAGGGCGGCGGCGAACACCGACAGCCAGCCACTCAATAGGAAAACGCAGAGAACACGCAGGGTCATGCCGGCACCGAATCAGGCCAAGGGGATTGCCGGGGAGATTAAGTCAGGCGCGTGACCGAAATATGACAAGCCAAAAGATCGCAGCCTTCGGCAGCTCCTACAGGAAAATGCATTCCACATGCACGAGCTGCCGAAGGCTGCGATCTTTTGCTTTTAGCTCAGTTCAAGCCAGATCGGCGCATGGTCCGATGGTTTTTCCATGCCGCGCAGTTCGTAGTCCACGCCCGCGTCCTTGACCCGTGGCAGCAAGCCATGGGAGGCAAGGATCACGTCAATCCGCAGGCCGCGCTTGGGTTCGTCTTCAAAACCACGGCTACGGTAGTCGAACCAGCTGAACATGTCGGTCACGTCGGGGTTGAGGTGGCGATAGCTGTCGGTCAGGCCCCAATTCTTCAGGCGCGCCATCCACTCGCGTTCTTCCGGGAGGAAGCTGCATTTGCCGGTTTTCAGCCAGCGCTTCATGTTGTCCGGGCCGATGCCGATGTCGCAGTCTTCCGGGGATATGTTCACATCGCCCATCACCACCAGCGGCTGTTCGTTGTGGAACTGGCTTTCCAGCAGCGCTTGCAAATCACTGTAGAAACGCTGCTTGGCGGGGAATTTGGTCGGGTGGTCACGGCTTTCACCCTGGGGAAAATAGCCGTTCATGATCGTCACCGGCACGCCATGGGCGTCGGCGAAGGTGCCCCAGATGAAGCGGCGCTGGGCATCTTCTTCATCGGTGGCGAAGCCTTTGTGGATGGCGATTGGCTCGTTGCGCGAGAGCAGGGCGACACCGTAATGGCCTTTCTGGCCATGGAAGTGCACGTGGTAGCCGAGGGCGCGGATCTCTTCGTGGGGGAACTGGTCGTCGTGAACCTTGGTTTCCTGCAGCCCGATCACGTCGGGCTGATGTTTTTCGATCAGCGCTGCCAGCTGATGCGGACGGGCACGCAGTCCGTTGATGTTGAAGGAAACGATCTTCATGGTCGGCAGTCCTGGCAAAAGGGCGATGCTAGCTGACATGGGGGAGATGGGCCAGTGTGGGAGAAATCATTTTGGCCTGTGGGATTTGTAGCGCCTGTTCCGCCGCCTTCGCGAGCAGGCTCGCTCCCTCATTGACACCGCACACTCCTGTGGGAGCGAGCCCGCTCGCGAAGAGGCCGGCAAGATCGATGAAGATCCCGACTTGGTCTATACCTGTGAGGGAACCACACCACCCGCCCAAGGTTCGTACCAACAAGCGCGCCAGCCTCCGAGCGCGTCCCGGGGAGAATCACCGTCATGCCTGAAACCCAGTTCGCCGTCGCCGACGTTCATATGCTCGACCGCGGCTACTCGCGTGAAGCCCGCTCTTTGCTGTATCAGGCCTATCGCCACGAGCCGACCTTTGGCTATCTGTTCGAAGCCGAGCGCCCTGGCTACGAACAACGCGTGCGCGCCACCGTACGTGAACTGGTCAAACAGCATTTCCTTCAGGATCTGCCGGCGATCGGCCTGTTGGTCAACGATCGCTTGATCGGCATCGCCCTGATCGCACCGCCGCAACGGCGTCTGGGCGTCACCGAAAGTTGGGCGTGGCGCTTGCGCATGGTGCTCAGCACCGGTTTTCGCTGCAACCGGCGTTATCTGGAATATCACGATGCGGTGGCAGCATGCGTGCCCGGCGACTCGGTGCATATGCTGCCGTTGCTCGGCGTGCATCCGCAGTTTCAGGGCAAGCATTACGGCGAGCAATTGCTCACTGCCGTGCACAACTGGTGCGCGGTCGACGAAACATCCCAAGGCGTGGTGCTCGACACGGGCAACCCGCGCTACCTGGAATTCTATAAAAGGCAGGGTTATCAGGAGATCGGCGAGGTTGCCGTCGGGCCTGTGCGCGAACACGTATTTTTTCACGCCAATCCGCAGGTGTTACAAACAGCAACGGGGTAATCATCGAACTTCTTCACAAATTACCTGTTCTATCAGGCTCCCAAGCCCGTGATAGCATCCGCGCCTATGAAGTTTCCACGAAGATTTACCAGCGGCGTGCTGATGCTGTTATCCAGCTGCGCGGCGCTGGCGCAAAGCGAATTGGATGTACGGATCAAACCGTCCCACGATGAACTCAAGGCCAATATAGAAGGCTATATCGGCAGCCTTGGCGATCGCGACGAAGAAGCCTTGCTGCGCTTCACTCGCGGCGCCGAAGAGCAGGCGCGCAAAGCGGCCCAGGCACTGGGCTACTATCAGCCGCAGATCGACAGTGACGTCAAGGGCGGGGAAAAACCGCGTCTGGTGCTGAACATCGATCCCGGCGAGCCGATTCGCCTGCGCAATGTCACCGTGCGTGTCGACGGCCCGGCGGCCTCGCTGAAATCCTTTCGCGTGCCGAAAGGCGACCTGCTCAAGTCCGGCGCGGTACTCAACCATGGCCGTTACGAAGACGCCAAACGGGTGATCCAGAATCAGGCCTCGCGCTACGGTTACTTCAGTGGCCATTTCACCAGCCAGAAACTGCTGGTCGATCCGCGCGCGGGTGTGGCCGATATCGAATTGATCTACGACAGTGGCCCGCGTTATGCGCTGGGCAAAGTCAGTTTCGAGGGCGACACGCCGTTCGACGAAGAGCTGCTGCAACGCATGGTGCCGTTCAGGGAAGGCGAGCCGTACGACTCCGAGTTGATCGCCGAACTCAATCGCGACCTGCAATCGAGCGGTTACTTCGAAGGCGTGCGCGTCGACGCGGCACCGACGGCGGCAAAGAACGATGTGATCCCGGTCGACGTCAAACTCGACACGCGCAAGCCACGCACCATGGGCCTGGGCCTCGGCTACTCGACCGACGTCGGACCGCGCGTCAAGGCCAACTGGACGCGCCACTGGGTCAACCCGCAGGGCGACAGTTATGGCTGGGAAGCCGAACTCTCGGCGCCCCGGCAGAACGTCGGGCTGTTCTACGACATCCCGCTCGACCCGCCATTGACCGACAAATTGCGCTGGGCCGGCGGCTATCAGTTCGAAGACATCGAAGGCTCCGACACCCTGAGCAAGCTGCTGACCTTCGGCCCGGAATGGCACAGCAAGTTGCCCAGCGGCTGGCAGCGGGTGATCTCGCTGAAATGGCAGCGCGAAGAATACGAACTCGGCGACGACTCGGGCCTGAGTACCTTGCTGATGCCCGGCATCAGTTATTCGTATCTGAAAAGCGACAACCGCATCGACCCGCGCAACGGCTATCGCCTGAGCTTCGAAAGCAAAGTGGCGAAAGAAGGTCTGGGCTCCGACAACAACCTTTTATATGGCACTGCGTTGGTCAAAGGCCTGACCACGGTGTTCGACAAGCACCGCTTGCTCGGCCGCGTGCAGGTCGGTGGCAGCGCCACCAATGGCTACAAATCGGTGCCGCCGTCGCTGCGTTTCTTTGCCGGTGGCGATCAGAGCGTGCGCGGTTACGACTACCAGAGCCTGTCGCCGAAAAACTCCGACGGCGACCGCATCGGTGGCCGCTACATGATTGCCGGCAGTGTCGAATATCAGTATTCGATCGCCGAGAAGTGGCGGGTCGCGACCTTCGTCGACCAGGGCAACTCTTTCAACAAACTCGAACTGCCCGACCTCAAGACCGGGGTCGGTGTGGGCGTGCGCTGGGTCTCGCCGGTGGGGCCGATCCGCCTCGACCTCGCTCGTGCGCTGGACGATGACGGCGGCTTTCGGTTGCACTTTTCCATGGGGCCTGAGCTGTGAAGCGTGGTGTGAAAATAACGGCGCTGGCCCTGTTGGCGCTGGTCTTGTTGCTGGTCTTGAGCCTCGCTGCCTTGCTTGGCACGCAGGCGGGCAGTCGCTGGGCACTAGGCTTGGTGCCGGGCCTGAGCGTGGAGAATTTCCACGGTCGCCTCGCTGGCCAATGGAGCGCAGATCACCTGCTCTGGCAGCAGGACACAAGTCGCGTCGAGCTGAGCAAGGCGATCTTCGCCTGGTCGCCGCTGTGCCTGACGCGTATGACCTTGTGCATCGATCAGCTCAAGGCCGAGCAGGTGGTCCTGCAATTTCCGCCGAGCGAGGAAACTACCGAGAGCGGCCCGATCAAACTGCCCGATCTGCAGTTGCCGCTGGCCATCGAACTCGGCGACGTTCAGGTGGGCAGCCTGTTGTTCAACGGCAGCGAACAGCTCAAGGGCCTGCAACTGGCGGCACACTGGACCGCTCAGGGCTTGCAGATCGACAGCGTGAAACTGCAGCGCGATGAACTCAGCGTGAACCTGTCCGGCCTGCTGCAACCCACCGGCGACTGGCCGCTGAACATTCAGGGCGATCTGACCTTGCCCGCACCGGGCACTGCGCCGTGGACGCTGGCCCTGAAGGTCGAAGGCGATCTGCTGAAAACCCTCAACCTGCATGCCGACAGCCGTGGCTACCTCGACGGCCAGCTGAGCGGTGAACTGCAAGCGCTGGCGGAAAACCTCCCGGCCAAGGTGCGCATCACCAGCGAGGCGTTCAAACCGAGCGCCGATCTGCCTGACACCCTGCAATTCAACCAGTTGGTGTTGACCGGCGAAGGCGACCTGAAAAACGGTTATCAACTGCTCGGCAACGCCACGCTGCCCGCCGAAAAATCGCCGGTGGCGCTGCTACTCAAAGGCAAGGTCGACGCCAACGGCGCGCAGATCGCCGGCCTCGACCTCAACGCCAACGACAAGCAAAGCGTCAAGCTCACCGGCCATGTCGACTGGAGCAAGGGCCTCAGCGCCCAGGCCAATATCAATTGGCAAGACTTCCCGTGGCACCGGCTCTATCCGGAGATCGATGAGCCGCAAGTGACGTTGCGTACTTTCACTGGCGAAGTGTCCTACACCGACGGTCAGTATCTGGGCAACTTCGACGCTGCGCTGGATGGCCCGGCGGGGGCGTTCACTTTAAGCAGTCCGTTCAGCGGCAGTCTGGAACAGATTGCTTTGCCGCAACTGGTCATGCAGGCCGGGCAGGGCAAGGCCGAAGGGCACGTCAACGTGCGCTTCGGCGACGGCATCGCCTGGGACACGGCACTGGATCTGTCGGCGCTCAACCCGGCGTACTGGGTCGCGGAACTGCCGGGCACTCTGGCCGGGCCGTTGAAGAGCAAAGGCGAGATGAAGAACGATCGCCTGAGCCTCAGCGCCGACCTCGACCTCAAAGGCAAACTGCGCGGCCAGCCGGCAATTCTGCAAGCCAAGGCCGATGGTGCCGGTGAACGCTGGAACCTCAACGCCCTGCAAATCCGCCTCGGCGACAACAGCATCAACGGCAAGGGGAGTCTGCAGGACAAACTCAATGGCCAGATCGATATCAAGCTGCCGCGTCTGGCCCAGCTGTGGCCGCAATTGCGCGGGCAGGTCAACGGTCAGGTCAATGTCGCCGGTACGCTGAAGGCGCCGCAGGGCAAGTTCGATCTGCAGGGTTCGCAACTGGCCTTCCAGGACAACCGCCTGCAAAGCCTCAACCTCGACGCCACCCTCGACAGTGCGCAACGAGCGAAGATCAATCTCAAAGGCAGCGGCATTCAGACCGGCGACACCGCGCTGGGCACCCTGACCGCCAGTGCTCAGGGCGATATCAAGAGCCAGAAACTCAACCTCGACCTGATCGGGCCGAAGCTGAAGCTGGCGCTGGGTCTGGATGGCAATCTCGACAAGGGCAACTGGCGCGGACGTCTTGCCAGTGGTGACATTCAGGCCGGTGGCCAGGACTGGAAGCTACAAAGCCCGGCCAGGCTGGAGCGTCTGGCGAACGGCCAGATCAATTTCGGCGCGCATTGCTGGCTGTCCGGCAATGCCAGCCTGTGTGGTGAAGATCAGCGCCTGATGCCCGAGCCAAAATTGCGCTATCACCTCAAGCAATTCCCCATCGAAAGCCTCGCGCAATGGCTGCCCAAGGACTTCGCCTGGCAGGGCCGGCTCAACGCCGATCTGCAACTGGACCTGCCGGCCAGCGGCCCGAATGGTGTGGTCAGTGTCGATGCCAGCGGCGGCACCTTGCGCGTGCGCGACAAGGATCAGTGGCTGGATTTCCCGTACCAGACGCTCAAGCTCAGCAGCAAGCTCACGCCCAAACGCGTCGACACCGAACTGAATTTCGTCGGCGGCAAGCTCGGCGAATTGATGGTTCAGACGCAGCTCAATCCGCTGCCGAAAAACAAACCGCTGAGCGGCTCGTTCCGCCTCACTGGTCTGGATTTGTCAGTGGCGCGGCCGTTTGTGCCGATGGTCGAGAAACTCAGCGGGCGCCTCAACGGCAGCGGCACGATCTCCGGTGGTTTGCTGGCGCCACTGGTCAACGGCACTGTGCAACTGAGCGACGGTGAAGTGTCCGGCGCCGAACTGCCGATGGAGTTGCAGAACCTGCAACTGACCGCGGCGATTGCCGGCGAGTCGGTGCGTCTGGACGGCGGCTGGAGAAGCGGCAAGACCGGCCAGGGCAGCCTCAACGGCAACGTCGCCTGGGGGCAGGCGCTGGTGGTCGATCTGGCGCTTAAGGGGACGCAGTTGCCTGTCAGCGTCGAACCCTACGCCAAACTTGAAATGGCGCCGGATCTGAAGATTTCCATGGCCGGCGATGAGCTGAAAATCGCCGGCAAGGTGCTGGTGCCCAAAGGCGAAATCATCGTGCGTGAACTGCCGCCGTCGACGGTAAAAGTCTCCGACGACACGATCATCGTTGGCGCACAGACCGAGGAGGGCAAACCACCGATCGCCATGAAGATGGACATCGACGTGATCGTCGGCCAGGACAAGCTGAGCTTCGCCGGTTTCGGCCTGACCGCCAATCTGCAGGGGCAGGTGCACATCGGCGACAACATGGACACCCGTGGCGAACTGTGGCTCAACGACGGCCGCTATCGCGCCTACGGCCAGCGCCTCACAGTGCGACGTGCGCGTCTGTTGTTCGCCGGCCCCATTGATCAGCCGTATCTGGACATCGAAGCGATCCGCCAGACCGACGACGTCATTGCTGGTATTCGCCTGAGCGGCAGCGCCGAACAGCCGACCACGCAGATCTTCTCCGAACCGGCGATGAGTCAGGAACAGGCGCTGTCGTACCTGGTGCTGGGCCGTCCGCTGAGCACCAATGGCGAAGACAACAACATGCTCGCGCAAGCCGCGCTAGGCCTGGGCCTGATGGGCAGTGCCGGGGTGACCAGTGGCCTGGCCAAGGATCTGGGCATTCAGGATTTCCAACTCGACACCCAAGGCAGCGGCAACGACACCAGCGTCGTCGCCAGCGGCAACATCTCCGAAAAACTCAGCCTGCGCTACGGCGTTGGCGTCTTCGAACCGGCCAGCACCATCGCTCTGCGTTACAAGCTGAGCAAGAAGGTCTATGTCGAAGCGGCGAGCGGCGTGGCGAGTTCGCTGGATATTTTCTACAAGCGCGATTTCTAGCGCGCATCTGTTCATCCACACCGAGGCGCATCCTTCGCGAGCAGGCTCGCTCCCACAGGGGATCTCCAGCGGACACGAATGTCTGCCTGCCACAGGTCAATGTGGGAGCGAGCCTGCTCGCGAAGGCGGCTTACCGGTCAGTAGAGAGGGTGCGGCTGAAGCCCCCATCGCGAGCAGGCTCGCTCCTACAGGGGAGTCGGGCGGCATACCAGTGAGGCGCGTTCGTAGTTCAACGCCTTGTCGCGCTCCGGCAGCGCATAGGGTGCCTCGCAATGCTGGCCTTGCCAGTTGATGGTCAAGGTGCCGGCGTCGTCTTCGACCAGGGCCAGGGCCTTGCCGCTCGGGTCGGAGATTGCCAGTTGCTTGCCGGCAGCGTCTTCCAGCGCGGCGCCAAACGGTATCGGTTGGTGTTTTGCGTCAAACAGGGAAAACTGCACGCGACGTCCGCTCTTGCTCGCATAGCGCGCCAGCACCACTGCACCCCGGCGTGGCACTACTTGCTGAGTAGCGTTTTCGATTTCCAGATCGCCGCCCAGATCGCGGGTGTCGAGGCTGATCCAGTTGACCCGATACGGCTGCGCGTTGGATACCACCGCATAACCGTTGCCGGCGGTTTTTGCCCCGGAGAAGCTGGCGATCTTCACACCTTCAACACCCTCGACCTGTGCCAGCGCGAACGTCTCGCCGACGGTCTGACCGAGGTTGATGCCGCCCGCGTGGCCGACAATCGAACCGGCCACATTGAGGTTCTGCGAGTTGTAGCCGCGGCCCTGGCTGTAGCCAGCGCTGATGTCCATCACCGACGTTCGCGTGCTGATGTTGGCCGAGCCGGTGCTGCCGCCGGTGCGGCTGTTGCCGCCTTGTACCGAGTAGTAAGTGTCGCTGTCTTCGGACAGATAGCCGTTGATGCCGACCTGGGTGCTGCTGGTGTCCTTCTGCGAGCTGGCCGAGACGAAGGCGCGTGGCGCGCGCGGTTTCGAGCCCAGCGGGAACGACAGCGACAGGTTGAACAGGGTGTCGTTGTTCGCCGGACCGTAGTTGCCGACATCCTTGGTATAGGTCGCACTGAGGTTATAGCTGACGTCACCCCAATAGTTGCTGTAACCGGCCGCCAGGCTTTGCGAACCGCCACGTCCCCAGTAGCGCTGGTCACTGGCATTGAGGTAAATGCTGCCGAACTGCTGATTGCGTCCAAGGCTCTGGTTGACGGTCAGGTCAGTGCGGGTTTTCGAGTTGCCGGTGCGCTGCTGGCCCTCGCTGCTCAGTTCCTCGACGTGTTCGCTGAAGGTTCGATAGCCCTCGGTCGAATAGCGGTAAGCGGCGAGGGTGAAGTTGGTGTCGGTGCCGGTGAACGTCTTGGCGTACAGCGCGCGCAGGCTGTTGCCCTTGACGGTCTGGCCAAATGTGCGGCTGCTGGAGTGGGTCAGGTCCAGCGAGATAGCACCGATCGCGGTGTTGCGACCGGCGCCAACGGAAAACGCCTGGAAATTTTCGCTGGCCTGAGTGCCCACGATCGCCGACAAATTGCTGCTGACACCGTAAGCCACCGTGCTACTGACGAACTCCGGCGATTGCTGATCATCGCTGTTGCTGTTGTAGCGGCCCGCCGAGACGCTGTACTTGAGTTGCCCTTCGCGAACCATGATCGGCAGGCTGGAAAACGCCTGCACGGTCACCCGGCGCCGACCGTCGGCCTCGATCACAGTGATTTCCAGATCGCCGTTGGAGCCGCTGGGATAGATGTCGCTGATTTCGAACGGCCCCGGCGGCACGTTGGCGGTGTACAGAATGTAATTGTTCTGGCGAATCTCCACGGTTGCGCTCGATTGTGCGATACCGCGAATCACCGGCGCATAACCGCGCTCGCTATCGGCACGCATGCCGTCGTCGGAGGCCAGTTTCAGGCCGCGATAGCGTACGCTGTCGAACAGGTCGGCGTCGGAGAAGATATCGCCGGCACTGAACTGGCCCTTCAACGCGGTGACGTCGTGTTGCAGATAGCTGCGATTGCTCTTGAACGTGCTTGGCCGTCCAGTGCTGCTGTTGAAATTGGACTCGTTGCGCAAGCGCCAGCCGCCGAGGTTGATGCCGTTGCGCAGGCCGACGTTATTGGCAAACGTGGTATCAGCGTCGGTGCTGTTGCGGTTGCTGCTCACTTGATAGTTGATGAACGCTGCGGGTACCCCTTCGTCCCACAGCGCCGGATCGACATAACCACGGCGGCCGCGCTCCATGGCGCTTTGCGGCACGCTGACCAACAAGCGCAGGCGCGGCACGTCGTAGCGCACGGTGGCCTGATCGATCAGCGCGGGCAGATCAAGGCAGGTGTCGGCGGCGGCGCTGTCCAGTTTGCCGCTGGCCTGCAGCTTGCCAAGATCCACACCCAGTTGCTTGAGCATGTCCAGCGTCAGGCAGGCTTCGACCTTGTGGCTGTCGGGCTGGCGACGAAAATCGATATCGCGACGGCCAACCAAGGTGTCATTGCCATACAGGTCGACCCGATAAGTGCCGGGGAGAACCTGGCTGCCGGCGAGCAGGGTCTGCAGATCGACCGCAGACGTCGCGCCTTGCAGAAACGATGTATTGAATTGTTCATCGCCGTCGGCCAGGCAAGTTGTGCTGACGATCAATGCAACCGAAAACGGCGCTAATCCATCGCGCTTGAAAAAAAACATGCAGGAACCCTATATCACCTCCGATACGAACTAACGGAGCGAAGAGAAATACAGTGAAAGTGCGGCTGATAAAGCGGCACGCGAGTTATGGCGATTCTTTATCGAGGCTGGCGCTAACTTCGGCGTTGCTGGAAAGTTGCGCGACATAACGGTCTCGAGCGCCGTAGTCGTTGATGCTGCTGAATGACAGTCGCGCAGAACCGGCCGCGTGGAGTTGTTTGAGTGCAAACTCTTTTTGTTCGCCGGGCGCAATCATCATTGAATCGAATGGCTTCTCGATGCTGGCGCCCGCTTGCATCGTTATGTCGGCAATCGATACGTGATAGAGGCCTGGATTGTTCACCACCAGCGTGCTTTTGCCGGCGCGCTCGATCAGTCGCCAGCGCAGCTCGGTTGGCGCTTGATAGGCATTGTCTGGCAAACCGGCGGGGCGAAAGAACACCTTGATGCGCTGACGTACCGCCAGTTGCAGGGTGTTCGCGGTTTTCGCCGATTGAGGGATTTCCTGCACATTCAGCCACACCACCGACTCGCGGTCGCTGGGCATACCGGTGCCTTCGTAGATAACCCGCAGAATCTGCTGTTGATCGCCGCTGACCCGCACCAGAGGCGGGGTGACGGCGAAGGGCGCTGAACCTGCTTCGTCGCTGTCTGTGTCGACCCAGGACTGAACCAATACGTCTGCACCGCTGTTGCGCACGGTGATGCTGGCTTCTTTATGCTTGCCATCGAAAATCAGCCGGGTGCTGCTCAACGAAATACCGGCCATGGCCTGATTAACGGCGAACAGGCCCAGGAGGCCGACGCACAGGGATAAGGAATGACGTAAGAACATGAACCATTACCGTGCAAAGTGAAGGGAAGTGCAGGGCCGTTGCGCCCCGCACTGGCTCGATGAATCGCGCGTTTATTCGTATTGCAGGGTGAACGGCAGGGTCGCGTCGCCACGACCGGCTACCGCCAGCTTCGGATCGACGGTGGTCACGTAGGCGGCCGAGAATTTCAGCGTGGTGTTGCTGTCCTGCAGGGTGTTTTCAATCCGCGCGGTGGTTGGCGAAGTCAGGTCGATCACGGCGCCGTTGGAATCAAGCAGGGCGATACCGATGCCTTTTGCCGAACCCAGGCCGTCGATCAGTTTCAAGACCTTGGTACCGGTTTCGATGCCCGAACCTGCGCCCTTGGTTGGTTCGAAGATCATGGCCACCTTGGTCCCGGCATTGCAGTTGATCTTCATGTCGAAGTTTTCGACGCTCAGGGTGCCGTTGCCTTTCGGCGCGGTGGCGGTGCCCATGTCCTTGATCGACACTTCGCCCATGTTGACCGAGATGGTCTTGTCCTTGCCGGCGCCCTCCACCGAGCAAGCATCGTTGTTGATGGTGCCGGTGAAATTGATGGTGCCGCTGCCCGCCTTGATTGGCGAAACAGGATCGGCCGCCAGAACATTACCGGCAGCGAAGATCGACAAGGCGAGAAGCGTGCGTGACAGCTTTTTCATGTTGCTTTTCCATTGGTGGGGTTAAAGCAACACAATAAATCGCGTACTTGCGCTGGAACATCAGACGATTCCTAGATGCGCGGAAAGTCATACTGAAGTGCGCAATTGTCTAGTTGAACAAGTTTCGCTCGATACAATAAGCCAGTAACTCCTGATCGCTGTTTACTTCAAGTTTGCGCATGGCGGAAACTTTCTGCGTACTGATCGTCTTGGCACTTCGGTTAAGTCCCCGGGCTATTTCATTGACGCCTTGTCCTTGCACAAACAAGCGCAGAATTTCATGTTCCTTGGGCGACAGACGAGCAAAACGTTCATCGAGGTCAGCGCTATTGTCCAGCACCGAAGTGGGTGCGGGTTGTTTGCTGCGAACCGTATTGCCTTTGGCAATGGCTTTGAGCGCCACTTCTATTTCAACGTGCAACTGGTTTTTCTGAATCACCGCCAGTACACCGAGTTCCTGCAGACGAGTCAGGATCAACGGGTTGGAAATCATGGTCAGAACCAGCACCCGCACCTGGGGGAAATGCCGGGTCACGTATTCCACCAGTTTCAGCCCGTCGCCGTAGCGCGAGTCACCGGGCATGTTGAAATCGGTGATCAACAGGTCTACCGGCCAGGTCTTCAGCAAATCGATCAGCTCATCGGGGCAAACGGCTTCGCCCACTACGCTGAAGCGGCGATCACGCTCGACCAGTTCCCGCACCCCCAGCAGGACGATGGGATGATCATCGGCGATGACAACGTTGAAGGTTTCCATGGGTGCTTTATCCAGAGTGAAATTATTCAAGGGCGTCGAGCAGGTCGCTCAGGCGCGCCAGTTGTTGACGCACCTCCACGGCCAGCGCCGGGGTGACGGCCATGCCGGTCAGGCGACATTCCAGTTCGACAAATGCGCTGGCCAGTGTCGCGACTTGCACCGCGCCCAGTGCCCCGGCCATGCTGTGCAGTTGCTGCGCGACGCTGTCGGCGTTGGCCGCGTCCAGCGCGCTGAGGGTGCTTTGAATGTCGCGGCGCAGGGTCACGACAAACAGCTCGCGCATTTTCGGCGAGAGCGTCGGGGGAGCATCGGCAATCGGTGCGATGGTGGTCTGGCAATGGCTTTGCAGTTGCGCACGCAGCGTCGCCAGGTTCAACGGTTTGACCATCCACGCGTTCATGCCGACGGCGGCGCAGCGCTCGCCTTCTTCGCGCAGGGCATTGGCGGTGACGCCGATGATCGGCAGCGTCGCATCCTGCTCGCGCAGTGCTGCGGCCAGTTGATAGCCGTTCATGACCGGCATGTTGACGTCGGTCAGCAGCAAATCGAAGCGCCCCGGTGCCCAGTGCGCCAAAGCCTGTTCGCCATCGGCCGCGACGACCACCGAGCAGCCCAGCGCCTCCAGTTGTTCCTTGATGATCGCCGCGTTGATCGCATTGTCCTCGGCCACCAGCACGCGCAGGTTCAGCGCTCGGGTGCCTGCCTGCCGTGACGGCGCGCGCTGCTGACCGGCGCCGTGCACGGCGAGGGCAATCGCCCAGCCGATCGCGCGCACGTCGTCGGCATCGACCTGCCAACCATTGCCGCTCACCTGCGCCGGGTTGGGGCCAGCGGCAATGGCGACGATTCGCTGGCCAGCGAAAGCTGTAGCGCTGGCCAGTGGAGCAAGATCGACCAGCAGCGCCGAAGGCGGCGGCAGCTCGTTGGTCACCAGTCGACAGTCGAGGCCAAAGCGGTTGAGCCACGCCATCAGATGTTGCGCCAGTTCAGCGACTGGCGCACGCACGTAGACAGCGGGGCTGTCGGCGCCGAACGCCGGGCAATCGGCGAGGCTGCCCGGTGCGCAATCGAGCATCAGTTGCAAGTTGAAGCAGCTGCCCAGTCCCGGTTCACTGACCACGTTCAACTGGCCGTGCATCAACTCGCACAGCCATTTGCAAATGGCCAGACCGAGACCCGCGCCGGCATGACTGTCGGCTTCGTTGACTTGATAGAAAGGGTCGAACAATTGCTGTTGCTGCGCCTGGGAAATGCCCACGCCCGAGTCGCTGACCTGCCACTGCACCCGGGCGTGACCGCCTGAGTTTTGCAGCACGCGAACACGCACGACCACACGGCCGTTGTCGGTGAACTTGATCGCGTTGCTCAGCAGGTTGTTGAGGATCTGGCGAATGCGCTGCGCATCACCGAGCAGTTGATCCGGCAGTGCTGCATCGATGCAGGCATACAATTGCAATCCTTTGCCGCGGGCAAACGCGCCGTAGCTGCGCACCACGTCTTCGGTCAGCTCCAGCGGGCAGAACGGCTGAAGCTCGAGGTTCATCTGCCCGGCTTCGATCTTCGACACATCCAGCACATCGCTGATCAGCTTGAACAGACTGGCCGACGAGCGCTGAATGGTCTCCAGATAATCCTGTTGGCGCGGAGCGAGGGCGGTCAGGCCAAGCAGCTCCAGAGTGCCGAGCACGCCATACAGCGGCGTGCGGATTTCATGACTCATGGTCGCCAGAAAGCGGCTCTTGGCCTGATTCGCCGAGTCGGCGGCCTGACGCGCGACTTCCAGCGCCGCGGCGTCTTCCACATGGCGGGTGACGTCGTGCAGCGCACACAGCCAGGCATCCTGGCCCTGATAACGGGTGGCGACGAAGGCGACATGCAAATGCCGGCCGTCTATCTCCAGTTCGGCATGGCCATGGCCAGTCGCCGCCTGCTGGTCAAGCAGGCTGATCAGTTCGCCAGTGTCGTGCCATTGCTGGGCGAGCTGGTTTTCCAGCAACACCTGATGATCGCGGCGGCTGATCACGCACAGGCCGGTCGGCGCGGTGTCGATGACCGCACGGCTGAAGGCTTCGCTTTCGGCGATGCTGGCGTGGGCACTTTGTGCGGGGAGGATAACGCGGTCGGTGTACCAGCGATTGAGCGCGCGGCCACTGCCAAGCAGGGCCAGCACCAGAGCCAGCAGGCACAGCAGTGGCCACAACGCGTAATCGAGAAAACTCTGCACGCTGATCACATAGATCGCCGTCCAGCGTTGGTCGCCGGGGCTGGTCAGCTTGAACACCAGGCCGTCGCGGGTCAGGTTCGCGCCGTCATCGAGCGCTTGATCTGGCTTAAGCGCACCGATCAACACCGTGCCGTTGGGCGTGATCAGGGTGAAATCGTCGTAAATCGACCACTCCATCAAGCGCTCGATATTGTTGACCTGCGACAGTTTCAACAGTGAGCCGAGCAGCACCCAGGAGTTCGCCCCCTCAATCCTCAGCGTCGGTTTGCTCAGGTTGATCCGCACGTAGGCCAGCAGGCTCGGGGTGCCATCGTTTTCCTGCTCGAACGGGTAGGGCGCCCAGTGCACTTGCTCTGAAGTCTGTGCGTGGCGCTGCATGTTCATTTGGGTCATGAGCTCGACGAACCGGCCGACCTGCGTTGGCCCGGCGCCGCGCAAACGGCCGGTGGCAGGCACGGCGATATCGTAATTGTCCGGCCCGTTGAGCAGGATCACCTGCGGCGACTGGTAATGCGATGCCGCCCAGAAGGCGCTGTAATACGCCGCCAGATAACTGCCCAGCGCAAACACCTTGGGATATTGGTCGGGGGCAATTCGCTGCGGATCAATCTTCACGCTGAACGGTAACGAAAACGGCAACCCGCGGCCTTGATAAATGTTCGGGCCTTCCTCGGGCAACAGTTTTTGCACCACCGGCGACGCCACGGTAACCGGCAAGTAATCACCGCTGGCGCCGGCCCGTGAGATGTCACCGAGAAAGGCCTCCTGCTCACGAATGTTTTCCATCAGGCGGGCGAAGTGAAACTGCAGAGTATCGCGCTGCTCTTCCACCATGCGCTGCACGCCCAGATAACTGATACCCAGCAACAGCAGCGCAAGCGCGCCGAGGATCAGCAAGCCCTTGTTCAGGCGCTGCGAGCTGTTGGCAAGTTTTTCCAGCAGGGCATTGGGGTGCGGCATCAATACGCTCGGTCGATAAAAGTGGATAAGCGTTTGAACACGGCTGACCTCGATGGCAAGTGGCGGTCGTCCACCGCGTGCTGCGGATCACCAGACATTCGCCGGTCCGTCATGACAGAGCAACTGCTGGAACTGCTCCGAAGACACAGCGTGGGAGATCAGGAAACCCTGGACCTGAGTGCAGTCGATTTTACGCAACAGAGCAAGTTCCTGCGCAGTTTCCACGCCTTCGGCGACCACCGTCAGACCCAGTTGCCGGCCCAACGTGACAATGCTGGTCAGCGCCTGCGCCAGTTCGGCGTTGCGGTTGCAACCCTGCACCAGCGCGCGGTCGATTTTCAGTTCGGTGAAAGGGGCAGAGACCAGGTTCATGTAGGAACTGTAGCCCTTGCCGAAATCATCCTGTGACAGGCCGAAACCCTTGATTCGCAAGCGGCAGGCACCGGCGTAGAAATTGCTGATGTCATCGGGCACCGAGCACTCCATCAACTCGAAACAGATCCGCGCCGGCAGCCCGTTGTGTTGCAGGACAAAAGCGAGGATGCGATCCGGCAGGTCGTGACTGTTGAGCAGGTGCGTCGGCAGGTTGATCGACACTGGAATGTCATAGCCCTGCTGACGCCATACCGCTTGGGCGGCCATTGCCTGTTCCAGTACCCGCCAGAGCAGGTGCTCTTCGAGATCGCAGGCGATCAGCGCCGGTAGAAAGGCGCCGGGCAACAACGTGCCGTGTTCCGGGTGAGCCCAGCGCACCAGTGCTTCGGCGGCGACGATGCGACCGTTGTCCAGGGCCTTCTTTGGTTGAAACCAGGCTTGCAGCTCACCGTTATCCAACGCCCGGACAAGGCTCTGGCGGTCGATGCCAGCCTGCGCGGCGATCGGCACGTCCTGACGCAGCGCCTGCAACTGGTCGATCAGGCAACGCAGGGCGGCGCTGTTGACCGGTTTGGAAATCAGCCCGATAACTTTGACCTGCAGATTGCTCGCCACCAGGCTCGCGCCCATCAGCATGCGCCGTGAGGCGGCGCTCATGATCGCCAGTGCCGGGCGGGAGGGCTGCGCGGCCAGGCCCTGAATGAACTGCACACCGTCCATGCCTGGCATCAACAGGTCAGTGAGCACCAGGTCGAACTCGCGGTTTTTCAGGCGCCGCAAGGCTTCTTCGCCGTCCCTGGCAAACTCCAGATCGAAGACGCCCAGCTCGTTGAACAGGTTCTGCAAGTACAGATGCTGGAACGGGTGATCTTCGACAATCAGCAGGCTAGGGGACTTCATGGGCGACTCGTTGGTAGGGAGCCAGGACGATCGACAAGGCTCTTAGCGTAAAAGGTTTGATCAGGCAGTGATTCATCCCGGCGGCCAGACACAGCGCCTCTTCGCCGCGCAGGGCGTTGGCGGTGGCGCCGATGATCGGCGTGGTGCAGCCCAGTCTGCGCAGGGCCTTGGCCAGTTCATAGCCATTGAGGCGCGGCATGTTGACGTCGCTGAGCACGACATCAAAGGTGTTGGCCTGCCACAGCGACAAGGCCTCTTCGCCATCGCTGGCCAGCGCCACCGTGCAGCCGAGTTCCTGCAACTGGTCGCGCAGAATCAACTGGTTGATCGCATTGTCTTCGGCGACGAGGATGTGCAGGTGCAGCGGCGTCAACGACTGGGTCTGTGTCTGCTGATGCTCGATAACGGCGCCGCCCTGAGCCTGGCGCACGGCCTGGCGGATTGCGGCCAGATCGTTCAGATTCGCTATCCAGCCGTCGACTGTGCATTGCGGCTCACAGGCACCCGCGCCGCTGGCCAGCACACGTGGCCCTGACCAGCGCAGTTCGCTGCGCTGGTCCATCGGCGCCGGGTACAGCTCAAGCAATACGCCGCCGTCGGCAGGTGCGTGACTGGCCGGCGCGCCGACGTGCGGGCGGGCGCCCCAGCGGCGCAGCCAGCCAGCGAGGCTGTCGGCCAGTTCGCGTACTGGCGACACCACGTAAATGATGTCCCCCGCCAGCTTCGGTTGTGTGTCAGGCGGCGTGTTGCCCGAGCGCTGCTCAAGCGGCAAGGTCAGGGAAAAACTGCTGCCCAGCCCCGGTTCGCTGACCATCCGCAGGGTGCCGTTCATCAAATTCGTCAGCCGCAGACAGATCGGCAGGCCCAGCCCGGTACCCGCAATGACGTGGCTGTTGCCTTGGGTCTGGTAGAACGGCTCGAATATAAACGCCTGATCATCGTGGGCAATGCCGCGCCCGGTGTCCGATACCTGCCATTGCACGCAGACGCGCTCGCCTTCGCGCGACAGCACGTTGACCCGCAGCACCACGCGTCCGGAATCGGTGAACTTGACCGCATTGCTCAGCAGATTGTTGAGAATCTGCCGGACACGACTGATGTCGCCAATCAGGCTGTCGGGCAGTTGCGGATCGAAGCAGGCATACAGCTGCAAACCTTTGCTCTGCGCCGCCGCCGCGTAGCCCTGCACAACCTCTTGGGCCAGGGCGACGATGGAAAAGTCACTGAGTTCCAGCGCCAGTTGCCCGGCCTCGATTTTCGACACGTCGAGCACGTCGCAGATCAATTGCAGCAGGGTCGCGGACGAGCCTTCGAGCGCGCGCAAGTAGCTTTTCTGCTGAGTGTCGAGCTGGGTGCGGGCGAGCAGTTCGAGAGTGCCGAGTACGCCATACAGCGGCGTGCGGATTTCATGGCTCATGGTCGCCAGGAACAGGGTTTTCGCTTCGTTGGCAGCATCGGCCGACTGGCGCGCCTGCTCCAGCGCCGCTTCGATTTGCCGGCGTGCGCTGATGTCGCTGAAGGCGCACAGCAACACGTCTTCGCCCTTGTAGCGGGTCGGCGCGCAGCTCAGGTACAGGTGGCGGCCGTCGGCGGTCTCGAAATAGTCGGTCAGACACGGCGCGAGTTCAGCAAATGCCGCGTGGATCCAGCCGCGACCCAGTTGCTCAGTGCACGTGCCCAGCCATTGCTGCGCGAGGGTGTTTTCCAGTACCACCTGAGCGTCGCTGCGACGCAACACACAGAGCGCCACCGGAGCGGTCTGGATCACATCGCGGCTGAACAGCTCGCTTTCTACCAGCGCCTGAATCCGGTGCAGGGCCGGGGTGATGAAGCGATGCTCCAGGCGCCGGATCAGCAGCCACACCAGGCTGATGCTCGCCAGACAGAACGCCAGCGCACCGAGCAACTGCGGCCACAAGGCCCACAGCACGGCGAGCAAGTCGATGGAGTAGGTCAGTTGCCAGTCCGACGACTTGAGCTGTTTGCGCAATACCAGTTGCTCGGGCAGCCAGCCGTCGCCGACGAAACCGAAGAAATCCTGCTGACGCAGCAGCGGCAGATTCTGCCCGGGCGGCGGCTTGTGGCTGTTGCTGAATAACGGCATGCCCTGAGAATTGAACATGGTGAACTCGCCGGCGCTGTGGTCGCTCAGCGCATTGGAGACTTCGCGGTCATCCATCTCCAGACCGAGCCAGCCAGAATCGAGGTCGCGCTCATCCAGACGAATGAAGATGTACAGCTGCGAGTGCCCTTGCCAGTTGTGGGTCAGCCAGATCTCTTTCAGGGCACCGTTGTTGTCGCGCTTGAGGGTTTCCAGACGATCAAGCATCTCATGCGGAAAGTCGTCGGCCATGGGCGTCGTGTTGTACAAGCGCCAGACCTGGGCATCGGCGCCGCTGCTGACGTACAGCAGATTCAATTTGCGCGCTTGCAGGAAGTCGCGCATGCGCTGGGTCAGCCAGATGCTCCATTGCTTGCCGGGGGTTTGTCCGAGCAGCAGACGGATCTCCTCTTCGGACAGCGGCGCGCTCAGCGCGGTCTGTCGGGTCGCCGACAGACTCAGGCTTTCGAGCAGCGCTTCCCGGGTGGTGAAAAACGTATGCGCCTCGGCGATGGCGCTGCTCATGTAGCTGCGCCGCTGGGAAATTTCATTGTTGAAGGTAAACAGCAGAAAGCTGTACACGCCGCCGAGGATGCCCACCAGCAATACCAACGCAAAAATGCGCAACAAGCGTCGCGCCGCGTGAGGCGTGGACAGGACAGGGCTGATCTGGTGGAGGTAGTTCTTCAAGCGCATCCCGGCACAGTAGGGCGGGCCGGGCACGACGAAAATCAGACGATTCCTAAAGAGGGGGGCGCGAACAATCGGCTGTGGCAACGCGTTAATGGATTCACAGGTAACTCATGACAAAGGCAATTGTTGCGTTGGCTGTTCCGGCGCGCATGCCCTTGTCAAACCCGCCATTGCCAGCTGTTTCAGCGACGCGAAAGTATCGGGCACTGAGGGGGATTTTCAAGTTGCCTCCCGCAGCGGGATAGTCCGTGAACACATAGCTTTGATGTAAAACCAAGGGCGTTCCATCCGTGTTGAGTATTTGCAAAGCCAAACCCTCAGCAGTCGAATCGGCACTCAGTTTTACGATGCCCCTTGTAGAATCTTGCGAGGGAGAAGTTGAGGTAGGCTTGAGTGTATAAGTTACTTTGTTAATGCCGGGCGGACAGTTGTTGAGGCTTATGTCGAATTTGACCGGTTCGGAATAGGCGCCGTTATTGGCGAATATACTGATGTCGTGTGATCCCATATCTACCTGGATATCAGGTGTTTCACAGGATTGAGGTACGATCGTTACGCCGTTGGTCGCCATTGCCAGTGGCGATAAGTCGTCTATATGGAAAAATCCCAGTGTTCCTGCAGGGATTTTCTGTACGTCTGCCAAATCCGCTATTTTAATCAATCGCAGTCTATGGTTTGTTTGGCCAAATCCGTACGTACCCGCGGCTCCCCGTTCTGATGGATAGATGGCAAGATTCAGGTCGCTGAAGACCCACTGCCATGCGAGCCCAGTGTTTCCAATTGGATACAGTTCGTCGCCCTGTTTCGACGTTCCGACATTGTTTTGAGCACCATATGAATAGTTATTGATACATGTATAAGAGCTAGGTGTAGCCCCAAGAGTTATTACGGGGGTCTCATATATAACGGCGCCGTTAGGGGTGTCACGCGGAATCGAAAGTGTAGCCGGAACTTTCATGTTGAGAATAGTTTGATGATGGCCCGCGACGAATGAACAATTTACCGCGCCCGCGTAGCTTGAAACGAAGAGCAGCGTCAGACATAGCGTGTGAATCAATTTCGCGATCGGGATAGCGCGCTGGGGTTGGAAACGCTTCATAAAGAGGGCTTTACGTATCGGCCAATGAGCGGCATACGTTAACCATGCTCAATGGTCTTGGGCATCAGGCGATTCCTAGAAAGCACCGGCGCTCTCACATTGGAATGCATTCCCCTGTAGGAGTGAGCCTGCTCGCGATGAGGCCATCAGCCGCACCGTTGATGGTGAATGAAAGGTCACCATCGCGAGCAGGCTCACTCCTACAGGGGATGCATGCCAAGGCCTACCCATCGCAACAACCACCCCCACTCGTCAACTGATTACCAAGCCCCCTAACTATTGCATTGACATTCGCTGCCTAAGCAGTAACATCTCGACATACATTCACTGCCTAGGCAGTTATCAGGTCGACACATGAAGCATTTCACCCCGGAAGAATTCAAACACTGCCACCTCGGCCTGTTGCTCGGTCGTGCCGCGTTGCTCAAGGACCGCATCATCGACACCCACATGGAACCCCACGGCATCACTGCCGCGCAGTTCAAGGTGTTGATCATCATGGCCCAGTTCGGCGTCGACACCCCGGCGGAGCTGTGCCGGCACCTGTCGCTGGACAGTGGCTCGATGACGCGCATGCTCGATCGTCTCGAACAGAAAGCTTTTCTGATCCGCCAACGCAGCGAAGGCGATCGCCGTCAGGTGCAACTGAAGCTGACCGAGCAGGGCCAGCAACTGGCCGATCGCCTGCCGCACATCGGTGCCGATGCGATGAATGAACTGGCCGGCGCCATCTCCCGCGACGAGCTGAAGACCCTGGAATACATCCTCAAGAAAATCCTGCTGGCCGCCGGTGACCCGATCACCGTCCAGCGTTTGGGTGAACACAATGAGCGCTAAAACCTTGCGCAGCAGCCTGACGCTGTTGCTGTCGGCGATGATCCTCGCCGGTTGTGCCAATTACAGCGGCCTCGACACCGAAGGCCAGCGCCTCGACGCGAAGGACCTCAAGACAGCGCAGTCTCTGCAAGGCGTCACCCTGTCGCCGGCGGCGTGGCCGAAAAGTGACTGGTGGAGCAGCCTCGGCGATCCGCAGCTCGACGGCTTGATCCGCGAAGCCTTGCGCGATAGCCCCGACATGCAGATCGCCGAAGCCCGCGCCCATCAGGCCAGCGCCGCCGCGTATGCCGCCGATGCCGAGCGTTATCCGACCCTCGACGCCAGCGCCGGCATCAGCCGTTCGCGGCTGGCCCGCGATCAGGATCCGCGCGGGCAGGGCGGTGCCTATGCGACGGTGCGCAATGTCAGCGCCGGCTTCAATTACAACTTCGACTTGTGGGGTGGCCAGCGCGATGCCTGGGAAGCCGCACTCGGCGAGGCCCGCGCTGCTGAAGTCGACCGTCAGGCCGCCCAGCTGACCCTCGCCGCTGACGTCGCCCGTGCCTACAGCGATCTCGGGCAGGCGCACATCGTTTACGACCTCGCCAGCGAAGACCTCAAGCGCACCCGGCAAATGCTCGACCTCAGCCAGCGCCGCTTGAGTTCGGGGATCGATAGCCAGTACCAGTTCCAGCAAACCCAGAGTCTGGAGGCCAGCTCTCAGGCCAGCCTGATCGACGCGGAAAAACGCCTGAACAGCGCGAAAATCGCCTTGGCGGTATTGCTCGGCAAAGGCCCGGATCGCGGCAACGAGATCGCCCGGCCGAAAGTCCTGCAAGCCGGTGCCGTAGCGGTGCCGTCGGTGTTGCCGGCGGAACTGCTCGGCCGGCGCCCGGATCTGGTCGCGGCGCGCTGGCGTGTCGAAGCGGCGAGCAAGGACATCGATGCGGCAAAAACCCGTTTCTACCCCAACCTCAATCTGTCGGCCTCGGCCGGCGCCGAGTCGTTGCTCGGGGATGCGATGTTCGGTTCCGCCAGCCGTTTCTTCAACATTGCGCCGACCGTGTCGCTGCCGATCTTCGATGGCGGACGCCTGCGCGCCAGCCTCGATGCGCGCGACGCCGATTACGATCTGGCGGTGGCGCAGTACAACAAGAGTCTGGTGAAAGCCCTCGGCGATGTCGGCGACACGATCAACCAGTTGCGTGACATCGGTCGGCAGATCGGCGCGCAGCAGCACGCCACCGACATCGCCCAGGATTCTTACAACACCGTGGTCCAGCGTTACGGTTCCGGCATCGGCAACTACCTGGACGTGCTCAGCATCGAGCAGCAATTGCTCCAGGCCCAGCGTCAACTGGCCAACCTCAATGCCGAGCAGATCGACCTGTCGATTCAACTGATGCAAGCGCTGGGCGGCGGCTTCCAGGGGGAAACCCTGACCGCAGCCAACGCCAGCCCAGCCCCGTCGCACCCATAATTCAAGGTATTAGTCATGGCCACTGCCGAAAACACCCAAGCTCAAGACAACAATCCGGATACCGGCAACCCGCGCAAACGCAAGGTCATGCTGGTGACGCTGGCCGTGATCGTCCTGCTCGCCATTGCCGGCGTCTGGGCTTATCACGAGTTCATCGGGCGCTTCAACGAAAGCACCGATGATGCCTACGTCAACGGCAACGTCGTGGAAATCACCCCGCTGGTCACCGGCACCGTGGTCAGCATCGGCGCCGACGACGGTGATCTGGTCCATGAAGGCCAGGTGCTGGTCAACTTCGACCCTAACGATGCCGAGGTTGGCCTGCAAAGTGCCAAGGCCAAACTGGCGCGCACCGTGCGCCAGGTGCGCGGTTTGTACAGCAACGTCGATGGCATGAAAGCCCAGGTCAACGCGCAGCAGGCCGAAGTGCAAAAGGCGCAGGACAACTACAACCGGCGGAAAAATCTGGCCCAGGGCGGAGCGATTTCCCAGGAAGAGCTGTCCCACGCTCGCGACGACCTGACCTCGGCGCAGAACGCCTTGGCCAATGCGAAACAGCAACTGAAAACCACCAGCGCACTGGTCGACGACACCGTGGTGTCGTCGCACCCGGACGTGATGTCGGCGGCTGCCGATCTGCGTCAGGCTTACCTGACCAATGCTCGCAGCACCTTGATTGCGCCGGTCACCGGTTACGTCGCCAAGCGCACCGTGCAGCTCGGTCAGCGCGTACAGCCGGGCACCGCGCTGATGGCGGTGATTCCGCTGGATCAACTGTGGATCGACGCCAACTTCAAGGAAACCCAACTGCGTGACATGCGCATCGGTCAGCCGGTGGATATCGAGGCCGACATTTACGGCAGCGATGTGAAATACAGCGGCACCGTCGACAGCCTCGGTGCCGGCACCGGCAGCGCGTTTGCCTTGCTGCCGGCGCAGAACGCCACCGGTAACTGGATCAAGATCGTCCAGCGCGTACCAGTGCGTATCCACATCAATGCCGAAGAGCTGGCCAAGCACCCGCTGCGTGTCGGTCTGTCGACCAATGTCGAGGTCAATCTGCACGATCAGAGCGGCCCGGTGCTGGCCCAGCAACCACCGCAAAAAGCCTCGTTCAGCACCAACGTCTACGAGCGCCAATTGGCTGAAGCGGACGCAATGATTGCCCAACTGATTCACGACAACAGCGCAGCGGCGGGCAAGACCGCACAGCGCTGAGATCAGATGCGTTCCACTGTGGCGAGGGAGCTTGCTCCCGCTCGGCTGCGAAGCAGTCGTAGATTTTTTGGGGCCGCTTCGCGACCCAGCGGGAGCAAGCTCCCTCGCCACAAAAAACTGCTTCCACAAGGCCGGCTGTGTTCATCAGGCCATAGCGCCAACCCTGCTTCATAGGATTCACAATGAGCAATAACGCTTCTTTCACGCCGCCCAGCCTGTTGCTCAGCACCATCGGGCTGTCGCTGGCGACGTTCATGCAAGTGCTCGACACCACCATCGCCAACGTGGCACTGCCGACGATTTCCGGCAACCTCGGAGTGAGTTCCGAGCAGGGCACCTGGGTTATCACGTCCTTCGCCGTGAGCAACGCAATCGCGCTGCCGCTGACCGGTTGGCTGAGCCGCCGCTTCGGCGAAGTGAAGCTGTTTCTGTGGGCGACGATGCTGTTTGTGCTGGCGTCGTTTCTCTGCGGCATCTCGACGTCGATGCCAGAGTTGATCGGCTTTCGTGTGCTGCAAGGCCTTGTCGCCGGGCCACTGTATCCGATGACGCAGACCCTGCTGATTGCCGTGTACCCACCGGCGAAACGCGGGATGGCCCTGGCGTTGCTGGCGATGGTCACGGTGGTCGCGCCAATTGCCGGGCCGATTCTCGGTGGCTGGATCACCGACAGCTACAGCTGGCCATGGATCTTCTTCATCAACGTACCGATCGGCATCTTTGCGGTGATGGTAGTGCGTTCGCAACTGGCGAAGCGGCCGGTGGTCACCAGTCGCCAGCCGATGGACTACGTCGGCCTGATCACGCTGATCATCGGCGTCGGCGCATTGCAGGTGATCCTCGACAAGGGCAATGACCTGGACTGGTTCGAATCGAACTTCATCATTGTCGGTGCGGCGATTTCCGTGGTGGCGCTGGCGGTGTTCGTGATCTGGGAAATGACCGACCGCCATCCGGTGGTCAACCTGCGCCTGTTCGCCTATCGCAACTTCCGCATCGGCACGCTGGTGTTGGTGCTGGGTTACGCCGGGTTCTTCGGCATCAACCTGATCCTGCCGCAGTGGCTGCAAACGCAAATGGGCTACACCGCGACCTGGGCCGGTCTGGCAGTGGCGCCGATCGGGATTTTGCCGGTGCTGCTGTCGCCCTTCGTCGGCAAGTACGCGCACAAGTTCGACCTGCGCCTGCTCGCCGGCATCGCATTCCTGGCGATTGGCCTGAGCTGCTTCATGCGCGCCGAGTTCACCAACGAGGTCGACTTCCAGCACATCGCCCTGGTGCAGTTGTTCATGGGTATCGGCGTGGCGCTGTTCTTCATGCCGACCCTGAGCATTCTGATGTCGGACTTGCCGCCGAGTCAGATTGCCGACGGTGCTGGTCTGGCGACTTTCCTGCGGACGTTGGGCGGTAGTTTTGCCGCGTCGCTGACCACGTGGATCTGGATTCGCCGTGCCGATCAGCATCATGCGTACATGAGCGAGAGCATCAGCACCTTTGAGCCGGCCACGCGCGAGACCTTGAATGCGCTGGGCGGGGCGAGTCAGTCGGCGTATGCGCAGATGGACCGGATTCTGACCAGCCAGGCGTACATGCTTTCCACCGTGGACTACTTCACGCTGTTGGGCTGGGGCTTTATGGGGTTGATTCTGATCGTGTGGCTGGCGAAACCGCCGTTTGCCGCGAAGGCCGGGCCGGCTGCGTCCGGTCATTGATGGTGCGTTGATTGCTAAAAGATCGCAGCCTTCGGCAGCTCCTACTTTGGAATGTATTCTCCTGTAGGAGCTGCCGAAGGCTGCGATCTTTTGATCTTCGCTTTAAATCGTTGGGGCGGGCAGGGCGGGTGGCGGGGCAAAGTCGAACGGCGCCAGGGCGTAGCCGCTTTCATCCACCTGCAGCGCCCAACCCTGGCGATCCCAATCTCCGAGCACAATCCGCTTTGCCGCTTGCTCTCCGAGCTGCAACTTGTGAATCGCCGGGCGGTGGGTGTGGCCGTGGATCAGGGTTTTCACCCCCAATTGCTGCATGATCCGCGGAACCTCTTGCGGCGTGACATCGACGATGTCATTGGCCTTCATCCGCACCTGCGTCTTGCTCTCGCTGCGCAGTTTGCGCGCCAGTTTCTGGCGGCTGCGCAAGGGCAGGTGGCGCAGGATGAACAGGGTGATCGGGTTACGCAGATAGCGGCGCAGTTTCATGTAGCCGACGTCGCGGGTGCACAGGCTGTCGCCGTGCATCAGCAGCACCGGCTCGCCGTAGAACTGCACTACACTCGGGTCCTTCAGCAATGTGCAGCCGGCCTGTTTGCAGAAAGCCTTGCCGAGCATGAAGTCGCGATTGCCGTGCATGAGAAAAATCGCCGTGCCGCTGTCGCTCAAGTCGCGCAGGGCCTGGCAGATGGAACGCTGAAAGGGCGTCATGGCGTCGTCGCCAATCCACGCTTCGAAGAAGTCGCCGAGGATGTACAACGCACTCGCCGAGCGGGCGCGTCCGGCGAGCAAATCCAGAAACGCCCGGGTAATGTCCGGGCGCTCCTCTTCCAGATGCAAGTCTGAAATCAGCAATATCACGCTGCGATGATCTCGGCTTTCTCGATGATCACGTCGTCTGCGGGTACGTCCTGGTGGCCGGCCTTGGAAGTGGTCGACACGCCTTTGATCTTGTCGACAACGTCGGTGCCTTGGGTGACTTTACCGAATACCGCGTAGCCCCAGCCCTGCACATTCTTGCCGCTGTGGTTGAGGAAGGTGTTGTCGGCGACGTTGATGAAGAACTGCGCCGAAGCCGAATGCGGCTCCATGGTGCGGGCCATGGCGACGGTGTATTTGTCGTTGGAAAGACCGTTGTCCGCTTCGTTCTGGATGCTTGGGCGCTTGTCTTTCTTTTCTTTCATGCCAGGCTCGAAACCGCCGCCCTGGATCATGAAGTTACCGATGACGCGGTGGAATACGGTGTTGGTGTAGTGACCGGCGTTGACGTACTCGATGAAGTTGGCAACGGTGATCGGCGCCTTTTCAGCGTTCAGTTCGATGACGATGTCGCCATGGTTGGTGGTCAGTTTGACTTGAGTCATGGTCATTACTCTTTATAGGGAATTCGTGGTTTTCGGACAGCTGTGCCGAAAACCGGTTCAGCCTGCTTCGGCCAAGGTGCGCAGTTTAGCGTGACAGGCGCGAATTTCGAGGCGGTTTTTCAAATCGCTGCGATTAAATGCATGCCTTTATCGGGCCTGCTCTGTCAGGCCCTTGACAGCATCGGCTATGATAGCGGCTTTGTTTTGTCTGGCCCCTCTTTGCGGCCGCGCACCTGTACGTCAAGGATCCTATGAGCAAGCCCACTGTCGACCCTACCTCGAATGCCAAGTCCGGCCCTGCCGTGCCGGTCAACTTCCTGCGGCCGATCATCCAGGCAGACCTGGACTCGGGCAAGCACACCCGGATCGTGACTCGTTTCCCGCCGGAGCCCAACGGCTACCTGCACATCGGCCACGCCAAGTCGATCTGCGTCAACTTCGGTCTGGCCCAGGAGTTCGGCGGCGTCACGCACCTGCGTTTCGACGACACCAACCCGGCCAAGGAAGACCAGGAATACATCGACGCGATCGAAAGCGATGTCAAATGGCTGGGTTTCGAGTGGTCGGGTGAAGTGCGCTATGCCTCGCAGTATTTCGACCAGTTGCACGACTGGGCCGTCGAGCTGATCAAGGCCGGCAAGGCCTACGTCGACGACCTGACCCCCGAGCAGGCCAAGGAATACCGTGGCAGCCTGACCGAGCCGGGCAAGAACAGCCCGTTCCGCGACCGCTCCGTGGAAGAAAACCTCGACCTGTTCGCCCGCATGAAGGCCGGTGAATTCGCCGACGGCGCCCGCGTGCTGCGCGCGAAGATCGACATGGCTTCGCCGAACATGAACCTGCGCGACCCGATCATGTATCGCATCCGCCACGCCCATCACCACCAGACCGGTGACAAATGGTGCATCTACCCGAACTACGACTTCACTCACGGTCAGTCGGACGCCATCGAAGGCATTACCCACTCGATCTGCACGCTTGAGTTCGAAAGCCATCGTCCGCTGTACGAGTGGTTCCTGGAAAACCTGCCGGTGCCGGCGAACCCGCGTCAGTACGAGTTCAGCCGCCTGAACCTCAACTACACGATCACCAGCAAGCGCAAGCTCAAGCAACTGGTTGACGAGAAGCACGTCAACGGCTGGGACGATCCGCGCATGTCCACCCTCTCGGGCTTCCGCCGCCGTGGCTACACGCCGAAATCGATCCGCAACTTCTGCGAAATGATCGGCACCAACCGTTCCGACGGCGTGGTCGATTTCGGCATGCTCGAATTCAGCATCCGCGACGACCTCGACCAGAGCGCACCGCGCGCGATGTGCGTACTGCGTCCGCTGAAAGTGGTGATCACCAACTACCCGGAAGGCCAGGTCGAAAACCTCGAACTGCCACGCCACCCGAAAGAAGACATGGGCGTGCGCGCGCTGCCGTTCGCCCGGGAAATCTATATCGACCGTGAAGACTTCATGGAAGAGCCGCCGAAGGGCTACAAGCGCCTGGAACCGGGCGGTGAAGTGCGTCTGCGCGGCAGCTACGTGATCCGTGCCGACGAAGCGATCAAGGACGCCGATGGCAATATCGTCGAACTGCGTTGCTCGTATGACCCGGACACCCTCGGCAAGAACCCGGAAGGGCGCAAGGTCAAAGGCGTGATTCACTGGGTGCCGGCCGCTGCCAGCGTCGAGTGCGAAGTGCGCCTGTACGATCGCCTGTTCCGTTCGCCGAACCCGGAGAAGGCTGAAGACAGCGCCAGTTTCCTCGACAACATCAACCCTGACTCGCTGCAAGTACTCACCGGTTGTCGCGCCGAGCCATCGCTCGGCAATGCCCAGCCGGAAGACCGTTTCCAGTTCGAGCGCGAAGGTTACTTCGTCGCGGACCTGAAGGACTCGAAACCCGGTCAGCCGGTATTCAACCGTACCGTGACCCTGCGTGATTCGTGGGGCCAGTGAGTGAGTCAAGGAACTAACGTGCTAACGATCTACAACACGCTCAGCAAGAGCAAAGAAATCTTCAAGCCGCTGGATGGCAACAAGGTGCGCATGTACGTCTGCGGGATGACCGTGTACGACTACTGCCACCTCGGCCACGGCCGCAGCATGGTCGCGTTCGACCTGGTGACGCGCTGGTTGCGCTTCAGCGGCTACGACCTGACTTACGTGCGCAACATCACTGACATCGACGACAAGATCATCAATCGCGCCCGCGAGAACGGCGAGTCGTTCGAAGCGCTGACCGAGCGCATGATCGCCGCGATGCACGAAGACGAAGCGCGCCTGAACATCCAGAAGCCGGACATGGAACCGCGCGCCACCGATCACATCGCCGGCATGCACGCGATGATCCAGACCCTGATCGACAAGGGCTACGCCTACGCCCCGGGCAATGGCGACGTGTACTACCGCGTCGCCAGGTTCATGGGCTACGGCAAGCTGTCGCGCAAGAAGATCGAAGACCTGCGCATCGGTGCGCGCATCGAAGTTGACGAGTCGAAGGAAGACCCGCTCGACTTCGTGCTGTGGAAAGCCGCCAAGCCGGGCGAGCCGAGCTGGGAATCGCCATGGGGCGCCGGGCGTCCGGGCTGGCACATCGAGTGCTCGGTGATGTCGACCTGCTGCCTCGGCGAGACGTTCGACATCCATGGCGGCGGCAGCGATCTGGAGTTCCCGCACCACGAAAACGAAATCGCCCAGAGCGAAGCGGCCACCGGCAAGACCTACGCCAACGCGTGGATGCATTGCGGCATGATCCGCATCAATGGCGAGAAGATGTCCAAGTCGTTGAACAACTTCTTCACCATCCGCGACGTGCTCGACAAGTACCACCCGGAAGTCGTGCGTTACCTGTTGGTGTCGAGCCACTACCGCAGCGCGATCAACTACTCGGAAGACAACCTCAAGGACGCCAAGGGTGCACTGGAGCGTTTCTACCACGCGTTGAAAGGCCTGCCGGCCGTGGCGCCCGCGGGCGGCGAAGCGTTCGTCGAGCGTTTTACCACGGTGATGAACGACGACTTCGGCACCCCTGAAGCCTGCGCCGTGCTGTTCGAGATGGTTCGCGAGATCAACCGCCTGCGCGAGAGCGATCTCGATGCAGCGGCGGGTCTGGCGGCGCGCCTGAAAGAGCTGGCCAGCGTTTTGGGTGTGTTGCAGCTGGAGGCCGATGATTTCCTGCAGGCAGGCGCTGAAGGGCGTGTCGATGCGGCCCAGGTTGATGCGCTGATTGCCGCGCGTCTGGCGGCACGTGCGGGGAAGGATTGGGCTGAGTCCGATCGTATCCGTGATCAGCTGACGGCGATGGGCGTTGTGTTGGAAGACGGCAAGGGTGGGACTACCTGGCGTCTGGCTGACTGAGCAGGCGCCGGCGTTGATCGTTCCCATACGGGGTGGGAACGATCAAAGGATCGCAGGCTTCGGCAGCCCCTACATGGAAACGCGATCCCTGTAGGAGCTGCCGAAGGCTGCGATCTTTTGATCTGGCTTTCAATTGCCAATCTGCCGCAACCGCTTGTAAAGCGTATTGCGGCTCACCCCCAACCGCCGTGCCAGATGGGAAATATTCCCTCCGGAAGCTTTCAACTCCCGGTTCAACGCTTCAACATCATTCAAATCCAGCCCCAATGGCGCCGCCGTTTCTACCGGCTCCATCTCCAGATCGACAAAAAAATCATCCGGCAAATGCTCCGGCCGCACCGGTTGTTCCTCGGCCATGGCCAGCGCCACCTGCATCACGCTGCTGACCTGACGCAAATTCCCCGGCCACGGATGCCGTTCAAACAGCTCCAATACCTCTGGGCTCAACCCCGCCCATTGCGTCGGCTCGCGATGCTGTTCCCATAACCGTTTAAACAATGCCTGCTTGTCACTGCGTTCGCGCAACGGCGGCAGTTCCAGGGTCAGACCACCGATGCGGTAATACAGATCCTCACGAAAGCGGCCCAGTTGCACCTGCTCGCGCAACGATCGGTTAGTCGCGGAAATAATCCGTAGATCCACCGGGAACAACTCGCTGCTGCCCACCGGTTGCACGCAGCGTTCCTGCAGCACCCGCAACAAGCGCGCCTGGGTGGGCAGCGGCATATCACCGATTTCATCGAGGAAGAGGGTGCCTTTGTCAGCCTTGCGGATAAGGCCGATGCTGCCTTTCTGGTTGGCGCCGGTGAACGCGCCTTTCTCATAGCCGAATAATTCCGACTCAACCAGTTCAGCGGGGATCGCCGCACAGTTCACCGCAATAAATGCCTGTTTGCTCCGCGAGCTGGCGTGATGCAGGGCCTTGACGAAGACTTCCTTGCCGACGCCGGTTTCACCATGGATCAACAACGGAATGTCTTTTTCCAGCAAACGCTCGGCCTGGCGCACGGCTTTTTCCACGCGGCTGTCGCCAAAGTGCAGGGTGTTGAGGCTGATCGCGCTGGCGGGCGCAGGCTTGTCTTCAGCCACGAACACCCGCGCTTGCACCGGCGCCTGTTTCGGCCGCTTCAACAAACACTGAAAACGGTTGCGGCCGGAAGTCTGCAAGGCGAACGGCAGTCCCTCGGGCTGATTGATCAGCTCCAGCAGTGACACCTTGAACAGGCTCTCGACACTGACCCGCGACAAACGCACGCCAAGCAGATTGTCGGCGCGACGGTTGGCCGAGAGCACCTGACCGCTCTCATCGAAAATCAACAACCCGGCCCACTGGCTGTCGAGGTTGTTCAAGCCGGTGTTGAAGGTCAGTTGAAAGTGTTGGCCATGGAACAGGTTGAGGATCAGCCGGTTCTCCACGGTCTGGCTCATCATCTTGACCATGCCGAGGGTGTGCGAGGGCGGCAGGTAGCTGTCGCTGGAAACGTCCAGTACGGCAATGACCTTGCGCTCGGCGTCGAAAATCGGTGCGGCGGAGCCGGTCATGAAGCGGTTGGCCTTGAGAAAGTGTTCGTCGTGCTCGATGTGCACCGCCTGTTCACAGGCCAGCGCGGTGCCGATCGCATTGGTACCGCTGCTGCGTTCCATCCAGCTCGCCCCGGCCTGAAAGCCCCGGGCCAGATTCGGTTCGATAAAGCGTTGCGTGCCCCACGAGGTCAGCACCTGGCCCTGATTGTCGGCGAGCATGATCAGGCAGTTGGAATTGCTGAGGATGTTTTCGTAATAGGGCAGGACTTCCTGATGCGTGGTCTGCACCAGCGAATGATGGCTGTCGAGCAACCGCGCAATGCCGGCGGCGGGCAATTGGTCGAAGGCCGGAGTGCTCTGGTGGTCGAGGCCGAATGCACGGCAACGCTGCCAGGAGGTCTGGACGATCGCGTCATGAGACAGCGGCGAAGCAGGTGCGGCCATGGGGGCAAGCCTCTGAGTGCAGCGATTTTATTATTCTTATGAAGGCCACCATCCCCTGTAGGAGCTGCCGAAGGCTGCGATCTTTTAACTTTGATCCTGATCTTGAAAATCAAGATCAAAGTTAAAAGATCGCAGCCTTCGGCAGCTCCTACACGGGTGTGAACAGTGCATAGAGTGTTGTTCACTATTGTTCATTGTCAATCACCCCGGCTGTTCAAAAGTGTTCAGCTGTGAACGCCGTTTTCCCTCGGTTTCAGCGATTTTCATGTCGAATCAAGCACTTGCCATTTCTGGCACGAATGTCGCTCTGTTGTTCCGGTCGCTTGACTCCAAAAATAAAAAAGGCCGAGCCATGTCACTCACCCTGGAGCACGTCAGCCGTACCGTCGAAGGCCAGATCTGGATCGACGATGCGTGCCTGAAATTCGAACCCGGATCCTTCAACGTTTTGCTCGGGCGCACCCTGTCCGGCAAGACCAGCCTCATGCGTCTGATGGCCGGCCTCGACAAGCCCGACAGCGGCCGCGTGCTGATGAACGGCGTCGATGTCACCCAACGCCCGGTGCGCCTGCGCAACGTGTCGATGGTCTATCAGCAATTCATCAATTATCCGACCATGACCGTGTTCGAGAACATCGCCTCGCCGCTGCGTCAGGCCGGTATCGCCAAAGAGATCATCCACAGCAAAGTGCAGGAAACCGCCCGCATGCTGCGCATCGAGAAGTTCCTGCAGCGCTATCCGCTGGAACTCTCCGGCGGTCAGCAGCAACGCACGGCCATGGCCCGTGCGCTGGTCAAGGATGCCGAACTGATCCTGTTCGACGAACCGCTGGTCAACCTCGACTACAAGCTGCGTGAAGAACTGCGTCAGGAAATGCGCGAGCTGTTCAAGCTGCGCCACACCATCGCCATCTACGCCACCACCGAACCCAACGAAGCGCTGGCCCTCGGCGGCACCACCACCATCCTGCATGAAGGCCGGGTGATTCAGAGCGGGCCGTCGACCGAGGTTTACCACCAGCCCCAATCGGTGCTCGCCGCTGAATTGTTCTCCGAACCACCGATCAACCTGATGCCTGGCCGTATCGCCGGCAACGAAGTCAGCTTCGCCAACTTCGTGCATTTCCCGTTGAACGTCGATCTGCGCCCGGTGGGCGAGGGCGAGTTTCGTTTTGGTGTGCGTCCCAGCCATATCTCGCTGGTGCCGAGCAACGACGACGATCTCGAATTGGCAGTGACTGTGGAGGTCGCCGAGATCAGCGGTTCGGAGACCTTCCTGCACGTGCGCAACGAGCATTTTCTGCTGGTGCTGCACTTGCCGGGTGTTCATGAATACGACGTCGATGCGCCGATCCGCATTTATATCCCGACCCACAAACTGTTCGTTTTCGATGCGCAGGGCCGTCTGGTGCAAGCACCGGGCCGGCGTGTCGCGAGGGTTGCCTGATGGCCGAAATCCGTTTGCAGCACCTCGCCCACAGCTACAGCAAAACCCCGAGCGGCGCGGAGGATTATGCGATCCGCGAGATGGATCACGTCTGGGAGCAGGGCGGTGCGTACGCCTTGCTCGGCCCGTCCGGTTGCGGCAAGTCGACCTTGCTCAACATCATTTCCGGCCTGCTCAGCCCTTCCCAGGGCCATGTGTTGTTCGACGGCAAAGCGGTGAATGACCTGACCCCGGAGAAGCGCAACATTGCCCAGGTTTTCCAGTTCCCGGTGGTCTACGACACCATGAGCGTGTTCGACAACCTGGCTTTCCCGCTGCGCAATCAGGGCATGGCCGAGGCGAAAGTGCACAGCAAGGTGCAGGAAATTGCCGAAGTGCTCGACTTGCAGAATCTGCTGAACAAGAAAGCGCGCAATCTCACCGCCGACGAAAAACAGAAAGTCTCCATGGGCCGAGGCCTGGTACGCGATGACGTATCGGCGATCCTCTTCGACGAACCGTTGACGGTGATCGACCCGCACCTGAAGTGGAAGCTGCGGCGCAAGCTCAAGCAGATCCACGAGCAGTTCAACATCACCATGGTCTACGTCACCCACGACCAACTGGAAGCCTCGACCTTTGCCGACAAGATCGCGGTGATGTACGGCGGCCAGATCGTCCAGTTCGGTACGCCACGGGAATTGTTCGAGCGGCCGAGCCACACCTTTGTCGGTTATTTCATCGGCAGCCCGGGGATGAATCTGATCGAGGTACAGCCGCAGCCTGGCGGTGTCGGGTTCGCCTCGACGCACCTGCCGTTGTCCGACGCCTTGCAGCGGCATATCGAGCACGGCCAGTGGAAAAATCTCAAGGTCGGTATCCGTCCCGAGTTCATTCATGTCTGGGACGAGCCGTTTGACGACGCCATGCAGGCCAAAGTCGTACATGTCGAAGACCTCGGCACCTACAAGATCATGACTCTCAGCCTCGACGGCGCGCCGTTGAAGGTGCGGCTGGCCGAAGACAAACCGGTGCCCCAGGGCACGGCGTACATCAGTTTCCCGGCGCAGTGGCTGATGGTCTATGCCGATGAATTTCTTCTGGAAGTCAGCGACGAGGAAGCGCAGCTATGAACAAGGTGCAGAACAACAAGGCCTGGTGGCTGGTGTTGCCAGTGTTTTTGCTGGTGGCCTTCAGTGCGGTGATCCCGATGATGACTGTGGTCAACTATTCGGTGCAGGACATCTTCGACCAGTCCAGCCGCTACTTCGTCGGCGCCGACTGGTACAGGCAAGTGCTGCTCGACCCACGGCTGCACGACTCGCTGCTGCGCCAGTTCATCTATTCGGCCTGCGTGTTGCTGATCGAAATCCCGCTGGGCATCGCCGTCGCGCTGACCATGCCGACCAAGGGCCGCTGGTCGTCGGTGGTGCTGATTATTCTGGCGATTCCGCTACTGATCCCGTGGAACGTGGTCGGCACGATCTGGCAAATCTTCGGCCGCGCCGACATCGGTCTGCTTGGTTCCAGCCTCAACGCCATGGGCATCAGCTACAACTACGCGGCCAACACCATGGACGCCTGGGTGACGGTGCTGGTGATGGACGTCTGGCACTGGACTTCGCTGGTGGCGCTGCTGTGTTTCTCCGGTTTGCGCGCAATTCCCGATGTGTATTACCAGGCCGCGCGGATCGATCGGGCTTCGGGCTGGGCGGTGTTCCGTCACATTCAGTTACCGAAGCTGAAAAGCGTGTTGTTGATCGCGGTGATGCTGCGCTTCATGGACAGTTTCATGATCTACACCGAGCCGTTCGTGCTCACCGGCGGCGGCCCGGGTAATGCGACGACCTTCCTCAGTCAGACGTTGACGCAGATGGCCGTAGGGCAATTCGACCTCGGTCCGGCAGCGGCGTTTTCGCTGGTGTACTTCCTGATCATCCTGTTGGTGTCCTGGCTGTTCTATACCGCCATGACGCACTCCGACGCCAACCGCTGAGGCCCGGCCATGAGCAAAAAGAAGCTGATCCCGTTGCTGGTGTACATCCTGTTCCTGCTGGTGCCGATCTACTGGCTGCTGAACATGTCGTTCAAGAGCAACACCGAAATCCTCGGCGGCCTGACGCTTTTCCCACAGGACTTCACGCTGGCGAACTACAAGGTGATTTTCACTGATCCGAGCTGGTACACCGGCTATCTCAACTCGCTGTATTACGTCAGCCTCAACACCGTTATTTCCCTGAGCGTCGCGTTACCGGCGGCTTACGCGTTTTCACGCTATCGTTTCCTCGGCGACAAGCACCTGTTCTTCTGGCTGCTGACCAATCGTATGGCACCGCCGGCGGTGTTTCTGCTGCCGTTCTTCCAGTTGTATTCGTCGATCGGCCTGTTCGACACGCACATCGCCGTGGCTCTGGCGCACTGCCTGTTCAACGTGCCGCTGGCGGTGTGGATTCTCGAGGGCTTCATGTCCGGCGTACCCAAGGAGATCGACGAAACGGCCTACATTGACGGCTACAGTTTCCCCAAGTTCTTCGTGAAGATTTTCATCCCGCTGATCGGCTCCGGCATCGGTGTCACGGCGTTTTTCTGCTTCATGTTTTCCTGGGTCGAACTGCTGCTGGCGCGCACGCTGACTTCGGTAAACGCCAAGCCGATTGCGGCGGTGATGACCCGCACCGTGTCGGCATCGGGGATCGATTGGGGCGTGCTGGCGGCGGCGGGGGTGTTGACCATTCTGCCGGGCATGCTGGTGATCTGGTTTGTGCGCAACCATGTGGCCAAGGGCTTTGCCCTCGGTCGGGTCTGAGGAGCAGATGATGGAATGGATGAGCTGGACGACACCGACCGCCGCGTTCTTCATCGGCATCGGTCTGATTCTGGTGGCTATGACCACTTGGGAATTGCGCTCGCCGAGCATTCTGCGACGCGGGTTTCTGCCGATTGCCACCACCCGTGGCGATCGCTTGTTTATCGGTCTTCTCGGCAGCGCCTACCTGCACTTGCTGGTAATCGGCGTCACCGACTGGAGCATCTGGGTCGCGTCCGCGTTGTCCTTGGTGTGGCTGTTGGCTGTGATGCGTTGGGGCTAGTCGAATCGTTCGGCAACGCGGCTCCACAACTTAAACAGGAGGTCTCTATGTTCGATAAAAACAATAAGCTGCGACATAGCATTTCATTGGCAGCCATGCTGGCACTCAGCGGTTTGAGCGCATCTGCCTGGGCTGACGCCTATGAAGATGCGGCGAAAAAATGGATCGGCAGCGAGTTCAAGCCCTCGACCCTGACGGCCGAACAGCAGCTCGAGGAATTGAAGTGGTTCATCAAGGCCGCCGAGCCTTTTCGCGGCATGGACATCAAGGTGGTTTCGGAAACCCTGACCACCCACGAATACGAGTCCAAGGTGCTGGCCAAGGCCTTCAGTGAAATCACCGGGATCAAGCTCACCCACGACTTGCTGCAGGAAGGCGACGTGGTCGAGAAAATGCAGACGGTGATGCAGTCGGACAAGAACATCTATGACGGCTGGGTCAACGACTCCGATCTGATCGGCACGCACTTTCGCTACGGCAAGACCGAGTCGATCACCGACCTGATGGCCAACGAAGGAAAGAACTTCACCTCGCCGACCCTCGACATCAAGGACTTCATCGGCATCTCCTTCACCACAGCGCCGGACGGCAAGATCTATCAGCTGCCCGACCAGCAATTCGCCAACCTGTACTGGTTCCGCGCCGACTGGTTCGAACGCGCCGACCTGAAAGCCAAATTCAAGGAAAAGTACGGCTACGAGCTGGGCGTGCCGGTGAACTGGTCGGCCTATGAAGACATCGCCAAATTCTTCAGCGAAGACGTCAAGGAAATCGACGGCAAGCGCGTCTACGGTCACATGGACTACGGCAAGAAAGACCCGTCGCTGGGCTGGCGCTTCACCGACGCCTGGTTCTCCATGGCCGGCGGCGGCGACAAGGGCATTCCCAACGGATTGCCGGTGGACGAGTGGGGTATCCGCGTCGAGGACTGCCACCCGGTCGGCTCCAGCGTGACCCGCGGCGGCGACACCAACGGCCCGGCGGCGGTGTTCGCCACCACCAAATACGTCGACTGGCTGAAAAAGTACGCGCCACCGGAAGCGGCCGGCATGACCTTCTCCGAGTCCGGGCCGGTGCCGTCGCAAGGCAACATCGCCCAGCAGATCTTCTGGTACACCGCGTTCACCGCCGACATGACCAAGCCGGGCCTGCCAGTGGTCAACGCCGACGGCACACCGAAATGGCGCATGGCGCCATCGCCGCGCGGGCCGTATTGGGAAGAAGGCATGAAGCTCGGTTATCAAGACGTGGGGTCGTGGACGTTCATGAAATCCACGCCCGAGAAACAGAAACTCGCGGCGTGGCTGTACGCGCAGTTCGTCACTTCGAAAACCGTGTCGCTGAAGAAAACCATCGTCGGCCTGACGCCGATTCGCGAGTCGGACATCAACTCGCAGGCGATGACCGATCTGGCACCGAAACTCGGTGGTCTGGTCGAGTTCTACCGTAGCCCGGCCCGCGTGCAATGGACCCCGACGGGGACCAACGTGCCGGACTATCCGCGTCTGGCGCAATTGTGGTGGAGCCACATCGCCGAAGCGGCCAGCGGCGAGAAGACCCCGCAGCAGGCGCTCGACGGCCTGGCCAAGGATCAGGACCGCATCATGGAACGCCTCGAACGATCCAAGGCCCAAGCCACTTGCGCACCGAAAATGAACCCGGAACGCGACGCGCAATACTGGTTTGACCAGCCAGGTGCACCGAAACCGAAACTGGCCAACGAGAAGCCGAAGGGCGAAACCGTGAGCTATAGCGAACTGCTGAAATCGTGGGCGGATGCGCGTAAGTGATGTTGGAAATGTGAGAAGCGAACGGCACCGGAAGGTGCCGTTTTTTTTCTGCCTGATTAGCCGCTTTCGCGAGCAGGCTCGCTCCCACAGGGATCTTGGGTGCCACCGACCCAATGTGGGAGCGAGCCTGCTCGCGATATCGGTGGGCCAGCCGACGCATTTTCAACTGACATGACGCCATCGCGAGCAGGCTCACTCCTGCAAGGGTTTGCGATGCACCCGGGTTCTATGAGAGACATACAAACCTGTAGGAGCGCGCTGCCCGCGATGAGGGCAGCACAAACGCCCGCGATTTCGACTTCTGCTACAAACAAAAAACGGCACCCGAAGGTGCCGTTTTCATTTCCAGCCAGATCAGCCGAGCAATCAGCCCGCCAGACCCGCCTGCTGTACCAGCACCAGCAACGGCTGCGGGTACACGCCGAGGAAAAACGCGACTAGGGCGATGGCCAGCAGCATCACGCCGCCTGCCTTCTGTTCCCAGTGCAATTGCGCATCGTGGCGACGCAGGTTTGGCTCGATCAGGTACAGAGTGACCATCACGCGCAGGTAGTAGAACACGCCGATGGCGCTGCCCAGTACCAGCGCACCCACCAACCACCACTGACGCGTTTCGACGCCGCTGGCGATGATGTAGAACTTGCCGATGAAGCCGGCGGTCAGCGGGATGCCGGCCAGAGACAGCATCATCACGGTGAGCACGGCGGTCAGGTACGGACGGCGCCAGAACAGGCCGCGGTACTCGTACAGGGCGTCGGCGTCGCGGCCGTTGTACGGCGACGACATCAGGGTGATTACACCGAACGCGCCCAGGCTGGTGATCACGTAGGTAACCAGATAGACGCCGATGGCCTCCACCGCCAGACCCTTGCTCGCCACCAGCGCGATCAGCAGATAGCCGAAGTGCGCGATGGACGAGTAACCGAGCAGACGCTTGAGGTTGCTCTGGGTCAGGGCCAGCAGGTTACCGAACAGGATAGAGGCGACCGCGATAACGCTGAGCACATCGCTCAGCACACCACTGCTGGCAGCAGGGGAGAGCTGGAACAGGCGCACCATCACCGCAAACACTGCGACCTTCGAAGCGGTAGCGAGGAACGCCGCCACCGGTGCCGGAGCACCTTCGTAGACGTCCGGCGTCCACAGGTGGAACGGTACCAGCGACAGCTTGAACGCCAGACCGATCAGCATCATGCCCAGACCCAATTGCGCCAGCGGGCTTGGCAGACCGGTCGCAGCCAGGGCCTGACCAATGCCGACGAAGCTCAGCGAACCGGCGTCTGCGTACAGCAGCGCCATACCGAACAGCAGGAACGCGGAACCGGCGGCCGACAGCACCATGTACTTGATACCGGCTTCCAGCGAACGCTTGTTGAAGAAGGCGTAAGCCACCAGACCGTAGACCGGTACCGAAAGCAGTTCCAGGCCGATGAACAAACCGGCCAGGTGCTGCGCGCTGACCAGCACCAGACCACCGGCGGCGGCCATCAGGATCAGCAGGTACAGTTCTTCGCGGTTGCCCGGGTAGCCGGAACCGCCATCACCCAGGTACGCGTGGGCGAGGGTGACGCAGGCGAGGGTGGCGACCAGGATCATTGCCATGTACAGGCAGGCGAAGGCGTCGATCTGCAGCAATGGTGTCACGGCCAGAGGCGCGACTTTCAATGCCGGCAGGATCGACAGCAGGGCCAGGTTCAGACCCGCCACCGAAATCAGGAAGGTCTGCGAGTGGTTGCGGCGCCAGGCGATTGCCAGCATCACCACGATAATGGTGAGGCTGGTGATCAACAGTGGCGCAAGCGCAATAAAGTGTTGAATCGTGAATTCCATAGCGCTCTTACCGGGCCGAAGCGAGTTGAGTGAAGGCGGTGCCGAGCCACTGCTGCACGCCATGCATGGTGGCGGCAGAGGTGTCGAGGAACGGTTGCGGGTAGACGCCGAGGTAAATCAGCAACACCGCCAGACCGAGCACCATGATCAGTTCGCGCGCGTCCATGCCATGCAGCACCGCGTCGGATTTCGACGGGCCGAAGTAGGCACGGTGGATCATGATCAGCGAGTACACCGAACCGAACACCAGACCGGAAGTGGCAATCGCTGTGACCCATGGAGCGCTGGCGAAGGAACCGATCAGGATCAGGAACTCGCCGACAAAGTTACCGGTGCCCGGCAAGCCCAGCGACGCCGCCGCGAAGAACAGGCTGATCGCCGGCAGGTAAGCGATACGCGACCACAGACCGCCCATCTCACGCATGTCGCGAGTGTGCAGACGTTCGTACAACTGACCGCTGAGGATAAACAGTGCCGCTGCCGACAGACCGTGCGCCAGCATCTGGATCACTGCGCCTTGCAGCGCCAGTTGGCTGCCGGAGTAGATGCCGATCAACACGAAGCCCATGTGGGAAACGGAAGAGAAGGCAATCAGACGCTTGATGTCGGTCTGGGCGAACGCCAAAAACGCACCGTAGAAGATCCCGATCAGACCGAGAGTCATGGCGATCGGCGCAAACTCCGCCGAAGCGTTCGGGAACAGCGGCAGGGCGAAACGCAGCAGACCGTAGGCCGCGGTTTTCAGCAGGATACCGGCGAGGTCGACGGAACCGGCAGTCGGTGCCTGGGCGTGCGCGTCAGGCAGCCAGGAGTGAAACGGTACGACGGGCAGCTTGACCGCGAAGGCGATGAAGAAGCCGAGCATCAGAATGTACTCGGTGGTCATCGACATCTTGGTCTTCAACAGGTCGGCGTAGTTGAAGGTAATCACGCCGGTGTTGTTGAAGTTGACCAGCACCAGACCGAGGATCGCCACCAGCATGATCAGGCCGGAAGCCTGGGTGAAGATGAAGAACTTGGTCGCTGCGTAGATCCGGGTTTTCTTGCCGTCCGAAGAACTGTGACCCCAGAGCGCGATGAGGAAGTACATCGGCACCAGCATCATTTCCCAGAAGAAGAAGAACATGAACAGGTCGAGGGCGAGGAACACGCCGACCACACCGCCCAGGATCCACATCAGGTTGAGGTGGAAGAAGCCAACGTGACGCTGGATTTCTTTCCACGAGCAGAGCACCGAGAGGATACCCAGCAGACCGGTCAGCAGGATCATCAACAGCGACAGACCGTCGAGGGCCAGGTGCACGTTGATGCCGAAACGCTGGATCCAGACGTGCTTGAATTCAAGCGCCCAGGTCGGATCGGCGCCCGGCGCCGGTGCGAATGAATAGTCACCGTGGGCCCACAGCCAGAGGCCGAGCGCGAGTTCCAGGGTCATGGTCAACAGCGCAATCCAGCGCGGGAGGGTGGCGCCGAAGCGCTCAGCCATCCAGCACAGCAGGCCGCCGATGAAGGGGATCAGGATTAGCCAGGGCAGAATCATGACGGGCTCGTTTCCTTTCGCAAATTCGCAAGGTTCATATCAGACCGCTACCAGCACGATGGCGCCAATAACCAGCACGGCACCAGCAGCCATCGAAGCAGCGTACCAACGCAGTTGACCGGTCTCGGTGCGGCTCAGGGCGGTGTGACCACCCTTGGCCATACGCGGGATCAGACCGATGGTCTGATCGAGCGGGTCTTTGCGCAGTACATGGCTGATCGCAAGGTACGGCTTGACGAACAGTTTGTCGTAGATCCAGTCGAAGCCCCAGGCAGCGAACCACCAGGCCGAAAGGAAACGGCCGATGCCGCTGTTGGCGATCGCCGTGACGAAGCGACGCTTGCCGAGGAACAGCAGAGCCGCCAGCAGGATACCGGCCAGGGCGATGGCGCCCGAAGCGATTTCCAGGCTGTGCTTGGCTTCGCCACCGGCATGGCCAACGCTTTGCGGCAGGACGCCGTGCAGCGGCGGCACGATCATGGCGCCGACGAAGGTCGACAGCACGATCAGCACCGACAGTGGCAGCCAGTGCGCGATGCCGTGACCGGCGTGGGCTTCGGTCTTGGCTTCACCGTGGAACGCGATGAAGATCAGGCGGAAGGTGTACAGCGACGTCATGAACGCACCGACCAGACCTGCGTAGAGCAGACCCTGGTTGCCGCTGGCGAACGCTTCCCAGAGAATTTCGTCCTTGGAGTAGAAGCCTGCGGTGACCAGTGGCAGAGCGGCCAGCGCAGCACCGCCGACGATGAAGCTGGCATAGGCCAGCGGCAGTTTCTTCCACAGACCGCCCATCTTGAAGATGTTCTGCTCGTGGTGGCAGGCAACAATCACCGCACCGGAAGCAAGGAACAGCAGGGCCTTGAAGAAGGCGTGGGTCATCAGGTGGAAGATCGCGCCTTCCCAGGCGCCAACGCCCAGCGCCAGGAACATGTAGCCGATCTGGCTCATGGTCGAATAGGCGAGGATACGCTTGATGTCGGTCTGCACCAGCGCGGCAAAACCGGCCAGTACCAGGGTCACACCACCGACGATGCCGACCAGATGCAGAATGTCCGGCGCGAGGGCGAACAGACCGTGGGTACGGGCGATCAGATAGACACCGGCGGTCACCATGGTGGCGGCGTGGATCAGTGCCGACACCGGGGTAGGGCCGGCCATCGCGTCCGCAAGCCAGGTTTGCAGCGGCAGCTGTGCCGACTTACCGACAGCACCACCCAGCAGCATCAGGGTCGCCAGAACGATCCAGAAGTCGCCGACCTTGAAGTGTTCAGGCGCACGCACCAGCAGTTCCTGGACGTTCAGCGTGCCCAGTTGCTGGAAGAGGATGAACAGGCCGATCGCCATGAACACGTCGCCGATGCGGGTGACGATAAAGGCTTTGAGTGCGGCGTTACCGTTGTTGCGGTTGCTGTAGTAGAAACCGATCAACAGGTACGAGCACAGGCCCACGCCTTCCCAACCGAAGTAGATGAACAGCAGGTTATCGCCGAGGATCAGGAACAGCATGCTGGCGATAAACAGGTTGGTGTAGGAGAAGAAGCGCGAGTAACCGTCTTCGCCACGCATGTACCAGGACGCGAACAGGTGGATCAGGAAACCGACGCCGACGACCACACCGAGCATGGTCACCGACAGGCCATCCAGATACAGCGCGAAGTTCGGCTGGAAGCCTTCCACCGACATCCAGCGCCACAGCACCTGGGTGTAGACGCCACCCTCCGGTGGTGCAACGTTGAATTGCCAGATCACGTAAGCGGTGACGATGGCCGACAGGCCGATCGAACCGACACCGATCAGCGCCGAGAGGTTTTCCGAGAAGCGCCCGCGCGAGAACGACAGCAACAGGAACCCGATCAGAGGGAATACGAAAGTCAGAAAGAGTAGGTTCATCCGCGCATCTCACTGGCAGCGTCGATATCGAGCGTGTGGAAGCGGCGATACAGTTGCAGCAGGATCGCCAGGCCAATACTGGCCTCGGCCGCTGCAAGGCTGATCACCAGGATGAACATGATCTGTCCATCCGGCTGCGCCCAGCGGGCGCCCGCAACGATGAAGGCCAGGGCAGAGGCGTTCATCATCACTTCCAGACTCATCAACACGAACAAAATGTTGCGGCGGACCATCAGGCCGACCAGACCAAGGCAGAACAGGATGCCGGCAACGGCCAGTCCATGCTCGAGAGGGATAGCAGGCATGTCTTACTCCTTCGCCTCGTTACGGCCCAAATGGAACGCCGTGACGGCTGCGGCGAGCAGCAGCATCGAGGCGAGTTCGACCACCAGCAGGTACGGGCCGAACAGGCTGATGCCCACGGCTTTCGCGTCTACGGTGGTGTGGCCGATGGCCTGACCGCTCTGGTGAGCGAACAGCACATACAGCAGTTCGGCCAGCAGCAGCGCGGCGAGAATCACCGGCCCTGCCCAGATGCCGGGCTTGAGCCAGGTGCGTTCCTGCTGCACCGAGGCAGGGCCCAGGTTCAGCATCATCACCACGAATACGAACAGCACCATGATGGCGCCAGCGTAGGCGATCACTTCCAGCACACCGGCAAACGGCGCGCCGAGGGCGAAGAAGGTCATGGCCACGGCGATCAACGAGATGATCAGGTAGAGCAGGGCGTGCACAGGGTTGGTGTTGGTGACCACACGCAGCGTGGACACCACAGCAATACCCGATGCGAAATAGAAAGCGAATTCCATCGTTCTTCCTTAAGGCAGCAAGCTCTTCACGTTGATCGGTTCGGCTTCGTTCTGTGCAGCGCCTTTCGGCTTGCCAGCGATTGCCATACCTGCAACACGATAGAAGTTGTAATCAGGGTTTTTGCCGGGGCCGGAGATCAAAAGATCTTCTTTCTCGTACACCAGGTCCTGACGTTTGAACTCGGCCATCTCGAAATCCGGGGTCAGCTGGATCGCGGTGGTCGGACAGGCTTCCTCGCAGAGACCGCAGAAAATGCAGCGCGAGAAGTTGATCCGGAAGAAGTCCGGGTACCAGCGACCGTCTTCGGTTTCAGCTTTCTGCAGCGAGATGCAACCCACCGGGCAGGCCACGGCGCACAGGTTGCAGGCTACGCAGCGTTCTTCGCCATCGGGGTCGCGGGTCAGGACGATGCGGCCACGGTAACGCGGCGGCAGATAGACCTGCTCCTCGGGGTATTGCAGGGTGTCGCGCTTGCGAAAGCCATGGCCGAAGACCATGACCAGGCTGCGCAACTGGGTACCGGTACCCTTAACGATGTCGCCAATATATTTGAACATGGGTCAAATCCTCACTGAACCGCAACCGCAGGCGTGTTCAACAACACAACCGCAGCGGTCACCAGCAAATTGATCAGGGTCAGTGGCAGGCAGAATTTCCAGCTGAAATCCATCACCTGGTCATAACGCGGACGCGGGATGGAGGCGCGCAGCAGGATGAACAGCATGATGAAGAACGCGGTCTTCAGTGCGAACCAGACGAAGGACAGTTGCGGCAGGATGCCGAACGGACCGTGCCAGCCACCGAAGAACAGGGTGACCAGCAGCGCCGAGATCAGGATGATGCCGATGTATTCACCGACGAAGAACATGCCCCATTTCATACCGGCGTATTCAATGTGGTAACCGTCGGCCAGTTCCTGTTCCGCTTCCGGCTGGTCGAACGGGTGACGGTGAGTCACGGCCACGCCAGCGATAAAGAAGGTACAGAAGCCGAAGAACTGCGGAATGATGAACCACAGGTTCTGCGCCTGGTACTCGACGATGTCGCGCATGTTGAACGAGCCGACCTGCACCACGATGCCCATCAGGGCCAGGCCCATGAACACTTCGTAGGACACGGTCTGCGCCGAGGCACGCAAGCTGCCGAGCAGGGCGAACTTGTTGTTGCTCGACCAGCCGGCGAACAGCACCGCGTAGACCGAAAGACCAGCCATGGCGAAGAAGAACAGCAGGCCGATGTTCAGATCCGCCACGCCCCAGGTCGGGGTGATCGGGATGATCGCAAACGCGATCAGCAGGGCCGACATCGCCACCACCGGTGCCAGGGTGAAAATCACCTTGTCGGCAAACGGCGGGGTCCAGTCTTCCTTGAAGAACATCTTCAGCATGTCGGCGGCGATCTGGAACATGCCGAACGGGCCGACGCGGTTCGGACCGTAACGATCCTGCCACCAGCCCAGCAGGCGACGTTCGACAAAGCTGAGCAAGGCGCCTGCGACCACCACGGCCAGCAGAATCACGATGGCTTTGATGACCGTCAGGATCACATCGATCACTTCAGGGGTGAACCAGGTCATTGCGCTGCCTCCTGCAGACCGTCGACGGACAGACCGGCGAATGCCGGTGGAATGCCGGCGATGCCCGCAGGCAATGCCACCAGACCGGCGCCCAGTTCTTCATTGATGCGCAGCGGCAGACGCAGGGTCTGGCCGGCGACGTTCAGGCTCAGCAGGGCACCGTCATTGACACCCAGGCGATCGGCTTCGGATTTCGCCAGTGCGACGTAAGGGGCTGGAATGCGCTCTTGCACCGGAGCGGCTTTCGAAGAGTTTTCTTCGCTGCCGAACAGGTGGAAGAACGGCACGGCTTGCCAGGTACCCGGAGCCGGGTTGAACGCACGCGGCGCAGCAGCGAACCAGTTCAGCGAATCGCCAGTGCTTTCGATCAGGCGGGTGCCCGGATCGCCAGCGCGCAGGTGACCACCGACTTCGTCCTGGAACTTGTTCCACGCTTGTGGCGAGTTCCAGCCCGGCGACCATGCAAAAGGCACCTGCTGACGCGGTTCGGCAGAGCCCGAGTAACCTTCCATGGAGAAGGCGAACGCGGTGTCTTTGTCCTGCGGAGTGCGCGGTTCGTGAACGCTGATATCGGCGCGCATCGCGGTACGACCGGAATAACGCAGCGGCTCACGCGCCAGTTTCAGACCCTTGATGCGGAACGCAGCGGAAGGTGCAGCATCGACGATACGGGCCAGTTGCGCGGTGCTCGAGGCAACGGCAGCGGTGACGTGGTCGAGTTGCGTCCAGTCGATCGGCTGGTTCAGCAGGGTCGCGCGTAGGGCGTGCAGCCAGCGCCAGCCTTCGTGCACCAGAATGCTCGCGTCGAGGTATTGCGGATCGAACACCTGGAAGAAGCGCTGGGCGCGGCCTTCCTGGCTGACCAGCGTACCGTCGCCTTCGGCGAAGCTTGCCGCTGGCAGAACCAGATGCGCGCGATCGGTGGTGGCGGTTTTCTGATGGTCGGCGACGATCAGCACTTTAGCGGCGTTCAGTGCGGCATCGACCTTGGCTTTGGCGGTGCGGGTGTACAGATCGTTTTCCAGCACGACGATGGCGTCGGCCTTGCCATCAATGACGGCTTGCAGCGCGTCGTCGACCGATTCGCCACCGAGCATGGCCAGGCCGAGGCTGTTGGCCTCCGGCACGATCAGGCTGATCGAACCGTTCTTCTCGCGCAGCTTCAGGGCCTTGGCGATGTTCGCGGCGGCTTCGATCAGGGCTTTGGAGCCCAGCGAAGTGCCGGCGATGATCAGCGGACGCTTGGCGGCGAGCAGGGCGTCGGCAATGCGCCGCGCCAGTTCCAGGGCTTCAGCGTCCAGACCTTCAACTGCTGGGGCGCTGGCATCCAGCGCGTGAGCCACGGCGAAACCGAGGCGTGCCAGATCGTCGGGAGCAGCGTGTACGCATTCTTCAGCGACGTCGTCGAGTTTGGTTTCCGCCAGGCTGGCGATGAACAGCGGGTTCAGCGCGTGCTGACCGATGTTCTTCACAGCGGCGTCGAGCCAAGGCTGCACGCGCATGGCTTCGGCCATGTCTTCAGCCTTGCCCTTGACCGATTGACGCAGGGCCAGCGCCATGCGCGCGGCGGTCTGGGTCAGGTCTTCGCCGAGGACGAAGATTGCGTCATGGTCTTCGATGTCGCGCATGTTCGGCACTGGCAGCGGGCTGTCGTTCAGCACCTGCAGTACCAGACGGATGCGCTCCAGTTCGGAGGCTTCGATACCCGAGTAGAAGTGCTCGGCGCCGACCAGCTCGCGCAATGCGTAGTTGCCTTCAAGGCTGGCACGGGGCGAGCCGATACCGACGATGTTGCGCCCGCGCAGCAGATCAGCGGCTTTATCCAGCGCAGCGTCGAGGCTCAGCTTGCTGCCGTCGGCCAGCAGCGGCTGACGTGGGCGGTCGGTGCGGTTGACGTAGCCGTAACCGAAACGGCCACGGTCGCAGAGGAAGTACTGGTTCACCGAACCGTTGAAACGGTTTTCGATGCGACGCAGTTCACCGTAACGCTCGCCCGGCGAGATGTTGCAACCGCTCGAGCAGCCATGGCAGATGCTTGGCGCGAACTGCATGTCCCATTTGCGGTTGTAGCGCTCGGAGTGAGTCTTGTCGGTGAACACCCCGGTCGGGCAGACCTCGGTGAGGTTGCCGGAGAACTCGCTTTCGAGGGTGCCGTCCTCAACGCGACCGAAGTACACGTTGTCGTGGGCGCCGAATACACCGAGGTCGGTGCCGCCAGCGTAATCCTTGTAGAAACGCACGCAGCGGTAGCAAGCGATGCAGCGGTTCATTTCGTGGGAAATGAACGGGCCGAGTTGCTGGTTCTGGTGGGTGCGTTTGCTGAAGCGATAACGGCGCTCGTTGTGGCCGGTCATTACCGTCATGTCTTGCAGGTGGCAGTGACCGCCTTCCTCGCACACCGGGCAGTCGTGCGGGTGGTTGGTCATCAGCCATTCGACAACACTGGCGCGGAACGCCTTGGATTCTTCATCGTCGATGGAGATCCAGGTGTTGTCGGTGGCCGGGGTCATGCAGGACATGACGATGCGACCACGGGTGTCGTTCTCGTCGGTGTACTGCTTGACCGCGCACTGGCGGCAGGCCCCGACGCTACCAAGCGCGGGGTGCCAGCAGAAATATGGAATGTCGAGGCCCAGCGACAGACATGCCTGTAACAGGTTGTCTGCCCCGTCGACTTCGAGCGCTTTGCCGTCTACGTGGATAGTGGCCATGGTTCAAAGGTCTTCGTTGGCCCGGTGTCGGCGGGCGTGGCTAATGGAATCTTGTTATGCGTCCGAATCCAAACAGCCCCTAAAGGCGTCATCGGACGAAAGGCGAAGGGCACGGACCCTTCGCCTTTTAAGCGTTTACGCGCCGACTACGATCGGCCTTGCCAGAGGCGGGACGGCGGCGCTGACAGGCGCGATACCGGCTTCGAACTCTGGGCGGAAGTATTTGATCGCGCTGCCCAACGGCTCCACGGCACCCGGTGCGTGAGCACAGAAGGTCTTGCCCGGGCCGAGGAAACCGACCAGACCCAGCAGGGTCTCGATGTCGCCTGGCTGGCCCTTGCCCTGTTCGATGGCCATCAGGAGCTTGACGCTCCATGGCAGACCATCACGGCACGGGGTGCAGAAACCGCAGGATTCACGGGCGAAGAACTGCTCCATGTTGCGCAGCAGCGAGACCATGTTGACGCTGTCGTCCACCGCCATGGCCAGACCGGTACCCATACGGGTGCCCACCTTGGCGATGCCGCCGGCGTACATTTGCGCATCGAGGTGTTCCGGCAGGAGGAAACCGGTACCGGCGCCCCCTGGCTGCCAGGCCTTGAGCTTGAAGCCGTCGCGCATGCCGCCGGCATAGTCTTCGAACAGCTCGCGACCAGTGACGCCGAATGGCAGTTCCCACAGGCCCGGATTCTTGACCTTGCCGGAGAAGCCCATGAGCTTGGTGCCCATGTCTTCGGAACCTTCGCGTGCCAGTGATTTGTACCAGTCAACGCCGTCGGCAATGATTGCCGGCACGTTGCACAGGGTTTCGACGTTGTTCACGCAGGTCGGCTTGCCCCACACACCGACGGCGGCAGGGAAGGGCGGCTTGGAGCGCGGGTTGGCGCGGCGGCCTTCGAGGGAGTTGATCAGTGCGGTTTCTTCACCGCAGATGTAACGCCCGGCGCCGGTGTGGACGAACAGCTCGAAATCAAAACCCGAACCGAGGATGTTCTTGCCCAGCAGGCCGGCAGCCTTGGCTTCTTCCACGGCACGGTTGAGGTGCTTGGCGGCGGTGGTGTATTCGCCACGCAGGAAGATGTAGCCACGGTAGGTTTTCAGCGCGCGGGCACTGATCAGCATGCCTTCGATCAGCAGGTGGGGCAGTTGCTCCATCAGCATGCGGTCTTTCCAGGTGTTCGGCTCCATTTCATCCGCGTTGCACAGCAGGTAGCGGATGTTGATGGACTCGTCCTTGGGCATCAGGCCCCACTTCACACCAGTGGGGAAGCCGGCACCGCCGCGACCCTTGAGGCCGGCGTCTTTCACGGTCTGGACGATAGCGTCCTGATCCATGTCGGCGAAGGCTTTGCGCGCAGCGGCGTAGCCGTTCTTGGCCTGATACTCGTCGAGCCACACGGCCTCGCCGTCATCGCGCAGACGCCAGGTCAGCGGGTGAGTCTCGGCCGAACGCTGAATGCGGTTGGCAGGACCGAAAGATGTCAGGGTCATACGTAGCCCTCGAGCAGTTTGGCCACGCCAGCAGGCTGGACGTCGCCAAAGGTGTCGTCGTCGATCATCAGCGCCGGTGCCTTGTCGCAGTTGCCGAGGCAGCAGACAGGCAGCAGGGTGAAACGACCGTCGGCGGTGGTCTGACCCAGGCCGATGCCCAGATTGTTCTGGATTTCGCTGACCACTGACTCATGGCCGCCGATGTAGCAGACCATGCTGTCGCAGACGCGAATGATGTGGCGGCCGACCGGCTGACGGAAAATCTGGCTATAGAACGTCGCCACGCCTTCAACGTCGCTGGCCGGGATGCCGAGGATCTCGCCGATCGCGTACAGGGCGCCATCCGGCACCCAGCCGCGTTCTTTCTGAACGATCTTCAGGGCTTCGATCGACGCCGCGCGCGGGTCTTCGTAGTGATGCAGCTCGTGCTCGATGGCCGAGCGCTCGGTTTCACTCAAGGTGAAACGGTCTGTCTGGATAAGCGTGCTGTTCATGCTTAGCGGTCCACGTCGGCCATAACGAAGTCGATACTACCCAGGTACGCAATCAAGTCCGCGACCATGCTGCCTTTGATCACCGAAGGGATCTGCTGCAGGTGCGGGAAGCTCGGAGTACGGATCCGGGTACGGTAGCTCATGGTGCCGCCGTCGCTCGTCAGGTAATAACTGTTGATGCCCTTGGTCGCTTCGATCATCTGGAAGGATTCGTTGGCCGGCATCACCGGGCCCCACGAAACCTGCAGGAAGTGCGTGATCAGGGTTTCGATGTGCTGCAGCGTGCGCTCTTTCGGTGGCGGCGTGGTCAGCGGGTGATCCGCCTTGTACGGGCCTTCCGGCATGTTGCGCATGCATTGATCGATGATCTTGATGCTCTGGCGCATCTCTTCGACGCGGACCATGCAGCGGTCGTAGGCATCGCCATTGACGGCCAGCGGTACTTCGAATTCGAAGTTCTCGTAGCCCGAGTACGGACGCGCCTTGCGCAGGTCGAAATCGCACCCGGTCGAACGCAGGCCGGCACCGGTGACGCCCCATTCCAGGGCCTCTTTGGTGTTGTACTGGGCAACGCCGATGGTACGACCCTTGAGGATGCTGTTCTGCAGGGCGGCCTTGGTGTATTCGTCCAGACGCTTGGGCATCCACTCGACGAAATCCTTGACCAGTTTTTCCCAGCCGCGCGGCAGGTCGTGTGCAACGCCACCGATGCGGTACCAGGCCGGGTGCAGACGGAAACCGGTAATCGCTTCGATCACCGTGTACGCCTTCTGCCGGTCGGTGAAGGTGAAGAACACCGGGGTCATGGCGCCGACGTCCTGGATGTAGGTACCCAGGAACAACAGGTGACTGGTGATTCGGAAGAACTCGGCCATCATGATGCGGATGACATCGACCTTCTCGGGCACCTTGATACCGGCCAGCTTCTCGACCGAGAGCACGTACGGCAGATTGTTCATCACGCCGCCGAGGTAGTCGATACGGTCGGTGTACGGAATGTAGCTGTGCCAGGACTGACGCTCGCCCATCTTCTCGGCGCCACGGTGGTGGTAACCGATGTCCGGGACGCAGTCGACGATTTCTTCGCCGTCCAGCTGCAGGATGATGCGGAACGCACCGTGCGCCGAGGGGTGGTTCGGGCCGAGGTTGAGGAACATGTAGTCCTCGTTGGCACCGGAACGCTTCATGCCCCAGTCTTCCGGACGGAAGCGCGCGGCTTCTTCCTCGAGCTGTTGCTTGGCGAGGTTGAGGCTGAACGGATCGAATTCGGTGGCGCGCGCCGGGAAGTCCTTGCGCAGCGGGTGACCTTCCCAGGTCGGCGGCATCATGATGCGCGACAGGTGCGGGTGACCTTTGAAGTCGATGCCGAACATGTCCCAGACTTCACGCTCGTACCAGTTGGCGTTTGGCCAGATGCTGGTGACGGAAGGCATGCTGAGGTCGCCTTCGGACAAGGCCACCTTGATCATCACGTCACTATTACGCTCCAGCGACATGAGGTGATAGAACACGGTGAAATCGGCGCCGGTCGGCAGCCCTTGACGCTTGGTGCGCAGACGCTCGTCCACGCCGTGCAGGTCATAGAGCATGACGTACGGCTTGGGCAGATTGCGCAGGAAAGTCAGGACTTCAACCACTCTGGCGCGAGCCACCCACAGCACCGGCATGCCGGTGCGGGTCGCTTGCGCGGTGAACGCTTCGGCGCCAAAACGGTTGTTCAGTTCGACGACCACATCCTGGTCGTCTGCCTTGTAAGGCGGGATGTACAGAGCACTGCCTGTAGTCATGGTTATTTTTTCGCTTTCGGTCAACGTAAAGAATGAAGCCAGCTTCTCGTTACTAAGAACAGATCTGGATCAGACTTCGTCAGGGCTGCGCAGATTGGTGACTGCGATTCGCTGTTCGCGGCGCGCATCCTTCTGCGATGGCATGTCGGCGCGGTACACGCCTTGATCACCAACGACCCAGGAAAGCGGGCGACGCTCCTGTCCAATCGATTCCTGCAACAGCATCAAGCCTTGCAGAAATGCTTCCGGACGGGGCGGGCAGCCAGGTACGTAGACGTCCACGGGCAGGAACTTGTCCACGCCTTGAACCACGGAGTAGATGTCGTACATGCCACCGGAGTTGGCGCACGAACCCATGGAGATAACCCATTTCGGTTCGAGCATTTGCTCGTAGAGACGCTGAATGATCGGCGCCATCTTGATGAAGCAGGTACCGGCGATAACCATGAAGTCGGCCTGACGCGGCGAAGCCCGAATCACTTCGGCGCCAAAGCGTGCGATGTCATGGGGCGCCGTGAAGGCAGTGGTCATTTCCACGTAGCAGCACGACAGGCCGAAGTTGTACGGCCACAGGGAGTTCTTGCGTCCCCAGTTGACCGCGCCACTCAGCACGTCTTCCAGCTTGCCCATGAAAATGTTTTTGTGAACTTGATCTTCTAACGGATCGGCAACGGTTTCCCGCTGGCCAATCGGATACTGCTCGTTAGGAGCATCGGGGTCGATCCTGGTGAGATTGTATTGCATTGCCAAAGCCTCATTGTTTCAGCTTCGCCTGCCGCTTGCGACGAGCTTCCGGAGCCCAGTCAAGGGCGCCCACTCGGAACAGGTAGACAAGACCTGCCAACAGAATTGCTATGAAAACGAGAGCTTCGACGAATCCGGTCCAGCCGCTTTCGCGGACGGACACAGACCATGCAAAGAGAAAGAGGGCTTCGATATCGAAGATCACGAAGAGCATCGCGACCAGATAGAATTTGGCTGAGAGCCGCAAGCGGGCGCCACCGGTAGGCAGCATGCCCGACTCGAACGGTTCGTTTTTGCTGCGACCCCAGGCTTTTGACCCGAGGAGGCTGGAGACGCCAAGCATGAAGGCACACAGGCCGACGACACCCAGAAGGAAAATGGCAAAGCCCCAGTTGTGGGCCATGAGTCCTGTCGCTTCGCGCATGCTGGTAATCCTTAACAGAGAGCAAAGGTCTCTGAGCTTGATAAAGAAATAAGGCAGTGACGATATGTCGCAGCAATCAATCGGGCTGATTTTATGGCTAAACACCCGGCAAGTAAAATTCCAAAGGCGAAATTATTTACCGGATTAAGGACATAGCGCTTGCTCACAGCCCTGCGGCCCATGCGTTGCGGGCATTAGCCGGGTTTCCATCAATTATGTTTTGTGAGAGATGTAACGAACATAGTTGGCGCTAAATGATAATTGATATCGTTTGGAGTGGTTTTGTAAGTGATTAACGAGTGAGCGGTCGGGAAGTTGTCTTACTTGCACGTTACTGCAAGTAGCGAAGCCTACCGTTTTAGCGGAAATTTCTGACGTTTGTACCGCTTCAGATCAATGTTTCGCGCTGACGCCGCAGATCACCTGTAGGAGCTGCCGAAGGCTGCGATCTTTTGATTTTGCTTTGAAAGACAAGATCAAAAGATCGCAGCCTTCGGCAGCTCCTACAGGGGAGGGTATGTTTTCCGGGCCAAAAAAACGCCCCGAACCAGTCGGGGCGTCAGTCTTGCGGCTCTGCGGTCAGCTTTTTGTTCGATCCGCAAAGGCCGTTTGCTCAGCGAAGCAGTATCAGTGGAACTGTTCTTCTTCGGTCGAACCGGTCAGCGCGGTCACCGAGGACGAGCCGCCCTGGATCACGGTGGTCATGTCGTCGAAGTAGCCAGTGCCCACTTCCTGCTGGTGAGCCACGAAGGTGTAACCCTTGGCAGCGTCAGCGAATTCCTGCTCTTGCAGCTTCACGTAGGCGGTCATGTCGTTGCGGGCGTAGTCGTGCGCCAGGTTGAACATGCTGTGCCACATGTTGTGAATGCCGGCCAGGGTGATGAACTGGTGCTTGTAGCCCATGGCGGACAGTTCGCGCTGGAACTTGGCGATGGTCGCGTCGTCCAGGTTTTTCTTCCAGTTGAAGGAAGGTGAGCAGTTGTATGACAGCAGCTGGTCCGGGTATTCCTTCTTGATCGCTTCAGCGAAGCGACGGGCTTCTTCCAGATCCGGTTTGGCGGTTTCGCACCAGATCAGGTCGGCGTACGGCGCGTAAGCCAGGCCACGGGCGATCGCTTGATCCAGACCGGCACGTACCTTGTAGAAACCTTCCTGAGTACGCTCGCCGGTCACGAATGGCTGGTCGTACGGGTCGCAGTCGGAGGTCAGCAGGTCAGCCGCGTTAGCGTCGGTACGGGCCAGAATGATGGTTGGCGTGCCGGCAACGTCAGCCGCCAGACGGGCAGCGGTGAGCTTCTGTACGGCTTCCTGGGTTGGCACCAGAACCTTGCCGCCCATGTGGCCGCATTTCTTCACCGAGGCCAGTTGGTCTTCGAAGTGAACGCCGGCGGCGCCTGCTTCGATCATGCTCTTCATCAGCTCGTAGGCGTTGAGCACGCCGCCGAAACCGGCTTCAGCGTCGGCGACGATTGGCGCGAAGTAGTCGATGTAGCCTTCATCGCCCGGATTCTTGCCGGCTTTCCACTGGATCTGGTCAGCACGACGGAACGAGTTGTTGATGCGCTTGACCACGGTCGGCACCGAGTCAACCGGGTACAGCGACTGATCCGGGTACATCGATTCGGCAGAGTTGTTGTCCGCAGCCACTTGCCAGCCCGACAGATAGATCGCCTGGATACCGGCCTTGACCTGCTGAACAGCCTGGCCGCCGGTCAGGGCGCCCATGCAGTTGACGAAATCTTTCTCTGGACGGAAGGACGGCTTGGCCCCCTGGGTCACCAGGCTCCACAGCTTCTCGGCGCCCATCTTCGCAAAAGTGTGCTCAGGCTGAACCGAGCCACGCAGGCGGACGACGTCAGCAGCGGAGTAAGTGCGAGTCACGCCTTTCCAGCGCGGGTTTTCAGCCCAGTCTTTTTCGAGGGCTGCAATTTGCTGTTCGCGTGTCAGTGCCATGGAGATAAACCTCGTCGCGTCTTTTATGAAAAGTTGTTCTGCGGTGGAAAATTCCTGCGCTCGCTGACCAGAAGCTGAGTGGTCAAGTCGGATTCGGCGGGGTAGGCGACGGGATGAACGATGGGCTCGAGGGGAAGTGAGCAGGTAGTGGCGGACTGCGGGGCGCATGCGGGCGTCGTGGGCCTTTATACGAACAACAGCGTGAAGCCGGGTTACCTAAATACGCTTCCGTCCCTCGGGACAACTTCGTTCCAGTCGGCAACCTCGTCAAACACACCTTGTGGGCGGTACAGACACGAAACGGTTCGCGGGGTAGGTGCGAACGGCGCTTCGAAGGCCCTTGCCAGGGCCTCTGATTAGCGGGAGCGAGGCCATCATGCCCTCGCTTTTTCGCCTCGTCAAACGTTTTGTAGTGCTTTTTTTCAAGCACTACATCTTTAGTCTGATACGACTAATCAGTCAGTTTTCGGTGCTTTAGTCCAGCGTGTCGACTTTGACCCGCAAGGTCATGTCATCGCGACCTTGAGTCGAGTAGCTGCGGGTCAGGCCCTGTTTGTCGGCCTGAGTCTGGCTGTTGACACCGGCAAGGGTGATCCACTCACCGAGGCGCCCGGTAACGTTTGTGTCGGTACTCTGAACGTTCACTACATCGGGACGTTCCTGGCTCATGCGGTCACGGTTGGTACTGATCGCCAGATGAACGGTCTCGCCGGTGACGCTGGCGGTGACGTAGAAACCCTGGGTGACGTTGCGATATTGGGTTTCGCTGCTGTAACCGCCGTAGGAATCGCTCTGGGTGTTGGTGATCGGCACACTCTGACCGACCTGAATCAGCGCCGGCGTGCCTTCACTGGTCTGCACTTGCTGAACGCCGCCGTTACGGCTGGTGGTGCTGCGGCTGATGATCCGGGTCTGGTTCGGCTGGGCACCATTGACCGCATAGCCTTCGTCGCCACGGCCGTTGTTTTCGTTGGTATCGACGGTGATCAGCAAGCGCTTGGGCGCGGTGTCGAGTTGCGCCAGCAGATCCTTCAATTCCTGAATCTTGCCAGGTTCGGCTTTGACGATCAGCTGATTGCCGTAAGCGCTGACCTGACCGTCCTGGCCGATGAAGTCCTGCGCCACCGGCAGCATGTCGGCACTGGTGTGGTATTTGAGAGGGACGATTTCTGTGGCTGCCAGCACCGAAAAACTGCAGCCGAGCAGCAGGGTGGTGAGCAGGGTGCGTAGGGACATGTCCGTTATCTCCGCGTTCAAAAGACTTGATATTGCCAGTTTGTCGGCCCGGGGTGGGGCAAGTTGAATCGTAGACAGCAAAACGCCCCGGCATCGGTGGATGGCGGGGCGTTTTGTGGTGTTCTCAAAGGCCTCTTCGCGAGCAGGCTCGCTCCCACAGTAGATCTCCAGTGGACACATATTTTGTGTCAGGCAGAGATCCAGTGTGGGAGCGAGCCTGCTCGCGAAAGCCGCGCTGCGGTATCAGGTCGAATGGCGAACCATGTCGACGTGCGGTATCCCGGCTTCGAGAAACTCTTCGCTGACCACGCTGAACCCCAGCCGCTCATAGAACGCCGTGGCTTGCACCTGAGCGCTGAGCATCTGCTGCTTCAAACCGCGCGCCTCGGCTTCGGCGATGACTGCTTGCATCAGCGCATCACCGACCTTCATTCCACGCCAGTCTTTGAGTACCGAGACCCGGCCGATCTGGCCGTCGGGCAGCAACCGCGCAGTACCGATCGGGAAGTCGCCCTCGAAAGCCAGAAAATGTACGGCGGTCGCGTCGTCCGCGTCCCACTCAAGCTCAGGTGGCACCGATTGTTCGGCGATGAACACCGTTTCACGAATGCGCCGGATCTCGGCGTTATCCTTCTGCCAGTCTGCGACACGAACGCGAATTTTATTCATCGGCGAACCCCAGGCTCCCTTGCTTGACCAGTTCGCAGAGCAGGCTGCGACTGTCTTCGTCGCTCAGCCACTGGTCGAGGTTGTCAGCGTGCAGGGCGTCGGCGGCGCAGATCAGCTTGAGCAGTTCGCGCAGCTTGCCCGGCAGGTAACGGCTCTGACCGCTGGCGAACAACAGCAGATCGTCGTCGACTTCCGACCAGGCCAGGCGCGCGCTCGGGTTGCGAATCAGCACGGCGCCGTCTTGCAGGGCGGCGAGGAAGTCTTCTTCTTCGACGTCTTCCGGGCCGACCACCAGTTCCGGGTAGCGTGGCTCGGTCATGTACTGGCCAAACCAGGTCAGCAGCAGGCGCTCGTCGCTCATGTGCTCGGCGAGCAGGCTTTTCAGGCGATCCAGCGCGTCATGTTGAATCTGGTGCGGATCGACCGCCGGCTTGGCGTCGGCATCGGTGTAGCGTTCTTCGTCAGTCAGGAACTGGCTGAGGAAGTCGGTGAAGTGGGTCAGCACTTCTGCGGCGCTTGGCGCGCGGAAGCCGACCGAGTAGGTCATGCAGTTGTCGACCGCGACACCGCAATGGACCAGGCGCGGCGGCAGGTAGAGCATGTCGCCCGGTTCCAGCACCCATTCTTCGGTCTCGTGGAATTCGGCGAGGATGCGCAGGTCGGCGTGTTGTAGCAGCGGGCTCTCGGAGTCGCACATCTGGCCGATTTTCCAGTTGCGCTTGCCGTGGCCCTGCAACAGGAACACATCGTAGTTATCGAAGTGCGGGCCGACGCTGCCGCCTGGGGCGGCGAAGCTGATCATCACGTCATCGACGCGCCAGCTCGGCAGGAAGCGGAAGTTTTCCAGCAACTCGCTGACTTCCGGAACGAATTGGTCGACTGCTTGCACCAGCAGGGTCCACTCTTTTTCCGGCAGTTTGCTGAATTCGTCTTCAGCGAACGGGCCGCGGCGCAGTTCCCATGGGCGCTCGCCATGTTCGATCACCAGGCGCGATTCGACTTCTTCTTCCAGGGCCAGGCCGGCCAGTTCGTCGGCGTCGATCGGGCTTTCGAAGTCAGGAATCGCCTGACGGATCAGCAGTGGCTTTTTCTGCCAGTAGTCACGCAGGAATTCGCGTGCTGTGAGGCCGCCCAGAAGTTGAAGAGGAATATCGGAATTCATATGTAACCTATTGAAAAAAAGCACTTTTCAGACGGGAATAAAAACGCCCGGCGCGGCCGGGCGTCTTAAACGGGGCGAACGGTCGATCAGATTCGTTTGGCTTGTGCCACAGCGTTGCCGATGTAGTTGGCCGGGGTCAGTTGCTTGAGTTCGGCTTTCGCTTCGGCTGGCATGTCCAGGCCGTCGATGAAAGTCTGCAACGCTTCAGGGCTGATGCCCTTGCCACGGGTGAGTTCTTTCAGTTTTTCGTACGGGTTTTCGATGTTGTAGCGGCGCATCACGGTCTGGATCGGCTCGGCCAGAACTTCCCAGCATGCGTCCAGATCGGCAGCAATTCTGTCGGCGTTGAGCTCGAGCTTGCTGATGCCTTTGAGGCTGGCCTCGTAAGCGATCACGCTGTGGGCGAAGCCGACACCGAGGTTACGCAGCACGGTGGAGTCGGTCAGGTCGCGCTGCCAGCGGGAGATCGGCAGTTTGCTCGCCAGGTGCTGGAACAGCGCGTTGGCGATACCCAGGTTGCCTTCGGAGTTTTCGAAGTCGATCGGGTTGACCTTGTGCGGCATGGTCGACGAACCGATTTCGCCAGCGATGGTGCGCTGTTTGAAATAACCCAGGGAAATGTAGCCCCAGATGTCGCGGTCGAAGTCGATCAGAATCGTGTTGAAGCGGGCAATCGCGTCGAACAGCTCGGCGATGTAGTCGTGCGGTTCGATCTGCGTGGTGTACGGGTTGAAGCCCAGGCCCAGCTCGTCTTCGATGAAGGCGCGAGCGTTGGCTTCCCAGTCGATCTGCGGGTAGGCCGACAGGTGTGCGTTGTAGTTGCCGACAGCGCCGTTGATCTTGCCCAAAAGAGGCACGGCAGCGACCTGAGCGATCTGCCGCTCAAGACGGTAAACCACGTTGGCCAGTTCTTTACCCAGGGTGGTTGGCGACGCCGGCTGACCATGGGTGCGCGACAGCATCGGCACGTCGGCGAAACGGATGGCCAGTTCGCGGATGGCGTTGGCGGTCTGGCGCATCAGCGGCAGCATCACGTCGTCACGGCCTTCGCGCAGCATCAGGGCGTGAGACAGGTTGTTGATGTCTTCACTGGTGCAGGCAAAGTGGATGAACTCGCTGACCTTGGCCAGCTCCGGCAGCTTGGCCGCCTGCTCCTTGAGCAGGTATTCGATCGCTTTGACGTCGTGGTTGGTGGTGCGCTCGATCTCTTTGACGCGCTCGGCGTGCTCCAGCGAGAAGTTTTCAGCCAGTTCGTTGAGAACGGCGTTGGCCTCGGCGGAGAAGGCCGGTACTTCCGGGATGCCGGCGTGGGCGGCCAGGCGCTGGAGCCAGCGCACTTCAACCAGAACGCGGGCACGGATCAGGCCGTACTCGCTGAAAATCGGGCGCAGGGCCTGGGTTTTGCCGGCGTAGCGGCCGTCAACAGGGGAAACCGCAGTGAGCGAAGAGAGCTGCATGGGGTGTTCTCGGACAGTCGGGCAACGAAATGGGGCGCGTATCATACATGAAAAAATCCGCCGATCCGTTGCCAACTGACCGGCGTATTACGCGTTACAGGCTACAAAGCTTTTAGGGCGCGATGTTTACTCGCTGCGCATCAACGGATACAGCTCTTTAAGCAGCTTGCGGCGGCTGATTACCAGCTGCCAGCGATGGCCGCCAAGCTGGCGCCACAGGCGCGCCGAACGGATGCCGGCGAGCAGCAGGGCGCGAATCTTCGAGGCGTTGCTCGGCTGCTGCAGGTTGCGCATGTCGCCGTGCACCTGAATCCGCTGGCGCAGGGTGCTCAAAGTGTCCTGGTACAGCGCACCGCAGGCGGCGATCACGTTTTCGTGGGCCGGGCCGAAATGTTCGACCTGCGACTGAATCTGCGGCAGACGTTTGCCGATGGTGTCGAGCATGTCGTCACGTTTGGCCAGTTGTCGCTCCAGACCGAGCATCGACAGGGCGTAGCGCAGCGGCTCGCGCTGCAAGGTGCTCGGGTCGCGCTCGAGGGCGCCGATCAATGCGCGGTAACCTTCGCGCAGGTTGATATCGTCGCCGCCGTACACATCCAGAGTGTCCTTCGGATCACGCACCAGCAGGCTGCCGAGCATGCAGCTCAGGCCGGCCTCGTTGGTCTGGCCGGTCTTGGCGATGCGGTCGACCAGCACGGCGGCGAGAAACACACCGCCCAGCGCCGTCAGTTGCTCCTGAGTCGGGCTCATGCCTGGCCGCTCCACGGTTCGGCGACTTCGATCACGCCGCCACCCAGGCAGATTTCACCGTCATAGAACACCACGGACTGGCCCGGCGTGACTGCGCGTTGCGGTTCGTCGAACACGGCGCGGTAGCCGCTCGCGGTTTTTTCCAGAGTGCAGGCCTGATCGCTCTGGCGATAACGCACTTTCGCCGTCAGGCGCAGCGGCTGGCTCAGATCGATCGGGTTGACCCAATAGATTTCCGAGGCGAGCAGGGCGCTGGAGAACAGCCATGGATGGTTGTTGCCCTGGCCGACGATCAGCTCGTTGGTGTCCAGGTCCTTGCGCAGCACGTACCACGGCTCGTCGCCGGCATCTTTCAGGCCGCCGATGCCCAGACCCTGACGCTGGCCGATGGTGTGGTACATCAAGCCGTGGTGGCGACCGATGACTTCGCCTTCGGTGGTCTTGATCTCGCCCGGTTGCGCCGGCAGGTATTGCTTGAGGAAATCGCTGAAACGCCGCTCGCCGATAAAGCAGATCCCGGTGGAATCCTTCTTCTTGGCAGTGGCCAGTTCGTATTTCTCGGCAATCGCGCGAACTGCGGGCTTTTCCAGCTCGCCGACCGGGAACAGGGTTTTGGCAATCTGCTCACCGCCGACGGCGTGCAGGAAGTAGCTTTGATCCTTGTTCGGATCGAGGCCCTTGAGCAGTTCGGTGCGGCCATCGATATCGCGGCGGCGCACGTAATGACCGGTGGCGATCAGGTCTGCGCCCAGCATCATCGCGTAGTCGAGGAACGCCTTGAACTTGATCTCGCGATTACACAGGATGTCCGGGTTCGGCGTGCGCCCGGCCTTGTATTCGGCGAGGAAGTGCTCGAACACATTGTCCCAGTACTCGGCGGCGAAGTTGGCGGTGTGCAGCTTGATGCCGATCTTGTCGCAGACAGCCTGAGCATCCGCCAGGTCGTCCATGGCGGTGCAGTATTCCGTTCCGTCGTCTTCTTCCCAGTTCTTCATGAACAGGCCTTCCACTTCATAACCCTGCTCGATCAGCAGAAGTGCGGAAACGGAAGAGTCCACGCCGCCGGACATGCCGACAATGACGCGCTTCTTGGATGTGTCAGAAGTGGCTGGATCACGCATAGGGATTCAATGAGTGTCTTGGAAAAGGGCGCGATTCTATCAGGCTCGCGGCCGCAAGGCTAAAGAGAAGGGCGGATCAGTTCGAGGCTGAAGTGATGACCGGCCAGATAATCATCGATGCAGCGGATGACCAACTCGCTGCGCCAGTTGTCGCGCTGGGCGATTAATTCGTCGCGGGTCAGCCACTTGGCGCCAAGGATGCCGTCGTCGATTTGATAATCGGGGTGGTGTTTGACGGCTTTGGCGCTGAAGCACACGCGCTGGTAAGTCACGCCGTTGCTCGGTGCGGTGTACAGATAAATGCCGATCACACCGGTGGGTTCGACGTCCCAGCCGGTTTCTTCGAGAGTTTCGCGAATGGCAGCGTCGATCAGGGTTTCATCCGGATCGAGATGCCCGGCAGGCTGGTTGAGCACGTTGCGCCCGCCTTTGTACTCCTCGACCATCAGGAAACGACCGTTGTCCTCGACGATAGTGGCGACGGTGATGTGGGGGAGCCATTCCATAAGTCATCCTCAATTCTGAAAATGTAATGAGAACACTGTGGGAGCGAGCCTGCTCGCGAATGCGGTGGGTCAGTCAACGAAAGTGGTGAATGATAAACCGCATTCGCGAGCAGGCTCGCTCCCACAGGGTTTGTGGCGATCATAAAACCTGAAAACACAAACCCCGGCACAAGGCCGGGGTCTGTTTAGCGCATTACAACCTTAAACCAGCGCAGCAATCGCCGCGTTGAAGGTTGCGCTTGGGCGCATGGCTTTGCTGATCAGCTCGGCGTCGGCGTGGTAGTAACCGCCGATGTCGACTGGCTTGCCCTGAACGGCGTTGAGTTCGGCAACGATGGTTGCTTCGTTCTCGGTCAGAGTCTTGGCCAGGGTCGCGAACTGCGCTTGCAGTGCAGCGTCTTCAGTCTGGGCGGCCAGGGCCTGAGCCCAGTACATCGCCAGGTAGAAGTGACTGCCGCGGTTGTCGATGTTGCCGACCTTGCGCGATGGCGACTTGTTGTTGTCGAGGAACTGGCCGGTGGCCTGGTCCAGGGTTTTCGACAGCACCAGTGCTTTCGGGTTGTTGTAGTTCACGCCCAGATGCTCGAGAGATGCGGCCAGGGCGAGGAACTCACCCAGCGAATCCCAGCGCAGGAAGTTCTCTTCAACCAGTTGCTGCACGTGCTTGGGTGCCGAACCGCCAGCGCCGGTTTCGAACAGGCCGCCACCGTTCATCAGCGGCACGATCGACAGCATCTTGGCGCTGGTGCCCAGTTCCATGATCGGGAACAGGTCGGTCAGGTAGTCGCGCAGTACGTTGCCGGTCACCGAAATGGTGTCCTTGCCTTCGCGAGTGCGCTGCAGGGTGTACTTCATTGCATCGACCGGGGCCATGATCTGGATGTCCAGACCGCTGGTGTCGTGATCCTTCAGGTAAGCCTGAACCTTCTCGATCACTACGCCATCGTGAGCGCGCATCGGGTCCAGCCAGAAGATCGCCGGCGTGCTGCTTGCGCGAGCACGGTTGACGGCCAGTTTGACCCAGTCCTGGATCGGCGCGTCTTTGGTCTGGCACATGCGGAAGATGTCGCCGGCTTCAACAGCCTGTTCCATCAGCAGGTTGCCTTTGCCGTCGGTCACGCGAACCACGCCGTCAGCCTTGATCTGGAAGGTCTTGTCGTGGGAGCCGTACTCTTCGGCTTTCTTCGCCATCAGACCAACGTTCGGCACGCTGCCCATGGTGGTTGGATCGAACGCGCCATTGGCTTTGCAGTCTTCGATCACGGCCTGGTAGATGGTCGCGTAGCAACGATCCGGGATCACTGCCTTGGTGTCGTGCAGCTGGCCGTCGGTGCCCCACATCTTGCCGGAGTCACGGATCATGGCCGGCATCGAAGCGTCGACGATGACGTCGCTCGGCACGTGCAGGTTGGTGATGCCTTTGTCGGAGTTGACCATCGCCAGCGCAGGGCGAACGGCGTAGACCGCTGCGATATCCGCTTCGATCTGCGCTTGCTGCTCGGCCGGCAGGGCCTTGATGCGTGCGTACAGATCGCCGATGCCGTTGTTCAGGTTGAAGCCGATCTCGGCCAGCACGTCAGCGTGCTTGGTCAGGGCATCTTTATAGAACTCGGCAACGATCTGGCCGAACATGATCGGGTCGGAGACCTTCATCATGGTCGCTTTCAGGTGCACCGAGAGCAGCACGCCCTGCGCCTTGGCGCTTTCGATTTCAGCAGCGATGAACGCGCGCAGGGCGTTTTTGCTCATCACGGCGCAGTCGAGGATCTCGCCAGCCTGAACGGTGGTTTTTTCTTTCAGGACGGTCGCGGTACCGTCCTTGGCGATCAGCTCGATCTTCACAGCGTCAGCGGCGTCGATCAGGACAGCTTTTTCGCTGCCGTAGAAATCGCCGGTGCTCATGTGAGCGACGTGGGACTTGGAGTCTTTGGCCCAGGCGCCCATCTTGTGCGGGTGCTTGCGCGCGTAGTTCTTCACCGACAGTGGCGCGCGGCGGTCGGAGTTGCCTTCACGCAGAACCGGGTTCACGGCGCTGCCCTTGACCTTGTCGTAACGCGCCTTGGCGTCTTTGTCAGCATCGCTGGTCACTGTTTCCGGGTAGTCCGGCAGGTTGTAGCCCTGCGCCTGCAACTCTTTGATCGCGGCTTGCAGCTGTGGCACCGAAGCACTGATGTTCGGCAGCTTGATGATGTTGGCTTCAGGCGTTACGGCCAGGTCGCCCAGTTCGGCGAGGTGGTCGGCTACGGCTTTGTCGCCCAGTTGCTCGGGGAAGCTTGCCAGGATGCGCGCTGCAAGAGAGATATCGCGGGTTTCCACGGCGATATCGGCCGAGGCGGTGTAAGCCTCGATGATCGGCAGCAGGGAATAGGTGGCGAGGGCAGGAGCTTCGTCGGTGAAGGTATAGATGATCTTCGAGCGGGTGGGCATATTCGGATTAACTCTCTCTTCTTTGCTAAAGCGTGCGCAGAAACTCGAGGGGCGCCGGGTAAGCGCGTTCGTTCAAAGTCATCCATGAACCGAATGTCGAGAATCTTCGCGGTGATGTTGGGTGCATCAGTAGAGCGTCAAGCAGTCAGGCTGCGGTAACAACCCGACCAATCAGGCGGAAAGTCTCGTGCTAGAGAGGCCAGCCGTCGTGACCCTGTGGTCAGCGGGCGGCATTATACATAGGTAGCTGGCAATCTGCCGATGGTTCATATGCAACGATTCTCGTCCATTGGTCTAAAGGTCGCAGGGCGGGGCTGGGCAAAGAGTCGTTACGAATGCTGGAGTTTGGCGCTTTTCCCTTTGCTTTCAGGCTTGTACGAAACGAGACGTGCGCGGGGGCGGAACATAGGGTTTGCGTGTTGATTCAACTGGGTTACGCTCGAAGCAAGCCAGGTGTTCAATCCAAACAATGGAGTTCAGCATGGGTTACAAGAAGATTCAGGTTCCAGCCGTCGGCGACAAAATCACCGTCAATGCAGACCATTCTCTCAATGTTCCTGATAACCCGATCATCCCCTTCATCGAAGGTGACGGTATTGGTGTCGACATCAGTCCGGTGATGATCAAGGTTGTCGATGCTGCTGTTGAAAAGGCCTACGGCGGCAAACGCAAGATTTCCTGGATGGAAGTCTACGCCGGGGAAAAAGCCACGCAGGTCTACGATCAGGACACCTGGCTGCCGCAGGAAACCCTAGATGCCGTCAAGGATTACGTGGTTTCCATCAAGGGCCCGCTGACCACTCCGGTCGGAGGCGGCATCCGCTCGCTGAACGTCGCGCTGCGTCAGCAACTCGACCTTTACGTCTGCCTGCGCCCGGTGCGCTGGTTCGAAGGCGTGCCGAGCCCGGTGAAAAAGCCTGGCGATGTCGACATGACCATCTTCCGCGAAAACTCCGAAGACATTTACGCCGGTATCGAGTGGAAGGCCGGTTCGCCGGAAGCCACCAAAGTCATCAAATTCCTTAAAGAAGAAATGGGCGTCACCAAGATCCGTTTCGACGAAAACTGTGGCATCGGCGTCAAACCGGTATCGCGTGAAGGCACCAAGCGTCTGGCCCGCAAGGCCCTGCAGTATGTGGTCGACAATGACCGCGATTCGCTGACCATCGTGCACAAAGGCAACATCATGAAGTTCACCGAGGGTGCCTTCAAGGAATGGGCCTACGAGGTGGCGGCTGAAGAATTCGGCGCGACCCTGCTTGACGGCGGCCCGTGGATGCAGTTCAAGAACCCGAAAACCGGCAAGAACGTTGTGGTCAAGGATGCCATTGCCGACGCCATGCTCCAGCAGATCCTGCTGCGCCCGGCCGAATACGATGTGATCGCGACCCTGAATCTCAACGGTGACTACCTGTCCGACGCGCTGGCCGCGGAAGTGGGTGGTATCGGCATTGCGCCGGGCGCCAACCTGTCCGACACGGTGGCGATGTTCGAGGCGACCCACGGTACCGCGCCAAAGTATGCCGGCAAGGATCAGGTCAATCCGGGTTCGTTGATTCTGTCCGCCGAAATGATGTTGCGCCACATGGGCTGGACCGAAGCGGCGGACCTGATCATCAAGGGCACCAACGGTGCGATCGGGGCGAAGACTGTTACTTATGATTTCGAGCGTTTAATGGATGGCGCGAAGCTGGTTTCGTCTTCCGGGTTTGGAGATGCGTTGATTTCACATATGTAACCAAAGCGCAGGCATTTGAAAAACGCCGAGCTCAATCCGTTGAGCTCGGCGGTTTTTTTATAACCGGATGTCTTGAATAGTGTTTCAGCTCATTACTTTGGCGTGAGGGCTGGTAGCAGCCGCCGCGGCAGCTGCGGCGTCTACAGCTTCTTTGTCGGCAATATTGTGAGCGTGCAGTCCCTTGGGGCCCTGAACGATATCGAAATATACGGCTTGTCCTGCCTTGAGAGTTCTGTAACCGTCCATTTCGATGGCTGAGTAGTGCGCAAAGAAGTCAATGTCCTTGCCATCCTCATCACGGCCTTGATGGGCATCGGTATTGATAAAGCCGAATCCCTTGGCATTGTTGAACCATTTCACCCTGCCGCTGACCTTGCCTCTAACCTTGTCTTTGACCTTGACGCCTGACATACCCAAATCCCTCTGCAACAGACTCCATCGCTGGAGTATCATCCACGACATCCGCAATCGAATTCGATAAAAGAATTGACTCCGCGGATCTTTTTTACCCACTGTGGGCTCTATTGGTTGTAACACCGTTTTCCCGATAGTCAAGGTGACCGGGCAGTCGTAGTTGAAAACGTGTGCAACCGCCCCCACCACTGTATTTGCACAACTGACGAACCTTTTTTTCCATGCATGCAATCAGCCAGATTCGACTAACATTCAATCAGGATCGCCCGCTTCTCCAAAAGGATCTTCCACAGGAGCACGACGACGATTCGGCAGGCGTTGCTGTTCAGGAAGCAAAGCCCGCGTTACAGGCGCCGCCGATGTACAAGGTGGTTTTGTTCAACGATGACTACACACCGATGGATTTCGTCGTCGAAGTGCTCGAGGTGTTTTTTAACCTGAATCGCGAGCTGGCGACCAAGGTCATGCTGGCCGTCCATACAGAAGGCCGGGCAGTATGTGGAGTGTTTACCCGCGACATCGCCGAGACAAAGGCCATGCAGGTCAACCAGTACGCCAGGGAAAGCCAGCATCCGCTACTCTGTGAAATCGAGAAGGACGGTTAATCGCCGACCACTTGGGTATGAGGTGAAGCTATGTTAAACCGCGAGCTCGAAGTCACCCTCAATCTTGCCTTCAAGGAGGCTCGATCGAAGCGTCATGAATTCATGACCGTCGAACACCTCCTGCTGGCCCTATTGGATAATGAGGCTGCCGCCACCGTTTTGCGTGCCTGCGGCGCAAACCTCGACAAACTCAAGCATGATCTGCAGGAGTTCATCGACTCCACCACGCCATTGATCCCTGTGCATGATGAGGATCGTGAGACCCAGCCAACCCTGGGCTTCCAGCGTGTACTGCAGCGTGCTGTGTTCCACGTACAGAGCTCGGGCAAGCGTGAAGTGACCGGCGCCAATGTGCTGGTCGCCATCTTCAGTGAGCAAGAGAGCCAGGCCGTGTTTCTGCTGAAACAGCAGAGCGTTGCGCGCATCGATGTCGTCAACTACATCGCCCACGGCATTTCGAAAGTGCCGGGGCATGGCGATCACTCTGAAGGTGAACAAGATATGCAGGACGACGAGGGCGGTGAGTCTTCTTCTTCAGGCAATCCTCTGGATGCTTATGCCAGCAACCTCAACGAACTCGCGCGCCAGGGTCGCATCGATCCGTTGGTCGGCCGCGAATCGGAAGTCGAGCGTGTCGCGCAGATTCTAGCGCGCCGGCGCAAGAACAATCCGCTGCTGGTCGGCGAAGCAGGCGTGGGTAAAACCGCGATTGCCGAAGGCCTGGCCAAGCGCATCGTCGACAATCAAGTGCCGGATCTGCTGGCCAATGCGGTTGTTTATTCGCTCGATCTTGGCGCTCTGCTCGCGGGCACCAAGTATCGCGGTGATTTCGAGAAGCGCTTCAAGGCGCTGCTCAACGAACTGAAAAAACGTCCGCAGGCGATCCTGTTCATCGACGAGATCCACACCATTATTGGTGCGGGTGCTGCGTCGGGTGGCGTCATGGATGCTTCCAACCTGCTCAAGCCGCTGCTGTCGTCTGGCGACATTCGTTGCATTGGCTCGACCACGTTCCAGGAGTTTCGTGGCATCTTCGAGAAGGATCGTGCCTTGGCGCGTCGCTTCCAGAAGGTCGATGTCGTTGAGCCGTCGGTGGAAGACACCATCGGTATTCTGCGTGGCCTGAGAGGGCGTTTCGAGCAGCATCACAACATCGAATACAGCGATGAGTCGTTGCGTGCTGCTGCCGAGCTGGCATCGCGCTACATCAATGATCGGCATATGCCGGACAAGGCCATCGACGTGATTGACGAGGCAGGCGCCTACCAGCGTCTGCAGCCGGTGGAGATGCGCGTCAAGCGTATTGAAGTGCCACAGGTTGAAGACATCGTGGCGAAAATCGCGCGGATACCGCCGAAACACGTCACCAGCTCCGACAAAGAGCTGCTGCGTAACCTCGAGCGAGATCTGAAGTTGACGGTGTTTGGTCAGGACGCAGCGATCGATTCGTTGTCGACCGCGATCAAACTGTCCCGTGCCGGGCTCAAATCGCCGGACAAGCCTGTCGGTTCGTTCCTGTTCGCAGGGCCTACCGGTGTCGGTAAAACCGAGGCCGCGCGGCAGCTGGCCAAGGCGCTGGGGATCGAGCTGGTGCGTTTCGACATGTCCGAGTACATGGAGCGTCACACCGTATCGCGTCTGATCGGTGCGCCTCCGGGCTATGTCGGTTTCGACCAAGGCGGTCTGTTGACCGAAGCGATCACCAAGCAGCCACATTGCGTATTGCTGCTCGATGAAATCGAGAAGGCGCATCCGGAAGTCTTCAACCTGCTGTTGCAGGTAATGGATCACGGGACGCTGACCGACAACAACGGGCGCAAGGCGGACTTCCGCAATGTCATCGTGATCATGACCACCAACGCCGGCGCCGAAACGGCCGCGCGGGCTTCGATCGGTTTCACCCATCAGGATCACTCGTCCGATGCGATGGAAGTGATCAAGAAGAGCTTCACGCCGGAATTCCGTAACCGTCTGGACACCATTATCCAGTTTGGTCGCCTCAGTCATGAGGTTATCAAGAGTGTGGTGGACAAGTTCCTCACCGAGCTGCAGGCACAGTTGGAAGACAAGCGTGTGTTGCTGGAGGTTACTGATGCTGCGCGTAGTTGGCTGGCGGCGGGTGGTTATGACTCGGCGATGGGCGCACGTCCAATGGCGCGTCTGATCCAGGACAAAATCAAGCGTCCGCTGGCGGAGGAGATTCTGTTTGGCGAACTGGCCGAGCATGGCGGTGTGGTGCACATCGATATCAAGGACGGGGAGTTGACGTTCGACTTCGAAACTACGGCGGAAATGGCCTGACGGCTGTTGTCTGTTGATAAAGCTAAGGGCGCCTTCGGGCGCCTTTTTGCTGTTTGGCGTTGCAGGTTTTGAGGTGAATATCCGTTGCTGCGGGTGTTGCGGCTGGTGGTTTCGCCCTTACGGCGAGTCACCTTTTTCAAACGCCAAAAAGGTAACCCAAAAGGCTTGCTCCTGCGTTAGGCCCTCGCAGGCTCGGGTTCCTTCGCTGCGGGATCGATCCGCTCAGCCTTCCGAAGTCGCCCGTGGATCAAAAGCACTCGAGCTAACGCTCATTGTGTAGGAGCTGCCGAAGGCTGCGATCTTTTGATCTGGCTTCTGCTTTTGCTCTTGCTTTGGCTTTTGATCTTTCGCCCCATCGGCAGGCTTCGTTACGGGATCGATCCCGTAACGAAGGAACCCCGAGCCCCAGCGAGCGGGCCGAACGCCGGGGCAAAGCCTTTTGGGTTACCTTTTTGGCGTCTGAAAAAGGTGACTCGCTGTAAGAGCGAAACCGCCAGCGGCCGCACCCGAAAAAACGGATATACACACAAACCAATAAAGCGCAGACACAAAAACGCCCGGCATGACCCGGGCGTTCTGTATTGACTTGGTTAACGAGCGCGGTAAGTGATCCGCCCTTTGCTCAAGTCATAGGGCGTCAGCTCGACGCGCACTTTGTCACCGGTAAGAATACGAATGTAGTTCTTGCGCATCTTGCCGGAAATATGCGCGGTTACGACGTGCCCATTTTCCAACTCCACACGAAACATGGTGTTGGGCAGGGTGTCGACGACAGTGCCTTCCATTTCGAAGCTGTCTTCTTTCGACATGCAGTAAAGCCCTCGGTATCCAATGAATGGCCCGGTGCAACTGCGCCAGGCAAAAGCGGCGTGCATTGTGCCCGAAAAATGGGGTTTACGCCAAGGGGTTTAGGCCACGGGTTTAGTTCAGGACGACCCAGCGCTGGTTGATCAGCAATTCGATGGGTCGATATTGCGTCTTGTAGTTCATCTTTTTGCAGTTCTTGATCCAGTAACCCAGGTACACCGCTTCAAGGCCAAGACGCTGGCTCTCGGCGATCTGCCAGAGGATCGCGTAACGCCCAAGGCTGCGGCGTACTTCGTTCGGTTCGTAGAAGGTGTATACCGCCGACAAGCCGTTAGGCAGCAGATCAGTCACCGCCACTGCGAGCAGCCGTCCGTCGAGTCGGAACTCGTAGAAGCGTGAGAATGGCAGGTCGCGAACCAGAAAAGTCGAGAATTGATCACGGCTTGGCGGGTACATGTCGCCGTCGGCGTGGCGCTGTTCAATGTAGCGCTGGTACAGATCGAAATATTCTTCGCTGAATTGCGGTTTGACCGGTTGCACTTGCAGGTCGGCATTGCGCTTGTAAATACGCTTTTGCTGACGATTGGCAATGAACTGTGCGCCAGGGATGCGCGCAGGCACGCACGCGTTGCAGTTCTGGCAATGCGGTCGGTACAGGTGATCGCCGCTGCGCCGAAAGCCCATTTCCGACAGGTCTGCGTAAACGTGCACATCCATGGGCTGACTCGGATCGAGAAACAGCGTCGTGGCCTGCTCCTCGGGCAGATAACTGCAAGAGTGGGGCTGAGTGGCATAAAACTTCAAACGCGCCAACTCGGTCATGAATCAACCCTCGGGGTAAGCTGGTGAATTAAGTGTAAGCCACTCGCGCAAAAGTCGCTCAGCAAACCCAGGTCGCTTTATTGGGTTGATCGAGGTGGCGCGCCAGACAGTCGGCAAATTCGCTGCGCGGGATCGACCGCGCACCGAGGCTGTGCAAGTGATCGGTGGGCATCTGGCAGTCGATCAGCACAAATCCGGCGGCCTTCAAATGTTGCACCAGCGTGGCGAAACCGTATTTGGAGGCGTTGTCAGCGCGGCTGAACATCGACTCGCCAAAAAACAATTGACCCATCGCCAGGCCATACAGGCCGCCGACCAGTTGCCCATCGTCCCAGACCTCAACCGAATGAGCGAAGCCGCGCCGATGCAATTCCACATAAGCATCCTGCATGGCCTCGGTGATCCAGGTGCCGTCGGCGTAGGCGCGGGGCGCGGCGCAGGCGCGGATGACGGCGTCGAAATCCTGATCGAAGGTCACTTGGTAGCGTTGCTTGCGCAGCAACTTGGCGAGACTGCGCGAGATGTGCAGTTCGTCGGGAAACAGCACGGTGCGCGGATCCGGCGACCACCAGAGAATCGGTTGGCCCTCGGAAAACCAGGGAAAGCAACCATGGCGATACGCCTGGATCAGGCGATCGGCGGAAAGATCACCACCGGCGGCGAGCAATCCGTTCGGCTCGCGCATGGCTTTTTCCAGTGGCGGAAAGGTCAGGGAATTACGTTGTAACCAGGTCAGCATGGCATCCAGGCTTGCAGAAGGGGAGGGCGGTCAGGGGCAATGCAGGCCCCGCGAAGAGTTTGCCGCGAAACGGCGCCCATGTCCTGCACAGATGTCGAATGCAGTGAGCGTTGAGCTGCAACTTGATGTTTCGCCCGTGGTCGTAAACGTCACCGTGTCGATGCCAGTTGAGCATTTCTGTGCGGCCGATCTGACCAGTCTCGCTACGTTCATCAAATACAGCTCATAAGCCTTTGTCACAAAAGACAATGCATGCTCCAATTGAGAGGCGATCCATATACGTTTGGCTACGCTCAAGGCTGGGGCCTGAAGCATGGCGTCAGGCGTACAAACCCGTACAATGCCGGGTTGTGACTTGCTTTACACCGTGTTCAGTGTTTATGGCTGTGTTTATAAAACCAGTGGCACAGTGTTAAAAGTAGTCGCAGTTGAGCTTTTCACCTTTTTCACCTGCCTGGAATGGGCAGTTTCTTATCGTCATTCAATAGATGGACGCGCCTCGGGCGCAGGAAAAGAAGCGTTTTGAAGAAGACCACCGAAACACCCAAAACAGTCGTTCCGCTCTGGCGCCAGCAACTGCACTACCGCCTCAAGGAAGGTGCATTGATTGCCATTGGCGCCTTGTGCCTGTTCCTGATGATGGCTTTGCTGACTTACGGCAAGGACGATCCGGGCTGGAGCCATAACAGCAAGATTGACGATGTGCAGAATTTCGGCGGTCCCGCGGGCTCGTACAGCGCCGACATCCTGTTCATGGTGCTCGGTTACTTCGCTTACATTTTCCCGTTGCTGCTGGCGGTCAAGGCGTATCAGATCTTCCGTCAGCGTCACGAGCCATGGCAGTGGAGCGGCTGGCTGTTCTCCTGGCGTTTGATTGGCCTGGTATTTCTCGTCCTGTCTGGTGCTGCGCTGGCGCATATTCATTTCCATGCCGCGACCGGGCTTCCGGCCGGCGCGGGTGGCGCCTTGGGCGAAAGCCTGGGTGATCTGGCGAAGAATGCACTGAACATCCAAGGCAGCACGCTGTTGTTCATCGCCCTGTTCCTGTTCGGCCTGACCGTATTTACCGACCTTTCGTGGTTCAAGGTGATGGACGTCACCGGCAAGATCACCCTCGATCTGTTCGAACTGTTCCAGGGCGCACTCAATCGCTGGTGGTCGGCGCGCACCGAGCGCAAGCAACTGGTCGCGCAGCTGCGTGAGGTCGATGACCGCGTGCACGATGTGGTCGCACCGACTGTGACCGACAAGCGCGAACAGGCCAAGGTCAAGGAGCGCCTGATCGAGCGCGAGCAAGCGCTGAGCAAGCACATGTCCGATCGTGAGAAGCAGGTCCCGCCGGTCATCGCGCCCGCACCGGCCAAGGCGCCGGAGCCGAGTAAACGCGTGCAGAAAGAGAAGCAGGCGCCGTTGTTCGTCGACAGCGCGGTGGAAGGCACCTTGCCGCCGATTTCGATTCTTGATCCTGCGGAAAAGAAACAGCTCAACTATTCGCCCGAATCGCTGGCGGCGGTCGGCCACTTGCTGGAAATCAAGCTCAAGGAATTCGGTGTCGAGGTCACGGTGGATTCGATTCATCCTGGCCCGGTGATTACCCGTTACGAAATCCAGCCGGCTGCCGGCGTGAAAGTCAGCCGCATCGCCAACCTGGCCAAAGACCTCGCACGTTCGCTGGCGGTGACCAGCGTGCGGGTGGTCGAGGTGATTCCGGGCAAGACCACTGTCGGTATCGAAATTCCCAACGAAGACCGGCAGATCGTGCGCTTCTCCGAAGTGCTGTCGACGCCCGAGTACGACAACTTCAAATCGCCGGTCACCCTGGCGCTCGGTCACGACATCGGCGGCAAACCGGTCATCACCGACCTGGCGAAGATGCCGCACCTGCTGGTGGCCGGTACTACCGGTTCCGGTAAGTCCGTGGGTGTGAACGCGATGATCCTGTCGATCCTGTTCAAGTCTGGCCCGGACGACGCCAAACTGATCATGATCGACCCGAAAATGCTCGAACTGTCGATCTACGAAGGCATTCCGCACCTGCTGTGTCCGGTAGTGACCGACATGAAGGACGCCGCCAACGCGCTGCGCTGGAGCGTTGCCGAGATGGAGCGTCGCTACAAACTGATGGCGAAGATGGGCGTGCGTAACCTGTCCGGCTTCAACGCCAAGGTCAAGGAAGCCCAGGACGCCGGCGAGCCGTTGAGCGATCCGCTGTACAAGCGCGAAAGCATTCACGACGAAGCGCCATTGCTGCAGAAACTGCCAACCATCGTCGTGGTGGTCGACGAATTCGCCGACATGATGATGATCGTCGGCAAGAAGGTCGAAGAATTGATCGCCCGTATCGCGCAGAAGGCGCGTGCGGCGGGGATTCACTTGATCCTCGCGACCCAGCGCCCTTCGGTGGACGTGATTACCGGTCTGATCAAGGCCAACATCCCGACCCGCATGGCGTTCCAGGTATCGAGCAAGATCGACTCGCGGACCATCATCGATCAGGGTGGCGCCGAGCAACTGCTGGGCCACGGTGACATGCTCTACATGCCACCGGGCACCAGTCTGCCGATCCGGGTTCACGGCGCATTCGTTTCCGACGATGAAGTTCACCGCGTGGTCGAAGCGTGGAAACTGCGCGGCGCGCCGGAATACAACGACGATATCCTCAATGGTGTCGAAGAGGCAGGCAGCGGCTTTGAAGGCAGCAGCGGTGGCGGCGACGGCGATGATCCGGAAGCCGACGCCTTGTATGACGAAGCGGTACAGTTCGTCCTCGAAAGTCGTCGTGCCTCGATTTCCGCCGTGCAGCGCAAGCTGAAGATTGGCTACAACCGTGCCGCGCGGATGATCGAAGCCATGGAAATGGCCGGCGTCGTTACTTCAATGAACACCAACGGTTCGCGTGAAGTTCTGGCCCCCGGCCCGGTACGCGACTGAAACGCAACGATCCGGGTGGTGCAATGATGCGCCATCCGCTCTCCCACGAGTATTTCAAGAGGACTCTCATGCGCCTTATCCGCATGCTGTTGCCAGTATTGGCGCTGACCACGCTCACGGCCCACGCCGATGAAAAGGACGTGGCGCGTCTGACCCAATTGCTGGAAACATCCAAAACCCTGTCGGCGAATTTCTCGCAACTGACCCTTGATGGCAGCGGAACCCAACTGCAGGAAACCACCGGCAACATGACCTTGCAGCGCCCCGGCCTGTTCTACTGGCACACCAACGCGCCTGCCGAACAGACCATGGTCTCCGATGGCAAGAAAGTCACCCTGTGGGATCCGGATCTGGAACAGGCAACCATCAAAAAGCTCGACGAGCGTCTGACCCAAACCCCGGCCCTGCTGCTGTCCGGTGACGTGTCGAAGATCAGTCAGAGCTTCGATATCAGCGCGAAAGAGGCGGGCGGCGTGATCGACTTCACTCTCAAGCCGAAGACCAAGGACACGCTGTTCGATAACCTGCGTCTGTCGTTCCGTAACGGCCTGCTCAATGACATGCAACTGATTGACAGCGTCGGCCAGCGCACCAATATCCTGTTTACCGGGGTCAAAGCCAACGAAGCGGTGCCGGCATCGAAGTTCAAGTTCGACATTCCCAAGGGTGCCGACGTCATCCAGGAATAAACGCAATAACCTGTGGGAGCGAGCTTGCTCGCGAATGCGTCGGAGCAGTCACCCTATAGGGCGCCTGACACACCGCCTTCGCGAGCAAGCTCGCTCCCACAGGGATTGTTGTCCCCAATGAGGTTCATAGGTAGTGATGGATCTGTTTCGCAGTGCACCGGTTGCTCAACCCTTGGCCGCGCGTTTGCGTGCGACCAATCTGGATGAGTATGTCGGTCAGGAACACGTACTCGCTCGCGGCAAGCCTCTGCGTGAGGCGCTGGAGCAGGGTGCCCTGCATTCGATGATCTTCTGGGGGCCGCCGGGCGTGGGCAAGACCACCTTGGCGCGCTTGCTGGCGGACGTGTCGGACGCGCACTTCGAAACGGTTTCGGCGGTGCTCGCCGGGGTCAAGGAGATCCGTCAGGCCGTTGAAATCGCCAAGCAGCAGGCCGGCCAGTACGGCAAGCGCACGATTCTGTTCGTCGACGAAGTGCATCGCTTCAACAAGTCGCAGCAGGACGCGTTCCTGCCATACGTTGAAGACGGCACGCTGATCTTTATCGGTGCCACCACTGAAAACCCTTCATTCGAGCTCAACAACGCGCTGTTGTCCCGTGCCCGCGTGTACGTACTCAAGAGTCTCGACGAAGCTGCGCTGCGCAAACTGGTAAAACGCGCGCTGACCGAAGAGCGCGGCTTGGGCAAGCGTAATCTGACCCTGAGCGATGAAGGTTTTCAGATGCTGCTGTCCGCCGCCGATGGCGATGGCCGGCGTCTGCTCAATCTGCTGGAGAACGCCTCCGATCTGGCTGAAGACAACAGCGAGATCGGTACCGAGCTGCTGCAAAGTCTGCTCGGCGACACGCGCCGACGCTTCGACAAGGGCGGCGAAGCGTTCTATGACCAGATCTCAGCGCTGCACAAATCGGTGCGCGGTTCCAATCCTGACGGTGCGCTGTACTGGTTCGCGCGAATGATCGACGGCGGCTGCGATCCGCTGTACCTGGCCCGCCGAGTGGTGCGCATGGCCAGCGAAGACATCGGCAACGCCGACCCGCGCGCGTTGAGCCTGTGCCTGGCAGCGTGGGAAGTCCAGGAGCGTCTGGGCAGCCCGGAGGGCGAATTGGCAGTCGCCCAGGCCATTACTTATCTGGCCTGCGCGCCGAAAAGCAACGCGGTGTACATGGGCTTCAAGACTGCCCTGCGCGCGGCCGCTGAAAACGGTTCGCTGGAAGTGCCGCTGCACCTGCGCAACGCCCCGACCAAGTTGATGAAGCAATTGGGTTATGGCGACGAATACCGCTACGCCCACGACGAGCCGGACGCTTACGCCGCCGGTGAAGACTATTTTCCGGAAGAACTCGAGCCGATTCCGTTTTATCAGCCAGTGCCCCGTGGCCTGGAGTTGAAGATCGGCGAGAAGCTCAACCACCTCGCTCAACTTGATCGTCTCAGCCCTCGACAGCGGAGAAAGTAGTGGTCCCATTGATCCTCGCAGTGTCGGTCGGCGGCGTGGCCGGCACCTTGTTGCGCTTCGCCACCGGCAATTGGGTCAGCGCCAATTGGCCGCGGCACTTCTATACCGCGACGCTGGCCGTTAATATCGTGGGCTGCCTGCTGATTGGCGTGTTGTACGGCCTGTTTTTGATACGCCCGGAGGTGCCGATCGAGGTGCGTGCCGGGTTGATGGTCGGCTTCCTCGGGGGGCTGACGACTTTTTCATCTTTTTCACTGGATACGGTGCGCCTGCTGGAAAGCGGGCAAGTGTTGCTGGCCTTGGGCTATGCGGCACTCAGCGTATTCGGCGGGCTGCTCGCGACGTGGGCCGGCCTGTCCCTGACCAAACTTTGATAACGAGAAACCGACATGCTCGATTCCAAACTGTTACGTAGCAACCTTCAGGACGTAGCGGACCGCCTGGCTTCCCGTGGCTTTGCCCTGGATACCGCGCGCATCGAAGCGCTGGAAGAACAGCGCAAGACCGTCCAGACCCGCACCGAAGCACTGCAGGCTGAGCGTAACGCGCGTTCCAAGTCCATCGGCCAGGCCAAGCAGCGCGGCGAAGACATCGCGCCGTTGATGGCGGACGTCGAGCGCATGGCGGGTGAACTGAGCGCTGGCAAGGTCGAGCTGGACGCGATCCAGACCGAACTGGATTCGATCCTGCTGGGTATCCCCAACCTGCCGCACGAATCGGTTCCGGTCGGCAAGGACGAAGACGACAACGTTGAAGTGCGCCGCTGGGGCACTCCGACCCGGTTCGATTTCGAAGTCAAAGACCACGTCGCCCTTGGCGAGAAGTTCGGCTGGCTGGACTTCGAAACCGCCGCCAAGCTGTCCGGCGCACGCTTCGCCCTGCTGCGCGGCCCGATTGCGCGACTGCACCGCGCCCTGGCGCAATTCATGATCAATCTGCACGTCAACGAGCATGGCTACGAAGAGGCTTACACACCTTATCTGGTGCAGGCCCCGGCATTGCAAGGCACTGGCCAGCTGCCGAAATTCGAGGAAGACCTGTTCAAGATCGCCCGCGAAGGCGAAGCCGATCTGTACTTGATCCCGACCGCCGAAGTGTCGCTGACCAACATCGTTGCCGGCGAAATCGTCGATTCGAAGCTGCTGCCAATCAAGTTCGTCGCCCACACCCCGTGCTTCCGTAGCGAGGCCGGTGCGTCGGGCCGCGACACGCGCGGGATGATCCGCCAACACCAGTTCGACAAAGTTGAAATGGTCCAGATCGTTGAGCCATCGCAATCGATGGAAGCGCTGGAAGGCCTGACCGCCAACGCTGAAAAAGTCCTGCAACTGCTGGGGCTGCCTTACCGCACACTTGCTTTGTGCACCGGCGACATGGGCTTTAGCGCGGTCAAGACCTACGACCTGGAAGTGTGGATTCCGAGCCAGGACAAGTATCGCGAAATCTCATCGTGCTCCAACTGCGGCGACTTCCAGGCCCGCCGCATGCAGGCGCGTTTCCGCAACCCGGAGACCGGCAAACCTGAGCTGGTGCACACTTTGAACGGCTCCGGTCTGGCGGTCGGTCGTACCCTCGTTGCTGTACTGGAAAACTACCAGCAGGCCGACGGTTCGATCCGCGTGCCGGATGTACTCAAGCCGTACATGGGTGGCCTTGAGGTCATCGGCTAAATGAAATATCTGCCGCTGTTTCACAACCTGCGCGGCAGTCGTGTGTTGGTTGTCGGTGGGGGGGAGATTGCCTTGCGCAAATCCCGCCTGCTGGCCGATGCCGGTGCGCTGCTGCGGGTGGTAGCACCTGAAATCGAAACGCAACTGGCTGAACTGATCGCTGGCAGCGGCGGAGAATGTCTGTTGCGCGGCTATGTCGAAGCGGATCTGGACGGCTGCGGGCTGATCATTGCTGCTACCGACGACGAAACCCTGAACGCGCAAGTGTCGGCGGATGCGCACCGACGTTGCGTGCCGGTCAACGTGGTCGACGCGCCTGCCTTGTGCAGCGTGATCTTCCCGGCGATCGTTGATCGCTCGCCGTTGATCATTGCCGTTTCCAGCGGCGGTGATGCGCCGGTACTCGCGCGTCTGATCCGCGCAAAGATTGAAACCTGGATTCCCTCGACCTATGGGCAACTTGCGGGGCTGGCCGCGCGTTTTCGCCATCAGGTGAAAACCCTGTTTCCCGATGTGCAGCAGCGCCGAGGCTTTTGGGAAGATGTTTTTCAAGGGCCGATTGCCGACCGGCAACTGGCCGGGCAGGGCGCTGAAGCCGAGCGCCTGTTGCAGGCCAAGGTGGATGGTGAGCCGATGGTCACCACTGGCGAGGTTTATCTGGTGGGTGCCGGCCCGGGCGATCCGGACCTGTTGACCTTCCGGGCCCTGCGGCTGATGCAGCAAGCCGATGTGGTGTTGTACGACCGTCTGGTGGCGCCGGCGATTCTGGAATTGTGCCGTCGCGATGCCGAGCGTGTGTATGTCGGCAAGCGTCGCTCCGAACATGCGGTGCCGCAGGATCAGATCAACCAGCAACTGGTCGATCTGGCCAAGGCCGGCAAGCGTGTGGTGCGGTTGAAGGGCGGTGATCCGTTCATCTTCGGGCGCGGTGGCGAAGAGATCGAAGAGCTGGCGGCCCACGGCATTCCGTTCCAGGTCGTGCCGGGCATCACGGCGGCCAGCGGTTGTGCGGCCTATGCCGGGATTCCGCTGACCCATCGCGACCACGCGCAATCCGTGCGGTTTGTCACCGGGCATCTGAAGGACGGTTCCACCGATCTGCCATGGGCCGACCTTGTCGCTCCGGCGCAGACGCTGGTGTTCTACATGGGCCTGGTGGGCTTGCCGATCATCTGCGAGCAGTTGATCAGGCATGGTCGTGCGGCGGATACCCCAGCGGCGTTGATTCAGCAGGGCACTACCGTTAATCAGCGTGTCTTCACCGGCACCTTGGCCGATCTGCCACAACTGGTGGCAGAGCATGAAGTCCATGCGCCGACCCTGGTGATTGTCGGAGAAGTGGTGCAGCTGCGCGAAAAACTGGCGTGGTTTGAAGGGGCTCAGGCGCAAATTTGAGTCAGATCAACAGATCGCAGCCTTCGGCAGCTCCTACAGAGGAACGCATTCTCATGTAGGAGCTGCCGAAGGCTGCGATCTTTTGCTTTTTGGGATCAGCCCCGGCGCCAAACCCCTCTCCCGCTCAACCGCGACCGATCATGCGCCAGGTTAAAGTCCTGCTCCGGCCCTTTCGGCACCACCCCGGTGGGGTTGATGGTCTTGTGGCTGCCGTAGTAGTGATGCTTGATGTGTTGAAAATCCACCGTTTCGGCAATCCCCGGCCACTGATACATCTCGCGCAACCAGTTCGACAGGTTCGGGTAATCGGCAATGCGCCGCAGGTTGCACTTGAAGTGCCCGTGATAAACCGCGTCGAAGCGAATCATCGTGGTGAACAGGCGCACATCGGCTTCGGTCAGGTATTCACCGCTCAGGTAGCGATTGGCGCCCAGCAGTTGCTCCAGATGATCGAGTTCGGCAAACACTTCATCGAATGCCTGTTCATAGGCTTGCTGCGAGGTGGCGAATCCGGCGCGGTATACACCGTTGTTCACTGCCGGATAGATTCGCTCGTTCAGCGCATCGATCTCATTGCGTAACGGTGCGGGGTAGAAGTCCAGTTCATTGCCGGTCAGCCCGTCGAACGCACTGTTGAACATGCGGATGATTTCCGCCGATTCATTGCTGACGATGCGCTTGAGCTTCTTGTCCCACAACACCGGCACGGTCACACGCCCGGTGTAATCAGGCGTATCAGCGATGTAGCGCTGGTGCATGAAATCGAAATCATCGAGTTGGTCGCCCGTCGAACCGAGCGTCTTGTCGAAGGTCCAGCCGTTTTCCAGCATCAACCAGCTGACCACTGAAACGTCGATCAGGCTTTCCAGGCCTTTGAGTTTACGCAGAATCAGGGTGCGATGTGCCCAGGGGCAGGCGAGGGAAACGTAGAGGTGATAGCGTCCGGCCTCGGCGGCGAAACCGCCTTCACCGCTGGGGCCGGCCTGGCCGTCGGCGGTTACCCAATGGCGGCGTTGCGCCTGTTCACGCTGGAATGCGCCGTCCTTGCTGCTTTCGTACCACTTGTCCTGCCAGTGGCCGTCGACGAGTAAACCCATGATCAAGACTCCCAAAACCAATAATCGTTGGAGTTGAGTCTATTCCCATGAGTTCGAACAAAAAGCGCAAAGATCGGGCGCTAATGATCGGTTAGATCGATGTGTTGCGTGCCGCCCAATATTGCTCGGCGGTGGCGAAGGCTTGTTCGCGATTCTGACCGAGGCCGCGCAAGGCCAGTGCCATGGTTGCAATCAGCGCCATCTGCGGATAGCTGTCGACCACATCGCCACGCCACACGGCTTTCAAGTGTTCGGTGTCCAGCGAGGCGGGTTTGACGTGGCGTTGCGCTGACAGCTGTGGCCATTCTTCGTCCCAGCTCTGGCCGCCGCTGGTGCCATAAAGGTGGCTGGTGGCGTCGGGGTTGATTTCGATTTCGCCGCCATCGCCCTTGACCACAATCGCCGTGTCGCCGAGCAAGCCGCTGGCATCGCGATGCACCGCTTGGTAGCCCGGATGGAAAATGCTCTGCAGGCCACAGCGTGCGCCCAGCGGATTGAGAATCCGCGCCAGCGAGTGGATCGGCGAGCGCAAGCCCAGGGTGTTGCGCAGGTCGATCATCTTTTGCAACTGCGGCGCCCAGTCCATCAGCGGCATGAACGCCAGGCCGCCGTTGTCCAGCGCTGTACCGGCCTGCTGCCAGTTGCGGCACAGGGGAATGTTCAGTTCGCCGAGCAGCTGTTCGCTGTACAGGCGCCCGGCAGTATGTGCGCCGCCGCCGTGCATGAAGATGCGCACACCGTTGTGCGCCAGGCACTTGGCCGCGAGCAGGTACCACGGCAGATGGCGTTTTTTCCCGGCGTAGGTCGGCCAGTCCAGATCGACGTTCATCGCCGGGGCCTGCAGCCGTTCGCGCAGGGCTTCGGTGAAACCGGCCATCTCTTCGGCGCTTTCTTCCTTGTGCCGCAGCAACATCAGAAAGGCGCCCAGTTGCGTATCCTCGACCTTGTCATCGAGCACCATGCCCATGGCTTGTCGGGCCTCCTCGCGCGTCAGATCGCGGGCGCCGCGCTTGCCTTTGCCGAGAATGCGCACGAATTGCGCGAACGGGTGTTCGGCGGGCGTTTCGAGGGTCAGAGCTGGAAAGTCGGTCATAGGCAATTCGTCGGTTTGGGCAGGCCCGCCAGTTTCGCGGCGAGTTTGGCAGGGGTGCCTTTGAACAGTCGGTTCAGGTGCAGGCTGTTGCCTTTGTCGGCGCCGAGCTTCAGCGCGGTGTACTTGATCAGCGGCCGCGTGGCCGGCGACAGCTGGAATTCTGTATAGAAACTGCGCAACAGTTCGAGAATTTCCCAGTGTTCAGGCGTCAACTCGATGTCTTCGGCGGCGGCGAGGGCAGTGGCGACTTCCGCCGACCAGTCGCTGAGGTCGACGAGAAAGCCGTCCTTGTCCAGCTCAATGGTGCGGGCGCCGACGGTCATGGAATTCATAGCCAGCTGTTGACCTTGTCGTGCTGGATCGACAACTCGACGAACGCCGGATAATCGATGGCTTCGGCCCAGTCCGGAATCTCGATCGCCCGTGCCTGCGCATCTTCTATCAATACATACAGTTTGATTTTCCGTTCTTGGAGGGCAAAGAACGGCGCGCTGTCCGGTTGCAGCGCGTACACCGCATCGCCGGCTAATAACAAGGCATCGGCACTGCCGATCAATCGCAGGCAACTGGTCAGGCGATCATCGCTGAACGGGGAATGAGACAACACATGCAAAGTCGACATCAGAGGGTGAGCACCTGGTCGTAGCGGTCAATAAGGGCGCTGATGTGTTCGGCAGAAAGCGGTTCTGCTTCATCCAGAGACAGTTTCCCGAGCCCGCGGGCGTGGGCGCTTTCGGCGCAATAGAACAGTTCCTCGACGCCGAACATCGGCAGCGCCTGCAGGTTGGCGCTGAGGTCTTTCTGCTGCAAGGCCCTGGCGTTCTGCCCTGCAGCGAGTTGCAGCACGCCGTCATCGAGGAACAGCAGGCCGATCGGCAGATCGAACGCGCCGCCGGCCAGCACAATATCCAGCGCTTCACGGGCTCCGGGGCCTGACCACGGCGATTGACGGCTGATGATCAAAAGCGATTTGGGCATTTTACGCACCTCCGAAACAGATGAGGCGGTCGGCGTCTTGTACTGCGTCGTGCAACTGCCCAAGCCCGGATAATTCCCACGGCGCGCTGAGCGAAATCGCTTCACGCTGGTAACGCCTGCCTTCTTCTTCGTTCAACACACCGCGACGCAGAGCGGCGGCGATACACACCACGCCGTCCAGCTTGTGTTCGCTGATAAAACTGCGCCATTGCTTGGGCAAGTCCAGTTCGTCCTGGGGCGTCACCACTGCATCAGAGGCATTGAACACGCCGTCCTGATAGAAGAACAGCCGCACAATTTCATGACCCCCGGCCAGAGCAGCCTGGGCAAATAGCAAGGCACGGCGCGAGGAGGGCGCATGGGCGGCGGAAAACAGCGCGATGGCGAACTTCATGATGGACTCGATCAGCGAAACTGCGGGCATGATAAAGCTTTATTGCCGCAGCCGCGAAACCCCCGTTGTACACAGATTCCTTTGTAGGAGCTGACGAAGGCTGCGATCTTTTGATTTTGCTCTTCAAGATCAAGATCAAGGTCAAAAGATCGCAGCCTTCGGCAGCTCCTACATGGGTTACGGGGTGATGCCGTACAAATCGCAATACTCGATCCAGTCCATCCCCGCCATCTCCGCCACTTCCCGATGCACCTCCAGGCGCCGCGCCTGGTATTCCTGCGCGGAAGCAGCAGTCAGTTGCAACGTCAGCTCCCAGGCAAACAACCCCTGGCTTTCAGCCTCAGCCTCAAAGGCCTCATGCAGACGTTCTTCGCGATACTGCGCCTGGGTTTCGCCTTTGGCCTGGGCCAGCAGCGGGTTGAGGTGGTCGAGGGTCTCACGCAGGTCGGGTCGCGCATCGAGAAACAGTTTCAAAGCCTGTTCATGCCGCTGGTCGGTAGGCGCCATGTGATTTCCTTGTGTGACGGATGCCCGCAGGGTGCCGCACCTGCTCACGCGTGTCGCGCATAAAAACAGTAAAGCAGAACGATTGGCCACGTTGCAGTGCTACAGTCCGCTTTTTTCTACAATGAGCGAAAGCAATGCGAATGCTGATGGTAGCGCTGGTGGCGGCCCTGTTGGCCGGTTGCGCCGGTTCGGTGATGAACGAGGCTCGCACCAAGAGCCCTTACAAGGTCCTGGCTTCGGACAAGTCCGAGAAAGACGTGGCCCGGTGCGTACAATTCGCCTGGCAGGACGAAGCGGTGTTCGGCGTCGACGCAGCGGCCTATCTGGAGCCGCGCGCGTCGGGCGGCACAACGGTTTATACCCGTTCGGCGGAGTCTTTTGTCGATGTGATTACCGAAGCGTCGGGGACGACCCTGAATTACTACGCACAGCAGGATGATTTTGTCGCGATGCGCAGGATGGCAGCGATGGCAACCTGCCTTTGATCATGTGATGAAGTGGCCTCCGCTTTCGCGAGCAGGCTCGCTCCCACAAGTTGAAATGCATTCCATGTGGGAGCGAGCTTGCTCGCGAAGGCTGCGGCACATTCAATCGATCAGCCGTTTGAGGAAGAAATGCCGCTTGTGCCCCGGTGGATAGTCCATGATCTCACCGAACTGGCTGAAGCCCAGCTTCTTGTAGAACTCCGGCGCCTGAAAATCGAAAGTGTCGAGCCAGATGCCCAGGCAATGCTTGTCTGTAGCCAACGCTTGCGCCTGAGCCATCAGTTTCGAACCAATTCCCTGTCCGCGACCTTGCTCCGGCACTGACAACAGTTCGATGAACATCCAGCGAAAAATCACGCGCCCATACAAGCCACCGACTATCGAGCCGTGGTCGTCTCGAACCATCAGGGCGAACGGCTCGGATTTCGACCCGCCGGTTTTCGCATCGTTGTAATCAATCAACGGTTGAAGAATGGCCTGGCGTTGTTCTTCGCTCGGGTTTTGCGTCAACTCGATTCGCAAATTCATGCGTGACTTCCTTGTGTAATTGAACGCCCAGCCTACCGCGTCCGTACAGGCGCCTCCAAGCCCTTCGATTCAACCAGCGGAACCGCCATTCAAACGTTGCGGTCTAGGCTTTATCGCGTCTTTCCCTGAGCGCGATTGATGAGGAGCCCCCCCTTGAATATTTTTGAAGCCCTGCGCGAAAGTCACGAGCGTCAGCGTACTTATGCCAAGGCGCTGATCGCGACCAGCGGCGACAGCCCTGAGCGGGTCGAGGCCTACAAACAGCTCAAAGCAGAACTGCAAGCGCATGAAACCGCAGAAGAGCGGCATTTCTACATTCCCTTGATGGAAATCGACGAAGGCGTGGATCTGAGTCGCCATGCCATCTCCGAGCACCATGAAATGGACGAGATGATGGAAGAACTCGACGAGACTGAGATGTCGAGTCCAGCCTGGCTGGCCACGGCGAAAAAGCTTTCGGAAAAGGTCCATCACCACCTTGAGGAAGAAGAGCACAAATTCTTCCAGATGGCCGGCAAACTGCTCGACGATAAACAGAAAGTGGCGCTCGCGGGGCAGTACGAAAAGGAGTACCAGGCCCAGTTGCCTTGAGTAGACGAAGCGCGATTTAGTGAACTCGGCGTGTACGTATTCGGCTACGCGTCGAGTGCGAGGTTTCTTCGGTAGCTGGATATCCATCCAGTATTTGCGAGGTTTTTTTGTTCACGGCCAGCAAGCTGCGACAAAAGCGCCGATAGACAAAAAAACCTTCTCCGTTAGCTTGAAGGCCTCTCCTCAGGAAGGAGAGTTCTCAAATCAACGGAGTGAACAACATGAATCAGGCAATTCCTCAGACTCAACTGAAGCACGGTCGCGTTATCTCGCCAGCGAGTCGCGGTGCAGTCGCCATCGATCTCGGTTTGCTGGGCGGCTGGCAAGTCAATGAAATGGAAGGCGGCAAGAACTTTCCCGCATTGGTCGCCGGGCCGTTCCCGCAGCCCTTCGAGACGGACTCGGACAGCGTCGCGCCGCCGGCCGACGGTTATATTCTCAGCGGCGGCAAGACGGATGCCCGCGATTGCGTGAACTACACCAATGACGAGATGAGCAAGAAGCTGGGTCGTCCGTTCACATGGCCGCTGCTCAATGTCGATCCAGGCCAGACCCTCAAGGTCACTTGGGCCTACACCGCGCCGCACACCACCCGTGGTTATCGCTGGTTGATCACCAAAGAGGGTTGGGACCCACAGCAGCGCATCAGCCGTGCGCAACTGGAAACCCAGCCCTTCTTCGAAGACTTTTACCCGCAAGTGCCGTATTACAGTCATGCCGGTGAATTGAAGGCCAAAGTCGATCACGAAGTGAAACTGCCGGCCAACAAGCAAGGCCATCACGTCATTGTGCTGATGTGGATCGTCGCCAACACCGGCAACGCCTTCTATCAGGCTTTCGACGTCGACTTCCGGTAAGAGCGGCTGATGAACCAGGCCCGGTAGCGCTGCCGGGCTTTTTTTGTCGGCGCAATTGTTCGACCATGGCAGGTCACCCATCAAGACAGGATCAGACGCGATGTCCAACACAGCCGAACGGGTCAATATCGTCGACACCCAGGTGTTGTCCCACGACTGGTATCTGCTGCAGAAAATCACCTTTGATTACCAGCGCAACAACGGCGAATGGCAACGCCAGACCCGCGAGGTTTACGACCGTGGCAACGGCGCGGCAATTCTGCTGTTCAACCGCGAAAAGCGCACGGTGGTGTTGACCCGCCAGTTCCGCCTGCCGGTGTTCGTCAATGGCCACGACGGTTTGTTGATCGAGGTCGCTGCGGGCTTGCTGGAAGGCGCCGCGCCCGAGCAACGCATCCGTGACGAAGCCGAGGAAGAAACCGGCTACCGCGTGCATGACGTGAAGAAGGTATTCGAGGCGTATATGAGCCCCGGTTCAGTGACCGAGAAACTGCACTTTTTCATCGCCGAATATGATGCGGCGTCCAAGGTCAGCGCCGGTGGTGGGCTGGAAGAAGAAACCGAAGAACTCGAAGTGCTGGAGTGGCGTTTCGATGAGGCGCTCGCAGCGTTTGCGCGCGGCGAGATCTGCGATGCCAAGACCATCATGCTGTTGCAGTACGCGGCGATGAATAACCTGTTCGCTCGGTAAAGCAAAAGATCGCAGCCTTCAACGCAATTCAATGCACGAGCCGCCGAAGGCTGTGATCTTTTGATCTTCTTGCATGCCTAAAACAGATCGCCGGTTTTATCGATCTCTGACCACTGGCCACCCTCAAGCGTCAGCAACCGCTCTTTAGCCTCAAGACCACCGGCGAACCCGGTCAGCTTTCCCGAAGCACCAATCACCCGGTGGCACGGCGCAACAATTGAAATCGGGTTGCGCCCGTTGGCGGCGCCGACCGCCCGAACCGCCGCCGGATGACCAATCTGTGTGGCGATCTGGCTGTAGGTGCGCGTCTCGCCGAATGGAATGGTCAGTAGCGCCGCCCAGACTTTTTTCTGGAATTCGCTGCCGACAAATTCCAGCTCCAGATCGAAGCGATTGCGCGTGCCGGCAAAATATTCTTCAAGCTGCCGCGCGGTCTGCAGGAGGATCGGACTGTCCGCCGCTTCGCTCATCGGCCCGATACGTACCCGGTTCGGTTTGTCGTTTTCCCAGAGGATGGCTGCGAGTCGACTGTCGTTTGCAACCAGCTTCAATTCGCCGACCGGCGAGGGCAGGGTGATGAACGTATAAGGCATGACAACGGCTCCGGATCCTGGCGATAACGCGGATCAGCATACTGCCTGAACGGGGAGGCGCAATACGCAAAGCCGACCATACTGCTTGTTGCTCCTCAAGCGCTGCCCTGCGTTTCGCGCAGTCCCCAAAAACAAAAAAGAGATCGACTCATGAAGTACGAACCTTTGGCCAGATCGCTTATCGCGACCTCCCTGGCGCTCAGCTGTCTCATGGCTCACGCGGCATCGGTGGCACCGGTCGCGGCGGAAAACGGCATGGTAGTCACCGCGCAACACCTGGCGACCCATGTCGGCGTCGATGTGTTGAAGAACGGCGGCAACGCCGTGGATGCGGCAGTTGCGGTGGGTTACGCGCTGGCGGTGGTCTATCCGGCAGCGGGTAACCTCGGCGGTGGCGGATTCATGACCATTCAACTGGCGGACGGGCGCAAGACCTTTCTCGACTTCCGCGAAAAAGCCCCGCTGGCCGCGACCGCCAACATGTATCTGGACAAGGAAGGTAACGTCATCCCCGAGCTGAGTACCCGTGGCCACCTCGCGGTTGGTGTGCCGGGCACGGTGTCCGGCATGGAGTTGGCCCTGAGCAAATACGGCACCAAACAGCGCAAGGAGATGATCGCTCCGGCGATCAAACTGGCCGAAGACGGCTTCGAACTGCAGCAGGGCGATGTCGAGTTGCTTGAGTACGCCACCGACGTGTTCAAGAAAGACCTGCGCGATTCCGGTTCGATCTTTCTGAGCAATGGCGAGCCGATGCAGGTCGGGCAGAAACTGGTGCAAAAGGATCTGGCAAAAACCTTGCGGACGATTTCCGACAAAGGCGCCGACGGTTTCTACAAAGGCTGGGTCGCCGATGCCATCGTCACGTCCAGCCAGGCCAACAAGGGCATCATCACCCAGGCCGACCTGGACAAATACAAGACTCGCGAGCTGGCCCCGGTGGAATGCGATTACCGCGGTTATCACGTGGTCTCGGCGCCGCCGCCAAGCTCCGGTGGTGTGGTGATCTGCCAGATCATGAATATTCTTGAGGGCTATCCGATGAAGGATCTGGGCTTTCATTCGGCTCAGGGCATGCACTACCAGATCGAAGCCATGCGCCACGCTTATGTCGATCGCAACAGCTACCTCGGCGATCCGGATTTCGTGAAAAATCCGATCGAGCACCTGCTGGACAAGAACTACGCCACCAAGCTGCGCAACGCCATTGAGCCACAGAAGGCCGGTGTTTCCGCTCAACTCAAACCCGGCGTCGCCCCCCATGAAGGCAGCAACACCACCCACTATTCGATCGTCGACAAGTGGGGCAATGCCGTCTCGGTCACCTACACCCTCAACGACTGGTTCGGCGCAGGTGTGATGGCCAGCAAGACCGGGGTCATCCTCAACGACGAAATGGACGATTTCACCTCCAAGGTCGGCGTGCCGAACATGTACGGCCTGGTGCAGGGCGAAGCCAACGCCATCGCGCCGGGCAAGGCGCCGCTGTCGTCGATGAGTCCGACTATCGTCACCAAGGACGGCAAAGTGGTGATGGTGGTCGGCACGCCGGGCGGCAGCCGGATCATCACCGCGACCCTGCTGACCATGCTCAACGTCATCGATTACGGCATGGGCTTGCAGGAGGCCGTCGACGCGCCGCGTTTCCATCAGCAGTGGATGCCGGAGGAAACCAACCTCGAAGACTTCGCCGCCAGTCCGGATACCAGAAAAATTCTCGAAAGCTGGGGCCACAAATTTGCCGGCCCACAAGACCCCAACCACATCGCAGCGATCCTGGTTGGCGCGCCGTCCCTCGGGGGTAAACCGGTGGGCAACAACCGCTTCTACGGCGCCAACGATCCACGGCGCAATACAGGGTTGTCACTGGGCTACTGAGCGGAGTAAAAAGGGGCGGGCTCAGGTCCGCCCCATCTCCAGGACAAATCAAGGAAGGCTCGACATGACCACCGCATTACTGATCATCGACGTCCAGCAGGCCCTGTGTGCTGGTGAGTATCAGTGCTTTGAAATCGACCGCGTGATCGCCACGATCAATGATCTGAGCCAGCGCGCCCGCGGCGCCGGCGTTCCGGTCGTGTTGATTCAACACGAGGAAAAGGACGGTCCGTTCGTTCGTGGCGCAGACGGTTGGCAACTGGCCAAAGGTCTGCAGACGTCCACGCAAGATCTGCGGGTAGGCAAATCCACCGGCGACTCTTTCTATCAGACCGACCTGGGCAGGCTGCTACCCAGCGAAGATTTTGAACGCCTGATCATCTGCGGCCTGCAAACCGATTACTGCGTCAATGCCACAGTGCGTAGCGCGCATAAGCTGGGCTACGACATCGTTGTCGCGCAGGATGCACATTCGACGGTCGATAACGGCAGCATGAGCGCCGAAGACATCATTGCCGGACACAACAAGGACTTCGCCGCCCTCACCAGTGCCGTAACGCGAATTGATGTCACACCGGCAGCCCAAATCGCCTTCTGAAACAGACACATTGGCTGTAGGAGCGAGCCTGCTCGCGAATGCGGTGCGTCAGAAGACAACGGGCTGACTGACCCGCCGCCTTCGCGAGCAAGCTCGCTCCCACTAGCTGGCTGAGTGCAAAGCGATAGCATTGCAGTTATTTGCCTGTTCACCCTTTTCATTACCGATTGCGGTCTCTAGAATCCGCTCCGCTTCTGCAATAGAGGCGTATTGCCACTATTTGATCATTATTTAGGGACGGACATCATGCAATTCGGGAAAACGCTGGCGCTGGGACTGGTTCTTGCGCTGGGCGGTTGTGCCAGTTTCACTAAGGATGAAGTGGCACCGGTCACTCTGCCGTCGATGGCCAACTACGCCAACAAGCCAAACGTCTACGTCGATTTCGACTTCTATCAGGGCGAGCCGAAAAGTGCCTCTGCCGTGGAAGTGCCGCAAGCACGTGATCAACTCAAGCCACAGCTGCAGAAAATTCTCACCGATTCAGGCCTGTTCGGTCGGGTCACGCTGGATGAGTTCCAGAAGCAGCCGGGCGACTACAGCCTGCGCCTGAAAATGTACAACCATCCACCGAATGCCGGTTCCATGGTGCTGGCTTTCATCAGCGGTTTCAGCATGATGATCATTCCGGCCTACGGCAGCGATCAATACACTCTGAGCCTGGAAACCCTGGATGGACAGGGACAGGCTTTGACCACTGCGAGTAACCACGACGCCGTCGGCACCTGGATCGGCATCTGGTTCATACCGCTGATGGCCAACACGCCTAAAGAAGCGGTGAACGACACCTTCACCCGTCAGGTCAATGCGCTGCTCAAACAGATGGTTGATAACAACAACCTGAAGTACTCGGCGCTGGAAACCGGTATTCCCCGGGCGTGAAACAAAAAGAGCCGCAATCGCGGCTCTTTTTTTGTCGGTTACTTCAACGCCTGAATGAATTTCGGGTCGCTGTACAGCTCTTTGAGCAGATCACGCAGCATCGGGTTATAGGCGTTGACCGCGTTCGGGATCGCAATGAAACCGAAGAAGCTGCTGCCCCACTGGCTGCTGACATCCTTGGTTGCGTCGTACACCACATCGCTGCCGTTGAGCAGAGTAAAGCGCGCCGCGAGCTTGCCGTCACCCGTGCCCATACCGGCGGACAGTTCATTTTTCACCACGAGAACTTTCAACTGACGCTGCGCCTGCGGGTCGAGCAAACCGGCCTTGCGCAGCTCTTCGGTGATGGCGTCCTGAATGTGCGCCGGGATGCTGCCCGATGGAGAGCGGACCGGGTTGGCGCGAACCATCAGCGAACCTTCGCCGGATTCGGCGCTTACCTGAGGATTGCTGATGGCATGCAGGGGCGGGGTCTGCTTGAGCTTCTGGACGTTTTCATAACTCGGCTCGTAGCGGGTCATGGTCATGCCACAACCTTGCAGCAACAACGCCAGCATCGGGATCAACAGCAGAGACTTCTTCACGGCAATACCTTGCACAGAACATAGAGGGGCGCGAATTATGGGCAGAGTGCCATCATTGAGCAACTGCGTTTTCCATTTTTGGCCGGCGCCTATCGGTGTCAGCGTTTCACTGGCCCGAGCCCGTACAATTCCGTAACATTCGCCTCCCTCTTTTTTCGCGAAACAGCGACCGTTCTCGACGGCCGCTCATTCAGGTATGCCATGAAACCGATTCGTCTGCGCGCCGATGTCCTGGCCGGACTCACCACCTCGTTTGCTCTGTTGCCCGAATGCATCGCCTTCGCGCTGGTGGCGCATCTCAATCCGTTGATGGGCCTGTACGGCGCTTTCATCATTTGTACGCTGACGGCGTTGTTTGGCGGTCGCCCAGGGATGGTTTCCGGCGCGGCGGGTTCGATGGCGGTGGTGATTGTCGCGCTGGTGGTGCAGCACGGCGTGCAGTATCTGCTGGCGACAGTGCTGCTTGGCGGTCTGATCATGATGGCGTTCGGGTTGTTGCGCCTGGGCAAACTGGTGCGCATGGTGCCGCATCCGGTGATGCTCGGTTTCGTCAACGGCCTGGCGATCATCATCGCGCTGGCGCAACTGGAGCATTTCAAAAGTGGCGAGCACTGGCTCAGCGGTACGCCGCTGTACCTGATGACCGGGCTGGTGCTGCTGACCATGGCCATCGTGTATATCCTGCCGCGCCTCACCAAAGCAGTGCCGCCGGCATTGGTGGCGATTCTCGGTGTCGGCCTGCTGGTTTACCTGTTCGGCCTGCCGACTCGCACCCTCGGTGACATGGCACACATCGCCGGCGGTCTGCCGACTTTCGCGTTGCCGGACATCCCGTGGACGTTCGACACTCTGCGCATCATCGCCCCCTACGCGATCCTGATGGCAATGGTCGGCTTGCTGGAAACCCTGCTGACTCTCAACCTCACCGACGAAATCACCGAAACCCGTGGCTACCCGGATCGCGAGTGCGTGGCGCTGGGCGCGGCGAATATGGTTTCCGGTGCCTTCGGCGGCATGGGCGGTTGCGCGATGATCGGGCAGACCGTGATCAACCTCAGCTCCGGCGGACGCGGGCGCTTGTCCGGCGCGGTGGCGGGTGTGCTGATTCTGTTGTTCATCCTGTTTCTCTCACCGTTGATCGAGCGCATTCCGCTGGCCGCGCTGGTAGGAGTGATGTTCGTGGTATCGCAGCAGACCTTCGCTTGGGCGTCGTTGCGGGTGATCAACAAGGTGCCGCTGCACGATGTGCTGGTAATCATCGCCGTGACCACCATCACTGTGTTTACCGATCTGGCTACGGCGGTGCTCTGCGGGATCATCATCGCTGCGCTCAATTTCGCCTGGCAGCAGGCGCGTGAACTGTATGCCGATGAACATCTGGAGGCCGATGGCAGCAAACTCTATCGCCTGCACGGCACGCTGTTCTTTGCCTCGACCACGCCGTTTCTCAACCGGTTCGACCCGGCCAACGATCCGGCCAGGGTCATCCTCGACTGCCGGCATCTGAGCTTTGTCGATTATTCGGCAATCGCCGCGTTGAAAACCCTGCGTGAACGCTACGCCAAGGCCGGCAAGCAGTTACAGGTGTTTCACCTGTCGGAACGCTGCAAGACATTACTCAAGCGTGCCGGCGTCGATCACGACTGACGCCGCAGGCGTTGCGTCCTTGAGCCAGGTCTTGGCGAGAATCCGCGAAACCTGTTCGGCGGAATAGGGCTTGGCGAGGAACTCGAAACCTTCGTAACCGCTGCGCGCCAGTTCTTCGCTGTAGCCGGAGGTCAGAATCACCGGAAGATCGGGGCGACGCTGGCGCAACATTCTGGCCAAAGCGACGCCGGTGGTGCCCGGCATGACCACGTCGGAAAACACCGCATCGAACGCCAGGGCATCGGCGCCGGCCAGTTGCAGGGCTTCCTCGGCGTTGGTCGCCCACGCCGTTTCATAGCCCAGATCCTGCAGGATCTGATTGGCGAAGCGGCCGACCTCCAGATTGTCCTCGACCACCAATATGCGCCGTTGCTCGCAGGTCCGATGCACCTCGCCATCGTCGTCCGTCTCGTCCACTTGTGCCTCGGTCGCCGGCACTTGCGGTAAATACAGGGTGAACTCTGTGCCTTGGCCGAGCACGCTGGAGACATCGACGTTGCCCCCCGATTGTTTGGCGAAGCCGAATACCTGCGACAGTCCCAGCCCCGTGCCCTTACCGACCGCCTTGGTAGTGAAGAACGGTTCGAAGATGTGTTCCAGGGTGTGCGCATCGATGCCGCCCCCGGTGTCTGCCAACGCGATCGACACGAACGGACCGTTGGAACCACCATGGCCGCGAATCGGCGGCAGGGGTTTGTGGCACTCCAGGCGCAATCTCAGTTCGCCCTGACCATTCATGGCATCGCGGGCGTTGAGGGCGATGTTGATCAGCGCGGTTTCGAACTGACTCAGATCGACGCGGATATAGCAGGGGTGATCCGGCCGCTCGACGCAGACATGAATCTGCGCACCAGTGACCGATTCGAGCATTTCACCGATATTGGCCAACCGTTCGCCGGCATCCACCACTTGTGGATTGAGCGGCTGGCGCCGGGCGAAGGCGAGCAACTGGCTGGTCAGTTTGGATGCGCGTTCGACCGTGTCGGAAACCGCACGCATGTAGCGCTGGCGGCGTTCTTCCGACAGATCGGGCTGGCGCAGAAAATCCATCGACGAGCGAATGATCGTCAGCAGATTGTTGAAATCATGGGCCACGCCGCCGGTCAATTGGCCGATGGCTTCGAGCTTCTGCGACTGACGCAGCGCCGATTCGGCCTGAGCCAGGCGCAGGCTGCGCTCCTCGACCCGTTGCTCCAGCGTGGCATTGAGTTCTGCCAGCGCCAGCAGACCTTCACGCACATTGGCATCGGCACGCACTCGCTCGATATGCGCCCAGCAACGCTCGGTCACTTCGCTCATCAGCGCCAGCTCGAAGCGCGACCAGACTCGCGGCACCTTGTCGTGGACGGCCATCAATGCCGTCAGGCGCCCCTGCTTGATCAGTGGCACGCAGATCGTTGCGGTGATGCCGATGGCCTGAAAGGTCGCTGATTCTTCAGGGGGCAGTTCGCTGCGATTGTCGTGAATGACCAACGGTTCGCCGGCGCGCAGCAGGGTTACGGCTTTCTCGCCGAAATCGCGCAAGCGGTAGTGGCCGACGATACTTGGCGACCCCGGTGCCGCGTAATCGCCGCGAATGGTGAAGCCGTCCTCGTCGGCGTCCATGTCGGCGTAGGCGCAGTTGGACAGGCGCAATTGCTCGACCATCAGCCGTGTGCTCGCGGCAAGAATCGCTTGCGCGTCAGTGGCGTTGGCCACCGCGTCGCCGATCGCGTCGAGCACCGCCAGACGTTGGTTGAGGTAGACCGTCTGGGTGGTTTCGGTAACGGTGTCGAGCATCCCCACCACATTGCCCAGCGAGTCGCGAATCGGGCTGTAGCAGAAGGTGAAAAACGCCTGCTCCGGGCCGCTGCCGCGTTCGATCTTCAGGGCGAAGTTTTCAATGTAGGTGGCTCGCCCGGCGAATGCCGCGTCGGCAATCGGGCTGATCTCCTGCCAGGCTTCTTTCCAGATGTCGCTGAATGGCCGTCCCAGCGCATGGGGCTTGTCGCCAAGAATCGGCACGAAGGCGTCGTTGTACAACGTGATCAGTTGCGGCCCCCACACGATCGCCTGGGGAAAATGCGACGCGAGACTGAGCGAGACGGTGGTCTTGAGTACATCGGGCCAGTGTTCCAACGGGCCGAGGGGCGAATTGGCCCAATCGTGACGGCGGATCTGCCCGGCCATCTCGCCGTTGTCTTGCAACCAGTCTGTCATGAGGTTCGTGTTTTTCCGGGCGTTTGTCCGAGGACAAAGACCTTTGCCCAGGGTGTTTGGTTTCAGCACACCAGACACTGTGTGCGCTATGAGTTCTTCTGACCTGCATCATGGCAGCAAATAACCACGGTGGCGAAGGAGCCTGTCTCTTCGCCACCGGATTTTTTCAGCTCGTGAGGGACTGATCAGGCATCGATGGCCGGGAAGTCGATGTCAGTCAGGGCGGTGTTGTTCAGATAGTTGGTCAGTGTCTGCACGGCCACCAGTGCAATGACTTCGATGATCTTGCGGTCATCGATACCGGCGGCGCGGGCGGCGGCGAGTTGGTCATCGCTCAGGTGGCCACGGGTTTCGGTCAATTGGCGAGCGAGGGCGGCACAGGCATTCAATTCGCCGTGACGTGCCGCGACGATGTCCTGCGCCGACAGCCCGGCCTTGCCGGCAAACACCGTGTGTGCGGACAGGCAGTAGTCGCAGCCGTTGACTTGCGACGTAGCGAGGTAGACAGCTTCTTTTTCCTGAGCGCTCAGCGAGGTCTTGCCGAGGATGGCCGAGGCCTGCAAGTAGGCGTCGAGTGCCACCGGTGCCTGGGCCAATGTGCCGAAAAGGTTGGGCAGGAAGCCGATTTTCTTTTTCACGCCTTCCAGGACAGGGCGGGTGGCATCGGTGGCGGTGTCAAGGCTGATTGCGGTAATGCGGCTCATGGTGATTCTCCGAAAATCCGCGGCGAAGTGCAGCGGCGATGGAGAGATCTTAAGGGCGACCGATGGCGCTTCGGCGGCAAATCGTCGAGGATATGCGGCAGATCGTCCAGATATGCCCTCGGGAGTCAGCCATGGATCGCCTTTCTACATTGCTCAGCCATTTCGGCGTGAATGCCGGCACCTTTCACAGCGGTGCGTTTTGTGGGGTGAGTGTTCACGAGGGCGAGCCGGTTGGCCATGTGCATGTATTGCAAGCGGGGGCGTTGCTGCTCAAACCTGGCAACGAGCGGGAGATGCGTCTGGAGGAGCCGTCGCTGATTTTCTTTCCCCGGCCGTTCACGCACAGAATGTCTGCCGACGAGGCCATGGCCAGCCAAGTGGTGTGCGCCTCGCTGACCTTCGACGGCGGTTCGGGCAATGCCCTGGCCGCTGCGTTACCGGACTATCTGGTGTTGAAGCTCACTGACATCCCCGAATTGCGCAGCACCCTCGACTGGCTGTTCAACGAAGCCTTCGAAGGGCATTGCGGACGTGTAGCGGTGATGGATCGCCTGTTTGAATTGCTGGTGATTCTGCTGCTGCGCCATCTCATCGGCAGCCGCGATCAGCAGCCGGGAATGATGGCCGGGCTGGCTGATCCGCGGTTGTCTCGCGCCTTGAACCTGATTCATGAGCAGCCTCATGAATCGTGGAGTGTGGCCGCTCTGGCTGCTGCGGCGAATATGTCCCGCGCCGGTTTTGCCGGGCAGTTTCACCGCGTGGTCGGGCAGACGCCGGCCGATTATCTATTGAGCTGGCGGGTCAGCCTGGTGCAAAAACGCCTGCGCGAAGGCCGGCCGATTGCGCTGATTGCCGAGGAGGTCGGTTACGAAAACCCGTCGGCGCTGGCCCGGGCTTTTCGGCGCAAGACCGGCCTCAGCCCTCGGCAATGGAAAGCCGGACACTGACGCTTATCTGGCGAATTTTTTCGCCCCGGCCACACAGGCGATTACGCCCAGCGTCACGGCCAGCATGCTGACGCTGACCTGCTCATGCAGCAATGTCGCCGCCAACGCCAGACCGAAAAACGGTTGCAGCAATTGCAGCTGCCCGACCGCCGCGATCCCGCCCTGGGCCAGGCCGCGATACCAGAATACGAAACCGATCAGCATGCTGAACAGCGACACGTAGGCCAGGCTGATCCACGCCGACACGCTGATGTGGCCGAAGGAGGCGGGTGCCAGCCACAGGCTCAGCAGCGCCATCAGCGGCAACGACAACACCAGCGCCCAGCAGATCACCTGCCAGCCGCCGAGGCTGCGTGACAGTTTCGCCCCTTCGGCGTAACCGAGGCCGCAGGCCAGAATGGCCGCGAGCATTAGCAGGTCTCCGGTGGGCGAGGCGCTCAAGCCTTGGGACACGGCGAAGCCCACCACTAACGCGCTGCCCAGAATCGAGAAGATCCAGAACACCGGACGTGGCCGCTCACCGCCACGTAAAACGCCAAACATCGCCGTGGCCAGCGGCAGCAATCCGACAAACACAATCGAATGTGCCGACGTCACGTGCTGCAATGCCAACGCCGTAAGCAGCGGAAAACCGAGCACCACGCCCAGCGCCACTATCAACAACGACAGCCACTGATTGCGCGCCGGCCGCCGCTGTCTGAACAACAGCAAAAGGCCTACGGCTAATACACCGGCAATTGCTGCACGGACTACGGTCAGAAATACCGGCTCGAATTCAAGCACCGCCAACCGCGTGGCCGGTAGCGAACCGCTGAAGATCAGCACGCCGATAAAACCGTTGATCCAGCCGCTGGTTTTTTCCAGTGGCGGGTTGCCCGGTGTCGAGGTTGTGTCCATGTTGCTCGCGCTCAAAAGGAGGTTGTGTGGCTGTGATGCTAGGGCGGAGAATCGGCACAATCAAAAAATTGTCATGGATACAGCCACCATGCCCCGTTCCCGTTACAAAATCCTGGTCGATCGCTACGCGGCGGACATTCGTTGCGCACGACTGGCACCGGGCACACGGTTGCCGACGCATCGGCAGTTGGCCGCTCAAGAGGGGCTGGCGCTGGTCACTGCCTCAAGGGTTTACGCAGAGCTGGAGGCGATGGGCCTGGTCAGTGGCGAAGCCGGACGCGGCACCTTCGTGCGTGAAACGTCACTGGCGCCGGGGCAGGGCATTGATCAGAAGGACGTGGCGGTCGGCATGGTCGACCTGAATTTCAACTATCCATCGTTGCCCGGTCAGGCTGACCTCTTGCGCACGGCGTTGCGCCAACTGGCCTTATCCGGGGATCTGGAAGCGCTGTTGCGTTATCAACCCCACGCCGGGCGCACACACGAGCGTGCTTCGGTCGCGCGTCATTTGCTGGCACGCGGTGTGGCGGTCGACGCCGGGCAGGTGCTGATCGTCAACGGTGCTCAGCAGGGTCTGGCCGTGACGCTGATGGCCCGGCTCAAACCCGGCGATGTGATCGCCGCCGATGCGCTGACCTATTCGGGGTTCAAGGTATTGGCCGAAGCACTGCACCTGGAAGTGCTGGCGGTGCCGGTAACGGAGCACGGCCCGGACCTGCAAGCGCTGGAAAGCCTCTGTCGCAAGCGCTCGGTGCGCGCCGTCTACAGCATGCCAACGCTGCACAATCCGCTGGGCTGGGTGATGCCACTGCAACAGCGCGAGCAGTTGGTCGCGATTGCCCGTCGGCATGATCTGATGATCATCGAAGACGCGGCCTACGCGTTTCTGGTGGACAACCCGCCGCGCGCCCTGATCGATCTGGCACCGGAGCGCACGTTCTACGTTTGCGGCCTGTCGAAAAACATCGCCACCGGTTTGCGGGTCGGCTTCATTGCGGCGCCGTTGCCAGACGTGCCAGCGCTGGAACGGATCATGCGCGCGACGACGTGGAACACGCCCGGGGTGATGACGGCGATAGCCTGCGGCTGGCTTGATGACGGCACAGTCAACTTGCTGGAACAGCAGAAACGTCAGGATGCCTTGGCCCGACAGGCTTTGGCCGCCGAGGTGCTGAAAGGGTTGCGATATATCACTCACCCGGCCTCGTATTTTCTGTGGCTGCCGCTGCCGGAGGACGTACGCGCCGATCAGATCGTTGTCGAGCTGATGCAGCAGCAGATTTCAGTCACCACCGCCGAGCCGTTTTCGGTGTCATCCAGCACGCCCCATGCGATTCGTCTGGCGCTGGGTTCGGTCGACATGGACGTGTTGCGCCAAGCGTTGATCGCCGTCAGAACGGTTGTGGCCGCTTATCTGTAAACTACGCTCCGCCCTGAAAAGCCAGATCTGGACTGTTAAATGAAAGCCACCACATCACTGATTCTCGCCTTGATCTTCAGCGCTGGCGCACAGGCTGATGGTGACCCTGAAGCCGGGGCAAAAATCTTTCCGCGCCTGTGCGGCGGGTGCCATCAGGTTGGCGAGTCCGCCCGACCGGGATTTGGCCCACAGCTCAACGGCATCGTTGGCCGGGCCGCCGGGACTTCAGCCAATTACGTTTATTCGGACGCGATGAAAAACTCGGGGATCACTTGGGATCGGGAGACGCTGAAGGCTTACCTCGAGGATCCCAAAGGGGTAGTGCCGGGCACGCGGATGATCTTCTGGGGGCTGAGCGATGAGGAGAAGCTGAACAATCTGCTGGCCTATCTGCAAACGTTCAGCCCCGAATCGAAGTAGAAACGACGGTATCAATGGAGGTGGCAGGCCACCTGATTACGCCCCGCAGCCTTCGCTTGATACAACTGTTGATCGGCACGTTTGATCAGCGCCGTGTGGGTGTTGTCTGCCGGATCGGCCAGGCCCAGGCCAATGCTCACGGTAACGTTGCCGACGCCGGGGAAATCCGCGGTGGCAACCGCAGCACGAATCTTCTCGGCCACGACTTCCGGAGTGTCGGGATGCGCCACTTCCGGTAGCAGTACGGCGAATTCTTCACCGCCGTAACGCGCGACGAAATCGGTGGTGCGCACGCTGCTCTGGATCAGCTTCGCCAGTTGTTGCAGAACGTCATCGCCCACTGCATGGCCGTAGGTGTCATTGATGCGTTTGAAATGGTCGGCATCGATGAGCAATAGAGCAAACGGGCGTCCGGTGCGGCGCGACAGCAGGGAGTATTCGGAGATTTTTTCGTCGAATCGCCGACGGTTGTAAACGCCGGTCAAGCCGTCGTGGGTTGCCAGACTCAGCAGCTCGGCATTGGCCTGGGTGAGGGCAGCGGTGCGTTGCGCCACGGTGGCTTCCAGCGAAGCATTGGCTTGCTGTAGTTCGCGCTCCTTGCCGAGCAGCGATCGCGTCATCGCATCGATCGACTGGCCGAGCTGGGCGATTTCAAGCACTGGATGATGGAGCGGGAACTGCGCGCCTGCATGGTTGTTTTGCACCTGTTTTGCCGAGCGCGCGAGTTGTTCGATGGGACGGCTCAGATACAGCGCCAAGTAATACGCCACCATACCGAAAACCACGGCGGCGAACACACCCAGCATCAACAGCTCATATTGCAGCAGCCGCGCCGGTTGCAGTGCGGTCTCCAGCGGCTGGCGGATGGCGATGGACCAGGACAACGTTGTACCCGCTGGCGTCGGCACGGTGACCAGACTGGTCAGGTAGCCGTTGCCCGTTGTCCATCCAGGCAAAGCCGGATTATTGACCGCCAGCCGCTGGCCGAGCAGCGCTTCGGGGTAGAGCACCTTACCGTCGTGGTCGACGATAAGCGCCTGAATATCCGGCGCCGAGTTCTTATGGGAAAACGCCGCCGATTCGACGATGCGGGTCACCCAGCTCCAGTGCGCATGCGCTCCCAGCACACCAATCACCTGGCCTGCGGCGTTATGTATCGGCGCTGCGAAGTCGATGAAGCGCAGTGGTTCGCCATTGGGCAGGCCCGGCAGCAATTTGGCCAGCAACACCGCTTCATGGGGATCGCCGGTGTATTGCCCGCGCAAGCCGCTCTGGAACCACGGGCGTTTTTGCACCGATTGACCAACCAGCAAGTCATTCACGGCCTGCCGGACGTTGCCCTCGGCATCGGTAACGCCCATCCAGGCGTATTCAGCGCGGGCCTGCGTGCGCAGTTGCATGGATTTGAGGATGCTCGGGTTATCCAGATCACCACGCTCCAGATGCGGCGCGCGGCTGAGCAGGTAGACCTCCAGTTGCCGCTCGCGCAGTTGTTCGCCCAATAAGGTCGCCGCCGCCCGCGCTGTGTTAAGCAAGGCGTTGCCGCTGGCCTGTTTCATCTGTTCGGTGGCAATGTGACCGACATAAAAGCCCACGCTCAATAATGTCAGCAGGGACAAACCGCCGAACCAGAGAGTGAGATGGCTACGCAGACTGGCTTTGAACATGAGAGGCGGTGTCTGTGTTTATAAAAGTGGTGCCATGGTATGCGACATCGCCGACGGCCGGCCAGCGAACAGGTTCATAGAAATGCAAGAAGGTTGATGGCAGTGAGACATCGTTTTCTCTGGCGATGTGATCAAGCTGAAACCGCGCAGCAAGCGCGGCTGAATGAAGAAAGCCCGGCTGATCAGGCCGGGCTCTTCACGGGTGTTGCGGTACAGCGATGGATTCAAGCGACCCGACGTTCGATCAGACGATCAGAACCACCTTCGGCAACGCGGCGTTCGATCAGACGATCGGAACCACCTTCGGCAACGCGGCGTTCGATCAGACGATCGGAACCACCTTCGGCAACGCGGCGTTCGATCAGACGATCCGAACCTCCCTCGGCAACGCGGCGTTCGATCAGACGATCGGAACCACCCTCGGCCAAACGACTTTCAATCAACCGGTCCGAGCCGCCTTCAGCGACCAGGGTGTGAACGGGGGTTGCGGCAAAAGCGTTAACTGCGAAAACCGAGAAAGCGATGCTGAGAAGGGTTTGGCGTTTCATGATCGTGTGCTCCAGAGAGTTGTTTGTTTGTCTGGAGCCGATGTTACGCCGCGCAGTTTTTATGAGAACTTCATTGACGTGATGTTGAACATCGACGCTGATGATGGTTGCTCAACCCCGCGACTCAGAGGGCTTTCATGCCAATGCACAGCTCGCCGCTGGCTCGTATCAGCGCCAACTCATGCAACGCATCAGAGGCCAGACCGCTGCGGGCGCTGGCCAGCCAGGCTGGGCATTTCGGGTCGTGGCGAAAGGGCGCGAACTCGGCGTACTGCTGCAACAGGCGTTTTTGCAGCTCATCCAGACGCGGGCGAATCTGCTTGCCCAGGTCCGGGCGCGCTGTACCCGGCGCCGCACCAGCCGCTTGCCATTGCGCAAGCAAACCGTATTGCACCAGTTTGTTTGCTTCCATTTGCGCGGCAATCAACTGCTCGACATCGTCGGCGTCGAGCTTGTGTTCGGCGGCCAGCGTTCGGGCATTGGCGATCACCTGAGCTTCTCGCGGGCTGTCCTGGATCGGTTTGCCACTGTCCCATTTGGTAAGCGCCACCAGATCACCGATAGTCAAACGCTCATTGAGAGTTGTCAGTAATGGCTTCAAGGAATCCGGTGCTGCGGCAGGTGCGGCAGCCTGGGTGCTGGCGGCCAATAGAACGAGGAGGGTGCTGAACAGCACATTTGCAACGTTACGCATGAACCGAGCCTCAAGTACATGTTGGTGGAAGCGTGATTTACCACAGCCGCACACTGACACAAAGTGAACGCTGGCATTTACACAAATGCAAAACAGACGATCAACGCCGATTGCAAATGTTGATTGCGCCCTGCACGCAACTCACCGAAGCTGTCTTCAATCGGGCCTCCCGCCGTCGAGATGGACCTCCATTCAATGCAAAGCGCCACCTTCGCCAGACCCCTCTGGCAAACCTATCTGCTGTTTCTCGCACCGATGGTGCTGTCGAATTTCCTGCAATCGATGTCCGGCACGGTCAACAGTATCTACATCGGCCAGATGCTCGGCACCCAGTCGCTGGCGGCAGTGTCCGGCATGTTTCCCGTCGTGTTCTTTTTCATCGCTCTGGTCATCGGCCTCGGTGCTGGCGCGGGTGTGTTGATCGGTCAGGCGTGGGGCGCACGCGAAACGCACCTGGTCAAAGCGATCGCTGGGGCGACGTTGCTTTTGGGTGTGTTGATCGGTCTGGTCGCGGCGGTGCTGGGTACTGTGTTCGCGCGACAGGCACTCGCCGGGCTGGGCACCCCTGCGGATGTACTCGACGATGCCGTGGCCTATGCCCATGTCATGTTGTGGATTCTGCCGTCGCTGCTGGTGTTCGTGCTGTTCACCCAGTTGCTGCGCGGGGTCAGCGATACGCTGTCACCGCTGCTGGCACTGATCGTATCGACCACCGTGGGGCTGGCGCTGACACCGGCATTGATCCGCGGCTGGCTGGGTCTGCCGCCGTTGGGTATTCAGAGTGCGGCGTATGCGGGGCTGGCCGGTAATCTGGCGGCGATGGCATGGCTGGCGTGGCGGCTGATCCGCAAGGGCCATCCGCTGGCGCCGGATCGAGAATTCTTTGCGGCGCTGCGACTGGACCGCGCGATCCTCGGCAAGGTCTTGCGCATCGGCCTGCCGACCGGGGTGCAGATGATCGTGCTGTCGCTGTCGGAACTGGTGATTCTGGCACTGGTCAACCAGCACGGCTCACAGGCGACGGCGGCGTATGGCGCGGTAACGCAGATCGTCAATTATGTTCAGTTCCCGGCGCTGTCGATTGCGATCACCGCATCGATTCTCGGCGCACAGGCGATCGGCGCCGGGCATCTGAAACGCATGGGGCCGATCCTGCGCACCGGGCTATTGATTAACGTCTGCCTGACCGGCGGCCTGATTGTGCTGGGTTATCTGCTGTCGCACTGGTTGCTGGGACTGTTCCTCACCGAAGATTCGACCCGGGCCATGGCTGAGCACCTTTTGCACATCATGCTCTGGAGCCTGTTGGTGTTCGGCTTCCAGGCCATCATCGGCGGGATCATGCGCGCCAGCGGCACGGTATTGGTGCCAGTGTTCATTTCGATTATCTGCGTGGTCGGCGTGCAACTGCCGGCGGCTTATTGGCTGGACGGACAGTTTGGCCTGCAAGGCGTATGGATGGCGTTCCCGGTTGCTTATGTGGGGATGCTGGTGCTGCAGACGCTTTATTACAAACTGGTGTGGAAGCATCAGAAGATCGAGCGGTTGGTGTAGGCGCTGGCGTAACGGCCGGTTGTTTGCTTAAGTCAACCAATCCCCTCGACGCACGCGCCGCCCGGAGAATTCCATGTCGTTGCGATTGCTGCTGGTTGCCGCGTTTTGCCTGTGCGCCACGCCCGTCGTGCAGGCCGTTGAATACCCCGGGTCAATACCAGCGCCAGCCAGATCAGCTTTACCTACAACCAGATGGGCTCGCGGATGTACGGCACCTTCGGCGAATTTGAGGCGACGCTGGACTTCGACACCGACAACCTTGCCAATGCCCGTACCACGTTGCACATCGACCTCAACAGCATCGACGCTGGCAGTGATGACGCCAATACCGAGCTGGTCAAACCGGCCTGGTTCAACACTGAGAAATTCCCGCTGGCGGTGTTCGAGTCCAGCCGTTTCACTCAGGTGGCCGAGCACCGTTACCAAATCGTCGGTCGGCTCACCCTGAAGGGCATCACTCGCGAGGTCGAGGTTCCGGTTGAGCTGAAACCGGACAACGCCATCGGTATTTTCGACGGCGAGCTGGTGCTCAATCGCGACGAGTTCGGCCTCGGAGCGGGAGAGTGGGCGGACAGCGTGGTGTCCAGGGACATCAACATCAAATTCCGAGTGGTGGCGCCGCAACAGTGACAGTTCAGTAGTACCGGTCTTGTTCTTTCATCGCCTGAATCTGCCAGAACGTCCGGCCGGAAATCAGCAGGAACAGCAGGGCGAGCAATATGCCGCCGGTCATGATGTAAAAACCTGCTCGATAGCTTTGCAATTGGCTGGCGATGGCGCTTTTTTCCGGCATCCATGGCGAAACCAACAGCGGAATCAGTCCATTGAGTTCGTACTGGGTGTGTTCGGCGTAGCGTTCGTCGACAAAATCACCTTCATGAAGCTGGCCGTGTTCGTCGGCATAGCGATAGTGGATCACCTTGGCATTCTTGTTCATCCGGATATCTTCCAGTTGCGTGACAGTGCCGTTGGTGTGCGTGCCGTTGAAACTAAGCAGCGCGTACAGAATGCCTTGCTGACGAGCCATGCCCGCCAGGAGCAAGACCACGCAACATGCGACAGTCATCATGACAATACGGTTATAAAGATGATCTTTGGCGGCTTCGCGCGGGTAATACATGGCCCGATCCTTGGTGATGAAGTGAGGGGAGATCGTTACATCGGCTTTCGACACGGGATCTTTAAACGGCAGTCGTTGCGGGCACGGTATGATGTCGCGGTTCGTCGATGGCTCAGATCCTCGGCAACGTTTTTTACCGCCGGAGTTTGCCCATGCCACGCATCACCCACTACACCTGCCCATGCCCCGAAAGCGTCAACAGTCAGATCCTGCAAATGGTCGTCGACTACCTGACTGACATCAGTGCGGTCGGTCTCGGCCCGAGCAATCTGCTGTACAACGTCTACCAGTACGCGGTCGGTTATGAGGTGCATCTGTATCTCGAAGCCTTGAACGGCCAGAAGGGCACCGAGGTGGAATTGCTGGTGGCCACTGACGATGAGGATCCTGAGCAGGTCATCGGATTTCTCATCTGTCTGCCGGTGCAGGGCGATTGGGAGGCGTGCAGCGTTGCCTACATGGCGGTGCGCGAAGGCCATCGGCGCCAAGGCGTGGCACGGGCGATGCTCGCCGAAATGGTTGGACGCTATCCCCACGCGGAACTGGCGTGCAGCGTCGGCAAGGTGCCGTACTTCGAGGCGCTGGGATTTGAAGTGATCGGCCAGCGCGAGACCCAGGTATTGATGAGCACTGGGCATTACCGCAGCAACGGCCTGCGCGGCTTTATCGACACAACGCCAATCTACCGTTCACTGGAAGTGCAACAGATTCACACCTACCTGCTGCAGAAGAATGGCAAGCGCGCGATGCTTGATGCGGAAAAACAGCGCGACCGGCATCTGGATCAGACCAGTCGCCACGTTGCAGAGTTTGTCCGTCAGCGCTTGACCCTGCACTGACCGCCCCGCCCAAACCCTATGCTGCGCTGCCCCGCAGCGTCGCGATCGCGTGCACTGTTCCGAGCACTGATTCTTGCGAACTCCTTGGGTGAGCTGAATATGGCTGACCAGCACATGACCTGTAGGAGTGAGCCTGCTCGCGAGAGCGGTGTATCAATCAGCAATTTTTTATCTGACACAGCGCTTTCGCGAGCAGGCTCGCTCCTGCAAGGGATTCAGGGTGTGTCAGTGGGTGCGTTGGAAAACCAATGCTTTCAGGCCACTCTCCGGGTCGATATCCGGAAACTCCGGCGGATTGTCCAGCCGTTGTTCGAAGCGCAGGCTTGGCGCTTCCCGGGTTACGCCATCGATCAGGAAGTCCGAACCGAATGACGGATCGTTCATGCACGCCAGCACCGTGCCTTGCGCGGTCAATAGTTCCGGTAAGCGGCGTAGCACCCGTTGATAATCCTTGGTCAGCAGAAAACTGCCTTTTTGAAAGGACGGTGGGTCGATGATCACCAGATCGTACGGCCCGCTATTGATGACTTTGCCCCAGGACTTGAACAGGTCGTGACCGAGGAAGCTGACCTTGCTCAGGTCATGGCCGTTCAGGCGGTGGTTGTCGCGACCACGGCTCAGGGCGGCGCGGGACATGTCGAGATTGACCACATGACTGGCGCCACCCTCGATCGCTGCCACGGAAAAGCCACAGGTGTAGGCGAACAGGTTCAACACGCGCTTGCCCGCTGCCTGTTCACGCACCCAGTTGCGCCCGTAACGCATGTCGAGAAACAGTCCGGCGTTCTGCTTGCGGCCGAGGTCGACACGGTATTGCAAGCGACCTTCGACGATGGTCATTTCCTCGATTTCCTCGCCGATCAGCCATTGCGCCGTGCTCTGCGGCAGGTAACGGTGCTGAATCAGCAGGGTATGCGCGCCGGCCTGCTGCCATTCAGGGGAGGCGGGGAGTTGCAGCAGTAGATTTCTCAGCCCCTGTAATTGCTCAGGCGCCGGCTCCTTGAACAGCGACACCAGCACAACGCCCTGCAGCCAGTCCACCGTCAACTGCTCCAGTCCAGGCCAGCAGCGCCCGCGGCCGTGGAACACGCGACGGGTTTCGCTCGGCGCCGCCGCAAGTGCGGCCAGCAAATGAGCGTGGAGGGTGGTGAGGGCTTCAGGGGTCATGGATCACGGTTGGCCAGGCAAAGGGGCGGCATTTTAACCATAAATCAGCGTTCCGGTCGGGGGCTGTGCCTCGAAAAACAACAGCTTGTAGAAAAGCCCTGTATCAAAAATGAATTTCTGCAAAACGCGCTGCTCATACCAGATAAGCAGCGGATTCAAGCCGCTATTCGAAAATGTAATTCGGGGGAGTGCTGTTCATGTGCCCTACACCTACGTCGAGCGCGCACCTTCCTGGCGGGTTGATTCTGGTTGTCGAGGACGATCCGTTGATTCTGGAGTTTCTCTGCGAAATTCTCCAAGAGGAAGGGTTCAAGGTCGAACCACAAACGAGCGCCGACGCCGCGTCGCAATACCTGGAGCAACACGCGGCGGACGTCGCGCTGTTGTTGACCGACATCACCATGCCCGGCACGCTTAACGGCGCCGACCTGGCGAATCTGGTCGGCGATCGCTGGCCAGACAAACCGGTGATGGTCATGTCTGGCTATGAAACGCCGGAAACCTCCGGGGTCAAGCATTCGGTGGCGTTTATCAAGAAACCGTGGGCGATCGGTCAGTTGCTCGATTGCGTAGACAGTGCGTTCAAATCCAAGGCACCGCAGCTGCACTGACAAGTGCTACATTGCCGGCCACTCTTTTCGGCCATCTGTCAGAGGATTTGATCTTTTGTCTGCACCAGCATCGGTTTTCGACCGCGCGTTTGGCGCGTTCCTGTTCGACATGGACGGCACCGTCCTCAACTCCATCGCCGCCGCCGAGCGCATCTGGTCGGCGTGGGCGGTGCGCCATGGCGTTGATGTCGAGACGTTTTTGCCGACCATCCATGGCGCGCGGGCGATCGACACCATCACTCGGCTGAACCTGCCGGGTGTGGATGCCGAACAACAGGCGGCGTTCATCACTGCTGCGGAAATCGAAGACGTCGACGGCATTGTCGAGATCCCGGGGGCTGCCGCGTTTCTCAATGGTTTGCCAAAAGATCGCTGGGCGATGGTCACGTCGGCGCCACGGGATCTGGCCCTGCGGCGGATGGCGGCAGCGGGGATTCCCGAGCCGGCGGTGATGGTCACGGCTGAAGATGTAAAGGCCGGCAAGCCTGATCCTTCGGGTTACCTGCTGGCTGCGCACAAGCTTGGCGTCAAGCCAGCGGATTGCCTGATTTTTGAAGACGCCGCGGTTGGCATCCAGGCTGCGGAAGCGGCGGGCGCGGCGCTGATGATCATTACTACCACGCACCAGCATCCGCTTGAAACGGCGCACGCCACACTGGCCAGTTACGATTTGATCAGCGTCAGGGTCGATAGCGATGGTTTGCTTCGCCTGACGGAAATCTGATCTGCTCCGAAAGCCCCCTGACACTCTCCCTCGCGAGAGGGCCAGGGTGAGGGGCTACCGTCTGCCAAGCGCAAGGAGTGCCGCGCCGAACCCGATCCCGTCACCGGTCGGCAGCTCGACCGCGCACGCAATATCGCAACTACGCTGATCCATGCTTGCGAAATAGTCGCGAATTCGAGCCAGTCACAGGCATCGTCGGCCCAATGAGATCCCTTGCAATGAGGTAACCCCATGAAAATTGATCTGAGTGGAAAACTGGCCATCGTCAGCGGCAGCACGGCCGGCATCGGCCTGGGCATCAGCCAGTCGCTGGCCGAAGCGGGCGCCACGGTGGTGGTGATCGGTCGCGACACGACCAAGGTCGAACAGGCGCTGGCGAGCATCCGCCAAGCCGTGCCGGGCGCGCAACTGCGCGGTCTGACCGCCGATCTGGGCACGGCCGAGGGCGCGGAAAAACTCTTCGCCGCCGAGCCGCGCGCCGACATTCTGGTGAACAATCTCGGCATCTTCAACGACGTTGACTTCTTCGACACGCCCGACAGCGAGTGGACGCGCTTCTATGAAGTCAATGTGATTTCCGGCGTGCGCCTGGCGCGCCATTACGTGCCGGCGATGGTCAAGCGGGGCTGGGGCCGGGTGATCTTTCTGTCGTCCGAGTCCGGGGTGGCGACGCCGGCGGACATGCTCAATTATGGCGTGACCAAAAGCGCCAACCTCGCGGTGTCCCATGGCCTGGCCAAACGTCTGGCTGGCACCGGGGTCACGGTCAATGCGATCCTTCCGGGGCCGACCTACACCGATGGCCTGCAGGACATGCTCAAAGACGCCGCTGCCGAGTCCGGGCGCAGCCTGCGTGACGAAGCCGACGCGTTCGTGCGCAAGGCCCGTCCGACCTCGATCATCCAGCGTGTGGCGGATGTCGAGGAGGTGGCGCATTTGGTCACCTACATCGCTTCGCCGCTGTCCTCGGCCACCACTGGCGCCGCATTGCGCGTCGACGGCGGTGTAGTCGACAGCCTGACTATTTGAATTCTTCGAGAGAGACGTTTTATGCCCACAGCATCCGCAACCATGGATATTCCGGCCTCGGCCGATCAGGTCTGGCAATTGATCGGCGGCTTCAACACGCTGCCGGACTGGCTGCCGTTGATTACCCAAAGTGAATTGAGCGAAGGCGGGCGCGTGCGCACCTTGCAAACCGCTGACGGCGGCGTGGTGGTCGAGCGTCTGCAGACCTTCGATAACGCCGCCAGAACCTACAGCTATTCGATCGAACAGGCACCGTTCCCGGCCAGCGATTACCTGGCGACGATCAAGGTCGAAGCCCAAGGGCAGGGCGCCCGGGTGACGTGGTCGGGACGCTTCAACGCGGCCGGCGTTAGCGATGAGGAAGTGGAGGCTTTGTTCAACGGTATCTACCAGGGCGGCCTCGACGCACTGCGGGCCAATTACCCAGCCTGAATCCTTACACAACCCCTGTGGGAGCGAGCCTGCTCGCGAAGGCGTCAGTTCAGTCAATATTGCTGTGTCTGATCCACCGCATTCGCGAGCAGGCTCGCTCCCACAGGGTGTCCTGCATTTCTTCAGGCCTGGCTGATCAGACTCTGCCGACAATCCAGCACCAGTTTCGCCCCGCCCAGGTCGCTGCTTCCGACCTCAAGGCTGAAGCCGTGCAAGCTGACAATCGCCGCGACGATCGACAGCCCCAGGCCAAAGCCACTTTGCGGCTGGCCGCCCTCGGTGCGGTAGAAACGCTGGAACACCGCCTCACGTTCAGCCTCGGGAATCCCCGGCCCGGAATCGTGAACCTCGATTCGCGTCTGCCCACTCGCGTTGACCCCACGCAACATCACCGTGCCGCCCGGCGGGGTGAATTTGATCGAGTTGCTCAGCAGATTCGCCAGTGCTTCGAACAGCAACGCGCGGTCGCCATTGAGCGGCGGCAGCGTCTGCGGCATGTTCAACTGAAAGCGCAGGTCACCTTCCTCGGCCAGTGGCAGATAGAACTCGTGCAGCTCTTCGAGCAATTGCACCGGATCGAGCTCGACAAAACCTGAGCGGCGCTGGCGATCCTCCAGTTCGGAAATCCGCAGCAAACCGCGAAAGCGCGCCATCAGCGTGTCCGCTTCGGCCAGTACCAGATCCAGCTGTGCCGCCTCCTGCGACCCTTCGCCGGCCTGTTGCTGCATGCGATACAGCTGCGCGCGCAAGCGGGTCAGCGGTGTGCGCAAATCGTGGGCGATGTTGTCGCAAACGCCTTTGACTTCGTTCATCAGGCGCTCGATGCGCTCGAGCATGGCGTTGACAATGGCGGCAAGCATGTCCAGTTCATCGCGACGATTGGACAGCGGCAAGCGGTGAGTCAGGTCGCCGGCGACGATGGCCTGGGCGCTGTTCTGAATCGCGCGGATCCGCTGCAGCGGTCGCCGGCGCAGCAGATGCCAACCGGCGATACCGGGCAGAATCGTCAGCGAAACCCCCCAGAGCAGCGCATGCAGGATGATCCGCGTCACCGCGAACAGCGAGCCGTTGTCGCGCAGCAACACCAGCCAGCGACCGTCGCGGGTTTGTGTCGCTACGGCATCGCAGCTGTCGCTGGGCAGGGTCGGATCGTCGGATTCGGCACACTCGGCGAGCATGTGGATCTTGCCGTCCAGCGGCAGGCCTTCGGGAATCTGCTGCAACGCGCCGCCGAGGTAATTGCCCTGCGTGTCGAACAGGCCGTAGGCGTCGATACCGCGAATATCAAAGGTCATGCTGGCGGCGAGGGCGTCTTCCAGTTGCTCGCCGCGAAAATGCGCGAACAGATGCTGACGTTGCATCAACGAATGTTTGGCGAGCTTGTCGAGGTAGCCGGAAACCTCGTAATACATGACCCCCATGAGGATCGCGCTCCACGCCACGAACAGCGAACTGTACAGCGCCAACAAGCGGCTGCTGGAAGAACGCCAGCCGTCAGACGGGTTCGGCAATGACATAGCCGGAGCCCCTTACCGTGCGGATCAGCGGAACATGGCCCGCTGCGTCGATCTTCTTGCGCAGACGGCCGATGTGCACGTCGATCAGGTTGGTGCCCGGATCGAAGTGGTAACCCCAGACCTCTTCGAAAATCATCATCCGCGAAAGAATCTGGCCGCTGTTGCGCATCAGAAATTCCAGCAGCTTGTATTCGGTCGGCAGCAGCGTCAGCACCTGCTCGGCGCGTCGCGCTTCGTGGCTGATCAGGTCCAGCTCCAGGTCAGCGACTTTCAGCGTGGTGGTCTGGGTGGCGACGCTGTTCTGCCGGCGCAGCAACACTTCAACGCGCGCGGCCATCTCGTCGGTGGCGAACGGCTTGGTCAGGTAGTCATCGCCACCGGCACGCAAGCCGCGCACACGCTCGTCGACATCGGAGAGGGCGCTGATCATCAGAATCGGCGTGGCCACGCCCATGGTGCGAAGTGTGGTGACAATGGCCAGGCCATCGAGCTCGGGCAACATGCGGTCGAGGGTGATCAGGTCGTAGTTGCCACTGACGGCGCGGTCGAGGCCTTCGCGGCCATTGTCGACCCAGTCGACGTCCAGCCCGTGGCTGCTCAATTCGGCGACGATTTCCCGCGCGGTCACGGCGTCGTCTTCGATGGTCAAGATACGAGTCATAGGCAGGCCTGCTGATCGGTTCAAACGGAATGGCAGCATTTTGCCAAGAATTTGCCGTGACGCTTTAAATTAACTTTCATCTTCGCGCCGCAGGTGAACCGGATCGAGTCGTATCTGCAGAGCTGTCATTAATGCAGAAAACCCGCAGTCCGTTGCGCTTTATTGCAAATTGCACGGGCCGGGGAAGTTCAAGTTTTCTAACGCATTGAAAACAAAGGGTTTGTTCAGGGGCGCTAACTGGCACGGTCACTGCAATTACTCATCTGACGAGTTGTAACACCATTTTTCATGCCTGGAGCACTAGAACAATGAATAGATCCCCTGATGACTATTATCCTGCCTTGGCAGAGTCGAGCAGCGTGTCAGGCGTGTCCTGGGGCGCGATCTTCGCAGGTGCCGCGGCTGCCGCTGCCTTGTCGATGATTCTGGTGCTGCTCGGTTTCGGCCTGGGCTTTTCGGCAGTTTCACCGTGGGCCGGAGAGGGCGTCAGCGCCAAGGGCCTAGGCATTTCGACGATTGTCTGGCTGGCGGTGACGCAGATCATTGCCTCCGGGATGGGCGGCTACATCGCCGGTCGTCTGCGGGTGAAGTGGGCCAACATGCACGGTGACGAAGTGTACTTCCGCGACACCGCCCATGGTTTCCTCGCCTGGTGCGTTGCGACGCTGGTCACCGCTGTGCTGGTGGTGGGTTCGGTCAGCAGCGTCGTCAGTGGCGGTGTGCAGGCCGGTGCCAACGTCGTTGGCGGCGCTGCCGGTGCGATGAGTCAGGCCGCGGGTTCCGCTGCCGCCAATACTGACAGCGATCAGTACGGCTACTTCGTCGACAGCCTGTTCCGTGACGACCGTCCTGCAGCGGTCAGCGATGACGCTGCACGCGGTACCGTGACCCGCATCTTCACCCAGAGCCTGGCCAACGGTCAGCTCAGCGCCGAAGATCGTACCTACCTCGCACAACTGGTGTCGCAACGTACCAACCTGAGCCAGGCCGATGCCGAACGCCGTGTCGACGAAATCTATGCCAACACGCAGAAAGCCATCGCCGACGCCAAACTGAAAGCCCAGCAAGCCGCCGACACTGCTGCGAAAGTCGCTGCCTACACCTCGCTGTGGATGTTCGTTGCCCTGCTGGCCGGCGCGTTCTTCGCCAGCCTCGCAGCCACCTTCGGCGGTCGTCGTCGCGATGCGGTCGAGTACGTCGAAGTCGACACCTACACCACTACCACTCCGGTTCGTTAAAAAGGAGAGTCACCATGCGCTCATTACTGCTGTTCTTCCTCGGCGTACCGATCCCGATCATCATCCTGATCGCCCTGTTCGTCCACTGATTGCTCTATTGAGGCTTGTGCCTCTGCCGCTTTCACCTTCGGGTGGAAGCGGCGTTTTGCTTTCTGGGGGTCTTGAGTGGCGAGTTCATAGGGATGAGGCGGGCATGAACAGCGGTTTTTGCTTTCCCCCGCTCAACAAAGCGACAATCCGCACACGAAGTGCATCTTTCCTTCACCCCCCGATTTATTAATCAAGGACGAACACGTTGGACAAGAAAGAAATCAAACGTCAGGTCGGCGAAATGCTTGATGCTGGTCGCTCGAAAACCGAGACGTTTCAGGCGCTTTCCGGTGATGCGCTGAAAGACAAGGCGCTGGCGTATCTGATCGGCGCGCGGCCTGATCCGGTTTTACTGGAACGGCATGCCGGCAAGCGCAAAATCCTTCTTGGCTTGATGGCTGCCCAAGTGTTGATAGGTCTATTGGCCGGTATTTTTCTGGGGCTGACGCTCAGCACCGGTTTTGCCATCGGTCTGGGACTGTTTGCCGGCGGCGTTCCGTTGCTGTTCGGTTGGGGCTTCTATCGAAACATGGCGCACGCTTACACCGTTTACGTCATCCTCTCGATCAGTCAGATACCGCGACTGTTAAAAGATTTTGGCGAGGATTCGTCGGGTATTCTGATCGCCGTGGCAATCACGCTGGCGATGGTGTTCTACGTCGCATGGCTGAAAAACCTGCTGTTCCCCGACCTCGGCTTTTTCGGCGCGAAGAAGATCAAAGGTCAGTTCGTTTTCTCCAATTGATCGTTTGAACGTCCCGCCATCTTCACTGGCCTGGATCAATATTTCGCCTGGCGATATCGCCTACCGTAAATGATGCAAGCCTTTGCTGAGGTATGAGCTACAGTGCTTCTCGCGCACCTTGTTGCGCTGACGGAGTAACCGCGTCGACGTCCCGAACAAAGCAAAAACCCGTCGACGAGGTGTAGTGCAGCAAGGAGCTGACACAACCTCACTTGAATCTTCACGGACGAACACCGTAATGAACTGCCTAGAAAGATCCTTCGATATCCAGCCCTTGGTGCAGGCGGACATGACCGTGCACATCAATGGCCAAGCGGTCAGCGCTGCCATCGGCGAAACCGTTCTCAGCGTCATCCAGTCCCTCGGCGTGCGCCAGATCGCACGCAACGATCACGATCAGATCAGCGGCGCCTATTGCGGCATGGGCGTGTGCCAGTGCTGTCTGGTGAAAATCAACGGACGTCACAAACGCCGCGCCTGCCAGAGCGTGGTGCGCGATGGCATGCAGATTGAAACCCGGGTCAACCGCGTCGTCGGGCAGGAGGTCGTATGAGCCTGCAACCGGTGATCGTCGGCGGTGGGCCGGCGGGTATGGCGGCGGCCATCGAACTGGCACGCCATGGCGTGCGCTGCACGCTGCTCGAAGAGGCCTCGCGTCTGGGTGGCGTGGTCTATCGCGGGCCGCTGCGCGATGGCGTGCAACTGGATTATCTGGGGCCGCGCTATGCCGAGGCGCTGAGCAAGTTGCACGGTGAATTTCAGGAGCAATCGGGCCTGATCGATGTGCGTCTCAACCATCGCGTAGTCGGTGCCGAAGGCACCCGCGCACTGGTGGTGCTCGACGGTGACGAACAGCTGCATGAGATCGCTTGTCCGCAATTGCTGCTGGCCGCCGGTTGTCACGAACGCAGCGTGCCGTTTCCCGGCTGGACGTTGCCGGGGGTGATTCTGCTCGGCGGTCTGCAATTGCAGATCAAGAGTGGCGTGGTCAAGCCGCAAGGGCCGGTGATCATCGCCGGCACCGGGCCGCTGCTGCCGCTGGTGGCGACCCAGCTGCATGTCTCTGGCGTGCGCGTGGCCGGCGTTTACGAGGCGTGCGCGTTCGGCAGGATCGCCCGGGAAAGTCTGGCGCTGTTGAACAAGCCACAACTGTTTCTCGATGGCCTGAGCATGCTCGCCTATCTGAAATTGCACGGCATCCCGATGAATTACGGTTGGGGCGTGGTGCAGGCCCATGGCGAAGGCGAGTTGAAAAGCGTCAGCGTCGCGCCGTATTCGGCGACGTGGGAGGCGGATCTGTCGCGGGTCGAACGCTTCGAAGCGCAGACCCTGGCCGTCGGTTACGGCTTTATTCCGCGCACACAATTAAGCCAGCAAATGGGCATCGATCACGGCTTCAGCGATGACGGCTACCTGCGCGCCCACGCGAATGCCTGGCAGCAAAGCAGCGAGCCGCACGTGCATCTGGCCGGGGACATGGGCGGGATCCGCGGCGGTGAAGCGGCGTTGCTCGCCGGCAAGATCGCCGCGACGTCAATCCTGCTGCAACGCGGCGTACTCGACGCTGAACTGGCCGGTGTGCGGCGTGATCGCTACGCGAGCAAACTCAGGGCCATCGTGCGTTTCCGTGCAGCGGTGGATCGCTACACCGAACGTGGCGTCGGCCAGACTGCGCTGCCTGCGGCCGATACGGTGATTTGCCGCTGCGAACACGCCACCCGCGCCGACATCGATCTGGCCCTGGAGCAAGGGGTGCAAGACATCGCCAGCCTGAAAATGCGCACCCGCGTGAGCATGGGCGATTGCCAGGGGCGGATGTGCGTCGGTTATTGCAGCGATCGCCTGCGTCAAGCCACCGGACGCCAGGATGTCGGCTGGCTACGGCCGCGTTTCCCGATTGATCCGGTGCCTTTTTCCGCGTTCCAGTTCCTCGGCACGGAGGCCGAATCCCATGAGTAAGTTCTACGATGTGGTCATCGCCGGTGGCGGCGTGATCGGCGCGTCCTGCGCCTACCAATTGTCCAAGCGTAAAGACCTCAAGGTCGCGCTGGTCGATGCCAAGCGCCCCGGCAACGCGACCCGCGCTTCGGCCGGCGGTCTGTGGGCGATCGGGGAGTCGGTGGGCCTCGGTTGCGGGGTGATTTTCTTTCGCATGATGTCGGCCAACCGCAAGCGCGCAACCCAAGGCGCGGCGGTGGCAGTGGACGCCAGTACACCGCATATTTTGCCGGCGTCGTTTTTCGATTTTGCCTTGCAGTCCAACGCGCTGTATCCGGCATTGCACCGCGAGTTGAAAGACAACCACGGCATGGATTTCAAGTTCGAGAAGACCGGGCTGAAATTTGTGATTTATGACGATGAAGACCGGCTCTACGCCGAGCACATCGTCGGCTGCATTCCGCACCTCGCCGATCAGGTGCGCTGGCTCGATCAGGCGGCACTGCGCGAGGCCGAACCGAGCGTCAGCCATGAGGCGCGCGGGGCGCTGGAGTTTCTTTGCGATCATCAGGTCAGCCCGTTCCGCCTTGCCGACGCGTACATGGAAGGCGCGCGGCAGAACGGCGTCGACATCTTCGTCAACACCAACGTTACCGGCGTGTTGCATCACGGCTCGCGCGTCACCGGTGTGCAAACGGCGGAGGCGGGGGTGTTCCACTGCAAGACGCTGATCAACGCCGCTGGCGCCTGGGCGGCGGATCTGAGCGAGTGGGCGACGGGGATTCGTATTCCGGTGAAACCGGTGAAAGGCCAGATTCTGCTGACCGAGCGCATGCCGAAAATCCTCAACGGCTGCCTGACGACCAGCGACTGTTACGTGGCGCAAAAGGACAACGGCGAAATCCTCATCGGCAGCACCACCGAAGACAAAGGCTTCGACGTCACCACCACCTTCCCGGAAATCGCCGGGCTGGTGCAGGGCGCGGTGCGTTGTCTGCCGGAGCTTGCAGACGTCAACCTCAAACGCACCTGGGCGGGACTGCGCCCGGGCTCGCCGGATGAACTGCCGATTCTCGGGCCGATGCGCGGTGTGGAGGGATATTTGAATGCCTGCGGGCATTTCCGCACCGGCATTCTGACGTCGGCGATTACCGGGGTGCTGCTGGACAAACTGGTGAATGACGAGCCGCTGCCGCTGGATATCGCACCGTTTCTGGCGGATCGGTTTGCGGTTGCAGTTGCAGCCGTGGAGCCTGCGCCCGCGTTCGAGCTGGCCTGACCCAATCCCCCTGTAGGAGCTGCCGAAGGCTGCGATCTTTTGATTTTGCTCTTAAAAAACAAGATCAAAAGATCGCAGCCTTCGGCAGCTCCTACAGGGGATTGGCATGCATCAGGTGTTGCGGGCTTCCTCTTCGAGCTGATCCGATTCGAACAGTTTGGCCAGTTCCGCCCGGGCTTCCTGAGCGGTCTGCAGGACTTTGGCGGCATCGTCGTAGACCGCGTGTTGCGCCTCCAGCACCTGTTCGTCGTGGTGCTTGAAGCGCTTGATCCGCGCATCGGCCTGGGCTTGCGTCAGACCGAGGCCGACCAGGGTGCGACGGCTCATTTCCAGGCTCGAATAATAAGTTTCGCGAATTGCTTGCGCGCCTACATCAACCAGGCGATGCACGTGCTGACGGTTACGTGCGCGGGCGATGATTTTCATGTGCGGATAGAGCTTGTGCACCACTTCGGCAGTCTTGATGTTGGTCTCCGGATCGTCCGTGGCGATGACGAAATACTCCGCCTCGCCAACCTTGGCCGCGTGGAGGATTTCCGGGCGCATCGGGTCGCCGTAGAACACCGGCACGCCACCGAAGCTGCGTGACAGTTCGATGGTCTCCACCGAAGTATCCAAGGCGACAAACTTGATGTTCTGCGCGCGCAGAATACGCGCGACGATCTGGCCCATCCGGCCCATGCCGGCAATCACCACGCGCGGTGCTTCGGTGTCGATTTCGCGGAATTTCTCCGGCACTTCCACCGGCTGCACTTTCGGGCTGACCAGGCGTGCACAGATCAACAGCAACAACGGCGTCAGCGCCATCGACAGGGTAATGGTCAGCACCAGCAGATCGTACAGACGCGGTTCGAACAGGCCCTGATCGCGACCGATCTTGAACACCACAAATGCAAACTCACCGCCGGCGGCGAGGACGATGCCGAGGCGGATTGCGCTGATCTTGTTCAGGCCGCCCGCCAGACGCCCAACCACGAACAGCAGCGGCAATTTCAGACCGATCAGCAGCAGCGTCAGGCCCAGCACGGTGATCGGCGCACTGAGCAGCAGGCTCAGGTTGGCGCCCATGCCGACGCTGATGAAAAACAGCCCGAGCAGCAGGCCCTTGAACGGTTCGATCTGCGCTTCCAGTTCATGTCGATACTCCGAATCCGCCAGCAGCAGACCGGCGAGAAACGCCCCCAGCGCCATCGACACACCGACCAGATCCATCAACCATGCTGTGCCGATTACCACCAGCAGCGCGGTGGCAGTAGACACCTCCGGCAGCCCGGTTTTTGCGACCACGCGGAACACCGGACGCAGCAGATAACGCCCGCCGATCACCACCACGGCAATGCCACCGAGCACCTGCAGACTGTGACGGATATCGTCGGCAGTGCTGGTGTGGTGATCGACGCCGGCGAGCATCGGTACCAGGGCAATCAGCGGAATCGCGGCGATGTCCTGGAACAGCAGAATCGCGAAAGCCAGGCGCCCGTGGGGGCTGGTCAATTCCTTGCGTTCGGCGAGGCTTTGCAGGCCAAACGCCGTGGAAGACAGCGCCAGACCCAGGCCCAGCACAATCGCGCTGTTCAGCGGCTGGCCGAACACCGACAGCGCCAGCACGCCGATCACCGATGCGGTCAGCAGCACCTGCGCCAGACCCACGCCGAACACCGATTTGCGCATCACCCACAAGCGACGCGGCGACAGTTCGAGGCCAATGATGAACAGCAGCAACACCACGCCGAGTTCGGAAATATGCGCAACGCTCTGCGGGTTGCCGATCAGGCCCAGCACCGACGGGCCGATGATCACCCCGGCAAACAGGTAACCGAGCACAGCCCCCAGTTGCAGACGTTTGGCCAAAGGCACGGTGAGCACCGCCGCGAACAGAAACACGACAGCGGCTTGCAACAGATTGCCTTCATGGGGCATGAATTTACTCCTGACTACGGGTACGGCGGGGGGCGCCAAGGATAAGGGCTGACCCGATTCCAAATCCACCAAAGATCCTTGTAGGAGCTGCCGAGTGCAATAAGGCTGCGATCTATTGATCTTGCTTTTGCCTACAGAGAATCAACATCAAAAGATCGCAGCCTCGTTGCACTCGGCAGCTCCTACAGGATTTTCGGCGTTGTTGTGATAATTTGCATCAATTGGTTACATTCATAACCCCTGCGAATCAATTTCCGGAAACGCCATGGCCATCAACTTCGACCTCAACGACCTGCAAGCCTTTCGTGCGGTGGTCGAGCAGGGCAGTTTCCGCAAGGCCGCCGACACCGTGCGCCTGTCGCAACCGGCGCTGAGCCGGCGTATCGAAAAGCTTGAAGACGCCCTCGGCGTCAAACTGTTCGAGCGCACCACGCGCAAGGTCAGCCTGACCCAGGCCGGGCGCGGCTTCATGCCCAGTGTCGAACGGTTGCTGGATGATCTGGACATCGCTTTGCTCGGCATCAGCGAAGTCGCCTCGACCCGCCTGGGCCATGTCACCGTCGCTTGCGTGCCATCGGCGGCGTACTACTTCATGCCCCGCGTGGTTGCGCGTTATCACCAGCAATTTCCACGAATCAAAGTCAAAGTCGTCGATTCCAGCGCCCACGATGTGTTGAGTGCGGTGGTCAATGGCGAGGCGGATTTCGGCTTGAGTTTTCTCGGCACGCAGGATGCCAAAGTCGAGTTCGAACCGCTTGTGCAGGAGTGCTACGTCGTCGCCTGTCGACGCGATCATCCGCTGGCCGGGCGCAGCAGCGTGAGCTGGGACGAGTTCTATCAGCAGGATTACATCGCCCTGGACAAGACTTCCGGCAATCGCTTTCTGCTCGATCAGGCCTTGGGCGGGGTGGTGCCGCAGCGCCAGAGCATCTGCGAAACGCGGCATGTGACGACGATGATCGGGCTGGTCGAGGCGGGGTTGGGCGTGGCAGCGGTGCCGTTGATGGCGATGCCCGGGCCGGATCATCCGATCCTGACACGGGTGCCGCTGACCGAGCCGCAGGTGATGCGCAGTGTCGGCATCATCAAGCGTCGGGACCGTACGTTAACCCCGGCGGCACTGGAACTGGAGCGGCTGGTCGTGGAAATGCGCGTCCAGCCGCCAGCGATCAGCGCTTGATCGAATCCAGCCCGGTGGCCTGCACGTCAGCCTGGGCGGCCGGTGCAGCGAGGTAGGCGAGCAGGGCTTTGGCTTCTTCCGGGTGTTCGGCCTTGACCGGAATACCGGCAGCGAAACGCGTCACCGACTGCACCGACTCCGGAATCTTCGCGACGAAACTCACGCCCGGCACCGGCAGCAATTCGCTGACCTGCTGGAAGCCCAACTGATAGTCGCCAGTGGCAACCACCGAACCCACCGGGATCCTGGCGATCATCTTCGCTTTCGGTTTCAGCTGATCTTCGATGCCGAGTTTCTTGAACAGCTGCTGCTCGATGTACACGCCGCTGGCGCTGTCGGAGTAGGCCACCGATTGCGCGTCGAGCAGGGTTTTCTTCAGGCCGTCGACGCTGCTGATGTCAGGTTTTGGCGCGCCCTCACGCACCACCATGCCGATCCGTGAATCCGCCAGTTCGACGCGGGACGCAGGATCGACCTTGCCTTGTTTGATCAGCTCATCGAGGGCATAGCCGACCATGATCACCACGTCGGCGTGCTCACCGCGCGCCAGACGATTGGGGATCGCTTCCGGTGCCTTGCCCATCGACGGGCCGAGGCTGGTGGTCAGGGTGTTGCCGCTGGCGGCGGCGAACTTTGGCCCGAGAATCTTGTAAGCGGCAGTGAAGCCGCCGGAGGTCATCACGCTCAATTCTTCGGCCTGAGCCGCGAGGTTGAACGCAAGACCGGCGAGCAGGGCGGTGACAGTAAACAGTTTTTTCATGGCGAGTTTTCCTCAGGCCGCGACAGGTTGCAGACGACCACCGGCACGGCGGTACAGATAAAGCGTGGCGCACAGGGCGCACAGCGCACCGATGCTCATCCAGTAACCCGGCGCGGCTTTGTCGCCGGTGTACTGGATCAGGAAGGTCGACATCGCCGGGGTGAAGCCGCCGAAAATCGCCGTGGCCAGGCTGTAGGCCAGAGAGAAACCGGCCACGCGCACTTGCACCGGCATGATTTCGGTCAGCGCCGGGATCATCGCGCCGTTGTACAGACCGTAGATAAACGACAGCCACAACAGCGACAGCAGCATGTTGGTGAAGCTCGGTGACTGCACCAGGAACGACAGCGCCGGATAAGTCGTGGCCAGCGCCAGCAGTGCCATGCCGATCAGCACCGGGCGACGGCCGATGCGATCCGACAACGCGCCGCCAATCGGCAGCCAGAAAAAGTTCGACACACCGACCAGCAGCGTCACCAGCAATGCGTCGGAGGTGCTCAGGTGCAGCACGGTTTTACCGAAGGTCGGCGCGTACACGGTGATGAGGTAGAACGCGGTGGTGGTCAGCGCGACCATCAACATCCCGCCAAGTACCACGCCCCAGTTCTGGCCGAGGGTGCGGAACACTTCGCCCATGCTCGGGCGATGTTTGCGTGCGGCGAACTCTTCGGTTTCCGCCAGGTTACGGCGCAGAAAAAAGATGAACGGGACGATCATGCAGCCGACGAAAAACGGAATGCGCCAGCCCCACGCGCCCACTGCCTGCGGCTCCATCCACTGGTTCAGACCGTAGCCCAGCGCGGCGGCCACGATGATCGCCACTTGCTGACTGGCCGACTGCCAGGCAGTGAAAAAGCCTTTGCGACCGGGCGTGGCAATCTCGGAAAGATAGACAGAAACACCGCCCAATTCCGCACCGGCCGAGAAGCCTTGCAGCAGCCGCCCGATCAGCACCAGCGCCGGGGCAAACAGGCCGATGGTTTCGTAGCCGGGCACCAGCACAATCAGGATCGTGCCGCTGGCCATGATCGACAGAGTCACGATCAGGCCTTTGCGCCGCCCGACATCATCGATGTATGCACCCAGCACGATGGCGCCCAGCGGCCGCATCAGGAAACCGGCGCCGAATACTGCAAAGGTCATCATCAGGGAGGCGAACTCGCTGCTCGCCGGGAAGAACACCGCCGCGATCTGCGTGGCGTAGAAGCCGAACAGAAAGAAGTCGAACTGTTCGAGGAAGTTGCCCGAGGTCACCCGGAAAATGGCACCGGCCCGCGAGCCGTTATGTGGGATTGAGGCTGTCATAGAAAAGTACTCCACCGCTTTTATGACGTGCGCTACGGAGAAGCGGCGCACGGTTTTTATTGAGGTGGATGGTGGCGCAGATGTAACAATCTGTTAATTGCATTGTTGGCATGGATTGATGCGTGGGGCGGATCAATGGCCTCAGTTCTTGGCGCATTTGTGGGAGCGAGCCTGCGTCGCATCAAGCGATATTAGTCCTGGCTGACCGAGTACATATCCATTGCTGCGGTAACGGCGGCTTAGGGTTTCGCCCTGACGGCGACTCACTTTTTTTACAAACGCCTAAAAAAAGTAAGCAAAAAAACGCTTGCTCCCGCGTTCGGCCCTCGCAGGCTCGGGTTCCTTCGCTCCGGGACCGATCCGGGCGCAGCGTCTCCGGTTTGCTTCGCTGCACCTCCTCCCGCTGTGTCTGGCTGCGCCAGACGGTCGCTGCGCTCCCACGCCCGGATCAATCCCTCCACTCAGCCTTCCGACGTCGCCCGTGGATCAAGATCAAAAGCACTCGAGCTTACGCTCATCGTGTAGGAGCTGCCGAGGGCTGCGATCTTTTGCTTTTCTGTGGGAGCGAGCCTGCTCGCGATGGCGGCCTGACAGCCGACCTGATCTAGAGGTTTTGCCCAATCCAACTGTAGGAGCTGCCGAAGGCTGCGATCTTTTGATCTTGCTTTTGCTCCTGCTCTCACTCCTACAAGGACCGGAGCTCACGTCAAAAAATGTGGTGCAACACAACCCCTGTGGGAGCTGACCTGCCAGCGATGGCGGTCTGATGGACAAAGCCCTCCAACGGCCACCTCCGGCAAAAAACAAGGAATGTTTCCCGCGCCGCGCAGTCGGAGTTCAGGTATTACCCATCACAAAGAGGTTCACCGATGAACAGTAAAACCCTAATCGCCAGCCTGGCCCTTGTCGCCGGTATTGCCGCGATCAGTCCCCTTGTTCAAGCGGCGCAAACCTCAAGCGACCCTCAGGTGCAATCGCCGACCAGCGACCGCCAACTGAAGGTCAACGACCGCGCGCCGGAAATGTACCAGCGCGAGGAAAAGGCGTTGAAGAACTGGAAAGCCAAAGGTCTGAAAGCGCCGATCGAGCAAGCGCAGTGGGTGCAGATCAACGATCACTACGTCATGGTAATGATCACCAACGGCACGATTGTCGAGATGCAGCCGGTCGAGAAATAGCCTGAACACCGCGGGGAGCTTTTATACAAGCTCCCCCTTGTCCCAAAGATGCACCAGCTCCCCCGGCGCCTGATCCTCCGGCACCTTCAACACCATTTCCCCGGACTTGTAGCGCACTTCAATCTGATAGAAGCGTTGATCCCCGCGTCCGGATTTCTTGCTGTCCAGCGGCAGACATCCTTCCAGCACCGAGCAGATTCTTGAGCGCTGGCTGATGTCGCATCGCGCGAATTCGATTTCCCGTGGGCGGCTCAGGCTGTGGATCGCTGCAACGCCACCCTGGCGAGATACGCGCAAAACGGATTCGTCATCCAGCTCGGGTAGCGTTTTCATACAGCCTCCTCGGATTATTCGATGCCGACCTGCGCCCAGGCGTCCTGCACGGCTTCAGTCGCTTTGGCGCCGAAGCGTTGGCCGGCGTGCTCGATGGTCAATTTGGCGAACGCGTCAAACGTCGCGTCCTGGCTCAAGCGATCATCGCACAGCGTGTCGTACCAGATGGGGCCGGCTTTCTCCCAGGCAAAGCCGCCGAACGCTCGGGCCGCGAGATAAAACGCGCGGTTGGGAATGCCGGAATTGATGTGCACCCCGCCATTGTCTTCGCTGGTGATGACGAACTTGCGCATGTGGTCCGGTTGCGGATCCTTGCCCAGCAATGGGTCGTCATACGCCGTGCCGGGGTGCGACATCGAGCGCAGGCCCTTGCCCTGGATTTTCGGCATCAGCAGGTCGGCGCCGATCAACCAGTCCGCCTGCTCGGCCGTGTGGCCCAGGGTGTATTGCTTGGTCAGCACACCGAATACGTCCGATAGCGACTCGTTCAACGCACCGGACTGGTTGGCGTAAACCAGACCGGCCTCACTCTCGGTGACGCCATGGGCCAGTTCATGGCCAATCACGTCCAGCGAACGGGTGAAACGCTGGAAGATTTCGCCGTCGCCGTCACCGAAGACCATCTGCGCACCGTTCCAGAATGCGTTCTCGTAGCCCTGGCCATAATGCACGCTGCCAATCAGGGCAAAGCCTTGATTGTCGATCGAATCGCGACCGAGCACTTTCCAGAAGAAGTCATAGCTGGCGCCCAACGCATCGTAAGCCTCATCGACCGCCGGATCGCCCGACGGCGGCTGGCCTTCCAGGCGCACCGGCATGCCCGGCAGAAGCATTTTGTTCTGCGCATCATGCACGCTGCGCCGCGCCAGGCCGGGCTTGGTGGCTTCCGGCAGAATTGCCCGCGCCGGCGGCTGCGAAGGGCGGCCGGGATTGGGCAACAGGCTGCGCACATGGTTGAGCGTCTGCATCGCGGCACTGCGCTGCGGCTCCGAACCGTGGGCAATGATGCGGTTGAGGATGTAGGGCGGAATGAAACTGCGCAGCAATCTAGAGTCGGTCATCAAAGCATCCTTGTCGTCATACGATGTCGATACCTATGTGAGCGGCGCTGCGTGTTTTCGGTTCCATGGATTGCCATCGGCGACGGATTCTGCGAAAAACGCCGTCCGCGACAATCTCGACAGAGCCAACGACATGACAGACGAACTGCAAATCATCGACCTGCAACCGGGCGACGGCAAAACCGTGGTCAAAGGCGCCCTGATCACCACCCAGTACACCGGCTGGCTGGAAGACGGCACTGAGTTCGATTCTTCCTTCAGCCGAGGCAAACCTTTTCAGTGCGTAATCGGCACGGGCCGGGTGATCAAAGGCTGGGATCAAGGCCTGATGGGCATGCAGGTGGGCGGCAAACGCAAATTGCTGGTGCCCGCGCATCTGGGGTACGGCGAGCGCAGCATGGGCAAGATTGCGCCGAATTCGAATCTGGTGTTTGAAATTGAGTTGCTGGAGGTTTTGACGCGGGAGGATTGAGGTCTGAGGAACGTGCGTCTGGCTGAAGCCACCCTCATCCAGACGCTTGCAACTTCGGATGCTCAGGTGAACATCTCTATATCGTCAATCGTGTCCTCAATGACGCCCTGCAACGAGGGCATCCGACGCCTTACGTTTTCGAGCGCCGGCAAAACGGTTTCGGTATCCAGTCTTCCATGCCGACGAGCGATATGGCCCAGGGCGGTGATGGCAGAGGCGGCAATCGCTTCGGTTTCGCTGGAGAGGTACTTGGAGCAGATTTCCTCTGCCCAACTGCCATCGGGTTCATTCAAACCAATGGAAATCAGTGCGCGAATGACATTTTCCTGAGCGCCGCTGGCCAGTAATCGTATGGATTCATCATGATCTATTGACGGGTCTTGGTAGGTGAGGCTCACTTTCTTGCTCCCAGAATATTGCCCTTGCTGTCTACTTTCTTGGCTTTGATCAATGCGTTTTTCATGTCTTGATGAAGCTTATTCCATGGTCTTACGTGTCCGTGGTAGACCTCACCACCAGTGCGATCAAAAACGACCAACTCATTGGCATCGGGATCGACTCCAATCCTGCGCGCAGATGTAGGCTTTACCTGAACCGAACTCTCCAAAGCCTTCTGCCCATTCGAGGGACCTTTGCTTTTGACCGGCGTGTCTTTTTTTCCATGGTAGTTGGCAGCGTCGAACTCAAGTGCCAAGACAATGTAAAGAGGCTTTATTCCCGAGTCAGCCGGAAAGACCAGAATAAAATCCTGGTACTCAGGCGGGTAAACCGGATTGACAATGATTTTGTCCGCCTGCTCGGTCGGCGGGTATACCCAGATGTGCGGAACCTGCGGTGCACCCTCCAGCGGCGGAATTGCCGATCCGCGTGACGAGTCTACTGAGGGAGTCCAGAGTAGGGTCGACCCATTGCCAAAATCTGCGACGTACGAGGCGCCTTGCTTGACGAACTGGACGACAGGAATCATTTCCCAATCGCTGCGCGTTTGAGTGTTGTATCCGTATCCTTTCACCGTGCCGTCGGGCTGCTGTTCTACATGCAATCGAACCCGAGTCCGAGCTGTCTCGAGCGACTGTAGTTGCTCGTCTGTGTAGAGAGCGCTATCGGCGAGACTCGATGGCCACAGTAGCGCAACCAATCCGAGCAACCCCCCTGCGACGACACCGCCGGTGGCCAGGCTTGTGCTACTTGCGGTCGCAGTGCTGGCGCTCAGACTGCCAGAGCTGCCGAGAGCAAAAGCTCCGATGGATGCCTGCAGATTGGTGGCGCCAACAGCCTTTAGTGAGATATTCCCGGCCGAGTCACGCTCACGCCCCGCTAGCAAGGACAGCGTTCCATAATCCGAAATTTTCCCAACCGGTATAAATCCGGATGGATTGGCATCATTGATAACACCGTCCGGCAGCTTGCAACTTTTCACAAACACACAGCCGCTTCTATTTTGCTGTTGCTGTATGACCTGGTTGCGAAGTCGGTCTTCATGGGCCTGCTGCCGCGCCAGCATGTCTTCATAAGCGCCATGCGCGGCCTCGCGCTCAGCAAGTTCGCTGGCAGTCATGTAGCGGGTGGTGATGTGGTGTCCGTCTCCCTCTGGCAGGTTTTGGACCCGGGGGATGTCTTTCTTGCGAGCCATGAGCGTCCTTGTCCGCTGTTTAAAAACGAAGCGGACGCTAAAGCAACGAAGAAGTGATGGATGTAGGACGCGTCTGAAAGTGTTGCGGTTGTTACAACTGTAAAAAGGTCAAGAAACTATCGAATTCAGGTGTGCCAGATCACCTGCAGAGAAAGCGCTTATATTTTCGCCGAGCACGCCATTCATCGGCGTCTTTGTTATTTCCAATGCGCATTTCGACAACCCATTGCCAGACTCGTCAACAAATCGCTTTACCCTCCCGCCCAAACCGCTCCCGATAAACCGATGGCGGTACGCCCACCACACTGCGAAACGCCACACGAAAACTTTCCACCGAGCGATAGCCGCAGCGCTGGGCGATCTGCTCGGTGTGTTGATGGGTGCTCTCGAGCAATTCTCGCGCCCGCGCCAGGCGTTCATGCTGCAGCCACGCCTTGGGCGATTGGCCGCTGGCTTCGGTGAAGCGCCGCAGAAAGGTGCGCTCGCTCATTGCTGCTTCGCTGGCCAGATCGCGGACTTCCAGCGGTTCGTGCAGGCGTTCGCGGGCCCATTGCATGACGCGCGACAAGTCGCTGCGTGGTGTCGGGCTGACCGGCGTGGGGATGAATTGTGCCTGGCCACCGGTGCGTTGCGGCGACATGACCAGACGCCTCGCGACGGTGTTGGCGACCTGGGTGCCGAAGTCGCGCGTCACCAGATGCAGGCAGGCATCGATGCCGGCGGCGCTGCCGGCGGAGGTGATCAACTGACCGGCGTCGACGTAAAGCACATCCGGATCGACTTCAATGGCCGGGAAGCGTTGCGCCAGTTCGCTGGTGTAGCGCCAGTGGGTGGTGGCGCGGTGGCCGTCGAGCAAGCCGCTGGCCGCAAGGACGAACACGCCAGAGCAGATCGACAGCAAACGAGCACCACGGTCATGGGCGCGGCGCAACGCTTCGATCAGCGCTGGCGGTACAGGGGCGTTGCGGTCGCGCCAGCCGGGGATGACGATGGTACGCGCTTCGGCGAGCAGTTCGAGGCCGCCATCGGCCAGCACTTGAATCCCGCCCATGGCGCGCATCGGGCCTTGATCGACCGCGGCGATCGCATGCTCGTACCAGGGGAAATCGAACTCTGGCCTGGCCAGGCCGAAGATCTCCACGGCGATGCCGAACTCGAATGTGCAGAGGCCATCGTAGGCCAGAATGGCAACCAGATTCGGGTGAGTGGGCATTTGGCGGAAAACTCCCGGTCGGTGTCTTGTACGCCACTGTAGCGGCAAGCGGCGCCTCGATAAAGTCTGTTCACATCACACCGACAAAGGAGCAACACCGCATGACCAGCCTGGTTCGCGAAATTCCTGCCGCCTCATCGGCCATAGCCCTGATGCATTTCAGCAACCGCCTGACCTTCGAAACCGATTGCTCTGACGTATTCAGCAGCCAGGAGGCCGGGGAGGTCGACTTTGTTTTGGTGGATGTGCGGGGGCCACTGGCTTTCGAGCGCGGACACGTGCCGGGGGCGATCAATATCCCGACACGCTTGCTCACGGCGGATCGCTTGGCCGAATACCCGAAAAACAGCTTGTTCGTGGTGTATTGCGCCGGGCCGCATTGCAACGGCGCGAACAAGGCTGCAGTGAAACTTGCCGCGTTGGGTTATCCGGTCAAAGAGATGATTGGTGGCGTCACCGGATGGCTGGATGAAGGCTTCAAACTGAGCTCGGCGTCAGCAGCCAGCGCCCCTGTCGCTTGCGAATGCTGATCCCTGTGTAGGAGCTGCCGAAGGCTGCGATCTTTTGATCTTGCTTCTCGCGATCAAGATCAAAAGATCGCAGCCTTCGGCGGTTCCTACAGGGGGAATCATCGTTTTTTGCTCTGAATACAGTCTTGTCCTACAGCCTTTGCACCACCACGGCGCACGCGTTGACCCTCGTCAATGCGTGCGCCGAAGTTCTGTAAGTATTTGTCGCTTAAAAACAATTGCCCCTGTGCGCGTCGCCATAGACTGCCGGCCACTTCGGTTTTTGCCGTTACCACGCCATGACCGAACGCTGAATCCAAAGCTGCCAATAAAAGCCTCCGCACGGGAGTAATAAATGAAAAAGCTAGTGATGTTCGGTGCCCTGGCACTGTCGATGTTGTCCCTGACCGCTGTGGCCGCCGACGCCAAGCCGATCCGCATCGGTATCGAAGCCGGTTACCCGCCATTCTCGATGAAAACCCCTGACGGCAAACTCACTGGTTTTGACGTGGACATCGGCGACGCGCTGTGTGCGCAGATGAACGTCAAATGCACCTGGGTCGAGCAAGAGTTCGATGGTCTGATCCCGGCGCTGAAAGTGAAGAAGATCGACGCGATTCTGTCGTCGATGACTATCACCGATGACCGCAAGAAAAACGTCGATTTCACCATCAAGTACTACCACACCCCAGCCCGCTTCGTGATGAAGCAAGGCTCGGGCGTCAAAGACCCGCTGACCGAGCTCAAGGGCAAGAAAGTCGGTGTGTTGCGTGCCAGTACCCACGACCGTTACGCAACCGAAGTGTTGGTGCCGGCCGGGATCGAACTGGTGCGCTACGGCTCGCAGCAGGAAGCCAATCTCGACATGGTTTCCGGGCGTATCGATGCGATGCTGGCCGACTCGGTCAACCTCAGCGACGGTTTCCTGAAAACCGACGCCGGCAAGGGCTTCGAATTCGTCGGACCGACCTACGAAGACGCCAAATATTTCGGCGGCGGCGCCGGCATTGCAGTGCGCAAGGGCGATACCGCGCTGGCTGAGCAGTTCAACAAAGCCATCACCGAAATCCGCGCCAATGGCGAGTACAAGAAAGTCCAGGACAAGTACTTCGACTTTGACGTATACGGCCAGTAATAAGCCGTAAGAAAAAGTGGCCACCGTTTGCGCAGTGGCCACTTTTTTTATGCTTTCCTATTGGTGGACATTCCCTGTGGGAGCGAGCCTGCTCGCGAAAGCGGTTTAACATTCGACCTATTCATCGTCTGACGTAACGCATTCGCGAGCAAGCTCGCTCCCACAAGGGAATTGCGTGATATCAGCCATTCAGGAGTTTGCCATGCAACGCATCGACCACGTTCTGCCCTGGAGCCACTTGGGCAGCGAGCGCTCACTCAGTGTGTTTCGTTACGGTGCGGGCAGCCGCAAGGTGTATATCCAGGCCAGCCTGCACGCCGACGAATTACCGGGCATGCGCACCGCGTGGGAACTCAAGCTGCGCCTTAACGAACTGGAACAGCAGGGCCGCTTGCAAGGCGTTGTCGAACTGGTGCCGGTGGCCAACCCGATTGGGCTGGATCAGCATCTGCAAGGCAATCACATGGGCCGCTTCGAGCTGGGCAGCGGCAAAAATTTCAACCGGGCATTCGTCGAGCTCAGCGCCCCTGTGGCCGCGTTGGTCGGCGAGCAACTGGGCGCGGATGCCCAGGCCAATATCGCACTCATCCGCCAGGCAATGGCGCAGGTGTTCGATGAGTTGCCGGCGCCGGTCTCGCAACTGCAAGCCTTGCATAGGCTGTTGCTGCGCCACGCTTGCGACGCCGATATCACCCTCGATCTGCATTGCGACTTCGACGCTGCGATTCACCTCTACGCACTGCCGCAACACTGGCCGCAATGGCGATCGCTGGCCGCTCGACTGAAGGCGGGCGTGGCGTTGCTGTGTGAGGACTCCGGTGGTAGCTCGTTTGACGAGTCCTGCTCGACGCCGTGGCTGCGTCTGGCCCGGGCATTCCCCAACGCGGCGATTCCAGCGGCGAATCTGGCGACCACGCTGGAATTGGGCAGCATGGGCGACACCCGCGTCGATCAGGCGCAGGCCAATTGCGAGGCGATTCTGGGCTTTCTCGCCGAGCAGGGTTTCATCAGCGGTGAATGGCCGGCGGCGCCGAGCGAGTGCTGTGAGGGCCTGCCATTCGAAGGCACCGAATATCTGTTCGCCCCGCACCATGGCGTGGTCAGCTTCCTGCGCAATGCCGGTGAATGGGTAGAGCAGGGCGATGCGCTGTTCGAGGTAGTCGATCCGTTGCAGGATCGCGTGACCACCGTGCGCGCCGGCACCAGCGGAGTTCTGTTCGCGATCGATCGCGGGCGCTATACCGAACCGGGGATCTGGCAGGCGAAGGTGGCGGGGCGGATACCGTTTCGTACCGGGAAGCTGACCAACGACTGATGGATTGCGAGTGAGTTTTCGGACCTCTTCGCGAGCAAGCTCGCTCCCACATTTGAATGCATTCCCTTGTGGGAGCGAGCTTGCTCGCGAAAGGGCCACCAGCAACACCACTAGATTTAGATCTTCACTCTGCAATGTTAGGCTCCCACGCGAACCCGACACGCTGTGAAGGAACGCTCAATGTTGAAAGTCTTCGCTCTGCTGACCCTGCTCGCATCCACCGCCGTCCACGCACAAACGACCCTGCAATCGGATCTGCCGCTCAAATACCTCGAACAGGTTCACGCCGACGCCAAGCCGCGTCCGCTGGTGATTTTCCTGCACGGCTACGGCAGTAACGAGGCCGATCTGATCGGTATGAAATTTCAACTGCCGACGCAGTACAACTACCTGTCGGTGCGCGCGCCAATGTCGCTGGGTGAGGGACGTTACCAGTGGTTTCGCAAAAAAGGCGAAGGTGCCTACAACGGCGAGACCGACGATCTGAAGGTCAGCGGCCAGAAGCTGCGCGACTTCATCGCCCAGGCCGCGAAGAAATATCACGCCGCGCCGGACAAGGTGTACCTGATCGGCTTTAGCCAGGGCGCGATGATGAGCTACGAAGTCGGCCTGCGAGCGCCAGTGGTCGTGGGCGGATTTGCCGCGTTGAGCGGGCGCTTGTTGCCGGTACTGAAGGCCGAACTCAAGCCCGGGCAACCGCCGCTGCCGCTGAGCATTTTCATCGGCCATGGCACCGCCGATGATCCGGTGCCTTACCGCCATGGCACCGAGGCCAATGCTCTGCTGCAGAAGCTCGACTACCAACCCGAGTTTCACGCTTATCCCGGCGCCGGCCACAGCATCACTGCGGCCGAACTGCGCGACTTGAATGGCTGGTTGCAGCGGCTCAATCCTTGACGATGGCTTTTACCAGGGCGTCGTGAGCCTTTTTGTCGCTGGCGCGGGAAATCACCTGCACCAGCGCCATTTTCGTCCCGGAGCCAGCCAGCAACGTGGTGTTCAGCGTCTGGCCACCGCCCTGAGTGGCCGTGCTGTCAACCTGACGCAAACCCAGGCCAGTGCCTTTCTGAGTCAGGCTTTTCTCACTGAGCTTGTTGAAATCCGGCAGCGCCTTGCGTTGGTCGTCGATGAAACTCGACACGCTGCCGTCGAGAAATTCACCGTCGTTGTCCTTGACGTTCTGCCCTTGCGGGATCTGATTTTCGGCGGCGATGACCACGGTTTTGGTGGTCTGGTTGGTGTACATCGTGCCCTTGGCGCCGCTCGGGCTGGCGGGCAGCGGGTCGGCGACGAACCCTTTGGGCAGGACGAAGGAGAACTTGCCGTCGAGCATCGAGACCTTTTCGGTTTTGACTTTTTCCCTGGCGGCGTGCGCGTTGATCGCGGCGAATCCGGCGACGGCAGCCAGTATCAGGACGGCGGCTTTTTTGCTCAACAATGACATGTGAATCTCCGGTGAATGGTCGCGCGAGGCGGGCGATCATCCCACGCAGAGCGTGATCACTCCAGTCCGGCTCGTCTGGACACGGTGCAATTGTGGCGAGGGAGCTTGCTCCCGCTCCAGGGCGCAGCACTGGAAAAGCGGACACTTTGGTGCGTCAGGTGTGCTGAGTCGGATGGGTTTGGGGCCGCTTCGCTGCCCGGCGGGAGCAAGCTCCCTCGCCACGAGTGTGTTTCAAGGTTGGGTTGAAGTAGTGTTGGCGGGGGCGGGTCTGGCCAGCAGTTTGCGGGTCACGCCGAGCATGGCTACCGACACTGCCACGCCCACCACAAAACTGCTCAGGCCCATGCTGGGCAAGGTCAATGCCGACACCAGACAGAACGCCGAGAACGAATACATGCCGGTTGCCGTCGCTCGCAATAGCGCCGCAGTGAACGCCGGCCCGCGAGTCTGTTGCGAGAAAACCGCCATCACGCTGCCGAGCACCGGGAACACCGCGAGCAGGCCGCTCCAGCGTTCGCCGACGGTGCTGGCAAGCAGCGTCACCAGCAGCGTTAATGCCGCACCGGCAATCATCCGCCAGATCAATCTGTCCGACTTCGGTGCTGGCCCGTTCACCGCCGGCTGCACCTCGGGAAACAGATACGGCGATGCCAACAGCGCAACGGACGCGACGACCACCGAGAACGGCAAGGACGCCGGAATCACCGACAACAGCAGTGCCAGCACGCCCCAAACGCTCAATGAAGCCGCCAATGCCCATGGCCAAGTCGCCCGCTGTGCGACCTGCGCATACGTAATGCAGAAGGCGATCATCGCGAACATCGCTGACAGCGCCGCGACGGCGGATTGCGCGGCAAACTGCTGGCCTTGTTCGATCGCCAGGAAGAACAGAATCGGCCCGACCACCACCGGCAACCCCGACAGCCACCCGGCCACGCTCGGCCCCCAGCGTTTGCCCGCCAACGAGATCAGCAGGAGAAAACCGGGAATCAGCAGCAGTTTGAGGATCAGCACGTAAGTGTCTCGGTCAATAATGGTGAGTCACGTTAACATTGCTCACTGAAGATTGCTGCCTATGCGTGCAAGTTTTGTATACAAAATTCCATGGGCGAATGCGGCTATGCTCTGAACATCAGCATGCAGCGGAGACAATACCGCGATGAAAAGAACACCGAAGCTTGCACGTGGATGTTGTGGCATCGGCTTGTGGGCATTGCTGCTGACGCCGACATGGGCCAATTGGCAGGATGCTGTGCCGGGTGCGCAGATCATCGGCAGTGGCGATTTCAGCGTGTTCGGCTTCGACGTCTACAGCGCGCGCCTGTGGAGTACCGGGCGACCTTTGGTGGATGGCCAGCCCTTTGCGCTGGAGCTGATCTACCGCCGTGCGATCTCGCGCGACGATCTGGTCAGTACCAGTGTCGATGAGATCAAGCGCCTGAACGGCTCCCGCGTCAGCCCGGCGCAACTGGCCGGTTGGCAAGTGCAGATGCAGCAATCGTTTGTCGATGTGCAGGCCGGCACCCGCATTACTGGTGTGTATCTGCCGGGGCAGGGTGCGCGTTTTTTTGTGGGGCAGAAGCTGCAACACGAGATTGAAGATGCGCAATTTGCCAAGGCGTTTTTTGATATCTGGCTGGATCCGCGAACGCGCAGTCCCGAGTTGCGCGAGCAGTTGCTGGGCGTGAGTCAATAAGATCAAGAGACCGCATTCCACAGGTAGGAGCGGCCGAAGGCTCGGGCCGCGATCGGACGATCTTTTGCTCTTCAACGCTTCGTTCGAAACGACTAAGCTGCCCGGCTCCCGTGTTTGTTTCTGGATGTGTGCGTGAAATTCAGTTTTCCCAAAATCGCCACCGCGCCGTTTTGTCCGCCGGAAGTGGCCGGCAGTGTCGCGGTCGATCCGACTGCCTCGTTCTTCAAGCGCGTGCTGCGTTTTGCCGGCCCAGGTTTGCTGGTGTCGATCGGCTACATGGATCCGGGCAACTGGGCGACCGCGATCGAAGCCGGATCGCGCTTTGGTTACAGCCTGCTGTTTGTGGTGCTGCTCGCGAGTCTGGCGGGCATGGTCGTGCAGTGCCTGTGCTCGCGGCTGGGCATCGCCACCGGCCGCGATCTGGCGCAACTGTCCCGCGAGCGCTACAGCACGCCGACCGCGAGGTTGCAATGGGTCCTGGCAGAGATATCGATCATCGCCACCGACCTTGCCGAAGTGCTCGGCTGCGCGCTGGCGTTTCATTTGCTGCTCGGTTGTTCGCTGACTTTCGGCATCGCCCTGACGGCGTTCGATACGCTGCTGGTGCTGGCCTTGCAGAATCGCGGTTTCCGCCGTCTCGAAGCGATCATGCTGGTGCTGGTCGCGACCATTGGCGGGTGTTTCTTTGTTGAGCTGCTATTGATCAAGCCGTACTGGCCAGACGTAGCGCAGGGCTTCAAGCCTTCGCTGTCAGCCATCGGCGATGCTGCGCCACTGTATTTGGCGATCGGCATTCTCGGCGCCACGGTGATGCCGCATAACCTTTATCTGCACACCTCGATCGTGCAGACGCGGATGATCGGCAAGGATCTGGCGAGCAAGCAGGACGCGGTAAAACTGGCGCGCATCGACACCATCGGCTCGCTGGCGCTGGCGCTGTTGGTCAACGCGGCGATTCTGATTCTCGCCGCAGCGGCGTTTCACCAATCCGGGCATACCGATGTGGTCGACATTCAGGATGCCTATCACTTGCTCGACCCACTGGTCGGCGGTGCGCTGGCGAGTGTGTTGTTCGGCGTGGCGCTGCTGGCGTCGGGGCAGAGTTCGACCTTCACCGGGACCATCGCCGGGCAGGTGATCATGGAGGGCTATCTGAACCTGCGGATCCCGTGCTGGCAGCGGCGGTTGATCACTCGCGGGCTGGCGCTGATTCCAGCGTTCATCGGTGTGTGGCTGCTCGGTGATGGCGCGATTGGCCAGTTGCTGGTGTTGAGTCAGGTTGTGCTGAGCCTGCAATTGCCGTTTGCCTTGTATCCGCTGATTCGCATGACCAACGACCGGCAATTGATGGGGGCGTTCGTCAATCGCTGGCCGACCCGGGTGCTGGCGTGGGGGCTGTTTGTGTTGATCAGCGGGGCGAATGGCTGGTTGATAATGCAGTGGGCGGTTTGATCACCAAGTGGCGGTGACTGCGCAGGTCTCTTCGCAAGCAGGCTCGCTCCCACATGGCTTGGTGATGACCTCGACATTGTGGGCGCGAGCCTGCTCGCGAAGACTGACCATCAGGCGCCGCCAATGCTGAACAGTGGAATCCGCCCATTGAGCGAAGGCCCGTAATACCAGGCGAGGCTATCCAGATCAAGGCCACTGGCAAGGATTTTATTCAAGGTCGCAGCGGCAATAGTCATCGCCAGCCCTTGCCCCGGACACGCATGCCGACCGTTGCCAAAACTGAAACTGCGCCGATTCGGCCGCTGCAGCAGAAACCGGTCAGGCTGTTCGTTCAACGCTGGATCCCGGTTGGCCGAGGCCATCAGCAGCAGCACCACATCACCTGCCGCAAGGCGCATGCCGTCGATTTCACAGCAAGCGGCCAAGAACCGGCGGGTGTTCTGCACGGGTGGGTCGAAGCGTTGAACTTCCGCCAGCAGATTCTCCCTGGGTGCGGCGCGTAATTCAGGCTGACGCTGCAACATGATCAATGCGTTGCCGATCAACCCGGCACAGGCATCGAAGGTCTGCGAGCAGAGGCCGATCAGATTGGCAACCAAGGCGTCTGGGTCGCCTTCGAAACGCTGCCTGATCCCCGCCAGTAAGGCGCTGCTCACTTCGGCATCGGCCAACAGCTCGATGAAAGAGCCGCGTAACTGCGCCGCCGCAGCATGAGCAGCGGCAATTTGCGAGTCGTTGCTCAACGGCGAGAGGCACGCGACGAAATCAGCGGTCAGTTCGCTGATGGTGCGGCTCTGTGCCGGAGCGAAGCCGAGCAATGTCGCGACAACCGCGACCGGGCCGCGAAACATTGCTTTGCAGAGGCCATCTGCATCCGCGGTGAATAGTCGGGCCGCAACTGACTCATGCACTGCTGTGTCATCGATCAACTCAAGCGCCGGTTCGATGGCCGAGCGTGGACAGCGCTGGCGTTCGCCGTCATTCATGCGCATCAGCCGGCCGAAAACTTCGCCGGCCATTCCTGTCGCAATCGCCTGTGGAACCGGTTCCGAGGCCGGACGCACGCGACAATCGGCCTGCGCCAACACCGCCTCTACTGCCCGTGCGCTGCTGGCAACCCACAGTTTCAGCCCGTGATGAAAGACCAATCCGCCCGCAGCGCGGAGTTCGGCGTAATAAGGATAGGGATCGGCGTGAGTCGCAGCGCGAAGCGGGTCCATGATTGGCAGCCTTGTCAGCGGAGAAAGTGTTGCTACTATCTCCAGTCCTTGCAGGCGACGATTCGTTCGGGAGCGAAATATGCACGCAGAGCATCAAGATATCGGCGTCTCGCAAGTCGCCGCCGCCATCGCCGAACCGGCGCGGACGAAAATGCTCTGCTCGCTGATGGACGGCCACGCCCGTACCAGCACCGAACTGGCGACCATTGCCGACGTCAGTGCTTCCACTGCCAGCGCGCATCTGAGCAAGCTCAAGGATCTGGCGCTGGTGCGCCTGCATGTGCAGGGCCGTCATCGCTATTACAGCCTCGCCGATCCGCGCGTCGCCCAAGCGCTGGAGGCGTTGATGGTGATCGGCCAGAACGCCGCGCCGACGTTCAAATCGCACACGCCGGATCGTCTGCAATTTGCCCGTACCTGCTATGACCACATGGCCGGGACACTGGCAGTGTTGCTGCATGATCGTTTGGTCGAGCAGGGTTGGCTGGTGCAGACCGATGAGCTGGCGTATCGCTTGAGCGACAGCGGCGAGGCGCTGTTTGTGGGGTTGGGCATCGATGCGCAGGCGCTCGTCACCCTGCGCCGAAAATTTGCCTGCCCATGTCTGGACTGGAGCATGCGCCGCCCGCATCTGGGCGGCTCGCTGGGAGCGGCGTTGTTGCAAACGGCGCTGAAGCGCAAATGGGTGACGCAGGATCTGGACAGTCGGGCGTTGACGCTGACGGCGCTGGGACGCAGAGAGATCAGTGCGCGGTTCGGCTTTGAGGTGCCGGTAGACGGACAGATCAAAAGATCGCAGCCTTCGGCAGCTCCTACAGAAATCGCGTACATCCGATAAATCTCGACCCTACCCAATCCATGTAGGAGCTGCCGAAGGCTGCGATCTTTTGATCTATGCCTTGCGCCGACGAGGGGTCGTTGCCGATCTTGTGCACGCGCGCCTGACTCTATACTGTATATGCACACAGTAAAGAGCCCGCGCCATGCAAATCATCGACAAGCTCAGCATCCTCGCCGACGCCGCCAAGTACGACGCCTCCTGCGCCAGCAGCGGCGCGCCCAAGCGCAGCTCCGAGGGCAAGAGCGGGCTCGGTTCGACGGACGGCATGGGCATCTGCCACAGCTATACGCCGGACGGGCGCTGCGTATCGTTGTTGAAGATTTTGCTGACCAACTTCTGCCTTTACGATTGCCAATACTGCGTCAACCGCCGTTCCAGCGACGTGCCGCGTGCACGGTTCACTCCAGAGGAAGTCGTCACGCTGACCATGGATTTCTACCGGCGCAATTGTGTCAGTGGTCTGTTTCTCAGCTCGGGGATCATCCGTTCGGCGGACTACACCATGGAGCAACTGGTACGCGTGGCCAGGTTGTTGCGTGAAGAGCACGAGTTTCGCGGCTACATCCATCTCAAGACCATTCCGGAAGCCGACCCTGCCTTGATCGAAGAAGCGGGGCGCTACGCCGATCGCCTCAGCGTCAACATTGAACTGCCCACCGACGCCAGCCTGCAGACACTGGCGCCGGAAAAAGACATCACGTCGATCAAGCAAGCGATGAACACCATCTACACCGGTGTGCAGACGGTGCTGAACGAGCCGCGCTCGGCGAAGTTCGCCCCGGCCGGGCAAAGCACGCAACTGATCGTCGGTGCCGATGACACCGATGACAGCACCATCCTTCACAGCGCCCAGTCTCTGTATGGCAACTTTCGCCTGCGCAGGGTTTATTACTCGGCGTTCAGCCCGATCCCCGACAGCCCGAAAAGCGTGCCACTCGCCGCGCCACCGCTGATGCGCGAGCACCGCTTGTATCAGGCTGATTTCCTCTTGCGCAGCTACGGCTACAGGGCCGATGAATTGCTCAACGGGCCGGGTAATCTGGCGCTCGACATCGATCCGAAGCTGGCTTGGGCACTGGAGAATCGCGAGGTGTTCCCGTTGGACCTGAACCGCGCCGACGCGACCCTGATCGCGCGCATTCCCGGTATCGGCTTGCGCACCACCGAACGCCTGGTCGAGCTGCGTCGCCAGCGCCGCATCCGTTACGAAGACGTAGCGCGGATGCGCTGTGTGCTGGCCAAGGCCAAGCCGTTCATCATCACCAGCGACTATCACCCGCAACAGGCCGAGGTCACCAGTCACATGCTCTATCAGCAATTGCGCGATCGGCCGATGCCGCAGCAGATGGGGCTGTGGGGATGATCAGCCTTGATTGTGACGATCTGTTCGATGTCTGGCGGCAGCAGGCGCGCTGGTTGCTCAGTCATGAAATCGACCCGAGTCTGGTCAGTTGGGCGGCGGAAGGTGTGGGCGATCTGTTTGCCAGCGACGATCACGTGCCCGAAGGGCAGGGGCCGTTTCAGGCGCGTATCCCGCGCGCGCTGCTCGACACCCTAGAACAAGCGGCTCGTTATCGCGGCGAACAACGCTGGAGCCTGTTGTATGAAGTGCTGTGGCGAGTCAGTCATGGCGATCGCACGGCGATGATGGCCGGCGACAAACTCGGCAGCGAGTTGCAGCGGCGCATCAAACAGGTCAGCCGCGAGGCCCATCATCTGCATGCGTTTGTGCGTTTCATCGAGCGGCCGAAGGATCTGCCCGGTCCGCAATACGTGGCCTGGCAGGAACCTGCCCATGACATTTTGCACAGCGCCAGCGAGCACTTCATCGGACGCATGGGCCAGCACCGCTGGTTGATCGCCACGCCGCGTGACGGTGTGTATTACGACGGTGAGCAATTGATTCACGAGCGCCAGTGCCCGATTGAATGGCAGCAATTGGCGCAGAACGTCGACGACCCCCATGGCGATCTGTGGCTGACCTATTACAGCCACATCTTCAACCCGGCGCGGTTGAACCCGAAGGTCATGCAGGGGCATCTGCCGGTGCGTTTCTGGAAAAATCTGCCGGAAGGGGAGTTGATTCCGGGACTGATCACCCAGGCGCGGATGGGCAAGCAGCAGAATGGGCAGGCGAGCGGGATTGCCGATCGGACGGGTAAACGCATTACATTGAAATAAAAATCAAAAGATCGCAGCCTTCGGCAGCTCCTACAGAGACCGTGCAGGAGCTGCCGAAGGCTGCGATCTTTTGATCTTTTACCCCAACAAAAAGCCCCCATCAATCACTCAATGGAGGGCTTTTCCAGCATCAACAATGGTCACTTCAAACCTTGACGATCCAGCCCGCTGGCGCTTCGATGTCGCCGGTCTGCACGCCAGTCAGCTCTTTGTAGAGCTTCTGGGTCACCGGGCCAACCTCGGTTTCGCTGTGGAACACATGCAGGTGGTCGTTGTAGCTGATGCCACCGATCGGGGTGATCACGGCAGCGGTACCGCAGGCACCGGCTTCCTTGAAGTCCGACAGTTTGTCGATCAGCACGTCGCCTTCAACCACTTCCAGGCCCAGACGCGATTTGGCCAGTTCGATCAGCGACAGGCGGGTAATGCCCGGCAGAACCGACGGCGAGTTCGGGGTGACGAACTTGTTGTCGTGGGTGATCCCGAAGAAGTTGGCCGAACCGACTTCCTCGATTTTGGTGTGGGTCATCGGATCGAGGTAGATCGCGTCGGCGAAGTTGGCTTTTTTGGCTTTCGAGCCCGGCATCAGGCTGGCAGCGTAGTTGCCGCCGACCTTGGCGGCACCGGTGCCCTGTGGCGCGGCGCGGTCGTAGCTGGAGATCTGGAAGTTGTGCGGGGTCAGGCCGCCCTTGAAATAGGCGCCGACCGGGATGCAGAAGATCGAGAAGATGAACTCGGGCGCAGTACGCACGCCGATGTTGTCACCCACACCGATCACGAACGGACGCAGGTACAGCGCGCCGCCAGTGCCGTAAGGCGGGATGAAACGCTCGTTGGCGCGCACCACGGCTTTGCAGGCTTCGATGAACTGCTCGGTGTCGACCGTCGGCATCAGCAGACGCGCGCAGCTGCGTTGCATGCGCAGGGCGTTCTGGTCCGGGCGGAACAGGTTGATCGAGCCGTCCTTGCAGCGATAGGCCTTCATGCCTTCGAAGCATTGCTGGCCATAGTGAAGGGCAGTGGAGCCTTCGCTGATGTGCAGGACGTTATCTTCGGTCAGGGTGCCTTTGTCCCACTCGCCATTGCGAAAGTACGACAGATAGCGCTTGTCGGTCTTGATGTAGTCAAAACCCAGCTTGTCCCAATTGATGCTTTCGTTACCCATGACACCCTCTATCACTGAACAACCGCCGAAACGGTTCAAGGCTTCTGACGTTTTTTTGGATGGGCACAACAATACTTCATTCTTGAGCGGTTTCGCAGCCCGGACTATCGGATGACACACAGATAAATCGTGTTGCCCTCAAGAATTCGCGAGCAGGCTCGCTCCCACAGGGAAATGCATTCCAAATGTGGGAGCGAGCCTGCTCGCGAAGGGGCCTACAGGTGCAGTGCATGCCCGAGGGCACGCAACGCCGCTTCCTGCACGGCCTCACCCAGGGTCGGATGCGCATGAATGGTGCCGCCGATATCCTCCAGCCGCGCGCCCATTTCCAGGCTTTGCGCAAATGCCGTGGACAGTTCCGACACGCCGACACCCACCGCCTGCCAGCCGACAATCACATGGTTGTCGCGACGTGCGACCACACGCACGAAGCCGCTTTTCGATTCCAGAGTCATCGCCCGGCCATTGGCGGCGAACGGGAAGCTGGAAACGATGCAGTCCAGCCCGGCAGCCTTGGCCTCTTCCGGAGTCTTGCCGACCACCACCAGTTCCGGGTCGGTAAAGCATACGGCGGCGATGGCGGTCGGGTTGAATTCGCGGGTTTTGCCGCTGATCAGTTCGGCAACCATCTCGCCCTGAGCCATGGCGCGGTGGGCGAGCATCGGTTCGCCGCTGACATCGCCGATCGCGTAGACGTTACGCATGCTGGTCTGGCAACGGCTGTCGATCTTGATTGCCGCACCGCTCATGTCCAGGTTCAGCGCTTCGAGGTTGAAGCCTTGAGTGTTGGGTTTGCGACCGACCGCGACCAGTACCTGATCGGTTTCCAGCTGCAAGGTTTCGCCTTCGGGATCGCGCACCTGCAGCGTGCCGTCGAAACCCAGCACGCTGTGGTTGAGGTACAGCTGCACGCCAAGTTGCTTCAAGGCGTCATGCACCGGTTGCGTCAGTTCGGCATCGTAAGCGGGCAAGATACGATCCTGCGCCTCGACCACGCTGACCTCGGCGCCGAGCTTGCGATAGGCGATGCCCAATTCCAGACCGATGTAACCGCCGCCGACCACGATCAGGCGCTTGGGCACTGAAGTCGGCGCCAGCGCTTCGGTGGACGAGATGATCGGCCCGCCAATCGGCAGAATCGGCAGGTTGACGCTGGTCGAACCGGTGGCCAGTACCAGATGCTCGCACTGAATGCGCGTATCGCCGACTTCCACGGTTTTGCCGTCGATGATTTTCGCCCAGCCGTTGATCACCTGAACCTTGTTCTTCTTCAGCAGCGCGGCAACGCCAGTGGTCAGGCGATCGACGATGCCATCCTTCCACTCGACGCTTTTGCCAATGTCGAGGGTCGGCGCGGAAACATTGATGCCCAACGCCGAATGCTGGCTGTGATGCTGCGTCTGATGAAACTGCTCAGCCACATGAATCAGCGCCTTCGACGGAATGCAGCCGATGTTCAGGCACGTGCCGCCCAGCGACTGACCTTCGACGAGAATGGTCGGGATGCCCAATTGTCCGGCGCGAATCGCCGTGACATAACCGCCAGGGCCGCCGCCAATAATCAGCAGCGTGGTGTTCAAAGTCTGCATTCCATTACTCCACAAACAATGTGGCAGGTTGTTCGAGCAAGCCACGGATGGCCTGGATGAAGAGCGCTGCGTCCATGCCGTCGACCACGCGGTGATCGAAAGAGCTGGAGAGGTTCATCATCTTGCGGATGACCACCTGGCCTTTGACCACCATTGGCCGTTCGACGATTTTGTTTACGCCAACGATCGCCACTTCCGGCAGGTTCAGCACCGGCGTGCTGACGATGCCGCCCAGCGCGCCAAGGCTGGTCAGGGTGATGGTCGAACCGGACAACTCGTCGCGACTGGCCTTGCCATTGCGCGCGGCATTGGCCAGGCGCGAGATTTCTGCAGCGCTGTCCCACAAACTGCGTGCCTCGGCGTGGCGCACCACCGGCACCATCAGGCCGACGTCGCTCTGTGTTGCGACGCCGACATGCACGGCGCCGAGGCGAGTAATGACCTGTGCTTCGTCGTCATAGCGCGCGTTCATCTGCGGGAAGTCGCGCAGGGCGACCACCAGGGCTCGGACGAGAAATGGCAGCAAGGTCAACTTGCCACGGCTGGCGCCATGTTTTTCGTTCAGATGCGCGCGCAATTCTTCGATGGCGGTGACGTCGATTTCCTCGACATAGCTGAAGTGCGCGGCACGCTGTGTGGCGTCCTGCATGCGCTGGGCGATCTTGCGGCGCATGCCGATTACTTGAATCTGTTCTTCGTCGTGGCGTTGCGCGTAAGCCGCAGCAGCCGGGGTCGAGGCATTCGACTGACCATGCGCCAGATAGGCCTCGAGATCTTCATGCAAGATCCGGCCAGCCGGGCCAGTGCCACGAACCAGACGCAACTGAATGCCCAGATCCAGCGCATGTTTGCGTACGGCCGGCGAGGCCAGCGGGCGCTCATCCGCTTCGCGAGCAACCATCGGGCCTTGGCAAACGGGAGCAGGGCGCGGCGCGGCTGCAGCAGGTTTGCTCTCAACAACGGCTTCAACTTTTGGCGCAACCGGCGCTTCTTTGACAGGCGCGGGAGCGGCGGGCTCTTTCAAGTTACCGGCACCTTCAACCTCAATGCTGATCAGCACACTGCCGACCGCCATCACTTCACCCGGCTGCCCGCCAAGGGCAATGACTTTGCCATGTACTGGCGACGGGATATCGACCATCGCCTTGTCGGTCATCACGTCGGCCAGCACCTGATCTTCAACCACCAGGTCGCCAACCTTGACGTGCCACTGCGACAGTTCCACTTCTGCGATGCCTTCGCCGATGTCCGGCATCTTGATAACGTGCGTGCCCATTCAGACCTCCATGACCCGTTTCAATGCCGCGCCCACTCGGGACGGCCCTGGGAAATACGCCCACTCTTGCGCGTGCGGATAGGGGGTGTCCCAACCGGTGACGCGTTCGATCGGCGCTTCCAGGTGATGGAAGCAATGCTCTTGCACCAGTGACACCAGCTCGGCGCCGAAACCGCAGGTGCGCGTGGCTTCGTGAACCACCACGCAACGGCCGGTTTTCTTCACCGATTTGACGATGGTTTCCAGGTCCAGCGGCCACAGGCTGCGCAGGTCGATGACTTCGGCATCTACACCGCTTTCTTCAGCGGCAACTTGCGAGACATAGACGGTGGTGCCGTAGGTCAGCACGGTGACGTCCTTGCCTGGACGGGTGATCGCGGCGACGTCCAGCGGTACGGTGTAGTAACCGTCCGGCACCTGGGCTTGCGGGTGTTTCGACCACGGGGTTACCGGGCGGTCGTGATGGCCGTCGAACGGGCCGTTGTACAGGCGTTTCGGCTCGAGGAAGATCACCGGGTCATCGTTTTCGATAGACGCGATCAGCAGGCCTTTGGCGTCGTACGGATTGGACGGCATCACGGTGCGCAGACCGCAAACCTGAGTGAACATCGCTTCGATGCTCTGGCTGTGGGTCTGACCGCCGTAGATACCGCCGCCGCAGGGCATGCGCAGGGTCATCGGTGCGGTGAACTCGCCGGCCGAGCGATAACGCAGGCGCGCCGCTTCGGAGATGATCTGGTCGGAGGCGGGGTAAACGTAGTCGGCGAACTGAATCTCGGCGACCGGGCGCAAGCCGTAAGCGCCCATGCCGACGGCCACGCCGACGATGCCGCTTTCCGAAATCGGCGCGTCGAACACTCGCGAGGTGCCGTACTTGGTCTGCAGACCTTCGGTGCAGCGGAACACGCCGCCGAAATAACCGACGTCCTGACCGAACACCACGACATTGTCATCGCGCTCAAGCATCACATCCATGGCCGAGCGCAGAGCCTGGATCATGGTCATGGTGGTCGTGGTCATGGCGGTTTCCAACTGAATATTGTTGTTGTGATCGTTCATGTCAGATCCCCAACTGCTGACGCTGGCGCTTCAAGTGCTCCGGCATCTCTTTGTAGACGTCTTCGAACATGGTCGCCGCGCTCGGAATCTGACCGCCGGCGAGGGTGCCGTACTGTTCGGCCTGCTTCTGCGCGGCAATCACTTCGGCTTCGAGTTCGGCACTGACGGCGGCATGCTCTTCTTCCGACCAGTGGCCGGCCTTGATCAAATGCTGTTTCAGGCGCGCGATCGGATCGCCGAGGGGGAAGTGGCTCCAGTCATCGGCGGGGCGGTATTTCGACGGATCGTCGGAGGTCGAGTGCGGGCCGGCGCGGTAGGTGACCCATTCGATCATCGTCGGGCCGAGGTTGCGGCGGGCGCGTTCGGCAGCCCAGGCCGAGGCAGCGTAGACCGCGTAGAAGTCGTTGCCGTCGACGCGCAGCGAGGCGATGCCGCAACCGACGCCGCGTCCGGCAAAGGTAGTGGCTTCACCGCCGGCAATGGCCTGAAAGGTGGAAATCGCCCATTGGTTGTTGACCACATTGAGAATCACCGGCGCGCGATAGACGTGGGCGAAGGTGAGGGCGGTGTGGAAGTCCGATTCGGCGGTGGCGCCGTCACCGATCCACGCCGAGGCGATTTTGGTGTCGCCCTTGATCGCCGAGGCCATGCCCCAGCCGACACCCTGAATGAACTGGGTGGCGAGGTTGCCGGAAATGGTGAAGAAACCGGCGTCCTTGACCGAGTACATGATCGGCAATTGCCGGCCCTTGAGCGGATCGCGCTCGTTGGACAGCAACTGGCAGATCAGGTCGACCAGCGGCACGTCGCGAGCCATCAGGATGCTTTGTTGGCGATACGTCGGGAAGCACATGTCGTCGATGTTCAACGCCAGCGCCTGAGCGCTACCGATGGCTTCTTCGCCGAGGCTCTGCATGTAGAACGACATCTTTTTCTGACGCTGGGCGACCACCATGCGGTTGTCGTAAATGCGCGTCTTGAGCATCGCGCGCATGCCCTTGCGCAGGATCTCGACCGGCACATTTTCAGCCCACGGGCCGAGGGCGTTGCCTTGATCGTCGAGCACGCGAATCAGGCCGCGGGCGAGGTCGGCGGTGTCGGCCGGTTCTACATCGATGGGAGGTTTTCGCACCGTACCGGCATCGGTCAGATGCAGGTAGGAGAAATCGGTTTTACAGCCGGGACGGCCCGAGGGTTCAGGGACGTGCAGGCGCAGCGGTTCATACGCTTGGGTCATGGCTTCTACGCTCGATCTTGTGAATTTCTTGTAGTGAGCTGGCAGTCATTCCTGGGTAGAGGAAATCTTGTCCTACAACAATCATAGGCGCGGCCAAGAAGAATATTTCTCTGTGTTTCGTTGCGCTGGCGACCATTTGCAGATAGAAATTCTGCATAAACATAAAAAACTGGTGGTTTTGTCTCATGCGCAAACTGGACCGTACCGATATCGGGATTCTCAACAGCCTGCAGGAGAACGCGCGCATCACTAACGCCGACCTCGCCCGTTCGGTGAATCTGTCACCGACGCCATGCTTCAACCGGGTCAAGGCGATGGAAGAGTTGGGCTTGATTCGTGAGCAGGTCACACTGCTCGATGCCGATCTGCTGGGGCTGCACGTGAATGTGTTCATTCACGTCAGCCTGGAAAAACAGGTAGAGGAAGCGCTGCAGCATTTCGAAGAAGCGATTTCCGATCGCCCAGAGGTGATGGAGTGCTATTTGATGGCGGGCGACCCGGATTATCTGATCCGCGTGCTGGTACCGAGCATCCAGTCGCTGGAACGCTTCATGATGGATTTTCTGACCAAAGTGCCGGGAGTGGCGAACATTCGCTCAAGCTTTGCGCTCAAGCAGGTGCGCTACAAGACCGCGTTGCCGTTGCCGGCTAATGGATTGACGTTGGGAACCTGAAGATCAAAAGATCGCAGCCTTCGGCAGCTCCTACAGTTGCACCGTATTCCAAATGCAGGAGCTGCCGAAGGCTGCGATCTTTTGACGTTAAAGTTTGTTAAGCGGGATTTTCAGGTAAACCACACCGTTGTCTTCCGCCGCCGGCAGATTGCCCGCCCGCACATTCACCTGAATCGCCGGCAGGAGCAATGTCGGCATGCCCAGCCCGGCATCACGCTGGGTACGCATGTCGACAAACGCCGCTTCATCTATTCCGTCGTGCACATGAATATTGCTTTTGCGTTGTTCGCCGACGGTGGTCTGGCACTGCGAGGCGCGCCCTTCGGGCGGGTAATCGTGGCAGACGTAAAGCTTCACGCTCGCCGGAAAAGCCAACAGCTTGTGGATCGACTTGAACAGTTGCCGGGCATTGCCTCCCGGAAAATCACACCGCGCCGTGCCCACATCAGGCATGAACAGCGTGTCGCCGACCAGAATCTGTTCGCCGTCGATCAGGTACGCCATGTCCGCTGGTGTATGGCCGGGAACGTGCAACGCGGTGGCCTTCAGGTTGCCGATCAGGAACGACTCGTTCGGCGCAAACAGGTGATCGAACTGCGAGCCGTCGACGCGAAATTCCGGCTCCAGATTGAACAGTGCCTTGAACACGTCTTGCACCTTGCTGATCGACTCGCCGATGGCGATTTTGCCGCCGAGCTCACGGCGCAGGTACGGCGCGGCGGAGAGGTGATCGGCGTGGGCGTGGGTTTCCAGCAGCCATTGCACTTGCAACTGATGCGCCCGCACGAAGGCGATGATCTTGTCCGCCTGCACGGTGCCGGTACGCCCGGCGGCGCCGTCGTAATCGAGCACCGGGTCGACGATTGCGCAGTGTCCGCCGTCGGCTTCGTAGACCACGTAGCTGTAGGTCGAGGAGGCGGGGTCAAGGAACGCTTCAATCAAGGCGGGCATGGCAAAAACCTGTGCGGTGGAATTTCGGGTTGCAACACTTTATGTAAAAACATAATGTTCGCAGCTTAAGTGACCTTCAAGGCCTCGTGCAAATGCAATCCAGTCTGACCGAATGTGAAGTCGCCCAACTGCGCGCCTCGGCGTCCAAGGCCTGTGCGTTGCTCAAGGCCCTGGCCAATGAGGATCGTCTGTTGATCCTCTGCCAGCTGACCCAGGGCGAACGCAACGTCGGCGAACTGGAAACCATGACCGGTGTACGCCAGCCGACGCTGTCCCAGCAACTGGGCATCTTGCGTGACGAAGGGCTGGTCGCGACCCGCCGTGAAGGCAAATACATTTTCTACGGCCTGGCCAGTTACGAAGTGATTCAGGTGATGAAGACCCTCTCCGGGCTTTATTGCGGAGCGGTGCTCAAGAGCTGGGAACAGCCATAAATGCCGGCCCTCACAAGTCATCTCCCCTGTGGGAGCGAACCTGCTCGCGAAAGCGGCGTGTCAGTCGACGATTAATTGACTGAGCCAGCGCTTTCGCGAGCAGGCTCGCTCCCACATTGGTTGTTGTGGTGGGCCAAAAAATCCTTGCGTGCAGCAAAAGGAACAAGCAATGAACGATCAACACTGGGGCCCATCCATCAGTGCGGACATCGTGGTCATCGGCGGCGGGACGGCCGGCATCGGTTTTGTCGCCAGCCTGCTCAAGCGCGACCCGCACCTGAAAGTTACCGTGATCGAACCAGGTTCACAGCACTACTATCAACCGGCGTGGACGCTGGTCGGCGGTGGCGCGTTTGACGTGAAAGACACGGTCAGGCCGATGAGCAAAGTCATGCCGCCTCGGGCGACGTGGATTAAGGCCAGCGTCACCGCTATCGATCCGGACCAGCGTCAACTCACTCTCAACGATCAGCGCACCGTCACCTATCAGAACCTGATCGTCTGCCCTGGCCTGCGCCTGGCCTGGGAGAAAATCGAAGGCTTGCAGGAAAGCCTCGGCCAGCACGGCGTGACGTCCAATTACAGTTATCAGCACGCCCAATACACGTGGGATCAAGTGCAGAAATTACGCGAGGGCCGGGCGCTGTTCACCCAACCGGCGATGCCGATCAAATGTGCGGGGGCGCCGCAAAAAGCGCTTTACCTGTCCTGCGATCACTGGCGCAAATCCGCCGTGCTGCACAACATCAACGTTGAGTTCAATCTGGCTGGCGCCGCGCTGTTCGGCGTACCAACCTTCGTGCCGCCGCTGATGAAGTACATCGAACAGTACAACGCGCAGTTGGCCTTCAACTCCAATCTGGTCAAGGTCGACGGCCCGGCGCAAACCGCGTGGTTCGAAGTCAAGGACGCCGACGGCAATGTCACCCGTGAAGCAAAAACCTTCGATCTGCTGCATGTCGTGCCGCCACAGGTGTCGCCGGATTTCATCGCGCAAAGTCCGTTGGCCGATGCCGGCGGCTGGTGCGAAGTCGATCCGCACAGCTTGCAGCATCCACGCTATCGCGAGGTGTTCGCCCTGGGCGATATCTGCGGCACCGGCAACGCCAAAACGGCTGCGGCGGTGCGCAAGCAGATCGTGGTGGTCGCGCAAAACCTGATCGCCTTGCGCAAGCAGCAACCGTTGCCACTCAAATACGACGGCTACGGTTCCTGCCCGCTGACGGTGGAGAAGGGCAAGGTGATCCTCGCCGAGTTCGGCTATGGCGGCAAATTGCTGCCGACCTTCCCGCTGGATCCGACCGTGCCCCGGCGTTCGGCCTGGTGGCTGAAAGCGACATTGCTGCCGTGGTTCTACTGGAACGGCATGCTCAAGGGCCGCGAGTGGCTGACGCGTCTGTCCAGGGTCGACTGAGTACACTCTATGTTGCTGGCAAGTCTGTTTGGTGTGGTGATGGGGTTGGTGCTCGGCCTGACCGGGGCTGGCGGCGGGATTCTCGCGGTGCCGGCGCTGGTGCTCGGGCTCGGCTGGACGATGACGCAGGCGGCGCCGGTGGCCTTGTTTGCGGTCGGCAGCGCGGCGGCGGTCGGCGCCATCGACGGTCTGCGTCATGGCCTGGTGCGCTATCGCGCGGCGCTGTTGATTGCGGCACTGGGCGCGGTGTTTTCGCCGCTGGGCATCTACTTCGCGCATCAGTTGCCGGAGAAGATTCTGATGATCCTGTTCAGCATGCTGATGGTCATGGTGGCTTGGCGAATGTTCAGAAAAGAGCGACAGCAAGCGGGCCCCAGCGATCATGGTCACGCCAGTTGGGGCCAGAAGAATTGCATGCTCAACGAACACACCGGGCGCTTCGACTGGACCGCCAAATGCACCGCGACCCTGGCCGCGCTGGGGGCGATTACCGGCGTGGTCTCGGGGCTGCTCGGCGTCGGCGGCGGGTTCCTGATCGTGCCGGCGTTCAAGCAACTGACCGATGTGCAGATGCGCGGCATTGTCGCCACGTCGTTGATGGTGATCAGTCTGATTTCAGCGATCGGCGTGATCGGCTCGTTTCACGCTGGCGTGCGCATCGACAGCCAGGGCGCGGCGTTCATTGTTGCCAGCATTGTCGGCATGATCATCGGACGCAGGCTCTGCGCGCGGGTACCGGCGCGGGCGTTGCAGGTGGGGTTTGCCAGCGTGTGTCTGGTGGTGGCGGGGTATATGTTGTTGCGGGCGTGAAGATCAACAGATCGCAGCCTCGTTGCACTCGACAGCTCCTACAGGGGAATGCGATTCCTGTAGGAGCTGTCGAGTGCAACGAGGCTGCGATCTTTGCGGTTTACAACACCAGATGCGGCAGCCACAGCGAGAGGGCTGGAATGTAGGTCACCAGCATCAGCACCAGGAACAGCACCGCGTAGAACGGCAGCAGGGCCTTCACGGTGCTTTCGATACTGACCTTGCCCACCGCCGAGCCGACGAAGAGCACCGCGCCCACCGGCGGTGTTATCAATCCGATCCCCAGGTTGACCAGCATGATCATGCCGAACTGCACCGGATCGACACCGATACCCAGAATCACCGGCATCAGGATTGGCGTGAGAATCAGGATCAGCGGCGCCATGTCCATCACCGTGCCCAACAGCAGCAACATCACGTTGATGCACATCAGGATCACGTAACGGTTGTCCGACAGGGTCAGGAACATCGTGGTGATTTTCGCCGGGATCTGCATCAGCGTCATGATGTAGCCGAAGCTGGCGGCGAAACCGATCAGGATCATCACGATGGAGATGGTGCGTACCGTGCGGTGCATCAGCTTGGGCAGTTCACGCCACTTGTAGTCGCGGTAGATGAACATGGTCACGAAGAACGACCACAGCACGGCGATCGCCGCCGATTCCGTCGCGGTGAAAATCCCCGAGAGGATGCCGCCGAGGATGATGACCATCGCCATCAGGCCCCAGAGGGCTTCGCCGACAATTTTCAGCGCCTGGCGCATCGGGATCACTTCGCCCTTGGGGTAGTTGCGCTTTTTCGCGAAGATCAGGCACAGCACCATCAGGCAGGCGCTCATCAGCAGGCCTGGAACGATACCCGCCATGAACAGCGAGGCAATCGAAACCGTACCGCCAGCGGCCAGCGAGTAGAGCACCGAGTTGTGGCTTGGCGGGGTCAGCAGGGCTTGCACCGAACCGCTGACGGTCACGGCGGTGGAGAAGTCCCGTGGATAGCCCTTGCGTTCCATTTCCGGAATCAGCACCGAACCCACCGACGCAGTGTCGGCCACCGACGAACCGGAGATCGCGCCGAAGAAGGTCGAGGCGACGATGTTCACCAGTGACAGGCCACCGCGCACGAAACCCACCAGCACTCCGGCGCACGCCACCAACCGGCGGGACATGCCGCCCTCGGCCATGATCGCACCGGCCAGCACGAAGAATGGAATCGCCAACAGCGAAAATTTGTTCACCCCCGAGGCGACCTGGATCATCACCGCCTGGAACGGAATGTCGATCCACCACGCGCCGATCAGCGCGGCCGCGCCCAGTGCGTAGGCGACCGGCATGCCGATCAGGATCAATGCGATAAAACTGCCCAGCAGTATCAGAGCGTCCATTAAGCGGCACCTTCACTTTCTTCAACCAGGTCGAACTGCACGACCCGCCGTTTGCTCTGGTCACCGAGCAAGAGTTTTTCAAGAACAAAAATCAGCGTCAGCAAGCCGCCCACGGGAATCGGCAGATAGGTCACGCCAACGCGCAGATCGGGCAGGGCGGCCATGAACTGGTTCCAGGTGGACATGCACAGCTTGGCGCCCCAGATCGTCATGAAAATGCAGATCGCCGCCATGAGCAGTTGCGAAAAAATCGCCGCTGCGGATTTCAACTGCGGCGGCATGCGATCCGTGAGCATGGCCACGGCCATGTGCGCACCGGCACGGTAACTGGCGGCGGCACCAATGAAGGTGAACACCATCATCAGCAGGATTGCCGTCGGCTCTGGCCAGCTCGAGCCGGTGCCGAGCACATAGCGGGCGAATACGCCCCAGGGGATCATCAGGGAAATCGCCAGGACAGACAGGCCGGCGACCCAGATACACGTCATGTAGATCTTGTCGTTGATACGCAGCAGCAGATTCTTCATCGGGTTCCACCGTAACCGGGCGCGCCTGAATCATCGGGCGCGCCGGGCCTTGTCGTGAGTACGGAGCGGGAGGCGTTACTGAACGGCTTCGATTTTCTTGATCAGGTCGGCGTATTTCGCGCCGTACTTTTCCCGCACCGGGGCGGTGGCGTCGTAGAAGGGTTTCTTATCGACTTCGATGAACTCGACACCGGCAGCCTTGAGTTTTTCTTCACTGGCAGCTGACTTCTTGTCCCACAACACGCGCTCTTCGGCCTGGGCAGCCTTGGCGGCTTTCTTCACCAGTTCCTGCTGATCCGGGGTGAGTTTTTCCCAGGTGATTTTCGACATCACGATCGGCTCTGGCAGGATCAGGTGGCCGGTGAGGCTGTAGAACTTGGCGTTCTGGAAATGGTTGTGTTCGAGCAGGGTCGGCGGGTTGTTTTCCGCGCCGTCGATCACGCCGGTCTGCAGGGCGCTGAAGATTTCGCCGGTGTCCATGGCGATGCCGTTACCGCCCATGGCGTTCATCATGTCGATGAACATCGGGTTGCCCTGCACGCGGATTTTCATGCCCTTGAGGTCTTCGAGCTTGCGTACCGGTTTCTTGGTGTAGATGTTGCGCGTGCCGCCGTCCATCCACGCCAGGGCGACCAGGCCGAATTCCGAGTTGGTGATTTTGTCGAGGATCTCATCGCCAACCGCGCCGTCGATGACGTTACGCATGTGCTGATGGTCGCGGAAGATGAACGGCATGTTGAACACGTTCACGTCCGGCACTACAGGGCCGACGATACCCAGACTGACGCGCGACAACTGCACCGCGCCGACCTGCATCTGCTCGATGACTTCCTTTTCCGAACCCAGCACACCGCCCGGGAAGTATTGGAAGGTCAGCTCGCCGTTGGTTTCCCTGGTCAGGGTCTTGCCCATGTTTTCTTCGGCCACCACGGTTGGATAACCGGCGGGGTGGATGTCAGCGAATTTGAGTTGCAGGGCCTGAGCGGCGCCAGTAAAGGTGAACATCAGCGGGAGTGCAGCGGCGAGCAAGGTGCGTTTGAAGTTCATGGGGTGAGTCTCCAGTCTTGTTATTTTTGTGTTCAAGGCGCAGCGGTGCAGCAGAGGGTTCAAAGCAAACCGTTGAATTCAGGTTCCGCGAGGCCTTTGACGCCTGGCTTCAACGCGAATACGCCGCCGGCCAGCGATTGCGGATCATGATCGTCGCCGGGGCGGATCGAGGCGACAAACAAGGTGTCCAGATTGCTGCCGCCGAAGGCACACATGGTCGGTTTCTTCACCGGTACTGCCAGCGAAAAGTCGAGGCGTCCATCCGGGGCAAAGCGGTGAATCAGCCCGGCGTCGTTGGCGCAGATCCAATAGCAACCTTCGGCATCCACGGCAGCGCCATCGGGGCGACCGGGGAAGTGATTCATGTCTACGAAGATTCGGCGATTCGATGGCGTGCCGGTTTCGATGTCGTAATCGAACGCCCAGATCAGTTGCACGTTGGGGTGAGAATCCGACAGGTACAGGGTCTTGCCGTCGGGGCTGAAGCCGAGGCCGTTGGGCACGATGAAGCCATCCAACTGCGCTTGGATCACGCCCGTCTGCCCGGCGCTGTAGCGATAGAGCCGGCCCTCGCGCGCATTCAGGCCCATGTTCAACACCATGCTGCCGGCCCAGAAACGCCCCTGACGGTCGCAGCGACCGTCGTTGAGACGCATGTCTGCGCGACTGTGTTCGACGCTGGCGAGCAATTCGCTGTCGAGGCTGCCGTCGCTGTGCGGGTGCAGACGAAAGAAACCGCTCTCCATGCCGGCGACCCAGCCACCACTGCGGTGACGGGTGATGCAGGCGAGCATTTCTGGCGCCTGCCACGACGAAACATGGCCGCTGGCGGCGCTCCAGCGTTGCAGCCCGCCGTTGGGGATGTCGACCCAGTACAGCGCGTTTTCCTGCGGCACCCAGACCGGGCTTTCACCGACCGCGTTGCGGGCGTCGACGATCAATTCGGCTTGCATACTCATTCCCTTGGTTTTTATTGGAGGGGGATCAAGTCGAGCGATCAGTCGCCAAACGGGCCTGCTGCGACGAACGCGCCGCCCTGATAGATCCGCGCCGGGTCATCGTCGGCCGGCATCGGCTGCGCTTCGACCTTGTCGCGGAACACTTCTGAAGTGTCCTTGGCTTGGAAGCCGAGGTGGCTGGCGTAGCGGTTGTCCCACCAGACCTCTTGGTTGGCGGACATGCCGTAGACCACGGTGTGGCCGACGTTCGGTGTGTACAGCGAGCGTTCGAGCAGTTGCGTCAGATCGTCGAAGCTCAGCCAGGTGTGCATCATCCGGCGGTTCTGCGGCTCGGGGAACGAGGAGCCGATGCGGATACTGACGGTTTCGATGCCATAGCGATCGAAGTAGAAACTGGCCATGTCTTCGCCATAGGACTTGGACAGGCCGTAGTAACCATCTGGACGGCGCGCCGAGGTGGCGTCGAGCTTTTCGTCCTGTTTGTAGAAGCCGATGACGTGGTTGGAGCTGGCGAAGATCACACGCTTCACGCCATGCCGGCGCGCCGCTTCATAAATGTGGAAGACGCCGCAGATGTTGGCGCCGAGGATTTCTTCGAACGGACGCTCAACCGAAACGCCACCGAAGTGCAGGATCGCGTCAACGCCTTCGACCAATTGATGCACGGCCTGCTTGTCGGCGAGATCGCAAAGCACCACTTCCTCGTGCTCATCGACGGCCGGGGCGAGGGCGGCGATGTCGGACAGGCGCAGGACATGGGCGTACGGGCGCAGGCGTTCGCGCAGGACTTTGCCCAGGCCTCCGGCAGCACCGGTCAGCAGCAGGCGGTTGAAAGGGGCGCGGGGGGTAAAAATAGACGTCATGGCAATCCCTGAACACATTGTTATTAGGTTTGTTGTAGGTTGTCGTATGACTGTGCTGAAGTATCGGTAGGGTTTCCGGATCTTGTCAACGCGACTTTTGGTGTAGATGACGGAAGGGCTAGCTCATTTTCTCAACACCCGATACCCGCTTTGCAATGCGATCCCCTTGTGGGAGCGAGCCTGCTCGCGAAGGCGGTGTGTCAGTCACAACAACTTGACTGGTCTGGCGCTTTCGCGAGCAGGCTCGCTCCCACAATGTGAAACCGCGAACCTTTACAACAACGAAATCGGATAGCTGATGAAGATCCGGTTCTCGTCGAACTCGTTGGTGCTGAAGTCGCGGCGAATGGTTGCGTTGCGCCATTTCACGTTGAGGTTTTTCAGCGGGCCACTCTGTACGGTGTAGGCCAGTTCCGATTCACGGCCCCATTCCTTGCCGTCATCGGTAGTGGCGGTATGCACGTTATCGCCGCTGATGTAGCGGTTCATCAGGGTCAGGCCAGGCACGCCGAGGGCAGCAAAGTTGTAGTCGTGACGCAATTGCCAGGAGCGTTCCTTGGCGTTGTCATAACTGGCGTTGTAGCTGTCGTTGGCCAGGGTGCCGCCGCTGGTGCCGTTCACGCGCATCCACGCATCGTCGCCGCTGAGTTTCTGCAGGCCGACGTAGAAAGTGTTGCCTCCGTACTTGGCCGAGAGCAGGGCGAACGCGGTTTTGTTGTCGAGGTCGCCGGCCTGGGCGCTACCGTCTTCCTTGCCGGTGAAGAAACCGAGGTTGGCGCCCAGCGTCCAGTCACCCATCGGCTGGCTGTGGCTGAGGTTGAAATACTGCTGCTGGTAAATATCAGTCAGCTCGGCGTACCACACGCCGACCATAGTGCGCTTTTCGTTGAACGTGTACTCGCCGCCGCCGAAGTTGAAGCGATCGGAAGTAAAGGCACCACGGCCGTTCATCGACATGTCTTCCATGCTTGCATCGTTGCGCGGGCTGTTGCCACGGAACTGACCCCCATAGACGGTCAGGCCGTTGATCTCGGTGGAAGTGATCTGGCCGCCGCGAAAGGTCTGCGGCAGGGAGCGGCCATCATCGGAGCGCAGGATCGGCAGCACCGGCATCCATTCGCCGACCTTAAGTTCGGTCTTCGACACCTTGGCCTTCAGCGCCACGCCGAGGCGGCCGAAATTGTCGGCCGGGCGCCCGTCGTCGTGGATCGGCAACAGCTGCGTGCCGCCGGTGCCTTTGCCGCCATCGAGTTTCTGCGAGTACAGGCCAAGGATATCGATACCGAAACCGACGGTGCCTTGGGTGAATCCGGATTTGGCGTCGAGGATGAAGTTCTGCGTCCACTCTTCAGCCTTGCCCTGCGGATAGGCGGGGTTGACGAAGTTACGGTTGAAGTAGGCGTTGCGCAGATTCAGCGTGGCTTTGCTGTCTTCGAGAAAGCCTTCGGCCTCAGCGCTCATTGGCAAGGCAAGGGCGAGACTGCTGCAACCCAGCAGACTGAGGGTGGTGCGTGGGCGGACAACGGCAAAGCGCGGAGGGCGGACGGAATTGCGGGCGAGTGTGCTCACTGTGACGCTCCCAGAATCGTTTGTTGTTTTTATTATTTGTCATACGTCGTCGTACAACATCGATGCGGATACTTCCGCGATTTCCGGGGATTGTCAACTGGAAGTTATACGATGATTCCCTATCGTGACGCCGATTATCTTGTAGGAGCTGACGAGTGAAACGAGGCTGCGATCTTTTGCTTTTGCTTTGCTTTTAAGAAATACGGATCAAAAGATCGCAGCCTCGTTTCACTCGTCAGCTCCTACAGGGTTTTTTGTTGTCCATGGAAAAGTGTGCTGCAAAGAAATATGCGGCAAACTTCCCTCACCCCAAGCACCAGGCCGACCCATGGATAAATACGCCCCGCGCAACTGGCAGCCGCACGAAAAGCCCAGCCTGCCCGGTTCCCCCTCGACACCCTTGCACTCCACGCCCAAGCGCCTGGCGTATGCGGCGGTCGGGGGGCTGGTGGCGGTGACCGGTGGGCTGGGCAATTCGCTGGTGGTAGCCAACCTGCCTTATCTGCAAGGCTCGCTGGGTGCGACGACGGCGGAGATGGCCTGGTTGCCGGCGGCGTATGTGATGACCAACGTGTCGATGAACCTGCTGCTGGTGAAGTTTCGCCAGCAGTTCGGCTTGCGCGCTTTCACTGAGGTGTTTCTGGTGCTGTACGCGCTGGTGACCTTCGGCCACTTGTTCGTCAACGACCTGAACTCGGCGGTGGCGGTGCGTGCCGCGCACGGCATGGTCGGCGCGGCGCTGAGTTCGCTGGGTCTGTATTACATGGTGCAGGCGTTCCCGGCGAAGTGGCGACTCAAGGCGCTGGTGCTTGGCCTCGGTACTTCGCAACTGGCATTGCCGCTAGCGCGGCTGTTTTCCGAAGACTTGCTGCAGATCGCCGAATGGCGCGGCTTGTATCTGTTCGAACTGGGCATGGCCCTGCTGTCACTCGGCTGTGTCTTGCTGCTCAAACTGCCGCCGGGTGATCGCTTCAAAACCTTCGAGAAACTCGACTTCCTGACCTTCGCCATCCTCGCCACTGGCGTGGCGTTATTGTGTGCGGTGCTGTCGCTGGGACGGATCGACTGGTGGCTGGAGGAAGACTGGATCGGCATTGCTCTGGCCTGTTCGATTGCGCTGATCATCACGGGCCTGGCCATCGAACATAACCGCAGCAACCCGATGCTGATGACCCGCTGGCTGGGCAGCGGCGTGATGATTCGCCTGGCCCTGGCGGTGACCCTGATTCGCATGGTCACCTCCGAGCAATCCACCGGTGCGGTCGGTTTCATGCAGTACCTCAACATGAGCAGCCAGCAATTGCACAGCCTCTACGTGGTGATGCTGCTGGGCAGTGTCGCCGGGTTACTGGTCAGTGCGCTGACCATCAACCCCAACCATCTGCTGATGCCACTGATCATCTCGCTGGCGCTGATGGCCACCGGCTCGGTGATGGACAGTTCTTCCAGCAACATTACGCGGCCGCATAACCTGTATTTCAGCCAGTTCCTGCTGGCCTTCGGCAGCACCTTTTTCCTCGGCCCGACCATGGTACTCGGCACGCGCAACGTGCTGACCAATCCACGCAATCTGGTGAGTTTTTCCGTAATGTTCGGGATCTGCAATAACCTCGGCGGCCTCATCGGTGCGGCACTGCTGGGCACCTTCCAGATCGTGCGCGAGAAGTTTCATTCCAGCCACATCGTCGACCATCTGGTGCTGTCCGATCCCTTGGTCGCCGCACGTGTGCAAAGCGGCGGTTCGGCCTACGGTTCGCTGCTCGCCGACCCCAGTCTGCGCAACCTGGCCGGCCTGCGCAGCCTGGCCAACGCTGCCACGCGTGAAGCGAACGTGCTGGCCTATAACGATGTCTTCATGCTGATCGCGGTGATTGCAGTGCTGACCATGATCTGGATTTCGATCCGGGCGCTGTGGCTGATGAGCACCACCAAAACCGTCGAACCGACACCTACCGGACCTTCCAGCGGCGCCACTTCTTCATGACCGAACCGACCACCACAACCACCAACGCCATTGCCGCCACGCCTGAAGGTGAGGCGCCGCCATCATCACCCAATACCGAGCCACGTTCTTTGCGCGTGCGGATCATTTCTTCGCTGGGGTTCGCGGCAATTGCCATCGTCGGCGTGCTGATCGTGTTGTACGCCTGGCAACTGCCGCCGTTCAGCAGCGCCGTCGAAACCACCGAAAACGCTTTGGTGCGCGGGCAGGTGACGATCATCGGCCCGCAGCTCAGCGGCTATGTGTTCGAGGTGCCGGTGCAGGACTTCCAGTACGTCAAGGCCGGGGATTTGCTGGTGCGTCTGGACGACCGCATTTATCAGCAGCGCCTTGATCAGTCCCTGGCGCAACTGGCGGTACAAAAAGCCGGGCTGGCCAATGTGGTGCAGCAGCGCAACAGCGCCGAAGCGACGATCAAATTGCGTCAGGCAGTTCTGGCCGACAGTCAGGCGCAGTTGCGCAAAAGCGAAGCGGATCTGCGCCGCAATCAGGAACTGGTGGGCGATGGCTCGGTGTCCAAACGCGAGTTCGACGTGACCCTCGCCGCCAATGCGCAGAGCACAGCGGCGGTGGCGCAGGCCAAGGCCAATCTGGAAATCGCCCGTCAGGATCTGCAAACGGTGATCGTCAATCGCGGCTCGCTGGAAGCGGCAGTGGCCAGCGCCGAAGCGGCGGTGCAACTGGCCCGGATCGATCTGTCGAACACACGAATTGTCGCCCCGCGAGACGGTCAGCTCGGGCAGATTGGCGTGCGCCTCGGCGCCTACGTCAACTCCGGTGCGCAGTTGATGGCGTTGGTGCCGGACCAGAAATGGGTGATCGCCAACATGAAGGAGACCCAGATGGCCAACGTCCGCGTCGGCCAACCGGTGCGCTTCACTGTCGATGCCTTGAACCACCGCAGATTCACCGGCCATGTGCAGCATATCTCGCCCGGCACCGGCTCTGAGTTCGCCTTGCTGCAGGCCGATAACGCCACCGGCAACTTCGTCAAAATCGCCCAACGCGTGCCGGTGCGCATCACCATCGATCCCGATCAGCAGGAAGCAGAACGGCTACGACCAGGGATGTCGGTGGTGGTCAGCATCGACACCGCAGCGGGGGATACTCAGCATCACTGACAGGCTCACTCCTATAGGGTTGTTCATTCGGGCGAGGGGGTGACCCGGCAGCTCTTGCGGTTGCGAATCTGCTCGTCACTGGGCCTTTCGCGCACGAATTCAAAGCGCGGCTCGCCTTCGCTGTAATGCACCAGCCAACCCCATTCGAGTTCGCTTTCGTCCTGCCCGGGATGCGGTGGCCGGGCCCACCACGGTTCTTTGCTGAGGATCTCGCGCATGGCAGCCTCCGGTTATTGGCAATCCATGAACTATAGCTTCCTGCCGCGAGTCGGCAGAACAGGCTGTGTAGAATCGGCTCGATCATGACGAGCAAAGGAGCAGGTGATGATTGATGAGGTGCCGTCGAAGCGACTGTTTTTCGCCCTGGACTGTCCGCCTGCGCAGCGCAAGGCGATTGCGCAGTGGCGCTCGGAGCTGGGCCTGCGCACTGGCAAACCGGTGCCGGCAGATAACTTTCATCTGACCTTGCTGTTTCTCGGTGCGGTGCCGTTGGCGCAGATCCATGGCGTCTGCGAAGCCGCAAGCGCTGTGCGTACTCCGGGCGAAGCGTTGCGCATTTCACTGGATCGCTTGCAGGTCTGGCATCGCGCAGGCGTATTGTCGCTGGCACCCGAGCAGGCGCCACGGGCGTTGTTGCACCTGGTCTATGCGCTGGAGCAAGCGATGTTGCCGTTTGGCTTCGAAGAACCTGCCCGCGAGTTCCGCCCGCACCTGACCCTGGCCCGGGAGTACCGCGCGCCGGAGCCGGAAGCCAACACGCCGCCGGAGTTCTTCCTGCGTGCTGACCGCTTCGCTTTGTTCGAATCGCACAAGGGCCGTTATCGGATCTTGCAGGACTGGTCGCTGATCTGAGCTGACAAAAAAAGGCGCCCGAAGGCGCCCGCAAATTCACCCGAGCCGAGGGAGCCGGGTGAGGCCGTTCAGAGCAGGGGGCAGCGGTGGTAAGGCGCTGCGTGAACGGGAAACTTCAGAATCTGGCCAACTCACACCGATCCCCTGTGGGAGCGAGCCTGCTCGCGAAAGCGTCGGCACATTCGGCATATCAATCGCCTGGCACGGCGCCTTCGCGAGCAGGCTCGCTCCCACATTTGCACATCAGTGTGCTGCTTATTTCCCGAGCTTCACCCGAGTCCAGCCGCGGGTCATGATCCGCTGCGTGGCAATCGGCTGATCCGGCACCGCATACAAGGTCGCCATCACCGCTTGCGACGGATAAGAGCCTGGTTCATTGCGGATCGCTTCGTCCACCAACGGCGTGGCCGCTGCGTTGGCGTTGCTGTAGCCGATGCTGTTGGTGACCTCGGCGATGATGTCCGGGCGCATCAGGAAGTCCATGAACAGGTATGCGTTGTCGACGTTTGCGGCATCGCGCGGTATGGCAACCATGTCGTAGAAACTGCCGGCACCTTCCTTGGGAATGCTGTAGTCGATCACCACGTTGTTACCCGACTCCACCGCGCGGGCCTTGGCCTGCAGCACGTCGCCGGAGTAACCGACTGCCACGCAGATGTTGCCGTTGGCCAGATCCGAGATGTATTTCGACGAATGAAAGTACGCCACATACGGGCGGATTTTCATGAACAGCGCTTCGGCCTCGGCGATGTGCGCCTTGTCTTTGTCGTTCACCGGATAGCCCAGATAGTGGAGAGCGGCCGGGAGCATTTCGGTCGGCGAATCGAGGAAACTGATGCCGCAGGCTTTGAGCTTTTCTGCGTTCTCCGGTTTGAACAGCAAGTCCCAGGAATTGGTCGGGGCGTTGGCGCCGAGCACTTCTTTGACCTTGGCCGGATTGAAACCGATGCCGATCGAGCCCCACATGTAAGGGAACGCGTGAGCGTTGTCCGGATCACTGGCGGAAGCGTTTTTCAGCAGTACCGGGTTGAGGTTCTTCCAGTTCGGCAGCTTCGATTTGTCCAGCGGCTGATAAACGCCCGCCTTGATCTGCTTGGCCAGAAAACTGTTCGACGGCACGACGATGTCGTAACCGGATTTGCCCGCCAGCAGTCGCGCCTCAAGGGTTTCGTTGCTGTCGAAGACATCGTAGGTCACGCGAATGCCGGTCTCGTCTTCGAACTTTTTGACGGTGTCCGGCGCGATGTAATCGGACCAGTTGTAAACACGCAGCACCTTGTCGTTGGCCTGGGCGCCCATGACCATTGCGCCCATTAAGGACAGTGTCAGCAGAGTCCTGCCAAACATTTTCATCGGTACAACTCCCTTCTTCTTATTCAAAAACACAACACAAAACCTGATGCACACCGACCACTGTGGCGAGGGAGCTTGCTCCCGCTGGGCTGCGCAGCAGACCGAAAAAGCTTGTGAGCGCTGCGCACTCAAGCGGGAGCAAGCTCCCTCGCCACAAAAGCGATAAAGTCGTTATGCGGTCGCCGTGCGTTGCGGCTGCCACGACTCATTCGCCGTCTGGTCCATCGCTTCCTGGATCGCCCGTTTGCGGTTGGCTTCCGCCTTGCGGCCGAAGTACCAGACCAGGAACGTCACCAGCGACACCGCCAGCAGAATCAGACTCGCCACCGCGTTGATCTCGGGTTTCACACCCAGCCGCACCGCCGAGAACACTTCCATCGGCAGGGTGGTCGAACCTGGCCCCGAGACGAAACTCGCCAGCACCAGGTCATCCAGCGACAAGGCAAACGACATCATCCCGCCCGCCGCCAGCGACGGTGCGATCATCGGAATGGTGATCAGGAAAAACACCTTGAACGGTTTCGCGCCGAGATCCATCGCCGCTTCTTCGATCGACAGATCCAGCTCGCGCAGGCGGGCGGAGACTACCACCGCGACATAGGCCGCACAAAACGTGGTGTGGGCGATCCAGATGGTGACGATACCGCGCTCCTGCGGCCAGCCGATCAGTTGCGCCATGGCGACAAAGAGCAGCAACAGCGACAGACCGGTGATTACTTCCGGCATCACCAACGGCGCGGTGACCAGGCCGCCAAACAGCGTGCGACCTTTGAAACGCGTGACGCGAGTCAGGACGAAAGCGGCGAGGGTGCCCAGCGCGACCGCAGCAATTGCGGTATAGCAAGCGATCTCTAGCGAGCGCACCACCGAGCCCATCAGTTGCGAGTTGTCGAGCAGCCCGACGTACCACTTCACCGACCAGCCGCCCCAGACTGTCACCAGTTTCGAGGCGTTGAACGAGTAGATCACCAGAATCAGCATCGGCAGATAAATGAACATCAAGCCGAAGATCAGCATGAACCTGGAAAAGTTGAAACGCTTCATCCCCGTGCCTCCATCTCTTTGGCCTGGCTGCGGTTGAACAGCAGAATCGGCACAATCAAAATCAACAGCATCACCACCGCCAGCGCAGACGCCACCGGCCAATCGCGGTTATTGAAGAACTCCTGCCACAGCACCCGACCGATCATCAGGGTCTCCGGGCCACCCAGCAGTTCCGGAATCACGAATTCGCCGACCACCGGAATGAACACCAGCATGCAGCCTGCGATGATGCCGTTTTTCGCCAGCGGCACGGTGATTTTCCAGAAGTTGTTAAAGTTGCTCGAACCCAGATCCTGCGCGGCTTCCAGCAGGCTGTTGTCGTGCTTGACCAGGTTGGCGTAGAGCGGCAGCACCATGAACGGCAGATACGCGTAAACCACGCCGATGTAGACGGCGGTGTTGGTGTTGAGGATCTCGATCGGGTGATCGGTCAGCCCGATCCACATCAAGAACGCGTTGAGCAGACCGTTGTTGCTGAGGATGCCCATCCATGCATACACGCGGATCAGGATCGCCGTCCAGGTCGGCATCATGATCAACAGCAGCAGGACGTTTTGCGTTTCTTTGCCGGTCTTGGTGATCGCGTAGGCCATGGGGAAACCGATCGCCAGACACATCAGCGTGCTCAGCGCCGCGACCTTCAGCGAGCCGAGGTAGGCCGACAGGTACAGCTCGTCTTCGCCGAGCAGGGTGTAGTTGCCGATGTTCAGCAGCAGCTGGAATTTCTGTTCGGCGAAGGTGTAGATCTCCGAGTAGGGCGGGATCGACAGCGCCGCTTCCGAGAAGCTGATCTTCATCACCAGAAAGAACGGCAGCATGAAGAACAGGAACAGCCAGATGAACGGAATGCCGATTACCAGTTTTCGTCCGCTAGGCACCAGGCGCAGCAATTGCTGATTGAAAGTTCTCATGAGCGCAGTACCACGCCGCTGTCGTCTTCCCACCAGACGAAGACCTTGTCGTCCCAGGTCGGCCGCGCACCACGGCGTTCGGCGTTGGCCATGAACGACTGGACGATCTTGCCGCCGGGCAGCTCGACGTAGAACACCGAGTGGCCGCCAAGGTAGGCGATGTCATGCACCTTGCCTTCGGACCAGTTGTAGCGGCCTTCGGGCTGGGTGCTGCTGACGAGCATTTTTTCCGGGCGGATGGCGTAGGTGATCGACTTGTCCTGCACCGAAGTACTGACGCCATGACCGACGTAGATCTTCTGCTGCAAGTCCTTGCTGTGAATGATCGCGTGGCCTTCCAGATCTTCCACCACGGTGCCGTCGAAGGCGTTCACGTTGCCGATGAATTCGCAGACCATGCGGCTGACCGGTGCTTCATAGATGTCGACCGGGCTGCCGATCTGTGCGATCCAGCCCAGGTGCATGATCGCGATGCGCTGAGCCATGGTCATGGCTTCTTCCTGATCGTGGGTGACCATCACGCAGGTCACGCCAACGCGCTCGATGATCTCGACCAGTTCCAGCTGCATCTGCGAGCGCAGCTTCTTATCCAGCGCGCCCATCGGCTCGTCGAGCAGCAACAGCTTCGGTCGTTTGGCCAGCGAGCGGGCGAGGGCGACGCGTTGACGCTGGCCGCCGGATAACTGGTGCGGGCGGCGTCTGGCGTATTGGGTCATGTGCACCAGGCGCAACATTTCTTCGACACGGGCGTCGATTTCGCTGGCGGGCAAACGGTCCTGCTTTAGACCGAAGGCGATGTTCTGCGCCACCGTCATGTGCGGGAACAGCGCGTAGGACTGAAACATCATGTTGATCGGCCGCTCGTACGGCGGCATGTCGGTGATGTCCACGCCATCGAGCAGAATCCGCCCTTCGGTCGGCCGCTCGAAACCGGCAAGCATGCGCAACAGGGTCGATTTGCCCGAACCGGAGCCGCCCAGCAACGCGAAGATTTCGCCCTGATGGATCTCCAGGGACACATCGTCCACGGCCACGGTTTCGTCGAACTTCTTGGTGACACGATCGACTTTCACCAACACCTTTTTCGGTTGCTGATGACCTTCGAGTGCCTTGCGGTAAGTGCTGGAGGCGTTTGCCATGTGAAACTCCCAACAGGTTTCGTTTGCCTGGCCAACGTGGCCGGGCTTAAGTGGATTGCAAGCCTGCAAATGCACCTGTAGGAGCTGCCGAAGGCTGCGATCTTTTGATTTTGTTTTTCAGGATCAAGATCAAAAGATCGCAGCCTTCGGCAGCTCCTACAGGGCTCCTGCCCTGCGGCTTGTTCGGCGCCGCCGTCCTGGCTGCCTGGGTCGTACTTGTTGTTATTACGGGTGTTGCTGTTCACGACTGACGGGTGTGCAAACGCACACCCGCCAGCCGTGGGGGCAGTGAATCGTTATCAGGTTTGCAGGTGCGTCAGCGCTGACTGCGCCGCGCCGCGCGTTGCCGGCAAGCCTGGCCGAACGCCTGGAAAATCTTCAGGTAATTGGGGTTGTCCAGCACTTGCCATTCCGGGTGCCATTGCACGCCGAGGGCGAAGGTCGGGCTGTGTTCGACCGAGACCGCTTCGATCAAACCGTCCGGCGCCACGGCCTCGGCACGCAGGCCGGGAGCGAGGCGGTCGATGCCCTGGCTGTGAATCGAATTGACCTGAAATTCGGCGGGTAACTCCAGCGTTTCGAACACACCGCCAGCGAGCACGCTCACCGCATGAGCCGGTGCGTACTGCACCGCCACATCCGGGCTGTTGGCTTCACGGTGATCGAGCATGCCTGCCAGCTCATGGACTTTCTGATGCAGGCTGCCGCCGAACGCCACGTTCATTTCCTGGAAGCCTCGGCAGATTCCCAGCACCGGAACGCCCGCCGCGATGGCTGCACGCAATAGAGGAAGGGTAGTGGCGTCGCGGGCCGGATCGTGATCCGTGCCGGGTGCACTGGCCGGGCCATGATAGTGGAAAGGCTCCACATTCGACGGCGAGCCGGTCAGCAGCAGACCGTCGAGTTGACCGAGCAGGTCGTCGGTTTTAGTCAGGCTGCCGAGGGATGGAATGACTACCGGCAACCCCAGCGCCGCAACGCTGACCGCGCGCAGGTACTTGTCGCCGCTGATGTGATAGGGGTGCAGGCCAATCTGTTTGACGCACGCAGTAACGCCGATCAATGGCTTGAATGCCATTTTTATTCACCTCGAAGTCTGACACTTGAACGAGCTTTTCCGGAGCTTAGCGTCGTTGATTTTAATTAACAACTGTCATGTAAAAAATTCTAAACGCTGTTCCTCGGATCGCTCAGGTTTTCCGTGGTTTTGCGGCGGATCAGGCGTATGAGTGTTAATAAAGGCCCGAAAAATAAAGGCTGCGGGGCCAGCTGTTCGCTATTGACTTCACTTTGCCTTTCGGATTGACTGGCTGCGCAACACGGTGGTGAACATAATAATTAACAGCTAAATAGGTGCATCATGTCGGTCCCTCTGCGTACCGTTCAACTCAACGAAGCCAACGCATTCCTTAAGAAATATCCTGAGGTTTTGTACGTCGACCTTCTGATTGCGGATATGAACGGTGTGGTGCGCGGCAAGCGCATCGAACGCACCAGTCTTCACAAGGTGTACGAAAAAGGCATCAACCTGCCGGCGTCGCTGTTCGCGCTGGACATCAACGGCTCCACGGTGGAAAGCACCGGTCTGGGCCTGGACATCGGCGACGCCGACCGCATCTGCTACCCGATCCCCGGCACCCTGAGCATCGAGCCGTGGCAAAAGCGCCCGACCGCGCAACTGCTGATGACCATGCACGAGCTCGAAGGCCAGCCATTCTTTGCCGATCCGCGTGAAGTACTGGCCAACGTTGTGCGCAAATTCGACGAGATGGGCCTGACCATCTGCGCAGCGTTCGAACTCGAGTTCTATCTGATCGACCAGGACAACGTGAACGGCCGTCCGCAGTCGCCACGTTCGCCGGTGTCGGGCAAGCGCCCGGTGTCGACGCAGGTTTACCTGATCGACGATCTCGACGAATACGTCGACTGCCTGCAAGACATCCTCGAAGGTGCGAAAGAGCAGGGCATCCCCGCTGATGCCATCGTCAAGGAAAGCGCCCCGGCGCAGTTCGAAGTCAACCTGCATCACGTTTCCGACCCGATCAAGGCTTGCGATTACGCGGTGTTGCTCAAGCGTCTGGTGAAGAACATCGCCTACGACCACGAGATGGACACCACCTTCATGGCCAAACCCTATCCAGGTCAGGCGGGCAACGGTCTGCACGTGCACATTTCGATTCTGGACAAGGAGGGCAACAACATCTTCGCCAGCGAGGATCCCGAGCAGAACGCCGCGCTGCGTCACGCGATCGGCGGTGTGCTCGAGACCCTGCCGGCGCAGATGGCTTTCCTCTGCCCGAACGTCAACTCGTATCGCCGCTTCGGCGCGCAGTTCTATGTGCCGAACTCGCCGAGCTGGGGCATCGACAACCGTACCGTGGCCGTGCGCGTGCCGACCGGTTCAGCGGATGCCGTGCGCATCGAGCACCGCGTCGCCGGTGCTGACGCCAACCCGTACTTGCTGATGGCGTCGGTGCTGGCCGGTATTCACCACGGCCTGACCAACCAGATCGAACCGGGCGCCCCGGTGGAAGGCAACAGCTACGAGCAGAACGAGCAGAGCCTGCCGAACAACCTGCGCGACGCGTTGCGCGAACTCGACGACAGCGAAGTCATGGCCCGTTACATCGACCCGATGTACATCGACGTGTTCGTCGCGTGCAAGGAAAGCGAGCTGGCCGAGTTCGAGAACTCGATCTCTGACCTTGAGTACAACTGGTATCTGCATACCGTTTAACGACCAACACCCAACTCTGTAGGAGCTGCCGAAGGCTGCGATCTTTTGATTTGATTTTTCCAAGCAAGATCCAAAGATCGCAGCCTTCGGCAGCTCCTACATGGGAGCGGGTTATCAGATTTCGTTTGGCGTGCGTTCGCCCGTCCCCAATCCCCCTTGTCGAGCTCAAAACAATGACCACAACCCGCAACGACTGGGAACAACGCTTCCAGTCCCTGTCTATCGAATCCCGCGCCTTCATCAACGGTGAATACCGCGCCGCGATCAGCGGCGACACCTTCGAATGCCTGAGCCCGGTCGACGGCCGCTTTCTTGCCGCCGTCGCCAGTACCGATGAAGCCGACGCCAATCTCGCCGTCGAAGCTGCGCGCCAGTCCTTCAATTCCGGCATCTGGGCAAAAAAGGCTCCGGCCGAGCGCAAGCGCATCCTGATTCGCTTCGCCGATCTGATCCTGCAACATCAGCAAGAGCTGGCGCTGCTGGAAACCCTCGACATGGGCAAACCGATCAGCGATTCGATGAACATCGACATCCCGGCGACCGCCAACGCGATCCGCTGGAGTGCCGAGGCCATCGACAAGCTCTACGACGAAGTCGCCGCCACGCCCCACGACCAACTCGGCCTCGTGACCCGCGAGCCATCCGGTGTCGTCGCGGCCATCGTGCCGTGGAATTTCCCCTTGATCATGGCCAGCTGGAAGTTCGCTCCGGCGCTGGCGGCGGGCAACTCGTTCATTCTCAAACCGTCGGAAAAGTCGCCGCTGACCGCAATCCGCATCGCCCGGCTGGCGCTGGATGCCGGTATTCCGAAAGGCGTGTTCAACGTCCTGCCGGGCTTCGGTCACACCGTCGGCAAGGCGCTGGCATTGCACATGGACGTCGATGTGCTGGCCTTCACCGGTTCCACGGCGATCGCCAAGCAACTGATGATTTATGCCGGCCAGAGCAACATGAAACGCGTCTGGCTCGAAGCCGGCGGAAAGAGCCCGAACGTGGTGTTTGCCGATGCACCGGACTTGCGCGCGGCCGCTCAAGCCGCGGCCAGCGCCATCGCGTTCAACCAGGGCGAAGTCTGCACTGCCGGTTCGCGTTTGCTGGTCGAGCGCTCGATCCGCGAGCAATTCATTCCGCTGCTGGTGGAAGCCTTGCAAGCTTGGAAACCGGGGCATGCCCTGGATCCGGCGACCACCGTCGGCGCCGTGGTCGACCAGCGTCAACTGGACAACGTGCTGCGCTACATCAGCATCGGCCGCGAGCAGGGCGCCGAGCTGATTGCCGGCGGCCAGCGCACCCTCGAGGACACCGGTGGCCTCTATGTGCAGCCAGCGATTTTCGACGGCGTAACCAACGCGATGACCATCGCCCAGGAAGAAATCTTCGGCCCGGTGCTGTCGCTGATCACCTTCGATACCGCCGAAGAAGCGCTGCAGATCGCCAACGACAGCATTTTCGGCCTCGCCGCCGGCGTGTGGACCAGCAACCTGAGCAAGGCGCACACCTTCGCCCGAGGGCTGCGCGCCGGCAGCGTCTGGGTCAACCAGTACGACGGCGGCGACATGACCGCGCCGTTCGGTGGTTTCAAACAGTCGGGCAACGGTCGCGACAAATCGCTGCACGCGTTCGACAAGTACACCGAGCTGAAAGCGACCTGGATCAAGCTCTAATTCTTTTACAGCGGCGGTCGCCCTTTATTGGCGGCCCTCGGAGAGACCTATGAAACAGCAACATGTAAACAGCTACTACGCCGCCACCCGCAACGAAGTCATCGATTTTCCGATCCTTGAAGAAGCGGTGGACTGCGATGTCTGCATCATCGGCGCCGGCTACACCGGCCTGTCCTCGGCGCTGTTCCTCAGCGAGGCGGGCTACAAGGTCACGGTGCTGGAAGCGGCAAAAGTCGGCTACGGCGCCAGCGGTCGCAATGGCGGTCAACTGGTCAATTCCTACAGTCGCGATGTCGATGTGATCGAAGAGCGCTACGGCGACAAGACTGCAGAAATCCTCGGCAGCATGATCTTCGAAGGCGCCGACATCATCCGTTCGCGGATCAAGGATTACGACATCCAATGCGACTATCGCCCGGGCGGTATTTTCGCGGCGATGAACAAGAAACAGCTCAACGGTCTGGCCGAGCAGAAGCGCCACTGGGAGCGCTACGGCAACCGCAATCTGAAGCTGCTCGATGCGGCGGACATTCGCCATGAAGTCGGCTCCGAGGCTTACGTCGGCGGCCTGTTGGACATGCAGGGCGGCCACGTTCATCCGCTGAATCTGGCGCTCGGTGAAGCCGCTGCCATTGTGCGTTTGGGCGGCAGGATCTATGAGCAGTCCGCCGCCGTGGAAATCAGCTACGGCGAGCCCATCACCGTGCGCACCGCCAAGGGCCTGGTACGCGCCAAATACCTGCTCATCGCCGGCAATGCTTATCTGCCGCAGGGTCTCGACAATCGTGTCACGGCGAAAAGCATGCCGTGCGGTTCGCAGATCGTCGTCACCGAACCGCTGACCGAGCAACAGGCGCGCAGCCTGATCAGCAACAACTACTGCGTCGAAGACTGCAACTATTTGCTGGATTACTACCGCCTGACCGCTGACAACCGTCTGCTTTACGGTGGTGGTGTGGTCTACGGCGCGCGGGAACCCGACGACATCGAACAACTGATTCGGCCGAAGATTCTCAAGACCTTCCCGCAGCTCAAGGACGTGAAAATCGACTACCGCTGGACCGGCAATTTCCTGCTGACCATGTCGCGCATGCCGCAATTCGGTCGCATCGAGAAAAACGCCTATTACATGCAGGGCTACAGCGGCCACGGCGTGACCTGCTCGCATCTGGCCGGCAAACTGATTTCGGAAATGATTCGCGGCGACGCCGAACGCTTCAATGCCTTCGCCTCCTTGCCACACATGCCGATGCTCGGCGGCCGCACCTTCGCCGCACCGCTCACCGCTTTGGGCGCGGTCTACTATTCCCTGCGCGACCGTTTCGGCGTCTGAGTGACCTCACCGGCGGCGGTCCGCGGGCCCCGCCGGTTCACCCCTGTGGGAGCGAGCTTGCTCGCGAAGAGGTCATATCTGCCAACATCTCTGTCGTCTGACACACCGCTTTCGCGAGCGAGCTCGCTCCCACATTGGCCGTATTGCCAAGGCGGGAAAGACTTTCGTCACACCATCCATCGAACCTGCTGAGCAACACCCGCAAACGTGATTTAATAGCCGCCTTTCACGGTTCCGGGACACGGGAGCAACGTGATCCGCGCGACCTGCGCGGCACCCGCCACCCACCCCCATCGCCCTTAAGTCGTTTTCACATAAGGCAGTCATGGATACGGGTTCTCGACTCAAACTAGTACGCGAAAGCTACAAACTCTCCCAGCGCGAGCTCGCCCGGCGCAGCGGCGTGACCAACGCCACCATTTCGCTGATCGAACAGAATCGCGTCAGTCCCTCCGTCAGCTCACTGAAAAAGCTGCTCGAAGGCATACCGATGTCCCTGGCCGACTTCTTCACCTTCGACCAGCCCCCGCGCGAACACCAATACGTCTTCCGCGCCAACGAACAACCCGACCTCGGCCGCCACGGCCTGCGCCTGCTGCTCATCGGCGCCTCTGTCCCCAGCCGCCAGATGCGCTTACTGCGCGAACAATACGCCCCTGGCGCCAGCTCCGGAGAAGAGCCGATCGTGCATGCCGAAGGCGAAGAGTGCGGGCTGGTGACGCGTGGCACCGTGGAGTTGACCGTGGACGGCCAGGTGAGTGTGCTGAGTGCGGGGGACGGGTATTACTTTCCGACGACGCTGCCGCACAAGTTCCGGAATATCGGGGCGGATGAGGCTGAGATTATCAGTGCGAACACGCCGGCGAATTTTTGAAGGGCATGCGTTTCGCATCGCTTTATTGAGGTTGAGTCTTCTGAAAAGCGCGGGCCGCCTGGGTGTTTTTCTGCGAAGTATTCAGATGTCGAAATTTCGCGATGGCTTCGGGCGATAACCATTCGTCCGACGCGTCGCACGTTCGCCGCACACCTGCTTCCAATGCTGTAACTCACCACGCAAAGGAAGAGCCACCATGCTGAACCATAAAATCGCGGTGTTAACCTTCGCGGCGTTGCTGTTCGGCAGTTCGCCGTATGTGCTCGCGGCGGGCGAAACGTCGACCCCTAAGGCCAGCGACGGCACCAGCCAGACTCGGGAACCGGCGTCTCCAGCCACCAATGCCGACCCGGATGCCGATTCGCTGCCCAAAGGTGGTGATGGAGGCAAGACCGACAATGGGCCGGTGCCATCTGCCTCCAAACCCAGCCCTGCGGGTCAACCGTCCGGTAGCAGCAGTGGCGGGAGCGGCGGTAGTTGATGGGTATCGCAAACTAAAAGCCCGGTTTTTCGAGCCGGGCTTTTTTTCTGCGTACAAGACGTGGTCATTGAAAACCCGATGTCTCTTCGAGGCGTCGGGTTATTTATTTCTTCCATTCGTCAGCCGCTTCGCATTTTCACCGGACACCTGTTTCCAATGCGTAACCCACCCCCGCAAAGGAACCATCGATATGCGCCCAGTCAAACTCGCAGCACTCACCCTGGCCACCCTGTTATCCGCCACTTCGCTCTGCGCAACAGCCGCAAGCGAAACCTCAGCGCCGGCTGCCAATGACGGCAATAGCCAAACCAACCCGAGCGCGCCGGAAGACATTCATTCCAACGGCGCCACCGTGCCCAAGGGCACTCAGGGCAACACCACCAACAATGACGGCTCAACCCCTTCGGGCTCCAAGCCCAGTGGTTCGAAGCAGTCGAACGACAGCGGTACCAGCAGCGGCGCTGGTGAGGGTTGATGGTGGGTTCAAATACAGCAAGCCCAGCATCCAGCCGGGCTTTTTGATAGATCCTGGAAGCTATTTAGCCTTCCACTCACCACCACTGTTTTCACAATCAATCTTCGACTGAGCCAGATGTTCACCGTCGTAGTAATACGTGGTGACTTTGGCGTTGTCGGGCATGTTCAGCGGTTTTGCGCTTTTATCTTTGCTGGTGGAGTGCGGGTTGGCCAGGGATTCCTGGGTGAGGCGGGCAGTGCAGGTGGCCTGGTAGTGGTCGTCGCAGCGTTCGACTTTTTTCTTGGTGGCGCTGAGGGTGTCCTTGCTTTCATTGCTGCACGACCAGTTGATGGAGTCCACGGGCATGCCTTCGTATTCGTAGCAGCTGTGGGTTTCCACCGCCGGCACCGAGGCGCTGGAGGAGCGGGTTTGTACGTCGCAGCCTTCGGCCATGACGCAAGTGGGGATGATGCAGAATGTGGCGATCAGGAGCAGCAATCGGGTTGTCATCGGCAATTCCTCTCCAATGGCGCCGCGTCTGATCGGTGATTTGGCGCTTGTCTGGTTTCGAGGCGGCAATGGCGCGCAAGGTTCCATTGGCTTTGCGCCGGGCGATCTTCGCGTACACTGCGCAACAATCAGAAACATTCAGCGCCCAAGGACTGGAACGTCGCCATGCTTGAGATCAGCCCTACGACCCCTGAAACCACGGAGATTGCCATGGCTCAATCCCTCGAACGCGCCATCGCCATTGCCGCCATGGCCCACACCGGGCAGGTGGACAAGGGCGGCGCGCCGTACATTTTGCATCCGCTGAAAGTCATGTTGCGCATGAGCACCTTGGAAGAACGCATCGTTGCTGTGCTGCACGACGTGGTCGAGGATTGCGGCGTGAGCCTCGATGATTTGCGCCGGGAAGGTTTCAGCGAAGAGGTGCTGACGGCGATTGCCGCGGTGACCAAGGTGCCTGGCGAGTCCTACGAGGATTTCGTCGATCGTGCCGCGCAGAATCCGATCGGCCGAGCGGTCAAACTGGCGGATCTGGAAGAGAACAGCGATCTTTCGCGGATTGCCTCGCCGAGCTGGGAGGATCTGGAGCGGATCGAGAAGTATCGGCGGGCGATTGCGCGGCTTCGCGCATAGAAATGCCAATCCCCCTGTAGGAGCTGCCGAAGGCTGCGATCTTTTGATCTTGAAAAACAAAGTCAAAAGATCGCAGCCTTCGGCAGCTCCTACAGGGGACCGTGGTGTGTCAGTTGGATAGCCAGGAAGGCGAACTATGAAATCCATTTTGTGTGTGTTGATTGCTGCAGGTTTCGGCGCGTTGTTACAGTTTGAGGGAGTACCCCACGGCTTGTTGTTGGGCTCCATTGCAGTAACTGCTTTATTTGCCAGTAACACCGGCATTGCCCCGGCCACCCCGTATGGGCTGGGCTACATTCAGGTCACGCTGGGCATCGCCACCGGGCTGATGTTCGAAGCGTGGGACAGTGCGACGGCCTCGACGATGTTGCCCAGCCTCGGCGTGTTGCTCGTTTGCCTGACCGTACAAATCGCCCTCGCTGGCTGGTGGCTGATGCGCGGCGCCGGCTGGAACCGCACCGACGCACTGCTGGCGGTCTATCCCGGCGCGCTGGCAGCGGTGTTCGATCTGCTTGAGTCGGAAAAAGCTTCGAGCAAAGTCATCATCGTCCACTTGACGCGCCTGCTGCTGATCACCCTTCTGGTCAGTGTGCTCATCCCCGGGCAAGCAGCGGTGGCCGTGGTCACCAGCGATCCATTGACCACCGGCATGGCGTTGACTGCGCTGTCGGTCATCGCGTTGAGCATAGTGCTCGGGCGCTTGCTGCTGCTGATTGGCGTCCCGGCGCCGTTCATGCTCACCGCGATCATCATCACCGCGGTGTTTGTGAAAACAGGATGGCTGCACGGCTTTCATATGCCCGAATGGAGCCTGAACCTGGCGGCGCTGATTCTTGGGGTACGGATCGGTTCACGGTTTCAGGGGCTCGGCTTCGCTGAATTGGCGCGACACGGTCGCACGGCGTTGGTGTCGGTCGGTTTGATGGTCGTGGTTGCGGCGGTATTTGCCGAAGTAGCGGCGCGCTCGCTGGGCAGCGATCCGCTGTCGCTGTGGCTGGCGTATATGCCGGGGGCGATTGAAACGATTGCGATTGTCGCGTTCGGTGGCGGGCTGAATGTGGTGTTCATCCTGACGCATCATTTGAGCCGGATGGTGCTGCTGCATTTCGCGCCGGCGTTGTTGGTGCAGGTGCGGCGAGTGCGAGCGCAAAGCTGAACTACACTCCATGATTACCCCGCACCACCGCCAATCCAGGCTCGACGGAGGTAATCATGAATCACATAACGTGCATCCCGCTCTTGATCGGCGCCTTATTCATGGCTCAGGCCAGCGCCGAATCCGTCGTCCCGCTCAAAGGCCAGTCCTCGCAACAAACCCAGATCGATATCAATGACTGCCACTCCATCGCTTCGAGTTCCGGCACATCGACCCCGCAGACCGGCGGACGCCTGAAGGGCGCCGCCGTCGGTGCCGCGGCAGGGGCGGCCGGTGCAGAAGTGCGCGGTCGTCAGTACGACGATGTCTATGAAAACGTCGATGACGATCGCAAGCAGGATTACCGGCAGAACCGTGCCCGGCAGACTGCCGCCGCCGGCGCGGTAGTGGGCGGCGCACGGCAGCGCCAGGAACGACGTGCGCAAAGCAAGACCGATGCGGCGGCCAGTTCCAGTGCCTACGCGGGTTGCCTGCAGGGCCGCGGCTATCAGCTCGCGCCTTGAGGTTTCGGCGGGTGCGCCGCAAGCAGGTGCATCATCAACGTGCCGTAGAGCGTCACCAGAATGAACAGGCCCATGCGCACGGCGAACGCGGTGTAGACGTCCTTGCCCGCTTCGCTGTCCTGCACGGACTGGCCGAGCAGGATGATCATTGTAATCAGGGTATTGAGCCAAAAGCCCGGGCTGAAGCGTGTCGGGCTGAGGCGATAGAGCTTGCGTGCCAGGCACAGGCCGAACAGCAGCGTCCACAGAAAGAACATCCACAGGTGCACGAACAGGCTCAAGCCACACCAGAGCAACACGGCCAACACCCCGGCGAGCAGGGTTGACCCGAGCAGTTCGCGTCCGGCGTGATGGGTATGGGTGGTGGAGCTTTGCTGGCCGAGGCTGACAGCCTTGAGGATGATCGGCGTAAAGCTGGCCGGGTCGCTCAAGGCCAGCAAGAACGTTGGCAGCACGATCAGCGTGGCACGCAGGGCCACGCGCGGGACTTCGTCGGCAGGCATGGCAGGTGGTTTGGGGGGCGCGGGGCTGTCGGGGCGCTCCGCAAACAGCACGTGACTGATGCCGACCACGGCCACCGCCAGCAACAGGCCTTTGACCAGCGCGCCAATCACCGCCATCGCCAGATCGAATTCGGCAAAACCGGCGGCGGAGATCATGGTCATGCCGATCACCAGAAACGTCATGATCAACGGATTACCGCCCCGCAGGCCAAAGCGAAACACCACAAACAGACCGAGGCCGATCAACAGCACGCCACTCAGCGGGTAGTAGCGCAGCAACGGCACCAGCAGCAGGCCGATGCTGGTGGTCAATGCGGCGACCAGCGCCAGCACCAGCGCGCCTTTGAGCGGTAATGCCCGGGGCAGACTGGCTAGCAGCAACACCGCCAGCACCGGCGAGATGAACGCCAGTGGCAATGCCAATGCATAACTGGCGGCGGTGCACAGCGCTGTGCCGAACGCCAGGCGCAAGGCCCGTTGCGCCGGGACGCTGCGCTCAGTAGGCATACGACAGCCAGCTCATCAACCCGACAAACAATCGCCCCAACGGGTTGAGTGGATTGCCTTCGCTGGGGAAAGCCATGAGTTCAGCCTGCCCGCCGGCACGGATCGCGCGGCTGTCGATCAGGCGCTTCTTCGCCTCTTCGGTGAACTCGACGATCACCGGGAAACGTTGCGCCGGACGCAGCCAGTCGCGGCTGTTCTGGATGCTCGGCAGGGTACCGGGCGCCGGAGGCTGGCCGACGCTGACACCGTAGCCGACGCTGCGTACGCGACCGTCGAGGACTTCGCCGGGTAACGCATCGAGGACGATAGCGACCGGTGTTCCGGGTTGTACGCGGCCGAGATTGTTTTCCGTGAGATCGGCGCTGATCCATACGTCGTGGATCGCGATCAAGGTCATCACCGGGCTGCCAGCGGCGGTGAACTGGCCAACGTCGGTGCGCAGGTCGGTAATCAGACCGGCCGAGCGCGCACCGATGCGGGTGTTGGCCAGATCCAGTTCGGCTTTGGCCAGTACCGAGGCGGCGCTGCGCAGCTGGGCGTTGGTGTCGGTGCTGCCGCCTTCCTGTTCTTGCGCGCGCTGCACTTCGGCGCGGGCCGCGGCGACTTGGGCGACGGCTTGTTCGCGGTTGGCGCGGGACACTTCCAACAGCCGTACGGAGACCGTGCCGGGATCCTGTCGGTACAAGCCTTCGAGGCGCTGATTGTCTTGGCGTGCCTTGAGCTCATTGGCTTGCGCGGCCCTCAACGATGCCTGCGCCGAAGCGATCCCGGCGGTGCTGGCGCCGACCTGACGGCGGGTCGATTCCAGGTCAGCTCTGGCGCGATCCACAGCGATTTGCAGCGGCTGCGGATCCAGTTCGAAAAGCACCTGGCCAGCCTTGACGTCCTGGTTGTTGCGCACGTTGACGCGGATCACCCGTCCTGCCACTTCGGCGGCCACCGGAATCACGAACGCACCGACCCGCGCCTGCTGGGTGTAGGGCGTGTAGCGGTCGGCGAGCAGATACCAGGCCAGGCTCAGCACAATCCCCAAAAGAACCCAGCGAATGCCTTTCTTCGCCGAATCGGATTGGACGGGCGCGGAGGGCGGGGCGGGCGTCGCGTTGTCAGTCATGGCGGCTTACCTGCGAGGGAAGGGGATACGCCGGTCGGGCGGGCGGCGCGCTGAGCAAATCCGCCCAATCGGTACGTTGCTGCATCTGTTGCCGAGTCGGTTCATCGATCAGCGGCGCGTTGCTCTGCCAGCCGCCGCCAAGAGCTTTGTACAGGGCGATGAGATTGCTCACTGCATTGCTGCGACTGACCAGATAGTTGTCCTGCAACTCCAGCAGCGCCCGTTGCGCATCGAGCACCCGTTGAAAATCCGAATAGCCTTCGCGGTATTGCGTGTTGGCCAGCACCAGCGAGCGCCGCGCTGCACCTTCAGCGTCACGCAGAATACGCTCGCGCTCCAGCGCCTTGCTCATGCCGCTGGCGGCGTCATCCGCTTCGCGAGCTGCCTGGCGCACCTTGTCGCGATACGCTTCGATCAGTTGCTGCAAGCGCGCATCCTGCACCCGCACGTTGTTGCGGATACGGCCGTAGTCAAAGATGTTCCAGCGCAGGCTCGGGCCGCCGATGAGGTCGAGGCTGCGCGGGGTGGCGCTGAGTGTGTCGCTGGACCAGACGATGCTGCCAAGCAAGGTCAGCGACGGGTACAGATCGGTCTCGGCGACGCCGACCAGCGCCGATTGGGCGGCGACATTCAGTTCCGCCGCGCGCACGTCCGGACGCCGCAGCAGCAGACTGGCCGGGACGTCTTGCAACACAGCACGATCCACTAATGGAATGAGTCCGGTTTGTTCGGCCAGCAACGCCGCGCCACCGGGCGGCTGGCCGACCAGCACCGCCAGAGCGTTGCGCGTGCGCAGCAGTTGATCTTCGAACGCCGGGATGCTGCTCAACGTGCCGAGGTATTGGGTTTTTGCCTGCTGCAGATCGAGTTCGGCAGACTGGCCGCTGTTGAACAGTTTTTCGGTGATGTCGAAATTGCGTTTTTGCTGGACGGCGTTTTCCCGAGCGACTCGTAGCCGCGCTTCGGTGGTGCGCAGGGAAAAATAGCTGTCGGCGACCTGCGCACGCAGCAGCACGAGAGCGTCTTCGTAGTTGGCCTGGGCAGCGAAATATTGCGCATCGGAGGCTTCGATGGCACGGCTGAAGCGCCCCCAGAAATCCAGTTCCCAACCGACATCGAACGCCGCGCTGTGTTGCCAGAAGTGCAGATCCTGCGGATTGTTGCCGCCGGACTGGTCGCGGTCGACATGGAAGCTGTCGACGCCGAGCTGTTGCAGTTGCGGGTAACGACCGCTCTCGGCGATGCCCAGTTGGGCGCGGGCTTCGAGCACCCGCAGCGCGGCGATTTTCAGGCTGCTGTTATGCGCCTCAGCCTCGGCGATCAGACGGTCGAGCACGGGGTCGGCGAACACCTGCCACCACTGGCGTACATCCGGTTGGGCCGCGCGCGCGCTCGCCTGCTCCAGCGCCGCGCTGTTCCACTGCTTGCTCCAGGCCTCGGCCGGCGGCTGGAAATCCGGCCCCAATCGCACGCAACCACTGAAGCTCAACGCACCGAGTAAAAGCAGGTGACCGGGCCGCGTCAGCAGGGCGGTTGTTAGAGGCATTGCGTAGGTTCCTGACCCGCGAATATCAGTGGAGCATAGACGGCGGATTGCAGCTTGTTCGGGCAAATCTGCTGCTACGCTTCTGAGGCACTTGACCTTCACCTTCACAGGAACGAAAACATGGATACTGCCCAAGAACCGCTCACACCGCCGACGCCTGCTACCTGGCGCTTCAAGGTTGGCGTGGCGATCATTTGCCTGATGCTCGGCTCGTGGCTGATGGTGCCGCTGGCGGCCGCCCTCGACGTGCCCGGCCCGAAGGTTGCGGCGTTGACCGGGGTGCTGTTCATCAGCAACAAGGTGTTGTTGCTGCTGGTGATTGCGGTGATGGGCAAAGCCGGGTTTGCCGAGCTCAAGCGCACGATCGGCCGGCATGTCTCGGGGATGCTTCCGACGCCCGTGGCCGAAGTCTCACCGCTACGGCACCGAGTGGGTGTGGTGATGTTTTGCCTGCCGTTGCTGACGTCTTTTCTGGAACCGTATATCGATAACTTCTGGCCAGGGTTGCGGCCTAATCTGTGGCAGCTGCAACTGCTGGGGGATCTGATGTTTATCAGCAGCTTCTTTGTGCTGGGCGGCAATTTCTGGGACAAGGCCCATGCGTTGTTTGTGCGGAAGGCGAAGGTGGTATCGACCTGATGGTGAATTGAAATCCATTGTGGCGAGGGAGCTTGCTCCCGCTGGGCTGCGCAGCAGACCCAAACCTGACGACCGAGGCATTCTGATGCGACCGGGTTGCCAGGGTTTACGACGGCTTCGCCGCCGAGCGGGAGCAAGCTCCCTCGCCACAGGTTTGTGCAGTGCATTAGATGATGTGTGCAGCAAATCCTTGGAGATCCGGCGCGACATCATCTTTGAGCGTCAACGCCGGAATCTCGTAATCCCCGGCATTCTGTTGCCGAAACGCAATTGGCCGGGTGCTCCACAACTCATCCAGGCGCCGGCCCAATGCATCCGTTGTTTCAGCGTACCGGGCCGCGTCCATCTTGCTGGTGCGATAGATCAGGAACGGTGGCACCACTTCAAACCCCGGGTAATACAGAATTCCGTGCTGAATCGGGAACAGCAGGTCGTCCATCGGCCCATTGATGCCGCGTGGGCTGTAGTGCGATTCCCAACCGCCGGTGGTGACCAGCAGCATGGCCCGTTTGCCCTTCATTCTGCCTTCGCCATAGCGCTCGCCCCAGCGGCTGTCGGAGTGTTCGCCGACGCCGTAGGCAAAGCCGTAGGCGTAGACGCGATCGAACCAGCCTTTGAGAATCGCCGGCATGCTGAACCACCACATCGGGAATTGCAGAATCAGCGCGTCGGCCCAAAGCAGTTTCTCTTGCTCGCGAGCGATGTCGGCAGCCTGGGTGCCGTCGGCGTAGGCGCGTTTCGAGTCGAGCGAGGCATGGAACGGTTGCGATTGATCGCGCTGCGGCGCGTCGTCGGCGTCGAGTACGGGCTTCCAGTTCATTGCGTAGAGGTCGCAAACCTGCACGCTGTGCCCGGCGGCCTGCAGGCGCTGGACAGTGAAGTCGCGCAGCGAGCCGTTGAGCGAAGTCGATTCAGGATGGGCGTAAACCAGTAGTACGTTCATGGTGCAAGCTCCGTGGGTTGAATGACTGCAGGATCGGCGCTCGCCCGGTATATTGGAAATGAATGTCTGATATGTCTGGTATAGCCATGAATAATTTGAGGCGCCTGGATATCAATCTGCTGTTGACCCTGGACGTGTTGCTCGCCGAACACAACGTGACCCGCGCGGCCCAGCGCCTGCACCTGTCGCAACCGTCGGTGAGCGTGCACCTGGCCCGGTTGCGCGAAATCTTTGGCGATCCGTTGCTGTTGCCCGGGCCGAGAGGCATGCGCCCGACGGCCCGTGCCGATGAGCTGCGCGAGCCGTTGCGTGAAGCACTGGAGGCATTGGAAAGGGCGGTGGCGCCGGCCAGCGCGTTTGACCCTGCGCAGGCGACGCACAGCTGGAAAATCGCCGCGACCGATTACGGTGAATCCACCGTCGTGCTGCCGGCGCTGAGCGGGTTGCGCGAGCAGGCACCGGGCACGCGTCTGGCGATCATCGACCTGACGCCGGCGCAAATGGTCAGGCAAGCCGAACAAGGCGTGTTCGATCTGGCCCTGCACATCAGCGAAGACGCGCCGCCGGAGTTGCATCGGCGACCGTTGTTCAGCGAACGCTACGTGTTGGCCGGGCGCATCGGCCATCCGGGGTTGTCCCGTGCGCCCAGCCGCGAGCAGTTCTGCGCACTGGAACAGGTGCTGGTGTCGCGCGAGGGCGGGGGCTTCTTCGGGGTGACCGACAAGGCGCTGGCCGAGGTTGGGCTGGCGCGTAAAGTGGTGCTGTCGGTGCCGCACTTTCTGATGGCGATGTCGGTACTGGCAAGCACCGATCTGGTGGCGATGCTGCCGTCACGCCTGGTGCGCGGCAACCCGGCGCTGCAAGTGGTCGATGCGCCGTTGCAGGTGCCGGGCTACGAAATGGCGATGTTCTGGGCTGAACGTGTGCATCGGGATCCGGCGCACAAATGGTTGCGTGAGCAATTGCTCGCCTCGGTCTGACGGCTTGTCAGGCATGGCCGAGGGCAATCGCGAACGACACGACGATCATGCAGGCGAAGGCGAAATTCAGATTCATCAGCGGGTCATCCTGAGCTTTTTAGAGTGGGCCATTGTGAACAGTCGCAATGCAAAGAAAAAATTCGCCTTGTCGATTCCAATGATCGAAAGCATTGATAGCCGTCGCGTTTGTATTTAACGAGGGCTTTGGCTAACCTCGGAAAAACCTGCAACTACACGCACAAACAGGCGTAACCATGCACGATCACTCCTCCACTGAATTGCCGTCCCTGCGTCGGCAGAAGATACTTTTGCTGCTTGAGCGCGATGGCAAGGTCATTGCCTCCGAACTGAGTCAGCACTTTGCTGTGTCCGAGGACACCATCCGCCGCGACCTCGCCGAACTGGACAACGCCGGGCTGGTGCAGCGCGTGCATGGCGGGGCGTTGCCGCGGCCGAAGGATTCCGGCAAGGACTACTTCACCCGCCTGGATGAGACCGACGAGGTCAAAGTGCGCCTGGCGCAATTGGCGGCGCAGCATATCGAGGACGGGCAGATTGTGCTGTTCGACTCCGGCTCGACCACGTTGCAGGTCGCGCGATCGTTACCTGCACAGATCCGCATCACCGCCGTGACCGCTTCGCCGCTGACGGCAATTGCCTTGTCGGAATACAAGGGGGTTAAAGTGATTCTGGCCGGCGGGCAATTGAATCCACATTCAATGTCGGCCAGTGGTCAGGAGACGCTGCGCCTGCTGGCGGGCATCAAGGCTGACCTGGCGATTACCGGGGTCTGTGCGATTCATCCCGAGGTGGGGATCACTTCGCTGCATTTCGATGAGGTGCCGGTGAAACAGGCGATGCTCGACAGCGCCACGCGAGTGATTGCGGTGACCACAGCAGACAAGCTGGGCGCGGTGGAGCCGTTTGTGGTGGCGCCGTGCACGCGCCTGCATGGGTTGATCACCGAGCGGCATCTGGGGTCGGGCAGTGTCGAGGATTATCAGAGATTGGGCATCGCGGTGGAGCAGTTGCCGGATTGATTGTGGTGTCGCGTTTGAGGCCTCTTCGCGAGCAGGCTCGCTCCCACAGGGGATGTGCAGCGAACAAATGACCCTGTAGGAGCTGCCGAAGGCTGCGATCTTTTGATTTTGATTTTCAAAAAACAAGATCAAAAGATCGCAGCCTTCGGCAGCTCCTACGGGTAACGGATCAGCGCATCTTTTCAAGCATCTGGTAATACCACATCCCCGCCGCCAGCAACGGGTTGCCGAGCAGATCGCCCATTGGCACGCGAATGTGCTGGCAGGCGGCGAAGGTGTCGAACTGCTCCATCTGCCCGGTGATCGCCCGGCTCATGATTTCACCCATGATGTGCGTGGTAGCGATGCCGTGTCCGGAGTAGCCCTGGCAATACCAGACGTTGTCCGAGAGCTTGCCCAGTTGCGGGATGCGGTTGATGACGATGCCCATCGCGCAACTCCACTGATAGTCGATCGGCACGCCTTTGAGCGCCGGAAACGTACGTTCGATGCACGGCCGCAGTTCGGCGGCGATGTCCCGTGAATCCTTGCCGCTGTAGTTGGCGCCGCCACCGAACAGCAATCGACCATCGGCGGTGAGCCGGTAGTAATCGAGGACGAAGCGGCAGTCATACACGGCGAGATCCTCGGGGTTGATCTGCCGGGCCAGATCGCCCAGTGGCGCGGTGGTGACGATGCCGCCCATGGCCGGAAAAATCTTGCCCTTGAGCTGGCCCGGTTCGAGCTTGTGATAGACGTCCCCGGCGAGCATTACCTGATCCGCGTCGATCTGGCCGTGGGCAGTTCTCAATCCGGGCGCAGCACCGTGAATGATCTCCAGCACTTCGCTGTTTTCGAAGATCAGCGCGCCAAGGCTTTGCGCCGCCCGCGCTTCGCCGATGCACAGGTTGAGCGGGTGCAGGTGCATGTTGCGGGTGTTCTTGATCGCGCCATGGTAGAGGTCGCTTTGCAGCAGATCGCGCACCTGGCTGCGCTCGAGCAGACTGACCTCATCGCCCAGGCCTCGACGCACGGCTTCGTCGTAATCCTTGCGCAGATCGGTCATGTGGCTCGGCTTGTATGCCGCGTGTAGATGGCCGTGTTTGAGGTCGCACCGGATCGCATATTTCTCCACGCGCTGGCGGATGATTTCATGCCCGCGCCAGCGCAGGTGCCAGATGAAGTCATCGATCTCATCGCCGAGTTTCCCGCGCATCTGTTTGCGCATCGCGCCGTCACCGGAAAGGCTGCCGGTGACTTGCCCGCCATTGCGCCCGGTGGCGCCCCAGCCGATCTTGTGGCTTTCGACGATGGCGACTTTCAAGCCTTTTTCGGCGAGTTCGACAGCGCTGGCGACACCGGTGAAACCACCACCGATGATCACCACATCGACCTTGTGCCTCCCTTGCAGGGTCGGGTAGTCGGTATCCTGGTTGAGGGTGGCGGTGTAGTAGGAATTGCAGCGAATGGTCATGGCAGCGTCCACAAGAAAATGGGAGTCGAAATGCAATCTCCTGTGGGAGCGAGCTTGCTCGCGAAGGCGTTGTGTCATTCACAATAAAGGTGACTGACACGGCCTCTTCGCGAGCAGGCTCGCTCCCACAGAAGGTGTGTGTTCTCCAGGAATCAGGCCTCGGTGAGATACCACCGCCAATCCTGCTCACCCACTTCGGCCATGAACTGCCGATACTCGGCGCGTTTCACCGCCAGATACACCCCGAGAAACTCCTGCCCCAGCGCCTCCCGCGCCCACGCGGAATTTTCCAGCGCCTGCAACGAGGTCAGCCAATCGGTCGGCAACAGTTCTTTCGCCTGGGCATAACCGTTGCCCTCAACCGGCGCGCCTGGATCGAGCTGTTCACGAATGCCGCGATGAATGCCGGCGAGGATCGCCGCTGCCGCCAGATACGGGTTGGCATCGGCGCCGCAGATGCGGTGTTCGATGTGTCGCGTGTGCGCGGGGCCGCCCGGTACGCGCAGGCTGACAGTGCGGTTGTCGACGCCCCAGGTCGGCGCCAGTGGTGCGTAACTGTTGGCCTGAAAACGCCGGTAGGAGTTGGCGTTGGGGCAGAACAACAGCAGCGAATCGAGCAGGGATGCGAGCATGCCGCCAATCGCCGTGCGCAACAGCGGCGTACCGGCCGGGTCTTCAGAGGCGAACAGATTATGCCCAGCGCCATCGGCGAGGCTGACATGCATGTGCATGCCGGTGCCGGCCAGATCGTCGAACGGCTTGGCCATGAACGTTGCTTGCATACCGTGCTGGTGCGCCACGCCTTTGACCAGACGTTTGTAGCGCACTGCCTGATCCATCGCCGCCAGTGCATCGCCGTGTTCGAGGGTGATTTCCACCTGGCCCGGAGCGTATTCGGAAATCGCCGTGCGCGCCGGGATGCCGTGCAGTTTGCAGGCGCCGTAGAGGTCGGCGAGGAACGGCTCGATCTGCTCCAGCTCGCGCAAGCCATAGACTTGCGTATGGCGCGGTCGACCGCCGTCGGCGTCCAGCGCCGGTTGCGGACGTCCGTTGTGATCGCGTTTGGCATCGAGCAGATAGAACTCCAGCTCGCAGGCCATCACCGGGTGATAACCCTCCGCCTTGAGCCCGTCGATCACTTTGATCAGTAGATGACGCGGGTCGGCGATGCTCGCCGGCAGGCCTTCGCTCGGGTGCATGCTGACCTGCACCGCAGCCGTCGGTATCTGCCGCCACGGCAGGCGCACCAGGCTGCCAGCCAGCGGATAGGCGCGGCAGTCAATGTCCCCGACGTCCCAGACCAACCCGGAGTTTTCTACGTCCTCGCCCTGCACGGTCAGGCCAAGGATGGTGCTGGGCAACGGCCGGCCGCTTTCATACACGGCGAGCAGTTCTTCGCGATGCAACAGTTTGCCGCGCGGCACGCCGTTGGCGTCGAGGATGAACAACTCGATCATGTCGATATCGGGGTTCTGTTCGAGGAACAGGCGTGCGTCTTCGATGGCTGCGAATTTCATGGCAAATCACTCACGATGGCGCCGCACAGGCGCGCAGATTCGGCCGGACACGTAAAGGGCGTCCCGGCAGGGATTTCAAATGGATATCAGTCAGAGGTGACACAGAATCTGTGGCGAGGGAGCTTGCTCCCGCTGAGGCGCGAAGCGGCTCTCGCTTGTTGATTCAAAGGCGGGGACTGCGACGCAGTCCAGCGGGAGCAAGCACCCTCGCCACAATGGCTCACTGACTGACAGAAATCAGCAGGCGATATCCGGCGGGCGTGCGGAGTGACGCAGCTTGGAACGGCGCAGGGCCATGGGCAGATTGACGATGCGGTTCATACGCGGCCCCTGTTGCGGTGGGCGCATACAAAAGAGACGTTCAACCCTTGTGGTTGTTGTGGTGACGTACTCATAACGCGTGTTCCGTTGGCGGAAAGCGTCGGCAGCAGGGCAGGCCCGGCCACCGGTGTGCCCGGATAGTAAGGGGGAATTTGCGCGCATGTAAACGGGAGATTCGCCGGCGGCGTTTGCCCGCGCCATTCACCCGTTGACTCAGCCGCCGGTCATGTTCATGAAACGCACCACTTGCACGTCGTCGTTGACTTCGAAGTTGTGTCGATACGGTTTGAGTTTCATTGCCTCGATAATCGCGTTTTCCAGGCGTTCCGGGTGGCCCGGATGGGCGCGCAATACGGCTTTGAGATCCATCGAATGCTCATTGCCCAGGCACAGCAGCAGGCGACCTTCGACGGTCAGGCGCACGCGATTGCAGGTGCCGCAGAAGTTGTGGCTGTGCGGCGAGATAAAGCCCAGGCGAATGTTCGGCGCCTCGGCTACACGCCAATAGCGCGATGGCCCTTGGGTCGATTCGGTCGAGTCGATCAGGGTGAAGCGTTCGGCGATGCGTTCGCGCACCTGTGCGCTGGAATAGAACGACTCGGCACGACTGTGTTCGGCAATCGCCCCCAGCGGCATCTCCTCGATGAAGGAAATGTCCAGATCACGGTCGATGGCGAAGCTGACCAGATCGTTGATCTCGTGATCGTTACGCCCCTGCATCACCACGCAGTTGAGCTTGGTACGGGAGAAACCGGCAGCGCGGGCGGCATCGATGCCATCGATGACCTGCGCCAGATCGCCGGTGCGGGTCAGCTCCTTGAAGCGTTGCGCATCGAGGCTGTCGAGGCTGATGTTGAGACGCTTGACCCCGGCGTCGAACAGCGGTTTGGCCAGTTTGCCCAGCTGCGAGCCGTTGGTGGTGAGGCACAGTTCACGCAGGCCGGGCAGGGCAGCAATCTGCTCGCAGAGTTGCACCACGCCGGGGCGAATCAGCGGCTCGCCGCCCGTGAGGCGAATCTTGCGCGTGCCAAGCGCGACGAAGCTTTGCGCCACTTGAAACAGCTCTTCCAGCGTAAGGATCTGCTGACGCGGCAGAAACTGCATGTCCTCGGCCATGCAGTAGACGCAGCGGAAGTCGCAACGGTCGGTGACCGACAGGCGCAGATAATCCACGCGGCGGTTGTGACCATCGATCAATTCACGCTGTGTCATAGGCTCGCCTCGTGGATATGGAGCGCCGTTATCGGGCGCAGATTGCGCAGGGTAGGGTGCGCTCGCCACGCCGTCCAATCACTCCGGCTGACCGGATGATTGACGGCGTCGATGATGGTTCATGGCGCGCCGAACATTGCCGTCCAGTAGATGCCGGCATTGCTTTTCGGATCGGTCGCGTAGGCGGCACCCAATTCCTGGTATTGCGGGTTCATCAGGTTGGCGCAATGGCCGGGGCTGGCGAGCCAGCCGTCTACGACTTTGCCGACGGTGTCTTGCCCGGCGGCGATGTTTTCACCGACCAGTTGCCCGCTGTAACCGGACAGTTCGGCACGGTCGCCGGGCGTTCTGCCGTCGCGATCCTTGTGGTCGAGATAGTTATTGTTGGCCATGTCGCGGCTGTGATCCTGAGCGACCGTGCCCAGGGTCGCGTTCCAGGCCAGCGGCGCGGCCGCCGCGAAGGACTGGCCGCCGCACTGGCGCGCCTGACTGCGCGCGCTGTTGAGTTGCGCCAGCAGCTTTTGCCCTTCGCTTTGCGCATCGGCGAGTTTCGCCGTCAGCAACGGCCGCGCGAGGACGATGCGCCAGTCGCGGTCGGCGCGGCTGACACCGACATCGACAAACTGCGGATCGAGCACCACCTGACAGAAGCTTTCCTTGATCGCCTGCATCGCCGCCGCTGCATCGCGCGGGCCGTTGAGGGTGATCGCCTGAACGTTGACCATCGGGTAGCGGGCGCTGGCCATGGCCTGTTGCAGATCGACCGCGCCACTGGCCGGCAGGCGCAGCCGTGGGTCGGCCGACAGCGGTGGCAGCTCGTTCGACGCCTGGCTGCCGCAACGTTGCGGCTGGCTGCGATAGCTGTTGATCGACTCGATCAATTGCAGTTCATCGGCGGCCTGCGCCGAAGTGGCGAAAATCACCCCCAGTGACAATGCGGCACAACGCAAAACGGACGGCATGAAGCGCATGGAAATCTCCCTTGAGCTGAATGCGCCCATGATGCGCGAAAGGCCCCCGGTGGGTGCAATGTCTTTTTCTTTTCGGCAATTTTTTTCTGCACTGGAGTGTTCGCGCATTTGCTCGCTACACTCTGCGCAGACCCCCGGATTGCGGGCGTCTCACCGACGAAACAGGTTGCCCCCGGCGGGCATTGACGGAAGAACCGACATGGGATTGAAAGGCTTGGCAGGCGGTTTGTTGTGTACCTTTCTGGCCGGCGCAGCATGGGCCGGCGCTCAGGCCCCGATCGAGGCCAAGGCCGAACACAAGGCCCAAGTGCTGGAGGAGAAAGCGGCGGACAAGGTCAGCGCTGCTCCGGCGCCGAAATCCGAAGCCATTACCCCGACCGAGGCGCAAGCCGTGGATCCGGCCGGCGCCGCGCCGCTGGACGATCCGCTGACCTGTCTGGCGCGCAGCATCTATTGGGAAGCCAAGGGCAAGAGCACCCCGGAAATGGAGGCCGTCGCCAGCGTGGTGATGAATCGCCTCGGCCATGAAGGCTTTCCCGACACGGTGTGTGCGGTGGTCAAGCAAGGGTCGGAAACCGGCAATTGTCAGTTTTCCTGGTGGTGCGATGGCAAGCCTGATCAGGTCAAGGAAGACGCCGAATACGCTCTGGCCAAGGAAATTGCCGGCAAGGCGCTGAACCGCCAGCTCAAGGATCGCACCCGTGGCGCCCTGTATTTCCATGACCGCAATGTGCACCCGAGCTGGGCCAGGGCGTACCGCAATACGGCGCAGACCGGCAAGTTTCTGTTCTACAAACCTGCCGGGGGCGACGCGCGTTAACTGGCGTGGGTGTTGAGGATGCTCGCTACCTGCTGCGGCTGGCAGTTCAGGTACGGAGACTTTTGCAGCCAGCGCTGATCCGGATACCAGGAAAACATGAACTGGCCGTTCTTCAGGCGATCGATCACCTGTCTGGCGATCTGCGGCCGCACGGCGGGGCAACCCTGACTGCGGCCGATGCGCCCCTGACGCTTGCTCCACAACGGGTTCACGTAACTGGCGGCATGAATCACGATGGCGCGGTCGCGGGCCAGATCATTGAAACCGGGTTCGAGGCCGTCCATGCGCAGCGAATAACCGTGGGTACCCTCGTAGCTTTCCTGAGTGCGGAACAGGCCGAGGCTGGACTGATAACTGCCTTCGCGATTGGAGAACTGCGTGGCGAAATTTTCCCCGGAGTTCGAACCGTGGGCGACCAGATCGCGCAGCACCAGCTTCTGTTTGTTCAGGTCGAAAATCCACAGGCGGCGTTCGGTGGACGGTTGTGAATAATCGATGATCGCCAGATGTCGCGACGGTTTCGCACCGTTGTTGAGCGCGCACTGCATGGCGCTCAATGCACCTTTGAGCGCTTGGGGATTGAGTTGCGGCGCGGCGTGGGCGAGGCTGTTGTAGAGAACCGGCGATGGCTTGCCGGCGGCAAATACTGGGCTGGTCACAGCGACGAGGGTCGCGGTGCTCAACAGAAGTCGGCGCAAAAACGTCAACATTTTATAAAGTGTCCTCACTTGCTACAAAAACGGCACTTTGGCTCCTGACTCCCAGTCAATACCCGCAGGCTCGCGGTTCGAGCCTGACTGTTCAGCGCACCTGATGTAAGGTTGGCCGTCATCTGGACGGCCATGGATTGGAGTAAAGCAGTTGTTCAAAAAGTACGCATGCTACTTGAGCATTTGTTTGCTCGCTGCGCCGTTTGTCGCTTGCGCCGATGAGCCGCTGCCACCGCTTGAAACGCCGCCGACGGCGCCCGCGCAATTGCCGGTAGAGCCGAGCAGCCCGTTGCAGGCGGTTTTGATCAGCCTGGCGCACTCGTGTCCGGCGATTGCCCCGCGCCTCAATGGCCCGGCGCTGAGCCAGCTGCAGGCGTTCTACGAGCAGCAGGACTGGATGCCGGTGTGGGCGAGTGAGTCGGCGCGATTGCCAGCCTTGCGCGCGCAATTGCAGCTATTGGCGGACGACGGGCTGAATCCGATTCGCTATGCCGTGCCGACAACGCCGCCGCAGGATGGCGAGCTTTGTGCAGACATCGATATCAGCCGCAACTACCTGCAGGCCTTGCAGGATCTGCATTACGGTCGTCTGTTGCAGTCGCATTTCGAACCGCTGTGGCAGGTTGACGGCCCGTCGACCGACCGCCAGTCGCGCTTGCTCAGCATCGCCGTGCCGGGCATCCATGACATTGCGGCGGCGTTCGATCTGGCGCGTCCGCATCTGCCGCAATATCAAAGTCTGCGGCAGCTGTACGCCGCACAGCGCTTGCAGGCCTTGCCGCAATGGCGACCGCTCGGCAATGGCCCGTTGCTGCGCCCGGCCATGGAAGACAAGCGTGTGCCGGAACTGGCCCAGCGTCTGTACAACGAAGGCTATCTGGCTCACGCCGTCGTCACGCCGGGCAATGCCTACGATGACGTGCTGGTGGAGGCGGTGAAGCATTTTCAGGCCAGTCACTCGTTGCAGGCTGATGGCGTGGTCGGGCCGGGCACGATTGCCGAGCTGAATATCAGCCCGCTGACCCGCCGCGATCAGTTGCGCGTCAATCTCGAGCGTTTCCGCTGGCTGGCGCAGGACATGGAGCCCAACGGTCTGGTGGTCAATGTCGCTGCCGCTGAGCTGACCCTGTATCAGGGCGGTCAGCCAGTGTGGCAGACCCGCACCCAGGTCGGCCGCGCCGAGCGTCAGACACCGCTGCTCAAATCCCGCGTCACCCGGCTGACGCTGAACCCCACCTGGACCGTGCCGCCGACCATCTGGAAAGAAGACAAGCTGCCGGAAATCCGCAAGGACCAGACCTTCCTCAGCCGCCAGAACCTGCAAGTGCTCGATGCCAACGGCCAGCCTTTGGCAGCGGCGGACATCGACTGGGACAACCCCGGCAACATTCTTCTGCGTCAGGATGCCGGTCCGCGCAATCCGTTGGGGCAAATGGTCATTCGCTTCCCCAACCCGTTCTCGGTGTACCTGCACGACACGCCGAGCAAGGCGCTGTTCGAGAAAGGCCCGCGAGCATTCAGCTCCGGCTGCGTGCGCGTCGAGCATCCGCTGCAACTGCGCGATCTGCTGCTGTCCCCGGCGGAAAAGGCCCGCACCGACACGTTGCTCGCCAGCGGGACCACCCATGAATTTCGTCTGTCGGCGCCGGTGCCGATCCTGATGACTTACTGGACAGCGCAGGTCGACAGTGCCGGACATGTGCGTTATGCCCCGGACATCTACAGCCACGACAGCGCGTTGCTGGTGGGGCTGGACCGGGCGCACTGAGTCCGAACACCCCGGTCAGGCCCCTCTCCCTTGGGAGAGGGGCCTGACCGGGGTGAGGGGGCGAATCTTGAGTCGAGCGCAATACTCAAAATCTCACCGATCCAGCTCCCCCACCAACCACGGCAAAAGTTCTTCACACGACCCTTCAATCTTCAAATCGAGCAGATCATCGGCCCGGGTCTTGCCCAGATTGATCGCCATCAACGGCTTGCCACGTTCGGCAATCACCCGACACAAGCGAAACGCCGAATACGCCATCAACGACGACCCGACCACCAGCAAGCCCGCCGCATTCTCGACAGCGGCCATGGCTCGCGCCGCCGTAGCCTGAGCCACGTTCTCGCCAAAAAACACCACGTCCGGCTTCATCCGCTCACCTGCGCAATGCGGGCACTGCGGTACCTGAAACCGCGCCTCGAAAGCCGGGTCGAGCAAGGTATCGCCATCCGGTGCCTGCACGGCATCAACACCCCTCAGATAAGGATTTTGCGCTTCCATCTGGCGCTGGATCTCATCGCGCTGGCTGCGCTGCCCGCAGTCCAGGCACAGCACCCGATGCAGACTGCCGTGCAACTCGATCACATCGTGACTGCCCGCCTGATCGTGCAAGGTGTCGACATTCTGCGTGATCAAAGCGCTGATGCGGCCCCTCTGTTGCAAGGTGGCCAGCGCCTCATGGGCTGCATTCGGCTGTGCCTGACGCACACGCGGCCAGCCGAGCATGGCCCGCGCCCAGTAGCGTCGACGTGATTCCGGCGCGGCGAGAAATTCCTGGTACATCATCGGCTGCCGTCCCCGGCGTACACCATCGCTGTCGCGGTAATCCGGAATGCCTGACGGCGTGCTGATGCCAGCGCCGGTCAGCACCACAAAATCATCAGCGGCCAGGGCCTGCAGCAGGGTGTCGAGGTGTTCGCGGATCGGGCTGTCGAGCATGGTCGGCACTCCAGAATGGGCAGTGCCCGCAGGTTAGCATCAACCACTGTGGCGAGGGAGCTTGCTCCCGCCGGGGCGCGAAGCGGCCCTTGAAGGGAAGGGCCTGCTGCGCAGTCCAGCGGGAGCAAGCTCCCTCGCCACAGGTTCTTGCCAGCCTTTTCAGCCGGGCAACTCCAGATTATCCAGCACCCGGTTCACCGCCAGTTCGCCGAGCATGATCAACCGCGCGATCCCCATCAGCGTTCGGCTCTGGTCGCGGACAGGGCAGGGTCTTGGGGCCCCCTCGACCGGGTAAAGATTGAGTCTGGCGCCGGTTTGCCGATTCACTGCGCCCATGAACGACAGGCGTGCGCCCAGAAGCCACAGACGTAGCGCCAAAGACGCGTCAGTCAGGGCTCAACCATCGGGGCGGACAAGGGTGTTGGCGATAAAAACGCCGCAGGTGTGCCACGTCGTGTTCGAACCATGCGCCCAACCAGCGCTGGTACTGCGCTTGCGCCAGGTTTTGCAGAGGCGGATGAAGCAGACCGTCATGGACGGCCTGGGCGGCTTGCATCGCGCTCATCAGCGCCTTGAGTACACCGTGCGAAGACGCTGGATCGAGCCGGCTTGCCGCATCGCCGACGAGAAAGTAGCCTTCACCGGCAACCGCCGCGCTGTGACGCCAGGTTACATCCGCTCCCCTTGTCGGACCCTCTTGCGGCAACGCTCGCAGGGTTTCGGGCAGCCTTCGTGCAGAAAGCGCTGACGCATGGAGAGAGTCGCCTTCAAAGCTCAGATGCGTCCAGTGCAGCAACTGCGCCTCAACCTGAGCGAGCCACGTCCAGCCATCAGGTGTGGCGTGCAAGTGCGGATGGCTTGCGTAAGGCTCGACACACCCCCGTAAATAACCGTAGCGGGCCACTAACGCAGGAGAAGCGAATTGCTCTGTCAGCTGCAATTGCCGGCCCAGCCAGCCGGCTGCGCCACTGGCGTCGATCAGATACGAGGCGTAAAGACAGTCGCGGTCGGTCTCTACGCCGATCACTCGGTGTCCATGGGTGAGCAGCTTGCGCGCCCGACAGGGTTGCTGCACCTGCACACCCGCTGACGCCGCTTGCTGCAACAATGCGCCGTCCAGTTGCGCGCGGCTGACCTGAAAGCCGCGCCACGACCCGTTTGCATCCGCGCCAAAAGCATTGAAACGTGGCGGGCCGTTCCAGTGTACCCATTGACCTTCAAAGCGCAGCGTCGCTTGGGCGTGCAGCAGGTTGCCGACGCCCAGTTGCTGCAACAACGGTTCAATACCCGGATGCAGGCTTTCGCCGGGGCGGAATCGAGGAAAGCGCTGGCGTTCGATCAATGCCACACGCAACCCGCGGCGGGCACAGCAGATGGCGCTCGCGCAACCCGCAGGTCCCGCGCCGATCACCACCACATCAAAGTGTTTCAACAGCGATCTGCCAGCGACCGGCACCCCGTTTCATCAGGATGGCCTCGGCGCTGACAAACAGCAGCACTTGTTCCTCGATCTCAACGTGACGCAGCTTGAAATCTTCATCGGCAATGCCTACCGCCCCGCGCTTGTACATCGAAAACCGCTGAACCCATCCCTCAAGGACTCGCCCGGCCTGGTGCTGTGCGGTATCAAGTTCACTGTCCGGCGATTGAACCTCGCGAAACGACAATACCGGCCAGGCATTACGCTGGGCGTTGTCGCCGGCAGCACCCAGCGCTCGGTAGACGCGGTACATCGAGACGACGCGGCGCTGGTACACGGCTTGCGACGTATGGCCGGTCTGGCTCAGGGAAAACCGGCCATCAAGGGCGACTTGTGTGTAATCGGCGTGGGCGTAGGCGTGGTATTGGGCGATCAGTCGATTGTCCTGAACGATCACTTGCGGCCCCTGTTGATCATCCCAGGCAACCGCGCCGTTCTGGCCGATTTCCTCATCGGTCAATGGAATGATGGTGTGCAAACTTGAACGTGGCTCGAAAACACGCGCCGAGTCCGGCGCAACCCCAGGCCAGAAGGAGCCCAGTGCCGCACAGATTTTCGCATCTTCGGGAAAAGGGCTCGCCATCTGATAGCCAGCGAGGATATTGATCCACTGCTGATCGGGCGTTTTCTGCCGAACCCAGCCCACCTCCCAACCCGGGCCGAACACACCGGCCGCGCTGTCGGGCAGAAAGGATGGACGCGAACCGGACTCGAGCGGCATCTGTAAGGGTGTCGATTGCCGGGATTCAGCCAGGGCGACGATTGCCGTCACCCCGCGATCGCTGGCGCAGAACAATTGATCCTTGAGATTCAGGTTGGCGCAGTAGCGCACGTTGGAAAGTGCTTCGAGGCGGGCGTGCCAGATGTTTGCATCGGGGAACAGCGGCTCCTCTCGGACCCAGTTCAACAGTTTGCGCTGACTGCACAGCGGGTAGAAATCCGGAGGGCCGATGATCGAATAAGCGGCGACCGTCGGCAGACTGCCCGCCAGTGCCGGGCAGTCGGGGCGAACCCAGCCGTCAGCGGTCGCATCCTGATAATGCAAGGCCTGATAGCCGCCTTGACGCACCAGCGCCTCGACATCGGCGCGCTGGTTCAAGTCCTCGATGTTGCCATCCGCGTCAACCTTGTGCCGACCATGAACCATGCCGGCGGTGTTGGCCGGCATCAGAAACGACAGCGGCCGTCCCTCGACCTGCGCAGGTTCGACCAGCCGCGCTTTCGGTTGTGGCAGCAGCAGGCCCGCGCCGAAGTCTTCGCTGGCCGCCCAGTCCGCCAGCCCATCGACCACGACAAAGGGCGGCTGGCTGATCTGTGGTTCCTGCCAGCCGGTGCCGCTGTGACGCAAGTGGATGTGCCGCAATTTCTCGTTGACCTGATGGTTTTGCAGCGTCACTGACAGTTCCATGCCTGCCAGACACCGATCGCCGTTGAACAACTTGTGCAGCGGCACCCAGAAATCGAGCCCGGGATCGACCTCGGCCTGAAAGTCCAGCGGCCCGAAACGCTGTGCGTCACCGCGCAATTGCATGGCGATGTAGGCGCTGTAGCGCACCGGCATCACCCGAATGCCGCGTTCGTCATCTTCGACAAACGGCAGAAAGCTACGCAGCCTGGCTTCGTAACGGGCAGGGGCGGTGCCGACACGCGCAATGCCGGTACGGGAAAAACACAAATCGGCATGCTGACCGTGCACGGTGTCGGCTGCGCAGCGATATTCGCTGGCGAACGCCACCACCGCCAGCGGTGCGTCTCCCGCTTGCTGGCGCAGTCGGTCGAGTGTGGGCGGGGCAATGCTGTAGAGATAATCGAGCACGGCCTCGATTTCAGCTGGCGTCGCAAACAGCCGCAGATCCGCTCCGGTTTCGTCGACAGTCACCCGTGGCGAGGCGAGGGCGTGATAGAGCAGGCTGCGCGAGGGCGCTGCGGCTTCGATCGCGCGGTTGCCGTCAAGGTTGAAATCTTCGAACCCGCTCAGTGAGCGATCGATGGTCAGTGGCCGCCGCAGTTCGGCCGCCAGTGGCTCGGCCAGTAGATCAAGGCCGTGGGCCAACATCAGCGAATGCCAGCCGCCGGGGGCCAGTCGATGACATACCTGGGTGACGGATTCGAGCAAGCTCATGGCTGATCCTCGTTGCGGTTCGCGTGCGGTCATCAGACAGCAGAACGCTGATGCCCGCTACTGTCAGGTCTGACAGTAGCGGGGGCGTGGGGACACGCTGACAACGATAAAGGCGGGCGCTTGAGCGCAACAGTCGGGCGATTCCGGCGAAGCTGTAGGCAGACGCCTGCTGTTTGTCCGGAAACAGCAGTGGCTTGGGGAAGAAATTTAAACAGGCACAGTCAGAAGGCCTGGCTCTGCAGCGGCAGTTTGAGCTCGGCACACAAGCCGCCACCTTCACGGTTGCTCAATATCAGTGACCCCCCCAGCGCCATCGCCAATTGCTGAGCGATCGCCAGCCCGAGGCCGGTACCGCCGGTGTCGCGGTTGCGCGAGTTTTCCACGCGGTAGAACGGCTCCATCACCTGCGCCAGTTCCGCTTCGGCGATGCCCGGGCCGCGATCCAGGACTTTCACCGATACGCTGTTGTCGTGCGCTTCGACCTGCAACTGCGCGGCACCCGCGAATTTCAGTGCGTTGTCGGTCAGGTTCACCAGCACCCGGCGCAATGCCTGCGGGCGGGTATCGATCACGGCTTTGCTTTTGCCGCCCAGCTGCACGTCCTTGCCCATGTCCTGATAATCGAACACCAGGCTGTCGAGGAACGAGTCGAGATCGGTGCGCCGGCTCTCTTCGGTGGCGCCGTGAATGCTGCGGGCGTAGGCCACGCCTTCTCGCACCAGATGTTCGATCTCGCCGAGGTCGCTGCTTAGCTTGTCTTTTTCCACCGAGTCGTCCATGAACTCCGCGCGCAGTTTCATCCGCGTGATCGGCGTTTGCAGGTCGTGGGAAATCGCGGCGAGCAGCTGCATGCGTTCTTTAAGATAAGCGGCAATGCGCGTCTGCATGGCGTTGAAGGCACGTGCCGCGTGGACCACTTCGGTCGGGCCGTGCTCGTCGAGTCTGATCGGGTGCGCGTTGGGATCGAGAGTCTCCACGGCATTGGCGAGACGGGTGAGGGGGCGGATGGCGATGCGCACCGCGAGCCAGGTGCAGAGGATCAGCAACGCCAGTTGTCCCAGCAGCACCACCGGCAACCATGGCGACAATGGCACCATCGCCGGACGCAGGTCGATGGTCACCGGGCTGCCGTCGCTCAGGCGCAAATGGCCCTGAAAATGTCTTCTTGGTTCGCCGGGAATCTCGGTAAAGACGATCGGGTAGGTGTCGCCGATGGCGGCGGTGATTGAAGCGATGGCAACCGATTCGTCGCTTGAAGTCACCGGCATGCCCGGTTCGCCCTCATTGAGCAGGTAGCCGTAATTGCGCCGCGCCAGCCGTGGCAGCCAGGCCTGACGTTCTGCGGCAGGCAGGCGATCGAGGATTGCCATCGAGGTCGAGACGTCGGTTTCGAGATTGCCGAGCATGGTGCTTTTCGCACTCTGGTAACGCTCATAGTACTGCGCGCCGAACGACAGCCCCTGGGCGAGGATCAGCCCGATCAGGAAAATCAGCGACAGACGCGAGGCGAGTGTGCGCGGCCATTGCAGTTTGAAGGTCATGCCGAGGCCCCGAGCAGTTCCACCGGCAGCGAGAACACATAACCTTCACTGCGCACGGTTTTGATGTAGGCCGGCTCGCGGGCATCGTCAAGCAGGCGCTGACGCAAGCGACTGACCAACAGATCAATGGAACGGTCGAACAGATCGGCCTCGCGGCCCTGGGTCAGATTGAGTAACTGATCGCGGCTGAGTACCCGCTGCGGGTGGTCGAGGAATACGCGCAGCAAACGGTATTCGGCGCCACTGAGGGCAACCATGGTGCCGTCGCTGTCGAGCAGGTGGCGGGCCGAGGTGTCCAGTTGCCAACGACCGAAGGCCAGCAAACGTCCAGCCTCGGTGACCACCAGGTTTGGCGGCAGCATGCGGGTGCGGCGCAATACCGCGTTGATCCGCGCCAGCAGTTCGCGAGCGGCGAACGGTTTGGTCAGGTAATCATCGGCACCCATTTCCAGGCCGATGATACGGTCGGTTTCATCGTTGCGTGCGGTCAGCATCAGCACCGGCGTGGCCTTGTGTTTGCCCACGCGCAATTCGCGGCACAGCTGCAGGCCATCGTCACCGGGCATCATGATGTCGAGCACGATCAGGTCGACGGTGTTGGCATCGAGGAAGCTGCGCATCTGCCGGCCATCGGCGACCACCGTGGTGCGCAGGCCGTTTTTCTTCAGGTAGTTGCCTACCAGTTCACGGATCTCGCGGTCGTCGTCGACGATGAGAATGTGATCGACATGTTCCATCGGTTCAAGCCTCTGTCAAAAGGGGAATGTCGTGCAGTCTATAGCGCCGATGACCGCACGCCTGCCTGCCTTTGTATTGCAGTGTATCTGCCTCGACGACGGATACACGCCGACGCAAAAACGCGATTTTTTCCGGGGTTTGTATCGCTGTGTATCTACACACGACGTGGATACACAGCGATTGATTCTCGTCCTTTCCTGACACAGACGCGATACCTCCAAAGCCTCAAATAGGCTCCATCGAGGCACACACAGATGGCCTCGGCTCAAACCCACTGAAGCCTTGAGGACACCACCATGAACAACAAATCCGTATTCGCCGCCTGCCTGTTCGCCGCCCTGAATATCTGCACCCTGTCGGCCCACGCCGAAGCCGACGTCAGCCGGCAAACCTACACCTACGGCACCCATCTGGATATCAAGAAAGTGCTGTCGATGACCGAGGACACCTCAGTGACCTGCGGCATCACCGAGGCACGCATGACCTACCTCGATTCGGCCGGCAAAACCCGCGAGCTGGATTACAGCAAATTCGCTGACGGCTGCAACAACCAGAACTGAGTCATCCCCACTTTTTCTCCAAGGAGTTTTGCCATGAACAACGTCTCGCGCTTTTTGACTGCTATTGCCTTTGCCTTCACCGGTGTTGCTGCCCACGCCAACAGTGTTGTGGAGCAGAGCGGTTGCGCCCACAGCACCTGCTTCCAGCTGACCACGGTGGCGAAGGAGGGTAGCGATGCGCTGATCGCTGCTGACGGCTCCAGTCGGACACCGCAGGGCCAGACGCTCGCCGCAGATGGCTCCAGCCGCACGCCGCAGGGCCAGATGGTTGCCGCTGATGGTTCCAGCCGTACGCCGCAAGGCCAACTGGTCGCAGAAAACGGTGCCAGTCGCACGCCGCAAGGGCAGTTGCTGGACGGCCAGACCGCATGAGCCACGGCGTAGATAAAGCAGGCTAGCGAGGGACGTTTCCCTCGCTGCCCGGTTGCGTGCCCAGCCCCCCACATTCAAGGTGACCCCGTTATGTACCTCATCGCATTTCTCGGCGGTCTGCTGACCGTCCTCAGTCCCTGCATCCTGCCGGTGGTGCCGTTTCTGTTCGCTGGCGCCAACCGTACACGCTCATCCATCCTGCTGACGCTCGGCGGTATGGCGTTGACCTTCGCGCTGGTCTCCAGCCTCGCTGTGGTCAGCAGCGAGTGGGTGATTCAGGCCAGCAACACCGGCCGCCACGTTGCCCTGATCGTCATGGCGCTGTTTGCCCTGTCGCTGATCTCCGCCCGCGTCGGTGACTGGCTGACCAGGCCCTTCGTCGCCCTGGGCAATCGTCTCGATCAGGACACCCGTAAACGTGCCGGGCCATTGGCCTCGATCATGCTCGGCGTCGCCACCGGCCTGCTGTGGGCGCCCTGCGCCGGGCCGATTCTTGGGGTGATCCTGACCGGCGCGATGCTGCAAGGCACCAATGCGCAGACCAGTCTCTTGCTGCTGGCTTACGGTGCCGGCAGTGCCTTGTCACTGGGTACGTTGATCTTCGCCGGGCGCGGTCTGGTCAACCGGCTGAAACCGTCGATTCCGTTCAGCGGTTGGTTGCGCCGTGGTGCCGGGGTTGCGGTACTGGCCACGGTGGCGGTAATTGCCACCGGCGCGGACAAGACACTGCTCGCCAGTACTTCTTCCGAAGGCGTCGCCAGCGTTGAGAAAAACGTCCTGGAAAACGTGCCGAAAGTCGTCGACTACTTCGTCAGCAAAGTCCGCGCAGATTCGCTGATGGACGAGGCCCAGGGCGCGATGCCGTCGCTGTCCGGCGCTGTGCAGTGGCTCAACTCACCGCAACTGAGCGCCGAATCCCTGCGCGGCAAGGTGGTTCTGGTGGATTTCTGGACCTACGACTGCATCAACTGTCAGCACACCTTGCCGTACGTCAAAGAGTGGGCGAAGAAATACGAGAAGGACGGCCTGGTGGTGATCGGCGTGCACACGCCGGAATATGGCTACGAACGCATCATCAGCAACGTCAAGGATCAGGTGAGAAAGCTGGGCATCACCTACCCGGTAGCCATCGACAACAACTACGCCATCTGGCGCAACTTCGATAACCAATACTGGCCGGCGCATTACCTGATCGACGCCAAGGGCCAGGTGCGTTACAGCCACTTTGGTGAAGGACGTTACGAAGCGCAGGAGCAGATGATCAAGCAGTTGCTGGAGGAGGCCAAGGCACCGGCAGCCTGAACAAAAAAAGCAATGGCTCAGAGGTCGCGGACCATGAGCCATTGTCGGTATCTGCAGCGATCTGCCAGGCAACCTGTTTCATGCGCTTGACAGATTTCCACCGCTCATCGGCAAAGTCCCCGGTTTATGAGGTCGCCGGACGATTGACAGGGACGCCATCGAGTCCCGGCGCGATAGTGATAGAGCACGGTCCGCGTCTGCGCCCGTGCTTTTTCTCTGCCACGGAGCTCGATGTCATGAGTACCCCGATTGATCTCACCGCCCTGAAGGAACGTCAGAAAGTCGCTTGGGCCAGTGGCGACTACGCCGTGATCGGCACCACTTTGCAAATCGTCGGCGAAAACCTTGCCGAGGCCTGCGACCTGCGCTGTGATGAAGCAGTGCTGGATGTCGCTGCCGGTAATGGCAACGCAACGCTGGCCGCCGCGCGGCGCGGTTGTGTGGTGACTTCCACCGATTACGTTGCGGCCTTGCTGGAGCGCGGCCAGGATCGCGCCCGGGCCGAGCATCTGGAGGTGATCTTCCAGGTGGCCGATGCCGAAGCACTGCCATTTCCCGATGAAAGTTACGACGCCGTGCTGTCCACGTTCGGGGTCATGTTCGCCCCCGATCAAGTCACCGCCGCCGCTGAGTTGGGGCGGGTGTGTCGTCGTGGCGGGCGGATCGGTCTGGCCAACTGGACGCCGGAGGGTTTTGTCGGCCAGATGTTCAAAACCCTCGGCCAGCATCTGCCACCGCCAGCGGTTGCACAGCCGCCGTCAAACTGGGGCTCGGATGCGTGGCTGCACAAGCACTTCGATGATCGCGACTTCGTCGTCCGTGTGACCCGCAGCCACTTCAATTTCCGCTACCGCTCGGCCGCGCACTTTATCGATGTCTTCCGCCACTGGTATGGACCGGTGCACAAAGCTTTCGCCGTGCTCCCGCCGGAAGGCGTGCAGGCGCTGGAGGATGATCTGACGCAGTTGCTTAATCGCTCGAACCGGGCGGGGGAGGAGTCACTGGTGGTGCCGAGTGAGTATCTGGAAGTGGTGATTACCAAACGTTAGTTCACATCGATTTCACTGGTGGATGAACATCCCTGTGGGAGCGAGCCTGCTCGCGAAGGCGGTGTGCCAGGCAACTTTTATGTTGTTGGGTCCACGGCATTCGCGAGCAGGCTCGCTCCCACAGGTGGGAAAGCGTTTGCAGCCTATTTCACCTGCGGCCGGTCAAACCACTCCAGCGCCGTACGCCAAATGCAGATGCCCAGGAAATAAGCCGACATCAACAACCACAAGCCCATCACCATTGGGTTGCTCACCGGGTGATTGAGCACCAGCGACAGGCTGCACAACAGCCAGATCGCCGTCACCGCGATGTTGATCGGCATGAACCGGCGCACGCGGAACGGGTGCAGGAACTTCATCCGCGTGACCGTCAGCAGCGCCAGGCCGATCACGGTCAGAAAGGTGATCCACGGGCCCGGCCCGATGATATACAGGCACAGCGCGACAACATTCCAGGCGGCCGGGAAGCCGACAAAGTAGTTGTCCTTGCTCTTCATGTTGACGTTGCAGAAGCAGAACAGCGACGACACCAGAATCACCGATACCGTCAGCAGCAGGGTGTAATCGGGCAGGGGGATGTAGCGGTAGATGAACAGTGCCGGGATGAACACGTAGGTCAGGTAATCGATCACCAGGTCGAGGATCGAGCCGTCGAAACTCGGCAGCACCGATTGCACGTTGACCTTGCGTGCCAGCGCGCCATCGAGGCCGTCGACGATCAACGCCACGCCCAGCCACATCAGGCAATGGATCGGCTGATTCTCCAGCAGGGCAAGGGTGGCCAGGAAAGCGTTGACCACGCCGGTCGCAGTAAAACCATGGGCGCCCCATGCTTTGAGCCTGGCGATGTGTACGGTGGATATCACGGGGGCGTTCTCCAGAAAGTGAAGCAAGCCGGGTATCACCCTCAGGTAAAAGGGCGTCGGCAAACCGGGTCGGGTTGCAGCTATCGACCGGTTTGGCCGGGATAAGGTTCACCACCCTTGAATCTTAGCTGGCTGTCGGGAAATTTCTTGCGTAGCGATTCATCGATTATCAGGCTTCAGCCCAACGGTGCTGGCGCTATGACTGGGTCGGTCTATGGTTGCCTGACGCAATCGGGCCGGGGCTTTGAGGATGACGTCATGAACACCAGTGATTTGCTCGAACAACTGCTGCGAGGACAGGCCTCGGCAGGACAACAACGTGGCGCTTCGGCCGGTGATGGTCTGGGCGGATTGCTCGGCGGCCTGTTGGGCGGCGGTGGCCAGACACGGGCGGGTGGCGGCGCACCTTCCGCTGGCCTCGGCGGCTTGGGCGGTTTACTTGGCGGGTTGCTCGGCGGTGGCGCATCAGGAAGCGCCCTCGGTGGCGGCAGCCGAAGCCGTTCCGGCAGCACCCGTTACGCGGCACTCGCTTCACTGGGCATGATGGCCTACCAGGCGTATCAAGCCTGGCAGCGCAGCCAGGCCAGCATGGCCCCGCAGGAAATGCCCCAAACCGCCGACTTGCTCGCCGGCCCGCAAATCGAAACCCACAGCCATGCGGTATTACGCGCCTTGATCGCCGCCGCCAAGGCTGACGGTCGCATCGACGACTCGGAAAAACACCTGATCAGCAGCGAAATCGGCAAGCACACCGCCGACCCGCGGTTGCAACAATGGCTCGACGCAGAAGTCGCCAAGCCGCTCGACCCCAGCGAAGTGGCGCAATCTGCCGAAAACGACCCGGCCGTGGCGGCGGAAATGTACCTGGCTAGCGTGATGCTGATAGACGATCAACAGGACGCCGAACGCAGCTACCTCGATGAACTGGCTGCAGCCTTGCAAATCGATCCGGATCTACAGGTGCATCTGGAACAGCAGGCCAAAGGATTAGCCTGACGCAACGTCAAAAGATCGCAGCCTTCGGCAGCTCCTACAGTTGGAATACGGTGCAACTGCAGGAGCTGCCGAAGGCTGCGATCTTTTGCTCCTCAAAGCCAATGGCATCCCACAAAAGGTAATCCCCAGCCCGGTTTAGACAGGATTCCTGCCGCGCGGGACGCGCGTTTGAATATCCGTAGAAGATCGCAGCCTTCGGCAGCTCCTACAGTTGGAATACGGTGCAACTGTAGGAGCTGCCGAAGGCTGCGATCTTTTGATCCTCAAAGCCAAATGGCATCCCACAAAGGGTAATCCCCCACGCGGGCAACCAGGCCGGCTCGCACGGGATTCCTGACTACATAGAGCGCGGCGTCTTTAAGATTTTCATCTCGTCTCAAGGCGCGATCGTAATAGCCTCGCTGCCACAATTGCCCTTGGCGGCCATGTCTTCGATTGTATGCCTGGCAACTTCGGGATTTAACGCGGCACATCAAGTCTGCGAGCGAGCCCTCATTAAGCTCAACGAGCCAATGCAAATGGTCTGGCATTACGACCCACACCAGAGAGGTGGCGAGTCCAGCTTCACTGCACCGTCTCAACTCGTTGACCACCAGTCTCCCGTCGTGCCAATTGGTGAAAACACACTCACGTTGGTTAACCACAGCTGTCAGCAGATAAATTCTTCCGGTTTCAGAGTACCGGCCTTTTCTAAGACGACAGGCTTTCGCAGCAGCAGGCATTCCATTGCCTCCCTTTCAATATCCTGAAAAAAAACCTAGCGTCTGCACCGTGTTTAGCCACCCGCTGCAATTACCGAATGTGTCGATACGAGCCCCGGTCGCTCCATCCGTCCGGGGCTTTTTTACGTCGATTGAATTTTTCCGCGGCGATATCGCTCTTCTGCATAACAGAACCCGTCCGCCATCGGTGTGCTCATGAACAGGAATCTCGACGATTACAACCGCATGCGTGATTTTTCGGCGACTTCGGAACCGGCCGCTGTCAAGCGTCCGGGCCGTAAAACCGCCAAGGATCATGCCTTGCAGTTCTGCATCCAGAAGCACGACGCTTCGCACCTGCATTACGACTTCCGCCTGGAACTCGATGGCGCGCTGAAGAGCTGGGCGGTGCCCAAGGGGCCGTCGCTGGATCCCAAGGTCAAGCGCCTGGCGATCCATGTCGAGGATCATCCGCTCGATTACGCGACGTTCGAGGGCAGCATTCCCGAGGGGCACTACGGCGCCGGGGATGTGATCGTCTGGGATCGCGGCGTGTGGATTCCGCTGGAGGATCCGCACAAGGCCTACGCCAAGGGCCGGCTGAAGTTCGAGCTGCAAGGCGAAAAGCTTGGCGGCGTCTGGAACCTGGTGCGCACGCACATGCCGGGCAAGAAAGAACAGTGGTTTCTGATCAAGCATCAGGATAACGCCGCGCGCCCGCAGGATGATTTCGATGTGTTGGTCGCCGAGCCCGACAGCGTGCTCAGCGAGCGCACGATTGTCGGCAAACCCACGCTGGCCGCTGAACAGGTAAAACCGGTCAAGAAGGCCCCGGCAAAGCCACGCAAACCGGCGTCGGGTCAGCTTACTGGCGCGCGCAAGGCCAAACTGCCGGCGCTGATCAAACCGGAACTGGCCACGCTGGTCGATAGCGCACCCGAAGGGGAGTGGAGCTATGAGATCAAGTTCGATGGCTACCGGATCATGGCGCGGATCGATCACGATGAGGTTCAGCTGTTCACCCGCAATGGCCATGACTGGACGCACAAACTGCCGCAGCAGGCCAAAGCGCTGGCGGCGCTGGGCCTCGAATCGGCCTGGCTTGACGGTGAAATGGTGGTAGCCAACGAGCAAGGCGTGCCGGATTTTCAGGCCCTGCAAAATGCCTTCGAAGCCGGACGTAGCGGCAACATCGTTTATTACCTGTTCGACGTGCCGTACCTCAATGGCGTCGATCTGCGTGATGTGCCGGTCGAGGAACGCCGCGCTGCGCTAAGCACGATTCTCGGCACGCAAAAAGATCCGACTCTGCGCTTCTCCGAAGCCTTCGCCGAGACCCCGGAAGCGCTGCTTAACAGCGCTTGCCAGATGCAGATGGAAGGCCTGATCGGCAAGCGTCTCGGTTCTCCTTATGTGTCACGGCGCAGTGGCGACTGGATCAAACTCAAGTGCAAGCATCGTCAGGAGTTCATAGTTGTCGGTTATACCGAACCCAAAGGTGCGCGCAGTGCCTTTGGTGCCCTGCTGCTCGGCCTGCACGACCGAGACAGCGGCGAGTTGCGCTATGCCGGCAAGGTCGGCACCGGGTTCAATGAAACGACGTTGAAAAGCATCCTTGCCCGGCTCAAACCGTTGCAGACCAAAAGCGCGGCAGTGGTCAACCCGCCCAGTGGTTTCGAGGCCAAAGGCGTGCACTGGCTGAAACCGAAGTTGCTGGCCGAAGTAGCGTTCGCCGAGATGACCAAGGATGGCTCGGTACGTCACGCCGTATTCCATGGCATGCGCGATGACAAGCCGGCCGAGGACATTACAGAGGAGCGAGCGAAGCCTGTGAAAGCTGCCAAGAGCGAAAAACCGCAGAAGCCGGAAAAAACCGAAACCGCTGCAAAGAAGCCGGTAAAAAAAGCCACAGCGAGCAAGGCCGAAACTGCACCGTCGCAAGCCGGTCTGGCCGGCGGCAAGGTGCGCATCACTCATCCCGATCGGGTGATCGATGCGGTCAGCGGCACTACCAAGATGCAGTTGGCGCAGTATTACGCCAGCGTTGCCGAATATATTCTTCCGCAACTCAAGGATCGCCCGGTGGCGCTGGTGCGTGCGCCGGACGGCATCGGTGGCGAGCTGTTCTTTCAGAAAAACGCCGAGCGCTTGGCGATCCCCGGCATTACCACGCTGGACAAAGAGCTGACCGGCCAGCCAGTGATGCTGATCAACAACGCCGAAGCACTGATCGGCGCGGTGCAGATGAGCACGGTCGAGATGCATACCTGGAATGCCACAACGGTGGATCTGGACAAGCCCGACCGCTTCGTCCTCGACCTTGACCCGGATCCGGCGCTGCCGTGGAAAAGCATGGTCGAAGCCACCGCGCTGACGCTCACCGTGCTGGATGAACTCGGGCTCAAGGCCTTCCTGAAAACCAGCGGCGGCAAGGGTATCCATCTGGTGGTGCCGCTGACTCGCAAACATGGCTGGGACGAAGTGAAAGACTTCAGCCACGCCATCGTCAGCCACATGGCCAACCTGCTGCCGGATCGTATTTCCGCAGTGTCCGGGCCGAAAAACCGGGTGGGGCGGATCTTCATCGATTACCTGCGCAACGGCCTCGGCGCCACCACCATTTGCACCTACGCCGCGCGGACTCGTGAAGGCCTGCCGGTGTCGGTGCCGGTATATCGCGAGGAGGTCGCCGAGCTCAAGGGAGGCAACCAGTGGAACATCCACAACGTTCACGAACGCCTGGCCGAAGTCGGTGACGAGCCTTGGGCGGACATGAAGAAAACCCGGCAGACCATCACCGCCGAAATGCGCAAACGGGTCGGCATGAAAAAGTGATCAGGTGTCGCGCAGCAAGTCGTGGGCGTTGAGCAGTTCGAAGGCGATTTGCGGATGATTTTCCAGACCTTTGCGAATCGCCGCCGGGATCGCCGCGCGAGTCTTGCGACACAGGCCCGGCAAATCATCGACCTGGATGGCGATGCCGCGCATGGTGCGCACTTCATTGAAACCGGGGGCGACATCGACGCGGATGCCCAACTGCTCATACATGCGCTGTTGCAGGTGTTTGAGGTCGTCGAGGTCTTTGAGTTGTTCGAGGCGGCCGAGAAGGATTTTCTCCTCGGCGCGCGTCAGGCGCAGGATGCGCAAATCCGCACCGGGGGTTTCCAGCAACGGATCGCGCCCGCAAATGCAGGCGCCAGGGGGGCAGGGAGAGCGCAGGGGCATGGTGGTCGTCATGGCCTCCATCATAGAGGCCGGTCAACGCGTTTGCCTATGCGCACTCAGCGGCCGTCCATCGGCCGCTGCTTCCCTCGTGATTACTGATGCACGCCTTCGTATTGCACCAGAATGGCATTGGCCAGGTCTTCATCGCTGGCGTTCAGCCCAGGGTTGGCCTGACGCACCTGTTGCAATATCGATTCAAGATAAACCCCACGAATGGCACCGCCGCTGGCGACAAAGGCGGACACGTCGTCACGGGCCGGAATCACCATTTTGTCATCTTTGAAGGTCGAGTACAGCGACGCGGAGACACCCGCCGACGTGGCGACATCACCCGCATCGACGCGGGCCAACGCCGAACCCACCGGCAGGCAAAGCATTAAAGAAGAAAGCAGGACTAACTTGCGCATGACGTGTTCCTCCACAAGCGCGAAGCAAAAAGGAAGGGACTACATAACCTGAGAGGGGATCGCCGCGCCGGAGTTCCATAAGCGGCGAAAACCCGCGAGCGGTCGCCCCCGCGGGCCAGATTGGATTCAAGTCCCTGCCGACATCAGCCGATACGTTCTGTGTCGGCAGTTCTGTGCAGATAGGCTTAACTCAAACCGACAAGCGCAATCCAGCGTGCCCACGGGAGATTCCACGGTGTCGATCAAACTGCGTTTGGTGTTGCTGATTGCGACCAGCCTGCTGACGGCGCTGGTCGTGAGTCTGGTCAGTTATGTCGGGAATCAGCGGATGGCCACGGCGGTCAGCGATAACACGGTGAGCATGAGCGCACTGCGCAATCACATGGAAGCCGACATGATGCACGATGCCCTGCGCGCCGATGTCTATTCAGCCATGCTGGTGGGGTTGGGCAAAAGCACTGGCACGGCGAACGAGGTGCGCGATTCATTGGCCGAGCACGCCGGACATTTTCGCGAAGTGCTGGAAGCCAATCTGAAACTGCCGGTCAATCCGTCGTTGCGTACAGCGCTGGAGCAGATCAAACCGAGCCTCGACACTTACATCAAGACGGGCGAGCAGATTGTCGGGGTGGCGCTGGACGATCCGGACACCGCCCAGCAGCAACTCGGCACGTTCAGCGCGGCGTTCAGCCAGCTTGAAGAGCAGATGGCCGCGCTCAGCGAGCTGATCGAAAGCAACACCCGGCAGACCAGCGAAGGCACCGAAACAGCCATTCGCAACGCCAATTTCGCGCTTGGAATCGTGCTGATCGCCAGTCTGGTGCTGCTGCTGGTTCAAGGCCGCTGGGTGATGCTCAGCATCCTCGGGCCACTGAAGTCCGCCAGTCGCATCGCCGAGAGCATTGCGCATGGCAACCTCAGCGAGCCGATCGTCGAACCCTCCGGCAAAGACGAGGCCAGCGTCTTGATCCGCACATTGGCGACAATGCAGCGCGATCTGCGCAACATGATCGACGTGGTACGGCGCAATGCCCACGGCGTCAGCGGCATGAGCGACCAGCTCAGCCAAGGCTGCCATCAGGTCGCCGACAGCAGCCAACAACAGAGCGTCGCCGCCGGGACCATGGCGGCTGCCGCCAGCCAGATGACCGCCAGTATCGAGGAAATCACCCGTCACGCCGAACGCGCCCTGAGCATGGCCAGTCAGGCAGAAACGCTGGCCAAGGAGGGCGGTGGGGTGATTCATCAAGTGGTCAGCGACATGGACGACATCGCCCGCTCGGCGCAGCAGTCGGCGCAGGTGATTCGCACGCTGGACCAGGAATCCGAGGCAATTTCCAACATCATTCAGGTAATCAAGAGCATCGCCGACCAGACCAACCTGCTGGCGCTCAACGCCGCGATCGAGGCCGCGCGGGCAGGTGAGCAGGGCCGCGGCTTTGCCGTGGTCGCCGATGAGGTGCGCAGTCTGGCCGCACGCACCAGCGCCTCGACCCAGGAAATCGCGGCGATGGTCGCGCGTATCCAGAACAGCACGCGCGAAGCGGTCACCAGCATGGAGGCGGGCGTGGCTCAGGTCGACAAGGGCATGGCAGTGACAGCCGAGGTCGAGCGGGCGATCCGGGAAATCCTCGATGCCACGCTGAGCACCACGCAACTGGTCAACGACATCACCCGCACGATTGGCGAACAGAGTATGGCCAGTAACGAAATCGCCCATCAGGTGGAGATGATTGCCGGGATGTCTGAAGGCAATAGCCGGGTGATTGGTCAGACGGCAACGACCACGGACGAGTTGTCGAATCTGGCGGGACAGTTGGCGCGGTCGGTGGACAGGTTTCGTTTGTGATATTCAGTTGAGGGTTATGTGGTGTCTGGTCTGACGCAATCGCGAGCAGGCTCACTTCTACAGGGGATTGGCGGTGTAAATGCGATCTGCATGACACCGCTACCCTTTGTAGGAGTGAGCCTGCTCGCGATGAGGCCAGTTCAGGCTACCTCTATCTCCAAGAGATTCACCCCAATCAGAATTTGAACGCCTGCCGCCCGACCAACAACCATTTCCCACCCTGTTTCTGCCAGATCTGAAAATTCTCGATTTCGGTCGGAATCACTTCGGCCCCCTTCAACGCCTGCGCGGAGAAGTGGTGACGCACCAGCGCGGTGTCGCCGGACAAGGTGATGGTCTGCTTTTGCATTTCCAGGGTCTTGAATGCGCTGCGGCCGGTTTCGATGTCGGCAATGAATTCCTGCTTGTCCTGAATCTTGCCGCTGGAGTGGCCGTAAGTCAGGTTCGGTGCGGTAAGGGCGTTGAGTTCGGCGATGTCCTTGTGCAGCATCGCCTGGGTCAGGTGGTCGACCGCTTGGGCAACTTCCTTTTCCGCTGGGGCAGGGGCGGCCATGGCGCTGGCGCTGAAGGCGCAGAAAAAGCCGATCAGGAGGCGGGACTTGGTCATGTTCTTTCCTTGTTGTTATTGGGTTTGAAAATAGCTGATATCTCATTCATCAGTCATCGTACAACGTAGCAGGTTATTTTCTGCTTAGGCAACGCGCCGTGATGGTTGATTTCGCGAGTTGCGACGACCAGCACACCAAAAGTTTGAAGTCAGATGCTCAATGGCCATCATGTTTAGCGCGTGATGGCCGATAAGTTCCTGAGCGTAAAAGACTCTTGGGTCGGGAACAGACGCGCGGGTTTGCCTGACGTGATATTCTGCGCGCCAATTTGCTTTGACCTGATTCGGTTGGCCTGCCTTTCTGGCGGGCCGACGGGACCCCTGTCGCTCAAGCAACTGAGCCAATAACGATAAGAAGTCAGTTCAGAAGGGACATTAACTGAGGTCGATGCCACACATCGGCCTTGTGTGCCCACCCGTCAATATTGAAGTGTGCCGACATCCGCGACGCCAGCCTGAGCGTCAGCAAAAGCGGAGCGCATACTGATAAGAACGACGGGCGGAAGGCGTTTTATCATAGGTGCTACAGATGTTTAAGAAAGTGAACACGGCCTTGCTAGGGCTGGCTTTGTCGATGGGGCTGACGTCTGTTCAGGCGCAAGAGGCCAAGAAAGTTGACGTCCTGCTGATCGGCGGCGGCATCATGAGCACCACCCTGGGTGTGTGGATCAATGAGCTGGAACCGACCTGGTCGATGGAAATGGTCGAGCGCCTCGATGGCGTCGCCCTGGAAAGCTCCAACGGCTGGAACAACGCCGGTACCGGTCACTCGGCGCTGGCCGAGCTGAACTACACTCCGGAAGACGACAAAGGCAACGTAACGATCCCGAAAGCCGTCGAGATCAACGAAGCGTTCCAGGTCTCCCGTCAGTTCTGGGCCTGGCAGGTTCAGCAGGGCGTGCTGAAGAACCCGCGCTCGTTCATCAACACCACACCGCACATGAGCTTCGTGTGGGGCGATGACAACATCAAGTTCCTGAAAAAGCGCTACGAAGCCCTGCAGGCGAGCCCGCTGTTCGCCGGCATGCAGTACTCCGAAGATCCGGCAGTGATCAAGAAGTGGGTTCCGCTGATGATGGAAGGGCGCGACCCGAACCAGAAAATCGCGGCCACCTGGAGCCCGCTGGGAACGGACATGAACTTCGGCGAAATCACCCGCCAGTTCGCCGCTCACCTGCAGACCAAGCCTAACTTCGATCTGAAACTGTCGAGCGAAGTCGAAGACATCACCAAGAACGCCGACGGCACCTGGCGCGTCAGCTACAAGAACCTCAAAGACGGCAGCAAAACCGAAACCGACGCCAAGTTCGTGTTCATCGGCGCCGGCGGCGGTGCCCTGCACCTGCTGCAGAAGTCGGGCATTCCTGAAGCCAAGGAATACGCAGGCTTCCCGGTAGGTGGCTCGTTCCTCGTGACCGAGAACCCGACGATTGCCGAGCAGCACTTGGCCAAGGCCTACGGTAAAGCGTCGGTTGGCGCGCCACCGATGTCGGTTCCGCACCTGGACACCCGTGTTCTGGATGGCAAGCGCGTCATTCTGTTTGGCCCGTTCGCAACCTTCAGCACCAAGTTCCTCAAGGAAGGTTCGTACTTCGACCTGCTGACCAGCACCACCACCCACAACATCTGGCCAATGACCAAGGTCGGCATCAAGGAATACCCGCTGGTCGAGTACCTCGCCGGCCAACTGATGCTGTCGGATGAAGACCGTCTGAACGCGCTGAAGGAATACTTCCCGAACGCCAAGGCCGAAGACTGGCGTCTGTGGCAAGCCGGCCAGCGCGTGCAAATCATCAAGCGTGATGAAGCCGCTGGCGGCGTGCTGAAACTGGGCACCGAGATCGTGGCTTCGCAAGACGGCTCGATCGCCGGCCTGCTGGGCGCATCGCCGGGCGCGTCGACCGCTGCACCGATCATGCTGAGCGTGCTGCAGAAAGTCTTCAAGGACAAGGTCGCGACCCCTGAGTGGCAGACCAAGCTGCACCAGATCGTGCCAAGCTACGGCACACAGTTGAACAGCGATCCGGCCAAAGTGGCTGCCGAGTGGGCGTACACCGCGAAAATCCTCGAACTGCCGACGCCTCCGGTGATCGGTCAGGCAGCGGCTCCGACGGCGCCTGCGGCTGACAAAGCTGTAGCACCGAAGGAAAACGCTGCACGCGACATGGCGCTGTAACCCGACGCCAGCGACAACAAGCCCACTGCACCGGCGACGGTCAGTGGGCTTTTTTATACCCGGGATTTTTAGAAGCTGACTGTATGGGCTGACTGTAGGAGCTGACGAGTGCAACGAGGCTGCGATCTTTTGATCTTGATCTTGATCTTGATCTTCAAACGTCAAAATCAAAAGATCGCAGCCTCGTTGCACTCGTCAGCTCCTACGCTCCTACGCTCCTACGCTCCTACGCTCCTACGCGGCAGGGTTAGGATTTTGTGCTAGCCAGGTAGGCACCGAGGCGCCGACCCATTTCCTCGCCCAGTGCCTGTAATCCGCTCAGCGGCCGCACCATGACTTCAAACTCGACGATCTTGCCGCTGGCGTCGAAGCGGATCATATCGATGCCTTTAAGCTCTTTAGTGCCGACTTTGGCGCTGAACTCCAGGATCACGTTCAAGCCATCCGCCGTTGCAAACTCGCGGTGATAGGCAAAATCTTCGAAAACTTCGAACACCGTGTTGAGGATCATCGCCACCACCGGCGCGCCAGGGTAGGGCGTGTGGGCCATGGGCGAGCGGAACACGGCTTGGGGATCGAGCAATTCAGGCAGGGCTTTGAGATTGCCGCTGCGAATCATCTCGTGCCAGCGCTTAAGGGATTCGGCGACGTGGGGCTGCAAGGCAAGATCGGGCATGGTCACTCCTGGTTTTTGTTGTTGTTCGACGGCAGTGACTGTAGATCAACCCGGCTGGAAGTGAACCCTCGAGTCTCGAGCTGAATACCTGTTCATGGCCGAAGCGGATCAGATACGCATCTGATCCGTATATTTCTGTTTCATCTGCCTCTGTATTCAGTACAGCCGCAAGCTCAGAATGCCCCGGCAGTGCGAACACTTGCCAACCGGCCTCATCCGAAGCGTCCGGTGCACCGCATACTCAGTAACAAGGAGAGCAACATGTACAAGATGGCTATTTTTCTCGGCGGCTTCCTGACTCTGACCATCCTGATTGGCGTGCTCGCAACAATCTCTCCAGTCTGATCAGGACGCAGCTTTTTCGAACTCCAGCGTTGTTCTGCTTTCAGTTGCAGAACAGGGCCAGCAACAGGCCCGTCACTGAACGTTTGAGGAGCGAAACATGCGTAGTACAACCTCGCAGGGACGTTGGGTTCCCATCGGTTTGATGGTCGCCGCGTTGACCGGTTGCGCGATGAGCAACACCGATTCTCCGGTGCAGACTCCAGGGGTGGCCAAGGCCTCCGACACGGAAATGCTCGAAGTCGGTGCGCAGTTGTTGCAGGACAAGCCGCCGATTCGCGCGTTGAACATGTATCTGGATGGCTTTCATTTCTATAACGGCCATCCCGGCGCGCAGATGGAAGCTCACCATTACTGCTCAGCGCTCAACGAGGAAGTGTTCCAGTGCGTGATCTACGACGGCAATACCGCTGAAGCGAAGCTGATGGGCGTGGAATACATCATCAGCCAACGCCTGTTCACGCAATTGCCGGCGAAGGAAAAAGCCTTGTGGCACAGCCACGCGCACGAAGTCACTTCTGGCCAGTTGATTGCGCCCGGTATTCCGCAGGTGGCGGAAACCCGGCTGATGGAAAAACTCGCCAATACCTACGGCAAGACCTGGCACACCTGGCACACCGATCAGGACAAGCAACTGCCCCTGGGCGTACCGCAGTTGATGATGGGCTTTACTGCTGACGGTCAAGCGGACGCACAGATGGTTCGCCAGCGCGATCAGCGTCTGGGCGTCGACAGCGCGGAGAAGAAAAAGGCCCGTGCCCAGATCAAACCGGCACCGGTCGCGCAGGGCGCTGATGCTTGGCAGAAGGGCAACGTCTTGCAGCTCAACGACCCGACCGGACACCCGCACGTCATGCCCCGCCCGGCCACATCCGCTGATGAAAATGCCCGCAGTCGCAGTCAGCCTTAAGCTTGGGGAGGAGCTGCTCGCACCGTGAGTCAGCTCCGCTGGATATGGTCAAACTGACGCCTTCGCGAGCAGGCTCGCTCCCACAGGGGAAACGCATTTCAACGGTGGGAGCGAGCCTGCTCGCGAAAGCGTCCGCCCAACCGCCACCATCCTCAACGGTTCAACACATCCCCCATCCACTGCAAATATTCCCCCCGTTCGGAAATCGAGTTATGCCCCGAATCCGGCACCACCTTGAGTGTCGCCACACCCTGAGGGAAATTCTCCAACAGCCGCTGCGTACTGCCGCGTCCGATCACTTCGTCATCACTCGCCGCCAACAGCAATGTCGGCACGCGGATATGGGCGGCATATTTGCCCGATTCGAAACGATCCTTGAGCAACCACTTCACCGGTACCCACGGATATTGCTTCACAGCAATTTCCTCGAGGCTGTTGAATGGCGTCACCAATACCAGATTCTGCAGCGGTCGCTGACTGGCCAGACGCACCGCGACGCCTGAGCCGAGGCTGCGCCCGACCACCGCGACCTGCGGATGGCTGGCGTAGACCTGATCGAACAACGCCAGCGCATCTTCGGCAATCGCGGCCTCCGAGGGCGCGCCAGTGCTGCCGCCAAAGCCTCGGTAGTGCAGAAAATACAGCGCGTCATCTGGAAACGCTTCGGCGAACGCGGGCAGATTGCGCGAAACATCCTCGGCATTGCCGCCGAAATAGATCAATGCCCGTGAACCGGCGTGTTCGCGAACCGTGACCCAGACCTCTGCGTCGGGCATCGCCAGTTTCAACCGCGAATCCGCTGAATCGACGGTTGCAGGCTGAGGGAACCAGATCAGCGAACGCTGAAACACGAACAGCGCCGCGCACAGCACCAGGTACACGGCAACCAGCAAAACGACGAGTGACATCAGGGTTCGGGACATTCGGCTACTTTTAACGAAGTGAGAGGTTTGCCGTCGCAGTGTAGTTCAGCAACTGCGCCTGGCAGCGTTCGCACACAACGTGCAACAGATCCGCGCAGCAGGAGAACCCGCATGCGCCACACTGAGGGTTGCTCCCGTCGCCGGTTGCTCAGACTGGCTGCCGAGGTTGCGGCGGTTTTTACCTTTGATCGGGCGTTGGCCACCGGCATGTCGCCGACCGTCACTGCGCCGCACACGGCAGGAGACCAGACCATGCAGACCCGCGCCATCCCCGCAACCTCCGAGTCGCTGCCCATGGTCGGGTTGGGCACGTATCGCGGTTTCGACGTCGCGCCGGGCGATCCGGTGTACAAACAATTGCCGGGCGTGCTCGAAGCGCTGTTCAGGAAGGGCGGCACGCTGATCGACAGCTCGCCCATGTACGGTCGTGCCGAACAGACCACCGGGGAACTGCTGTCGATCCACGAACCGCGCTCACCGGCCTTTCTCGCCACCAAAGTGTGGACGCGCGGGCGCGAGGAGGGCATTGCGCAGATGGAGCGCTCATTCAGCCTGCTGCAAACCGAATGCATCGACCTGATGCAGATCCACAACCTGCTTGATTGGCAAACCCACTTGCCGACCCTGCGCGAATGGAAAGAGCAGGGGCGCATTCGCTACATCGGCATCACCCATTACACCTCATCGGCGTATGACCAAGTCGAAGCCGTACTGAAGGCCGAACCGCTGGATTTCCTGCAGATCAACTACGCCCTCGATGACCGTGGCGTCGAAAAACGCATCCTGCCGCTGTGTCGCGAGCGCGGGGTGGCGGTGATCTGCAATCGGCCCTTTGGCGGTGGTGACCTGCTCGCCGGGCTCAAGGGCAAGCCGCTGCCGGCGTGGGTTTCGGATGTGCAGGTCAACAGCTGGCCGCAACTGGCGCTGAAGTTCCTGCTGGCGCATCCAGCGGTGACCTGTGTGATTCCCGGAACCAGCAATCCGCGCTACATGGCCGACAATGCCGGGGCTGGATTCGGGCCGATGCTGACCGATGCACAGCGGCATCAGTTGATTGCCCTGGTGGGCTGAACTGCTCTGAAGTTCGACAAGCAAGCAACGTACCGCGTGAAGCCGGCCCGTCCCAGCCCTCTCCCGAGGGAGAGAGCCAGGGTGAGGGGCTCTTTGCTTCAGATCATCTCGGGCAACGCATCAAGAATCTTGTCCAGCGTAATCGGATACTCGCGCACCCGCGCACCGGTGGCGTTGTAAATTGCATTCGCCACCGCTGCACTCACGCCGCAAATCCCCAATTCACCAACACCCTTGGCCTTCATCGGCGAAGAAATCGGATCGGTTTCTTCGAGGAAGATCACTTCCTGATGCGGAATGTCGGCGTGCACCGGCACCTCGTATCCGGCGAGGTCATGGTTGACGAAAAAGCCCAGGCGCTTGTCCACCGACAGCTCTTCCATCAAAGCCGCGCCGACGCCCATGGTCATCGCGCCGATGACCTGACTGCGCGCCGACGTCGGGTTGAGAATCCGCCCCGCCGCGCAAACCGCCAACATGCGTCGCACACGCACTTCGCCAGTGGCCGCATCGACGGCGACCTCAACGAAGTGCGCGCCGAAGGTCGATTGTTGATACTTCTCGGCCAGATCACCGAATTCGATGCTGTCCTCGCCGACCAGCGCGCCGCCCTCAGCGGCATCGCGCAACGGCAGGCTCTTGCTGCCGACGCGCACCTGACCATCGGCAAACTCGGCCTGATCCGCCGCTAGCCCCAGCTTCTGCGCCACCGCTTCGCGCAATTTCACGCACGCAGCGTAGACCCCGGCGGTCGAGCAGTTACCGCCGAACTGGCCGCCGGAACCGGCCGAGACCGGGAAGTCCGAATCGCCCAGACGCACCACCACATCATTGAGACCTACACCCATCATTTCGGCGGCTGTCTGCGCGATGATCGTGTAGCTGCCGGTGCCGATATCGGTCATGTCGGTTTCGACTACGACTTTGCCGTCGCGCTCCAGGCGCACGCGGGCGCCGGACTTGACCAGCAGGTTGTTGCGAAACGCCGCCGCCACGCCCATGCCGATCAGCCAACGACCTTCGCGGCGAGTGCCCGGTTGCGCCTTGCGCTGATCCCAACCGAATTTTTCTGCGCCGATCTGCAGGCATTTGACCAGTTGGCGTTGCGAGAACGGCCGCTCGGTCTTCACCGGATCGACCTGAGTGTCGTTAGCGATGCGGAACAGCACCGGGTCCATCTTCAGCTGTTCGGCCATCTCGTCCATGGCGATTTCCAGCACCATCAAACCCGGTGCTTCACCTGGCGCGCGCATGGCATTGCCCTCGGGCAAATCCAGCGGTGCGAGGCGCATGCTCACGCGGCGGTTTTCGGCGGCGTAGAGCAATTGGCTCGGTTGTGCGGCGAGTTCGACCTTGCCATCGGCGAGGTTGCCCGACCAGCCTTCGTGGGCGATGGCGGTGAGCTTGCCGTCGGCGGTGGCGCCCATGCGGATGCGCTGAATCGTTGCCGGGCGGTGCGTGGTGTTGTTGGCCATCTGCGGGCGGGCGAGGGCGACTTTCACTGGCCGGCCAGCCATGCGTGCGCCGAGAGCGGCGAGGATCACGTCGGCGCGGATGAACAGCTTGCCGCCGAAACCACCGCCGATGTACGGAGAAACCAAACGGACTTTTTCTTTCGGCAGGCCGAGGGTTTTCGCAATGTCGCCGACACTCCAGGCGACCATCTGATTCGATGTCCACACGGTCAACTGATCGCCTTTCCACGCGGCCAGTGTGGCGTGGGGTTCCATCATCGCGTGGGACTGGTCTGGCGTGGTGTAGGTCTGATCGAACTGCACCGGTGCGGCGGTGAAGGCCTTGTCGAAGTCGCCGTGATTGACGTCGGGCAGCTCGTCTTTCGGCTCGACGCCGAGGTCTTTGACGCTGGCGAGATCGAACTTGCCCTCGGTGGTTTCGTAATCGACCTTGACCAGTTGCGCGGCGGCGCGGGCCTGTTCAAAGGTTTCGGCAACCACCAGCGCAACGGCCTGCTGGTAATGCTGCACTTCGGGGCCGGCGAGCAGATGCGCGGCGTTGTAATCTCCCTTGTCGAGCTTGCCGGCATTCTCGGCGGTGACAATCGCCAGCACGCCGGGCGCGGCTTTGGCTGCGTCGAGATGAATGGCTTTGATCCGTCCTTTGGCGATCGCCGAATCAACCATGAAACCGTAGGCCTGATTGGCCGCCGCTTCATGTTGCTCGTAGGCATAAGTGGCCTGGCCGCTGGTTTTCAACGGGCCTTCGATGCGCTCGGTGGGCTGGCCGACAACTTTCAAGCGATCGATTGGATTGGTGGTGGCGGGCGTGTCGAATTTCATACGGTTTCCCTCGCTTGCGCCAACACCGAAGCCAGCGTGCGCTCGACCAGTGTCAGTTTGAAGTGGTTGTCATCGGTGGGTGTCGCGCCTTCGAGCAGGCGTTCGCTGACTGCTTTTGCGCCTTTGGGCAGCAGCGCTTCTGCGGCTTCCACCCGCCACGGTTTCGGCGCGATACCACCGACGGCGACGCGGCCGGTGCCGTCCTTTTGCAGGATCAACCCCACCGAGACCAGCGCAAAGGCGTAAGACGAGCGATCCCGCACCTTGTGATAAATGTGCGTGCCGCCGACCGGCGCCGGCAGCGTCACGGCAGTGATGAATTCACCGGGCGTCAGGCTGGTTTCGATGTGCGGCGTGTTACCGGGCAATTGATGGAAATCGGCCATGGGGATGCTGCGAGTGCTGCCATCGGGCTTCACCGTTTCGATCTGCGCATCAAGCGCGCGCATGGCGATGGCCATGTCGCTCGGATGAGTGGCAATGCAGGTGTCGCTGACGCCAATGATCCCCAATTGCCGGGTGACGCCGCCGATGGCCGCGCAACCGCTGCCCGGATTGCGCTTGTTGCACGCCTGATGAGTGTCGTAAAAGTACGGGCAACGGGTGCGCTGCAACAGGTTGCCGGCGGTAGTCGCCATATTGCGCAGTTGCCCGGAGGCCCCGGCGAGCAGGGCGCGGGAGAGCAGGGCATAGTCCTTGCGCACGCGGGCATCGGCGGCCAGATCCGTGTTGCGCACCAGCGCACCGATGCGCAGTCCGCCCTCGGGCGTGGCTTCGATCTGATCCAGGCCCAGGTGATTGACGTCGATCAGTTGCACCGGGGTTTCGATGTCGAGTTTCATCAGATCCAGCAGGTTGGTGCCGCCGGCGATGAACTTGGCGCCCTCAATCTGTGCGGCCTGGGAAGCGGCTGCGGCAGGCGAGTCGGCGCGGCTGTAATTGAAGGCTCTCATGCCGGCACCTCCGCAACTTCAGTGATGGCTTCGATGATGTTCGAGTAGGCACCGCAGCGGCAGATGTTGCCGCTCATGCGCTCCTGCAGTTCGGCGGCGATCAGCTTCGGCGGCTCGGTCAGGCTCGGGCTGACGTGGCTGGGGATACCGTCGCGGATTTCCTTGAGCACGGCGACCGCCGAGCAGATCTGCCCTGGGGTGCAATAGCCGCACTGGTAACCGTCGTGCTTGATGAACGCGGCCTGCATCGGGTGCAGCTTGTCCGGCATGCCGAGGCCTTCGATGGTGGTGACCTCGCTGCCCTCGTGCATGACTGCCAGGGTCAGGCAGGAATTGATCCGCCGTCCGTCGGCGATCACTGTGCAGGCGCCGCACTGGCCGTGGTCGCAGCCTTTCTTGGTGCCGGTCAGGTGCAAGTGTTCACGCAGGGCGTCCAGCAGGGTGGTGCGGGTGTCGACTTCGAGGGTTTGTGGTTTGCCGTTGACTTGCAGGGTGACTTTGCTCATGGCCGGTTGCTCCAGACTGGCCGCATAGGCCTTGAGGCTGATAAAGGGGGGCATCGCGAACGCCGTCGCGGTTACGGCGCCGAGGATCAAAAAGTTGCGTCGGGAAATCGTCATGGTTCGATTCCTTGTCTCTCATCGGGCGGCAGGATTGCAAAAGGCCCATACGGGCGCGCCGGCATGCATGCCAGTCTCGTAAAAGGAGTGACCGCGGGAGGGAGGAAAAGGTTTTGTTGGATTTGCGCTATAGAGTCATGCGCGTGATTCACCAATCTTCAGATCACACAAAACCTCTGTAGGAGCGAGCAGGCTCGCTCCTACAGTGGAGAGGTGTTTTTCAGTTATTGCCCCACCACCATCGAGGTAAACGGCGCGACGTACGCCTGCAACGTCACCAGCCCGCCGACCAGTATCGCCAGCACGATCGAATGAAAGAACACGTAACGCAGAATCTCCCCCTCATGCCCGTACCAACGGGTCGCGGTGGAGGCGACCACAATGGATTGCGCATCGACCATTTTGCCCATCACCCCACCTGAACTGTTGGCCGCCGCCATCAGCACCGGGCTGATACCGAGCTGTTCCGAGGTCACTCGCTGCAAGCCGCCGAACAACACATTCGACGCGGTATCCGAACCCGTCAACGCCACCCCGAGCCAACCGAGCAAGGTGCCGAACATCGGGTAGAAAATCCCTGTGGCCGCGAACGCCAGGCCCATGGTTGCATCCAGCCCCGAATAGCGCGTGAGGAACCCCAGCGCCAGCATTGCCGCAATGGTGATCAGCGAAAACCGCACCACCCACAATGTGCGCAGGTATTGCTTGATCAACTGCGGGATCGAATAGCCCATCAGCAAACCGCCAACAATTGCCGCCAGCAGAATGCCGCTGCCGGTCGCGGTCAGCCAGGTGAACTTGTACACCGCTTCCTCGGCTTTCGGCGCGGCGACGACTGGCGGGACTTTTTCGATCTGCAGGTGCAGGCTGGTGAAGGTCACCGCCGGAGCGAAGATCGGGTTGGCTTCACGCACTGGCTTGCCTTGGGCATCGAGCTTGGCTGACTGCGTCACCGGATCAATCACCGGGCGCGTATCGAACATGTTCTTGAAGCCTTGAGTGCCCCAGGCGAACACGAACACGGTGAGGATGATCCACGGCATCCACGCGCGCATCACCGCCGGGCGCGCCTGATCGCTGAATGCAGCGCTGGCGGTGACTTTTTCCTCATCGACCTTGGAATTGTCGACGCGGCCGGACAATGCCGCCGAAGTATGGATGGTGGCCGGTTTCCACACCTTGAGGAACAGCGTCAGGCAGGCCATGGAAATCAGCGCGGCGATGACGTCCACCAGCATTGGCCCGTGGTAGTTCGACACGAGGAATTGCGGGATGGCGAAACTCACGCCGGCTACCAGAATCGCTGGCCACACCTCAAGCATTTTGCGCCACCCGGCAAAGGCCCAGATCAGCCAGAACGGCACCAGCACCGAGAAAAACGGCAACTGTCGACCGACCATCATCGACAACTCCATCTCATCCAGTCCGGTGACTTTGGCCAAGGTAATGATCGGCGTGCCCAAGGCACCAAAGGCCACCGGCGCGGTATTGGCGATCAGCGCCAGGCCGGATGCGGCCAATGGCGAGAAACCAAGACCAATCAGAATCGCCCCGGTCACCGCCACCGGCGTGCCGAAACCTGCCGCGCCTTCGAAGAACGCACCGAAGCAGAAGGCAATCAGCAACAGCTGTAAACGGCGGTCGTCAGTGATGCGCGCGAGGGAATCCTGCAGCACTTTGAACGAGCCGTTTTCGGTGGTCAGGCGATGCAGAAAGATGATGTTGAGGACGATCCAGCCGATCGGCAGCAGGCCATTCGCCGCGCCGAACAACGCTGCCGAACCGGCCATGCCCGCCGGCATGTCGAAGGCGAAGATCGAGATCAGCAGGGCGGACGCCAGCGCCAGCAGCGCGGCCAGATGCGCCTTGACGTGAAAGAACGCCAGCGCCGCGAGCATCACCACCACCGGCACGGCGGCCATCAGCGTGGAGAGCACCGGATTGCCGAACGGGTCATAGATTTGCTGCCAGACCATGGTCCACCTCTGCTTGTTGTTATTGAGGGTGCAGATCCATTGCATGGGGGTTGGTTGCAAGCAGTATAGGTGGCATTACGCCGCCGCTCGGGCGCGGGGGACGGGCCGACAAACGGTCGATAGTGGCCACTGAATCAAGGCGCTTTTGCCCGGTCGTATCTGCGGCTGCGCGCACTGCGTCCTGAAGGCGTGGGCAGCGCAGCTATTTCCGTCGCCAAGACCTGGGTTTTAGGGAAGTGTTGAATGAAGCAAGCGACAACGATGCTGCTCACTGTGACCGCCGCCGTATTGCTGAGCGGCTGTATTGCGGATTTTGATGATGACCACCGGCACGGCCGGCATTACGACCGCGATCATGGCCGCTACTACGATCATGACCGGCGCTGGGACGACCGCGATGACGACCGCCGCGATGGTCGTCGCTATTACCGCGATCGCGATGATGACTGATTGAATGAGAAGAGGGCGCTGCCGACAAGGCACGCCCTCTGGCGTCAGCCTTCAGTTGAAAAAACGAGCGTTCGCCTGGACGCGGGATCGCGCAGGCACCGAGGCCTCGTGATCGAGCAGATGGGTGGCGAGAATGTCGCTCAGAAAACGGAACTGATCGTTGAGACCGACCACTTCATTGCTGAAATGATTGCTCGCGGCGGGCATCAGCAGATCGTCGAAATCTTCGTTGAACACCAGCGTCTGTGCCTTGCGTGGCACGACGTGCTGTTGGTAGTAGTTGCTGCCGAACACCGGGAAACTCACGGACAGGGTAACTTGGGTGTGGATCATGATGTGAATGCCTCGTTGTGTTTCGGATGAGCTCATCGTGCCTTTCAGGGGCGGTGGGCGGAAGGCAATCCTGGCGATGGTGGATATCGATGGTGGTGATGGTTGAGGCTTGTGGCGCTGCTGATGGCCTCTTCGCGAGCAAGCAGTACACCTCTTGCTGACCCACCTATACTCAAACCTGCACCTCCCTGAGCCAAAGGACACCGCCACCGTGAACCCGCGCGCGCTGGTTGTTGCCGCACTGTTCCTGCTGGCCGGCTGCGCCACGTCGGCCCGGGCACCCGTGCCGGCACCGCAAGCCGTGCTGGTGTCGGCGCAAACCTGGCAGCAGATCGACCGCGAAATTCTCAGCGCTTCGCAGCAAGCCACCGAACAGGTCAAGCTGTTCGCCCGTGGCTCGATGGAACATTGGCGTACGCGGGTCTATCAGCAAACTGAAGAAAATTTCATCCCGTGGTTCAGCAGCTACTGGACCCAGGAATGGCTGTCGATGAAAGTCAGTTGGTACACGATCAGCGCCGGTGGCGAGCAGGACGCTTCGGCGAAACGATTGGCGGCGTATCTGCTTGAGCAATATCAGGAAAGGGTACTGGCCCCGGTCGCGGTGGAGATCGACCCGGACGCGATTCTGGCTCAGGCCACGGCGTTCTACGCACAGTTGATGGCGCAGCAGATGCCGCTCATCGCCCAGCGCCATGGCGTGCCAATTGCACAGTTCAATGGACGCTTGCAAAAGATCCCGGCGATTGCACTCGGGCCGCCACCTGCGCGGGATGCTTCGTTGTTCAAGGTCATCAGCACCGAACCGCTGAACACCCTGCCGGCCTACGCGGCGCTGATTGACAAGATCCACAGCGATGGCGGCGCCAAGGGTATTTCCGCCACCGACGCGGCGATGGCCCCGGTGGCCAAACGTGCCAGCCAGCGCATCGAAGCGGAAATGGCCCCGCGCGGCGCCGCCAGTGCGGTGGCTGCAGCGGCGGGGAAACTGGCCGGGGCGATGATTTCTGTGGGCGTGGCTGGCATTCGCGCGATCATTCAGGCCAATGATCGACCCGATAGCGAAGCGTTGATTCGCAGCAGCCTCGGCAACACGTTTGACAAGGCCTGGCTGAAACTGGTGCAGAACCCGACCACGGGCGTCATGGCGGGCACGCTGCACATCGCCGGGCAGGTTGAGGGACATTTGGGGATCAGTGAATAAACCCAGCGGTGGGGCTGGCAGTTTTGGCTGCCGGGGATCATGTGGCTGACAGTAAAGTCGCGCAAAACCGTCAAATCCTGTGGGAGCGAGCTTGCTCGCGAAAGCATTCTGCCAGTCAAATCATCTGTCGACTGACCCAGCGCATTCGCGAGCAAGCTCGCTCCCACAGGGGATTTTTGGCCGATTTCGAGCCGTCGCACGATCTCAAGCCGCCGCGGTCGTACTTTTCACCTAGCCGCATCACAGTGTGGAGATCCAATGAGCCAGGAAGTCCTGACCACCGAAACCAACCGTCGCCAGTTGCAGCAGATCATTGCCGGGCTGTCGGACGGCGTGATTCTGCTGGAACTCGACAAAAGCATTCTCTGGGCCAACGAAGCGGCGCTGACCATGCATGGCGTCAGCACCATCGGTGATCTGGGCACCAACGCCGACGAGTACGCCAAGCGCTTCACTCTGCGCTATCGCAATAATCATGCGCTGCCGGCCGACAACTATCCGATCAGCCGTGTGGCGCGCTGCGAGGCGTTCAACGACGTACTGATCGAGATCTCGCCGGTGGACGACCCGGAGCGCGTCTGGGTACACAGCGTGCGCAGCATGGTGCTGACCGATCGCGTCGGGCAGCCCGAGTCGCTGGTGCTGATCATGAGCGATGTGACCGACTGGGCCAACGCCGAGCAGCGCTTCGAAAAGACCTTCAACGCCAACCCGGCGCCGGCGGTGATCTGCCGGCTCAGTGACTTGCGCTATATCAAGGTCAATCCGGGCTTTCTGGAAATGACCGGCTATACCCGCGACCAGGTGATCGGTACTTCTGCCTACGAAATCGATATCTTCGAACAGGCCGATCAGCGCGATCTGGCGATACAGCGCCTGCGCGATGCCGCGACCATTCCGCAGATGCAGGCGGAACTGCGCCTGCCCGATGGCGGCAGTAAACAGGTGATCGTCGCCGGCCAGCCGCTGCTGCTCAACGACGAGAATTGCATGCTGTTTTCCTTTGTCGACATGGAGCCCAGACGTCGCGTCGAAGTGGCGCTGCGCCAAAGCGAGGAGCGTTTCGCCAAGGCCTTTCGGCTGACGCCGGTGCCGATTCTGATCTGCACTGCCGACAGGCAGGAGGTCATCGATGTCAATCAGGCATTTCTCGACACGCTGGCCTACGACAGTGACGAGGTGCTCGGTAAAACCGTGACGCAGTTGAGCTTTCTTCACGACGACGGCGCACGTACGCGATTGCTGTCGACGCTGGCGAAGACCGGTCGCGTGGATCGCGTGGACGTACCGGTGCGCAAGAAGGACGAGGAATTGCTCGAATGCGCCGTGTCAGCCGACACGGTGAATATTCACGACACCTCGTGCTATCTGCTGGTGTTGATGGACATGACCGAGCGCAAGCGCACCGAGCTTGAGCTGGTCGCGGCGATCGAAGAGGTGATGAAAGACGCTTCATGGTTCAGCCGGACGCTGATCGAGAAGCTGGCCAACGTGAAGAAAATCAACTCGCCACAATTGCCCAGCGCCTCGTTCACTGACCTGACGGCGCGCGAGCGCGACGTGCTGGGATTGATCTGCGAAGGCCTGGCGGACAAGGAAATCGCTGCACGGTTGAAACTGGCACCCAATACCGTGCGCAATCATGTGGCAACGGTGTATTCCAAACTGGACGTACACAGCCGCAGCGAGGCCATTGTCTGGGCCCGGGAGCGTGGCTTGTTTTCTGGAGAGTGGGGCACCAAGGGGCAGCGCTGAGGGTGCAAATGCACTAGTTACAAGGGTGCAAATTCATGTATTGGCCAGGGCCGTGTGTTCTTAGGCTGGTGGGGTACGGTGTGGGCCATTTCAGGCTTGCGATCGTGCCCCCTTTGATACAGCCACAGGAACGATGTCGATGATGAATCTTGCGCAGTTGCGCGCTCGGCTTGAGCACAGTTTTGCGCCGCTGGCTTGTGAGTGTTCGGTGGATGGTGATCATTCGCTGACAGTCAAGTTGTATCACCCCGGGTCGGGGCAGGTGGATCTGGTGATCAGCGGTCTTGGTCTGGATTCGCTGCGTACGCCTGAGTCGGTTGAGGCGTTCGTGGAGGAGTTGCGGTATGAGCTTGAGAGTAATTCTTTGCGCTCTTCGCGGGATCCGGATTTGGCTTAGCGCTTTTGGTCTTGGCGGCCTTTGGGCCGGCCATGCTTTGGGTTGATGGTGTGAATATCCGGTTCTTCGGGGGTTGCGGCTGGCGGTTTCGCCCTTACGGCGAGTCCCTTTTGGCAAACGCCCCAAAAGGAACCAAAAGGTCTTCGCCCTGACGTTCGGCCCCTCGCTGGGGCTCGGGGTTCCTTCGCTCCGGGATCGATCCTGGCGCAGCGGCTCCGGTTTGCTTCGCTGCACCTACACTCGCTGTGTACGACTGCGTCGTACGGTCGTTGCGCTCCCACGCCCGGATCAATCCCTCCACTCAGCCTGCCGACGGGCTCTGAGATCAAGATCAAGAGCGGTACTCGAGCTTGCGCTCATTGTATGTAGGAGCTGCCGAAGGCTGCGATCTTTTGATTTTGCTGTTCTGTGGGAGCGAGCCTGCTCGCGAAGGCGGCCTGACAGCCGACCTGGTGTCGAGGTGCACTCAGTTCCATTGAAGGAGCGAGCCTACCCGCGATGGGGCTCTCGCCGACAACGATAATTCCAATTCAGCCTTCTGCTGGAAAATCTGCGCAAAACCGACAGCCCAAGACACCCGGTAACCCCAATCCACTGGCGCTAACAACGCGCTCAGCTATAAAGAATGAGTGGTCAGGTCTTCCGCCGCCAGTCGGGTTGCGGGAGTTTGTCTCCCATTACCGCGGGTCATCCTATGAATAATCCTGGGAAACGCGTATTGCCGTTGGCTTTTCTTGCAGTGCTGTTGGCCGGTTGTGCCAGTCCGCCACCCCCTGCGCCGGCAGCACCGCCGCCACCGCCGGAACGTCGGTGTGAGGTGCTGGAGAATACTGAAGTTGCCGGCGACATGTATGTGGACGGGCAAGTGACACGCCAAATCACCACTACCCGTTGCATAACCCAGTAAGTCGGGCGATCCCGCGGATGCCGTAAGCCTGGATTTCTGCACCGACCCTGCGGGAGCGAGTCGGCTCGCGAAGGCGTGATGTCAGTAAAGATATTACTGACTGACACAACGTTTTCGCGAGCAGGCTCGCTCCCACACGGGACAGCGATCAGGACAGGAACCCGCCGTCCACATTCAGCGCAACCCCGGTGGTGTAGCTCGATGCATCACTTGCCAGATACAACACCGCGCCGGCCATTTCGCTTGGATCGGCTACGCGTTTCAGCGGGATCTGGGTCAGTGCCTGTTTCAGAATCGCGTCGTTCTTGACCAGCGCCGAGGCGAACTTGGTGTCGGTCAGACCCGGCAGGAGGGCGTTGCAGCGGATGCCGAATTGCGCGCACTCCTTGGCGAAGACTTTGGTCATGTTGATGACCGCGGCTTTGGTCACCGAGTAGATGCCCTGGAAGATGCCCGGCGAAATGCCGTTGATCGAGGCGACGTTGATGATGCTGCCGCCACCGTTTTCGCGCATCAGCTTGCCGGCTTCGACCGACATGAAGAAATAACCGCGAATGTTGACGTCGACGGTCTTCTGGAACGCACCGAGATCAGTGTCGAGCACGTTGCAGAATTGCGGGTTGGTCGCGGCGTTGTTGACCAGAATGTCGAGGCGGCCGAATTGTTCCTTGATGCTGGCGAAGACCTGGCTGATCTGATCCATTTCACCAATGTGGCAGGCCACGGCAGTTGCCTTGCCGCCAGCCGCGGTGATCGCGTCGGCGACGTGCTGGCAACCCTCGAGCTTGCGGCTTGAAACGATCACATGGGCGCCTTGCTGGGCCAGCAGCTTGGCGATGGCTTCACCGATGCCACGGCTGGCGCCGGAGACGAAAGCGATTTTGCCGTCGAGGTCGAACAACTGAGTCTTGGACATGGGATTCCCTTGTGAAATGTCTTGTTGGAGGGCATGGGTCAGAGGCTGGATTTCTGAATGACCTGCAGGCTCATCTGCTCCAGCAGTTTGTTCATGTGAATGAACTGCGCGAAGCGTTTGTCCTGGGTCTGGCCATGGTAGAAGCGGTAGTAGATCTGCTGCACGATGCCGGCCAGGCGGAACAGGCCGTAGGTGTAGTAGAAGTCGAAGTTGTCGATGCGGATACCCGAGCGCTCGGCGTAGTAATCGACGAATTCGCGGCGAGTGAGCATGCCCGGTGCGTGGCTCGGCTGCCGACGCATCAACTGTACCGGTGCCGGGTCGCCGGCTTCGATCCAGTAGGCGAGGGTGTTGCCCAGGTCCATCAGCGGATCGCCGAGAGTGGTCAGTTCCCAGTCGAGTACGCCAATGATCTGCATCGGGTTGTCCGGGTCGAGGATGACGTTGTCGAAGCGATAGTCGTTGTGGACGATGCTCGACACTGGATGGTCGGCCGGCATTTTGTCGTGGAGCCAGGCTTTCACTGTTTCCCAGTGCGGCGCATCCGGGGTCAGGGCTTTTTCGTAGCGCTCGCTCCAGCCTTTGATCTGCCGCGCGACGTAGCCTTCGGGCTTGCCCAGATCGCCGAGGCCGCAGGCGCTGTAATCGACCCGGTGCAGTTCAACGAAACGGTCGATGAAGCTTTTGCACAGCGCTTCGGTTTTTGCTGAGTCGAGGCCCAGCTCCGGCGGTAGTTCGGCGCGCAGGATGATGCCCTTGACCCGTTCCATCACATAGAACTCGGCGCCGATCACCGCTTCGTCAGTGCAATGCACATAGGCCTTCGGGCAATACGGAAAGCCGTCGCGCAGTTGGTTGAGAATGCGGAATTCACGGCCCATGTCGTGGGCTGATCTGGCCTTGTGGCCGAACGGCGGACGACGCAGGACAAACTCTTGCTCGGGGTATTCCAGCAGGTAGGTCAGGTTCGACGCGCCGCCGGGAAACTGGCTGATCTGCGGGGTGCCGGTCAGGCCGGGAATATGCGCCTTGAGGTACGGATCGATCAGGCCGGCATCGAGTTCTTCGCCAGAGCGGATCCGGGTGGACTGGTCAGTAAGCGCCATGCTTATCCCTTCTGCTTATTTTGGAGGCCAGACATCATTGGCTAATCTAATGGCGCGCTCGGGCGGTCACAAGCGCGGGTCGGTCTTATAGGCTAGCGTGTTGCCGGATAATCACCTGTGGGAATGGGCACCCGGGGGGAGCAGACAGAGAGGGTCGAATCCATTCGACAGCGATGAATCCGCGGCTGGCTGCGCGCTTCAGTGCACGCGCTGATTGCTGAATTTGGGCGGCAGGGCGACGGGAGTCAGCACCGGTTGGCCCGTGAAAAACGCCATGAGATTTTTGCCCACCAGTTCAACGGTGGCTTGCGTGGCTTCGGGGGAAAGACCGGCGACATGCGGCGTCAGTACGACATTGCTGAGGTTCTTCAATGTGTCCGGAACCTCAGGCTCGTGATCGAACACGTCCAGTGCCGCACCGGCAATGCGCCGTTGTTCCAGTGCGGTGATCAGATCCGCCGTGGCGACAACACTGGCCCGCGCGATGTTGACGATAAAACCTTTAGGGCCGAGCGCATCGAGCACCGCGCGCGTGACCAGATGCTGCGTGCCGATGCCGCCCGGCGTAGCGACGACTAAAAAGTCCGAGGCGCGGGCCAGATCGGTCGGAGTCGAGCAGAACGCGTAAGGCACGTCACTGCGCACCTGGCGGTTGTGGTAACTGATCTGCATGTCGAAACCCAGCTCGGCGCGTTTGGCGATGGCCATGCCCACAGCGCCCAGCCCGAGAATACCCAGGCGTTTGCCCGCCAGCGAAGGACGCATGATTTTGGGCCATTCACCACGGCGCACCGCTGCATCGCAGCGCGGGATGTCACGCACCAGTGCCAGGAGCAGCGCCATCGCGTGATCGGCTACCGACGAGGCATTGACCCCGGCGCCATTGGTGACGGTGATGCCACGGTCACTGGCCGCTTGCAGATCGACCTGTTCATAGCCAGCGCCGATTACCGTGATGATTTTCAGGGCGGGCAGGGCGCTGATCTCGTCGGCAGTCAGGCCCAGCGGGCCACGAGTGAGCACGGCATCGATGCGACTGCCATGGGTGACGATGGCTTGCGCCCGTTCGGCAGGCGTGGGTGCAAGGATCAGGTGGAACCCCTGATGTTCGAGAATCGGCAGATAGTCATTGATCGTTTCAACCAGTACCAGAACGGTTGCGGGCATTGCGCGGCTCCTGTGATTGGCGGCGGGTGGGTCGCGAAAGTCGGCTCAGGGTGCTGAGTCCGCAGCGGCTTGGCAATGGTGTTCCTTCGCGCAGTAATCCTGTTGATTCTGGACGCCTTCGCCGAAGAAGCAAGCATCACAGCCGTCCCGTGGATTGCCGGCAGCAATCCATCTGGCCTGGCTCACCACAATCAGGTGACGTACTGCGCGACGCCATTACCGAATGACCAGTTCTCTTTTTTCACTTCCACCAGATTGATGAATACATCCTCCAGGCGCACGCCCAATTGTGCATGCAAGCTTTCGGCGATGGTTTTGAACAGCAATTGTTTCTTCTCCACGGTGCGCCCTTCGCTGATGGTGATTTGAATGAACACCACGCCGTCGCTGCGCTGGATGCCGAGGTACTGCGAGTCATACACGAAGTGCTGGCTGTCGTGCTCGTTGAGAATCTGGAAGTTGTCGTGCTCGGGCACATCGATACAGGTGCGCAGGGCGGCGTAGATCTGTTCGCCGATGCGCCTGGCGAAAGTGGGATCGGGATTTTTCTGGATGTCGACGCGGACCAGTGGCATGGCAGGCTCCTTGAGTAGTGGCTTGTCTCACGCTAGATCAAAAGCAGTGTTCTGGCAGGTAAATGGTCTGGAATATCGTGGATTGCGTGTATGAGGGGGCTTACGTGACTCGCGGACTTTGCCTACGGGAATGGCAGATGCGTCTGCTGGTCAGCATGGATGAAACAGCTTGATGATTAGGGCGTGACGAGATCCGTCATCCAAAGGTGAATCAGTATGAGCACATATGACCGTAAGGCACGACTGGAGCAAATCGAGCGGGAGTTCGCAGAGCATGAAGAAGCGGTGCGCAACAGAGATAAGCGCGAAAATGGCAAGCTCTGGGCGCTCTTCGGTTTCGGACTGTACTGCGTTTTATTGGGTTTCATGCTCGGCATATCGCTCTAGGCGCTTTCGATGACGCATTGGTGGGTGCAAAACGTATCCGTTTGCGGCATCTGACGTATCCATATACGACCTTGTTTTTTCCGTAAACGACTATCCTTCGATCTGCTCCGCACAACCATTCCTCAGCTAAGTCTTTGCTTGTGTTGATTTATCACGGAGAATCGCGCCCCTGTTTCGGCCGGAGCATGTCTGTCGGTTTTTTCCGACGCGTCCCGACCGAGTGGCAAGTGACCGGAATGCGGAGATCCGACCGGATGAATGATCAGGCCAATAGCCTCGAAAAGCGCTTCGATGCAGCAGCACCCGCTGAACTTTCGAGCTGGAATCGCCAGGACACCACCTGGATGCTGGGACTGTTTGGGACGGCCATTGGCGCCGGTACCCTGTTTTTGCCGATCAACGCAGGGCTGGGTGGCTTCTGGCCGCTGGTGATCCTCGCGCTGCTGGCCTTTCCGATGACGTTCTATGCGCACCGTGGCTTGACCCGTTTTGTGCTGTCCGGACGTGAAGGCGCCGATATCACCGAAGTGGTCGAGCAGCATTTCGGTATCAAGGCCGGTGCACTGATCACATTGCTGTACTTCTTCGCCATCTTTCCGATCCTGCTGATCTACAGCGTCGGCCTGACCAACACGGTCGCCAGTTTCCTCGAACACCAATTGCACATCACACCACCGCCGCGAGCGCTGCTGTCGTTCGTGTTGATTCTCGGTTTGCTGGCCGTGGTGCGTTGCGGTGAACAGGCCATCGTCAAAGCCATGAGCCTGATGGTGTACCCGTTCATTGTCGCGTTGCTGTTTCTTGCCGTGTACCTGATTCCGCACTGGAACGGCGGCATCCTCGCCACCGCCTCACAAGTACCGGCACCGTCCGCGCTGCTGCATACGCTGTGGCTGGCGATACCGGTAATGGTGTTCTCGTTCAATCATTCGCCGATCATTTCGGCGTTTGCGGTGGACCAGAAGCGTCGTTACGGCGTGCATGCCGAACAGCGCAGCTCGCAGATCCTGTCCCGCGCCCATGCGTTGATGGTGCTCATGGTGCTGTTCTTCGTGTTCAGTTGCGTACTCACCCTGTCGCCAGAGCAACTGGCTGAGGCAAAAGATCAGAATCTGTCGATCCTGTCGTACCTGGCCAACCACTTCAGCAATCCGACCATCGCCTTCGCCGCGCCGTTGATTGCATTCGTGGCGATTTCCAAGTCGTTCCTCGGCCACTACATTGGAGCCAGCGAAGGCCTCAAGGGCTTGATCGTCAAAAGCGGCAAACGCCCAGGCGCCAAGGCACTTGATCGCATCGTAGCGGCGCTCATGCTGGTGATTTGCTGGGTCGTCGCGACGCTGAACCCGAGCATCCTGGGCATGATCGAAACCATCGGTGGCCCGGTGATTGCGGCGATTCTGTTCCTGATGCCGATGTACGCGATTCGCAAGGTGCCGGCGATGGCGCGCTATCGCGGCCAGGCGTCGAACGTTTTTGTTACGGCGGTAGGCCTGGTGGCGATTTCGGCGCTGGTTTACAAGCTGGCTGTCTGACCGATCTGTGCGATTGCGAGCCTGCCATCGCGAGCAGGCTCGCTCCCACAAGGTTTTGCGTGATGCTTACCCGGCAGGCATAAAAAAACGCCGCTCATCTCACGATGGGCGGCGTTTTTTATTGCTTTGCAGGGTTAGGCTTGAACCACCGGGATCTTGGCGTTCGCAGCAGCCTCACGGAACTCGGCGATCTGGTCGAAGGACAGGTAGCGGTAGACATCGGCCGCCATGCTGTCGATCTTGCCGGCGTATTCCATGTACTCCTCGACGGTCGGCAGGCGACCCAGGATCGATGCGACGGACGCCAGCTCAGCCGAAGCCAGGTAGACGTTTGCGCCGTCGCCCAGACGGTTCGGGAAGTTACGGGTCGAAGTCGACACCACGGTGCTGTTCGGCTCAACGCGTGCCTGGTTACCCATGCACAGCGAGCAGCCTGGCATTTCCATGCGTGCGCCAGCCTTGCCGTAAATGCCGTAGTAGCCTTCTTCGGTCAGTTGGTGAGCGTCCATCTTGGTCGGCGGCGACAGCCACAGACGGGTTGGCAGCTGACCCTTGACCTGATCCAGCAGCTTACCGGCAGCGCGGAAGTGACCGATGTTGGTCATGCACGAACCGATGAACACTTCGTCGATCTTCTCGCCAGCAACGCTGGACAGCAGACGGGCGTCGTCCGGGTCGTTCGGCGCGCAGAGTACAGGCTCGCTGATGTCGGCCAGATCGATTTCAATGACTTCGGCGTATTCGGCGTCGGCATCGGCTTCCATCAGCTCAGGGTTCGCAATCCAGGCTTCCATCGCTTGCGCACGACGTTCCAGGGTGCGCGCATCGCCGTAGCCTTCGCCGATCATCCAGCGCAGCAGGGTGATGTTGGACTGCAGGTACTCGGTGATCGACTCTTTCGACAGCTTGATGGTGCAACCGGCAGCCGAACGTTCGGCCGAGGCGTCGGACAGTTCGAACGCCTGCTCCAGGGTCAGTCCTTCCAGACCTTCGATTTCCAGGATGCGGCCGGAGAAGGCGTTTTTCTTGCCTTTCTTCTCGACGGTCAGCAGACCGTTCTGGATGGCGAAGTACGGAATGGCATGAACCAGGTCACGCAGGGTGATGCCAGGTTTCATCTTGCCTTTGAAGCGCACCAGGATCGATTCCGGCATGTCCAGCGGCATGACGCCGGTGGCTGCGGCGAACGCGACCAGACCGGAACCGGCCGGGAACGAGATGCCCATCGGGAAACGGGTGTGCGAGTCACCACCGGTACCCACGGTGTCCGGCAGCAGCATGCGGTTCAGCCACGAGTGGATGATGCCGTCGCCCGGACGCAGGGAAACGCCGCCGCGGGTCATGATGAAGTCAGGCAGGGTGTGGTGGGTGGTTACGTCGATCGGCTTGGGATAGGCCGCGGTGTGGCAGAACGACTGCATCACCAGATCAGCGGAGAAGCCCAGGCACGCCAGGTCTTTCAGTTCGTCACGGGTCATGGGACCGGTGGTGTCCTGAGAACCTACGGTGGTCATCTTCGGTTCGCAGTAGGTGCCAGGACGGACGCCTTTGCCTTCCGGCAGACCGCACGCCTTGCCGACCATTTTCTGCGCCAGGGTGAAGCCCTTGGTGCTTTCAGCCGGGGCTTCCGGCTTCTTGAACAGGTCGAACGCTGGCAGACCCAGTTCGGCGCGAGCCTTCTCGGTCAGGCCACGGCCGATGATCAGCGGAATACGACCGCCGGCACGAACTTCGTCCAGCAGCACAGGGGTCTTCATTTCGAAGGTGGTGATGACTTCGTCGGTACCGTGTTTGCAGACCTTGCCGGCGTGCGGGTACAGGTCGATCACGTCGCCCATGTTCATGTTCGATACGTCGAACTCGATCGGCAGGGCGCCGGCATCTTCCATGGTGTTGTAGAAGATCGGAGCGATTTTGCTGCCGAAGCAGAAACCGCCAGCGCGCTTGTTCGGCACGTAAGGGATGTCGTCGCCGAAGAACCACAGCACCGAGTTGGTCGCCGATTTACGCGAGGAACCGGTACCGACCACGTCACCGACGTAGGCGATCGGGAAGCCCTGGCCGCGCATTTCTTCGATCTGCTTCATCGGGCCGGTCTTGCCTTGCTCGTCCGGAACGATGCCGTCACGGGCCATTTTCAGCATGGCCAAAGCGTGCAGCGGAATGTCCGGACGCGACCAGGCGTCTGGTGCAGGCGACAGGTCGTCGGTGTTGGTTTCGCCGGTGACCTTGAACACGCGCAGGCTGATCTTGTCGGCCAGAACAGGGCGCTTCTTGAACCACTCGCCGTCAGCCCAGGATTGCAGCACGGCTTTGGCGTGAACGTTGCCGTTCTTGGCTTTTTCAGCGACGTCGTGAAAGGCGTCGAACATCAGCAGGGTGTGCTTGAGTTCTTCGGCGGCCACTGGCGCCAGCTCGGCGTCGTCCAGCAGTTCAACGAGTGTGACGATGTTGTAGCCGCCCTGCATGGTGCCGAGCAGTTCGACAGCGCGTTTCTTGTCCAGCAGAGGGGAGGTGACTTCGCCCTTGGCCAGGGCAGACAGGAAGCCGGCCTTGACGTAGGCGGCTTCGTCCACTCCAGGCGGTACGCGATTGGTGATCAGGTCAACGAGGAAAGCTTCTTCGCCAGCCGGAGGGTTCTTCAGCAGCTCGACCAGGCCTGCTGTTTGTTCGGCGTTAAGCGGCTGGGGAACGATACCCAGGGCTGCACGCTCTTCGATATGTTTGCGGTAGGCTTCAAGCACAGTTATTACCCTCATCAGTGGTCCCAAATGGGTGTCCGGGACGCTCGTCGCGAAATGCTCGTACTCATGCGCTGCGTGGCGTTGTGGGCCGCTTAGCCAGAATTACCGACCATTCCTTACAGAAGCTGCTTTCAAAGTTTTACGCCTGCAGAACGGGGAGCTGATGAGGGTTGGCGTTGGGCTTTTCCCCGCTGGAAAAACCCTTCGCCAACACCGCTCTGAAGGAACGACTGTGCTCGTGACGCTTTGAAAACAGCTTCTAACGGACATTGGCGCCTTAAAAGGCTGGCTGATTCTACGGCAAAAAAAATTTAAAGGTAAGTCGCGCTCTATTGGACTTTCGTGGCAATCAGGGGGACGCAGCGAACCTGCGGCCCCTGGTTAACCCCTGACGTTTGAGGGGTGATCAATGCTCGACAAAGGGCTAACATGCCGGCCTGTTCCGCGTTTCAGTGTTCTGCCCATTTATGCCCAATCAGACCATCAAGACCCCGTGCGTCGGCCTCTGCTCTACCGTTTACGGTGATCTGGTGTGCCGTGGCTGCAAGCGTTTCCACCACGAAGTGATCCATTGGAACGGGTACAACGAGGCGGAAAAACGCGCGGTCTGGCTGCGTCTGGAGCAATTGCTGTCACAAGTGATGGCGAGCAAGGTCGAGATCTTCGACCCGGCGCGCCTGCGCGAACAGCTGGAACAGCGCAAGATCCGTTTCGTGCCGCATCAATCGGAATATTGCTGGGCCTATCAACTGATTGCCCGGGGCGCGCGGGTGATCATTAATCTGGAAGCGTACGGGATGGTGTTGCTGCCGGAGTTCCGCGACTGGTACCTGCCGGAGTTGCGCGATGCCATTGATCGGGAATTCTTCCTGCTGTCAGAAGCGCATTATCAGCGCTACATCGCCCCAGGTTTCCTCAAAGACGCCTTTGGCGGCTGAACAGCGAAAGATCGCAGCCTTCGGCAGCTCCTGCATGGGAATGCGCACTACTTGTAGGAGCTGCCGAAGGCTGCGATCTTTCGCGCTTAATGTTTCACCGCCAACTCCAGCAGATGATCCTCAACTTCCTGCGGCTTGAGCACCAGTACATCGCTTTCCAGCGCGTCCAGCACCGCCTCCGCCGTGTTACCGATCAGCGCGCCTGACAATCCACTCCTGGCCACAGTGCCAATCACTGTCACCGCCGCCTGCAGTTTGTGCGCCATGAATGGAATCAGCACATCAGCCGGGCCTTCTTCGATGTGCAGATGTTCGTCATCAACATCGAACTCGGCCTGAAACGCCCGGCACTGCTCGCGGTATTTGGCTTCTATGGTCGATTTGAGCTGAAAGGTCGGGTCGGCCGCCGACAGCATCGGCGACGGATGCGCGGTGATCACATGCAGATGCGCCTTGGCCAGGCTGGCAATGTCGTAACCGTGATCGATGATTGTGCTGTGCAAATGCCGATGTTCACCGTCGGTATTGCCGACATCGACCGCCGCGAGAATCACTCTGTCTTTCCACGAACCGGCGGTTTTCACCAGCAGTACCGGGGCAGGGCAGTGGCGCAGCAGTTTCCAGTCGGCCGGGGTCAGCAGGGCTTTTTTCAGCGAACTGTCGGGGAAATGTTGTTTGATCACCAGACCGCAGCCTTCGGCCTGCTGCACATCGATGATGGTCTCATGCAGGCTCTCGTTCCACGCCTGTTCGGTGGTCACGCTGTACCCTTCGGCGAGCAATGCAGCCTTGAGCACGCTGAGCAGGCCGGCATGGTCATGCTTCTTGTCGCACACCAACAGATGCAGATGGGCCTGGGTGACGCCGGCGATCAGCTTGGCGCGCTTGAGCGCCAGGCTTTGCGCGTGTTCAGGTTCGATGACCACCAGAATGCTGCGAATGGCTTGCATGAGCGGAGTCTCCAGCGAAGAAAAGGCACGGCGTTGCACAACTATAGTTGCTGCCCGAATGTCTGCGACTTGACGCATATCAACAGCCGCCGCTGGTGGTCTGCGGGCAGGCCGGTATAATCGGCGCCCTTCGCTCGAACACCTTTTACCGTGAGCCCCATGATCCTTCCCGAAATCCACGAATTCCTCGGCTGCCGTACGCCCGATGCCTGGGTCCAGGCGGCACTGGCCAATCAGGAAACCCTGCTGATCGACCACAAGAACTGCGAGTTCAAGGCCGCCAGCACCGCGCTGAGCCTGATTGCCAAGTATCACGCCCACGTCGACCTGATCAACATGATGTCGCGTCTGGCCCGGGAAGAACTGGTGCACCACGAACAGGTCATGCGCATCATGAAACGGCGCAAGGTCGAGCTGCGTCAGCTGCACGCCGGCCGTTACGCCTCGGGCCTGCGCAAAGTGGTGCGCAGCCACGAGCCGGTGAAGCTGGTCGATACGCTGGTGGTCGGCGCGTTCATCGAAGCGCGCAGTTGCGAACGCTTCGAAGCGCTGGTGCCGCATCTGGACGAAGAACTGGGCAAGTTCTACTTCGGCCTGCTGAAAAGCGAGGCACGGCATTTTCAGGGCTACCTGAAACTGGCGTATCAGTACGGGGATGCGAAGGATGTCGCGCAGGTGATCGAGCGCGTGCGTGCTGCCGAGCAAGAGCTTATCGAATCGCCGGACGAGGAATTCCGCTTCCACAGCGGTGTTCCGGTTGCCGCGTAATCGGGTAGGAGCTGCCGCAGGCTGCGATCTTTTGATTGTTAAAAACAGGATCAAAAGATCGCAGCCTTCGGCAGCTCCTGCACAAAACGGACATCGTTGTTTGATTGTTAAAAACTCTTAAGAGTATGAAACATCACCGCAAACCGGCCCGCGTGGCCGGTTTTTGCTGTCTGGCGTCATCGCCTGACCGATGATTGCCCGCATAATATCGGCCCTTCCACGTTTGGCTTGGCAACGGTCGTTATGGATAACCTGGGTTTTGGCAAAGTCCTGCTGGTCGAGGACGATGAACGTCTCGCCGCGCTGATTGCGCACTTTCTTGAACAACACGGCTACGAGGTGCGCACGGTGCATCGTGGCGATCTGGCGGTGGCCGTGTTTCTCGAGTTCAAGCCGAAAGTGGTCGTGCTGGATCTGATGTTGCCGGGGCAGAGCGGGCTGCAGGTGTGTCGCGAAATTCGCAGCGTGTCGGACACACCGATCGTGATCCTCACCGCCAAGGAAGACGATCTCGATCACATCCTCGGCCTGGAATCCGGTGCCGATGATTATGTGATCAAACCGATCAAGCCGCCGGTATTGCTCGCGCGGCTGCGGGCGCTGCAACGGCGGCAGATGCCGGACACCAGCGTGGTCAGCTTTCTCGAGTTTGGCAACTTGGGCATTGATCGCAGTTGCCGTGAAGTGCGGCTGGCCGGTGAGGTTATCGAGCTGACCACCATGGAATTCGAACTGCTCTGGTTGCTGGCCAGCGCGGCGGGCAAGATTCTCTCGCGCGATGACATTCTCAATCGCATGCGTGGCATCGCCTTCGACGGGCTCAACCGCAGCGTTGACGTCTACATCAGCAAATTGCGCAACAAACTCAAGGACAACCCCCGCGAGCCGGTGTGCATCAAGACCGTGTGGGGCAAGGGCTATCTGTTCAATCCGTTCGCGTGGGAACTATAGATGCTGCGCTTGTTTCTTGGTCTGTTTCTGGTGATGACGGTGGGGCTGGTGCTGGCGTTGCAGACTGTCGAGCACACCTTCAATGCGCTGCTCGACAGCCAGATGCAGGATTACAACCGTGAGGCGGTGCGCGGCCAGGCATGGTCGCTGGTCGATCATCTGCAAGGCCGACAAGGTGCGGAGCGAGAGCAGAAACTCGATGCATTGCGACCGCACTATGGCCTGTCGCTGAGTCTGGTGGAGGCCGATCAACTGGCCCTGACCTCCCAGGAAAAAGCCGAGCTGGCGCAGAACCTGTTGGTGATCCGCGACGACTACACGCAGTTCATCAGCAACATCGACGGCGGTTCGCAGTTGCTCAGCATCAAGCTGCCGCTGGAGCCGAGTCTGATGCCGTTCTACATTACGGCTGCGTACGTGATGCTGGCCGTGCTGATCGGCATCGTGCTGTTCTTTTGGGTGCGCCCGCACTGGCGCGATCTGGAAAAGCTGCGCCTGGCCGCCGAACGTTTTGGCGCTAACGATCTGTCGGTGCGCATTCAGTTGTCGCGGCGCTCGAACATCCGCGACCTGGCCGGGCACTTCAACCTGATGGCGGCGCGTATCGAGGGTTTGATCGCCAATCAGCGCGAGCTGACCAACGCCGTGTCCCACGAATTGCGCACGCCGATTGCGCGGCTGTCGTTCGAGCTCGATCAGCTCAAGCAACAACCTGATGCGAGCCAGAACCGCGAGCTGATCGCTGACATGTACGCCGACCTCGGTGAGCTGGAAGAAATGGTCTCTGAGCTGCTGACCTACGCCAGCCTCGAACACGGCGCGACGGTGATCAAGCGGGAAAATATCCAGGCAGCAGACTGGCTCGACAGCGTCGTCGGCAGCGTGGCGCTGGAGGCCGAAGCGGCGGGGGTGCAGTTATCGATTGCGGACTGCCAGGTCGACACCTTGCGCATAGAACCGCGCTTCATGGCGCGGGCGGTGATCAACCTGCTGCGCAACGCCATTCGCTATGCCGAACAGCGCGTCGAGGTGTCGCTGGTGCGTAACGGCGACGACTACGAGGTGCGGGTCAGCGACGACGGGCCGGGCGTGCCGTTGCAAGGTCGGGAGAAAATCTTCGAACCGTTCTCGCGACTGGATGCCAGCCGTGATCGGCGTACCGGTGGTTTTGGCCTGGGACTGGCGCTGGTGCGGCGGGTGTCGCAGTCCCATGGCGGGCAGGTTGAGGTTGGCGATTCGGTTTGGGGTGGGGCGTTGTTCAGGATGACCTGGGCGCATCTGGAATGAATGATGTGCCTGAGCCTGCCCCTTGTAGGAGTGAGCCTGCTCGCGATAGCGGTCGGTCATTCGATAATGAGTGAACTGACACAACGCCATCGCGAGCAGGCTCACTCCTACAGGGGCCGGTGTTCAGCGGGTCACACCGAGTCGCTCATGCCACTGTGCAATCGATTCTTCCGGGTATTCATCAAACTGCTGATCCTTCGGCTTCGCCTCGACCTCAACCCACGGCGCTTTTGACCCAAGCATCAGGTGCGTGCGTTCCGGCGGCACCGGCAGCGGCGTATCGATGGCCGAGGCGAATGGATGGATCAGCTCCGGCCACTCGGGGCTGAACAGCCACAGAGCGCTGCCGCACAGTGAGCAGAAGTGCCGCTCGGCGCTGCTGCGATGGGCGCGCTTTGCGCCTTCCTCCTTCATCTTCGCGTGATAAATGCTGATGTGTTTGCGCCCGCGTACCTTGAGGCTCGTCGCGTCGCCACCCAGGTTGATCGCGTAACCGCCGCCGCCTTGGGTCTTGCGGCAGATCGAGCAGTAGCAGCGTTGATAAGGGTAGGGGTGGGCGCTGTCGAGGCTGAACGTGACCTCGCCGCAATGGCAGGAGCCTTCGAGGTGCATGGTGTTCTCCGGTGTTTGAAAGATGCGTTTGAGCCTAGAACATTTCGGCTAACGCTTGCCGGTGTGATGCGACCGGCGGGCGCAGCGTCTAGCCCCAGTGTCCCCGCAATCCCATGGGGCGAGACTTCGGAACTTGGCATGCAAGCGCTGTTGAACGAGATCCTTGACGCGGTCCGGCCCCTGATCGGGCAGGGCAAGGTTGCTGACTATATTCCCGCCCTCGGCACGGTAGCGGCCAATCAACTGGGCATCGCCGTGTACGGCAATGACGGCGAGATGCATTGTGCTGGCGATGCCGAAACACCGTTCTCGGTGCAGAGTATTTCCAAGGTGTTCAGCCTGGTGCAGGCCATTGACCATTCCGGCGAAGCGATTTGGCAGCGGCTCGGTCATGAGCCCTCTGGCCAGCCATTCAATTCGCTGGTGCAACTGGAGTTCGAGCGTGGGCGCCCGCGCAACCCCTTCATCAACGCCGGGGCACTGGTGATTTGTGACATCAACCAGTCGCGCTTCGCCGCGCCAACATTATCGATGCGTGATTTTGTCAGGCGGCTGTCCGGCAATCCACAGATCATGATCGACGGCAAGGTCGCCGACTCCGAATACCAGCACCGTGCGCGCAATGCGGCGATGGCTTATCTGATGCAATCGTTCGGCAATTTCCACAACGATGTCGAAGCCGTGTTGCGCAGCTATTTCAGCCACTGTGCGTTGCGGATGAATTGCATCGACCTCGCCCGGGCGTTCTGCTTTCTGGCCAATGACGGCTTCTGCAAACACAGCGGCGAGCAGATTCTGACGCGCCGTCAGACCCAGCAGGTCAACTCGATCATGGCCACCAGCGGTTTGTATGACGAGGCCGGCAATTTCGCCTACCGCGTAGGTCTGCCGGGCAAGAGCGGGGTCGGTGGCGGGATCGTTGCGGTGGTGCCGGGGCAATTTACCGTGTGCGTGTGGTCGCCGGAACTGAACGCGGCTGGCAACTCCCTGGCGGGGATGGCGGCGCTGGAACTGCTCAGCTCGCGGATTGGCTGGTCGGTGTTCTGAAGCCAAACCACGATTCCCATTGAGGGAGCGAGCCTGCTCGCGAAGAGGCCGGTACATTCGGCATCGATGTCGTCTGACCGGACACTTTCGCGAGCAGGCTCGCTCCCACAGGGTGCAGTGTTGCTTTGCAGGATCGTGTTCTATACATTTTCCGGCCGCCCTCTGCATGGTGAATCCGCTTAATGTCTCTTGCGCTCGAACGTCTTGTCGCTGGCACGCCGATCCCTTTCGCTGGTAACCGCGTCACCGTGGTCAGCCCCGAACTGGCCGCGCGGTTTCAGCCCGGTGACCATTTGCTGGTCGAGCAGGTCAGCGGCGAGTTGTTGCTGATCCCCGTGGCGGATCAACAGGCCGCGTCGGTGGCGATTGAGCGTGCGGCGGCGGCATTCAGCGGGTTGTCGGCGGTGTCCGATGAAGCCATCAGCCAGTTCTTCGATCTGTTCGCCCTGCGCCTGGAAGATCCCGAATGCTGGGCGCGCATCAACGCCGCCAACCTTGCCGACATCGAGCGGGCCAAGGCGCGCGGTCGCTCGACCACGCGGCTGCTCGCCGATGAACGCATGCGCCGCGACATGATCGCCGGCCTGCGCGCCTGGCGTGATGCGCCGCCCACGCGGGGCATGGTGATCAGCAGCGTCGAGCATGACGGCTGGAAGGTCGAGCAGGTGGTTTCGCCGCTGGGCATCGTTGCATTTGTCTTCGAAGGCCGGCCCAACGTGTTTGCCGACGCTGCCGGTGTGTTGCGCACCGGCAACACCGCTGTACTGCGCATCGGCAGTGATGCGTTGGGCACCGCGCAAGCCATCGTCACTCACGCCTTGAATCCGGCGCTGGCCGAAGCGGGCCTGCCGACAGGCGCGGTGTCGTTGGTGGAAAGTGTCAATCATGCCGCCGGTTGGGCGATGTTTGCCGATCGGCGTCTGTCATTGGCCGTGGCTCGCGGCTCGGGCCGGGCAGTCAGTCAGTTGGGCAGCATCGCCCAGCAGGCCGGCACCGCCGTCAGCCTGCATGGCACCGGCGGCGCTTGGCTGATCGCCGACCGTGACGCCGACGCCACGCGCTTTGCCGCAGTGGTGCGCAACTCGCTGGACCGCAAAGTCTGCAATACCTTGAACGTCTGCCTGATTCAGCGTGAACGCGCCGCCGAGCTGGTGCCGCTGTTCCTTGCTGCGTTGAAAGACGCCGGTACTGCGCGTGGGCAGGGCTGCAAGTTGCATATCGTCGAGGGCAGTGAAAGTGGCCTGCCGAGTGAATGGCAGAACGCAACCGTGCAGGTTTATCGGGCCGAGGGCTACCGGACCGAAGCGCTGGCCGAACCGTTGCCCGAGTCGGATCTGGGCCGCGAGTGGGAGTGGGAAGAAACCCCGGAAGTCAGCCTGATGATCATCGACGATCTGGATCAGGCGATTGCGCTGTTCAACCGCTACAGTCCACAGTTCACGGTGTCGTTGATCAGTGAGGACGCGGCTGCTCAGGAGCGCTTCTATAACGCGGTGAATGCGCCGTTCGTAGGCAATGGCATTACCCGTTGGGTCGATGGGCAATACGCGCTGAACAAGCCGGAGCTGGGCCTTTCGAACTGGGAGAGCGGAAGGCTGTTTGCGCGCAGTGCGATTCTGTCCGGCGATGGCGTGTTTACCGTGCGTAGCCGGATGAGTCAGGTTGATCTCGCGGTGAAACGCTGACGTAACCCGGACCGCACCGTGTAGGAGCTGCCGAAGGCTGCGATCTTTTGATGTTTGTAAATCAAGATCAAAAGATCGCAGCCTTCGGCAGCTCCTACAGGGAACGGGTCAAGCGACGTGGGTTATTTGTGCGCTGATCGCGCAAGTCTCAGGTTGTTCGGCCAGCGGCACAAAGGTGCGGCGATCCGAAGACAACGCGTCGATCGAGCCGGTCTCGATGTCGTACACCCAGCCATGCAGATTCAACCGGCCTTGCTCCTGGGCCAGGCGCACACTCGGATGGGTCTGAATATTCGCCAGTTGCGCGATCACGTTCTCGCGCACCATCGAACTCAACCTGGCCGCGGCGCTGCCATGCGAGCGCGCTTCGTTCATCACTTTTGCCGACTCGGCATGCTGCAGCCAGCCTCTGACGGCAGGCAGGTGATCCATGCATGTGCACTGGGCAATCGCGGTCATCGCGCCGCAATCGGAGTGCCCGCAAATCACGATATCGGTCACACCCAGCACCGCCACCGCATATTCCACGGTCGCCGACACCCCGCCTGGGTGCGGGCTGTAGGACGGCACGATATTACCGGCGTTACGGATCACGAACAGCTCGCCGGGTTCTTGCTGGGTCAGCAGTTCCGGCACGACACGGCTGTCGGAGCAAGTGATGAACAGCGTGCCGGGTTGTTGCGTGGTCGCCAGATGTTTGAACAGTTCGCTGCGTTGCGGGAAGGCTTCGTTCTGGAATTTCAGGAAGCCGTCGATCAGGGCTTTCATGGGGGTTTCCTCTTGAGCGGAAATCGAATGGCCCGCACGCAATGCGCGGGCCGGACACGTCAGAACGGACGCAGCGGCAGGAACTTGCCGTCGAGGGTGACCACGGCGCGGGATCCGCCTTCCGGGTCTTCGATTTTCTTGATGTCCAGTTTGAAGTTGATCGCGCTGATGATGCCGTCACCGAACTGCTCGTGGACCAGCGCCTTGAGCGTGGTGCCGTAGATCTGGATCATTTCGTAAAAACGGTAGATGGTCGGGTCGGTCGGTACGCCGCTGAGGCTGCCGCGCAGAGGAATGATCTGCAGGGCGGCGATGTCATCAGCGCTCAGTTCCAGCTTGTCGCCGACTATTTGCGCGGCGTTTTCCGGCAGCGGATGTTGACCGAGCAGAGCGGCGGTAACGTACGCCAGGCTGAGGCCGGTGCCGTCGGCGAGATCCTGCCACGACAGATCTTTCTTCGCCTTGGCATCGAGCATGCGGGTGGTCAGGGCCAGGCTGCTGTCGTTGTAGGCGTGGGACTGTTGCATGGTGTCACTCCTTTCAAGGTTGGCTTGCTGTGTGGGAGCCATCTTGCGCTGGGCGATCCATAGCGTCCAAGACCGATATACAATGCTACGCATAAGTCCTGCCTATGGATGATGTTCCCATGCTATTGCGACATTTGCGTTATTTACTCGCCGTTGCCGATCACGGCGGCTTCACTCGCGCGGCTGAAGCGCTGCATGTGTCGCAGCCGACTTTGTCGCAGCAGATTCGGCAACTGGAGGACACTCTTGGCGTGAGCCTGTTCGATCGCACGTCACGCACGGTCAGACCAACGGATGCCGGCCAGGCTTACATCGAGTGCGCGCGGCGTGTGCTGGTAGAGCTGGAGGCGGGACAGCGCGCACTGCACGACGTGAAGGATTTGTCGCGCGGGACGTTACGTCTGGCGATGACGCCGACGTTCATGGCCTATCTGGTCGGGCCGCTGATGCGCGACTACACCGCGCGGTTTCCCGGCATTCATCTGGAAATCTTCGAACTGTCGATGGACGACATCGAGGCGGGACTGGCGGATGACTCGCTGGACGTTGCGATCGCCTTTACCCCGGTGCGCAATGCCGAGATCGAATGCATCCCGGCGTTTACCGAGACGCTGGCGATCATGGTCGGACGCGAGCATCCGCTGTATGACGGCCGTGCGGTGTTGAAGCCGGAGGAGGTTGCTGCGTTGGACTTCGCCTTGCTGGCGCCGGATTTCATCACGCGGTTATCGGTGGATGAGTATTTTCGCGAGCATGGGATTACGCCCAATGTGCGAATCGAAGTGAATTCAGTAAGTACGCTGCTGGAGGTTGTGCGCTCTTCACCGCTGGCGACTATGTTGCCGGAGGCGATTGCCAACGAAGGCCGAGCGTTGCGCCGGTTGCGGGTCGCAGGGGAAGCGCCGCAGCGGGGAGCGGCGTTGTTGCGGCGACAGACTAATTATCACAGTGCGGCGGCGCTGGCGTTTGTTGACCTTGTCCTGGAAACGCACATGGCATGAACAACGTCTGTGGGAGCGAGCCTGCTCGCGAATTCGGTGTGTCAGAGATTTATGCTTGCGATGAAGCACTGCATTCGCGAGCAGGCTCGCTGCCACAGGGTTATGTGCCGGATTCGGGATGTAAAAAGGGCCTGCTCCCAATCGGAACAGGCCCTTTCATCTTTAAAGTTATAACTCAATAAAACCGATCAATCACCCGAACTTCATTCTTGTTCTGCATCGAGTCCCACGCCTGTTTCAGCGTCTGCAGCACATTACCGATGAAGTCCTTGTCGGCCGCAGCCTTCTTGCCGACGTAACCGTGACCGCGGCGGTACATCTTCAGGCGGGCCAGCAGGTTCTGGTTATTGCGGTCGAATTCTTCTTCGCCAGCGTGGGGCGACAGGCAGTCAATGTGCACCTGGCCCGACTTGCTGATCCAGAGAATGTGGCTGTCGTGGCTGTCTTTTTGCGCCGCGAACATACGAGCCAGTTCTTCGATGGTGGGTTGATTGTTCAGATTCATTGTTATGCCCCTTGACCAGTCTGATGATCTTTCAAAGTTGATTCGCTAATACAGGTAGACCATCGGTTAGTTGATCCCTGGCACCGAAACCAGGACGTCAGCGCTCGCCCGTATGCAATACGGGGTCGTGCATCTGTTGCATGTAGTCGTGTTGAATAACTGCTACGCAATAGCGTCACAACGAGGAGAAGCAGCGAAAACCGGGAGGCTCCTTGACGACATATCCAGTGTCGACCACAAGCGACTTGAGAATTTTCGCCAGCGCTTCTCGTCCTTGTACTGGACGTTCAGGCCAGGTCAGCTTCTTCAATCTGCCTTGTGGGCAGCGTGTATCCGGAAAAAACAACTCGGCGGTCAGACGAGTTTGCTCAAGCGTATTACCAGCGCTCCCGATCGGGGAGCGTCTTCATCATGCAAAAGCAAAACGATGCCGTCAACGGTTTTGTAGTGATTATTTTCAAGCACTACATATTGTCGGACAAAGCTGTTTTGGAATGAAAAGAGTTCGAATCTGCAGACGGGATCCTGGAACCGAGGATGGAATCAGCGGGGCGCCGGTCGGGTCGAGCGTTTGCGTGTGCCGGTGGTTTTACTGGCGCTGGATTTGCGTTTCTTCTTCCACGGCGCTGCGGCTTTGCCGGCGGGGGGCGGGCCGCTGATGGTCAGGCTGAGACTGGAGCAGCGGGTCACCTGCTTGCTCATCCATGCGGCCTGTTTGGTAACGAATTCTTCCAGGCTCATCTCACCGCTCTGCACCATGTCCAGCGCCTGCTCCCAGATTGCGGTGGTGCCGGGGTCGGCGATTGCGCGCGGCACTGCATCGATCAGACTGAAGGCGGCCGGTGTCGCGGCGAGGGCCTTGCCGTTTTTCACCAGATAGCCACGATCCAGCAGACCCTGAATGATGGAGGCGCGAGTGGCCTCGGTGCCAATGCCGGTGGTGTCCTTGAGTTTCTGTTTGAGCAGCGGATCTTCGACCAGTCTGGCGACGTTCTTCATCGCCTTGATCAGATCGCCTTCGGTGTACGGCTTGGGCGGCTGAGTCCATAAATCCTTGAGGTTCACCTGCGCCACCGCACATTCAACGCCTTGGTTCAAGGCCGGCAAGGTTTGCGGTGCCGGCGCTTCGCGGCCCTTGGCCGGGGCCAGCGCCTCAGGTAATGCGCGCTTCCAGCCGGGTTCGATGATCTGCTTGCCCACGGCGCGCAACGCTTGCCCGTTGCAATCGAAATCGGCCTGGGTGCGATCGTATTCGTGATTGGGCAGAAACTGCGCCAGATAACGTGCACGAATGAGCGTGTACACCGCACGGTGCTTGCCGCTGAGGCGCTCCAGGTTTTTCGCTGCTGCGGTGGGGATGATGCCGTGGTGAGCACTGACCTTGGCGTCGTTCCATGCCCGGGATTTGCGCTGGGGCTCCAGAAACCCGTTGAGCGCTTCGAGGCCCGGATCGGCCTGACGCAACGCAGCGAGAATGGCCGGCGCTTCGCCGTGCTGGCTCAGCGGTAGGTAGCCGCAGTCGCTGCGTGGATACGTGATGACTTTGTAGGTTTCGTAGAGCGCCTGGGCGATGTCCAGAGTTTCCTGAGCGCCGAGCCCGAGTTTCTTCGAGCAGACTTCCTGCAGCGTGCCAAGATCGAAAGGCAGCGGCGCCACTTCGCGCATGCGCTCGGTTTTCAGTTTGACCACCCGAGCACTGGCTGCGCTATTGATCGCCGCTGCCGCTTGTTGAGCCAGCACTTGGTTCAGGCAGCGATCCTGATCATCGCAAACGTCCGAAGGCGCACGCCATTGCGCGGTAAACGCCGTGCCTTTGTGCCGCAACTCCACATCGATTGCCCAGAAGGGCACCGGGACGAAATCGGCGATGCTGCGGTCGCGATCAACCACCAGTCGCAGGGTCGGCGTCTGCACTCGGCCAACCGGCAATACGCCCTGATAACCGGACTGACGACCCAGCAGGGTAAATAAGCGACTCATGTTCATGCCGATCAGCCAGTCCGCCCGCGAACGGCCGAGCGCCGAGTGATACAGGCTGAACGTCTCGGCTCCCGGTTTAAGCGCCGCGAGGGCTTTGCGGATTGATGCCTCGTCCAGTGCCGACAACCACAAGCGGCGGATCGGCCCGCGATAGCGGCAGTGTTCGACCAGTTCCCGGGCGATCATCTCGCCCTCACGGTCAGCGTCGGTGGCGATGATAAGTTCACTCGCTTCGCCGAGCAGACGCTTGACCGCTTTGTACTGGCTGGCGCTGCGCGGTTTGACGGTCATTTTCCACTTGTCGGGAATGATCGGCAGGTCCGCCAGTACCCAGCGCTTGTAGCGAGCGTCGTAGGCGTCAGGCGGTGCGGTTTCGAGCAAATGGCCGATGCACCAGGTCACCGTGACGTTCATTCCCAGCCAGCAGCCGTCGCCCCGACGCCGGGCGCCGAGCACGGCCGCAATGTCTTTGGCCTGGGACGGTTTTTCACAGAGGTACAGCTGCATATCTGCCATCGCTGGTTGGTGTGTGGAGTGGGCACAGGATGGCCGGAGTTGGCGGCGGGGGCAACTTTTATCTGTATGGATATACAGATAAAGCGTTGCTGAAGGTTTGTACCGTTCGGCTGCACGGCCAGCCGGGCCCGGGCCCGTCAGCTATACCTGAACCGGTCTCTTCGCTGTGTTCCAGGAGAACCTCATGAAAAGCCCCAGTCCCGTAATCAGCCTCGAACAACTGGCGGGCTGCCTGCTGGTGAAATTCCACGGCATCCAGGTCGCCGCGTCCTCCCACGCGCTGATCCTCCAGGAGGCCAACTACCCGCCGGTCTACTACATTCCCCGCGAAGACATCGACGAGAAATATTTCGCCCGCACCGACCACACCAGCTATTGCCCGTACAAGGGCGACGCCAATTACTTCAGCCTCCAGGTGCCGGGACATGAGGGCGCGAATGCGGTGTGGACTTACGAGAGCCCGAAAGTGTCGGTGGCGGCGATCCGCGACTATGTGGCGTTTTATCCGGATCAGGTGAAGTTCGAGGTGATCAAGGCTGAAGGCTGATGCCGCCGACGTACTTCATACGCCAGCGGCCAGTCTTGCCGAGTCAGCTATTTAACAAAAGCAGCGCCACCATCGGGTACCGCTTGTTGTCATGGCTGGGGGTTTTCTGCGCGTCTGTTGGGCAGACCCAGGCGAGCGCATCGTTGGGCAATGCCAGGAGCATTGTCTGAAAGGCCTCGATCTGCTCAATGCTTGCTGACTTGGTAAGCGAATAGGGGGCGATAAACACCGCGCCGACTTTAGGCTCGTCGTAGTCAAGCCGGCCGGCCTCAAAGGTCGCCAGTTTGCATTTGCCCAGTATCCAGTCGCGGGCGGCCGTCAGATTATCAATCGGCACGTAAGCGACCTTGGCTTCGATGCAAAAACCGTTTTTTTCGTCGGCAATGTACAAATCGTTGCGGCCGATCACCGAGGTCTTTTCGTCCGCCTCGGTAGCGATCTTGATGATCTGGTATTCCTCGATGGCGGTCCAGTCGGCTTTCCAGGCGGCTCCGGCGAGAATGCTGACGTTGGCCTGCTCGTTGTACCAGTAGGGCAAATCACCACCCTCCCACATATCAATGTAGCGCTGCGTGCAGGTTATCCAGCTGTTCAGTACTGGCTCGATTGCCTGCAATGCCGGGCAGGAAATGCCGACACGTTTATCGTTGAACATGGCGATACTCGTTCAAAGTTCGGGTCAGAAAAAGTAGCTGAGGAAGCCTTTGGATTGCCTGGCGCTGATCTCTTCGGCAAACAGATCATGCGTTGCCCGGAAAAAAGTTGCAGGGGCGCTGGAGGGTGTTTGTGAGGAGGGTGAATTGTTTGCCATATCCTGTTCCTTAGGATGATTGGATGTCGTTTGGGCAGACGCGCTCGGGTTATGGCACTGAGGCCATGCCGATCGCGCCGGCATGATAGGTAGGTGCCATCATTCTGTCGAACATCCAATCTCAAGGCAGTAGTCCGCTTCAGGGCTGGCCTGAAGCGGATTCGATGACGACGCTCAGTTCTTGTCCAGATCGATATTCTTCGTCTCACGCAAGCAGATCATTCCCACCACCAGGCTCACCCCGGTGATCAATACCGGGTACCACAACCCATAAAAAATGTCCCCGGTGTACACCACCAACGCAAACGAGACAGTCGGCAGGAACCCGCCAAACCAGCCGTTGCCGATGTGATACGGCAACGACATCGAGGTGTAGCGGATGCGCGTCGGGAACAGTTCGACCATCAGTGCCGCCAGCGGCCCGTAGCACATGGCCGAGATGATGATCAGCGCAACGATCAGAGCGACGATCATCGGTTTGTTGATCTGTTGCATGTCGGCCTGTTGCGGGTAGCCGGCGAGGGTGATCGCGCCGCGCAAGGCCGCTTCGTCATAACCGTCGATCTTCACGTCGCCGATACTCACCTGCACGCCGCTGCCGGCCGGGGCGGCGGCGCTGGTGTAGGGCAGGCCTTGCTTGACCAGGAAGGTTTTGACCTTGTCACAAGGGCTGTCGAATTTGGCCTTGCCCACCGGATCGAACTGGAAGGTGCAGGTCGCCGGATCGGCCAGCACAGTGATCGGTGCCTGACGGCTGGCCTGATCGATCGCCGGGTTGGCGTAATGGGCCAGGGATTTGAAGATCGGAAAGTACAGTGCGGTCGCCAGCAACAGGCCGAGCATCAGCACCGGTTTACGCCCGACCTTGTCCGACAGCCAGCCGAAAAAAATGAAGAACGGCGCGCCGATGACTACGCTGATGATCAACAGACTGTTGGCCACCGCCGGGTCCATTTTCAGGAACTGGGTGAGGAAGAACAGCACGTAGAACTGCGCGGCGTAGAAGGTCACCGCTTGTCCGGCGTTGATGCTGAACAAGGCGATCAGTACGACTTTGAGGTTCTCCCATTTGCCGAACGATTCGCGAATCGGCGCCTTCGAGGCTTTGCCTTCTTCCTTCATTTTCAGATAGGCCGGCGACTCGTGAAGGCTCAGGCGAATCCAGGTGGAAATGCCCAGTAGCACGATCGACAACAGGAACGGAATACGCCAGCCCCAGACTTCGAACTGGTCGCCGGTGAAGTAGCGGCAACCGAGCACCACTAACAGCGACAGCAGCAGGCCGAGGGTGGCGGTGGATTGAATCCAGCTGGTGTGGAAACCGCGTTTACCGATTGGTGCATGCTCGGCCACGTAGGTCGCCGCGCCGCCGTATTCGCCGCCCAGGGCCAGGCCCTGAAGCATGCGCAGCACCACGAGGATGATCGGCGCGGCGATGCCGATGCTGGCGTAGGTCGGCAACAGGCCGACGCAAAAGGTCGCCACGCCCATCAGAATGATCGTCGCGAGGAAGGTATATTTGCGCCCGATCATGTCCCCCAGTCGGCCAAACACCAGCGCGCCGAACGGCCGCACGATAAAGCCGGCGGCGAACGCCATCAGCGCGAAGATGAATGCCGTGGTGTCGTTGACGCCGGCGAAAAACTGCTTGCTGATCACCGCCGCGAGGGCGCCGTAGAGGAAGAAGTCATACCACTCGAACACCGTGCCCAGTGACGAAGCGAAGATGACTTTCTGTGTCGCGTTGCTGGTTTCGGCGCTGCTCGCAGCGTCCAGCGGCTGAGCGTGGTCTGACATATCGGTATCCCTCACAGTGATTGTTTTTGTTGTTCCACTGGTGTTGCGTGTCCGGGTGATGCGTTGCCTTGAATTTAACGCGGTCTCCTGTAGGAGCTGCCGAAGGCTGCGATCTTTTGACTTTGGTTTTTTTCAGGTCAGAAGCAAGATCAAAAGATCGCAGCCTTCGGCAGCGCCTACAGGCTCTGAGTCAACTCCAGTTTTGGGGTGCTGCTCTTGGTGCTGTGGTTGAGGATGAGTTGAGCCGCCTTCTCGGCAATCATCAGCGTAGGCGAACAGGTGTTGCCCGAGGTGATTCTCGGCATGATCGAGGCATCGGCAATGCGCAACCCCGGTACGCCATGCACGCGCAGTTGCGCATCGACCACCGCGTCACCGTCATTGCCCATGCGGCAAGTGCCGACCGGGTGGAAAATCGTCGTGCCGATTCTGGCCGCCGCTTCATGCAGTTGTTCTTCGCTTTGCAAGCTGTCGCCCGGCAGGTATTCGACCGGTTTGAATGACTGCAGGGCTGGGGCGCTGACGATGCGCCGGGTCAGCCGAATCGCATCGGCGGCCACGCGCAGATCTTCCGGATGGCTGAGGTAATTGGGCTGAATCAACGGCGCCGCTTGTGGGTCGGCCGAGCGAACTTCGATGCGTCCACGGCTCTGCGGGCGCAGGTCGCACACCGACGCGGTGAATGCCGGGAAGCTGTGTAGCGGCTCGCCAAAGCGCTCCAGCGACAGCGGCTGCACGTGATATTGCAGATTCGCTGAGGTCTGCTCCGGGCCGGAGCGGGCAAACGCGCCCAACTGGCTCGGCGCCATCGACAGCGGCCCGCTGCGGTCGTACAGATAACGCAGGCCCATGCCCATCTTGCCCCACACGCTGCCAGCGATCTGGTTCAGTGTGCGCGCGTTTTCCAGTTTGTAGATCAGGCGTAATTGCAGGTGATCCTGCAGGTTGTCGCCGACGCCCGGCAACTCATGAATCACGCCGATGCCCAAGCGTTCGAGCAGCGGCCGCGGACCGATCCCGGAGCGCTGCAGAATGCTCGGCGAACCGACCGAACCGGCGCACAAAACAATCTCCTTGCGCGCCTTGAACTGTTTGATCCGGCCTTCATGGCGCGCGCTGACTTTCGTCGCGCGGCCGTCTTCCAGCAGAACCCGATCAACCTCGACGCCGGTCAGCACAGTCAGGTTCGCCCGCCCTCGCAGCGGTTTCAAAAAAGCCTTGGCCGCGTTCCAGCGCACCCCGGATTTCTGATTGACCTGAAAGTAACCGCAACCCTCGTTGTCGCCCTGATTGAAGTCATTGATGCTGGCGATGCCGCTTTGCTCGGCAGCGCTGCGAAAGGCATCCAGAATCGGCCACGACAGGCGCTGTTGCTCGACCCGCCATTCACCTTGATTGCCGTGAAATTCAGCGCCGCCGGCGAAGTGGTTTTCGCTTTGTTTGAACAGCGGCAGCACGTCCTTCCAGGCCCAACCCGGATTGCCCGCAGCGGCCCAGCCGTCGTAGTCGTTGGCCTGGCCGCGCATGTAGATCATGCCGTTGATCGACGAACAGCCACCGAGCACTTTGCCGCGCGGATAGCTCAAGGCGCGGCCGTGGAGGCCAGGTTGTTGTTCGGTCTTGAAGCACCAGTCGGTGCGCGGGTTACCGATGCAGAACAGGTAACCCACTGGAATGTGAATCCACGCATAGTTGTCGCGGCCACCGGCTTCGAGCAGCAACACCCGTTGCTGTGGATCAGCCGAGAGCCGATTGGCCAGCAAACACCCGGCGGGGCCGGCGCCGACCACGATGTAGTCGTATTCATCGAGGGACATCTGCATGCCCTGACCTCGCTTTTTGTTTTTATTGTCGGACACTCTAGTTGTTAGCTTTCGTTAAAAGAATGTTAGTTTTTGCGCAGCCGCTGTGCATTTTCAAACAGCCGGAATCGACGATTGCCGACAAGGAGCCGCCATGTTCGACTGGAACGACCTGCGTTTTTTTCTCGAACTGCAACGCAGTGGCCGGCTGCTCACCGCCGCCCGCCGCCTGAACACCACCCATGCGACGGTGGCGCGGCATATCGAATCCATCGAAAAAAGCCTCGGCACCGCGTTGTTCATCCAGCACGCCCAAGGCTACGAAATGACCCCGGCGGGGGAGGCCCTGCTCAAACATGCCGAAGCGATGGAAAACGTCGCGCTGCTGGCGCAGGAAGAAATTACTCAGTCAACCGCGCCGCTGGGCAAGATCCGCGTCGGTGTGACTGAAGGCCTCGGTATCAAATTTCTCGCCAGTCGCATGATCGGCCTGTTCGAACGCTACCCCGGGCTGGAAGTGGAACTGGTCGCCGTGCCGCGCTTCGTCAGCATCCTCAACCGCGAAGCGGAAATCAGCATCCACCTCGAACGCCCATCCGCCGACATGCTCGTCACGCGCAAGCTCACGGACTATCGGTTGGCGCTGTACGCCAGCCAGGCGTATCTCGACAAGGCGCCGCCGCTGCAAAGCCGTGAGGATCTCGGGCGACACGCGTGGATCGGTTACGTGGACGACTTGCTGTTCAGTCAGGAACTGATGTTCCTCAACAGTTTCTGCCGCAGCCCTCGCGTGGTCTTCCACAGCACTAGCGTCATCGCCCAGCAGGAGGCGGCGCGCTCGGGGTTGGGCATCGCGGTGTTGCCGTGCTACATGGCCGCGTCCGACCCGGATCTGGTGCCGTTGCTGCCCCATGAAAGCATTGAGCGCAGCTACTGGATCAGCACTCGGCGGGAGCTACACAAATCGGTGCGGCTGCGGGTGGTCTGGGATTACGTGGTTGAACTGTGCGAAGCGGAGCATGGCCTGTTACGCGGTTAACCTGATGTACCCAGCCCCCTGTGGGAGCGAGCCTGCTCGCGAAAGCGCTGTATCTGAAACTTAAATATTGCCTGACCCTCAGCCTTCGCGAGCAGGCTCGCTCCCACAGGGTGATTCATCGTGGCTGCTTTCGCGGGTTGATAAATATATGGATATCCGTATATTCGTTTTCCCGCATATGGCAAAGGCGAGCACCATGATCACTCCCACCGAAGTCTTCAAAAGCCTCGCCGACGAAACTCGCGTGCGCGCCATTCTGCTCATCGCCGAGCAAGGCGAGTTATGCGTCTGCGAGCTGATGTGTGCGCTCGACGACAGCCAGCCGAAAATCAGCCGCCACCTCGCGCAGCTACGCAGCAATGGCTTACTGCTCGACCGGCGCCAGGGCCAGTGGGTGTATTACCGCCTCAACCCGGAGCTGCCGGCATGGATCGGCGAAATCCTGCGAGTGACCTCGAAGGCCAATGTCGATTGGCTCAATGACAACGCCATGCGCCTGCAACTCATGGATGGCCGCCCGGTGCGCGAACGCGCCTGTTGCTGAATCTTTTCATTTTTACGGAGCGCCCAGATGCGAGTCCTGTTCATGTGTACGGCCAACAGCTGCCGCAGCATTCTTTCTGAAGCCATGTTCAATCACTTGGCCCCCGCCGGTTTCGCGGCGGTGAGTGCCGGGAGTTTTCCCAAAGGCCAGGTTCTGCCGCGTAGCCTGGTGACCCTGCAACAGCACGGCATTGCCACCGACGGCCTGTACAGCAAAGGCAATGACGCTTTTGCAGAAAACCCGCCGGATATCGTCATCACCGTCTGCGACAAAGCTGCCGGCGAAACCTGCCCGGTGTATTTCGGCCCGGCACTGAAAGCGCACTGGGGGCTGGAGGATCCGTCCGAAGTGCAGGGCGACGAAGCCGCTGTCGACGCCGCATTCAACGCCACCCTGGTGCGCATCGGCCAACGCTGCCAAGCGTTCCTCGACCTGCCTTTTGACGCTCTCAGCCGCGATCAACTCAAGGCCGAGCTCGACCGCATCGGCACACTGTAAGGAGGCTCCATGTCAGACCATCTGCCCAACCTCGACACAACTCTGTTCAATGCGGCCAGGCCATCGATTATCGGTGAACACAAACCGCGCATCCTGTTGCTCTACGGCTCGACCCGAGAGCGCTCCTTCAGCCGCTTGCTGGTCGAAGAGGCCGCACGCCTGCTCGAACACTTCGGTGCGCAAACCCGGATTTTCAATCCGTCCGGTTTGCCACTGCCCGACGACGTCCCGGTCGACCATCCGAAAGTCCAGGAACTGCGCGATCTGGTGCTGTGGTCGGAAGGCCAGGTGTGGTGCTCGCCGGAGCGCCACGGTGCCATGTCTGCCGTGTTCAAGGCGCAGATCGACTGGGTCCCCCTCGAGCTCGGCGCCGTCCGCCCGACCCAGGGCAAAACCCTGGCGGTGATGCAAGTCTGCGGCGGCTCGCAGTCGTTCAACGTGGTCAACCAGTTACGCGTTCTTGGTCGCTGGATGCGCATGTTCACCATCCCCAACCAGTCTTCCGTACCGAAGGCCTACATGGAGTTCGACGAAGCGGGGCGGATGAAACCCTCGCCGTTTTACGACCGCGTGGTGGATGTCATGGAAGAACTGGTCAAGTTCACCGTGTTGCTGCGCGGCCAGCAGGCGCATCTGGTTGATCGCTATTCCGAACGCAAGGAAAGTGCCGAACAGTTGATGGCGCGGGTCAATCAGCGCTCGATCTGACCGCCAGACCACAGCCAGGCTCTATCCCCTTGCGGGAGTGAGCCGGCTCGCGATGACGCCAGCCCGGCACCGTTCATTTAGCGTCAGCCCAAATCCTCTTGTAGGAGCGAGCACGCTCGCATTAACACGCCATGGCTGGCACACGGCCACGGCTTGCGCCACCCAGCCCCGGCTGTCACCCTGCGGGCCGTTCAAGGATCAGAACAAGGAAATCGAGGATTGAGTGGCTACGTTCCAAACCCGCCGAAAAACTATCGCTACGAAGAAGCCAAACCCGTCGACATACATGCCCAGCACTGGGCCGAATATGAGAAACACGGGAAAGAGCCTGCGCGCGAGCCCGAGAAGATCGGGATTGCGCTGAGGATTGAAGTTTTCTTTGATGGGACTGGCAATAACGCAAACAACTCTGCTGCGAGGTTGCTTTGTGGTGCGCAGCATCCGATTGCGCCGCAGGATATACCGGCTAGCTGTGAGCCTTACATGAATGATCCGGACAGTAGTTATGGCGCGGGCCCGACGAATATAAGAAAACTGAGTGAGCTCTATGACGCCCCGGAGAGGGCCGAAGGTGAAGGCCTCCGAAAGCAAGCTTCCCGTATGATTTATGTAGATAGTATTGGCACTCAAGCGGGGGAGAAAGATAGCCCCTTCGGAGGTGGCACCGGACGAGGTGATACCGGAGTTGCAAGTCGGGTCCAGTCTTCATTTGAATCGATTGGTTTACGTATCAAAGAGCTCTTGGATGATAACCCGGGTAGCGAAGTGACTTCGCTGACCTTTGACACCTTTGGATTCAGCCGGGGTGCAGCCGCCGCTCGCCACTTTGCCAATCAGGTAGTGCGTGGTAAACAAGGCCCCTTGGGTGAAGTGCTACGGAGTCATTCTGAAGCTTTCCGCAGGACTTTCAATGATCAATACAATGGCGATATCAGAATGGGATTTATCGGGTTATTCGATACAGTTCCGTCAATCGCTGGTTGGTCCAATCTCGGCAATGTGAAAAGTCCCATTGCAACGGGCATCAAACTCTATCTGGATCGTCGTTTTTTTACCGACGTCGTCCATTTGGTTGCTCGTGATGAATGTCGAGGCAATTTTGCCCTAAACCGCGTAAAGCCCGCTCATCTAGAGATTACTCTGCCGGGCGTTCATTCCGATATCGGAGGTAGTTACCTCGATGAAGCTCAAGAATGTGTGCTCGTCAGCCCTATGCAAGTACTGGAGGTCTCGCTGCATACTGATGTTCTGACCACGTCTATTTACCGCGATGCGGTATTAGTAAGAGATCAGTGGCTAGCAAACGGATGGCCTGCTGAGATGCTGGAAATTGTAATGCCGCCTGCTCTGTTGATGCCGAGAAGCCCGCAAGATCGGATGAGCCCACGTGTCAAACGCGTGTATGCCGCTGTGCAGCTCAAACGTTCGGTTAGCGGCATGCTCTCCAGAGTTTATCTGCGTGTAATGCATAAGATGGCGAAAGATAAAGGCGTTCGTTTCAACGACATCTCAGACACGCCTGATCTGGCACTTCCGGCAGAACTTCAGGCTTTGTGTGATCGATTTGTCGCCGGTGATTACAGTACTACGCCAGAAGAGGAGCACATGCTCAAACTCAAATACATTCACATTTCTGCTAACTGGAACCATCCGCTTGGCAGGAAAGATGGAAGCGGCGTGAAAGCGGTGTACATCAATGCGCCGACACCTGACGCTATAAGAGTTCAACATCCGCACGTACCCGATTGGACGCTTTTTTGATGAAATTTCTTTCAAGCCTGCTCTGTGTGGTCTTCATGACTGGCTGTCACGCCAATCCACTTTCCACAAAAAATGATCCCAAGTCTCCTTGGTGGGAACTCGCATTCACCGAACCTGATTACATGAAGGTTTGGGTAGAAGATACCGCTGTAGAAGACGTCAAGGGCGACACTTTCTTAAGCACCGGCGGTGGATCCGCTTCAGGCGGCCAGCCGGAAGACGGCACAGACTCTGCCCGCGGTTGGCACGGTGTGGGAAGCACCGGAAAGGCAGTTGTTGGCGCTGATCTTCCCAAACGGATCTATGTTCGCTGGCAGTCCATTGTTGAACCGCAAACATATAAGGTCTGGGTGGACATTCCAGAAGAAGCCAGGCAACTGATGCTTGAGTCTGTAAACCAACGCTGCGTAAAAACACCCGAACAAAAGGGGCGTTATAACGCGTCTATTTACTTGGGCCTGGCTCCCGGTGGTGTCGTACAAGTCTGGGTCAGAGACTCATGCCACCATCCTGTCAAAGTCGCCAGAGCACAGGCAGAGATCGAGCCTTTAGGGCCAAGTCAGGGTAAGAACCAAGGGCGCTACGCATATCCCGTTAATGAGAAGTCGAAGCGATATATCGAAAAATACGGCATTCCATACGGAAGTTGGTAGCCGCTGAGCCGTGAGTCGTCCAATATGAGGCCGTGCTTAATATGATGTACGGCTGCCTGGGTACTGACCAGCGACCACTCTTTCAGTCAATGAATAACTCGCTTCTCAGATCAGTATCTCAAACGCCGCACTACCCAACACCTCTCCATTAACCATCACCTGCACAGCATGCCGCCCAGCAAAATGCTTGCGCGTTGTGAAATCTTTAATGACCTGATTGCGCCGTACGACGTCAACCCCAAACCCCGCCAACTCCAATGTCTTCAACTTGAACACCTTCCGTGAAACCTTGCCGTTGGCCTTTAAATAGTCAATCGCATAATCAATCACCAGCCTTTGCTCATGTGCCAGCGTCGACTTCACCGTAAACGACAAAGTAATCGCGTCTCCCAACCTGACCACCGCTGGCGCAACTTTTACATCAAGTAACTCAACCTCAGCTTTTGCCCCCGCGCCAATCACCGTCAACGCCCGCAAATCCCCCTGCTTGATCAAACTGCGCAACGCATGCTTCGCAATCCAGGCCGTATGCTTGTTCTCCAACGACCACCCTTCAATCGTGTCCAACACCCACTCCGGATGCACCTTCGTCACATCATTCAAATGATTCGCCACGGATTTGCGCACGTACAAACTCTCATCCGCCTTCAACCGATCCAGTATCCCGGCAGCCAGTTGCGGATCAGCTTGCACCGCTTCCAGGCGAAATGACCAAGGCAGGCGAGGACGGCTGCCTTCGCTGGCGAGGCGGCGGACGTGGTGGTTTTCGTCTTGGGCCCAGTCGTACATGAGTTCCAGCGAGCGCTCCAGATTTGTGCGCAAAAAGTAGCGGATGGCGAATTCTGAGGAGCCGAAGGTAGTGAAGTACTTCAGGGCTTGCATGGACGTCTCGAACGCGTGCCCGCCGTAGCTGGCGACATAGTGAGGCAGGCACATGCTGACGAATCCGCTGTTCAGCCTTGGCGCGAGTTCACGTAATACCTCGAGGGAATCTTCGTAATTCAGCGGCAGCACGGCGTGTAGGCTTTCGGCGACGCGGGCCATGCGTTGCATCACCGACAACTCGGCCAGCCCTTGGTTGGCATGCTTGATAAATGCTGTGCCTTTGAACGCGGGATACACCGCGCTCATTTCATCGGCAATGTGCTGCAGGCGTTCAGCGTTGAAGATTTCTTTTAACGCCGGGGCGGCGGTGTCGGTGGTGCTCATGGTCAATTCATCGGTGTGCTGGTGAATGCGACGGTGCAGGTGGAACGGGCGGGAAGGCATAACCTAGCCGAGCCTGAGGCAATTGTCAGTCGTCGAATCCGGCCTGCTCGTGGATCTCGTCGATATTCCGCTCCAACCGATACGCCACCGCCACCAACAGTGCCTGACACAAACACAGCGTCGCGCTCATTGAGCGAAAGGCGAGGGCGCTTGCTCCCTCGCCACAAGGGTTGCGGGTTTGCGGCTGATATCAGGGCGGCTTTTGCGGTTGTGCTTTGCTGAAACGATGCAGGGCGGGGTAAATAAATTGTGTATGAGCGCGGCGTGGTTAGCCGTTTGTCTTCTATATACAGCCGCTGGACTGAATTTCTTGCTATAAACGCACTCCGATGGCCATGTGAACCTTGTGTCAGAGCAGTTTCCTGGGCTTGTCGGACAAATTCCCTGTATTTACAGTTGCTGAGGTCTTGATCGGGCCTTAGACTGCCGCCCCTCGTAAATTGAGTGCCGGGTGGCGTTTGCAATAAAACGATGCCTTTTCGACGGCCAGACACGGTTCGTCGAAACGCTCCCTTATTCGCCTTAATGCACGTTTTTTTATAGAGATATCAATGACAAAGGACAAGTTGCTGGCCATGCCGGCAGATGACTACATGAATGCAGAGCAACACGCTTTCTTCACTGAGCTGTTGCAGAACATGAAAGTCGAAACCCACGAGCGCATTGAGCAAAACCGTATCGCCATCGAAAGCCTGGACACTCCGGCCGACCCGGCGGACGCGGCTTCGGTTGAAGAAGAGCGCACCTGGCTGGTCAATGCGATCGATCGCGACCAGCGTATGCTGCCGCAACTGGAACAAGCCCTTGAGCGTATCAAGGACGACAGCTTTGGCTGGTGCGACGACAGCGGCGAGGCGATTGGCCTGAAGCGTCTGCTGATCAGTCCGACCACCAAATACTGCATCGAAGCTCAAGAGCGTCACGAGCAGATCGACAAGCACCAGCGCCAGGCCTGATTCTGTGGGGTGATCCTTCAACAGGGGCGCCTCGAAAAGATCGCAGCCTTCGGCAGCTCCTACACGGGAGTTGCCAAAGGCTGCGATCTTTGTTTTTGCTTGTCTGCGATATTCATCGCCATTCCATTGAGCTGCCACAGACCCCACGACTAACGGACCATGGATAATGGCGTTGTAGTGGCGTTTAATGCAGTCACAACAATGAGAACAAGCGGGGTGATGAAGATGACGAGAGATGGATCTCTGGTTGCGGCGCTGCCTGCACCAGTGCTTTTGCCGAAAAACCGCTGGATCGCACCGACTTTGCAGAGTATCGCCTTGCTGCTGTTGCTGGCCGGCATGGCGATGACTGAAGGGTCGCTGTACATCGGCATGCCCTTGGCGGTGCTGATTGTCTGGCTGCCGCGCCTGCGTTCGCGCACGGTCCCCGATGCTGCCCCGGTCGACACCGCCAGCACGCTGTCCGCCCTGACCCGTGATCTTTCCTTCACCACTAGCCACAACGCCTTGTCGGCCGCCGGCGTGGCCTTCTCGGTCAAGGCGCTGGCGAGCAAGGTTCAATCGCAACTCGACGCTGCGGCGCAGATCGTCAGCAACGCCGAGGTGATGATCGCCACCGAAGAGGCTACCTCGCAGCTCAGCCGCGATGCACTCGACGCAGCGAGCGAAGCGCACCACAGCAGCGCGGCGGGGCGTAGCGAATTGCTCGACTCCATTTCCCGTATGCGTCAACTCAGTCAGCGCGCCAACGCCAGTCGTGAATTGATCGAAGCCCTGAGCGTGCGCAGTGATGACATTCAGCGAGTGACGTTGGTGATTCAGTCGATCGCCAGTCAGACCAATCTGCTGGCCTTGAACGCCGCCATTGAAGCGGCTCGGGCCGGTGAGCATGGTCGCGGATTTGCCGTGGTAGCCGATGAGGTGCGCGGATTGGCGGCGCGCACGGCGGCGGCAACGAGCGAGGTGGGTGAGATGGTCGCTGACATTCAGCAACGTACTGCGCAAGTAGTGGCGCAGATTCGCGAGTTGTCGAATGACTTGCACACCGGTGTCGAGCAAGTCGAGCAGACGGGCCAGCATCTGGAGAACATCGCCCGACTGGCGGCAGGGGTGGAAACCCAGGTCGGCGAAATTGCCCGTGGTGCGCAAACCAATCGTGAGCAGCTTGACGCATTGTTTGCTGCCATCGAGCAAATGCGCAGCGATCTGGCAATCAGCGACCAACAGACCCGCCGCCTCGCCGATGCGGCAGTGCAGATGGAAGGACAGGCGGAAACCATCAGCGAGCGTCTGGCCGAGGTGGGCCTGGACGACTATCACCAGCGCATTTATGACCTGGCCCGAGAAGGTGCACGCCAGATTGCAGCGCGCTTTGAGGCGGATGTCGAGCAAGGACGGGTCAGTATCGAGGACCTGTTCGACCGCACCTACCAGCCGATTCCCGGAACCGAACCGGCCAAATATCAGACCCGCTTCGATCGCTACACCGATCAGGTGTTGCCGGCAATTCAAGAGCCTTTGCTCTTGCGCCACGAGGGCCTGGTGTTTGCGATTGCCTGTACGCAGCAGGGTTATGTGCCGACGCATAATCAGGCATTCAGTCAGCCGTTGACCGGGGATGTGCAGGTCGACACGCTGAGCAACCGCACCAAGCGTAAATTTACCGACCGCACCGGCATTCGCTGTGGCAGCCATCAGCAGCCTGTGCTGTTGCAGACCTACACGCGCGACACCGGCGAACTGATGCATGATCTGTCGGTGCCGATCATGATCAAGGGCCGGCACTGGGGCGGTTTGCGTCTGGGCTACAAGCCGGAAAATCCACACTGAGATTGTTACCGTTGACGCAATGAATCTGTGCACGGCCGTTGCTGTTTTCGCGCCGAAGAAAGCTATAACCTGACGACTTAGTTAGGTAGCTAATCATTCCGGGGGGCGTATGCAGTGCAGGGTGGATGTTGCGGTGATGATCGGCAGTGGCGTGCCGGCTGGTTTGCGCGCAGCGGGTCGAAGCGTGTGTTGGGTGGTTTTGCTCAACGGGGAGCGGCGCGGTACGGCTTTCGCCAGCCGTGATGAGGCCGAGGAATGCAAGGCTGCCTGGCTCGAGCAACTGAACATCGAGCCCGGCGACAGCCTGCACTGATTACCCTTATTTGCCGCGATGCAAGCGCACGTTCAGCTCATCGACAATGGGAGCTTCCTCACCGTCCGCTCGCAGCCACTCTTTGAGCAACTGCGCCTGTTGAGGCGTCCAGAAATCCGCCTCAATGAGTTTGGTGTCCGGGTCCAGTGGGTGTGCTTCGACAAAATCGTTGATCGATGCCTCATCGGAGGGCAAGCCCAGCTGTTCGAAAAGGGTGGTCAAGTTAAGCTCGGTTGGCAATTCCATCATCTACTCCTTGGTGGGCGCCGGTATGGCTTGTTCGTTCTTCTTATCTGAGGCAGCCCGCGGCGTGGAGTTCGATTTTTGATTCAAGTGAGCGGGCAAGGGCGCACGCTTCGTTGTGGTCGCCGCGGAAACCTCTTACGCGCCCGGTGGATATCTCTTTGATGTGAAAGAAGGCGATGCCAGCGGGCACCACTTGAAAATGCGCAGTTCGATGATTGTTGGAAGATGTCGGCAGGTTATCGAATCCGGTAACCTGCATCTTCAGAGGTGGATTGATTCGCGCGTCAGCCGACGTGGCAAAATGAGTCAAAGTGCACATATGAAGTCCTTTTCATCAGTCGGCCGGGATTTGGCGGCCGTTGCGGGTAGTCGTAGTAAGCATCGCTGCTCTAGAATCGCCAGTACCTGTTGACGACCGGGCTTATCTAAAGCAATTTTTCGCCAGCGATATGTCGGAAAAATGCTTTTTTTCGTGAGAAATTTCCCTAAAGTTCGTAGTCAGATTTGCTCTAGTCCCACCTGAGGCTTTTTCCTTCAAGGTTTGGCGATTTCAGAGCAGGTTTCACCAATGACAATCCAGTAGTCTACGAACCTCGCGATTCACAAGCGCTTTGCTCTCTTCGGGTTTCTGAGTGATTTGCAGTTTTCATCGGCCAGGCCGTTTTTTTGCCGTGCGCGGTTTTCGGTGCATGGTTTTCCACATGTGGGGATGTTTCTTTGGCAGTCAGTAATCTCGATATGCATGCTTTGTTCGTGCTGGGTGATTTGCGTGCAAAGCTGGTCAAGCAATTCCAATCACGTTTTGTTTACATCACCGAGCAAAACGCTGAAGGCATCTACGTCGCCGAAATCGACACCGAAAGTGCATTGGTGGTCGACGACAAACCGGGGCTCAAGCTCAAGGTCGGCGACCACTTCATCGCGTCGGTTCTGCCCAGCCGCGAAGGCGGCAAGATGGACATTCGTTTTCGCGACATCAAACTTACGGTGTACGGGCTGGGCGACTACGCCTTCGTCAGTACCTCCGACGGTCACGCGATCCTGTTCAAGGAAGGTCATAGCGTCGTCACTGTTTTCGCCGCCAATGAACAGTTACAGGACGGTCTGACCAAAACCTTGAAAGCCGTTACCGGCAAAGCCGCGAAATGGCGCAAGGGCGAACTGGTGACCTTCAAGGCCAGCGAGTGAGTCGCGCGGATTTCCATTCGCAGCACCTCGCTTGCGCGCGTGAAGAGGCGCAGCGACTGTTTGCCCGCAAAGCGCAACTGCAACGGGCCTGGCTGGGATGGGTGGCGTCGCAGATCTATGCGTTGCGTCCTGCGGAATACGCCAGCATGGTCAGACGTGAGCTGCAAATCCTGCAGGAAAATTCTGAAACGTAGCCTCGTGCGCAGCCAACCCCGGAAAAAGGAGGAACCTCGGCTAAAGTCAGTTGACTGAGTCATTCAGAGGCTTGCGTTTCTCTCAGGCCAACTGCCATTGCTGTGAACAGCACGAGGTGCAATGCATGAACGGATTTCGACGGTTACTGGCCGCCAGCGTGGCCACGTTCGGTTTGCTGACATCAGCGCAACCGGTACAGGCTGCACAAGCGCCGATACACTTTGCCGACCTGAACTGGGAAAGCGGCAGCCTGATTACCGAAGTGCTGCGGGTGATCGTCGAGAAAGGCTACGGTTTGCCGACCGATACCTTGCCGGGCACCACCATCACGCTGGAGACCGCGCTGGCCAACAATGACATTCAGGTGATTGGCGAGGAGTGGGCCGGGCGCAGTCCGGTCTGGGTCAAGGCTGAAGCGGAAGGCAAGGTCGTCGGCCTGGGAGATACCGTGAAAGGCGCCACCGAAGGCTGGTGGGTGCCGGAATATGTAATCAAGGGCGACCCGGCCAAAGGCATCAAACCTCTGGCGCCGGACTTGCACAGTGTCACTGATCTGAAGAAATACAAAGACGTGTTCAAGGACCCGGAAAGTCCAGGCAAGGGGCGTTTCCTCAACAGCCCGATCGGCTGGACATCGGAAGTGGTCAACAAGCAGAAACTGACGGCGTACGGCTTGCAGGACGATTACACCAACTTCCGCAGCGGGTCGGGTGCCGCGCTGGATGCCGAGATCAGTTCTTCGATTCGTCGCGGCAAACCGGTTTTGTTCTATTACTGGTCGCCGACGCCGCTGCTTGGCAAATTCAAACTGGTGCAGTTGCAAGAGCCGCCATTCGACGCCGAGGCGTGGAAGACCCTGACCGACGCCGATAACCCCAATCCAAAACCGACACGCTCGCTGGCGTCCAGGCTATCGATCGGCGTGTCCACGCCGTTCCAGAAACAGCACCCGCAAATTGCCGAGTTCTTCAGCAAGGTCGACTTTCCGATCGAACCGTTGAACAAGGCGCTGGCGGACATGAGTGATAAACATACCGCTCCTCGTGAGGCGGCGGTGGCGTTCATGAAAGCGCATCCGGATGTGTGGCAGACATGGTTGCCCAAGGATGTGGCTGACAAGGTCATGGCTGATCTGAAATAACCGGGAAAACACCATACCGCCGACCGGTCGTGCACGCGCAAAAAATCCGGCTACGATGGTTTGTTCAAATCCCTTTCAAGGATTTCAACCATGACCTTTGTGGTGGCTCAATGGCTGGTGACGATCTTCGCGGCAATCGGTCTGATGCATATGTATTGGGCGTTGGGTGGGCAATGGGCGGCGGCGGCAGTGGTGCCGCAAGTGCCGGTTTCGGGCTTTGTGGTCAGCGTGCGGCCGGCATTCAATCCTTCAGGCTGGCTGACTTTAACAGTGGGGGGTGCGCTGCTGGTGATTGCGGCGCTGGTTTGCATGCGCGTCGGCTGGGGGTTGCCGGCGGTGCAACATAAGGCACTGCAGTGGGTCATCAGCGCCATTGCGTTATTGATGTTTGCCCGGGCGATCGGTGATTCGAACCTGGTGGGTTTTTTCAAGGAAGTGAAGGATTCGCGCTTCGCGCGGCTGGATACATGGGTGTATTCGCCGCTGTGCGCGCTTTTAGGAGCGGGGCTGTTGGCGGTGGCTTGGGTCTAGAAAAGCAGAAACAAGGGATCGCAGCCTTCGGCAGCTCCTACATTGGGAATGTGATTGCCCTGTGGCAACTGCCGAACGTTGCGATCTTTGAAATGACTACCTACCGCTCTCAGTCCGACGACTGCTGACCTCAGCCGGCACATCATCCCCAGCCATGCGCTTGCGGAACAACGCTGCTCGCGCCAGCAGCAGGGTGGTCACCGGCACGGTGATCGCCAGCAGAACCGGAATCAGCCAGGCATGCACCACCGGCCCGGACTTCAGCGCCGAAAAGCAGATGATCGACGCCAGCGCTACGCACCACGCTCCGATCGTTGAGGCCAGCGCCGGCGGGTGCATGCGCTGGAAATAATCCTTCATGCGCAGCAGTCCGGTTGCGCCCAGCAGCGTAAACACGCCGCTGAGGACCAGCAGAATCGCCACTGGAATCTCGATCCACAGGGACAGTTCGGCATTCATTCGATCACCTCGCCACGCAGGAGGAATTTCGCCAGGGCAAACGAGCCGACGAAGCCGAACAGTGCGATCAACAGCGCTGCCTCGAAATAGGTGTCACTGGCATAACGAATGCCCAGCGTCAGCATCATCAACATGGCGACGATATACAGATAATCCAGCGCCAATACCCGATCCTGCGCCGACGGGCCCTTGAACAGGCGCACCAGAGTCAGCGCCATCGCCACGCAGTACAGGAACAGCGTCAGCACAATCGCATTCGACAGCAATGGGCTCATTCAAAAATCTCCATCAACGGCCGCTCATAGGTGCTCTTGAAGTGCTCGATGAACTGCGCTTCGTCATGCAGATCCCAGACATGCAGCAACAGTACGCTGCGGTCCAATGCCAACTCAGACCAGACCGTACCGGGCACCACGGTGCAGATCATCGCCAGTGCCGCCAGACCATGGGCGTCTCGCAGGTCCAGCGGTACCTTGATAAAACACGAGCGCGGTGAACGGCGAGCGACATTGAGTACGCCCCAGGCGACGATCAGGTTGGATATGATCACGTCACGGCCGACCAGGAAGAACAGGCGCAGGACGACCATCGGGTTGCGAATGTGCGCACGTTTAGGCCGCAGCTTGCGCATCATCAAGGGCGCGGCAAAACCCAGCGCAGCGCCGAGCAGCAGGTTGCCCGGGCTGACCGACAGGTTCAGGGTCAGCCACAACATCCCGAGTGCCAGCGATAACCATGGAGCGGGGAACAGACGCGTCATGGCTGCACCTCCAGCATGTCGGCTCTGGCCTGCGGGCTCGGAACTGCCCGAGTACCGAGGACGGCCAGAACGTATTGCTGCGGATTGTTCAGCGCATCGGCGGTGGCCTGGGTGTAGCGCAGCAGCGGTTCAGCCTTGAAGGTCAGGACGATGCTCAACCCGAGCAGGAGGAAAATCGGCGCGCATTCCAGTTTGCGCAGTAGCGGTGACGGCCGCTCCTCCGGTGTCCAGAAACGCTGAATACCAAGGCGCGAGAACGCCATGAGTGACGCCAGCCCGGTAAGGATCAGCAGTGCCAGCAATCCCCACGCGCCAACGGACAGCGGCGCTTCGGCACCGAGCCCCATTGGGTTGAGCAGGGCGCCGATCAGGCTGAGCTTGCCGATAAACCCGGAGAGCGGCGGCATGCCAATGATCAGCAGCGCGCAGGCAATAAAGCTCAAGCCGAGAAACGCCATGGTCCAAGGGATGACCTGACCGACAACGGCTTTCTGCTCGTCATCAAGGTTGATGCCCTTGGGCGGTTGCAGCGATTCCTGCGGGCGTGGCAGCAGTTCGCTTTCGTCTTCAAGTGGAATCTCATTGGCCGAACGTGAACGCTCGATCAGTTCGGCCAGCAGGAACAGCGCACTCAGCGCCAGGGTCGAGCTGACCAGATAGAACAGCGCGGCGCCGATCAGGTTGGGCTGGGCGAAGCCGATCGCCGAGAGCAGGATGCCCGCCGACACCAGAATGCTCAGACTGGCCATGCGTTCCAGGCGTTGTGCGGCGAGGATCGCCAGCCCCGCGCAGGCCATGGTCGCCATTCCGCCGTAAATCAGCCAGTCGCCGCCGAAGAATGCCGAAGCGCCGGCCTGTCCGGAAAACAGCAGAGTCCAAAGGCGCAGCAGGGTGTAGACGCCGACCTTGGTCATGATCGCAAACATCGCCGCGACCGGCGCGCTAGCCGAAGAGTAGGCCGGTACGAGCCAGAAATTCAGCGGCCACATGCCGGCCTTGGCCAGAAACGCTACCGCGAGAATGCCGGCACCAGCGTGCAGCAGACCACGATCGGCTTCCGACACCAGCGGGATCTTCATCGCCAGATCAGCCATGTTCAACGTGCCGGTGACCCCGTAGATCAGTGCGGCGCCGATCAGAAACAGCGACGAGGCCAGCAGGTTGATCGAAATGTAATGCAGCCCCGAGGACACGCGCGCCCGGCCGGAGCCGTGGAGCAATAAGCCGTAAGACGCGGCGAGCAACACTTCGAAGAACACGAACAGGTTGAACAGATCTGCCGTCAGAAAGGCGCCGTACAAACCCATCAGCTGGATCTGGAACAGCGCGTGGAAGCTCGAGCCGGCGCCGTCCCAGCGCGCCATGGCAAACAGCAGGGCGCTGACGCCGATGATGCCGGTCAACACCAGCATCAGTGCCGACAGACGATCGACTACCAGTACGATACCGAAGGGGGCCTGCCAGTTCCCCGGCAGGTATACGCCGATGGAGCCTGGAACGCCGGTGGTCTGCGTCCATTGCAGGAGCATCACCGAAATGAACAGGCCGAGCAGGCTGGAAAACAGGTTGATTTTCGCCTTCAGCGGGCGGTGCTTTTCGCCCAGCATCAGCATGATCGCGGCAGTCAACAGCGGCAGCAGGATCGGTGCGGCGATCAGGTGAGTCATTGCCATCATTCTTTAGGCTCCCGGCCGTCGACGTGGTCGGTGCCGGTCAAGCCGCGCGAGGCGAGCAATACGACGAGAAACAAGGCGGTCATGGCGAAGCTGATGACGATCGCCGTCAGCACCAGTGCCTGAGGCAGCGGGTCGGTGTAGTGCAGCAGATCCTGGGTCACGCCGTCCTTGATCACCGGCTCCTTGCCGATGAACAGACTGCCCATGCTGAAAATGAACAGGTTGACTGCATAGGACAACAGGCACAGGCCCATGACCACCTGAAAGGTTCGCGGCCGCAGGATCAGCCAGACTCCGGACGCGGCAAGAATGCCGATGGCGATTGCGATGACTTCTTCCATCAGACGGCTCCTTTGCTGGCGACGGCTTTGGGCAGCGATGCCGTCTTGTGGCCGCGCACCGATTGGTGGGCGAGGGCGGTGAGGATCAACAGCGTCGAACCCACCACCACGGCGTACACGCCGATGTCGAAGAACAGCGCGCTGGCGATATGAATATCGCCCAGCAGCGGCACGTTGATATGCCAGGTGTGGGTGGTCAGGAATGGATAACCAACCACCATCGCTCCCAGCCCGGTGGCAGTGGCGAATAACAGTCCGGTGCCCATCCAGCGCAGCGGTCGCAGGCTCATCTGCGCCTCGACCCACTGTGTGCCGGCAACCATGTATTGCAGGATGAACGCCACCGACATCACCAGGCCGGCGACAAAGCCGCCGCCCGGTTGATTGTGCCCGCGCATGAACAGATAGAAGGACACCACCAGCGCGATCGGCAGCAACAGGCGCACCAGCACTGCCGGCACCATCATGAAGCCGAGCGCGGTATCGCTGGCTGAACGGGGGTTGACCAGATCAGTGACCACGTCCGGCGCGAGCAGGCGCTGCTGTGCGGGCAATTGCAGGCTTTCTTTCGGCGGGCGGAATCGGCGCAGCAGCGCGAACACGGTCAGTGCCACCGCGACCAGCACGGTAATTTCGCCGAGGGTGTCAAAGCCACGGAAATCCACCAGCATCACGTTGACCACGTTGCTGCCACCACCCTCGGGCAGGGCGCGACTGAGGTAAAACGAGGAAATGTGGTTCGGCGTCTGTCGGGTGAGCATGGCGTAGGACAGCAGGGCCATGCCGGCGCCGACCGCTATCGACAGCAGCAAGTCGCGCAGACGCCGAATACGCGCCTTGCGCAGGCTGCTTGGCAGTGGCGAGACTTCTTCGATCCGTCGCGGCAACCAGCGCAGGCCCAGCAGGATCAGCACGGTGGTCACCACTTCGACCGCCAGTTGCGTCAGCGCCAGATCGGGTGCGGAGAACCAGACAAAGGTCACACAGGTCATCAGGCCACAGACGCTGACCATGGTCAGGGCGGCGAGACGGTGGTATTTGGCCTGCCACGCGGCGCCGAGGGCACAGGCAATCGCCAGCAACCACAGGGTCACAAAGACAATCGAACCGGGGATTTTCGGCCGGTCGCCCCAGCTCAGGCTGCTGTGCAGCATCGGGATCAGCCCGGCAAGCACCGCAGCCGAGACCATCAGGAACAGCTGCATCTGCAAACGCTTGGTGCCCAGGCGTCGCTCGACGCGCCGCGCGATACGCATCATTACCACCAGACTGCGCTCGAACAGACGCTTGCCATTGAAACGTCCCACCAGCGGCGGGTATTTGAAGCGGCCGAGCTTGAATTGCTTGCGCAGCAGCAGATACAGGACAATGCCGCCGGACATGGCAATCAGGCTCATGATCATCGGCGCGTTCAGGCCATGCCAGATTGCCAGACTGTATTCCGGCAGCTCGCCGCCAACGACAGGTAGCGCCGCTGCAGCGAGCAATGGCCCGACGATCTGCGCCGGGAAAATCCCCACCAGCAGGCAGGTAAAGACCAGCAGCTCGACCGGGGCACGCATCCAGCGCGGCGGTTCGTGTGGGGTGTGGGGCAGGTCAGTGGCGGTTGGCCCGAAAAACACATCGACGGTGAAGCGCAGGGAATAGGCGACGCTGAACATGCCGGCGATGGTTGCCACGATCGGCAGACTGGTTTCGACCCACGCCGTGGCGTTGATGAATACGGTTTCGGCGAAAAACATCTCCTTCGACAGGAAACCGTTGAGCAACGGCACGCCGGCCATCGAAGCGCTGGCGACCATGGCCAATGTCGCCGTGTAGGGAATGAGCTTGATCAAGCCGCTGAGCTTGCGGATATCACGAGTACCGCTTTCGTGGTCGATGATGCCGGCGGCCATGAACAGCGAGGCCTTGAACGTTGCGTGATTGAGAATGTGGAACACCGCGGCGACGGCGGCCAGTGAACTGTTAAGGCCCAACAGCAGCGTAATCAGCCCGAGATGGCTGATGGTCGAGTACGCCAACAGTCCTTTGAGGTCGTTCTGGAACATCGCGCAATATGCGCCGAGCAACAACGTACAGGCGCCAGCTCCACTCACGATGTAGAACCATTCTTCACTGCCGGCCAGCGAAGGCCACAGACGTGCGAGGAGAAAAACCCCGGCCTTGACCATGGTTGCCGAGTGCAGATACGCGGAAACGGGCGTCGGCGCCGCCATCGCGTGGGGTAGCCAGAAGTGAAACGGGAATTGCGCGCTTTTGCTCAGCGCACCAATCAGAATGAGGGGCAGGAGCACAGGGTAGAGGGCATGTGCGCGAATCAGATCGCCGGCGGCCAGGACCTTGTCGAGGTCATAGCTGCCGACGACATGGCCGAGAATCATGACCCCCGCCAGCAGGCATAAGCCGCCGGCCCCCGTAACCATCAGCGCCATGTAGGCGCCGCGCCGGGCGTCGGCACGGTGGTGCCAGTAACCGATCAGCAGGAACGAGAACAGGCTGGTCAGCTCCCAGAAAAATACGATTTGAATCAGGTTGCCGGAGATCACCAGCCCGAGCATCGCGCCCATGAACGCCAGAAAAAACGCGAAGAAGCGCGGCACCGGATCGTCCGGCGACATGTAATAGCGGGCATATAAGGAGACAAGGGTGCCGATGCCAAGGACGAGTATCGAGAACAGCCAGGCGAAGCCGTCCATGCGCAGAATGAAGTTCAGCCCGAGGCTGGGCAACCACATGATCTCTTCGCGGATCACGCCGCCGTGGGCGATCTGCGGGTACAGCATCGCGACCTGGACGGTGCCGATCAAAGCGACCAGTCCCGCCAGCAGGGATTCGGCATTACGGGCATTGTGCGGCAGCACCGCTGCCAGACAGCTGCCAATGAACGGCAGAAGCAGTAGAACTATCAGGGACATAGGCTTCTAATCTGCGGAAGTTTGTGAAGCATCATACGTGCCAGCTCCCCGATCACCAAATGCGAGGATGTCTCAGAATCCTACAAAGTAGTCTGCAATTTTGTGTTCAGCATTGCTTCCGCTAGGCCCGACAGTCGCCGGACGCCCTCGGAAGGATGAAATTTCACTGAAAGGCCACGCTTGATAGGCGACCGTTTGTCGGGAAAAGCGTTCTACCTGTAATTTCTGACAGTAGACGACCTTTTGCAACGGGGCTCTACTTGATCTGCACCGAGGTGCATTGAACGGCCAGCCGCATTGGCGTGGGCCATACCAGTACAAGGAGAGTTGAAAGATGCTTATTCAAACGGAAGGGAAACATACACCGAAGAAGGATCAGTTAGAGGCGCCCATGTTTTCTGAAGCAGTCGGGAGTGTTATCTACAGGGACAAAATCAAGAACGGCGCTACGTTTGTGGTTCCCCCTATTGATCAGGCAAGAGCCGGCGACACACTGGACGTTTATTCCGATACGAAAGGATCGTTTTGGTCCTCTCGTCTGCAGCTCAGTGAGTTGCATCTGGGCAAGCCTTTGGAATTTAAAGTTCAAGCGTTCCACTTTGACAATACTGATTGGGCAGATGCGTCCTACGTGTTAACGCAAGGAGGCAATGACTTCCCCTCTCAAAAGAGCACGTATGACGTGAAGGATTGATAGTGGTATAGCCAGGTCGGTACCTCACTGTGAGTCGTGAGTGAACCGTCCTGGCAGTTTGTACAGAGGCTTGTTGTGTGCAGGGCGTGCACTTTTAGTCCCTACTGACCTTCAGCTTCCTGGCCCTGATCCACATCGGATTGCATAACTATACTCTTGGTCTTCAACTCACTGACAATCACCGCCACAACAATCAGCCCCGCCCCGACCAGCGCAATCGCTGGCAAGCGCTCTCCGGCAATCCGTCCGACAATCCCGGCCCACACCGGCTCACCGGCGTAGATCAGCGTTGCGCGCGTCGGCGAAACACTCTTCTGCGCCCAGTTCATCGCCACCTGGATCGCTGCACTCGCTGCGCCCAGACCCAAAGCAGACACCAGCAACAACCAGGAAAAAACCGGAATTGCTTCCCCGGTCGGAACCACCAGGAGAAACGACAGCACCGCTGTCACCGCCAGTTGCACCACGGTCACGCGCCGCACATCGACCTGACCGGCGAATGTGCTGATCAGAATGATTTCGGCAGCGATGGCGACGGCGCTGATCAGCGTGGCAATTTCACCGGAGCTGAAATTCAACGCGGCACCCGAAGGGCCTGACAACAGCATCAACCCGGTAAACGCCAGCATGATCCCGATGCTCGGCATCAACCCTGGACGCCGGCCCAGCACCAGCCATTGCAGCAGCGGCACGAACGGCACGTATAACGCGGTAATAAACGCCGACTGACTGCTCGGAATGCTTTGCAACCCAACGGTCTGTAGTCCGTAGCCGAGCATGATCGCCACGCCGATGAACGAGCCGGCCTTGACCTCGAACAAGGTCAGCTCCCGCAGATGACGCCAGGAAAACAGCGCCACAATGGCTGCGGCTGCCGCGAAGCGCAGGCCAACGAAAAACATCGGGCCGCTCACCGTCATGGCGTGCTGCACCAGCAGAAACGTGCCGCCCCAGATCATGGTGATCAGTACCAGCACGCACTCGGCTTTGCTGAGTCGGGAGAAGCGGATTCGGGTAGGAGGGTTGTTCGGCGACATCATGACCTTGCGTACTGTAAAAGAGAGGCCGCACAATGCCGCCAACGTTGCGCAGTATACTGCCCAACCCCACCGAGTGAGCAATATAGTGCACAAAGATTCGACCCAGCGAGCTTCTGTCCTGCAACACGTCAGCCAGAACGTCCGACGCCTGCGCCACGCTGCGGACATGAGCCAGACCGCATTGGCGGAAAAGTCCGGAGTGAGTCGCCGCATGCTGGTGGCGATCGAGGCGGGGGAAAAGAATGTCAGCCTGACTACGCTCGACCGCGTCGCCGAAGCCCTCAATGTTGCGTTCAGCGATCTGATTCAAGCGCCTGACGCTCGCGACCCAAGCCGGATCAATGAAGTCGCCTGGGCAGGCGCGATTCCCGGCAGCAAGGCTGTCTTGTTGTCCAAAGCCACCGCTACCCGCGCAGTCGAGCAATGGGAATGGTGCCTGCAACCCGGCGAGGTCTACCCGTCGCAACCGGATGCCGATGGCTGGAGCGAGCAGCTCTACGTATTCGAAGGTTGTCTGACGCTGATGCTGGGCGATCAGCCGCAGCACATCAATAAGGGAGAGTTCTTCATGTTCGCCAGTAATCAGCCGCATTCCTATCGCAACGATGGCGATGTAGCAGCGCGCTTTGTGCGCAACGTGGTGATTTGAATGGAGCACCACGCAGACATACTGATCATCGGCGGTGGACTCAGCGGCACGATGCTGGCGGTGCAGTTGTTGCGTCTGCCCGGGCAGCGCAAGATTCTGATTATTGAACCGCGTAAAGAACTGGGTCGAGGCGAAGCTTATAGTGCGGTGGAGTTGGGCCATACGCTGAACGGCAACGCGGCGCGGATGAGTGTCGATCCGGACAACCCTGATGATTTGACGCAATGGTTGACCGAGCATATTACCGCTGGCGGCTGGCCGGAGTCCGCTGAGCAGGATGTCCCTATTAGCGAGTTGTTCCCGCCTCGTGGCTTGTTCGGTGTCTATGTGCAACAGCGTCTTGCCGAGGCAAGGGCAACGGGCGCGCAGCAAGGTTCGACCGTTGAACATATCTGTACTGAGGTCGTCGACCTGCAAATCGATTCTGGTTCAGTGCAGCTCACCTTGAACGATGGCCACCTCTTGCGTGGATCCCAGGCAGTTTTGGCCACGGGCATGTTCCCCGCCGCTCGCACGCCGCAAACCCAATCCAGCGGCCTCAACGCCGCCGCGCTCGACCCGTGGGATGTCGCGGCCATGCGCGAGCTCGATCCACAAGCGACCGTGTTGATCATCGGCTCCGGCCTGACCATGGTCGATGCCGTGGTATCGCTGGAACAGGCCGGGCATCGCGGGCCGATCAAGGTGTTTTCCCGGCATGGCTTGCTGCCGCAGGTGCGCCGACAACCACCGGCCTGGGCGGATTTTCTGGCAGAGGATCACCGCCTTCGCACGCCACGTCAGTTGCTGCGCGAATTGCGCCGGCAGTGTCGCGACGCCATCGCACACGGTGTCGACTGGCAAGCGCCGCTGGATACGGTGCGTGCGCATATTGCCCGGTTATGGAGTCAGGCGACTGACGTGCAGCGTCGACAATTCGTACGGCATGTGCGGCCGTGGTGGGAAAGTCATCATCATCGTTCACCGCCGCTGAGCGCCGAGTTGATCGAGCGGCTATACAACCAAGGGCGCCTGCGGATTCATGCGGCGTCATTCAAGGGGCTTGAACCCGGCACCGGCGACGCTGTGAGCATTCGCATTCGTCCCCGTGGCGAGACTGAAACGTGCGTGGTGAGCGGTGCGGCGCTGATCAACTCCAGCGGTATCGAATACGACTGGCGACGAGTCGCGCGACCGTTGCCGCAGCAATTGCTCGCGCGAGGGTTGGTGCAGCCGGGGCCACTGGCGTTGGGCATCGCAGCCGTCGACGGAGCGGTGATGGATGCCGAAGGGCGGGCGAATTCCCGGTTGTTTGCCATGGGCCCGCCTTTGCGCGGGATGTGGTGGGAGAGTACGGCGGTGACGGATGTGGCCGCGCAGGCTAAAGCGTTGGCTGTGCGGTTGGTGAATGGTCTGAGGGATTGATGTGTTCTATCGGGCTTCGCGAGCAGGCTCGCTCCCACAGGGGATTGAGGTTGTGAACACGATTTGTGCCACACCGCAGACCCTGTAGGAGTGAGCCTGCTCGCGATAGCAGGCCGACATTCAAATCATATGTCGGCTGTGGCACCGCGATCGCGAGCAGGCTCACTCCTGCATTTGTCAGGTGCTGGCCGGAAGAGTTACGCCACCACCTGGTAGCACGGCACATACGCCGCGCCGCCCGGCAGTTTCATCCGGTGCTGGGCGACAAAGGCTTTGAGCAGCGCGTCGAGCGGCTGCATGATCGCCGCATCGCCACGGATCTGGTACGGCCCGTGTTCTTCGATCAGGCGAATGCCCTTGTCCTTGACGTTGCCGGCGACAATCCCCGAAAACGCACGGCGCAGATTGGCTGCCAGTTGGTGCGGCGGCTGGTCGCGATGCAGCTTGAGGTTGGCCATGTTTTCGTGGGTCGGATCGAACGGTCGCTGGAAGCCTTCATCGATTTTCAACAGCCAGTTGAAGTGGAACGCGTCATTACGCTCGCGACGGAACTGCTTCACCTCTTTCAGGCCCTGAGTCATCTGCCGCGCCACCTCGGCGGGGTCGTCGATGATGATCTCGTAGTGCTGTTTCGCTGCTTCGCCCAGGGTAGCGACGACGAACGCATCGAGCTGTTCCAGATACGGCGCGGCATGTTTCGGCCCGGTGAGGATTACCGGGAACGGCAGACCTTTATTGTCCGGGTGCATCAGAATGCCGAGCAGATACAGGAATTCTTCCGCAGTACCGGCGCCACCCGGGAAGATAATGATGCCGTGGCCGACACGGACGAAGGCTTCCAGACGTTTTTCGATGTCCGGCAGGATCACCAGCTCGTTGACGATCGGGTTCGGTGCTTCGGCAGCGATGATGCCCGGCTCGGTCAAACCGAGGTAGCGGCCGCCGTGAATACGTTGTTTGGCATGGGCGATGGTTGCGCCTTTCATCGGGCCTTTCATCACGCCGGGGCCGCAACCGGTGCAGATGTCGAGGCTGCGCAGGCCCAGTTCGTGGCCGACTTTCTTGGTGTATTTGTATTCTTCGGTATTGATCGAGTGACCGCCCCAGCACACCACGATTTTCGGTTCGACGCCCGGACGCAAGGTTCGCGCGTTGCGCAGCAGGTGGAACACGTAGTCGCTGATGCCCTGGGAATTGCTCAGGTCGATGCGTTGGCTGTCGAGTTCGTTTTCGGTGTAGACGATGTCGCGCAGGGCGCTGAACAGCATTTCCCGGGTGCTGGCGATCATCTCGCCATCGACGAACGCGTCGGCGGGAGCGTTCAGCAGCTCCAGACGCACGCCGCGATCCTGTTGGTGAATACGGATTTCGAAGTCCTTGTAGGCTTCGAGGATGGTCTTGGCGTTGTCGACATGGGCGCCGGTATTGAGAATGGCCAGGGCGCACTGGCGGAAGAGGGTGTAGGTGCTGCCGGATCCGGCTTCGCTCAGTTGTTGCACTTCACGTTGAGAAAGGGTTTCCAGACTGCCTTTCGGGCTGACCGAGGCATTGATTACGTGTCGTTGGGTCATGCAGTGATCCTTAAAACGATGGCATCCGCAACGCAGCGGAGGCCATCCGAATAGTGTGTATCCATGAATGAAGATGGCACGATCTGCGCTATACCGCCATGTCCCCGTTGGACGCTGAAAAAATGAAGAGGGACCCCAGCATAGCTAAAACCCGGCGCGATGCGATAATGCGCCGGCGAGTTTTTTCCGTTGCGCCTTTTGTCTCTCAGGGAAGTCATTTTTGATGTTCGAGATCCAGCCGATGGACCCCGCTACCTTTCGTCAACAGACCCGCCGCAGCACGATGATCATCGCCGTGCTGTTTCTGCTACTGGCCATGCTGTTTTCGTCCGTCGCCGTGGCAGTGTTCGGCGACCCCGACGGGGATAATCTGCGATTCAATGTCGGCGGCGTATTCGTGGCATTTCTGCTGACGGCGGGGCTGTTGCGCGGGCGCTTCTGGCATCAGACCTGGATGGCCCCGGCTGTGTACAGCTGGCGTCTCAAGCGCAGTCTGATGAGCATCACCAATGTGATGCATCAGGTGACAGCCGCGGTGCAAAACAACGATCCGACGGCGATGAAGGTACTGCGTTTTTATCATCTCGGCTTGCTGCAGATGCATGAGCTGGACGGCAACTCCAGCGATCATCGGCAATTGCGTGATGAGGTCGAACAGCACAAGGCGCGTATGCAGGCGCTGAACCTTGATCCTCACCAGCCACGCTTCGATCCGCAGTGGCTGGAGACGTTGAAAGCGGCCTCGCGTTAAAACGGAATGTGCCTGGCGCGGCGCAGTTTCCACAAGCGCAGCAGTCGTGCGTACACCAGCAGGTTGACCGCCAGCACGACACTGCCGAGCGCCAGCTGAATCTGCGGGGTCAATCCTGCCGGGTAGATGATCGGCCAGATGTAGTGTTCGATGAAGCCGCCGGCGTATTCAGTCTGCCCGGCCGCGTGACGCAGCAGATTTTCCCAGTAAGTCAGCGGGCAGGTCAGGTGCAAGACCTCGACCGCCACGCCCCACGCGGCTGCGGGCAAATGCAGCCACATCAGTCGCGGCCAGCGCAGCACCAGCAGCCCGCCGAACAGCACGAACAAGATAAAACCCAAATGAAACAGCAGCAGCCCGTCAGCTGCGATTCGGTACAGCATGGTGTCTTCCTGACGTAGAAATGAACAGTGCCATGGTACGCCTGGTGCGCCGAAATGCGCGGGTGCAGTCGGACGCATACGAACAGCTCCACATAAGCGGGGCTCTTCGTATCTTAGAGCTCTTCGAGCTGCGTGAAGTCCGGGTAGGTTGCTCGATACCCCAACGTTCGATCGATCCACGCATTGAGTTCATTGACCATCACCGGCGGATGACCGGGATACGTTTCGAGAGTGCTGCGCAGGGTGCGTTCGATGTCGGCAACACTGTGCAGGTTTCGGGTCTTGATGTAATGGCCGATAAAACAGTCGAGTTCCAGGCGTTCTGTCTTGGACAGATGGATACACTTCAGGCCGTTGACCTGTTTGATTGCAAAATCGTCGCTCACTTATTTCTCTGCAAGGCTTGAAAATTGTTGATGGATTGCTGATTTTTTTTGGCCCTTTGCTCAATTGGTATACCAATCGGAAAGGCGGCGGGCATGCTATCCGCAGCGCGCAAAAAAGTATGTATGACAGTCGAAATGTCAGACAGGCGGTTAGATCGCTCAAGCGACTGTTTTATAGAGGCTGTGCGCGATTGAAACACTTTCTGTAACGCGTGGGATTCGGGAAGGTCATGCCTGTATAACGAAGCGTGGGCGAATTATTCAGGCCAGTTTTTCTATCAGATGCGCGCCTTGGTTGCGCGTATTACCCACCGCTTTGCCGACCTTGTACCATTCGAACGCATCGCTTGGCGCACCTTCGAAAAGCAGCATTTGTTCGGCGCGCTCCGGCGGTGTAGCCGGATCGAGCCATTCCAGAGTCCGTTCTGCATCGAACACTACGGGACGGCGGTCATGGATATCGAGCATGCCGCCCATGCTGTCGGCGGTGATGATGACGAATCCGACATCCTCCCGCTGTACGGCTCCCAGCATCGGAAGTTGTCCGATGGCAGCGCAGAAAACCGGATTGCGGTCTGCGCGACGAATCAACCAGGGCTGTCGGATTTTTTCCCCGACATCGACCCATTCAAACCAGTTATCGACGGGGACGATCAAGCGCTGACGCCAGATTGAGCGAAAGAACGCGCCGTTGGCGACTTTCTCTACCCGAGCGTTGATCGGAGCAGCGCGGTCCTTCGCCCAGTGCGGGCGCCAGCCCCAGCGCAGATTGTCAGCATGGAGGGATTGTTCGTGCTGATGGAGCACCGCCAGCTCCGTGGTCGGCGCGGCGTTATAGCGTTCCAGCGGCGCCTCGCCGACATGATTGATCAACGCATCGGGGATGCTCAACACCGCGACAAAGTCGTGAATCCCGCGATACTGCGTGAGTCTTCCGCACATGGGCTGAATCTCCTCAGGGAAATTTCAGTTTAGTTGCATCTGGTCGATTGTCCGGTAGGGCGCGATCTGCAGTGATTAGGTTATGCAAAAATAGAATTTAAAAATAAAAATCAAGAGCGTTATGGTCTATGCAAATGTCATTTGCAGGTCTCGCCATGATGCTGTTTCGTTTCCTACGCCGCGCTCTCACTACCGCTTTGTTAACTTCGCCATTTGCCTATGCTGCCGAGCCATTGGTCCTGCACGTAGGCGATCAGAACTACTACAACGTCCGTGCATCAATCGAAGCGTCCGGGGTTTTAAAAGATGCGCCCTATACGGTTGACTGGAAGCATTTTCAGGCGGCTGCCCCGCTTGCCGAAGCGTTGCAAACCGGCTCGCTGGATCTTGGCTTTCTCGGCGACTCAGGTTTCCTGTTTCTGGCTGCCAAAAACGCGCCAGTAAAACTGATCGGCGTGTCGCGGCAAAATCCGGACACTATTGCCTTGCTCGTACCCAAGGCTTCACCCGTGAAAACCATCGCCGACCTCAAAGGCAAAAAAGTCGCGTACTGGCCGGGTGCCTGGAGCCAACAATTGACTTTGCGCGCGCTGGAGAAGAGCGGCTTGCCGGAAAATTACGTCGACCTCGTCAAGTTGATGCCAATCGACGCGGCCGCCGCGCTGCCACAGGGCAGCATCGACGCTTTTCCGGTATGGGAGCCGTATATTTCGCAACAGATCGTGTTCTCCGGCGCTCGGCCAATTCTGACGGCGAAAAATCTCATGCCCGGGCTCAGCGCGATTGCTGCTTCGACACCCGCAATCGACAATAAGCGCGAGGCGCTTGCCGATTTCCTCGCACGTTTAAAGCAGGCGCGAGCCTGGGTCGATAACCACACCGATGAGTACGCTGACCTGTGGGCGAAAAAGGCCAACCTCGACCAGCAGGTCTCGCGGCATTGGTTGCGTCAGGCGCACATGACCGTCGGGCCCGTGGATCAACAGGCGGCAGCAGACCTGCAAAGCACCGCGGACTTCCTGTTCAAGGTCAAAGCACTTGCCGCACCGCTGGCCACGGCAGGTCTCATCGACACCTCATTTCAACAGGTCCTGACGCACTGAAGTCCTGCGCCGGAACCAAACCCTGTGTACCTTATCCAACCTGCGCTCGCGAAGCGCGGCGCAGGGACGGAGGAAGGCGAGGGAGTTTTGCCATTCGATAACACGACGGCGGTGGCCGGGCTCAGGGCAAAACATGAAATCCGGATGCAAGCTTCTGTGTGCTGCGTTTATTGCGGTCGGTCTGGCCGGTTGTATCGCCGCGCCGATCGAAATGACCGCGCAAACCCGAACCCGTCTTCAAGACCGGGCACCCGTGCGGTTTCTGCTGACGTTCGATGATGGCCCGAGCGCTTCAGGATTGTGGAATCCAACGGCGACCGTACTCAACAGCCTCCAAACCAATCCGGTGCAAGCGAACATCAAAGCGGTGTTTTTCGTGCAGACCCGAGCACCCCGAGCCGGCGACAGCGAGATTGGTCGAAGCCTCATGCAGCGTGAACACGCGCAGGGGCATATTCTTGCGTTTCACACCGCCACGCACTGGCACACCAACCATCGCTTGCTCGATCCGCAGGAACTGGAGCAGTCACTGAGCGATGGCAGCGCGGACATCGCCGCCATTACCGGCGCTGCGCCAAAACTGCTGCGCCCGCCGTTCTGGAATTATGACAAACGCACATTCGCGGCTTATCAGAAGCACGGGCTGAAGGTTTTACTCACTGACGTAAGCGCCAACGACGGCAAGATCTGGGGATTCAATGCCAGCCCACGACGTCGCGCGAATATGCTGCGTCAGTTGTCCGAAGTGCGTGAACGCATTGCCTACGGCCAATTGCCGACGGTGGATGGCGTCATCCCGGTGGTGGTGACGTTCCATGATCTCAATCGCTACACCGCGCGGCACACCCGCGAGTATTTGCAGATCCTGCTCGATAGCGCGGCCGCTACCGGGGTCAAGCTAGCGGCCAAGCCGTTTTATGACGATCAGGCCGCGCTGGAAAAAGCCGCGCTTGCGCGTACCGTTCAGCAAAGTGCGGAACCGGTGAATCTGCCCGGCTTGTGGAACTGGATCTGGGATCACGACGCGCATTGAGAACTGGGAAATTGTGCACAGAAAATGCGCGCTGGACGTCGAGCCTTTCGGCTGACCTTTACAAGCGCCGTTGAAAGGCCTGGACGATGCGCCGTGTCGCGTCGTTGGTATCGAGATTTTGCACGGCATCCAGCGGATACCAGATGCAATCGACGATTTCATTCTGCGGACGTACGTCATCGATGTTGAGCACCGATGCCTCGTAAACATGATGCCGCGTGCTGCCGGCTTGTAAATCCATCAAGTACAGGACTTCGTTGGCATCCAGCCCGGTTTCTTCCTGCAATTCGCGCACGGCTGCAGCCGCGCGGGTTTCCCCAGGCTCGACCTTGCCGCCCGGCAACGACCAGTGGTGGCGGGATTTGCGTACCAGAAGGACATGCCGATCCTGCTCGCAAATGACGGTAGCGCGTACTTTCATAGGGGCCTTGTTGTAGCTGTCATAAAACTGCAATTAAACTGCAATATTCGAGCCGCCACCGGATTCAAAGGTTCCATCGCAGTAAAGAGTAGGGGATGGCATTAAGTGCCAGAGTTTTGACCGCTAGCGGCTGCGATATCCGGTCGTCATCAGGGGGCGCACCGGGTGTAAGGTGAGCGCGTAAATCGATAGACCTTTGGCAAACAGGAGGTGCTCATGAGCATTCCAATGCTGAACAAGCTGCACATGAACGGTTACGACGTGCTCAGCGTGAACAACGGCCCATGGCGGGTCTGCACCCAGGGTGACCGATTGGCGTCCTTTGCCAGCAGGGAAGAAGCGATGGCTTATGCGGCGGCGCTTCCCGGCTACAGAAAACGCATCAAGCGGGCGCAAAGCCCAAACGCCGATTGATTCGCCGTAATGAAAGAGCCCCGGTTTCGGCCGGGGCTTCTTGTTGGGGGCAGGCAAGTCAGTATCAGTGGATTTTGGTTCGGCTGATGGTCCGGGCTTTTACCTCCTTGGCATAGCTTTGCAATCTTTCCTCGTCGTTCTGCAGAATTTCGCATGAGCGCAGCACGGTCTGAGCGTCCGCCTCATTGCCTGATTTTCGCAGCTGTTCGGCAATGCGCTTGAGGTCGACTGCTGACCATCTCAGGTCCGACGCGACACTTTGCAAATCCCGTTGAAGTTCGTGTTCGTATTCATTGAGCCGCATGATCACCTCCAGAACATTCTCGGTAAAAAAGAGTAGTCGCATTTTCTCGAATGGGAGCAAGTCATCTGACACCCGGCTGAACGGATGTAAAAAATTGTCCAATCGCCCATAACGGCGGGGTGCCACGATGGATGTACAGGCGGTTAAACGTTACATTCGCTTTTTTTCGAACAGGTAAACAACATGCGCATATGGATCGGCAGTCTGGCACTGGCTCTGTTGACCGGGTGCTCGTTACCGGCGTCGCTGGTGCCGGGCGAACCTAACCTCAGCAAGACCAGTGACAAGCCACCCAGGGAATATGCTGCGTGTTTGTTACCGTTGTGGCAGAAGGACGTCGCCAAGACTTCGCAGACGTCGATTTCCAACGGCTATCGGATCACCGCGCCGAGCATCATTACCGCGGACGAAATCCTCGATATCGTCAAATACAAGGACGGCAGCAAAGTGTCGTTGTATCAGGGGCCACCATGGGCGAAGTCCGGGTCGCTGCGCCAATCGGTGCGTGACTGCCTGTAACCACTCTGGGCATTTGTGTTTTCGCTGATACTGGGATTGTTTGCCTGTTACCTGGCTACGAATGACAAATTGCACGGCTGGCTACGCAGGCGAAACGTCACGAAACAATCTTCTTATCCTAGTGAATGGTTCTGCGCTTTTTCCCCCGTTCGACCGGTTCATAACCCTGCATTTACATGACGAGAGGCGCGTATTTGGCTGGCCGGTCGAGTGGCCGTCCGGATCCAGTTGCGGGCAGTTTGTGATGCAGAATCCACGTTGGGTCAGAGAGGATGGCAGGTCAACGCCTTTTGGTGCCGAAATTTTGCTGAGAGATTCCGCTCAAGTTAAGTGGGTTGAATTCAGCCCGATATCGGAGGGTTCATCATGGCGACCGCAAGAGCACCGCGACCAATGCCAAAGCAATACGAACGCCTGTTCACGGGGCCTGACGGCAAACCGCTGGAGGAGCCGTTGATCAAAGCACCGAGCGCTCCGCCTCCGCTCAAATACAGGTCGCCATGCTAATTTCAGCCCCAATCTTGCGCCACCGCCCGGCGAATCGCCTCCAGCAACATCGCGAACGCCGGGTTGTCATTATTTTCCCGCCAGATCAAATGCAGTTCACTCTGCACCCCTTCACCCAGATCGATCTCGCGGAACACCACGTCCTTGAACACCACGCTCGTCGCACAACGCGGCACCAGTGCCAGACCCATGCCGGCGTTCACCAGTGCCAGAATCGTCAGCGATGAGCCTAGCCATTGCACGTAATCCGGCGCTACTCGGGCCGAGCGCAGCATGCCGGTCAACAGTTCGTTGAACGGCGGATAAGCCGCGTGGGAATACATCAGGAACGGCTGTTTATCCAGATCAGCCACTGATACTTCAGTCGCGTTCGCCAACCCATGACCACGCGGCACCGCCAGCACGAACGGTTCGCGCACCAGGCATTCAGTTGCATAGCCTGGCTCAAGCAATGGCGCGCGGGCAATGCCCAGGTCAATGCGACGGGCGCGCAACGCCTCGTGCTGCTGATAGGTGTTCATCTCCGCCAGATCGATTTTCACCTGAGGCTGTTTCAGCCGCGCCTCGGCAATGACCTTCGGCAAGAATTCATACACCGCACTGCCGACGAACGCGATGTTCACTGAGCCGATGTCACCTTCGGCAAACCGGCGTGCGGTGACCGCCGCTTGCTGGGCGCGCTCCAGCAGATTCTGTGCTTCGACGAAAAACGCCCGGCCAGCCGCCGTCAGCGCAACGCTGCGGGTACTGCGGGTGAACAGCTCGACGCCCAGATGATGCTCCAACAACTGGATCTGCCGACTCAACGGCGGCTGAGTCATGTTCAGTCGCTCGGCGGCACGGCGGAAGTTCAATTCGGTGGCGACAGTGGTGAAACAGCGCAGTTGAGTGAGTTCGAACATTGATCTAATCCAGGTATCAATCGAATGCGAGTTTAGATTAGACGGGATCAATGTCCGGCGTCCATGATCGATCCATCACTTCGAGTCATCCCTAAAAAAACAAGATCGGGAGTCGCCCCTTGAAAACCCTGCAGAGTTCGCCGGACATCACGGTACTCGCCCGCGCCGCGGCGAAGGTCAAGCGCCATGTGCTGCCACTGTTCGTGGTGATGTTCATCGTCAATTACATCGACCGGGTCAACATCGGTTTCGTGCGCAGCCATCTGGAGACCGATCTGGGTATCGGTGCAGCGGCGTATGGCCTCGGTGCCGGGCTGTTTTTCATCGGTTACGCGCTGTTCGAAGTGCCGTCCAACATGCTTCTGCAACGCTATGGCGCGCGCGTCTGGCTGACCCGGATCATGTTCACCTGGGGCGCCGCAGCCATGGCCATGGCGTTTGTTCAGGGCGAAACCAGTTTCTACGTCCTGCGCTTTATTCTCGGCGCCGCCGAGGCCGGGTTCTTCCCGGGGATCATTTATTACTTTACCCAGTGGTTGCCGGCGTCCGAGCGTGGCAAAACCATGGCGGTGTTTCTCAGTGGTTCAGCGATTGCCTCGGTGATTTCCGGCCCGGTGTCCGGCGCGCTGTTGCATATCAGTGGGCTGGGCATGCACGGCTGGCAATGGATGTTCCTGATCGAAGGCGCGGCGTCGGTGGTGTTGTGCGCATTTGTCTGGTTCTGGCTGCAATCGCACCCACGCCAGGCCAAGTGGCTGAGCGAAGAAGAACGCGCAGCGCTGGTCGCGGCGATTGCCGAGGAACAGCGTGCTCGTGAAGCGGTGCAGGTTGCCAGGCCGTCGATGTTCAAGCTGCTGGCCGACCGGCAGATCGCGCTGTTCTGCTTCATCTACTTCTCCATCGCCCTGACCATTTACGGCGCGACCTTCTGGCTGCCGAGCATGATCAAGAAGATGGGCAATCTCGGCGACTTTCAGGTCGGGCTGCTCAATTCGATCCCGTGGATCATCTCGATCGTCGCCATGTACGGCTTCGCGGCGCTGGCCGGCAAGTGGAAATTCCAGCAGGCCTGGGTGGCGCTGACACTGGTGATCGCAGCCATCGGCATGTTCATGTCGACCACCGGCGGGCCGGTGTTTGCCTTCGTCGCCATCTGCTTTGCGGCCATCGGCTTCAAAGCGGCGTCGGCGCTGTTCTGGCCGATTCCGCAAAGCTATCTGGACGCGCGCATTGCCGCGGCGGTCATCGCGCTGATCAACTCGATCGGCAATCTCGGCGGTTTCGTCGCACCGACCGCTTTCGGCATTCTCGAACAAACCACCGGCTCCATTGAGGGCGGCCTGTATGGCCTGGCGGCGACATCACTGATCGCTGCCGTGGTGATCTTCTTCGCCCGCACGGCGCCCGGCGCCAAAGGCCAGACCCCGGCAAAGCCTGGTGACGAGACCGCCGTCGGCGCGACGGCCCGTCCGGCTGCGAGCCACTGAATCGATTATTGATCTGTCAGGAGCGTTATCTTGAAAATCACCCGTGTCAGCGTTACCCCGATCGCCTTCCGCGATCCGCCTTTGCTCAATGCCAGTGGCATCCACGAACCCTTCGCTCTGCGCTCCATCATCGAAATCGAGAGTGACAACGGCTACATCGGCCTCGGCGAAAGCTACGGCGATGCCCCGGCACTGGCGATCCAGCAGCAGTTGCAGAGCCAATTGATCGGACTCGATCCGTTCAATCTCAATCAACTGCGCGCGATCGTGCAGGCCACTGTTGCAGCGAACAAACCCGCCAGCATTTCCGGCGCCGAACTGGCGCCCGGTTCTCACGCCAGCAAAGCGCTGAGCAATGCCTATTCGGCATTTGAAGTGGCTTTTCTCGATCTGCAGGCGCATTACCTGAATGTGCCGCTGGTGGATCTGCTCGGCGGCGCGATACGCGATGAAGTACCGTTCAGCGCCTACCTGTTTTTCAAATACGCGCAACATGTCGACTCACCCTATAAGCCGGACAACTGGGGCGAGGCGCTCAGCGAGCAGCAGATCGTTGCGCAGGCGGCGCGGATGATCGAGGCCTACGGTTTCAAGAGCATCAAGCTCAAGGCCGGCACCTTGCCGCCGGAGCATGAAGTGGCTTGCATCAAGGCGTTGAAAAAAGCCTTCCCCGACTATCCCCTGCGCATCGATCCGAATGGCAACTGGTCACTCGAGACGGCGATTCGCATGGCCGAATTGCTCGGCGATGATTTGCAGTATTACGAAGACCCGACTCCGGGCCTTGACGGCATGGCCGAGCTGCACAGGCGCACCGGTCTGCCACTGGCGACCAATATGGTGGTCACTGATTTCGATGAGTTGCGCCATAGCATCGCGCAAAACAGCGTGCAGATCGTCCTTGCCGATCACCATTACTGGGGCGGCCTGCGCGATACGCAGACGCTGGCGAAAATGTGCGATGTGTTCGGTCTCGGCGTGTCGATGCATTCCAACTCGCACTTGGGCATCAGCCTCATGGCCATGGCGCACGTGGCAGCGGCGGTGCCGAATCTGGATTACGCCTGTGACACTCACTACCCGTGGCAGGAGCCGGACGAGGAAGTGATCAAGGGCGGCAAGTTGCCGATTGTCGATGGCTGCGTAAAGATCACCCGCGCGCCGGGGCTGGGGCTGGAACTCGACCCTGAGCAACTGGGCAAGCTGCATGATCAGTACCTGACGTGCGGGATTCGTCAGCGCGATGATGTGCGGCAGATGCAGCGGTACAAGCCAGATTGGAAAGCGGTGAAACCAAGGTTTTGAGGTTATTGCAACTGGCCTTTTCGCGAGCAGGCTCGCTCCCACAGGGGAACGCGTTTCCGAATGTGGGAGCGAGCCTGCTCGCGAATGGCGGCGACTCGATCCTTCATAGGGTATGAACCAGCCAATCCCTGAACGCCTTCAACGAAGGCAAATTCTCATTGCGCGGCGGATATACCAGGTAATAACTGCGCCGACTGGTGATCGGTTCGCCCAGTTGCAGCAAATCACCCTTGAGCAATTCATCCTCGACCAGTATCCGCGGCACCAGGCCCACGCCGATATTGGCCCGTACCGCCTGAATCAAATGCGAGGTCATTTCAAAGCTCGGCCCGACACGCATGCTGCGATGAGGCAGTCGGTGATGGCTGAACCATTCCGCCCACGCCTGGGCATTGCTGCTGACATTGAGCAGTAGCTGTCCGGCAATGTGGCGCTCGGCATCATCGCGCTCAGCCGCCGACAGCTGCGCACTGGCTATCGCCACCAGTTCTTCGGTGTGCAAGGGCAGGGCGGCCAGGCCAGGCCACTCGCCGCCGCCGACGCAGATGGCGGCGTCGATTTCGCTGGTATCGAAATCGATGGTTTCGATCCGCGAATGCAGGTGCACGGTCATGCCCGGATGCGCCGTATAGAAATCCTTCAACCGAGGCAGCAACCATTTCGAACCGAAGGTCGGCAGCGTCGCCAGGCGCAGACTGTGGATGCCCGAGCCGAACGCCATGGCCTGCAACGTCGCGCTGCGAATCTGCCCGAGAGCTTCGGTGAGCTCGCGCTGGTACATGCGCCCGACATCGGTCAGCACCACTTGCCGGCCCTCGCGGCTGAACAGGCGCATGCCGAGCATCTTCTCGAGGATCTGCACCTGGCGGCTGACTGCGCTCTGCGTCAGCGACAACTCATGGGCAGCGCGGGTGTAGCTTTCGTGGCGTGCAGCGGCCTCGAAAGCCAGCAGCAGCGACATGGATGGCGTGAGTGTGCGCGGATTCATTCGTAAAACTCATGGATAGCGGGCCGAATTTACGCTTGTTCGCTGTGTCGTCAGCCATGAACATGGGCGCAATCAGATAGCGGAGCCTGACGCAATCATTCGTTGCGTACAACTGTTCACCGCCACGCAGCCAGATTTGACCGAGATAACCTGACCGATGATTGCCCAGCTGTCGCCTGCGAATGCTTTGACCCGCGATTACCAACAATTCCTCGCAGCCCTGAAAACCAGCGGCTTTCGCGGTGAAATCAGCGCTGATTACGCCAGCCGGGTGGTGCTGGCCACCGACAACTCGATCTATCAACGCCTGCCACAAGCGGCGGTGTTTCCACTGGATGCCAATGATGTAGCGCGGGTGGCGCGGCTGATCGCCGAGCCGGCGTTTCAGCACATAGTGATCACTCCGCGCGGCGGCGGCACCGGCACCAACGGCCAATCGTTGACTGATGGCATCGTCGTCGACCTGTCGCGGCACATGAATCGCATTCTGCAAATCAACGTCGAGGAGCGCTGGGTGCGGGTTCAGGCCGGGGTGGTCAAAGATCAGCTCAATGCCGCATTGAAATCCGCCGGGCTGTTCTTCGCCCCCGAACTGTCGACCTCCAATCGCGCAACTGTCGGCGGCATGATCAACACCGACGCCAGCGGCCAGGGCAGTTGCACTTACGGCAAGACCCGCGATCACGTGCTGGAACTGGACATGATCCTGCGTGGCGGTGAGCGTTTGCACGGGATGGCGCTGGAGCAAAGCGAGCTTGAGGCGCAGTGCGCTCGCGATGATCGGGTTGGCGAAGTCTATCGCTGCGCGCGGCGGATCATTGATGAGCAGGGCGAACTGATCAAGGCGCGATTCCCGGATCTCAACCGCTGCCTGACCGGGTATGACCTGGCGCACCTGCGTGAGGCCGACCAGCGCTTCAACCTCAACAGCGTGCTCTGCGGCGCTGAAGGTTCGTTGGGGTTTGTCGTTGAGGCGCGGTTGAACGTGCTGCCGATTCCCAAACACACGATGCTGGTGAATATCCGCTATGCCGGTTTCATGGATGCCTTGCGCGATGCACAGGCGTTGATGGCGCTCAAGCCGCTGTCGATCGAAACGGTGGATTCGAAAGTCTTGCTGCTGGCGATGCAGGACATCGTCTGGCACGGCGTCGCCGAATACTTTCCGCAAAACGTTGAGCGCCCGATACTGGGCATCAACCTTGTCGAATTCTGCGGTGACGACCCCGAAGACTTGCAGCGCCGCGTCGAGGCGTTCATCCAACACCTGCAAGACGACCCGACGGTAGAACGCCTGGGCCATACGCTGGCGGTCGGTCAGGCAGCGGTGAACAAGGTCTACGGCATGCGCAAACGTGCGGTGGGCCTGCTCGGCAACGTCGCCGGTGAAGCCCGACCGCAGCCCTTCGTTGAAGACACCGCTGTGCCGCCGCAACATTTGGCCGAATACATCGCCGAGTTGCGCGATTTGCTCGACAGCCATGGTTTGCAGTACGGCATGTTCGGCCATGTCGATGCCGGCGTGTTGCACGTACGGCCGATTCTCGACATGAAAGACCCGCAGCAAGCGGCGTTGGTGCGCCCGGTGTCCGATGGTGTCGCCGCGTTGACCCAGCGCTACGGCGGCCTGCTTTGGGGTGAGCACGGCAAGGGGTTGCGTTCGGAATACGCGCCGGCATTCTTCGGCGAGTTGTATCCGGCGCTGCAAGCCTTGAAAGCGGCGTTCGACCCGTTCAACCAGTTCAACCCGGGCAAAATCGCCACGCCGGCCAACAGCGGCGCCGCGTTGCTGAGGATCGATGAAGTCACGCTGCGCGGCGAGCTGGATCGGCAGATCGATGAGAAAGTCTGGCAGAGCTACGGCGCGGCCATGCACTGCAACGGCAACGGTGCCTGCTACAACTTCGATCCCGACGACGCCATGTGCCCGTCGTGGAAAGCCACCCGCGAACGCGCGCAGTCGCCCAAGGGGCGCGCCTCGCTGATTCGCGAATGGCTGCGGTTGCAGGGCGAGGCGGGGGTCGATGTGCTCTCGGATGCGATCCGTAAACCGGCATTTTTTCGCACGCTGTGGCAGCGCTGGCGCAACAGCCGCGATCCGTCGGCGGACTTTTCCCATGAGGTGTACGACGCCATGGCTGGTTGCCTGGCCTGCAAGTCCTGCGCGGGACAATGCCCGGTGAAGGTCAACGTGCCGGAATTTCGCTCGCGCTTCCTTGAGCTGTATCACAGCCGTTATCTGCGTCCGGCGCGGGATTACCTGATTGCCTCGCTGGAATACACCATTCCCGACATGGCGCGGATTCCGGCGCTGTACAACGGTTTGATGGGCGCGGCTCGGATTCGCGCCGTGCTGGCGAGTGTCGGCGGTATGGTCGATGTGCCGTTGCTCAGCCGTTTCGATTTCCATGCAGCGATGCGCCGGTGGCAGGTGCAGCCGGCGACGGTTGCGACGTTGACGGCACTGACGCCAGAGCAACGCGAGCGCAGTGTGGTGATCGTGCAGGACGCCTTTACTCGCTACTTCGAAGCGCCGCTGTTGGCGGATCTGGTCGAGCTGATTTCGCGTCTGGGCTATCAGGCGTATCTGGCGCCGTTCAGCGCCAATGGCAAACCGCTGCATGTGCAGGGCTTCCTCTCGGCATTCAATCGCGCGGCGTTGCGCAACGCTGAGCAATTGCAGGCGCTGGCGCAGACTGGCGTGCCATTGCTGGGGCTCGATCCGGCGATGACGCTGGTCTATCGCCAGGAATACCTGAAAGTGCCGGGCATGCCAGCCTGCCCGGAAGTGGCGCTGGTGCAGGAGTGGTTGCTCAGGGTCATGCCGGAGCAGGCGTTCAAGGGCCAATCCAACGCATTCCGCCTGCTCGCCCATTGCACCGAGAAAACCAACGCGCCGGCCGCGACCCGGCAGTGGGAACAGCTCTTCGAGCGAGCCGGCATGAAGTTGGCCACCCAGGCCACCGGATGCTGCGGCATGTCCGGCACTTACGGCCACGAAGCGCGCAATCGCCAGACTTCAGCGCTGATTTACGAACAATCGTGGGCGCGTCAGGTGCAGGCACCGGCGGAGCAGGGCGAGGCGTTGGCGACCGGTTATTCCTGCCGCAGCCAGGTCAAGCGCCAGTCGGATCGGGCGTTGCGCCATCCGTTGCAGGTGTTGCTGGAGACGCTGCGTCGCTGACCGAGTCGCTGGCGTCCTTGTCCCAGATCAGGCGCGGATCGAAACTCATCGCCGCGAGCATGGTGAACACAACGACCAGGCCGAAGAACAGGATGCCCGGTCGCGGCTCGATATCGCCCAGCGCCTGGAATTTCACCAGCGCCGCGACCAGCGCGACCACCAGCACGTCGAGCATCGACCAATAGCCGATCAGCTCGACGAAGCGGTACAGCTTGGAGCGCTCCTTGCGCGCCCAGTCGCTGCCACGCTGCACGGTCACCAGCAACAACGTCAGGGCAACGAATTTGACCCCCGGCACCGCAATGCTGGCGATGAAAATGATCAGCGCAATGTCCCATGCCCCCGCTTCCCAGAACTCCAGCACGCCGCTCATGATCGTGCTGTCGGCGCCGTTGCCGAGCATAACGGTGTTCATCACCGGCAGCAGATTGGCCGGGATATAAAAAATCAGCGCGGCGAGCATGTACGCCCAGGTTCGCGTCAGTGAATTGGTCTTGCGTCGATGCAACGGCGCATCGCAGCGCGGGCACTCATGCGGCTCGTCAGTCATGTCGCAGGCCAGGCCGCAGCTGTGGCACAGGCACAGGTTGAGTTCGCTGGCAGTCGGCGCACGCTTCATAGTGTGTCCCAGAGTTCGCGGATGTCGCGCCCGGCAATGCGGATCATCATCAGGCTCAGCACCGCCAGAGCAAACAGGCCGATACCGGGCAGCACATCGAGCAGGCCGGCAAGTTTGAACACCGCAACCATTGCTCCCAGCAGACACACTTCCAGCATGCTCCACGGGCGCAGGGTTTCCAGCCAGCGCATGCACAGATTGAAACCCGGCGCCCGGCGCAGGCCGAGGGCAAAACTCAGCACCCAGATCAGTAGAACCAGTTGGAACGCCGGGGCGATGATGATCGCAATCGCTGCGACCAGGGCGATGAAGGTGATCGGGCCTTGGCTGAGCGCCAGTACCGAATCCCACAGGGTTGCGCTGTTTTTCATGCCCTGGAGGCTGATGCTCATCACCGGGTAGAAATTGGCGAACAGCCACAGCATCGCCGCTGTGCAGGTCAGGGCCAGACGCTGCTCGATGCTCAGGCCATTAAAGCGCTGCAGCACGCCACCGCAGCGCGGGCACAGGGTTTTCTGGTGTTTGCCGAGCACGGCTTTTTCGTACACGCAGTCACAGTGTTCGCAGATGATCAGGTGTGCGGTAGTGACCATGGACAACGCTCGACGATGGGCCGCGAGAAAACGGCAGGCCTGTTGACTATAGAAGGCCCGCGCGGATGGGCAACCGTGACTCTTCAAATTGATGGTTTTGCTGAGAATCACCCTTGGTAAAAACGTGCATTTTGATGTTATAAGGTAACACGAAATTTGCGGTCAGCGTTGTGGCTGTCCGGTGTTATTCCTCTCGATTGCGAAAGATCCATGACTCCTGTGCTTCCCCGTTCCACCCCGTTGACGACTGGCCGGCTGCTGTCCATTGACGCCCTCAGAGGCCTGGTGATCCTGTTCATGCTGCTCGATCACGTACGCGAAACCTTTCTCCTGCACCGCCAGGTGTCTGACCCGATGGACATCGCCAGCACCGAGCCGGTGTTGTTCTTCAGCCGCACCCTGGCGCATTTGTGCGCGCCGGTGTTTGTCTTGCTGAGCGGATTGTCGGCGTGGTTGTACGGTGAGAAATATGCTGGCAAAGCCGATGTCAGTGCATTTCTGTTCAAGCGTGGATTGTTTTTGGTCGCGCTGGAATTCACCTTGGTCAACTTCGCCTGGACGTTTCAGGTGCCGCCCAGCGTGATCTATTTGCAGGTGATCTGGGCGATCGGCCTGAGCATGATCGCGCTGGCGCTGCTGGTCTGGTTGCCGCGTGCGCTGCTGCTGATCTTGAGCGTGGCGATCGTTGCCGGACACAACCTGTTCGACGCGGTGCATTTTCCGGTGGAATCCGCCCTGCATGTGCCTTGGGCGATCCTGCATGACCGTGGCTGGATCGAGGTCAGCGACAGCCTGCGTCTGCGCACCTCGTATCCGTTGTTGCCGTGGATCGGTGTGATTGGCCTGGGCTATGCGCTGGGTCCGTGGTTTGCCCGCGGCATGGACGCGACTGTGCGCCAGCGTCGATTACTGATGGCCGGAGTCGGTGGATTGCTGGGCTTCGTGGCGCTGCGCCTGATCAATGGCTATGGCGAAAAGCCGTGGACGCTCAGCGACTCGCTGGTGCAGACACTGATGAGTGTTTTCAACATCACCAAATATCCACCGTCGCTCTTGTTTATCGCACTGACCGTGAGCACGGGGCTGTTGCTGCTGCTCGCCTTCGAACGCGTGCAGAGTCGCCGCTGGATTCGCTGGCTGACGGTGTTCGGTTCGGCGCCGATGTTTTTCTATCTGCTGCATCTGTATGCGTTGAAGGTGTTGTATGTAATGGGCGTCGCCCTGTTCGGACTGAATCAGGGCAGCTACTTCGGCTTTTCGACGGTAGCGGCGGTGTGGCTGGCGGCTATTGTGCTGGCTGTCGTGCTGTTCCCGGCAGTGCGCTGGTTTTCGGCATTCAAAGCGCGGCGGCGGGACATCCGCTGGTTGAAATATCTGTAAATCGAAGCAGCCCTTGTGGGAGCGAGCTTGCTCGCGAAAGCGTCCGGTCAGTCGCCCATGTGTTGACTGATAAAACCCCTTCGCGAGCAAGCTCGCTCCCACAGGTTTCGGGGTGTCTGGATTATTTGCGATCCAGCCACACGGTCTGTGCGTTGCAGAATTCGCGCACGCCGAAGTGCGAGAGTTCACGGCCGAAACCGCTCTTCTTCACGCCGCCGAAGGTCACACGCGGGTCGCTAGCGGAGTAACCGTTGATGAACACGCCGCCGGTTTCCAGTTCGCTGGTCAGTTGCTCGGCCAGTGCGACGTTGGCGGTGTAGATCGTCGCGGTCAGGCCGAATTCGCTGTCGTTGGCCAATGCCACGGCATGCGCACAATCGCGGGCGGTGATGATCGAGGCGACCGGGCCGAACAGCTCCTGTTTGAACGAGGTCATGCGGTCGGTGACGTTGGCCAGCACGGTTGGCTGGTAATAGTTGCCAACGCCCTCGACCTTGCCGCCGCCCAGCAGCAGCGTCGCGCCTTCTTCAAGGGTGTCGCGCACTTGCTGATCCAGTTCATCACGCAGATCGAAGCGCGCCATCGGCCCGATGTAGGTGTCGGCGGCCAGTGGATCGCCCATCTTCAACTCACGTGTAGCTTCGACGAACTTGCGGGTGAATGCTTCGACCACACCTTGTTCAATGATCAGCCGTTTGGCGGCGGCGCAGACCTGGCCGGAGTTCTGATAGCGACCTACCACCGCCGCGTGTACGGCTTCATCAATATCAGCGTCATTGAGCACGATGAACGGATCGGAGCCGCCCAGTTCCAGCACGCACTTCTTCAGCGCCGCGCCGGCCTGAGCGCCGATGGCCATGCCGGCGCGCACGCTGCCGGTCAGCGTCACCGCGGCAATGCGCGGATCGGCGATGGCTGTGGAAACGCCCTCTGGAGTGACATTGATCACTTCAAACACGCCATCGGGGAAACCGGCGCTAACAAACGCATCGCGCAACAGGTAGGCGCTGCCCATCACGTTCGGCGCATGCTTGAGCACGTAAGTGTTGCCGGCAATCAGTGTCGGAACAGCGCCGCGCAGCACCTGCCAGAACGGGAAGTTCCATGGCATCACTGCCAGAATCGGCCCCAGCGGACGGTATTCGATACGCGCCTTGCCGCCTTCAACCTGAGTGGCCTCGGCATCGAGCATGGCCGGGCCGTGTTCGGCGTACCATTCGCAGAGTTTGGCGCATTTCTCGATTTCGCCGCGGGCCTGGGTGATCGGCTTGCCCATTTCCAGGGTGATCATGGTGGCCATGGCGTCAGCCGTTTCACGCAGCGCTCCGGCGAGGGCGGAGAGCAGGCGCGAGCGATCCTGCAGCGGCTTGCGCTTCCACTTGCCAAAACCATAAGCGGCGCGGGTCAACGCAGCGTCCAGGTCGGCAGCGGATTCAAAAGCGTAGTGGCCGATCTGTTCGCCGTTGGCGGGGTTGATCGAAAGGGCGTGGGTCTGGCTGGAAATCTGGCTCATGGCGTCATCCTGCGTATTCAGTGGATGAGCGAAGAGTAGGGTGGTGTTTGTTTTCTGGAAACTGAATAATAAAGATCGTTTCCTTCACGATTGGAGAATGACTGTGGATCTGGTGCAACTGGAAATCTTCAAAGCCGTGGCCGAGCACGGCAGCATCAGCGCCGCTGCCACGCACATCCATCGCGTGCCGTCGAACCTGACCACGCGCATCAAACAGCTGGAGCAGGATCTCGGCGTCGATCTGTTTATCCGCGAAAAGAGCCGTTTGCGTCTGTCACCGGCCGGATGGAGTTTCCTCGAGTACACGCGGCGCATTCTCGACCTGGTGCAGGAAGCCCGGGCCACCGTGGCCGGTGAAGAACCTCAGGGCGCGTTCCCGTTGGGCTCGCTGGAAAGTACCGCTGCGGTGCGTATTCCCGAGCTGCTGGCCGCGTACAACCAGCAGCATCCGAAGGTCGACCTCGACCTGTCGACCGGGCCTTCCGGGACGATGATCGACGGCGTACTTTCCGGGCGGCTGGCGGCGGCCTTTGTCGACGGCCCGGTGCTGCATCCGGCCCTGGAAGGCGTGCCGGCGTTCGAAGAGGAAATGGTCATCATCGCGCCGCTCAATCACTCGCCGGTTGAACGTGCGGCGGATGTGAATGGCGAAAATATCTACGCTTTTCGGTCCAACTGTTCCTATCGCCACCACTTTGAAAAATGGTTCGGCAGCGACGCCGCCGTGCCGGGCAAGATCTTCGAAATGGAGTCCTACCACGGCATGCTCGCCTGCGTCAGCGCCGGCGCCGGGCTCGCACTGATGCCACGCAAAATGCTGCAGAGCATGCCCGGCAGCGCGACTGTCAGTGTCTGGCCGCTGAGCGCAGATTTCCGCTATCTGACGACCTGGCTGGTCTGGCGTCGGGGCACGGTGTCGCGCAGTTTGAGCATGTTTGTCCGATTGCTCGAGGAGCGCGGTGTGGTGCGCGCCGAATCCGAACCTGCCTGAGGCGTGACTACGCTGCCGATTGCTGATTGAGGCTGGCAATCAATTCGTCCGTGCCGACAATCGCATGGGCGAACGTCGGGCCGTTGAGCTCATGGGCGGCGTGCATCATTTCCGCCTTGAACGCGGCCGTCGCGTCGCGCACCAGCGTGACGTGGTAACCCAATTCCGAGGCGTAGCGGGCAGTGGCTTCGATGCAGGTATTGGCGAGCAGGCCGACGATGATCACATGGGTGATGCCTTGCTGCTTCAGGCGAAAATCCAGGTCAGTGTTGGCGAATCCGCTGGACCCCCAGTGTTCCTGCACCACGATATCGCCATCGCGCGGAGCGAAATCCGGATGCCATTCGCCGCCCCATTCGCCCCGGGCGAAATGGTGCATGTGCATGATCTTGCATTGGGTGGGAGTGGGATGATCCCAGGCTTCGTAATCGCCTTTTTCCCAGCGGTGGTGGGGGACGATGACCACCGCAATATCAAGGCTGCGCACGGCGCGGTCGAGTTTGCGCAGATTGTCGAGCAAGCCGTTCTGCTCTGCCATCGGCTGGATCAGCGGGAAGACTTTGCCGCCCTCCGAGAGAAAATCGTTGTACGGATCGACCAGCAGATAGGCGGTTCTGTCCAGCGGGTAAAGGGGCTTCGACATCACGATAACTCCGATAAGGAAATGGATCGTTGCACGGCGCTTGCCCCGGCAACGTGTCCATATGATAATCATAGTAACTGTAAAGGAGGCAAGTGCTGATGGTTGTAAACGATAGCTGCGGGAAAACCTTATGTCCGATTTCCCGGGCCGAGGATCTGGTTGGCGATCGCTGGACCGTACTGGTGCTGCGCGAGTTGTTCATGGGCAGTCACCGCTACGACGAGATTCAGGCGCAGACCGGCGGGACGCCGCAGATGGTCGCTGCCCGCCTCAAATCGCTTGAGGCGGACGGACTGGTTGAGCGGCGTCTGTACAGCGAGCGCCCCAAGCGCTACGAATATCACCTCACCGCGAAAGGCGAGGCGTTTTATCCGGTGATCATCGCTTTGCGAGCGTGGGGCGAAACCTGGTGCAAGACGCCCGAGGAAGGTCTGGCGGTGGTTCTCACCCACAAGCGCTGCAACCATGCGGCCGGCCTCGGGCCGCTGTGTGAACACTGCGGCGAACCGCTGCGCCGCGAAGATTTGATCAGCCAGCCACAGCAGGCTTACGCCGCCGAACGACAGGCACGGCGCGATGCCTTCAAGCGCAAGTGACCAAGGGCTTTACGGCGTGCCGTTGCGCCCATAAAGACGATAACCGTCGCGCTGATTCAAGCGGTCGTAGTACGCACGCACCGCCGCGAAATCCGGATGCTCGAGCGGTGTTTCGAACCAGCGATTCACCGACAACCCGATCGGAATGTCCGCCAGAGAAAACTGCTCGCCACTGACGTAGGCCCCGGTTTTCTGCAACTGACGGTCGAGGATTTGCATGTTGCGCGCCCAATCCCGGCAACCGGCGGCCAGCGCGTCGCGATCCTGGTAATCCGGCGATTTGCGCACCAGCGCCATCAGCGGATACGACCATGAACGGTTGAGCTCCGAGGCCTGCCAGTCGATCCACTGATCGACTCGCGCCCGAGCGATCGGCTCGGCCGGATACAGATGAGCGCCGCCGTAACGCGTCGCCAGATAGCGGATGATTGTATTGGATTCCCACAGGGTGAAATCACCGTCCTGAATGACTGGCACCATGGCGCAGGGATTGAGCGCGAGAAATTCCGGCGTGTCCGGCGACTTGAAGCCCGAGCCCCAGTCTTCACGCTCGAAGGCGATGCCCAGTTCAGCGCAAGTCCACAACACTTTGCGCACGTTGATCGATGAGGCTTTACCGAGTATTCGCAACATTGGATCTCCTTGTCGGCTGATGTCGGACGCAGGGAATACCATAGCGCAAAACACAAGGCCCGCATCGTGCGGGCCTTGGTTCATCCATGCTCGATCGATTCAGAGACTGCCCGCCAGCTTGCCGCCGGTCATGCGTCGGCGATAGGCGCTGTCGCGGTTGGCCAGCCAGAAATACAGCGGTGACGTCACCAGCAAACCGACCAGCCAGGACAGGTCGGCGCCATTGATGTATGCCGAGACCGGGCCGACGTACAGCGGTGTGTTCATGAACGGGATCTGCACGGCGATGCCGATGGCGTAGGCCAGCAAAGCCTGCGGGTTGTAGCGACCGTAGATGCCGCCGTCGACCTGGAAGATCGAGTTGATGTCGTACTGACCCTTGTGGATCGCGTAGAAGTCGATCAGGTTGATCGCCGTCCACGGCACCAACACCACCAGCAACACCAGCACCATGTCGACGAAGTGGCCGATGAAGTCAGCCGACGCGCCGACCGCAGCGAAGCAGCACGCCAATAACACGATGATCGAAATCACCGCACGACTTTTTGCCGTCGGAATCCAGCGGTAGGCGAAGGTCTGCACCAGAGTAATCAGCGACAGCACAGCGCCGTACAGATTGAGGGCGTTGTGGCTGATCACGCTGAGCAGAAAGAGCACCAGCATCAGCGGGCCGATGGCGCCGGTGGCCAGTTTGACCGCGTCCATGGTGTCCATGCCCACGGGCGTGGCCAGCACCGCCACGGCGCCGAACACGAATGACAGGCTCGAGCCCAGTGCCGAGCCGAGATAAGTCGTCCAGAACGTCGACGACACTTTCACATCGGCCGGCAGGTAACGCGAGTAGTCGGACACGTAGGGCGCGAATGCGATTTGCCACAACGCCGCCAGCGACACCGTGGCCAGCCAGCCGGAGAGATTGAAGCTGCCGCGCGTGAGGAAATCGTCGGTCTGGATGTGGGTCAGGATGTAACCGAAACCGACGGCGATACCGATCCCCAGCACCCAGGTGCCGATGCGATTGAGCACGTGGATGAAACGGTAGCCAATGATGCCGATGATCCCGGAACCCAGTGCACCGATGACGATACCGACCGGCACCGGAACGCTGTCGACCACCCCGTGCAACGACTTGCCGGCGAGCACGATGTTGGAGGCGAAGAAGCCGATGTACATCACCCCGGCAATCAGCACCACCAGCAAGGCACCAAGCGAGCCGAACTGCGCGCGGCTCTGGATCATTTGCGGAATGCCCATCTGCGGGCCTTGCGCCGAGTGCAGCGCCATCAGCACGCCGCCGACCAGGTGGCCGACCAGAATCGCGACGATGCCCCAGACCAGATTCAGATGAAACAACTGCACACCCAGCGCCCCGGTGACGATGGGCAACGGCGCGATGTTGCCGCCGAACCAGAGGGTGAACAGATCGCGGACCTTTCCATGGCGATCTTCGGGCGGCACGTAGCCAATCGTGTGTTTTTCAATCAGCGCAGCGGAGGTGGATGCGGGGGTAGCCATGACGAACTCCAAGGCAAGGATGAGTACGTGGACGTACTTCGGTAAGCGCCGGCACGGGTGGCGCATTTCTTGTTGGAGTGATCATGTGCAAAGCCCTGGCATAGATAAATTAGTAAGTTTGTTGCTTCAGACCTTAAAAAATATATGTCCCGAACGGCGGGGCTGTCCGGTATGTTCTCTCTCAGTTGTCAGCGCTCTTTGTGGCGAGGGAGCTTGATCCCGCTGGGCTGCGAAGCGGCCCCAAAAGTTTTCGGTTCGCCACCGGTTTTTTGTGAATGCTGCGCACTCAAGCGCGAGCATGCTCCCTCGCCACAAAAAGCACTGTTTGATTTCGCTGGAGGTTCCATGGCCGCCTACAACCTGCGCCAGCTCAAATACTTCGTCACCACCGCCGACTGCGGCAGCGTCGCCGAAGCTTCGCGCAAGCTCTACATCGCCCAGCCTTCGGTGTCCACGGCGATCAAGCACCTGGAAGAGAGCTTCGGGGTGCAGTTGTTCATCCGCCACCACGCCCAGGGCGTGTCGCTGACCCCCAGCGGTTCGCGCTTTTATCGCAAGGCGCTGGAGCTGTTGCGGGTGGCCCATGAGTTCGAACAGAACGCCCTGGCGGACAACGATGTGGTCGCCGGGCAGATCGATATCGGCTGTTTCGAAACGGTTGCGCCGCTGTATCTGCCGCGCCTGATCGCTGGCTTCAAGCAGCGCTGGCCGGGGGTGGAAATCCGCATTCGCGACGGTGAGCAGCAGGAGCTGGTGCAAGCCCTGACGGCGGGCAGCATCGATGTGGCGATGCTCTTCGAACACGACCTCGACAGCACCATCGAAACCGCGTCACTGATGCCGCCGCAGCAGCCGTACGCCTTGCTGCCCGCCGACCATCGCTTTGCGCAACAGGCCAAAGTCTCGCTGCATGATCTGGTGCTGGAACCGATGATTCTGCTCGACGTGGTGCCGAGCCGGACGTACTTCGTGAGCATTTTCGAAGAGCGCGGTTTGACCCCGAACATCGTCTTCAGCTCGCCGTCGATCGAGATGGTGCGCGGCATGGTCGCCAACGGCTTCGGTTTTTCCATTTTGGTGACCAGGCCGTTCAGCGACTACACCTACGACGGGCAGCAAGTCGTCTGCGTGCCGCTGGCCGAAACCGTCACCGGCTCAGGTTTGTCGGCAGCGTGGCTGCGGCGGGTGCAACTGACCAAGCCGGTGCAGTTGTTTGTCGATCATTGCCGCGAGGAACTGGCCCGGCTGTACACCTGAACCGTGCCGGGCCGGGTGTCACAGGCGGATGAAATTGAGCATGCGTTGCAGCATTTCATCGCAGGCGTGCAATTGTTCGAGGCTGACAAATTCATCCGGCTTATGTCCCTGATCCATGCTGCCGGGGCCGCACACCACCGTGGGAATTCCCACTGCGTCGAATAATCCGCCTTCAGTGCCGAATGCCACGGTGCCGAAGTCCGTGGAGGCGCAAAACGCGGCGACCAGCGCAGCTGCTTCGCTATGTGCCTCGGTGACCAGTCCCGGATAGGCCGACAACTCGCTGAAACGGATGTCGCTGTGCGCACTGACAGCACGCATGCGGGACAGCACCTCGCGTTCAGCGTAGGCCTTCAGCGCTTCGGCGACGAGGGCCGGATCCTGCGAGGGCAGGGCGCGGATCTCGAAATCGAAGCGGCAATCGGCGGGCACGATATTCAGTGCCTTGCCGCCACTGATGAGCCCGGTTTGCACGGTGCTGTAGGGCGGATCGAAGCGCGCATCATGGTATTCGGGTGCCTTGAGTTGCTGGCCGAGCCGCCCCAGTTCGGCGATCAGTTCGGCGGCGTATTCGATGGCGTTGACCCCGAGCGGCGCATAGGCTGAATGACACGGATGACCGTGCACGTCACAGCGCATCGCCAGTTTGCCTTTGTGACCGAGCACCGGTTTCAGCTCGGTCGGTTCGCCGATGATGCACAGCAACGGTTTGACCGGACGCTGCTGCAACATTTCAAGCAACGAGCGCACGCCAAGGCAGCCAACTTCCTCGTCATAAGACAGGGCGATGTGCACCGGCAGGCGCAAAGGCGTTGCAACCAATGCCGGCACCAACGCCAGCACGCAGGCGATATAGCCTTTCATGTCCGCCGTGCCACGGCCGAACAACTTGCCGTCGCGCTCGCTCAGTTCGAACGGCGGTAGCGTCCAGAGCTGACCATCGACCGGCACCACATCGGTGTGCCCGGACAGCACGATGCCCGGTTGATCGGCCGGGCCGAGGGTAGCGAACAGATTGGCTTTGTTGCGCTCCTGGTTGTAAATCAGCGCGCACGGCACGTCATGACTGGCGAGGTAATCGCGCACGAACTCGATCAACTGCAGGTTGGATTCGCGGCTGGTGGTGTCGAATCCCACCAGCGCTTTGAGCAGCTCGACGCTGTTCATCGATCATCTCCGGCGACGCCGTAGCCGGGTGCCCTGGCCGGATCGAGGGCGCGGTCGATGTAGTCCTGCAGTTGCGGCCGGTAGGCATCCCAGAGTGTCTGCAACTGGCCGATCGGATTGTCATCGGCCCAGTCCACGCGCAGGTTGACGATGGGCCAGGTCTGTTCGCCCACCACCAGCAGCGCTGCCGAATGCACCGGCCCGGCTTCACCGCCGAGTGCTTGCGCAGCGTGCAGAGCCTTGAGCAAGCGCTCGGCAAGTTGTCCTTCGCCGTGCTCGAAAGCACTGACCATCGCCTCGATGACATCGCGTCCGGCGAGCATGTTGCCGGCGGCTACGCACTGTTCACCGACAACGGCGTTGTGCACGCCGAGGGTTTGCGCGCCGCTGAAGTGCGCGGTCTGGCCGAGGTGGTTGATCGCAGTAATCTGGCGGTACTGGCTGTAGCCGTTGCGCGTGAGCACCTGGTCCAGCGCGGCGGCGGGGGTGACGCCTTGTTCCAGCAGGGCGAGGACTTCCGGGCCGAGGGAGGGCAGGGTGATGTTCTGGCTCGACACCGCGCCGACACCCGGCAACAGCCACGGGCAGCGGGCGCCGACGGCGATGCTGGAGGAACTGATGGCGATACCCAACTGGCCGGTGTCGGCGCAGCGGGCGGTGATTGAAAAGGTCATGGGCGGGCTCCTTGGTTGTCTGGGCTGGCGTCTTCGCGAGCAGGCTCGCTCCCACAGGGGGAATGCGTTCAAGCGGGGTGGGTGGTTGTCTGTGCTGGCCTTATCGCTGGCAAGCCAGCTCCCACAGGAGAATGAAGTTCAATGTGGGAGCGAGCCTGCTCGCGAAGGCCGCGACTTGGCTTTCCTGACTTACTCAGGAATCACCGCAATCACATCAATTTCCATCAGCCACTGCGGCTGGCCCAGCGCCGAGACCACCAGCCCGGTGGAAATCGGAAACACGCCCTTGAGCCATTTGCCGACTTCCTGATACACCGCTTCGCGATAACGCGGGTCGATCAGGTAGGTGGTGGTCTTGACGATATGGCTCATGTCGCTGCCGGCTTCCTCCAGCAATTGCTTGACGTTGCGCATGGCTTGCTCGGCCTGGGCGCGCGGGTCACCGAGACCGACCAGATTGCCGTCGAAATCGGTGCCGACCTGGCCGCGGACATACACCGTGTTGCCGGCGCGCACGGCCTGGCACAAGTCGTTGTCGAGCGTCTGGTTGGGGTAGGTGTCTTTGGTATTGAACATGCGGATGCGCGTGTGGGTAGGCTGGCTCATGGGTGGCTCCTGAAGAAGGCTTGCACCGGCGCGACCGGCGCCGGTATTTGAGAGGGAATCAGGCGTTGACGCTGTCGACGATGGCGGTGTGCACCTGGGCTTCGCGCTGCTCGGCATCGCGGTAGGCAAGGTATTTGCGCTGGGTGGCGATGTGGTCGGCAACGTGCCTGGCGTCGTGCCACACGCCCCAGATAAACGACGAACCCCGCCGCGATTGCCACGGCAGACCAAGGAAATAAATCCCCGGCTCGCTCGACACGCCACGCTGATGTACGGGCTTGCCCTGCGCATCCAGCGCTGCGACTTTCAGCCACGAATAATCCACGGCGAACCCGGTGGCCCATATGATCGAAGTGACCCCGGCGTCGTGCAGATCCAGTTCGCGCAGCGGGTTTTTCACGCACTCGGGGTCGGCAAACATTTCCCGCGCCTCGGGCTCCTCGGGCAGGTCGAGGCCGTTGCGTTCGATGTAGGCATCGGCGGCATCGAGCAGTGCCAGATAGTTCTCGTCGCCGCGCTTGAGGTTGGCGAGCAGATCCTGCTTGAACGTCACCACGCCATCGTTGAACGACTCGGTGACACCGACCAGGGTCATGCCGCGATGAGCCAGGACGCGGAAGTCGATGGTGCGCCCGCCATGAGCGCCGCTGACGGCAATGGTCACGTGCTCGCGCCCGGGTTTCATCGCCGCTTGATCCCACTCGCCGAGCACCCCCAGCCACCAGCAGAAATCCCGATTGCGATAAGCGCGAGGCGGGCGGTCATGCGCTCCGACCGACAGGTAAACCTGTTTGCCGGCGCGTTGCAGTTCGTCGGCAATCTGCACCCCGGAAGAACCGGCGCCCACCACCAGCACCGCGCCCTCGGGCAGTTGCTGTGGATTGCGGTAATCGGCCGAATGGATTTGCAGCAAGCGTTCGTCGTGCGGCGCGATCGCCGGGATCACCGGTGTCTGAAAAGGCCCGGTCGCCGCCACGACACGGCTGGCTTCGATCACACCTTCGGAAGTCTCGACGGTGAAGCCGGGACGGCCGACATTGCGCACCACGCTTTTGACTTCGACGCCGGTACGGATCGGTGCATTGAATTTCTTCGCGTAGGCTTCGAAGTAATCGGCCACGCGCTCTTTCGGGGCAAAACCGTCGGGATCGACGTCATCGAATTCCAGGCCGGGAAAGCGGTCGTGCCACGCCGGGCCGTTGGCCACCAGCGAGTCCCAGCGCCCGGTGCGCCAGCGTTCAGCGATACGACTGCGCTCCAGCACCAGATGCGGGATGCCGAGTTTGCTCAGGTGCTCGCTCATCGCCACACCCGCTTGGCCGGCACCGACGATCAGCGTGTCTGTTTTTATTATTTCAGGGGTCATCTCTACATCCTTCCTAGCAAGGCAGTTGGATTCGGGCCGCTGTCGGCTTGTCCGTTTGGCTTGAGGTCAGACTAGGGAGAGGGGGGGTATCGGTAAAATATTATTAAGCTGGGAAGTGAAGATAAAAATCTGATGCAGGTTGGCTTGAGCCTTTGTTTTCGGGGCTTCAAGGGCGCACGTGCTCTGCCAGCAAGCAGTTATTTTGTGGCGAGGGAGCTTGCTCCCTCGCCACAGGTTCTGTGGGGTTGAGGAATCGGCTTATCGATTCAGGAACGCCAACAGGTCTTCATTCAGCGCCTGTCCATGGGTCACGGCAAACCCGTGCGGCGCGCCGGCGTAGACCTTCAATTCGGCGCCCTTGATCTGCGCGGCGGCCTGCTTGCCGGTGATTTCGAACGGCACGATCTGATCGCCGTCGCCATGGATCACCAGTGTCGGCACATCAATTTTGGCCATGTCCGGGCGGAAGTCGGTTTCCGAGAACGCCGTTACGCAATCGACGGTGCCCTTGAGCGAAGCCAACAGTGCGATGTTCAGCGTCTGGGTGAGCACGCCGTCGGAGACTTTCTGGCCCTGATTGAGGCCGTAGAACGGCGTGTTGAAATCAGCGATGAACTGCGCGCGATCCTTCAGCAGGCCGGCCTTGATACCGTCGAATACCGATTTGTCGACGCCCTCGGCGAAGTCGGCTTTCTTGCCGAACAGCGGCGTTACGGCGCCGAGCAAGACCAGGCCGGCAACCCGCTCACTGCCATGGCGGGCGATGTAACGGCTGACGTCACCGCCGCCCATGGAAAAGCCCACCAGGGTCACGTCGCGCAGATCCAGATGATTGATCAGACCGGCGATGTCATCGGCGAAGGTGTCGTAGTCGTAGCCGGTCCACGGTTGATCGGAGCGGCCGAAACCACGGCGATCGAACGCGATGGTGCGGTAGCCGCGACTGCTCAGGTATTCCATCTGGTATTCCCACATGTCGGCATCCAGCGGCCAGCCGTGGCTGAACAGCACGGGCTTGCCGCTGCCCCAGTCCTTGTAATAGATCTCGGTACCGTCTTGGGTCTTGAAGGTGCTCATGCAAACTCCTTGGGATCGTGTGTGTGGGCAAGAATAGATGCCGAATGGGCAACGGCCACTATCCGCGCAAAACTCGCCGGCCACTTGTACGCAGGTGCTGGTTTCACACGTATGAAAGCGCGACGAACCCCGATGAACGGTCGAAACATAAGTTTGACGCCAAAATGATGGCCATCTAATATCGCGCCACTATTTTGATGTCACTTTTTGTGTCGAGGGATCGAACATGTTTTCACCCGCCTTCACGGCGCGGTTGTGTCTGGCGCTGCTTTGCCTTTCTCCGCTTGAATCTGCCTGGGCTGCGCCCACTCCCGGTGAAACCGACCTGATCCGCGAACGCCAGAATCGCTTGCTCGAAGAGCAGCAACGGCGCCTCGAAGAACTCAAGGATCTGCCCGGCAAAGACGCCAAGCCTGCGCAGCCGACGGCGCCCGCCGATACTCGCTGCTTCACCATTAAGGACATCGAGCTCAAAGGTGCCGACAGCCTTTCGGAGCGCGAGAAGGCGCGTCTGCTAGAACCCTATATCGGCGAATGCCTTGGTGTGCCGCAGCTCAACGAACTGCTGAAAGTCATCACCGACCACTACATCGAGAAAGGTCTGGTGACCAGCCGCGCTTACTTGCCGCAGCAGGATCTGTCCGCCGGGCATTTGAAAGTGCTGGTGGTCGAAGGCAAGCTCGAAGGCATGAAGGGCGCGGAAAACAGCCGGCTTTCGGATCGCGAACTGGCCATGGCCTTCCCCGGCAAGAGCGGTGAGCTGGTCAACTTGCGCGAGATCGAGCAGATGGTCGATCAGCTCAATCGCCTGCCGTCCAATCAGGCAAAAATGGAGCTGGCGCCGGGGCAGAATGTCGGCGGCAGCGAAGTACGGGTCACCAACACGCCGCAAAAACCTTGGCGCGCCGGCCTGTCGCGCAGCAACGATGGCCAGCGCAGCACCGGCGAGCAGCAGTGGGGCACCTCGTTCGACTGGGACAGCCCGCTGGGTCTGGCCGACCAATTGAGCCTGCGCGGCGGTCACGATGCGATGACCGATCATCAGCACACCTCCAACAACGCCATGCTCAATTACAGCCTGCCGTGGGGCTGGTGGACCTTCAGTTACACCTACAGTCAGAGCGAGTACCGCTCGCAGATCGCCGCCAACGGTTACAACTTCAAGCAGACCGGCGACAGCGAAAACCATCAGTTGCGCGCCGAGCGCGTGATTCATCGAGACTCGGTGAGCAAGACTTCTTTAAGCGCCGGTCTGTCGTACCTGCGCACCAACAACTTCATCGAAGACAGCAAACTCAAACTGAGCAGCAATCGCATCAGCGAAGCGCAGTTCGGTTTCAACCATGGCCGTCGCGTCGGCAGCGCATTCGTCAACTTCGACGCTGGCATGCAGGAGGGCATCGGCGCGTTCGATGCCCAGGGCAATCACGAGCCCGGCCCCGGCGAGCCAGATGCGCGCTACCGCAAATACACCGCAACCTTGAGCTATTTGCAGCCGTTCAAATTGCTCGGCGAATCCTTCAGCTTCAGCAGCCTGATGACCGGCCAGCGCAGCGAAGACGTGCTGTTCAGCCCACAGCGCACCAGCCTTGGCGGCTCGGCGTCGATTCGTGGCTACAAGGATCAGTCGCTGTCCGGTGACAGCGGCGGTTACTGGCGCAACGATTTGCGCTGGAGCCGACCGGTGAGCGCCGACTGGCTGCAACCGGTGTTCGCCGAATACGGCGCCAGCCTCGGTTACGACCAGGGTGTGATTGCGAACGATCGCTATAACGGCGATCAGCACGGGCGCATGTCGAGCAACTCGCTGGAGCTGTTCGCCCGAGGCCAGCACGTGGCCGCGAGCGTGACCTTCGCGCATTCCCTGGAACGACCGGACGCGCTGACCGAGCGCGAAGCGCCGATCTATTTCCGCCTGGATTTCTTCATTTAATTTTTGCCCGCTTCGAGATTCTGATATGGACATTCGCCACCTGGCCTTCCTGGCCGGCCAACCTTCTGTGGCCGTAAAAAAGCGCGAGCAATTCTGCGGCATGCCCAAGCGCGGACTGGCCTTCCTGCTGGCGAACGTCATGTTCTGGCAACCGATGTGGGCGCAGGCCGATGGCATCGTTGTCGCTAACCCCAATACCACACTGGATCGTGCCGGCAACGGCGTGCCAATCATCAATATCGCCACGCCCAATGCCAGCGGGCTGTCGCATAACCAGTTCCATGATTACAACGTCGGTGCGCAAGGCGTCATCCTCAACAACGGCGCGACCCAGACGTCGAGCACACAACTGGGCGGCCACGTCATAGGCAACCCGAACCTGAAAAACAGCGGTTCGGCGCAGGCAATTCTCAACGAAGTCATCAGCGGCAATCCAAGTCAGTTGCGCGGCTACACCGAAGTGGCCGGGCAGTCGGCGCGGGTCATCGTCGCCAACCCGTACGGCATCACCTGCAATGGCTGCGGCTTTATCAACGCGCCACGGGTGACCTTGACCACCGGCAAACCGGTGCTGGAAAACGGTCGGCTGGATCGTTTCCAGGTCGATCAGGGCAGCGTGGCCATCGAAGGCGCGGGCATCAACGCGACCAACATCGACCGCTTCGAAATCATCACCCGCAGCGCGAAAATCAACGCGCAGATTCAGGCGCAGAACCTGACCATCGTCGCCGGTCGCAACGACGTCAACGCCGACAGC
>NZ_DATMIV010000009.1:0-59587 GCF_035554175.1 Pseudomonas sp. | reverse complement strand
CGCGTTATTCCGAAGTGCTGCTCAGCGAACTGGGCCAGGGCACCGCGGACTGGGGCCCGAACTTTGACGGTACGATCGACGAGACGCTGGTGTTGCCGGCGCGTTTGCCGAACATCCTGCTCAACGGCACCACCGGCATCGCCGTGGGCATGGCCACCGACGTGCCGCCGCACAACTTGCGCGAAGTCGCTACGGCGTGCGTGCGTTTGCTGGATGAACCGAAAGCCACGGTAGAGCAGCTCTGCGAACACATCCAGGGCCCGGATTACCCGACCGAAGCGGAAATCATCACGCCCCGCGCCGATCTGCTGAAAATGTACGAAACCGGCAAGGGCTCGGTGCGCATGCGCGCCGTTTATCACGTCGAGGACGGCGACATCATCGTCACCGCGCTGCCGCATCAGGTCTCCGGCGCCAAGGTGCTGGAGCAGATCGCTGCGCTGATGCAGGCCAAACCTTCGAAAGCGCCACAGATCGCCGACTTGCGCGATGAGTCCGACCACGAAAACCCGTGCCGTATCGTGATCATTCCGGTCAACAGCCGCGTCGATCACGAAGCACTGATGCAGCACCTGTTCGCCAGTACCGAGCTGGAGTCGACCTACCGGGTCAACGTCAACATCATCGGTCTGGACGGCAAGCCGCAGCTGAAAAACCTGCGTGCACTGCTGGTCGAATGGCTGGAATTCCGCGTGCTGACCGTGCGGCGCCGTCTGCAATTCCGCCTCGACAAGGTCGAGCGTCGTCTGCACCTGTTGGACGGTTTGCTGATCGCTTACCTCAATCTGGATGAAGTGATCCACATCATCCGTACCGAGGAGCACCCGAAAGCCAAACTGATCGAGCGTTTCGCCCTCAGCGAGATTCAGGCCGACTACATTCTCGACACCCGCTTGCGTCAGTTGGCGCGCCTGGAAGAGATGAAGTTGCGCGACGAGCAGGACGAACTGCTCAAGGAGCAAGCCAAGCTGCAAGCCCTGCTGGGCAGCGAAGCCAAGCTGAAGAAACTGGTGCGCACCGAGCTGCTCAAAGACGCCGAAACCTATGGCGACGACCGCCGTTCGCCAATCGTCGAGCGCGCCGAAGCCAAGGCGTTGAGCGAGCACGATCTGCTGCCGAACGAAAAAGTTACCGTCGTGCTGTCCGAAAAGGGCTGGGTGCGTTCGGCCAAGGGTCATGACATCGACGCCACCGGTCTGTCGTACAAGGCGGGCGACGGCTTCAAGACCTCGGCGGCGGGGCGTTCCAATCAATTTGCCGTGTTCATCGACTCCACCGGCCGCAGCTATTCGGTCGCTGCGCATACCTTGCCATCGGCTCGTGGCCAGGGCGAACCGTTGACCGGCCGTCTGACGCCACCACCGGGCGCTTCGTTCGAATGCGTGCTGATGCCGGAGGACGATGCGTTGTACGTCATTGCTTCCGATGCCGGTTACGGCTTCGTCGTCAAAGGCGAGGACCTGCAAGCCAAGAACAAGGCAGGCAAGGCTCTGCTGAGTCTGCCGAACAATGCGAAAGTCATCGCGCCGCGCCCGGTGGCTGACCGTGAGCAGAACTGGCTGGCCTCGGTCACGACCGAAGGTCGCCTGCTGATCTTCAAAATCAGCGATCTGCCACAATTAGGTAAGGGCAAAGGCAACAAGATCATCGGTATTTCCGGCGAGCGTGTGGCCAGTCGCGAAGAATACGTCACAGACATTGCAGTCCTGCCGGAAGGCGCCACCCTGGTGTTGCAGGCCGGCAAACGGACCCTGTCGCTGAAGGCCGACGATCTCGAACACTACAAAGGTGAGCGTGGACGTCGTGGTAACAAGTTGCCAAGGGGCTTCCAGCGGGTCGATGCGCTGCTCGTCGAAGACCTCAATTAGACGAGAACGCCACCCTAGAGCGTCCGATCTACGATTTAACGTGTAGATCGACGCTTTGGCGCTGGAGTCGGAACGCATATTCACGGATGATATGGCCTTTCAAGCGCCGGCGTGGCCGAGCGTTCTTCATATTTATTGAGTATTTTCACTGTGGTCAGCCTTGTGGCGGCCACCTGGACGGGATGATGACTGCTCTACGCCCCCTTATTTTGTTGCTCGCCGGCGTTCTTGGCCTGGCGGGTTGCAGCGTTCACCAGCCGGTGTCGCTGTACCAACTGGACAGCGGAAGTCCGGTTCAGCCTGCGCAAAGCGCGGGCATGGCGGTTTTGCTGGGGCCGGTAATCGTGGCCGATTACCTGCAACGCGAGACCTTGCTGCAACGACAACCGGACGGCAGCCTGCAAGCGGCGACCGACGGTCGCTGGGCCGGCAGCCTTTCGTCGGATATCGATCAACTGCTGATGCGTCAGGTGGCCGGTCATCTGGACAGCCAGCGTGTGGTGCTGGCGCCTGCTACGGCCGGGTTCTCGCCGGACGTGCAGGTGCTGCTGACCATCACGCGTCTGGATTCCGGGGCCAAACAACCGGCGATTCTCGATGCGCAATGGCGTTTGATCGATCGCCGGGGCAAGGTGCGCGATAACCGCATCATTCATCTACAGGAGCAGCACGCCGGCAGCACCGCTTCGCAGGTGCAGGCGCAAGGGATCCTGCTGCAGCGCTTGGCCGAGCAACTCTCGGTGGCGCTCAAGCCTCTGGCCAATCAGCCGCCCGTGGCTGAGGCACCGCGCAAGGCAGCGCCGAAACCGGCAGCGCCGGCGGCTGATGCCGAGAAGCAACCGAAGATTCCGATGGCTTCACCGATTCGTACGGATATGGAAGTGTTTCGCTTCTAATGCTGAACGAGTCAGAACAGAGCCCGCCTTGTGCGGGCTTTGTTGTGTCTGTGGCACAGAACATTCGTCAGCGCTGACCCCTTCGCGAGCAGGCCCGCTCCCACAGATAGGCAGAAGATCGCAGCCTTCGGCAGCTCCTGAGGTATCAGAGCGGCACACATATTTTTGACGCCGATTCCATGCAGGAGCTGCCGCAGGCTGCGGTCTTACTGCAGGCAACAAAAAGCCCGCAGACAATCCCTTGTCTGCGGGCTCTTGTGCATCCGGCCTAAGCCTTACGCCCGCCGTTCATGCATCCGCGCCAGTTGCCGTTCGAGCATTGACGGATAAGGCTCCATCAACCGCTCCACGCAGCAAGCGCCCTCTGGACTGGCAATCGGCCGGATCCGTGCACGCTGGCGGATCAGCGCATCATCGCTGATCTTGCGCTCAACCAGCAGCAGATTGCGGCTGTGCTGCGACAAGGCCAGTGCATCCTGGGCCGAATCGGTCAGCAGCAGATCAATCTGGCTCAAACCGAACAACTCATCGCCCAACGTCAGGCCAAGTTGCAATTGCAGGGTGATGCCGCTGTCCGCCACCTCGATTTGCAACTGATGACCCAGCGCCCGCAGAAGCTCGCCGCAACAAATCGCATTGGTCAGGTAATCGTCGCCGCAGTCTTCGGTGTGGAACAGCAGCAGCGTGCTGCCATCGTTGAGGGTTTCTATTTCGCCCTGATACAACGAAGCAGCCTGCTCGAGGCAGTCGCGATAGCGTTCCTGCAATTCTTCCAGGCGTGCCCGGGGCAAGCGGCGCAGCTGTTCCTGCGAACCGAGCTGCACAGCCAGCACGGCGGTGTGCTGCGGCACGTTGGGGGTCGGCTTGCGCGTGAGCGGTTGTGCGGCGCCGCTGAGTGATTCGTCGCGCAGGTCGGCAAAGGCGTCGTCGTCATCATCGTCTTCGACCGTGCTGACCAGATGACGCGGTGCCGGTTTCTGCGCGGCCATCGGACGGGTTTCGTCGAAGCTTGGATCGCGCAGATTGCGCACTTCGAATTCCGGCTCGTCTTCTTCGAATTCAGGTTCCACTTCCGGCTCAGGCGCAGATTCCGGGGCATAGCTGGCGTGCAGCTGGCGCGCCAGATCGCCGATTTCATCCTGACGATCGATGCCCGGCGTGTGCTCGTCGATGCGGCGCAGCCACACGCGCAATTGCAGCAGCGGCGTGGACAGGTAGCGACCCATGCGCAGGCTCAGAGCCAGCGACAGCGCCAGCAGAATCGCACTCAAAATGCCCATGCTTTGCAGGCTGATGGTCATTGGCTGCTGGAACTGATCCATGTCCAGGCTGATGCGCAGTTGCCCGGCGGTCACGTCCTGGAAGGTGATCTTGCTCTCGTACATGCCTTCGGCTTCGCCCAACAGGCTGTGCTTGGGCCGCTGACCGGACTCGGCGAGGATGCGGTTGTCCACACTGTAGATCGCCGCGTGGGCGACCAGTTTGTTCTTGGTCAGATTGTTGAGCAGCACGTTGAGGCTGAGGATGTCGTTGGACACCAGCAGCTCGGTGGCGGAGGTCGCGGTCTGCGTGGTCAGGCTTTCGCCCAGCGCATCGGCCTGCTCGTGCATGGCCTGCTTGAACTGCAGACCCATCACCCCGGCATAGATCACCAGGGCCAGAGCGACCAGGATCACGTTGTGGCTGGCAATGCGCAATGCAATCGGTACACGGCGATGGCGCAGTGCACGGAAGATCAGCAGGAAGAAGTTATCGGTTTTGACTGGCGTGGGCCGGTTCACTTGAGCTCGGCTCTTTGTCCGTGAAGTTGACGCGCAGTATAGCGACAGGCCCAAGGCGGGCAAAGCGCTCGCGGTGCCCGATGGTCACTGAAAGTGGGTAGAATGCGGTTTTTTTCCAGTTGCGGGGGTGCGCGTTGCGCGAAATCGTCCTGATTAACATCACGGGAGTCGACCGTCCGGGTCTGACGGCGGCCATCACCGGTGTTCTGGCACAAGGTGGTGTGAATATTCTCGACATCGGTCAGGCGGTGATCCACGACACCCTGTCGTTCGGCATCCTGGTTGAAATTCCCGACTCGGAGCAAGGCAAGTCGGTGCTCAAGGACATCCTGTTCAAGGGCTACGAACTGGAGCAGCAAGTGCGCTTCACCCCGGTGTCGGAAGAGGATTACCAGCAGTGGGTGGGCAATCAGGGCAAGAAGCGCCATATCGTTACCCTGCTGACGCGCAAAGTGACCGCCGGCCAATTGCAGGCTGTCAGCGCAATCACCGCCAGATATGGTCTGAACATCGACCATATCGACCGTTTGTCAGGGCGTATGCCGCTGGACACGCCGGCCGACAAGGGCAAGGGCTGCATCGAGTTTTCCGTGCGTGGCGAAGCGGCCGATCCGCAGGCCCTGCGCGCCGAATTCCTTAGCGTCGCTCAGGAACTGAACGTCGATATCGCCTTCCAGGAAGACTCGCTGTTCCGCCGCAACCGGCGTCTGGCCGTATTCGATATGGACTCGACGCTGATCGAAGCCGAAGTGATTGACGAGCTGGCCAAGGCTGCCGGCGTCGGCGATCGGGTTTCGCAAATCACCGAGCGCGCCATGGCCGGTGAACTGGATTTCCGTGCCAGCTTCAAGGAGCGTCTGGCACTGCTCAAGGGTCTGGACGTCAGCGTGCTCGACTCGATCGGCGCCTCGCTGCGCTTGACCGAGGGCGCCGAAACCCTGTTCGCCGAACTCAAGCGCCTCGGCTACAAAACCGCGATTCTCTCCGGCGGCTTCACCTATTTCGCCAAGCAATTGCAGGCCAGACTGGGTATCGACTACGTATTCGCCAACGAACTGGAAGTGGTCGACGGCAAATGCACCGGTGTGGCGATCGAGCCGATTGTCGATGCACAGCGCAAGGCCGACCTGCTCAAAGATCTGGCGCACAAGGAAGGCCTGCGTCTGGAGCAGACGATTGCTGTCGGCGACGGTGCCAACGATTTACCGATGCTGGCGATTGCCGGGTTGGGCGTGGCGTTTCGCGCCAAGCCGTTGGTCAAGCAGTCGGCGAAACAGGCGATCTCCACCCTTGGACTGGATGGTGTGTTGTATCTGCTGGGTTTGCGCGATCGCGACGGGCAGTTGTAACTGACAAAGCCAAAAGATCGCAGCCTTCGGCAGCTCCTACGGGGAAATGCATTCCAAATGTAGGAGCTGCCGAAGGCTGCGATCTTTTGCTTTAAAGCGATTTCCACAACGAATCGAAATCCTCCTCGTCCGCGCCATTCTGCGTGGGGTCCAGCGAGCGATAAGCGAACTGATTGAAACTGTGCGTGCTCGCTACCCGGCGATCCAGTCCGGCGCGGTGTTCTTCTCCCTGGGTGTTGATCAGCACCTTGCTGCCTTCCTGAAATGGCAGACGCGGCGCAAGCACGGTGGCCGGCAAATCGATTGCACTGATCTCCGGCAGCAATAATCCGCGCAAATACTGGTGGTGATCGTCCTGTGGGCGCACCAGTTGCAGGCCGCACGGCTGAGCGTATGGCGCGACCAGTTCAATACCCATCTGCGTGCCGCTGCCGCGCACCTGACGAATCCAGCGGATCACCGCAATACTCCAGCCCTTGTTTTCGCTGTCCTGAATCCCGAGCATTTCCCCGGCCTGTAGTTCGGACGGCACCTCGCTCGGCCAGGCCAGGCAATAACCGCCGGGGCTGTGATTGATCACGGGCAACGCATAGGTCGGATAATTTGGCGCGTTGCCGGGGCCTTCGTCTTCGCTCAACTGGTCGTACTGGATTTCCTCGTACGGCAACAGCTCATCGTTGCTTTGCGGTGCCGCGTCGAACGCCTGGCTCCAGCTGTCCTTTTCACCCTTGGCCACGACGCTAGTGAAATTCGCCGCACGGACGACCGGGTGTTTGAGCAATTCGCTGAAGGTGCGCTCGCCGCCTAGATAAAAGTGCAGCGCGCTCATGCCGACGCACACGGTCAACGTGCCCTGGCCGGCGATGCGCTGAAAGCTGCGCTCGGCAGCCTGTCCCCATGTGGCATGCAGGTGTTGCAGGGTATCGATGCTGAGGCCGGCAGAGACGGGCAGTGGCGTGGATGTCGGTTGCTGCAGCAACAACGCTTCGAGGCTCTGCACCAGGGCTTGCGGGTCGAAGCCCAGCAGTGCGCCTTGTTGCTCGCTGCGAAACATTTTCCGGTAGCGTGGGCCGACATCAAGGTCCGGGCTGATCGCGAACAAACCGTCATCGGTGCGTTCGGATTGCAGCTTGAGCAGGGCGCTCCACGGCTCGATCACCTCGGCCAGGCGAGCAATCTGGCTCTGGCGCAACTGATTGCAGCGGGCGCTGGCCAGGAGCAGTGCGGCGATATAGGTCTGCTCCACGCTCAGGTCGCTGGTCAGACAGGCCAGGTCATCGCGGATCCGGCGCTGTTGCAACTGCAATTGCGCGGCGCAGCGATACAGTTGATGCAATTCGAACCACACATGCTCTGGCGCTGAGCTATACAACTGCGTGGCGCGCAACAGTTGTGCCTTGAGCGCATGAGCAGCGCGTTGCAGTGCGATGCTGACCAGCGCCGCACGATCCTTGCTGTACTTCGGCGCGATGCGCATGACGATCTGTTTGTAGCCGATAGCCAACTGGCCCTGAAGCGCCTGGCAAAGGTTGCTGACTTTGCGTGAGCGTTCGTCGAGCATGATCGCCTGATGCAGAAAATGCCGTTCCAGGTGCTGGCAGACGAAATACACCTCGGGGCGCAGCAACTCCAGCAGCTGCAGGCGGTTGTCGCTGGGCGTGAGGAGCAGATTGAGTTCGCCAAGGCCTTGATAGAGCAGGCGGGCGGTTTCGCCGATATTGGCCTTGGGCAGGCCGGCAATCCAGCGCTTGAGGTCGCGCGGGCTGGCATCGCAAAACGACAGGCGCGTTTGCGTGGGTGTCGGAGCACGTAGCTTGGGAGAGGAGAGGGTCTGGCTCATGCCCCAAACCATAGCAGCAAAAAGCGCAACATGCCGCTACGGCGAGCCCTGTAGGAGCAGCCGAAGGCTGCGATCTTTTGATTTTGTTTTTAAAAATCAAGATCAAAAGATCGTCCGAACGCGGCTCGAGCCTTCGGCAGCTCCTGCAAGGCGACCGTCAGTTGGAATTCAGGCTTTTGGCAGTGCCAGACCCTGGCCCATCTGCACCGGCGAGCCGGCCACCAGCTCTTCAGCCCACTTCACCTGATCCGGGCCGAACAGTACGATCGCCGTCGAACCCAGCTTGAAGCGTCCCAGTTCTGCACCTTTTTCCAGATGAATCGGTGCGCGGGCGGCTTCGTCGTAGCGGAAGGTTTTCAGCTCGCGCTTGGGCGGCGTGACCAGACCGGCCCACACGGTTTCGATCGAAGCGACGATCATCGCGCCGACCAGTACCACAGCCATCGGCCCGCGCTCGGTGTCGAAGATGCACGCCACACGCTCGTTGCGGGCGAACAGTTCCGGCACGTTTTCAGCAGTGGTCTGGTTGACCGAGAAGATCCGGCCCGGAATGTAGACCATTTCGCGCAGGGTGCCGGCCAGCGGCATGTGCACGCGGTGGTAGTCCTTTGGCGACAGGTAAATGGTGGCGAAGTCGCCGCCCATGAACGGCGCGGCGTTGGCCGCATCCCCGCCGAGCAGTTCCAGCACGCTGAAGCTGTGGCCCTTGGCCTGGAACACACGACCGTGTTCGATCGGGCCGAGCTGGCTGACCGCACCGTCGGCCGGGCTGAGGATCGCGCCCGGGGTTTCGTCCAGCGGACGCGCGCCGTCTTTCAAGGCGCGGGTGAAGAAAGCATTGAAGTGCTCGTAAGCGGTCAGGTCTTCGACCAGCGCTTGCGACATGTCCACCTGATAACGCTTGGCGAACCATTGGGTGAAGGCATTCTTGAACCAGCGCACGCGGCACTCGGCAACACAGCCGGCCAGGCGCGACAGCAGGTGATGCGGCAGCAGGTACTGACTGAGGATAAACAGACGCTCTTTCATTAGTTGTCCTTGGAAGCTTGAATCTCGACAGGCGTGTCGGGGTGGTTGCCCCATTCGCCCCAGGAACCGGCGTAGCCCTTGACCCGCGGATACCCGAGGGATTTGGCCACCAGATAAGTGAAGCCCGACCGGTGATGGGTCTGGCAGTGGGTGATGATTTCCTTGTCCTTGGTGATCCCCAGATTTTCGAGGATCTGCGGCATGTCCGTGCGGATGCGCAGCTGACGTGTCTGGTCCATGCCGGCGGTCCATTCGAAATTGACCGCGCCGGGGATGTGTCCGCCCTTGGCGGCGAGGACTTTCTCGCCTGAGTACTCAAGCGGCCCGCGCGCATCCCAGATCGCCAGATCGGCAGCGCCGAGACGGCTTTGCAGGTATTCGCGGGTGGCGGTCGGCTCGTCGTGCAGGGTCAGCGCGACCGGGCCAGCCACAGTAGGCGGAACCTGGATCGACATGGGCATGCCGGCCGCCAGCCACGCCGGCAGACCCCCGTCTATATAGTGGTACTTGTCGTGGCCGATGACGTCGAGTAACCAGATGAAGCGCCCGGCCCAGCCGCCGCCCTCATCGTCATACACCACGTAGACCGCGTCATGGCGATGGCCCAGCTCGCCAAACAACGCTGCCAGATCGGCTTTGGCCGGCAGCAGTCCCGGCGCCGGCGGCTGGCCGAGCTGAGTGCGTTTCGGATCGACAAAGCGTGCGCCGGGCAGGTGACCTTCGGCATACCGGGCAGGGCTGGTCAGGTCCACCAGAATCAGTTCAGGGGACTCGAGTCGCGGCAGCAGGTCGCTCGGCTCGATGACGAGCGGCAAGCCAGAGAAGTCAGACATGTGAGGTCTCCAGAGCACAAAGGGGGGGATTGTAGCGCAGGCTCATTGGCCACGGCTGCTAAAGCTGTGCAGGGCTTTTTCAATGCACTGCGCGGTTTTGCCGAAGGCTTGCACGGTGATGTCGGCGAACGGCCCGCCGCCTTGATCGGCGACGACGATCATGATCACCCGGCCGTTGTTGACCAGTGAGCGCAGGAACAGATGTTCGCCGCGAAACAGCGCGCGCAGGCCCGCCGGCAGCAGGGCGGAGAACTGGGCGTTGTTCTCTGGCGTGATCCGCACCTGCGCCTGCTGCGCGAGCAGGCGTTGCAGGACTTTGCTCTGGCTGACGACAAAACTCAGCGCCGCCGCGTCTTTCGGCAGCCCGGCAGTTTGATGCACGCGCAGGGTCGAGTGCGTGCGATCGGACATCAGCAGCATCACCCGCCGCATGCCGCTGGCCAGCAGCGCATCGCGGGCGGCGACCGTCAGGCTCATCGCGTTGGTGAAACGGCTGGGTTCGGCGAGCAGTTCGGCGCATTGCCGCCGCCACCGGCTCAGATCCTCGGCATTGGGGGTCGGCGCCGGGAGCATGCCGGCCGGCAATCGATGGCTGCCCCACGGCCAGATCAGCGCAACCGCCGGGTGCCACAGATCAGGCATTGCGTGCTGACGCGCACTGTTCGCCGCTTGCTGGTGCAACTGTTGCTGCACGTCGTCCACCGGCATCTGCAGATACAGGCTGGTCAGGTACTGCCAGCGTTTGTTGTGCGGACTGTCCCAAGCCTGCTGCGCTGACAATGCCAGTCCATTGGCCAGCAGCACGGTGTTGGCCGGTTGGTTGAGCCAGCGGCGCAGTGTCGGGTCATCGTCGAGGCGATTCTGCTGACGCAAAGGGTGCTCGCTGTCACGGGCGATGCGCAGCACTTTGACCAGTTCGCGTTGCTCGCTGAGCAGTGACTTGTAGCCTTGCTCAACCCAGATCGGCAGATGCCAGGCCTGTACCAGCGCTTCGGCAATCTTCAGCAGGCGCACGCCGAACAGTTGCTGTTCGACGATACGCGCCGACTCGCCCTTGTGGATCACACGCAGTTCCCATTCTTCGAGCAATTGCGGATACGTCAGCGCCAACGGCCACAGCGGCGACAGAAACAGCAGACTGCCCCAATGAATGTCCTGCCACAGCCGCGCCAGGCGACTGGCAAAAAAACCGTTGGCCTGTTGCGTCGCGTGCTGGCTGATCAACTGCAATTGGCGCAAGGCCTTGGGGATTTGCATCTGTGGTTCGGCGGGCAAGCGCGCCAGCAGTTCTTCGGTGCGGGCCAGGCCCAGGCGATTGATCGCCACCTCGAGATTTTCCGCCGGCGCGGCCATGGTGCCGTGGGTGTGACGATTCGCCTCACGGATGATGCTCAAGGCCAGTGCCGGGCTGTCCTGCATCAGATCGGCGATATCGCGAAGCGAGCTGCGATTGTCGCGGATCGCTCGGCAGACTTTGTCGTGAGCCTCTTGCGGTACGGGCAGGCGAACGCTGTCGAGCAGCTTGACCCAGCCATCGAGCGTGGTCGGTTTAGCGTGTGGGACGTTCGTTTCATTAGCCATGTCTGGACGAGATCTTCACTGACTGTAGACGCGCCCGGCATGGGCTAAATTGGCTTTTCGCCTGAACTGGCTATAGTCTGGCGCAGTTTTGCCGATAAGTAGAAGAAGAGATTTTTTAACTTCCGAATATGACCTTGAACCCGACTTAAACAAGTACCTTCTACCTATGGCTAAAATTATCGGCATCATCGTCGTATTCGCGAGCGTGCTCGGCGGATACGTGCTCTCCCACGGCAAGATTGCCGCTCTGATCCAGCCCTTCGAGGTGTTGATCATCGGCGGTGCGGCCCTCGGCGCCTTCCTCCAGGCCAACCCCGGTTACATGACGATGCACGTGCTCAAGAAGTCCCTGAGCATGTTCGGTTCGCGTTTCACCCATACGTTCTATCTGGAAGTGCTCGGCCTGATCTACGAGATCCTCAACAAGAGTCGCCGCGAAGGCATGATGGCCATCGAGGGCGACATTGAAGACGCGGCCGCCAGCCCGATCTTCGCCAAGTACCCGGCGGTACTCAAGGATGAACGCATGACCGCGTTCATTTGCGACTACCTGCGCATCATGTCGTCGGGCAACATGGCGCCGCACGAACTCGAAGGCCTGTTCGACATGGAACTGTACAGCCTCAAAGAAGACCTTGAGCATCCATCGCACGCGGTCAATGGTATTGCTGACGGCATGCCCGGTTTCGGTATCGTCGCGGCGGTATTGGGTATCGTTGTGACCATGGCGTCCCTGGGTGACGGCGACCAGAAATCCATCGGCCTGCACGTCGGTGCGGCACTGGTCGGTACCTTCTTCGGTATTCTCGCGGCGTACGGCTTCTTTGGACCGCTGGCCCACTCCCTGGCCCACGATGCCAAGGAAGAACTGAACGTCTACGAAGCCATCAAGGCCTCGCTGGTGGCTTCGGCCTCCGGCATGCCGCCGTCGCTGGCGGTCGAGTTCGGGCGCAAGGTTCTGTACCCGGCGCACCGTCCGAGCTTCGCCGAGCTGGAACAAGCGGTTCGCGGTCGTTAAGTCATGGAAAATAATCAGCCGATCATAGTCAAGCGCGTCAAGCGCATTGCCGGCGGGCACCACGGCGGGGCATGGAAAATCGCCTTCGCCGACTTCGCCACGGCGATGATGGCGTTCTTTCTGGTGCTGTGGCTGCTGTCCACCGCCACACCGGAACAGAAGATCGCCATCGCCGGTTATTTCAAGGATCCGGTCGGCTTCTCCGAAAGCGGCACGCCGTACATCATCGATTTGGGCGGCACGCCGACCCTGGCGCCGGAAAATACCCTCAACCCGGAAGTGAAGTCGCAGCCGCAACCGGACAAGGTCACCGTCGATACCGATCAGGTCGAAGGCATGGCCGAGCAGGTCGAGAAAGAGCGTCTGGAGCTGTTGCTGCAAGAGCTGCAGAACAAGGTCGACGAGAACCCGCAACTGCAGAAATTCAAGGATCAGATCCTCTTCGAGATCACGCCGAACGGCTTGCGCATCCAGATCATGGACGCCGAGAACCGGCCGATGTTCGACTCCGGTTCTGCGCGCCTGAAGCCCTACTTCGAAGACATCCTGCTGGCCATGGCCGACACCATCAAAGCGGTGCCGAACAAGATCAGCATCAGCGGCCACACCGACGCCAAGCCGTACACGGGCACTGGCGATTACGGCAACTGGGAACTGTCGGCCAACCGCGCCAACGCCGCACGCCGGGCATTGGTTGCCGGCAGTTATCCGGACGCGCAGGTGGCGCGGGTGGTCGGTTATGCCTCGTCGGCATTGTTCGACCGGGAAAACCCGTTCAACCCGGTCAACCGCCGAATCGACATTGTCGTGCTGACCAAAAAAGCCCAGGCCGCTATCGAAGGCGCGCAGGGTGCGGACGCAGCCAAACCGGTGGATCAAGGGCAGAACGGTGCTGCTCCGGCGGCCCCGGTTGACCCGAACGCGCTGCCGGCGGACAAGCAGCCAGTGCCGGCGCACGAGCTGCGCGAGCGGCTTAATCTGTTCGACGATCCCGCGCCGAAGCCAGCTGAACCCGGTGGGGCGGTGCCAGCGCCGAAACCGTGATCAAAAAAACCGACAGTGATGTCGGTTTTTTTAGGGCTGGGCGGGCGGCGTTCCGATGAGAGGCTTTTCGAAAATGGCGAAATTCTAAAACCCGCGACGAATCCGATTCTTCAACTGCTCATGAAACAGCTCGGCATCACGCTTGTAAGCCCCCTTCACCGACTCATTGATCGAATCCAGCGCCATCGACCGCTGGTTGGACATCTCATTGCGATACGCGTCGATAAAAAAATCCAGATCACTGGCCGTACTCAGCTTCGGCCATTTATCCAGATACAACGGCAACTCTGCCGGTCCGGTCCTGAACGAGCAGATCCGCCGGTTGCTGATGGTCGCCTCGCCGATTTCAAACGGCACCCACCACGACAACGCAGTCTTCTCCGACACCACCGCCAGCAAATGCGTGCACTCGGTGATGTTGCGCGTGATCACCCCGGTGATGTCGTCGGTGGTCTGCGACTCAGGGTCCAGCACGTCGAGGTACGTCCTGATCTTTGCCTGGGTCAAACGGGTGTTGATGGCGATCGCCTGGGTGCGATCCACATGGCGGTAGCTGATAAAGACCGGCATCAGAAATGTCCTTTAAGGGCGAGCTCGCGGTAATAGGCACCAAGTGCCGTCAGGCGGCAGCCGGTGGAGTGGAGGGCGGCGTAGTACATGTGTTCGGCGTCGACCGGCTCGATCAGGCTGTGGCGGTTGCACTTCTGCAATTGGGCGAACACCTCGCCGTGCTCGGGCACGAACGCCTGCTCGGTGGGCTCGTAGCTGGGGTCGAGCGGAAATATCGATTCGGCTTCGGCGAACCAGTCCGGCAGTTTTCGCAGGATTTGCTTGGGGATCAGCGGCGAGACTTCGCGCAGCGAAATGAACTGCGAAACATTGGTCTTGAATACCGGGCGCTGTTCCCAGGCACTCAGAGCGTTATCGACAAACGAGTAGAGGCTACCGGGGGTGATGTCGCCGAGGATGTTCGCCGCGCCGCCGTGCAGTGCTTGCAGAAGCAGGCCGGTGAACACGCCATGTTGCGCACCCTCCAGCGCCGGCTGTGCTTTTTTGCAGGCCGTCAGAATGGTCATGCCTTCGCCGACCACGCTGCTCTCGCTGCGCAAGGCACGCACTTCGCCGGCCGATCCGCTCTGGCAGCAGTCGAGAATGATCACTTTGTTTTTGATCCGCGTGGCCTTGGCCGCCCAGTTGAGGATGTCGCTGATGCGGATGCCGTCCTTGGTATTGCGGTAGTCCTGGGGCAGCAGCATGCCTTCATCGTTGTCGGTGTCGAAGCCGCCATGCCCGGCGAAGTACAGCAGCGCGACATTGCAGTCGCCAGAGAACAGCTCGCGAATCTGGTCTTCGAGTTTCCCTCTGCCCAGGGTGTCCTCGGCGGACGTCAGCACAACATTCTTGAAGTTGGGGTCGCCATTGGCGTTGGTTTTCAACACCGAGGCCATGGCCATGGCGTCGTTGCAACACCCGCTCAAGGGCGAAATATGCGCGTAGTGGTTAATACCGATAAACAGTCCTTTGCGCATGGCTATACCGCCGCGTGCATGCGGATTGCGCTGATGATGCTGTTGGTCAGATAACAGTTTTGCATGGGGTTCCTCAGAGATCGCGTAAGCGAAGGAGGAAACGAATGTAGGCCGCTGGTGCGGCCCTACAAGGTCTGCGCAGCAAAACAGAAGTGTCCTGCAAGCAGGCGCGCAAACGCCTTACAGAAAAGACTGATGTTTAAGCGAGGGGTAAATACGTCAGATGCGCTCCGACAGCCGGCAGCCCCTGGGGAAGGGCTGCCGACGCGCCTGTTTAGTAGCCGTTTTCGGGCAGGCTGGCGATGATCGAGCGGTAGCTGTTCATCCGTTGTTGCTGGATGCGGCCGTCCTCGAGTGCCTTGAGCAGGGCGCAGCCCGGTTCGCGATCGTGCTTGCAATCGCGGAAACGGCAGGTGCCGAGCAGATCGTCGAACTCGATGAAGCCGGCTTCGACGTCGGTGCGGCTGACGTGGCCCAGGCCAAATTCGCGAATACCCGGGGAGTCGATCAACTCACCGCCGCCGGGGAAGTGGAACAAGCGCGCGGTGGTGGTGGTGTGCGTACCCTGACCGGACAGCTCGGACAACGGCCCGACACGGGTTTCGACTTCCGGCAGCAGGCTATTGACCAGCGACGACTTGCCGACGCCGGACTGACCGACGAACACGCTGATGCGTCCGTCGAGCTGCTTCTGCAACTGCTCCATACCGTCACCGTGGTGCGCCGACACTTCCAGCACCGGATAACCCAATGTGCGATAGACCGCCAGCAAGGCGTTGAGCGCCGGGGCGTTCTGCTCGTCGATCAGATCGAATTTGTTCAACAGCAGCAACGGACGGATGCCGGCATGTTCGGCGGCGACCAGATAGCGGTCGATCAGGTTGGCGTGGGGCTCGGGCAGTGGGGCGAAGACAATCACGATCATGTCGACGTTCGCGGCAACCGGCTTGAGCTGGCCGCGGCTGTCCGGGCGGCACAGTTCGGTGCTGCGTGGCAGTTGCGCGACGATCACGCCAATGCCCTGGTTACCGGCGCGCCAGACCACTTTGTCGCCAGTCACCAGTGCCGGCAGGTTGGCGCGCAAGTGGCAGCGGAACACTTGGCCGGCGAGTTCGCCATCGACAGCCTCGACTTCGACCTGGACACCGAAGTGGGCGATGACCAGACCGTGTTGTTCAGGGCCGAGGTCGCCGCCTTCGAGGGCTTCGACCGCCGAGGACTCGCGTTTGGCGGCGCGTGCGGCGCGCTCGCCCTGAATCTTTTCGATGCGCCAGTTTTGACGACGATTGAGTTGGCGTTTGGCCATGGGTGTTCCGTCTGAAGAATGCAGCGATTAGGTAAAACGGCCGCGAGTTTAGCACGCCCGGCCACCGGCCTAGGCTAAACTGCGCAGCATTGCCTAGGAGCCCGAATATGCAAAACCCGCAGAACCTGATCTGGATCGACCTGGAAATGACCGGTCTGGACCCGGACAACGACGTGATCATCGAAATGGCCACCATCGTCACCGACAGTGACCTCAATACATTGGCCGAAGGCCCGGTGATCGCCATCCACCACAGCGACGAAGTTCTCGCGCGCATGGATGAGTGGAACACCCGCACCCACGGCAACTCCGGCCTGACCCAGCGCGTGCGCGACAGCCGCATCAGCATGGCCGAAGCCGAAGCCCGGACCATCGCCTTCCTGGAACAATGGGTACCGAAGGGCAAGTCGCCGATCTGCGGCAACAGCATCTGCCAGGACCGTCGCTTCCTTTATACCCACATGAAGGCGCTGGAAAGTTACTTCCACTACCGCAACCTCGACGTCTCCACGCTCAAGGAACTCGCCGCGCGCTGGGCACCGGAGGTGCGCGACAGCTTCAAGAAGGGCGGCACCCATCTGGCGCTGGACGACATCCGCGAATCGATCGCCGAGCTGCAGCATTACCGCGAGCATTTCATCAAGTTCTGATGTGATCCCGGCGTTATGCGGCGCCCTCTTTTGGTGCCGCAGCGAAATGGCTAGACTGCGCGCCTTCCTGCCTGGACTGCCACCATGTTGCTGATGCTCTATCTGATCGCCATTACCGCTGAAGCCATGACCGGCGCGCTGTCTGCCGGACGGCGCGGTATGGACTGGTTCGGTGTGGTGCTGATCGCCTGCATTACGGCTTTGGGCGGCGGTTCGGTGCGCGATGTGCTGTTGGGGCATTACCCGCTGACATGGGTAAAACATCCTGAATACCTGGTGCTGACTTCGGTCGCGGCAATGTTCACGGTGTTCACTGCGCGCTGGATGCGTCACCTGCGCTCGCTGTTTCTGGTGCTCGATGCCGTCGGCCTGGTGGCATTTACCCTGATTGGCTGCATGACCGCCCTTGAAATGGGCCACGGCATGTTGGTCGCGTCAGTCAGCGGCGTCATCACCGGCGTGTTTGGCGGCATCCTGCGCGATATCTTCTGCAACGACATTCCGCTGATCTTTCGGCGCGAACTTTATGCGAGTGTCTCCTTTGCCGCAGCATGGTGTTACATGCTGTGTCTTTATCTGAATGTGCCCGGTGAACAAGCCATTCTGATCACTTTGTTCGGCGGGTTTTTGTTACGTCTGCTGGCGATCCGTTTTCATTGGGAAATGCCAAAGTTTGTTTATAACGACGAGCATTAATGCTTGTTGCGGGAAAAAATAGTTGGTTGCCGGATAAACGCCTATAAGCCGCTAGAGGCGCAAGTGCATGTTCTTACATTTTTCGCTTTGCGGTTCCTTTAAAAGGTCTGTAATTTTTTTGTTGGCATCTTTTCGATGTCAATATTCAAGTGACTTTTTTAAAGGAATGCATCATGAGCGAAAGCATGGACGCTACACACGAACAACCAACCATTGCGCCGATTCTCGCAGGCCTTGGCCTGATGAGTGTCAAGTTTGATGCCAACGATGTTACTCGCAGCAAGTCGCTGTTCGGTAATGGTCGAATGCAGGTGAAAGTGCAGGTTCTGGTTTCCGGGGTAGATGCCGACGGCAATGCTATGCACGTACCGGCGCAGGTCATGGACAGCATTGAACTGGTGCATTACAACACTGGCAAGACGTTGCGCGACGGCTGGGTTGCGAGCACTGAGCAAGGAAGGTTTACCGTTGAGGCGCAAACTCCGCTTACCGTCAGAGAAGATGCCGAAGATGATGTGGAAAGTGACAGCGTCCATCCTCAGGTTCGCACGTTCTGGGTGTCCTCTTCGGGCGCTGGTACGACCCAGATCGGTGCGCGCCTGTCTCTGAATGGGGTGAGGATTGTCAGTAACGGGACCACGCTTTCCAGTGTTCATGACAGCAGCGTAACGCTCGAAGCAAGAACGCCCGAGACCTATTCGATTGGACTGTTTGACTGGTTTCAGACGCGCCGCGGCAATGAAGAACCCGGCAATCGTATCTGGAACTATTATTTAGGCCTGTTTCCGCAGGGGCAGCAGATCAGACTGGTCGACTGGATTGTAGATGGAGTACAACCAGGCGATGATCACGTCTTCGCGGGCGGTAACAAACTTAATGAAATAAAAACGAATTATATGGAGGCTACGCTTGTTCGTCGCGAACGATCCGAGTTCACCGCGTACTTGCCGTTTGCCGGAAATCAAAATCTGTACAATTTTACTTCTGATGCCATTACAAGACAGGAGAAGCGGTATAGCGTAACTGTCAATGATCGCGATGGTTACCTGACCGTCGTTCAAGTCCTGTCCGAATATTCGAAAGATGCGGGGAAATACAAAGTCGGCAGCGTGCTTCACTTCCGTGCCATTGATCAGTACGGTACAGAGCATAAGCTGGCGATTCGCGTGAATTTTTACGAGCGTAATTTGTATCTGGAACGAGGGTGAACGGAGCTCCATCGATGCAATATCGGTGGGTGTAGTAACTATGTATATGTTCGGTATTGCGCCTGCCGATAAGCTGTGAGGTTCAATTATCGGAATTCGCACCAGAAGTGCGTTTTCCGATACCCGCCGTTGGTCCTTCAACTACGTGGCCAACATAAAAACCCTCAAGGACGAGCATTCATGACTGGCAAACCGCCAAAGGTCAAACCTTTACCATCCCCAACCAAAACCCTCGATTTCAGCATAGATGGCCCTGATCGGCCGTCGTTCTTGTTTTCAACATTGCCGCATCTGACCGTTGCGCACGGCCAGGCACCCGATGCCCCGAGCTTTGGGCATGATTGGGTGTCAGTGATGCCAGCGGTCGGTATAAGCGCAAGCCCGATATCTACCACGGCCGCCGGATTCGCAGCGCTTTTCACCAATTCATCGCTGGCGGATTACCGGATACCCACTCCAAAAGGTCTTGGCGAACCTGATGCGCAGGGCGTCTGGAATTTCAAACAGCGTCAATATGTCACCGTCGCTGATGATCATATCGTGCAAGTGGTCCGGGACGCCGAAAGTGGCCTGTTTCGAGCCACACAGGCTGGTGAACTGCATCCTTCCGGTCCGCTGTTGGAGCCAGGCACGCAGGACGGATTGTGGTTTCCGCTCGATAGTGGCGATCCGCGCAATCGTCCTCCAGGCCAGTATTCGAAACATAGCCACACGACAGAACTGATCCGTCGCACGGGGTATTCAGTGGACGATTTCTCCCCGGTCGCCCTTGAACGAATTCTTGCCGTGAGTGGCGTGGACACACTGCTGGCGCAGCAATCCTCTATTCATCCTGAATCGCTGGCCTTGCTGCAGGACACGCTAAGGCGCTTTACGCTCGATCAGAACATCCGCCTGTTCATCACAAAAATGCAACATTCAGATCCGTCGGTGCGTGCGCAGGCCGATCCACAACTGCAGGCTTTGCTGCCGTTACACGAGGGTGATCCGATCGAGCGTGGTGTCCAGCAACACCGCGCTTTCCTTTTTCAGGAGAGTGAGCGTGCGTTCGAACTCGACTGCGATGAAAACACGTTGCGGATGCGGCGGATTTTTCCTCAACTGCCCAAGACGACCGCGCAAGCGCTGTGGCGGCAGGCAAGTGCAAGCGACCATCTGCATTTACGCCTCCAGCCAGGGATGCCGAGGCACATGGCAGAAAAGACGCTGTTGGCGCTGCGCAACGTTCGTCTTGCCCGAGCCTGTGAAGGCATTTTTCTGGATTCGGTATCCAGCCTCGACAGCGACCTGCTGACGTTGCAAATGCTCGGGCAGCTTGAACATTGGCCGCGAGACGTGCGCATCGAAATTCGTCAGGGCATGTCGCAAGGCAAAACCCTCAGCGCTATCGGTGATGCGTTGTCGCAAGTGCGTTACACATTGACACGTCAGCAGCAAGGCTATGTGATCCAGGGCAGCGACATACCGTTACCCGAACGATCGATGGATCTGTATGCCGCAGTCTGGCGTCTTTTGCAGCCCGGGCAACGCCGACTGCTCGTAGTGGCGCACGGCGATGGCGCGACGTTACAGCAGTTGATTCGAGCACAGCCCTTGCCATCGCGAAAGGCTGTGAGCGAATTGCTGGGTCTGACGCCGCTGCCATCGGTTGCCGAGGTCGGCAGATTGCAAGACCGGCACGCGGGGTATTTGCGTGGCGGATCTGACGAGGAGGCCAAATCGACGAAACCATTCGAAGAGCGCATTCGTAATCTTTATCCGGAAATTCCGGATGAAGAAGTGAAAACGTTTATAAACCAGCGCCTACAGCACGACCTCGGCATGGTTTTGAATCGTCTGGAGAAAGAATTCGCAACGCTGCGCCAAGAGTTGGAGGTATGGCGCGTGCAAGTGCCTTCCCATCCAACGGAAGGGGCCGAATGGAACGCTCAAGATCTGGCGGATCAACTGCAGTGGCGTCAGCAATTCAGTGACAAGCTGCAAGTCGTTTGGCAGCAAAAGTTGATTTCGTCTGACGATGAAAGAGATGAAAGCTTCTCTTCTTTCATTGATTTTAACGCTGAGTTGCCGCGCATGAGCGTGACGTTCGAGCATGTGACAGAGCTGGTGCTGGATGCACGTAATCCGAACGTGATATTAGGCAGCTTTCTCGACAGCTTCCCCAACGTGCGTTATCTGCTTCTTGAGAAAGTGCGAATGGACGGCTTCGCTACGGGCATTTTCCAGATGCGCGACTTGCGGCATCTGATTTTGAAAGACTGCTCACTTCGAATGTCTGAAACCGAGGCGGAAGGACTGTCGAGAATCGAGACCCTGACCCTGCTGAGGCTTGATGGAAATCCGTTGGGTGTGGTTCCTCATGTAGGATTCATGCGGCAGATGAAAGAGTTGTACCTGGGCAACACGGGTCTGTCTCAGATGCCTTCCGGTGTGGAGCAACTGAGTAATCTGAAACTGCTTGATTTGCGCGGTAACAATATTGTCGATATTAGCGAAGATTTTTTTGAAATACCGGACACCCAGGAAGTGTATGTCAATTTGATTGATAATCCCTTGAGCCCGGCTGCGGTATTACATATAAATGAGTATCTTCGAAACGCGAGCCTGGATCGCGAGATCGTTATCAGAACCCACGAGCCGGTTTTTGACGATATTTTCGAACTTTCGGATTTTTCCGATAGTGGCTTGGGGTCTGAAAGCAGTGACGATGATGCCTGAGCCGCTTATGATCTGATCGGCGCCGTCGAGTAGTAATATAAATTTAGTCCATCTCTTGTATCGTATTTCAAACGATGTCGTAAAGGTGGATTTTTTTTGGGTCATTATTTTTAGAGGGTAAATATTGCATTGGCTGTAAAAGGGAGCGTGAGTGGCGAATTGCTAATGAATAAGTTTCGAATTTTTTCCCTGTTGGTGTTGCGATTTGCATCATTACATATGGATATAGAGTGCTTCTGTTGTTTGGGCTGAATGCGTGTATCAATATGCTTGGTCGGGTGCGTGGAACTGTGCCGGCAATCATTAATTATTAGGATGTTGATATGTTTGAGCAGGATTTGAGTATTCAGGAACTTAAAGTAAAGTTTGATTCTCCGACCATTCGTCATAAGGCGCTGTATGCCAACGGTCGTATGCAAGTCCGGGTGTTGGTGCTGGTGACGGCAGAAAACTCGCAGGCTCAAGGCGTGTCGCTTTATGGGCATCCGGCCCTGCAAACCCTGAAATTGATCAGCTATGACACCGCTGCACCATTAGGTGGTGACTGGGATGTAGGGACGCGGGAGAACCGCTATGCGCACGATATGTCGGGTGGTGCGGCGCGCGTTGTGCCGCTGGTGCCAGCATCGGATAACCGGATCTCCGATCCATCGGAAACTACGCAGATTTTCGAGTTCTGGGTCACCTGTAGCCGCCCGGGTTCGATTCAGATTGCCGCCGAGATCACCCTGCAAGGCACCAGGTATCGAAGCGATGGCCGCAATGGCTTTGACAGCAGTATTACCCTGGAAGCAATTGCCCCCAAGCAATATCCAATTGCCCATTTCGTGATGGAAAAGACCAGAGTTCTGGATATGCCCAGCCTTTATGAACGGACCGAATTGCACAGTATCGCTTTACGGGCGGAAGGTAGGCAGATCAACTTGCTTGACTGGAAAAGTTTCGATACCAAATATGATGAAGAATTTGCCACTGAGTTCTTCTCGTCGGGTAACGCGCTCGATGTATCGAGCGGGTTGCGAAGTTATGTAGCGTATATTGGACCGATCTATGGTGCCCAAGTCACCGCGCGTACCTTGAAAGGATTCCGCTCCATACTGCAGGATCCGGGGACAATATCAGTCCTCAGCCATTTGACAGCGGACTATCCGGACAAACCCGCGCGTAAGGCTCAATTGGATCTGCAGGTTTTTGATGAGTACGGTACCGAGCACAGAATTCGTATCAATCCCGATATTGCTAACCGCTCGTTTACATTAAGTTGACAGGAAGTGTCCTGAAGTTTTTGGCTTGATTATTTTCTGTGAAGTGAGCGCGACGCTTGCTCGTTGTTTTTTTCTGTAAATCACTGGATGTTGTCTATGGATAGTCAAACTATTGATTCAGTAAGTTCCAACGCATTCAATTTTGGAGCTTTTGTCGCGGGAGGCGTTGATCCGCGCACGGGCATATATACCCTGGCTTTGACACTCGGCGCCATCCGCTCCAATGATCTTAACGGACCCTCGTTCAACCTTGCGCTGGGCTTTAATCCTCTCAATGTACGCAACGCAGGCTTTGGCACGGGATGGTCGCTGTCGACCAGTCGTTATGATTTACGCAGTAAAGTCATGACATTGGCCAGCGGTGAAACTTATAAAGCCACTGAAACACCCGAAGCTCTGTTCTTCAAGGAAATGAAGTTAGAGAGCGCCAAGGTTCTGAAATCAGGCAACGGGCGATATGAAGTCCTCTATAAGGATGGTCGACGAGAAGAGCTTGAGGTTTTCGGTGCCACTCAAGTCGCTGTGCCCAAGAAGATTATCGCTGCGAACGGTGCGAGCATCGTCCTGAAATATGCCTTGTTCAATGAGCAACCTATGCTCGTGGAAATCAGCGACGTAAAAAGAAAGCTGCTCCAGGTCAACCGAACTGCTGGCCTGCTCACACTGACCCAGAATCCTGGGGGGCAGGACAGCGCTGTATTCTCGATGACGTTCAAAAATGATCGCGTCACCGCCATCGGCTTGCCGGTAGGCCGGGGTTGGGATATTCAGTACGAAGACATTGACGGCAAAAGCTATGTGAAGCGCGTGGTATCGCCGCTCGGAGCCGTGGAAAGCATTCGCTACAAACAGCTTGGTCACGAATTTCCCGTTTTGGGTGGAGTGCAAAGTCTGCCCTACGTGATTGCCCATGACATTTTCGCCAAGCAAGGGCAGCCCAAAGTAGTCAAGACTTACACTTATTCTGATCGAAACTACCTGGGGCACGGTATACCGCCCGATTCAAAGGATGATGGTGACCCTCTCTACCGTGCGCCGCACAACTATCAATACAGTTCCACCGAACGGTTGATTGTTGGGGGCGAACTTCATACCCACACCAAGCGCACTTACAACAAGTTTCATCTGCTGGTCTCTGAAGTCACCACGTGCAAAGACGCAGTCGTTTCGACTTCTACCGAGTATCACTGCGACGTCACCAAGCCGTTCAGCGGCCAGAGTGCACAGTTCAGAATGCCCAAGACCCAGACCCTCGTGTACGAAAACAGCACTACCAAAAACCAGCGCTTCGAGACATCGACCACTGAATTCGATGCTGCCGGTAATTTGCTGAAACAGGTAGAGACCAACGGGATTACCACGCAATTCGAATACTATCCAGCTACCGAATCAGAAGGCTGCCCCGAAGATCCTCTCGGCTTTGTCCGCTTCCTAAAGCAGAAGACCGTGATTCCTGCGGCTGGCGGTGGTGCCTCTACCGTTACGCGCTATCGATATGCTCTGCATCCCGCCCTTGAGGGCGCAACGAAGGCCAATGTGGTGGCCATCCAGGAAAGCTTTTTCGAACGGGTGGAGGGAACGGAGATGCTTCGCTCCCAAGTCGATCTGGTTCACCTCAATACTCCCAATGAACCTGCAAGGCACGGCTTGTTGCAACAGCAAAGCGTTACCCGCAATGCTACAACGACTCGCATCGATTACTCGTATGTGCTCGACGGGACGAAACTGGTGCTGAAGAAAACCGTACACGGTTTTGACGCCACAACCAGCTCCAGTGAGCAGACCCTATCGACCCTGAGCGGACTGCTGGTGTCCGAGCGCGATGCTGACGATCGCGTGATCGAATACGAATACGACAAGCTTGGCCGGCGTCTGTGCAAGACACTCGCACCCGGTACTGCGTACGCTTCCGCTACCCGCTGGAGCTACCACGCGGCCGAGGTTGACGAGCCAGCGACGATGACTACCACAGACGCGTCAGGCGGCATGCAAATAGCCACATACGACGCTCTGGGGCGCATCTGCAAAGTTCAGGAAAAGGATTGCGACAATCCTGATCCGCAAGGTGTTTGCCCGATGCGCACGGTCTACACCGCTCTGCATGACCAGACCGGACGGCCGGTGGAAGTCGTTCGCAGCGACTGGTGGGACGGCCTCGAGCGAGCCGTGAAAACAGAGTTTTCATACGACAATTGGGGACAGGTCACGCAAACCCGCCACGGCGATGGGCGAGTCGAGCACAGTGAGTTCGATCCGATCAAACGCCAGCAGGAGAATTGGCAGCAGGGCATGGGCAAGACCGTCACCGCCCTCAATGCTTTCGGTAAGCCAGACAGTGTTGAAATGTTCGATCTCAAGGGGCAGAGCCTGGGCAAATCCGTTTACAAGTATGACGGCCTGGGTCGCACCCTCAGCCAGACCGATCCGGCAGGTAACCAGACCCGCTACGAATATGATGTGTTCGACCGGATGGTTCGCAGTGTTCTGCCGGACGGCCATGCCGTGGAAACCACGTTTGCCAACCACAGCACTGATGAGTTGCCCGTGGAAATCAAAGTGGCCGGTGTGTTACTGGGGCAACAGCGGTTCGATGGGTTGAACCGTGTGACTGAAATGACTGCGGGAGCGCGCAAGTCGGTTGTCAGTTATGAGGGCGGCCGCCGCCTGGCCAAGTCCTCCACCGATGCCATGGGGCAGGCAGTCGATTTCGTCCATGCGCCAGAGTTAGGTGGATTGTTGACCCAGCGCAAAGCCGTGACCGAGGGCAAAGATAACGGGTTGACCACCCAGTTCACCTACGATGTCTTGAACGGAAAAACCAAAAGTTGCATCGAACAAGGTCGCGAGTGTCATTTTGAGTATTTTTCTTCCGGTCGTCTGAAATCGGAAACCACTCAGTATGGCTTGCACCGCAAGACCGTTTCTTATACTTGGTCGCTCTTCGGTCGGCCTCTGACGTACGTGGATGCGCTGGGGACAAAGCATCAGTCGGTCTATGACAACTGCGGACGCAGGACCTCGTTCAAGCAAGGTGCGGTGAAGGCAGATTTTTTCTATGACAAACGCGGTCTGCTGGAGAGGATCGAAACGCGCGACACGTCGTCCAATCGTCTGTTGACGACGCGTTTGACCTACGATGATATCGGGCGTGAAACCATCCGAAGTCTGGAAGTCAGCGGTCTGCCCACCCAGACGCTGACGTCCAGCTACACCTCGACTGGCAAGCTGGCGCAGAAGGTTTTGAAGCGCGGCGCCGCCGTGTTGCGGGATGAGACATTCACGTACGATGTACGCGGGCGCCTCAAGCAGTACGACTGCGCTGGCAGCCAGCGGCCACGGGATCCCTATGGCAAGGAGATCGTCCAGCAGATTTTCACCTTTGACGCGCTGGATAACATCCTTGCGCTGCAAACCACCTTTCCCCAAGGCGTCAACACGACGACTTTCAGCTTCAGCAAAGTCGATCCGGCACAGTTGGTCGCGGTGACGCACTCCCACGCCGATTATCCGGAGCCGGTCACCCTCGAGTACGACGCTAACGGGCGCATGATCAGAGATGATCAGGCGCGCACCCTGGCTTATGACGTGTTCGGGCGTCTGGTTCAGGTTACCCGCGCAGGCGGGGAGGTCGCGCGCGGGTTTCATTACGACGGCCTTGACCGTATCGTGGAACTGTCGCAACCGCGCCTGTCGGATATGCAGCGCTACTATCACAACGCCAAGGTCAGCAGTGAAATCCGTGGCAATGATTCGCGCAGTATCGTCCGTCACGGCGGTTATCTATTGGGCCAACAACAACTCGGGGCAGAGGCCGGCAACCGGATTTTCGGTACCGATCAACAGCAAAGTGTACTGACTCAGTTGCATGGCGAGCGGTGGGATGACTGCGCCTACAGCCCTTACGGGCATCGCCCTGGCGAAGGTGGGCTGTTCAGCCTGGCGGGGTTTAATGGCGAGCAACGGGACGCGGCCACTGGCCTGTATCTGCTGGGCAATGGTTATCGAGCGTACAGCCCTACCCTGATGCGCTTCACCAGCCCCGACAGCATGAGTCCGTTCGCGGCGGGCGGTTTGAATGCCTACGCCTACTGCCTCGGCGACCCCGTCAATCGTGTTGACCCTACGGGACACGTTTCCTGGCAGTCGATTGCGGGAATAGCGCTGGGCTTTCTCGGCATCGTCGCCAGCATCGTGACGCTGGGCGCGGCGACGCCATTAGCCCTGTTGGCCATGGGCTTGGGCGTCGCTTCCGGAGCGGCGGCCATCGGCAGCGAGGTCGCGTATGCATATGACCAGCAATCCCAGGTCGGCGCGATACTCGGTTGGGTCAGTCTGGGGCTGGGTATTGCATCGGCAGCAGCAGGGGCATTGGCGGCCAGACAAGCCGTCGCACAATCCCTTAAGCCGCGGCCTTACCTTGTGCAACTGGCTGACGAGCCGCCGGTGAGGATTATAGAAAGGGAGTATGCAACGTTCGGTATGCCGTTCGACAGGAGGCAAGCCAGATTGGCCGCGGCCGCAGATGCCGCCGCTGAGGCAGAGCAGCCAGCGGGCTGGCGGATTACCGAAGAGTTCCTCGATAAAGCTAATCTGGACGGTTTCCCTAAAGGTGGTCTCGGCAAAACTGCACGGGGAAAATATGGTGATTTCATAGCCGAGGTTCAAAGGGGTACTCATCCAAACGAAGCTACCAGAATTTTTTCAGGAAGCCGCTTGGACCCTTACCCTCACTATAAATTCTTCTATCCCTCCAGTTTGCACAAAGGATATACGCACATGCATTTTCGGGTAGGGGGTGAGCAAAGGGTGTTTTATCTGGTGAACAACGAGACCAGACACCTCCGCATCATGCAGCGGGGACCGCACGATCCAGAGTGGGGGCACGCGTATGTAGCCAAGTGAAGACTCGAATGGGTTTGATCGTCCCCCTCAGAACGACGTCTGCTCTTTATATTGAATGGCGCTTCAGCGCCCACTCCACATGCTCCCTGACCAGCTCTGACGGATAATCCCGTCGCGCCTTCAACGCTTCCAGCACCGGGATCGTTGAAGGCGCATTGCCCAGTCCCACCGCCAGATTGCGCAACCAGCGCTCATACCCGGCACGCCGCAACGGCGAGCCTTCGGTGCTGCTCAAAAACTTCTCTTCATCCCACAAAAACAGTTCGGCCAGTTCAGCATTATCGAGATTGTGCCGTGGCTTGAAATCGCTTTCCCCGGATGGCCGGGCGAAGCGGTTCCACGGGCAGACGATCTGGCAGTCGTCGCAGCCAAAGACCCGATTGCCAATCAGCGGTCGCAAGTCTTCGGGAATCGCGGTCTTAAGCTCAATGGTCAAATAGGAAATGCAACGGCGAGCATCCAGCACATACGGGCCGACGAAGGCTTTGGTCGGGCAGATGTCGAGACATGCGGTGCAGCGCCCGCAATGTTCGCTGCTGTGCGGGTCGTCCACCGGCAAGGGCAGATCGACGAACAGTTCGCTCAAGAAAAAATAACTGCCGGCCTTGCGGTTCAGCACCAGGGTGTTTTTGCCGATCCAGCCCAGGCCGGCCTGTTCGGCAATGGCTTTTTCCAGCACCGGGGCGCTGTCGACGAAGGCGCGAAAACCGAACGGGCCAATCTCGGCCTGAATCCTGTCGGCCAATTGCTGCACACGTTTACGGATCAATTTGTGGTAATCGCGGCCCAAGGCATAACGCGACACGTAGGCTTTTTCCGGTTGCCCCAGCATTTGCGCCATTTGTGTGTCGCCGGGCAGGTAGTCCATGCGCAGGGACACCACGCGCAATGTGCCTGGCACCAGTTCCTCTGGATGGGAGCGCTTGCTGCCATGGGCCGCCATGTACTCCATGTCGCCGTGGTAGCCGCCCTCGAGCCAGCGTTGCAGATGCTGTTCGTGCTCGGCCAGATCCAGACCGCTGATGCCGACTTGCTGGAAGCCCAGCTCGCGGCCCCAATCCTTGATCGATTGGGCGAGGGCGGGCAGGTCTGTGGTGATGGCGGACATGAGGCGAGAGAAACCGGAGCTGAGGTGCGTATAATTCTGCCAGACATCGGAGCCCGAAGACGCATGCCGCAGACGAAAGATGAATTACCCGACGCGCTGTACCGCGCCGCGCAGGTGCGCGAACTCGACGCCCGGCTGATTGCCGCCGGCACGCCGGGCTTCGAATTGATGCAGCGCGCTGCCCGCGCGATGTGGCGTGCGCTGGTGCGCCAGTGGCCGGCGGCCAACGAGCTGACGGTGCTCGCCGGGCATGGCAACAATGCCGGCGACGGTTATCTGGTGGCGCTGCTGGCACGGCGTGCCGGGTGGTCGGTGCGGGTGTTGGCGGTAGGCGACCCGCAGCGTTTGCAGGGCGACGCGGCGTCAGCCCATGCCGATGCGCTGGCCGCAGGGGTTGCGGTACATGGCTGGCAGGTGCAGAGCGAACTGCGTGGAATCGTGCTCGATGCCTTGCTCGGCACTGGCCTGAGCGGTGAAGTGCGTGAGCCCTATGCATCGACGATCAACGCTATCAACACCTGCGGTTTGCCGGTAGCGGCGGTCGATATTCCGTCCGGGCTATGTGCCGATACCGGGCGTGAACTGGGTGTCGCGGTACATGCCGATCTAACGGTGACCTTCATTGGTTTGAAGGTCGGGCTGTTGACCGGCGATGCGGCGGATCATGTCGGCGAGTTGGTCTTCAACGATCTGCAAGCCACCGAAGACATTTTCAGTGACATTCCCGTCTGCGCTCGACGTCTGAGCGCCGCTAATCTTCCCGCACTTGCCCCGCGTGCGCCCACTTCGCACAAGGGGCGTTTCGGCCATGTGTTGCTGATCGGCGGCGATCACGGATTCGGCGGGGCCATTTTGCTCTGCACGGAAATGGCCTTGCGTAGCGGCGCGGGCATGGTGTCGCTGGCGACCCGCCCCGAACATGTCCCCGCGGCGCTGACCCGCGTACCTGAAGCCATGGCGCTCGGCACCTCTTCAGCCAATCAGCTGATGGGCCTGCTGGGAAAGGTTTCGGTGTTGGTGGTGGGGCCGGGCCTCGGTCAGGCGAGCTGGGGTCGCGCCCTGTTGTCAGCAGCCGCCAATGCAGCGTTGCCGCAGGTGTGGGACGCCGACGCGTTGAACCTGCTGGCCAGCGGGTGTGCCCGGTTGCCCAAGGAGTGCGTGATCACCCCGCATCCGGGCGAAGCGGCGCGTTTGCTGGGCATCAGCACTGCCGACGTGCAGGCGGATCGTCCGGCCGCTGCATTGGCGTTGAGCAAGAAGTATTCAGCGGTAGTGGTTCTGAAAGGCGCCGGCAGTCTGATCGCGCATCCCGATGGGCATCTGGCCCTGTGTTATCAAGGCCATCCGGCGATGGCTACCGGTGGTCTCGGAGATGTGCTGGCCGGTTTGATCGGCGCGCTGCTGGCACAGGGCATGGGCGCATTCGACGCTGCATGCCTGGCAGTCTGGCTGCACGCGAATGCCGGCCTGCAGCAAGGAAAATTCGGCCGTGGGCTGGCGGCCAGTGATCTGATTCCAGCCATTCGTCAGTTGTTGGAGGAGCATGCACCGTGTCTGAAGTAACCCTGTACCTGGCCGATGAACAGGCGATGAGCGACTTTGGCGCACGGATCGCCCGCGTGACCCAGGGCCATGGCCTGATCTTTCTCGAAGGGAATCTGGGCATGGGCAAAACCACCCTGTCGCGGGGCATCATTCGCGGCCTGGGGCATGTCGGGGCGGTAAAAAGTCCGACCTTCACTCTGGTCGAACCCTACGAGATCGGTGACATCCGCGCTTTCCACTTCGACCTGTATCGCCTGGTCGATCCCGAGGAGTTGGAGTTTCTCGGCATCCGCGACTACTTCGAAGACGATGCCCTGTGCCTGATCGAGTGGCCCGATAAAGGTGCAGGCTTTTTGCCAAAGCCTGACCTGACCATTACCATTAGCCCGCAAGGCAGCGGGCGTTCGCTGAAAATTTTAGCCCAGGGCTCGCGTGGCGAGGCCTGGTGTGCCGCTTTGGCATTGGAATCCAATTAAATGATGGGGTTTGGTATGCGCTTTCGCGCGTTGGTGGCTGCCGCTGGACTGATGTTGATGGCAGTAACCGTCAACGCTGTGGCCGATTCAAAGGTCAACAGCGTGCGCCTGTGGCGGGCGCCGGACAACACGCGACTGGTGTTCGACCTGAGCGGCCCGGTGCAGCACAGCGTCTTCACCCTGACCGCACCGGATCGGCTGGTCATCGACATCAATGGCGCCACGCTGGGCGCGCCGTTGAATGTGCAGACGGCGAACACGCCGATCACCGCAATGCGCTCGGCCCAGCGTACGCCGACCGACCTGCGGGTAGTCATCGACCTGAAAAAAGCCGTCACCCCGAAAAGTTTTTCGCTGGCGCCGAACGCGCAGTACGGCAACCGTCTGGTAGTCGATCTGTTTGACAACCCGGCCGATGCTGCGCCGCCACCTGCGCCGACGCCATCGGTGGCGACCGTGCCGGCGGTACCGGTGACTCCGACTGAACCGGCGATCAAGCTACCGCCAGCGCCTGCGGGCAAGCGCGACATTATTGTGGTGATCGACGCCGGCCACGGTGGCGAAGACCCGGGTGCATCCGGCTCGCGCGGTCAGCGTGAAAAAGACGTGGTGCTGCAGATCGCCCGCGAGCTGCAGCGCCAGGTCAACGGCATGAAAGGCTTCCGCGCTGAGCTGACCCGTACCGGCGACTACTTCATTCCCCTGCGTGGGCGTACCGAAATCGCCCGCAAGAAGGGCGCCGACCTGTTCGTTTCGATCCACGCCGACGCCGCACCGTCAGCGGCCGCGTTCGGTGCTTCGGTGTTCGCCCTGTCTGATCGTGGCGCTACATCCGAGACCGCCCGTTGGCTGGCCGACAGTGAAAACCGCTCCGACCTGATCGGTGGTGCCGGCAACGTCAGCCTCGATGACAAGGACCGCATGCTGGCCGGCGTGCTGCTCGACCTGTCGATGACTGCCTCGCTGACCTCAAGCCTCAATGTCGGCCAGAAAGTCCTGACCAACATCGGTCGTGTCACGCCGCTGCACAAACAGCGCGTGGAACAGGCCGGGTTCATGGTGCTGAAGTCGCCGGACATCCCGTCGATCCTGGTCGAAACCGGGTTTATCTCCAACGCCAATGAGGCCAACAAACTGTCCGCCTCGAGCCACCAGCAAGCGCTGGCGCGTTCGATCAGCAGCGGCGTGCGCCAGTTCTTCCAGCAGAATCCGCCGCCGGGCACTTACATCGCCTGGCTGCGTGACTCCGGCAAGATTGCCCAGGGCCCGCGCGACCACCGCGTCGGCCCTGGGGAAACCCTGGCGATGATCGGCGTGCGCTATCAGGTCTCGCCGGCCACTTTGCGCGCCGCCAACAACCTGAAAAGTGACGAGCTGAAAGTCGGTCAACACCTGACCATTCCCGGCACCGAACTGGCGTCCAAAGAATGAACCAGGTATTGAATACCGCGCGCATCGAGCTGCTCAGCCCACGGCTGGCGAACCAGATTGCCGCCGGTGAAGTGGTCGAGCGTCCGGCTTCGGTAATCAAGGAATTGCTGGAGAACAGCCTCGATTCCGGCGCCAGGCGTATCGACGTCGACGTGGAGCAGGGCGGCGTCAAGTTGCTGCGGGTGCGGGACGATGGCAGTGGTATCTCCGCCGATGATCTGCCGCTGGCTCTGGCGCGCCACGCTACCAGCAAGATTCGCAATCTTGAAGATCTCGAGCAGGTCATGAGCCTGGGTTTTCGCGGCGAGGCGCTGGCGTCGATCAGCTCCGTGGCGCGTTTGACCCTGACCTCGCGCACCCGCGATGCCGACCAGGCCTGGCAGGTTGAAACCGAAGGCCGTGACATGGCGCCCCGCGTGCAGCCGGCCGCGCATCCGGTCGGCACTTCGGTGGAAGTTCGCGACCTGTTCTTCAACACCCCGGCACGGCGCAAATTCCTCAAGACCGAAAAAACCGAATTCGATCACCTGCAGGAAGTGATCAAGCGTCTGGCGCTGGCGCGTTTCGATGTGGCTTTCCATCTGCGCCACAACGGCAAGACCATCCTCAGCCTGCACGAGGCCCACGATGATGCAGCCCGCGCACGGCGCGTGGCGGCGATCTGCGGTTCGGGTTTCCTTGAGCAGGCGCTGCCGATCGAGATCGAACGCAATGGCTTGCACCTTTGGGGCTGGGTGGGTCTGCCGACCTTCAACCGCAGCCAGGCGGATTTGCAGTATTTCTTCGTGAACGGCCGGGCAGTGCGCGACAAACTGGTGGCCCACGCGGTGCGCCAGGCTTATCGCGACGTGCTGTTCAACGGTCGGCACCCGACCTTCGCACTGTTTTTCGAAGTCGATCCGGCAGCGGTAGACGTCAACGTGCACCCGACCAAGCACGAAGTGCGCTTCCGTGACGGGCGCATGGTTCACGACTTCCTGTATGGCACGCTGCACCGTGCGTTGGGCGACGTGCGTCCGGAAGATCAGTTGGCCGGTTCGGTCACCACGGCTATCGTGCGACCAAGCGGCATCGAGGCGGGCGAATTCGGTCCGCAGGGCGAAATGCGCCTGGCTGCCAATGCGCTGCTGGAGCAGCCGCAGGCGCAACCGGCGTTCAACACTTCATCCGGTGCCGGCGCTGGCGGCGCTTATCAGTATCAATACACACCGCGTCCGCAATCGACGGTGCCTGCCGCCGAGGCTCAGGCCGCGTACAAGGAGTTTTTCGCGCCGCTGCCCGAGGCCAATGCCAACGCGCTGCCGGAAGGTCAGGAAGACATTCCGCCACTCGGCTACGCGCTGGCGCAGCTCAAGGGCATCTACATTTTGTCCGAGAACGCCCATGGGCTGGTGCTGGTGGACATGCATGCCGCCCACGAGCGGATCATGTACGAGCGCTTGAAAATCGCTATGGCCAGCGAGGGCCTCAGCGGCCAGCCGCTGCTGGTGCCGGAGTCGCTGGCGGTCAGTCAGCGCGAGGCCGATTGCGCCGAAGAACATGCCGCGTGGTTTCAGCGGCTGGGCTTCGAGTTGCAGCGTCTGGGGCCGGAAACCCTGGCAATCCGGCAGATTCCCGCATTGCTCAAGCAGGCCGAGGCCAACCGCTTGGTTGGCGACGTGCTTTCGGACTTGATGGAGTACGGCACCAGCGATCGCATCCAGGCGCACCTCAACGAACTGCTCGGCACCATGGCCTGCCACGGTGCGATCCGTGCCAATCGGCGGCTGGCCCTGCCGGAAATGAACGGCTTGCTGCGCGACATGGAAAACACCGAGCGTAGCGGTCAATGCAACCATGGCCGACCGACCTGGACCCAACTGGGCCTGGACGATCTGGACAAACTGTTCCTGCGCGGTCGTTGATGAGCCAGCTCCCTCCAGCGATTTTCCTGATGGGCCCGACCGCTGCGGGCAAGACCGACCTGGCCATCGAGCTGACCAAAGTGCTGCCGTGCGAGCTGATCAGCGTTGATTCGGCGCTGGTCTATCGCGGCATGGACATCGGCACTGCCAAACCTTCGCAAGAACTGTTGGCCGAATACCCGCACCGGTTGATCGACATACTCGACCCCGCCGAGGCGTATTCCGCTGCCGATTTCCGCCGCGATGCCCTGCAAGCCATGGCCGAGATCACCGCACGCGGAAAGATTCCGCTGCTGGTCGGCGGCACGATGCTTTATTACAAGGCTTTGGTGGATGGCCTGGCGGACATGCCCGCGGCAGATCCAGACGTGCGCGCGCAGATCGAGGAAGAGGCTGCACGCCTTGGCTGGCAAGCGCTGCACGAGCAGTTGGCGCTGATCGATCCGGTGTCGGCAGCGCGTATTCACCCCAACGATCCGCAGCGCCTGAGTCGTGCGCTGGAGGTGTATCGAGTCAGCGGTCAGAGCATGACCGCCCTGCGTGAGCAACAATCTGCGCAAAGTACCGAAGCAGCCGCTTCGGGACGTCAACAATTGCCCTATACTGTCGCGAACCTGGCCATTGCTCCGGCGAATCGCCAGGTTCTGCACCAGCGAATTGAACAAAGATTCACAAATATGTTGGAACAGGGGTTCATCGACGAGGTCGTAGCCCTGCGTAAAAGAAGTGCCCTGCACCCGGGGTTGCCGTCTATACGTGCGGTAGGCTACCGCCAGGTCTGGGATTATCTGGACGGCAAGCTGACACTGGCCCAGATGCAGGAGCGCGGCATCATCGCCACGCGCCAATTGGCCAAGCGCCAGTTTACCTGGCTGCGCAGCTGGGACGATTTGCACTGGCTGGACAGTCTTGATTGCGACAATCTGCCACGCGCCTTGAAATACCTTGGGACCATCTCCATATTGAGCTGAGTCCTTGCAATTGCCGTCTATCCTTGGGGGTGTGGCGGCCGAAGCCATCTGAATTATCCATTTTTTATTATTGAATCCTTAAAGGAGTGCGGCACATGTCAAAAGGGCATTCGCTACAAGACCCTTACCTGAACACTTTACGTAAAGAGAAAGTCGGGGTTTCCATCTATCTGGTCAACGGTATCAAGCTGCAAGGGACGATCGAATCGTTCGACCAGTTCGTGATCCTGCTGAAAAATACTGTCAGCCAGATGGTCTACAAACACGCTATCTCGACCGTCGTGCCGGTTCGTCCGATTCGTCTGCCTAGCGCAACCGAAAACGAACAGGGCGATGCCGACGCAGCGCCGGGTAACGCCTGATAGGAGTCTCCTTTGTTCTTTGAGCGCCACGGTGGTGGTGAGCGAGTCATCCTCGTTCACTTGGATGGACAGGACCCTGAGGCGCGCGAAGATCCGCAGGAGTTTCAGGAACTGGCAAATTCGGCTGGCGCCGAGACCGTCGCGTTTTTTAACGTGCCGCGTCATCGGCCAACCGCCAAATACCTGATTGGCAGCGGCAAGGTCGAGGAGCTGCGCGACCTGGTCAAGGCTGAAGAAGCCGATCTGGTGATTTTCAATCACATCCTCACGCCCAGTCAGGAACGTAACCTCGAACGTGTTTTCGAGTGTCGCGTGATCGACCGTACCGGGCTGATTCTCGACATTTTCGCCCAGCGTGCCCGCACCCATGAAGGCAAGCTCCAGGTCGAACTGGCCCAGCTTGACCACATGAGTACGCGGCTGGTTCGCGGCTGGACTCACCTTGAGCGTCAGGGTGGTGGTATCGGTATGCGCGGCCCGGGTGAGACCCAGCTGGAAACCGACCGCCGTCTGCTGCGGGTTCGCTTGCGGCAGATCAAGGGCCGGCTGGAGAAGGTGCGCAGTCAGCGCGAGCAATCGCGACGCGGTCGTTCGCGTGCGGACATTCCGACCGTTTCGCTGGTGGGATACACCAACGCCGGCAAATCCACACTCTTCAACAACGTGACGAAGTCCGACGTGTACGCGGCCGATCAATTGTTCGCCACGCTGGACCCGACCCTGCGCCGCCTGGAGCTTGATGACCTCGGTCCGATCGTCCTGGCGGACACCGTGGGTTTCATTCGTCATCTGCCGCACAAGCTGGTCGAGGCATTTCGGTCTACGCTCGAAGAGTCGAGCAATTCCGACCTGCTGTTGCACGTGATCGATGCCGCCGAACCGGATCGCATGTTGCAGATCGAGCAGGTGATGGTGGTGCTGGGCGAGATTGGCGCCCAGGACTTGCCGATCCTCGAGGTCTATAACAAACTCGATTTGCTTGAAGGCGTCGAGCCACAGATCCAGCGCGACGCCGATGGCAAACCGCAACGGGTCTGGCTCTCGGCGCGCGATGGCACTGGTCTGGAATTGCTCGAACAAGCCATCGCCGAGTTGCTGGGCAGTGATTTGTTCGTCGGTACCCTGCGCTTGCCGCAACGATTCGCAAGGCTGCGTGCGCAGTTCTTCGAACTCGGGGCGGTGCAGAAAGAAGAATACGATGAAGAGGGTGTCAGCCTGCTGGCCGTTCGTTTGCCCCGGATCGAGCTGAATCGACTGGTAAGCCGCGAAGGATTGCAGCCGATGGAATTCATCGAGCAACACACTTTGCAATAAAAGCCTGAAAAAGCGGTTGTGCCGCAACGGCAGGCATTCTGTAGCATTGGTCGGCGCGCCGTGGGTGCGTCTTTGCTTTATCAGATGGAGAGCGCTATGGCTTGGAATGAGCCGGGTGGCAACTCGAATAATCAGGATCCCTGGGGTGGCAAGCGCCGCAATAACGGCGACCGCAAGGGGCCACCGGATCTCGACGAGGCCTTCCGAAAGCTGCAGGAAAGCCTGAACGGGTTGTTCGGTGGTGGTAAGAAACGCGGCGATGACGGCGGTGGGTCGGGCAGGAGCAGTGGCGGCTTCGGCGGTCTGCTCGGCATCGGCCTTGTCGTGCTGGCGGCCGTCTGGCTGTACAGCGCGGTCTACGTGGTGGACGAACAGGAGCAGGCCGTGGTGCTGCGCTTCGGCAAGTACTACGAGACCGTCGGCCCGGGCCTGAACATCTACTTCCCGCCGATCGATAAAAAGTACATGGAGAACGTGACGCGTGAGCGTGCGTACACCAAGCAGGGCCAGATGCTCACCGAAGACGAGAACATCGTCGAAGTGCCGCTGACCGTGCAGTACAAGATCAGCAACCTGCAGGACTTCGTGCTGAACGTCGATCAGCCGGAAATCAGTCTGCAGCACGCGACCGAAAGCGCCCTGCGCCATGTGGTGGGTTCTACCGCCATGGACCAGGTGCTGACCGAAGGTCGTGAATTGATGGCCAGCGAAATCAAGGAGCGTCTGCAACGTTTCCTCGATACTTATCGCACCGGTATCACCGTCACCCAGGTCAACGTACAGAGCGCAGCAGCACCGCGTGAAGTACAGGAAGCCTTCGACGACGTGATCCGCGCCCGTGAAGACGAGCAGCGTTCGCGCAACCAGGCTGAAACCTACGCCAATGGCGTGGTGCCGGAAGCCCGTGGTCAGGCCCAGCGCATCATCGAAGATGCCAACGGTTACCGCGACGAAACCATCTCGCGCGCCAAGGGTGAGGCTGATCGCTTTACCAAACTGGTCGCCGAGTATCGCAAGGCACCTGAAGTCACCCGCGAGCGTCTGTATCTGGACACCATGCAGGAAGTCTTCAGCAACACCAGCAAGGTACTCGTGACCGGCAACAAGAACGGCCAGAGCAATCTGCTCTACCTGCCGCTGGACAAAATGATCCAGAACAGTTCGGGCAACGCACCGGTGACCGGTTCGGCCGCCAGCAACAACACGGACGTCACGCCGCATGTCACTGACGTGCCGCAGACGCGTACAAGGGAGACCCGCTGATGAGCAATAAATCGCTGATCGCCCTGATCGTTGGCGTCGTCGTGGTACTGGTGGGCTGGAACTGCTTCTACATCGTCGCTCAGACCGAGCGCGCGGTGCTGCTGCAATTCGGCCGTGTGGTTCAGGCGGACGTCCAGCCGGGTCTGCATGTGAAGGTGCCTTACGTCAATCAGGTGCGCAAGTTCGACGCCCGCCTGCTGACGCTGGATGCCCCGACGCAACGCTTCCTGACCCTTGAAAAGAAAGCCGTGATGGTCGATGCCTACGCCAAATGGCGGGTCAAGGACGCCGAGCGCTTCTACACCGCGACCTCGGGCCTCAAGCAGATCGCTGACGAGCGTCTGTCCCGTCGTCTGGAATCCGGTCTGCGTGACCAGTTCGGCAAGCGCACCCTGCACGAAGTGGTGTCGGGTGAGCGTGATGCGCTGATGGCTGACATCACTGCGTCGCTGAACAAGATGGCGGAAAAAGAGCTGGGTATCGAAGTGGTTGATGTCCGGGTCAAGGCCATCGATCTGCCGAAAGAAGTGAACCGCAGCGTGTTCGAGCGGATGAGCACCGAACGTGAGCGTGAAGCTCGCGAGCACCGCGCCAAGGGTAACGAGCTGGCCGAAGGCATTCGTGCCGACGCCGATCGTCAACGCCGCGTGCTGCTGGCTGAAGCCTATCGTGAATCCGAAGAGGTTCGCGGTGACGGCGACGCCCAGGCCGCTGCAATCTACTCCAAGGCCTACGGTCAGGATCAGGAGTTCTACGGTTTCTACCGTAGCCTGCGCGCCTACCGTGAAAGCTTCGCGAACAAATCCGACGTCCTGGTCCTCGACCCAAGCAGCGACTTCTTCCGTTACCTGGAAAAAGCCAAACCTTGATACGACGTTGACCTGAATCACTCCGCCCGGCGGCTAAAACCTCGGGCGGGGTGATCCTTTCGGAAAACGTGTGTATGATGCGGCAGCCGGGAAATTCCCGGCTTTTTTGCGTCTGCACGTTTGATTGCTGTTTTTGTGCAGGCATCGGGTTTGAACGGCCCGAGCGTTTTTCGAGGAAAGTGATGGGCGAAGCCGCTGACAGGCCTTTCGCTGCGTCGTTCATGCGCGTGCGTTTTGAACGCCCCGGTCATTTTCTGCTTCACTCAAGGCTCGCCCTCGTGCTGGCCGCCCGGATCAAAGGGGAATGGCGTAATGGCAACGGTAGACCGCTGGCTGCTGCCAGATGGCATCGAAGAAGTACTGCCACCGGAGGCGGCGCGCATTGAAGTCGCGCGTCGTCAGGTGTTGGATCTGTTCCAGAGCTGGGGTTACGAATTTGTCGTGACTCCCCATATCGAGTACCTGGAATCCCTGCTGACCGGTGCGGGCCAGGACCTGGATCTGCGTACCTTCAAGGTCATCGACCCGCAATCGGGCCGGCAGATGGGGTTCCGTGCCGACATCACGCCGCAGGTCGCGCGTATCGATGCGCACACCCTGCGTCGCGAAGGCCCGAGCCGTCTGTGCTATGCCGGCAGCGTCCTGCACGCCCAGCCGCGTGCCTTGTCGTCCTCGCGCAGTCCGATCCAGTTGGGCGCCGAGCTGTACGGCGACGCCAGTCCGAGCAGCGACGTCGAAGTCATCAGCCTGATGCTGGCCATGCTGCAACTGGCCGACGTGCCGGACGTGCACATGGATCTCGGCCATGTCGGCATCTACCGAGGTCTGGCGCGCGCCGCCGGTTTGTCCGGCGAAGTCGAGCAGCATTTGTTCGATGCCCTGCAGCGCAAGGCCATCGACGAAGTGATTACCCTGACCGAAGGCCTGCCGGCCGATCTGTCCGGCATGTTGCGCGCACTGGTTGATCTGTGCGGCGGGCGTGAAGTATTGAGCGCAGCCCGTGAGCGTCTGGCCAATGCGCCGGCGCCGGTACTCGCTGCGCTGGAAGATCTGCTGGCAATCGCCGAGCGTCTTTCGGCGCGCTTCCCGCAGTTGCCGCTGTATTTCGACCTCGGCGAGCTGCGTGGCTACCACTACCACACCGGTGTGGTGTTCGCGGTGTTCGTGCCCGGCGTTGGCCAGTCCATCGCGCAGGGCGGTCGTTACGACGACATCGGCGCCGATTTCGGTCGTGCACGTCCGGCGACCGGCTTTTCCACCGATTTGAAAACCCTGGTGACCCTGGGGCGTGCTGAGATCGAGCTACCGTCCGGCGGTATCTGGATGCCTGACAGTACGGATGCGGCACTCTGGCAGCAGGTTTGCCAGTTGCGCAGTGAGGGTCAGCGTGTCGTTCAGGCCTTGCCTGGACAACCTTTGGCCGCCGCCCGTGATGCGGACTGCGACCGGCAATTGATTCAGCAGAACGGGCTTTGGCAATTATCGCCACTGGCTTCTTGAGTTTTCCTGCCGGCTATCGCCGGCACCAAGTTTGCGCGAATGAGGACAAGTGTTATGGGTAAGAATGTCGTAGTCCTGGGCACCCAGTGGGGTGATGAGGGCAAAGGCAAGATCGTTGATCTGCTGACCGAACATGCTGCCGCCGTAGTGCGCTACCAGGGTGGCCACAACGCCGGTCACACGCTGGTGATCGACGGCGAGAAAACCGTCTTGCACCTGATTCCATCGGGCGTGCTGCGCGAAGGCGTGCAGTGCCTGATCGGCAACGGCGTGGTGGTAGCACCTGACGCTCTGTTGCGGGAAATCACCAAGCTGGAAGAGAAAGGCGTACCGGTGCGCGAGCGTCTGCGCATCAGCCCGTCCTGCCCGCTGATCCTGTCCTTCCACGTCGCGCTGGATCAGGCCCGTGAAAAGGCCCGTGGCGAGCTGAAGATCGGTACCACCGGTCGCGGCATCGGCCCGGCTTACGAAGACAAGGTTGCCCGTCGTGGTCTGCGTGTCGGCGACCTGCTGAACATGCCGCGCTTCGAAGACAAGCTGCGTGAGCTGGTGGACTACCACAACTTCATGCTGGTCGGTTACTACAAAGAGCCTGCCATCGAGTTCGAGAAAACCCTGGCCGAGTGCAAGGAATACGCCGAGCTGCTCAAGCCGTTGATGCTCGACGTCACCGCCGAGTTGCACGACCTGCGTCGCGCCGGCAAGGACATCATGTTCGAAGGCGCCCAGGGTTCGTTGCTCGACATCGACCACGGCACCTACCCGTACGTGACCAGTTCCAACACCACCGCTGGTGGCGTGGCGACCGGTTCGGGCGTTGGCCCGATGTTCCTCGATTACATTCTGGGCATCACCAAGGCTTACACCACTCGCGTGGGTTCCGGCCCGTTCCCGACCGAGCTGTTTGACGAAGTCGGTGCGCACCTGGCCAAGCAAGGTCACGAGTTCGGCGCGACCACCGGCCGTGCCCGTCGTTGCGGCTGGTTCGACGCCGTCATTCTGCGTCGCGCTATCGACGTGAACAGCATTTCGGGCATCTGCCTGACCAAGCTGGATGTACTCGACGGTCTGGAAACCATCAACATCTGCGTCGGCTACAAAGACGCGCAAGGTAATGCCGTTGCCCCGACTGACGCTGACAGCTACGTCGGCCTGCAGCCGGTGTATGAAGAAGTCCCGGGCTGGAGCGAATCGACCGTGGGTGCCAAGACCCTGGAAGAGCTGCCGGCCAACGCTCGCGCTTACATCAAACGCGTTGAAGAGTTGATCGGCGCGCCGATCGACATTATTTCGACGGGCCCGGACCGCAACGAAACCATCGTCCTGCGTCATCCGTTTGCCTGATAAGTTGTTGATGTAAAAAACAAAGGCCCCTTAATCGGGGCCTTTGTCGTTTATGCCTGTTGGACGGCATGACCTTTGCTGTGAATCTGTCTACAAGAGTGCCATCAAATTAATGGCGTCAGAAGTAGAGGGATTTAAAGTGTCAGCCGTTCTCTCACTGTTACAAAGCCGTTTGTTGCGGCCGGTGTTCGTTACCCTTGGTATCGCCCTTTTGGTGCAGGTGTTGGTGGCGGTTGCCCTGACGCGCAGCACGGTCACGGCGCTGGAAGCCGATCTGGCACTGCGCCTGGGCGCCGACAGCCAGAAGCTCTCCGGTGAACTGGAGCAGGCCGGGCGTGAAGTCACCTCGAGTCTTGATGCGCTGTCAGCCAGCACTCGTCAGCGTCTGACCGCGGGACTTTCTGCGCGTCTCAAAGACGAGCAGGCGCAACTGCGCGCGACGCTGGAAAAGGATCTCAAGGACTCGGCCAACGACATGGCACAGTTGCTCGCGTCCGTGGCGCCACGCGCCATGTGGGACAGCGACGTTCCGACGCTGTCGGAATTTGCCCGGCGCGCCCAGCGCAATCCCAACGTGTTGTTCGTGGTCTACGACGACGCCACGGGCCAGCATCTGACCCGTTACCTCAATCGCGAAAACCCGATCAACAAGGCCTTGCTGGAAAAAGGCCAGGGCGAGCGTGCGCTGGATAAAGTGCTCGATGCGGCGAAGAACGATCCGTCGGTGTACTACCTTGAGGCCTCGATCAATCCCAATGGCGTGGAAATCGGCAAGGTGCTGATGGGTGTTTCCACGGCCTCGGTGGAAACCGATCTGGCCGAGCTCGACAAGCGCTTTCTGGCACTGATTGCCAGCAGCGATCAACTGGTCGGCGACAGCCTCAAAGGCGCGGCGGCGGACAGTGCCAAGGCCATGCAGGCGCGTCTGCAATCGGCACAGGCCACTGCGGGTGAAATGAAGGCCAACACCGCGCAAACCGTTCAAGAGGCGGCTGCGACATTGCGCTGGCGCATCGGCCTCGGCCTGGCGCTGGTCGGTTGCGGCGTGCTGCTGTTGCTGGCGGTGGTACTTGGGCATCGGGTGGTCAATCGCCTGAAAATGCTCAACGCGGCGATGGACGATCTGGCGGCGGGCGAGGGCGATCTGACCAAGCGTGTGCAGATCAACAGCAAGGATGAAATCGGCGACATGGCCTCGGCGGTCAATCGCTTCGTCGATAAGTTGCAGCCGATCGTGCGCGAGGCAGGCGATGTCGCTCAGCGCACTGGCGTGGAAATTGGCGCAATGACCCTGCGCAATGCTGGCGCCGATGCAGCGGCCGGAATGCAGCGCGACGAAGTTGCTGAAAGTCTGCGTGCGCTGTCGCAGATGGCCGACGAAGCGCAGTCAGAAAGTCAGGCCATGCAGGCGGCGTTGAAGCAGGTCGTCGATATTCGTCAGGCCACCGACGAAAACACCCGCACCTCGGCCAAGGTAGGCAGTCTGATCGAAGCGCTGGCCGGGCAGGTCGATACTGGCGCGAAAGTCATCGAACGGCTGGCCCAGCAGAGCGAACAGATCGAAGTGGTGCTGACAGTGATCCACGGGATCGCCGAGCAGACCAACCTGCTGGCGTTGAACGCGGCGATCGAGGCGGCGCGTGCCGGTGAAACCGGGCGGGGTTTTGCCGTGGTCGCGGATGAAGTGCGGGCGCTGGCGAGCAAGACGCAGAGTTCGACCGGTGACATTCAGGCGCACATCGTGGCGTTGCAGCAGGGGGCGCGTGAGGCGGTCGAGGCGATTGGCCAAGCCGGGCGTCAGGCCAGCGAAGGCTTGCTGGTGTTGCGTGACAGTGCGCGGTTGCAGCAGTCGGTGCAGGCTTCGGTCGAACAGGTGCACGCGGCAATCGGTCTGGCAACGCAAGCGGCAGCGCATCAGGCGCAGGGTGCGCAGGCGGTACGCGGGCGCGTCGAGACGATTCATGCTCAGGCCGAGAAAGCGGCGCAGGCAGTGGTGGAAACCACGGCCAGTGGCAAGGTGCTGGATGGTCTGGCGGCGCAGCTGAAAGCCAGCCTGGGGCAGTTCCGCGCTTAACCTCAAAAGATCGCAGCCTTCGGCAGCTCCTACATGGGAATTTGCGTTCCCTGTAGGAGCTGCCGAAGCCTGCGATCCTTTAGCGGCTCAGATACATCCGCGTCGTCAGCAAATACACGGGCAGCCCTGAGACCAGAATCAACAACGCCGCATACGGCGCCGCTGCCGCGAACTCGACATTCGCCGTGTGTGCCCAGACCTCGGTCGCCAGTGTGTTAAGCCCGGTCGGACTCAGCAGCAACGTCGCCGTCAATTCCTTCATTGCGTCGAGAAACACCAGAGCAAACGCCGCGCCCAACGCCGGGAAAATGATCGGCAGGGTCACCCGGCAAAACGCCGTAAACGATGAAGCGCCCAGTGTGCGCGCAGCCTCTTCCAGCTGTGGCGCAGCCTTGTTCAAGGCGGTACGAATCGGCGCCTGCGCCAGCGGCAGAAACAGCAGCGCGTAAGCGATCAGCAGCAACCCTGAAGTCTGATACAGCACCGGTACGTAATGCAGGGCGAAGTACACCAGCGTCAGTGCAATCACCAGTCCCGGCAGCGCGTGCAACAAATACGGCAGGCGCTCGGCCCAGATTGCCAGTCGGCCTTTGTAGCGCACCACCAGCAACCCGACCGGCACTGCCAGCACCAGGCACAACGCCGCGCCGCCAAGGGACAATGCGAGCGATGACAGCAGCGCCTCGGTGATCGCTGCTAGCGGGAACGCCGCCGATGAGCCGACCGCCAGCCAGTACGCCAGCATCCCCAGCGGAATACCGCTGCCGACAATCGCCAGCAACAGGCAATACAACTGGCCTGGCGCAGCCCACGACCCGAGCCGTACTTGTTCAGCTTGTCGCGCCGCGCCCTGGCCGATGCGCACATGCCTGCCCTTGCCGCGCACGCGCAATTCCAGCCACAGCAACAGCAGACACAATGCCAGCAATACCGCCGAGAGCATCGCTGCGTTGGCGTTGCTGAATTCCAGTTCGAATTGCTGATAGATCGCAGTGGTGAAGGTTTGCAGGCCGATGATCGACAACGCGCCGAATTCCACCAGCATGTGCAGGGCAATCAACAGCGAGCCGGCCAGCAGCGACGGCCACAGCAGCGGCAGTGTGACGCGGAAAAACACGCCCCAGCGACTCTGGCCCAGCGTGCGGGCGGACTCTTCAAGGGAGGGATCGAGGTTGCGCAAGGTCGCAGCAACCGGCAAAAAGATCAGCGGATACTTCGACAGGCTCATCACCAGAATCGCCCCGCCGAGGCCTTCGAACTGCGCGCTCAGCGATACCCAGGTGAAGCTGCTGACAAACGCCGGCACCGCAAATGGCAGGCACAGAATCACACCCCATAACCGGCGCCCCGGCAGATTGCTGCGTTCCAGCAGCCACGCCAGGGACAGACCGATCACGCCGCAGGTAACAGTAACGCCGACCATCAACGCCAAGGTGTTGCGCAGCAGGCCAAATACATAGGGGCGCCACAACAAGTGCAGCGCCTCGGCCCAGCCGGCCTGCCAGGCTTTCAGCCCGACATAGGCCAGCGGCAACAGGCTGAGGATGACCAGCAGCAAAACCGGCAGCACCAGCCAGATCGACGGACGTTTGCGTTTCGGTACGTAACCCCCGCGCGCGGCGGGCGCCGATAACGACGCTGCCATCAGTTCAAGCCAACTTCGCGTTCCAGCTCCAAGGCTTCTTCAGCATTGCCCAGATCGGCCGGAGTGACGTTCGGCGCTTGCAGTTCACTGAATGGCTTGAGGCCACGATCCGATTCCATGCCTTTGTGCAGCGGATATTCGGCGGTGGTCTGAGTGATCACGCGCTGACCCTCTTCGCTGGCCATGAACGCAAGGAATTGCTGGGCTTCTTTCGGGTGTTTGCTGGACTTTAGTACGGCAGCACTGGACACCGTGATCAGGCCGCCAGCGTCGCCGCCGGTGAAGTAATGCAGCTTGGAATCGAGCTTGCCTTTCTCGCGCTGCAGGGCGAACCAATAGTAATTGTTGACCAATACGGTGGCGACTTCGCCGTTTTCCACGGCTTTGAGGGCGACCATGTTGTTGCTGTAGGTTTTGCCGAAGGCGCGCAGGCCGGTCAGCCATTCCTCGGCAGCGTCACGCCCGTGCAATTTGATGATCGCGACAGCCTGCTCCTGGAAGGCGCCGCTGGTCGGAACGAAGCCGACTTTGCCCTGCCACTGCGGCTCGGAGAACTCCATCACCGATTTCGGCAGGTCTTTTTCGTCAATCAGTTTCGGGTTGAAGGCGACCACGCGCACGCGGGCTGTAACGCCGATCCAGGTGCCGTTGGCTGCCACATATTTTTCCGGCAGCACCGCCAGCGTGGCGTCGTCGGCCTTGGCCAGCAGGCCTTGTTCGCCGAGATTGTTCAGCGGTGGCGACTCTTCGGTGTAGATCACGTCGGCGGGGGAGCGGTCGCCTTCTTCGATGATCTGGCTCGCCAGCTGATTGCTGCTGCCTTTGCGAACGTTGACGTGAATGCCGGTCCTGGCTTCGAACGCCTTGGCAATCGCGTCGCCGACTTCCTTGTGCTGGCCGTTGTACAGAGTCAGGGAAACCGCGTCGGCAGCCTGGGTGAGGGGAGTGGCGAGTGCCAGGCCGAGGAGGCTGAAGGTCAGGCCTCGGCGCAGGGTATTTCGAAACGTCATTCGCAGGATTCCTCACTGTCGCATTGCAAAAACTTGCAACAATGATAAACGATATTGTTTCTCAAGTGCGCCTTGTGCGGCGCGAGGTGATCTTGTAGGAGCTGCCGAAGGCTGCGATCTTTTGATCTTGCTGTTGAACGATAGGGGTCAAAAGCACGATCAGAAGATCGCAGCCTCGTTGCACTCGTCAGCTCCTACAAGCTCCTACAGGGCCAGAAACGCAAAAACCCGCTTTCGCGGGTTTCTGTGAAATCCAAGGACTGAACCTTGAATTTGAATTGGTGCCCAGAAGAAGACTCGAACTTCCACGACCGTAAGGTCACCAGCACCTGAAGCTGGCGTGTCTACCAATTTCACCATCTGGGCAATCATCGCAAGCGTTGCCGCTGTTGATGTGGCGCACTATACGGAGCGCTCTTTGATCTGTAAACCCCTGATTTGGTTTTAATAAATCAGCCTGAACAAAAGCTTTCCCGCAAATGCAAAAAACCCGCTTTCGCGGGTTTTGTGTGAGTCTTGAAACTGATCTAGTCTCAAACTCGAAATTGGTGCCCAGGAGAAGACTCGAACTTCCACGACCGTAAGGTCACCAGCACCTGAAGCTGGCGTGTCTACCAATTTCACCACCTGGGCATCATCGAAATCGCTTGTGCGTCGTCGATGGCGCGCACTATACGGAGCGTCTTTTTAACTGTAAACCCCTGCCGAAGAAAAAACTGAATTTTTTTACCGGCGGCGTTCAAAACCGTATCAGAGCGTCGATACAGGGCCTTGTAAGGCCTTATAGAGTCGGAAATTTCCCGTTTCCCGGCGCCTATGCCAAACTAACCCGCATATAGACAAGGTGAAAACTCTCTAATGGCCGATTGGCAGTCCCTCGATCCCGAGGCCGCTCGTGAAGCGGAAAAATATGAAAACCCTATCCCCAGCCGCGAACTGATCCTGGCGCATCTCGCCGATCGGGGTTCGCCTGCTGCCCGCGAGCAACTGGTTGAAGAGTTTGGTCTGACCACAGAAGACCAGATCGAAGCCCTGCGCCGCCGCTTGCGTGCCATGGAACGCGACGCTCAACTGATCTACACCCGCCGTGGCACTTACGCGCCGGTGGACAAGCTCGACCTGATCCTGGGCCGCATCAGCGGTCACCGTGACGGTTTCGGCTTCCTCGTGCCGGACGACGGCAGCGACGACCTGTTCATGAGCCCGGCGCAAATGCGCCTGGTGTTCGACGGTGACCGTGCGCTGGCCCGCGTTTCCGGTCTTGATCGTCGCGGGCGCCGTGAAGGGGTAATCGTTGAAGTGGTGTCCCGCGCTCACGAAACCATCGTCGGTCGCTACTTCGAAGAGGGCGGCATCGGCTTCGTCGTCGCCGACAACCCGAAGATCCAGCAGGAAGTGCTGGTCACCCCGGGACGCAATGCCAACGCGCAGATCGGTCAGTTCGTCGAGGTGAAAATCACCCACTGGCCAACCCCGCGCTTCCAGCCGCAAGGCGACGTGGTCGAAGTGGTCGGCAACTACATGGCGCCGGGCATGGAAATCGATGTCGCCCTGCGCACCTACGACATTCCGCACGTCTGGCCTGAAGCCGTGCTCAAGGAAGCCGGCAAGCTCAAGCCGGAAGTCGAAGAGAAAGACAAAGAGAAGCGCATTGACCTGCGCCATCTGCCGTTCGTCACCATCGACGGCGAAGATGCCCGCGACTTCGACGATGCGGTCTACTGCGAAGCCAAACCGGGCAAGCTGCGCCTGTTCTCCGGCGGCTGGAAGTTGTACGTGGCGATTGCCGACGTTTCCAGCTACGTGAAGATCGGCTCGGCGCTGGATAACGAAGCCCAGGTTCGCGGTAACTCGGTGTACTTCCCCGAGCGCGTGATTCCGATGCTGCCTGAGCAGCTGTCCAATGGGCTGTGCTCGCTGAACCCGCAGGTGGATCGCTTGGCCATGGTCTGCGAGATGACCATCTCCAAGTCCGGCGAAATGACCGACTACTGCTTCTATGAGGCGGTGATTCATTCCCACGCCCGTCTGACCTACAACAAGGTCAGCGCGATGCTGGAAACGCCGAAGGCTACCGAAGCGCGCAAGCTGCGTGGCGAGTACACCGATGTCGTGCCGCACCTCAAGCAGCTCTATGCGTTGTACAAGGTGTTGCTGGCCGCCCGTCACGTGCGTGGCGCGATCGATTTCGAAACCCAGGAAACCCGGATCATCTTCGGTTCCGAGCGCAAGATCGCCGAAATCCGTCCGACCGTGCGCAACGATGCGCACAAGCTGATCGAGGAGTGCATGCTGGCGGCCAACGTTGCCACTGCCGAATTCCTCAAGAAGCACGAAATTCCTGCGTTGTATCGCGTGCACGCCGGTCCGCCGCCAGAGCGCCTGGAAAAGCTGCGCGCATTCCTTGGTGAACTCGGCCTGTCCCTGCACAAAGGCAAGGACGGTCCGTCGCCGAAGGATTATCAGGCCCTGCTCGCGAGCATCAAGGATCGTCCGGACTTCCACCTCATTCAGACGGTCATGCTGCGTTCGTTGAGTCAGGCGGTGTACACCGCTGAAAACGACGGCCACTTCGGCCTGAATTACGAAGCCTACACCCACTTCACCTCGCCGATTCGCCGCTACCCGGACCTGCTCACGCACCGCGCGATCCGCAGCGTGATCCATTCGAAACAGGACACCCCGCACGTTCGTCGTGCCGGTGCGATGACCATTCCCAAGGCGCGCATCTATCCATACGACGAGGCTGCGCTGGAGCAACTCGGTGAGCAGTGCTCGATGAGCGAACGCCGCGCCGACGAAGCGACCCGCGACGTGGTGAACTGGCTCAAGTGCGAGTTCATGAAGGATCGCGTCGGCGAGTCTTTCCCTGGCGTGATCACCGCCGTAACCGGTTTTGGTCTGTTCGTCGAACTGACCGACATCTATGTCGAGGGCCTGGTGCACGTCACCGCGCTGCCGGGCGATTACTACCACTTCGATCCTGTGCATCACCGTCTGGCGGGCGAGCGCACCGGTCGCAGTTTCCGTCTGGGCGATACCGTTGAAGTGCGGGTCATGCGCGTCGACCTCGACGAACGCAAGATCGACTTCGAGATGGCGGAAAAAACCATCAGTGCGCCGATCGGCCGAAAAAAACGCGGTGCAGAAACTGCTGCGCCTGTCGCCAAAGCTGCGGAAGAGAAAGCCCCGGCGAAAACCGCTAGCCGTCGCCCGGCCAAGGAAAAAGTTGCCGAAGCCTATCGTCCAAGCGATGCCGTGGCGAAAAACGCCGAGCTGCGCAAGAGCCGTGAACTGAAAAAGGCCTTGCTGGCCGATGCGAAAAACGGTGGTAAAGCGGCGTCCGGGGGAAAGACCGGGCGGTCGGCGCCTGACAAGGCGACCGGCGGCAAGCCAGCCAAACCGAGCAAACACCGTAAGGGCCCGCCAAAAGCGGGTTCCGCTCCAGCCAAAAGTGGCGGGGCGCGTAAACCGAAGGCGAAGTCATGAGTCAGTTGGAAAAAATCTACGGCGTTCACGCGGTAGAAGCGTTGCTGCGTCACCACCCCAAACGCGTCAAGCAGATCTGGCTGGCGGAAAGCCGCAACGATCCGCGCGTGCAGACGCTGGTCGAACTGGCCAACGAAAACCGTGTGCAGGTCGGCCAGGCCGAGCGTCGCGAAATGGATGCCTGGGTTGAAGGCGTGCATCAGGGTGTGGTCGCGGAAGTCAGTCCGAGCCAGGTCTGGGGCGAGGCGATGCTCGACGAGTTGCTCGATCGCACCGAAGGCGCGCCGCTGTTGCTGGTACTCGATGGCGTGACCGATCCACACAACCTCGGCGCCTGCCTGCGTTCGGCCGATGCGGCCGGGGCGCTGGCGGTGATCGTGCCGAAAGACAAGTCGGCCACGCTGACCCCGGTTGTGCGTAAAGTCGCCTGCGGTGCAGCGGAAGTGATTCCATTGGTGGCCGTGACCAACCTGGCACGCACGCTGGAAAAACTGCAGCAGCGCGGCCTCTGGGTAGTCGGCACGGCCGGTGAAGCCGAGGTCAGCATTTATGACCAGGACCTGACCGGCCCGACCATCCTGATCATGGGCGCCGAAGGCAAAGGCATGCGTCGCCTGACCCGTGAGCATTGCGACTATCTGGTGAACCTGCCGATGGCCGGCAGCGTCAGCAGTCTCAACGTCTCGGTGGCCACCGGCGTCTGCCTGTTCGAAGCCCAGCGCCAGCGCGGCGCGAAAGCCAAGGCTACTGCGAAGAAGTCCTGACCTGCTGCAAATCCCCTGTAGGAGCTGTCGAGTGAAACGAGGCTGCGATCTTTTGATCTTGCTTTGAAAAAATCAAAGTCAAAAGATCGCAGCCTTCGGCAGCTCCTACACGGGTCGCTCGGTGATTGTTCAAATATTCACCAATTGCCTTGCGCCCCCGCAGTCCCTTCTCTACAATTGCGCCCCTTGCTGTGACGGCAGGCACGCATGTGCCCCGCGCCAGCAAGTCCATAAGTGTCATTCACTCCTTGTCTGACCGTTTTTGAGCGGCAGGCTACAACCCGTAAGGAGCATTCATGCGTCATTACGAAATCATCTTTCTGGTCCACCCGGATCAGAGCGAGCAAGTCGGCGGCATGGTTGAGCGTTACACCAAGCTGATCGAAGAAGACGGCGGCAAAATCCACCGTCTGGAAGACTGGGGCCGTCGTCAACTGGCCTACGCAATCAACAATGTTCACAAGGCTCACTACGTGATGCTGAACGTTGAGTGCACTGGCAAGGCCCTGGCCGAGCTGGAAGACAACTTCCGCTACAACGATGCAGTGATCCGTAACCTGGTCATCCGTCGCGACGAAGCCGTTACCGGCCAGTCCGAGATGCTCAAGGCTGAAGAAAACCGCAGTGAGCGCCGTGAGCGTCGCGACCGTCCTGAGCACGAAGGCGCCGAAGGCACCGACAGTGATGACAGCGACAACAGCGATAACGCTGACGAGTAATCCACGGACCTTATTAAGGAGCCTATCAAATGGCACGTTTCTTCCGTCGTCGTAAATTCTGCCGCTTCACCGCTGAAGACGTGAAGGAGATCGATTACAAAGATCTCAACACTCTGAAAGCCTACGTATCCGAGACCGGCAAAATCGTTCCAAGCCGCATCACCGGTACCAAAGCTCGTTATCAGCGTCAGCTGGCCACCGCTATCAAGCGCGCCCGCTTCCTGGCCCTGCTGGCCTACACCGACAGCCACGGCCGCTGAGACCGGGCAGTCGACAAGTAGCAAAGGATTGAATGCATGCGCGCCTTAGCTGAGTTCATCATGCGAGGCCGAATGCAGGCCACTCTCGTGGTGGCCGGATGTGCAACATTGCCGTTGTTGTATTGGTTGGGTGCTGCCGCCGGGAGCCTTGTGCTGCTGCGGCGCGGATTGACGGACGCCCTGGGCGTTCTGTCGCTGGGATTGCTGCCGGCATTGATCTGGTGGCTGTATGCCGATGACCCACGGGCACTTCTGGTGCTGCTGGGGTCTTCGGGGCTTGCGTTGGTTTTGCGCGCAAGTGAATCCTGGGTCCGCACGCTGCTGGTCAGCGTAGCGGTCGGCGTGGTGTTTTCAGTGGTGCTCGGAGTCGCGTTTGCGGCTCAGATCGAGATGCTTGCACAGGCCCTCATAAAGGTCATGCCAACGCTTCTCGGTGAGACCTACAAGCGATTGTCGGTCGATGAGCAAGCGCGTTTCGCGTCCCTGATTGCACCGGTCCTGACCGGACTGATTGCGGCTTTGTTGCAGATCGTCAGCGTGCTGAGCCTGATTGTCGGGCGGCATTGGCAGGCGTTGTTGTACAACCCGGGTGGTTTCGGTCGCGAGTTTCGCGCCGTGCGCATCCCGCTGGGGCCGGCGATGGTACTGCTGGCGTTGATGCTTCTGGGCCCGAATCTCGGTGCACAGATGGCCATGTTGACGCCGTTGTGCAGTGTACCGCTGGTGTTCGCCGGACTTGCCCTGATTCACGGGCTGGTCGGGCAGAAGCGACTGGCCGGTTTCTGGCTGGTGGGGTTGTACGTCACGCTGCTGTTGTTCATGCAGCTGATCTATCCGTTGCTCGTGGTTCTGGCCATTGTCGACAGCCTGATTGATTTTCGCGGTCGTCACGTGTCGAAAGACACCGACAGCGCGAACGGTGAAGGTTAAAAGTTAGAGGATTTTCACATGCAACTGATCCTTCTGGAAAAAATCGCCAACCTGGGCAACCTGGGCGACAAAGTAAACGTTAAGGCCGGTTACGGTCGTAACTACCTGCTGCCTTTCGGCAAGGCTACCGCTGCGACCGCTGCCAACCTGGCTGCGTTCGAAGAGCGTCGCGCCGAGCTGGAAAAAGCTGCCGCAGACCGTAAAGCATCGGCTGAAAGCCGTGCTGCCCAACTGGCCGAGCTGGAAGTGACCATCACTGCCACCGCTGGCGACGAAGGCAAGCTGTTCGGTTCGATCGGTACTCACGACATCGCTGACGCACTGACCGCTTCCGGCGTTGAAGTGCAGAAGAGCGAAGTTCGTCTGCCGAACGGCACCATCCGCAACGTGGGTGAATTCGACGTGGCCGTGCACCTGCACGCCGAAGTTGAAGCCACCGTACGCGTTGTCGTGGTAGCAGCTTAAGCAACATCGATCGGCTGGCGGCTTGCCCGTCAGGCGGTTAACATCGGGCACGATCCTGTTTACAGGTCGTGCCCTTTGTCTTTCTGAATTCCCTGCTTTTCATCCAAACTCAAGTGGCCATGAACGATATCTCCGCTCCCGAGCAATACGATCTGCAAACCGCTGCCCTGAAGGTGCCGCCGCATTCCATCGAGGCCGAACAGGCCGTACTCGGTGGTCTGATGCTGGACAACAACGCCTGGGAACGTGTGCTCGATCAAGTCTCCGACGGTGATTTCTATCGACATGACCACCGCCTGATCTTCCGTGCGATCGCCAAACTGGCCGATCAGAATTCGCCGATCGATGTCGTGACCCTTGCCGAACAACTGGACAAGGAAGGTCAGACCTCGCAAGTCGGCGGCCTCGGTTATCTTGGCGAACTGGCGAAAAACACGCCGTCGGTCGCCAACATCAAGGCCTATGCGCAGATCGTCCGCCAGCGGGCGACGTTGCGGCAACTGATCGGCATCAGCACCGAAATTGCCGACAGCGCCTTCAACCCGGAAGGCCGCACCGCTGAAGAAATCCTCGATGAAGCCGAGCGGCAGATCTTCCAGATTGCCGAAGCGCGGCCGAAAACCGGCGGCCCGGTTGGCGTCAACGAGCTGCTGACCAAGGCCATCGACCGCATCGACACCTTGTTCAACACCGCAGACGCGATCACCGGCCTGTCCACTGGCTACACCGACCTGGACGAGAAAACCAGCGGTTTGCAGCCGTCCGACCTGATCATCGTCGCCGGTCGTCCGTCGATGGGTAAAACCACTTTCGCAATGAACCTGGTGGAAAACGCCGTGTTGCGCAGCGAAAAAGCCGTACTGGTGTACTCCCTCGAGATGCCAGGCGAATCGCTGATCATGCGTATGCTCTCTTCGCTCGGTCGTATCGATCAGACCAAGGTGCGTTCCGGCCAACTGGAAGACGACGACTGGCCACGCCTGACTTCGGCGGTCAACCTGCTCAATGACCGCAAGCTGTTCATCGATGACACCGCCGGTATCAGCCCGTCGGAAATGCGCGCGCGGACCCGGCGTCTGGTGCGTGAGCACGGCGAGATCGGCCTGATCATGATCGACTACCTGCAGCTGATGCAGATACCGGGCTCCAGCGGTGACAACCGGACCAACGAGATTTCCGAGATCTCGCGATCCCTGAAAGCCTTGGCCAAGGAATTCAACTGCCCGGTGGTGGCGCTGTCACAGCTCAACCGTTCCCTCGAACAGCGTCCCAACAAACGCCCGGTGAACTCCGACCTGCGTGAATCCGGAGCAATCGAGCAGGACGCCGACGTGATCATGTTCGTTTACCGCGACGAGGTGTATCACCCGGAGACCGAGCACAAGGGCATCGCCGAAATCATCATCGGCAAGCAGCGTAACGGCCCGATCGGTTTTATTCGTCTGGCGTTCATTGGCAAATACACGCGCTTCGAAAACCTTGCGCCGGGCAGCTACAACTTCGACGACGACGAGTGAAGGCTGGCCGAGCTCGTTCGGCCAACCTTCACTTTCATCGTGTTATGTGCTCGCGCCCGTTGCTTGCTCGCCAGCGTTGCCGGCTGAAGGCTCGGCGAGTTCCCGGCGGGTCATTGTTTCGATCAATGCTGCTTCTTCAATCATCCACGACGCCTGCACCTCTATTGACTGCGCCTTATAATCGTCATCCGATAGCGTTTTGGCTTCGTGCGCCTCGTCAAGAGCCGCCTGGCGGTCCTGAATCGGTTGACGCCGCATTTCGAACTCTTCCTGGTATTTGTTGGTCAGGAATTTTTGCCAGAAATCCCTCGACACCAGTTCCTGAAATTCCTCAGGGGAGTTGTCCAGTGCGATCACTTTTTCATAAGCGGCGTCCAGTTGCGCCTTTGTCACGTGGGCGAGATGCTCATAACCCATCTGTTCAGGTTGTGCCGGCAACTGCAGCCGGTCTTTCAGGCGGTAGCGGTAGAGCAGTCTGATTTCTACCTCCGCCGGAACAATGTTCAGTGGACTTGTTGCCTCACGTCGCGCAATGTCTGCCGAGGCGATCTTGTCGACCTCATGCAGACGGAACAGCGCTCTGGACAACGAGATCAGTTTCGGCCCCTGTGATTTGTCGCCGGCCTCGGCAAGGGCGCTGTGCATCATTGCCCTGGTTTCCAGATTGGCGAAGGTGAAAGCCGCCCGGTCACAGCAAGTCGCTTCGCCCGCGCGATCAAAGATTTCCTGGCGCAGGCGTTCCGATTCCGGGGTGTTCTCGGTGATGGTGTCGATCAGCCTCCAGACTCGCGCCTGAAGATCATTGTGACCGGTGCGGGAATCCAGTAACAGTTCAATGGCGTTGAAAAAACCATCTCCTTGTGGTTGATCACGCAGTGTTTGCCATTGGATTTTCCGGCGGGCTATCTCAGCGGCCGATAGCCCTCTTGTCCAGCGCACCATCCCATCAAATACCGGCGCTGGGCGGACGACTCTGCCGTTATTGATTCGCGCCGTGGCGACCAGGTTGTCCTCGCCGGTCAGCGGTGTTCCAGCCGCTGCCAGACGAAGGCTGTAAGCGTCCAGCCGGTCGAGAGTATCGGCCGACAGCGGGTTATTACGGATGTCCGTCACGTTGGCGACTTTCACGGATTGCGGTAGCAGCGCGTCTGATGGTGCGATGAGGGAATCCGGAAGGGTCCTGATGCGGTTATTGCTCAGATTGATCTGCGACAGAAGTGGCTGGGCGCCAATGCCGCTCGGGAAGGTGTCGATCCCTGTGTTGGCGAACGCGAGCACGCGCAAGTCGCTTATCTGACTGAAGTCCGGGATGACTCCCAGCCTGGGGTTGTCCTGCAGCGCCAGCAATCGCAGGGAGGTTCGCTGCGCCAGGATGTTGGCAGTGTCGGCTGTCAGGACAAGCCGGTTGCGATGCAGATACAGTCGGGTCATCCCGTTCATCTGGCCAATGGCTGGAGGCAGGACTCGCAATTGATTTTGTGACAGATTTAGCCAGCGTACATGGCGGAAGCGGGTCAGAAAACCTTCCGGAGACGTGCTCAGGTTCATGTTGCTCAGTACGAGCGAACCGACGTGACTGAAGTCCGCGTCAAGGTCGGGCAGGGCTGGCAGCCTCAGGCCGCTGAGATTCAGCTCAAGACCGATTTCCGTCTCGTCATTGGCTCGTTTCTGCGGGGTTTCCCGCCGCCAGCAACTGATGATCCTGCGCTTGGCTTCGGCGCGATCGGGACGGATTTGCGCGTTAACCGCCAGGCGGTTCGCTGGAACATAACCTGCACGGTTGCCTTCGCCGGAAAAGGTCCAGGCGTCGAGCTGATCCTTCAGGGTTTTGAATTCACGTTCCAGACTTTGCAGTTTGGTGATTGCAGTGTCAGCATCAAAGCTCCAGACAAACTCCCTGCACTCCCTGGCGGTCTTGTTCGGATACAGGCGCGCGTAGCGCCGCGCCGGTGAGTCACCGGTATCGAACTTCAGCTCACCGAGGGGGCTCAGCAGCTCCGGGTGCGCGGCGTGCACACGCCGCCAGTAGTCGTCGAATACTTTCCAGTAACCGGAAGGGAAAGCATTGCCGGTGACTTCCGTGAGCATGTTGATCCGGGCCGTGGCCAGCAACTGACCAGGTTCTGGATTTACAAGCGCCTGCGGCACTTCCTTCAGTTTGTTATTGCGCAAGTCGAGAACAAGCAGCTCCGTCTTGTCCAGCAACCCGGTCGGCCAGCGATCGATTCCGGTGTTATTCAACGTCAAGTATGTGAGCCCGGGCATGTTGCTGAAATCCGGGGTCAGCGTGAGCGTTGGATTGTCGGAAAGATTGAGACTGATCAGGTGACGCAGTTCACTGAGCGTCGCTGCGCCTTGTTCGTCCAGCGTAAGGTGGTTCGTGCTCAAGTCGAGTCGGCTCAGTTTGCCCATCATGGCGATTTCGCCGGGCAATGTTCCGAGCCGCGACTGAGTGATGGACAAGTGCTCCAGATTGGGAAAGTTGGCCAGAAATGTATGGGCCGCGTCGGTCCAGGTCACCGCGTTGAGTTCCAGTGTTTTGACATGACTGAAGTCTGCCGTCAGCGCCGGCAGTGGGCCATTGATGGAAGCCAGCTTCAAGGTGTCCCCCGAGTTCTGGAGCCAGCAGGCCTTGATGAGCCTGGCGATGCGTCGCGCCTGGATCTGCGCGGGTGGATTGATGGGGTCCCCGTCGTTTCGGCTGGCGAGGACGTAATCGACCAGTCGGGTGTCCAGTAATCCCAGCTCCTCGACACGTCGGGCCACGATTGCCTCGGCGTCGTCGCCCAGTGCAGTGAAATACTCTCTGGCCTGTGCGGGAGTTTTCCCCGGGTACACCTGCAGCACGGTGACGACGTGGGGCAGGTCCCGATCAAGCCTGAATGCGCTTTCCATGCGGGGCTTGGCCAGTTGAGGAAGATCGGCGGCCACGCGTTGCCAGAATACTTCGAGTTTTTTCCAATAGTCGGCAGGGAATGGATTGCCTTCCATCAGTGTGACGCTGTTGATCCGGGCCATCCTCTCGAACTGTTCGGGGGAAGGCGAAAGGAAGGCGGGGGGTACCTGGGTCAGGTGATTGTCGCGCAAGTCGAGAAATGTCAGTGCGCGAAGATGCTCCACGCCGGTTGGCCAACGCTCCATGTGCGTTTCATTCAGAGCCAGCATCTCGAGGTTGGTCAGATGAGTGAAGTCCGGTATTTTGCCCAGCGGATTCTGTGACAGACTGAGCACCCTGAGTCCGCTCATCCCGCTCAATGTCGCGGCCGTTTGGGTCGTGAGCCGAATCTGGTTTTTAACCAGATGCAAGGTGCTCAGGTTTGGCATGCGGGTGATAGCGTCGGGGAGCGTGTTCAGTGTGGAGCGGCTCACTGTCAGGCTACGCAATCCGGAGAAACTGCTGAGAAATATGTTGGCGCTGTCGGACCAGGTCGCGCTGCCCACAAACAAATGCTGGACATGGCTGAAATCCGTTTTCAAGGCTGGCAGCGAGCAATCGCGCAGCTCCAGACGGAGTGAGGTCTCTGTCGGATGACGCCAGACAGTTTTGATCCTGTGGGCGAGATGCCGCGCCACCCCCATATCGGCGCCCGGCCCGGAAGTGGTGTAGAGATGGCCAAGCCAGGACTTCAGTTCGGCCTTGAGTGTCAGGTATTCGGTTTCGCGGCGGGTCAAGGCACCGGTTACGTCATCCCCCAGTGAGTGCATGAGCGCCGCAAGCTGTGCGTCGTCGTGATAGCGATACACCTTTCTGGCCCGCGACCATGGGCTGCGCAGGCGATTGAACCTTAAAGAAAGCCTGTCCAGCAGCCCCAGGCGTACAGAAGCCCCGCCATCGTTGGGCAGCCCTCCCGCGCCGGGGAGCATGACGCCTGTCCAGCCTTCCACGGCATCGAAAACAATCGGCTCCGATCTTCCCGGACGTGTCGCAACATACAGGTTGCTGCTGTCACTGGCCACGGGGTCTTCGCTGCGCACGATGCGCATCACCGAAGCCAATGGTGTCGAGGCGTCCGGATCATGCAGCACCTGATAGGTGTGGTGGTCGATCTCCACGTAGAGTTTGCCGTCGAAACGGTGCAGGCCATCGGCTCCGGGCGTTGCCTCGCTGAAATCCAGGTGGCTGCGAAATGCTTGCAGACGTTCATCGCTCAACGGGAAGGTAATCGGTTCGAAATCCTCGAGCGGGTGCCAGCGCCCGGTGGTGGTGTTGCGCAGCAGCACTGGCCCGGATCCGGTCAGTTCACTGGATAGCCGGGCACGGTATAGCCCCGTGGCCGGATCCGGCACGACCTGCACGATGTCGTCATCGGCCAGATCAGCGTATTGACGCCCTTTGTATACTCTCACGCCGTCAGCGTTTACCTCCGGCAGCGCTGGCGGTCTGGCGATACGGTAATGCTCGAGCGCCGGATTGACCGGCGTCGCGCTTTGCACGGGGGATATGGCGCCATTGATCTCATGGACCGTGAGCACCGGTGCCGGGGTAATCGCGTTGAGGTCGCTGGCCTGCGTGCTATCACCCAGGCGCACTGGATCTGCATCGGTGCGCAGGAACGGCAAGCCGTCGTCCAAACGCGCAGGGGTATCGGGGCGCGTGGCAGTAGCATCCTGGCGTGGACGAGTGTGTACATCAACGGTGGTGGTGCCCTTGGTGGGCAGTCTCGGTGACATTTTTTCTTCCTTGTGGTGGTGGCCATTGGCGCCCGGAAAGGACGCCAATAGCCGTTCGGCTTCATTGCCTGTTAAGCGCGGTACGACAAAAATTGCGTATTTATTGGCTGGCCGCCGCTTCCTCGGTGGCCAGGGCAAACAGTTTTCGGGCGGTGTTGCCGTCAAACCTCTGCCGCCAGATGCGGACATGGGGCAAACCGGCCAGTTCATCACGGCGCTGGGACTCGATCCCCCGCCCGCTCTGCTCAAGCGTTTTCAGATGGGCGCCATCGACCATGAAACCGAGGGCCGGGCTCTGCGCCTTGTCATAGTGGAAGTGGGCTTCCCACAAGGGCTGGCCGTCGGTGCTGTTCTTGATCGAATAGACATCGAGAAACGATTTGGACTTGCCTTTGCCCATCTGCTTGCGTTCAACGGTTTTGCTCACCGCAAGCTCCTTGCGA
>NZ_DATMIV010000008.1:0-23092 GCF_035554175.1 Pseudomonas sp. | reverse complement strand
ATCCCGAACTCAGCAGTGAAACGATGCATCGCCGATGGTAGTGTGGGGTTTCCCCATGTGAGAGTAGGTCATCGTCAAGATTAAATTCCGAAACCCCAATTGCGAAAGCAGTTGGGGTTTTGTTTTGCCTGCGAGAAAGTTTGCGGCAAGCGCCACTCTGACTGCCAATGGGGAAATACGACCTGAAGTGGTCGGCCAGTTTTGGTATGGTGCAGCTCGTTTTTTAACGGACTGATGTCTCGCCCACGGATCGGCACTCATTCATGTCAAAGAGTTGCTGTAGAAATGCCTGAACCCATTCCGATCAAGGATCATGAAAAAGAAACACGGCTGGTCAACAAACGGTTGATTGCCTGTGCTCTGTTCGTCTTGGCAATCAGCTGTGCCCTGGTGGTGCGTCTGTATATCCTGCAAGTGGTGGAGTTTGATTACCACTCGACCATCTCCGAAAACAATCGCGTCCATGTCCTGCCGATTCCGCCCACTCGAGGCCTGATCTACGATCGTAACGGCGTGCTGCTCGCCGACAATCGTCCCAGCTACAACCTGACCATCACCCGTGAGCGTGCAACCAACGTCAATCAGGAACTCGACGAAGTCATCCGCTTGCTGCACCTGCCTGCCGAAGACCGCACGGTATTCGACAAGGCGATGAAGCAATCCAGGCATCCGTTCACACCGGTAACGCTGTTCTATGAGCTGACGGAAGAGCAGATCGCGGTGTTGGCGGTCAACGAATTCCGCTTACCGGGCCTGGATGTGGAACCACAGTTCGTTCGCCACTATCCGCTTGGCTCCCATTTCGCCCATTCCATCGGTTATGTCGGCCGAATCAATGAAAAAGAAGCGAAGACACTCGATTCGGTCGAGTACCGTGGTACGCAATCCATCGGTAAAACCGGTATCGAGCGCTTCTATGAGGCACAACTGCATGGTCATGTCGGCTACGAAGAAGTCGAGACCAACGCTCAAGGCCGAGTGCTGCGTGTGCTCAAACATACCGATCCGGTGCCCGGTAAAAACATTGTATTGAGCCTCGACGTCAAACTGCAGGAAGCTGCCGAAGCGGCACTGGGCGACCGTCGTGGTTCAGTGGTTGCCCTCGACCCTTCTACCGGAGAGGTGCTGGCGATGGTCAGCAACCCAAGCTTTGACCCTAATCTGTTCGTCACTGGCATCAGCTCCAAGGAATACTCGGCGCTGCGTGACTCCATCGACCGGCCACTGTTCAATCGGGTGCTTCGCGGCCTGTACGCGCCGGGCTCAACCATCAAACCGGAAGTGGCCATCGCAGGTCTGGACGCCGGCGTCGTCACGCCGCAAACCCGCGTCTATGATCCGGGCTATTATCAACTTCCGGATTTCGATCATAAGTACCGCAACTGGAATCACAGCGGCGATGGCTGGGTAGACATGGACGCGGCGATCATGCGCTCCAACGACACCTACTTCTACGACCTGGCGCATAAACTCGGCATCGATCGGCTGCACGATTACATGGCGATGTTCGGTCTCGGCGAAAAAGTCTCGCTTGATATGTTTGAAGAGTCGCCCGGGCTGATGCCGTCGCAAGCCTGGAAGCGCGCCACGCGCAGACAGGCCTGGTATCCAGGCGAAACTGTCATTCTCGGCATTGGCCAGGGCTACATGCAGGTCACACCTTTGCAGTTGGCCCAGGCGACTGCACTGATCGCCAACAAGGGGATATGGAACCGGCCACACTTGGCCAAGTCGGTCGATGGCGTAGCACCCGTTGACGAGCACCCGATGCCGAATATTCTGCTCAAGGATCCGCGCGATTGGGAGCAGGTCAACCACGGTATGCAAATGGTCATGCACGATGCTCGTGGCATTGCCCGAGCGGCCGCTGCAGGCGCGCAATACCGCATCGCGGGCAAGAGTGGCACAGCGCAAGTTGTGGCGATCAAGCAGGGCGAGCGCTACAACCGCGAGAAAACCCTCGAGCGCCACCGCGACAACGCATTGTTCGTCGGATTCGCACCAGCAGAACATCCGAAGATCGCCATCTCGGTAATGATCGAGAATGGTGAGGCCGGCGGTCGAGTCGCCGGTCCGGTGGTGCGGCAGATCATGGACGCTTGGCTACTCGATCAGGACGGCCATCTCAAGCCGCAATACGCGGCGCCAAGCAAAGCTCCAGGTGATCCGCACGTTTAGCTCGCACCGGCCTCACCGCGCAGGCTCACGCAAGCTGAGCCTGCAACTACACCCCGGGCACCGGGCAACTCATGTCACCTTCCTCGCACTTTAAATATTGCTTGAACGCTTCGACCCGCGCCTTGGTCACGGCTGTCAGACAATCGCTGTAAATCAACGGATAAACGCTCCCGCCAGCGACGCCGGAGGCAGAAAACTTGCACTCGGCGTCACGAAACCCGAGCCACGCCCGCTGCGCGTTGACCAACAGCTTTTTGCCGTCCGGATTGTCTTTCAGGCGCCCGGTGATCTGCTGGTAGACCGCGTTCAATTCCTTGTCGGCCGCTTTGAACGCCTGTCCCGCGCATTGATTCATCGTCGCCTGGTCACTGGCGTTAGCGCAGTCAACGGCGGCATGGGCGACTGAGGAAAACAAAAAGGGCGTCAAGACCATAAGCAGGCGTGGTGACATGAGGTTCTCGCTATATCGGGTGGAAGTACGCAGCAGTGTAGCGTTAGTCATGTACGTTGCCTTGAGGCCTCAAGCAAGCGATCCGCAAGTGCCGCGATCTCTTCGCCTTCATGCAGACGTTCCAGCCAGTGTTCGGGAATGGCTCGAACACCGTAGTAAGCGCCTGCCAACTGGCCGACGATAGCGGCAGTGGTGTCGGCGTCATCTCCCAGGTTCGCGGCTTTGAGAACCGCTTCAGCGTAACTTCCGGTGTGATGAAAACACCACAGCGCGGCCTCCAGCGATTGAACGCTATAACCGCTGCCTTTGATTTCAGTTTCCGCTTTATTGAGGTATTCACCCCGGGCAAGCGCAATCACCTTGGGTTGGGAAATCTGAGCAAGTGAAGACTGACGCAGCCGCGTTTTATCCGCACCTTCAAGCGCTCTCGCGATCAAGTCGGCCAACAATTGGCAGCACTCGATAGCCTCTGGCGCCGCGTGGGTGGTGCGCGAACTGTCTGCGGCGTACGTCTGGATTTTGTCTGTGTCTGGAAAGTAAAACAGCACGACCGGCGCCAGGCGCATCAGTGAACCGTTGCCAGCGCTGTACGGGTCAGTCGAGCCAGCAACGGGCTCCCCGGTTCGCTGGTATTGTTCCAAGGCCTGGCTCACTGTCATGCCGATGTCGAAACATTCACCAGTGGAACTCAGGTATCCCCATTTCCACCAATTGAGATAGCGGCCCATCTGATCGGCCGCATCGAAGCCGTTTTTGCTCAGCAGGCTCTCGGCCAGACACAGGGCCATTGAAGTGTCATCGGTCCATTGCCCGGGCTTGAGCTGGAATGGGCCCCCGCCGACCATATCGGTGAGCGGCTGAAATGATCCTCGCGGTTGGAACTCGACCGTAGTGCCGACGGCATCGCCGCAAGCCAGACCGAGGAGGGCGCCGCGATAACGTTCGGCGAGAGAGGGCAGCATGATTCGTCCTTGTCGATGCGGATTCTGGAAAAGATAACAGCTTCGACGTTGACGCGGCGCTGAACCAGGATCGAAGAAATACAGCCGAATGTTTCCATGCCAATCAATCGCTGCAGCGCTTCGATACAACTTCGCATTGGACATGTGGTCATACAAGCCTAGTGTTCAGAACAGGAGGTGACGTATGAAACCAGTACCTAACAGTTTCGAACGCAAAATCACGCTCAAGGCGTCGCGTTCTCACGTCTGGCGTGCATTGGTCGATGCCGAGGCGTTTGGTCAGTGGTTCGGCGTGGCGCTCGAGGGCAGACGGTTCATCGCCGGCGAATGGACACAGGGCCAGGTCACGTACCCCGGTTATGAACATGTCTTGTGGAATGTGCTGATCGAGAGGGTCGAGCCGCAGCAATTGTTTTCTTTCCGCTGGCATCCGTATGCGGTGAATCCGAAGATCGACTACTCCCAGGAACCCACCACGCTGGTCAAATTCGAGCTGCAGGATTTCGAAGACGGTACGCTGCTCAAGGTGTCGGAATCCGGCTTTGCGCATATTCCCGATATTCGCCAGAAAGAAGCCTATTACATGGACAGCCGCGGCTGGGAGGAGCAGTTGAGCAGGCTTGAGCAGTTTCTTGCCGAGAGTGCCAAGGCCCGTGAAGCCGGTGGTGGCTGACAAGGCTAAGGGTTTTCGGAAGTGTATGTATGGCGAATGTCTTACACGCGTTGGTAGCTTTTACGACTATTGCTGATTGGATCCACTGGGTAATCTACACCCATCAACTGAGACACAGGGAGTGTTTCAGGATCATGGATGATCGACCATTTGCAAGGATCGCTGCCGACAGGGAGTCGATAATGGTCTTGGGAAAAACCCGCTTCGGCGGGTTTTTTTTCGCCTGCACGTAGGAGCTGCCGAAGGCTGCGATCTTTTGATCTGGCTCTAAAAAACCGAGGTCAAAGAGATCGCAGCCTGCGCGAACGTCACCCCGTTACGAAGCAATCAACTGCCGCAACACGTAATGCAGAATCCCCCCGGATTTGAAGTACTCGACCTCATTCAACGTATCAATGCGGCACAAGACTTCGATCTTCTCCTGACGGCCATCCTCGCGAGTGATCACTAGCGGCAGGTTCATCCGCGGTGTCAGCTCAACGCCGGTCAATCCCAGAATCTCGAACGTTTCCTTGCCGGTCAGGTTGAGACTCTTGCGATTCTGATCAAGCTTGAACTGCAACGGCAGCACGCCCATACCGACAAGATTGGAGCGGTGAATTCGCTCGAAGCTTTCCGCAATGACGGCCTTGACGCCCAGCAGATTAGTGCCTTTCGCCGCCCAGTCACGGCTTGACCCGGTGCCGTATTCTTGCCCGGCAACCACCACCAGTGGCGTGCCCGACGCCTGATACTTCATGGCTGCATCGTAGATGGCCATTTTTTCCCCGGTGGGAATATAGAGGGTGTTGCCACCTTCCTCGCCCCCGAGCATTTCATTGCGAATGCGGATGTTGGCAAAAGTGCCGCGCATCATTACTTCATGATTACCGCGACGTGAACCGTAGGAGTTGAAGTCGCGCGGCTCGACACCTTTTTCCTGGAGATAACGCCCGGCCGGGCTCTCGACCTTGATATTGCCGGCGGGGGAGATGTGGTCGGTGGTTACCGAATCGCCGAGCAAAGCCAGAACCCGCGCGCCTTTGACGTCTTTCACTTCCGGCAATGGGCCGGCAATGTCGTCGAAAAAAGGTGGATGCTGAATGTAGGTCGAGTCGTCCTGCCACACGTAAGTGGCCGCTTGCGGCACCTCGATGGCTTGCCATTGCTCATCACCGGCAAATACTTCGGCGTACTCCTTGTGGAACATCGCAGTGTTGACCTGATTCACCGCCTCGGCAATTTCCCGACTGCTGGGCCAGATATCGCGCAAATAGACCGGATTACCCTGTTGGTCCTCGCCCAACGGTTCGCTGCTGATGTCGGTGCGCACGCTGCCGGCCAATGCGTAAGCGACGACCAGCGGCGGCGAAGCCAGCCAGTTGGTTTTCACCAGTGGGTGCACGCGACCTTCAAAGTTGCGGTTGCCGGACAACACCGATGCGACAGTCAGATCGGCTTTCTGAATGGCTTTCTCGATCGGCTCCGGCAGTGGCCCGGAGTTGCCGATGCAGGTCGTGCAGCCATAGCCGACCAAGGAAAAACCGAGTTGATCCAGATACTGGGTCAGGCCGGCAGCCTTGTAATAGTCGGTGACCACTTTCGAGCCCGGCGCCAGTGAACTCTTGACCCACGGTTTGCGGGTCAGGCCTTTCTCCACGGCTTTTTTTGCCAGCAGCCCGGCCGCCATCATTACGCTCGGATTGGAAGTGTTGGTGCACGAAGTGATTGCGGCGATGACCACAGCGCCGTTTTTCAGACGATAGGTTTTGCCCTCGTACTCGTAGTCCGTTTCGCCAACCAGATCGGCGTTGCCAACAGCCACGCCGCCACCGCCCTCGCTTTCCAGACGTCCTTCTTCTTTGCTGGTCGGTTTGAATTGCAGGTTTATGAAGTCACTGAAGGCCTGCGCGACATTGGGCAGCGAGACGCGATCCTGTGGCCGTTTTGGCCCGGCCAGACTGGCTTCGACGCTACCCATGTCCAGGGCCAGACTGTCGGTGAACACCGGCTCCTGGCCTGGCAGGCGCCACAGACCCTGAGCCTTGGTATAGGCCTCGACCAGTTTCACCACTTCCGGCGGCCGGCCGGACAGGCGCAGATACTCCAGCGTCACATCATCGACCGGGAAGAAACCGCACGTCGCACCGTATTCCGGGGCCATGTTGGCAATGGTCGCACGATCCGCCAGCGGCAGGTCGGCGAGGCCGTCGCCATAGAATTCGACGAATTTGCCGACCACGCCTTTCTTGCGCAGCATCTGCGTCACGGTCAGCACCAGGTCGGTAGCGGTGATGCCTTCCTTGAGTTTGCCGGTGAGCTTGAAGCCGATCACTTCCGGAATCAGCATCGATACCGGTTGTCCGAGCATCGCCGCTTCCGCTTCGATCCCGCCAACGCCCCAGCCGAGCACGCCGAGGCCGTTGATCATGGTGGTGTGGGAGTCGGTGCCCACCAGCGTGTCGGGGAAGGCATAGGTGCGCCCGTCCTCATCCTTGGTCCACACCGTGCGGCCGAGGTACTCGAGGTTGACCTGGTGACAGATACCGGTGCCCGGCGGCACCACGCTGAAATTATCAAATGCGCTTTGGCCCCAGCGCAGGAAGGCATAGCGCTCGCCGTTGCGTTGCATTTCGATGTCGACGTTTTGTTCAAATGCACTGGCGCTGGCGAACTTGTCGACCATCACCGAGTGGTCAATCACCAGATCCACGGGGGATAACGGATTGATCCGCTGCGGGTCGCCGCCGGCCTTGGCCATCGCTGCGCGCATTGCGGCGAGGTCGACCACGGCGGGGACGCCGGTGAAATCCTGCATCAATACCCGAGCCGGGCGATACTGGATTTCCCGATCGGAGCGGCGCTCCTTGAGCCAGGCAGCTATGGCCTTGAGGTCGGCGCCGGTGACGGTTTTTTCATCTTCCCAGCGCAGCAGGTTTTCCAGCAGGACCTTCAACGACATTGGCAGCTTGTCGAGGTCGCCCAGGCTTTTGGCGGCTTCCGGCAGGCTGAAATAGTGGTAGGTCTTGTCGTCGATTTGTAGGGTTTTCAATGACTTCAGACTATCGAGGGACGGCATTACGATCACTCCTTTGAGTCCGCACGGCTACGGACTGAGGGGACGGGCAGAGCATTAAACCTAGCCCTGTTTTGAGTAGCTGGCTAATAACTGGACTCTATGGGCGGAACCAAGGTTCCGACTTCGGCTATCATGCGCCGGTTTTCGTGACAGGCATTGCGGCAACGCAAAGCCTGAGCATCGCGCAGCAGATGAATGATCGTCTTCTGCCCAGGAGTAAGAATGAACACCCTATTCATGCACTGCCGGCCCGGCTTCGAAGGCGAAGTCTGCTCGGAGATTTCCGATCTGGCTGCCCGACTCGATGTCGCCGGTTACGCCAAAGCCAAAGCAGCCACGGCCTGCGCCGAGTTTGTCTGCACTGAAGAAGACGGCGCCGAACGTCTGATGCGCGGTCAGCGTTTCGCCGAACTGATCTTCCCGCGTCAGTGGGCGCGTGGCTTCTTTATCGATCTGCCGGAAAACGATCGGATCAGTGTGATCCTCGCGCACATGGCCAATTTCCCTGCATTCGGCAGTTTGTGGCTGGAAGTGGTCGATACCAACGACGGCAAGGAACTGTCGAATTTCTGCAAGAAGTTCGAAGGCCCGCTGCGCAAGGCGTTGACCGCCGCCGGCAAACTGGTGGACGACGCCAGCAAGCCGCGTTTGTTGATGACGTTCAAAAGCGGTCGCGAAGTGTTTCTTGGCATGGCGGACGCCGGCAATTCGGCGATGTGGCCGATGGGCATTCCGCGCCTGAAGTTTCCGCGCGAGGCGCCAAGCCGCTCGACGTTGAAACTGGAAGAAGCGTGGCACCACTTCATCCCGCGCGATCAATGGGAGGATCGCCTGCACAGCGACATGACCGGCGTAGACCTCGGCGCCGCGCCGGGCGGCTGGACCTGGCAACTGGTCAACCGGGGCATGCTGGTCACCGCCATCGACAACGGCCCGATGGCTGAAAGCCTGATGGAAACCGGGCTGGTGCAGCATCTGATGGCTGACGGCTTTACCTTCAAGCCCAAACAGCCGGTGGACTGGATGGTCTGCGACATCGTCGAGAAGCCTGCAAGGAATGCGGCGATGCTGGAAGAGTGGATCGGCGAGGGGCACTGTCGCGAAGCAGTGGTCAACCTGAAGCTGCCGATGAAGCAGCGTTATGCCGAGGTTAAGCGCCTGCTGGAACGCATTGCCGATGGGTTCAAGGCGCGCGGAATCAAGGTCGATATCGGCTGCAAGCAGCTGTATCACGACCGCGAGGAAGTGACCTGCCACTTGCGTCGGTACGACAGCAAAAAGCCCAAGTCCCGCTGAAACAGCGCAAGCCCTTGTGGGAGCGAGCCGGCTCGCGAAAGCGTCTTGTCAGCCGACATCAATGTTGGATGAAACACCGTATTCGCGAGCAGGCTCGCTCCCACATGGGTTGGACGATATCCCACAATGCGCGACAATGCCGGCCAGTTTCTGGAGTGAACCATGAGTGAAATGATCGATACCCCGGTCGACGGCACCCTCGACGCCACCGGCCTCAATTGCCCGGAGCCGGTGATGATGTTGCACCAGCACATCCGCGATCTGGTGCCCGGCGGCCTGCTCAAGGTGATCGCCACCGATCCCTCGACCAAGCGCGATATCCCCAAGTTTTGTGTGTTTCTCGACCATGAACTGGTCAGCCAGTGTGAAGAGGCTGGTACTTATCTGTATTGGATTCGCAAGAAGCACGCCTGACAGTAGCTACACATAAAACAACTGTGGGAGCGAGCCTGCTCGCGAAAGCGGTGTATCAGTCGACATCAGCTCTGACTGACACAGCGCATTCGCGAGCAGGCTCGCTCCCACATTTTTTCCGGATAACTCTCAGCCCACCGAACGACTGATCCGGATCCGCTTGCGCGCACTGCGCGTCAGGCGAATCGACAGCATCAGCGCCGCGCAGCTCAAGCCGACGATCAAGCCCTGCCACAAACCGCTCGGGCCGCGCGGCTCGCCGAGCCAGTCGGTCAGGCCCAGCGCATAACCGACCGGCAGACCGATCCCCCAGTAAGCGAACAGCGTCAGAATCATCGTCACCCGCGTGTCCTGATACCCGCGCAAGGCGCCCGCAGCGGTAACCTGAATCGCATCGGAAAACTGGAACAGCGCCGAATAGACAATCAGCATCGCCGCAATGTGAATTACCGTTGGATCGGCAGTGTAAATCGCCGCAATCGGTTCGCGCAGCAACAGCATCAGGCTCGCCGACAGGCAGGCGTAGGCCAGCGCAGTGCCCATGCCGACGCCCGCCGCAAAACGCGCCTCGCGCGGTTCTTCGCGGCCCAACGCCTGGCCGACACGCACGGTGACCGCCATGCCCAGCGAGTACGGAATCATGAACACCAGCGAGCTGACATTCAGCGCGATCTGATGCCCGGCCACTACCGTGGCGCCGAGACTGCCGATGAGCAGGGCGATCACGGCGAAAATGCTCGATTCGGCAAACACCGCGATGCCGATCGGCAAGCCAATCGACAGCAGACGCTTGATCACCGCCCATTGCGGCCAGTCGAAGCGGCTGAACAGTTCGCTCGAGCGATAGGCAGGCGCCCAGCGTTCGTAACCGGCCAGGCCCAGCGCCATCACCCACATCACAATGGCCGTGGCCCAGCCGCAGCCGACGCCGCCCATCGCTGGCACGCCAAAGTGGCCGTAAATGAAGATGTAGTTCAACGGAATGTTCAACGCCAGACCGCACAGGCCCAACACCATTGCCGGGCGGGTCCGGCCGATGCCGTCACTGGTGCAACGCAACACATGATAGAAGGCCACCGCCGGCAAGCCGCTGGCGATGCCATGCAGATATTGCATGCACGGGCCGATCAGTTCGGGATCGACCTTCATCAAGTGCAGCACCGGCTCGGCGGCGACCAGCATTGAGGTGGCAATCAGGCCCACCACCAATGCCAGCCACAACGCCTGACGCACGATCGGGCCGATTTCGCTGTGCTTGCCAGCGCCGAAGCGCTGAGCGACTTTCGGCGTGGTGGCGAGCAGGGTGCCGGTCATCAATAGAAACACCGGAACCCAGATCGAGTTGCCCAGCGCCACGGCCGCCAGATCTTTCGGCCCGACACGCCCGGCCATCACCGCATCGACGAAGCCCATGGCCGTGGTCGCCAGTTGCGCGATGATGATCGGCAAGGCCAGGGCAAGCAGGTTTTTCAACTCCAGACGAATCCGCGCGGGGCGGGTCAGGGAGGTGGCGACAGGTTGGTCAATAACAGGGTTCACAGGCAAAGCGTCCAGAAATTGTTGATGCGCAAGGCCGCGCATTCTACGCCGCTGACGTGGCAGTCAGGAAAAATCCTCTGTTGCGGATTTGTAAGCGCAAACCCTGCTGGCTGATCCAGGCGTCTGCACCTAAACTGCCGATCCGCCCAAGGAGCCCGCCATGCTGATTGTTGCCGACGAAAATATCCCGCTGCTCGATGCCTTTTTTGCCGGTTTCGGCGAAATCCGCCGGGTGCCGGGCCGCTCCATAGACCGCGCGACGGTCGAACAGGCCGATGTTTTGCTGGTGCGTTCGGTGACCAACGTCAACCGTGCGTTGCTCGCGGGCAGCAAGGTGTGCTTTGTCGGTACCTGCACTATCGGCACTGACCATCTGGATCTCGATTACTTCAATGAGGCCGGGATCATCTGGTCGAGCGCACCGGGTTGCAATGCTCGGGGTGTGGTCGATTACGTGTTGGGCAGTCTGATGACGCTGGCGGAAATCGAAGGCGCCGATCTGACTCAGCGCACTTACGGTGTGGTGGGGGCCGGTGAAGTCGGCGGTCGCTTGATCAAGGTCTTGAAGGGGCTGGGCTGGAACGTGAAGGTGTGCGATCCGCTGCGTCAGGCTGCCGAGGGTGGCGATTACGTCAGCCTCGAGCAAGTCATCGAGCAGTGCGACGTCATCAGTCTGCATACGCCATTGACCCGCAGCGGCGACGATGCGACCTGGCATCTGTTCGATCTACAACGCTTACAGCAACTCAAGCAGGGGACGTGGCTGATCAACGCCGCGCGCGGACCTGTCGTAGACAATGCGGCGCTGCGTGAGGTGCTGCTGGAGCGCGAAGACCTGCAAGCAGTGCTCGATGTCTGGGAAAAAGAACCGGAAGTGGACGTTGCGCTGGCCGAACTCTGCGTACTGGCCACGCCGCACATTGCCGGGTACAGCCTCGATGGCAAACAGCGCGGGACGGCGCAGATCTATCAGGCGTACTGTGCTTTCATTGGCCAGCCTGCGGACATCCAGCTCAGTGATCTGCTGCCAGCCCCGTGGCTGTCGCAGGTTTCCCTGCACGGTGACAGCGATCCGGCGTGGGCGCTGGCGATGTTGTGCCGAGGCGTGTACGACCCGCGCCGCGACGACGCGGATTTTCGCCGCAGTCTGGTAGGCAATGTCGCTGAACAGCGAGCGGCGTTTGACCTGTTGCGCAAGCGATATCCAGTGCGACGCGAGATCGAAGGGCTGAAGGTGCGGATTGAAGGGGATTCGTCGGTGTTGCGGCAGATCGTTGAGGCGCTCGGCGCAACCCCGGTCCCATAACCGTCTTGGCCTGTAGGAACTGTGTAGGAGCTGTCGAGTGAAGCGAGGCTGCGATCTTTTGATCTTGCTTTTTAAAGAACCAAAGATCGCAGCCTCGTTTCACTCGACAGCTCCTACATGATTTGCAGCAAATTACGCACAGAAAAAACCCGGCCAACCAGGGCCGGGTCAGGAAGACGGTGGCTATATCACTCTTGTTCGGCGGGCTTGACCAATCGTTTTTCCAGTTCGCGGCAAGCGTCCTGGATCATGTCTTCAGTGATCGGTACTTCGCGTCCATCCTCGTCGATCATCGAGCAACCCAGAGACTGGTCGGGTTGGGTACGGATCACTTGAATCTTGTCATCGCTGCTGTGTTGCAAGGACATGGCCTGTCTCCTCATCAGGTTGTGTGCCTAAATTAAAACCGCCACGTGACCAGGCTGTGACAACTCCCTGCGGTCTGTCGGCGGGGCATTTCCACTCAAACAGAAATGATCGCCCGGCTCAACCGCAACCTTAGACCAATCGTTTCCAGCATCCGGTTGTCACGGGCATATTTAACCTGACTCATTGTGATTTACAGAGTTCCCCCCCATCTGAGTCGGTGGGCTGGCCCTATTCATCTGCGCAGACGTAACTTCCATGATCTCCATGCTTTCCTCCCGGCACCGGCGCGCCTTGCGCCTGACCAGTCATTTTCTCCTGCCGTACCGTTGGCATGCCTTCGGCGCATTGCTTGCATTGATCGTCACCGCCGGCATCACCTTGTCGATGGGGCAGGGCATCAAGTTGTTGGTGGATCAAGGTTTCATGACCCGCTCACCGCATCTGCTCAACCAGTCGATCGGGATTTTCATGCTGCTGGTGCTCGGGCTGGCGCTGGGGACTTTCGCGCGGTTTTATCTGGTGTCGTGGATCGGCGAGCGCGTGGTTGCCGACATTCGTCGTCAGGTGTTCAATCATCTGGTGTATCTGCATCCGGGTTTCTACGAGGACAATCGCAGCTCGGAAATCCAGTCGCGGCTGACCGCCGATACGACCTTGTTGCAATCGGTGATCGGCTCATCGCTCTCACTGTTTTTGCGCAATCTGCTGATGGTGATTGGCGGTGTCGTGTTGCTGTTCATCACCAATCCCAAACTCACCAGCATTGTCGTGATCGCCCTGCCGTTGGTGATTGCGCCGATCCTTGTTTTCGGTCGCCGTGTGCGCAATCTGTCGCGCCAGAGCCAGGATCGCATCGCCGATATTGGCAGCTACGTCTCGGAAACGCTCGGCCAGATCAAAACCGTACAGGCCTATAATCACCAGGTGCAGGACGAGCAGCGTTTTGCTTCGACAGTCGAGCAGGCGTTCGAGACCGCGCGCAAGCGGATTTTCCAGCGGGCATGGCTGATCACACTGGTGATCGTGCTGGTGCTTGGCGCGGTGGCGGTGATGTTGTGGGTCGGCGGCATGGACGTAATGGCCGGGCGGATATCGGCCGGCGAGCTGGCGGCATTCGTTTTCTACAGCCTGATCGTCGGCAGCGCTTTCGGCACCTTGAGCGAAGTGATCGGCGAACTGCAACGCGCTGCGGGCGCCGCTGAACGGATCGCGGAACTGCTGCGCTCGGAAAATATCATCCAGGCCCCGAGCACCGGCCTGATAACGTTGCCAGCGCGGGTCAAGGGCGAACTTGAACTTAAGGACGTGCGTTTTTCCTACCCGTCGCGTCCAGAAAGCTATGCGGTCGATGGCTTGAATCTGGCGGTGAGGGCGGGCGAAACCCTCGCGTTGGTGGGGCCGTCCGGTGCCGGAAAGTCCACGGTTTACGACCTGCTGCTGCGTTTCTACGATCCGCGCGAGGGCCAGATTCTGCTCGATGGCGTGCCGCTTACCAGTCTTGACCCGCTGGATCTGCGCCGCTGTTTCGCGCTGGTCTCGCAAACGCCGGCACTGTTTTTCGGCAGTGTGGAGGAGAACATTCGCTACGGTTGCCCGACGGCCACGCTGGAGCAGGTCAAGCAGGCCGCACGAATCGCCCACGCCCACGACTTCATCGAACAAATGCCTGACGGCTATCAGACGCATCTGGGCGACGGCGGCCTGGGACTTTCGGGCGGTCAACGCCAGCGTCTGGCAATCGCCCGCGCCTTGCTGGTGGACGCGCCGATCCTTTTACTGGACGAAGCCACCAGCGCCCTCGATGCGCAAAGCGAGCACTTGATCCAGCAAGCCCTGCCAACGCTGATGGAAAATCGCACCACGCTGGTGATTGCGCACCGCCTGGCCACGGTGAAGAACGCTCACCGGATCGCGGTGATGGATCAAGGCAAGTTGGTAGCGGTGGGGACACATCAGGAATTGATCGCCAGTAATCCGCTGTATGCGCGGCTGGCGGCGTTGCAGTTCAATGATGGGCAAGAAACGGCCAAACAAGAGTGATGCCCGGCGGTCACATCGGGCATCATGGCGGACTGTACGAATTGCTAGGATGAGGACATGAGCTACCAGCCGCCGCTGACCCTGACCGCACGAATGATTACTTTGATCGCGGAAATCAGCGAGCAAATAGGTCAGCTTTTGGCAGTAGACGACAGCCGACAGACGCCGCAACTGCGCCGAAGCAATCGCATCCGAACAATTCAGGCCTCGCTGGCTATTGAAAATAATACGTTGAGCGTCGAGCAGGTGACGGCAGTCATAGCCGGGCGGCGAGTGCTAGGGCTACCCAGGGAGATACAGGAAGTTCACAACGCCTTTGCGGCTTATGAATCGATGCCCTCCTGGAAACCGGCGAGCAAGGTCGATCTATTGCGAGCTCACGAGCTGCTGATGCAGGGTTTGATCGAAGAATGCGGGCAGTTGCGTCGGACAGGCGTTGGCATCTACCGAGGCGATCAATTGGTGCATATGGCGCCACCACCAAGTCGAATCGCGCATTTGATCGATGATCTGTTGGCGTGGCTTGGCGCCTCTGACTGGCATCCGCTGATTATCAGTTGTGTCTTCCATTACGAATTCGAGTTTATTCATCCGTTTGCCGACGGAAATGGGAGGATGGGACGTCTTTGGCAAACATTGATTCTCAGTCAGTGGCGTCCGGTGCTGGCCTATTTGCCTGTTGAAGCGGTCATCCGGGATCAACAGGACGCTTATTACAGCGCGCTTTCAGCGGCGGATCGAATGGCTGAAGCGACGCCCTTCGTGGAATACATGCTTCATGCCTTGAGCCTTTCACTGCGCGAAGCGATCAAAAGCGAGTCAGCGACCGACCCAGTAACCGACCCAGTAACCGACCCAGTAAAAAAGCTATTGGAAACGTTGGGAGGCCGGGCGCTACGCATCAGCGAGCTAATGGCCGAGTTGGGGTTGGCACACAAGGCGACGTTCAGGAACAACTATCTCAAGCCCGCATTGGCGGCGGGATTTGTGGAAATGAGCAATCCGCTAAGTCCAAATAGTCCCAACCAGAGATACCTGACGACAGAAGCTGGCAGGCGAAAGGTCGTGCGGGCGAAACAGTAGTCAGCAAGATGAAAAATGCCCGCATCAAATGCGGGCATTTTTTAAGCAAAATCAAAAGATCACAGCTTTCGGCAGCTCCTGCCTAACCGGGATCACCGGTTATTGATCATCAAAATACCGCTCATGCCAATCCACCAGTGGTTGTGGCGAGTTGAGTTTCTGGCCGTAGATCACCGAGTACGACAGCACGTTCTGCACGTATTGGCGGGTTTCGTCGAACGGGATGCTTTCCACCCAGACGTCGAAGCTCAGGTGATCGGCGCCACGCAGCCACTGACGCACGCGGCCGGGGCCGGCGTTGTAGGCGGCGGAGGCGAGCACGCGGTTGCCGTTGAACTGGCTGTGCACTTGACTGAGGTAGGCGGCGCCGAGCTGGATATTCTTGTCCGGATCGAGCACTTGTTGTGGGGAGGCCAGAGGAATGCTGAACTTGCGCGCGGTTTCCTTGGCGGTACCGGGCATCAGTTGCATCAGGCCGCTGGCGCCAACACCGGAGCGGGCGTCGTCCATAAAGGCGCTTTCCTGACGAGTGATGGCGAACACCCAGCTCGAATGCAGGCCACGCACCTTGGCTTCACGTACGAGGGTGTCGCGGTGGGCCATCGGGAAGCGGATGTCCAGATCGTCCCAGTACTGCGCCTGACTGATGGTGCGGATTGCCGGGAAATACCACTTCAGGTCGTACGCCAGTTTGGCCTGGGCGACCATTTCATCGCGGTTGAAATGACGGCTGACGTGATACCACTCGCGTCGTCCGTCGACGATCTGCCCACGTGCGTGAAACTCCAGCGCGCGGCGCACGCCCGGGGTGTTGCGCACCTTGTTGATCAGCGCCTGACTGAGCACCAGCGGCTTGGTGTTCAGCGAGTAGGGCGACTGCGAACGGTCAGCGGCGAGGAAACCGTAAAAGTCCCGTTCCCTCGCCAGATTCCTGTACAGGGTCAGTGCTTGCGGGTTCTGCGGCTGGGCCAATTCCAGGCTCCGCGCCTGCCAGTAGCGCCAGCGGTTGGTGGTGGCCAGGTCTTGCGGGAGGCGTTTGGTCAGTTCGTAGGCATCGTCCCAGCGGGCCAGGCGCAGCAACAGACGCAGGCGCCATTCCGACACGGTGTTGTCACGCAGTTCCGGATCGTATTTGGTCATCACATCCAGCGCGCGGCTGTCGAAGCGGCGCGCCAGGGTCAGACCGATCTCACGGGCGATCGCGACTTTTTCATCGCGAGAGAAATGCATGCTGCTGGCGTACCCGTCGAGCAAGGCCATGGCCTTGTCCGGATCCTGTCGGGCCAGGCGACGCAGGCCGAGGCTGACGACATCGGACATCGGTTCATCGGCGGGAGTGAAGCGCGACGGCTGATTGAGCAGCTCGGGTTTCTGCGCCACGTCGACCAGCAGGCGACCGCGCGGTGCAAGGGTGGTCAGGCCGTTGATCAGGCTGTTGGCCAGCGGATAGTTGCGCGCCTGCGCAGCGAGCTTGGTGCGCTCCCAGCGTTTCTGCTCGGTGAGCTGGCCGTCGGCGGCCCAGATGCCGAACAGCGCGTCACAGGCGGCCGGTTGCGATTTGCCGGTCAGCCAGAGCTTTTCCGTGTTGGCATAGCCTTCGGCTTTCTTGTCGTGGCTGATCTGGTACTGAGCGTTGAGGCAATCGAGTTCGGTGAAATTCAGCTTCGGGTCGTAATACTTGACGAACGTCGCCCAGTCGCCACGGTCGGCGAGCCAGCGCAACCAGCGCAGCTTCATCCAGTTGGCTTGCGGCAGGTCGCCGTGTTCGGCCAGGAATTTCTCGATTTCCGCATTGCTCGCGGTCTTCAGGCGTGCGGTCAGCTCGTCGTAGGCCAGGTACGGTTCCAGCGGATAATCGGCCAATGCCTGGCTGTAGCGAAAATACGGGCCGCTATCGCCCTTGGCCAAGGCGCGCTTGGCTTCATCGTAATACTGGCGTTGGGTGGAAAGGTCCACCGCCTGGACGGATTGAGCGGCAGCGGCGGTGAGTAACAAACAGGACAAAACACTGAAAAGGCGACTGCGCATGAGACATCCGGGCAGAGAAATCATGACAAGTGCTGACCGAAATCCGCACTGAATTGTCTGTAGCTTAGCCTTTTGCCAGCAAGCGGCGAAAGCTTTGCAAGCCTCGCCGCACAAGTTCGCAACAAATGTTGTGCGGAGTGCTCTGACAGACAAATTGCCGGCCTGCTGGCGCCTCAAGTCAGGTAGAATGCGCGCCCGGTTTTTGGAGAAGCTCATGACCCTGCTCAAATTCAGCGATGTGTCCCTTGCGTTCGGCGCTATGCCGTTGTTGGACAAGGTGTCCTGGCAGATCGCCCGTGGTGAGCGGGTGTGCATCATCGGCCGCAACGGCACTGGCAAGTCCAGCATGATGAAACTGGTCAAGGGCGACCAGAAGCCCGATGACGGTTCGGTGTGGCGTGCCCCCGGTCTGAAAATCGGCGAATTGCCGCAAGAATTGCCGGTGGCCGACGACAGGACGGTATTCGACGTGGTGGCTGAAGGCCTCGACGGTGTGGGCGCCTTGCTCGCCGAATATCACCACCTTAGCCAGAACATCGTCACCGACGCCGATCTGGACAAGCTGATGCACGTCCAGCACGACCTCGAAGCCCGCGACGGCTGGCGTTTGCAGACGCTGGTCGACAGCACCCTGAGCCGCCTGCAACTGCCGGCCGACAAGACCCTCGCCGAACTGTCCGGCGGCTGGCGCCGTCGCGTATTGCTGGCGCAAGCGCTGGTGTCCGAGCCGGATCTGCTGCTGCTCGACGAGCCGACCAACCACCTGGACATCGGTGCGATTGCCTGGCTCGAAGAGGCGCTGAAAGATTTCCAGGGCGCCGTGCTGTTCATCACGCACGACCGTTCCTTCCTGCAAAACCTCGCCACGCGCATTCTCGAACTGGATCGCGGCGGCCTGATCGACTGGAACGGCGACTACGCCAGCTTCCTCGTGCACAAAGAGGCGGCGCTTGCCGCTGAAGAAACCGCCAACGCGCTGTTCGACAAGCGCCTGGCCCAGGAAGAAGTGTGGATCCGTCAGGGCATCAAGGCCCGGCGTACCCGTAACGAAGGCCGTGTGCGCGCGCTGAAAGCGTTACGCGTTGAGCGCAGCGAGCGTCGCGAGCGCACCGGCAAGGCCAACATCCAGCTGGAAACCGCCGACAAGTCCGGCAAGCAGGTGATGGTGCTTGAGAACGTGAGTTTCGCTCACCCGGGCGGGCCGTTCCTGATCAAGGATTTCTCGATGGTCCTGCAGCGCGGCGACCGTATCGGTCTGCTCGGCGCCAACGGTACCGGCAAGACCACCCTGCTGAAACTGATGCTCAGCGGCCTGCAACCGACCAGCGGCAAAGTGGAAGAAGGTACGCGCATCGACGTGGCCTACTTTGACCAGTTGCGCCATCAGCTGGATCTGGAAAAAACCGTGATCGACAACGTTGCCGAAGGTCGCGACTTTATCGATATCGACGGTCAGAGCCGCCACGTATTGAGTTATCTCGGCGACTTCCTGTTCAGCCCGCAGCGCGCCCGCACGCCGGTCAAGGCGTTGTCCGGTGGTGAGCGTGCGCGGCTGTTGCTGGCGAAGTTGTTCAGCAAACCGGCCAACCTGCTGGTGCTCGACGAACCGACCAACGACCTCGATGTGGAAACTCTCGAGCTGCTCGAAGAAGTGCTGCTGACCTTCAACGGTACTGTACTGATGGTCAGCCACGACCGGGCATTCCTCGACAACGTGGTCACCAGCACACTGGTCTTCGAAGGTGAAGGCAAGGTTCGTGAATACGTCGGCGGCTATCAGGACTGGATCCGTCAGGGCGGCTCGCCGCGCCTGCTGGGCGTGACCGAAAGCAAATCGGGCAAGGCTGACCTGAATTCGGCGGTGGTGACTGCTGAGCCGGCTCCCGTGGTGGCGCCTGCAGCTGCTGCCCCGGCTGCGAAGAAGAAGTTGAGCTACAAGCTGCAGCGCGAACTGGAAGCCTTGCCGGGCGATATCGATGCCAAGGAACAGCAGATTGCTGCGGTAGAAGCTGAAATGGCTGAAGCCGGTTTCTATCAGCGTCCGCCGGCGGAAACGGCCAAGGTGATTGCTTCTCTGGAGCAGTTGCAAGCTGAGCTGGATGCATTGGTAGAGCGTTGGGCCGAGCTGGATGCCTGATTGATCCGCCTGTGAAAAAGCCCGGCGCTCAGTGATGAGCGCCGGGCTTTTCATATGTAAACGCAGTTCCCTTGTAGGAGTGAGCCTGCTCGCGATAGCGGTTTGACATTCAACGAACTTGTCGACTGTCAGAACGCTATCGCGAGCAGGCTCACTCCTACACTGATCGGTGTTTCAACGTTTGACCAGGTGTACCGCCAGGACATCGCAAGGCGCACCGTGCAGTACATCATTCGCGGTCGAGCCAAGCAGCAGTGCCAGGCCATGACGGCCATGGCTGCCGACCACGATCAGATCGCATTGCTGTTCCTTGGCGAAATGGTGGATTTCCTGCCGTGGCTGGCCGTAGGTCAAATGGCAATTGGCGCCCACGAGTTCGGTGTATTTGGACTTCAACCTTTCGAGGCGTTCCTTGGCCTGATCGAACTGCTGCTGTTGCAGTTGTGACAGGTCCATCGGCACGTCGCCACCGAACGCCATGGCCATCGGTTCGACGATATGCACCAGCGACAGCTTGGCACCGTTGCTCGCCGACAGCTCGCGGGCGCGGTGGATCACAGGGTCGCACTCTTCGGTCAGATCTACAGCGACCAGTATGTGGTGGTAGGGCATGAGGTGCTCCTCCTGAGGGTTCGATATTGGTAAGTATGGCTGGTTTCAAGCGCATTGGTTCGCAAGTGACACAATGGGCTCATCAAAAATCGGGAGTACAGATATGACGGTCTGGCTGGTGGTGTCAATCCTGCTGGTAGTTTTAAGTCCGCTGGCATGGTTGCGTCCATCGCGTACGCAAAGCGGCCGCATGGCTCTGCGCATGGAGGCGCGACGGATCGGCCTGGCCATGCAGCTGGCACCCCAGGAGTGGCCGCACTGGTTGTTGCCGGAGCCGCCGAATCCCTGCGCCCAGTACCATCGGCCGCGCCGTGGCAGTCAGCCGGCATGCTGGGTCTATTGGCAGAAAGCGCCGGGTGTCTGGGTCAATCAATGGCAGGAAATCTGTGAAGAGCGGTCTCTGCTCGATTATTTCGAAAAGTTGCCGGGCAACGTTTTCAAGATCGAGGCGGACAAGCAGATGATTGCTCTGTACTGGGGAGAGAAGGGCGAGGCTACGATCCTGCAGGATATCGACGCGACGCTGAAAGCGCTGGCTTGATGCGTGGATTTTTCTCACTGCAAGGGTGTGACAGCTCCGGCAGACGGGCGATAAAAAGCCCGACATGATTCATCGGGCGGGTTGGCCAGGCAGGCCGGTAACTGTGCTGGCGGGTGACACTTTTGCTGTGGGTATCTTGGCGTACTTCACGCAGCATAGCCCTCTGAACAGGGCTGGCCGGGATTCAGGGCGACTTTCCTGACTATTGATTTTATGAATGACTGATCATGAGGGCACGTGTTGCTGCTCATCATGGTGCAGTAATGACTGCAAAGTCGCGTTTTAGCCCGAATTCAGGGCGATTGACAATTGTCAGAAATTCCCTGAAGGTGACGTACCCGAATCAAACGGGCGTATGAATTGAGCGTTTGTCTTACAGAGCGCTCCTACAGAATCCCGACTATCGCGTTGGCGGGTGTCGGGTGGATCGGTGTCAGCATCGACGCAAAGCGTCCTTCTGAGCCATTTGCCTGCGTCCGACGTGTATTGTTCAGCTTCCATATCGTGGAGATCAGTTGATGATTTACGAAGGTAAAGCCATCACGGTTAACGCTCTTGAAAGTGGCATCGTCGAATTGAAGTTCGACCTCAAGGGTGAGTCCGTCAACAAGTTCAACCGTCTCACCCTCAATGACCTCAGTCAGGCCATCGAAGCCATCAAGGCCGACAGCTCGATCAAGGGCGTCATTGTCACCAGCGCCAAGGACGTGTTCATCGTCGGCGCCGACATCACCGAATTCGTCGATAACTTCAAGCTGCCGGACGCTGAACTCGTCGCCGGCAACCTCGAAGCCAACAAAATCTTCAGCGCCTTCGAAGACCTCAACGTACCGACCCTCGCCGCCATTAACGGCATCGCGCTGGGCGGCGGTCTGGAAATGTGCCTGGCCGCTGACTTCCGCGTCATGTCCGCCACCGCCAAGGTCGGCCTGCCGGAAGTCAAACTCGGCATCTACCCGGGCTTCGGCGGCACCGTCCGTCTGCCACGCCTGATCGGTGTCGATAACGCCGTCGAGTGGATCGCGTCCGGCAAAGACAACAGCGCTGAAGACGCACTGAAAGTGGGCGCCGTCGATGCAGTGGTCGCTCCGGGCAAGCTGCAGGAAGCCGCACTGGACCTGATCAAACGCGCCATCTCCGGCGAGTTCGATTTCAAGGCCAAGCGTCAGCCGAAGCTGGACAAGCTCAAGCTCAATGCCATCGAGCAGATGATGGCCTTCGAAACCGCCAAGGGTTTCGTGGCCGGTCAGGCCGGCCCGAACTACCCGGCGCCGGTCGAAGCGATCAAGACCATTCAGAAAGCCGCCAATTTCGGTCGCGACAAAGCGCTGGAAGTGGAAGCCGCCGGTTTCGTGAAGATGGCCAAGACCTCGGCCGCCGCGAGCCTGATCGGCCTGTTCCTGAACGATCAGGAGCTGAAAAAGAAAGCCAAGGTCTACGACGAAGTCGCCAAGGACGTGAAGCAGGCCGCTGTATTGGGCGCTGGCATCATGGGTGGCGGCATCGCCTATCAGTCGGCTGTCAAAGGCACGCCGATCCTGATGAAGGACATCCGTGAAGAAGCCATCGCACTGGGCCTGGGCGAAGCATCGAAGCTGTTGGGCAAGCGCGTCGAAAAAGGCCGTCTGACCTCCGCGAAGATGGCCGAAGCGCTCAATGCGATTCGTCCTACGCTGTCCTACGGCGATTTCGGCACCGTCGACCTCGTTGTCGAAGCCGTGGTCGAGAACCCGAAGGTCAAGCAGGCCGTGCTTGCCGAAGTGGAAGGGCAGGTGGGTGAAAACACCATTCTCGCGTCCAACACCTCGACGATCTCCATCAGCTTGCTGGCCAAGGCGCTCAAGCGCCCGGAAAACTTCGTCGGCATGCACTTCTTCAACCCTGTGCACATGATGCCGCTGGTTGAAGTCATCCGTGGCGAGAAGTCCAGCGAAGTCGCCGTGGCGACCACCGTGGCCTACGCCAAGAAGATGGGCAAGAACCCGATCGTGGTCAACGACTGCCCCGGCTTCCTGGTCAACCGCATCCTGTTCCCGTACTTCGGCGGTTTCGCCAAGCTGGTCAGCGCCGGTGTCGACTTCGTGCGCATCGACAAGGTCATGGAGAAATTCGGCTGGCCAATGGGCCCGGCTTACCTGATGGACGTGGTCGGCATCGACACCGGTCATCATGGCCGCGACGTCATGGCCGAGGGCTTCCCTGACCGCATGAAAGACGACCGCCGCTCCGCTGTGGACGCGCTGTACGACGCCAATCGCCTGGGCCAGAAGAACGGCAAGGGCTTCTACGTCTACGAGACCGACAAGAAGGGCAAGCCGAAGAAAGTTGTCGATGCTTCCGTGCTCGAAGTGCTCAAGCCGATCGTCTACGAACAGCGCGACGTCACCGACGAAGACATCATCAAC
>NZ_DATMIV010000007.1:0-104132 GCF_035554175.1 Pseudomonas sp. | reverse complement strand
ATCCCGCAGCGAAGGAACCCGAGCCTGCGAGGGCCGAACGCAGGAGCAAGCCTTTTTGGGTACTTTTTCGGCGTCTGGAAAAAGTGCCTCGCCGTAAGGGCGAAACCGCCAGCAGCCGCTACCGAAGCAACGGATATTCACACCAGACAAACCCAAGGCATGGCCGGCCCGGACGCCGCCAAGACAACCCAAGCGAGAAAATGATAGCGTGCTTGCAATCAAGCCCCGACGAGCCCAAGCCCAATGAAAAAAACAGTCCTGGCCTTCAGCCGCATCACCCCGCCCATGATCGAACGCCTGCAAGAAGAATTCGACGTCATCGTCCCCAACCCGAAGAACGGTGACATCAACGCCCAGTTCAACGAAGCCCTGCCCCATGCCCACGGCCTCATCGGCGTCGGTCGAAAACTCGGCCGCGCGCAACTGGAAAACGCAACAAAACTCGAAGTGGTTTCCAGCGTCTCGGTCGGCTACGACAACTACGACCTCGACTACTTCAACGAACGCGGGATCATGCTTACCAACACCCCGGACGTGCTCACCGAAAGCACCGCCGACCTGGCGTTCGCCCTGATCATGAGCAGCGCTCGCCGCGTCGCCGAACTTGACGCCTGGACCAAGGCCGGCCAATGGCAAGCCAGCGTCGGTGCGCCGTTGTTCGGCAGCGATGTGCACGGCAAGACCCTCGGTATCGTCGGCATGGGCAACATCGGCGCCGCCGTCGCGCGCCGTGGCCGCCTGGGCTTCAACATGCCGATCATCTACAGCGGCAACAGCCGCAAGACCGCACTGGAACAGGAACTGGGTGCGCAAATGCGCAGCCTGGATCAATTGCTGGCCGAAGCGGATTTCGTCTGCCTGGTGGTGCCACTCAGCGACAAGACCCGTCACCTGATCAGTCATCGCGAACTGGCGCTGATGAAGCCCAGCGCCTTTCTGATCAACATCTCTCGCGGCCCGGTGGTCGACGAACCCGCGCTGATCGAAGCTCTGCAAAACCAGCGCATCCGTGGCGCAGGCCTGGACGTCTACGAAAAAGAACCGCTGGCCGAATCGCCACTGTTCCAGTTGAGTAACGCCGTCACCCTGCCGCACATCGGCTCGGCGACGAATGAAACCCGCGAAGCCATGGCCAATCGCGCATTGGCCAACCTGCGCAGCGCCCTGCTCGGCGAACGCCCGCAGGATCTGGTCAACCCGCAAGTCTGGCGCGGATAAAACAACGGGCCAGCGCACGAATGCGCTGGCCCGGTATATATTCCCCCTTACATAACTTGCAACCGAACAACAAAGCCAGACCAAGCACCCGCCCTATATGCTCTCGCAACTTATCAACTAACTGATTGATTGCCATGGAGAGCACATCCCGTGAACACCCTGACCACCGACAAACTCATTCGTTACAGCAAAGTCATCTTGATGGCCTATATAAGTTTCTTTGGCCTGCTGGTCATGTTCCACAACTTCACCGACTACGAATCAAATTACACTTACGTCGCGCACATTCTCAGCATGGACACTACCAATGCCAGCGAAAACATCATGTACCGAGCAATCGATTCGCCCATGATCCATCACCGCATCTATTGGTTCATCATCACCATGGAAGTCATTTACACGGTGCTTTGCCTGATAGGCACTTATCAGTTATACCGCTACGTCAATGCGCCGGCCGAAGAGTTCCATGAAGCCAAGAAGTTCTCGATCATGGGAATACTGGTCGCCATCTTCATTTATTACGTGTGCCTGCAAACCGTCGGCGTCGAGTGGTTCGACATGGACACTTCGCAATCATGGAATGCCAAAGACTGGGCAAGGCATATTGTCGACTTCATTTTTCCGGCAATGATTTACATTACCTTGAAAGTCGAGCGCTGAACTTCGGCGCTCACTTCAGTCAAGCCAACTTTGCCTGCGTCGGCGATTGCAACGCTCTGACTTTGCGAAACACCAGGACATTGCCCAGCATCACCATGACCAACCCGCCAAGGGCCGGCGCCGTCCACTGATACCCCTCGGCAAACGCCGACACATTCAGCGCCACCACCGGGAACAGCACCGTGCAGTAGGCCGCACGCTCCGGCCCCATGCGCCCGACCAGCGTCAGGTAAGCGGTGAAGCCAATCACCGAACCGGGGATCACCAGATACAACAATGCCCCGACATAACGCGGCGACCAATCCATGTCGAACGGAACGCCCTTGACCAGACACCACACCGACAACATCGCCGCACCATAAGCCATACCCCAGGCATTGGTGGTCAGTGGCCTCAGTCCTGCTTTCTGCTGCAAACTCGAGAGCATGTTGCCCGCCGAGAAACACAGGGTTCCGCACAGAGCCAGACCAAGTCCCAGCAGCGTTTGCGGACTGGCCTGATGCCCGGCCAGCTCCGGCCAGAACAACAGCCCCAGCCCGAGCAGCCCCAGCGCGCCGCCCATCAGCACATTGCGCGCAATGCGCTGGCCGAAGAACACCCGCGCATTCAGCGCGTTCCACAGCGTCGCGGTGGAGAACACCACCGCGACCAGGCCGCTGGGAATCCACTGGCTGGCGGTCAGAAAGCACATGAAGTTGACGCAGAACAGGCACAAGCCCTGTGCCACGCAGATCAGGTGTCCACGCCGGTTCATCGCTTGCAGGCGCCGGCTCAGCAACAACAGTGCGAACAACACCAGCGCGGCGAGGCCGAACCGATAAACGATCGACACCGCAATCGCCACCACGCCCAATTGCCATTTAAGGGCAATCCAGGTGGTGCCCCAGATCAGCACGGTCAGCAAGTACAACGACAGGTTCATGGCAACACTCCCTTAACAGGCCCTGAGTGTCTGCCTCGAGTGCGCATCCACGCTTGCACAATCTTGCGCTTTTGTCTGGCGGCAGGCTGGCAGCGCGACATCTACGGAGTAGGATGCAAGGCGTTGAAGAGAATCTGTCATGGCCGCCATCGATACCCTGCAAGTTTTTCAAGCGTTGAACAGCTCGCCGAACGCACGCCTGGTGCACAGCGCCGAACTCGGTGACGGCTTGTCTGCTGCTTTGTGGACCAACCACCACGATGCACAGGATTATGAAGCGCCGTCCCACCATACGTTGTCCTGCTATATCGCGGGTGGCACCGGCACGTTCCGCCGCGACCGGCCCGGTCAAACAGGCGGACCGGACAAGCTGTGCATCCTGCCGGCCGATCACCAGTCCGGCTGGGTGATCAACGGTGATATCCGCCTCGCACACCTGTATTTCAGTGCCGAACAATTCGCCCTCGGTTGCGTCACTTTGCTTGATCGCGAACCGCGCGAGATGCAGTTGCGCGAACAGACCTTTCTCGAAGATCCGCAACAGGCGCAACGCTTCCGGCAGTTGCTGACGCTGAACTGGGACGAACCGGCCGAGCGCTTGCTGACCAGCAGCCTCGCCCACGAATTGATCAGCCACACGTTGCTCAGCCAGGTAGGCGTGCGCCAGGGCTTGCGTTTGAAGGGCGGGCTTGCGCCGCATCAGCGTCGGCAGCTTGCGGAGTTCATCGACAGCCAGTTGAGCGAAGCGATCAGCCTCGGGCAGCTGGCCGGGTTGTGTGCGCTGTCGGAATATCACTTTGCGCGGATGTTTCGCGTCAGCTTCGGGTTGCCGCCGCATCAGTACGTACTGGCGCGCCGCTTGAGCCGGGCGCGGGAGTTGCTGCGCGGGACGGCGTTGCCGTTGGGTGAGATTGCACTGGCGTGCGGGTTTGCCAGTGCCAGTCATTTTACTAACCGGTTCAGGCAGGTTTTAGGTGGGACGCCGGGCGATTATCGGCAGGCGTTTTTGCGTTAAAAGGTCAAAAGATCGCAGCCTTCGGCAGCTCCTACAGGGGAAACGCATTCCAAATGTAGGAGCTGCCGAAGGCTGCGATCTTTTGACGTTGACTCAAAACTCCAGAGTGCTCGACAAGGAAACCTGCCGCGAATCCCCCATCGAGACAAAGAAGCGGCTCGCCGAAGAGGTGTAATACGTGCGGTCAAACAGGTTCTTCACGTTCAACTGAAACTTGACCTTCTGCCCCTCAACCGTGGTGTCGTAAGTGGCAAACGCATCCGCCACGGTATAGCTCGGCAGGTCAAAATCATTCACCGCGTTGCCGGCACGCTCGCCGACATAGCGCGCGCCCGCCCCGACACGTAACTGATCGCCGCCAAACACATTGCCGAAGTCATACACCGCCGACAGCGAGCCGGAATTCTTCGCTACGTTCTGCAGGCGCTTGCCTTTGTAATCCGGATCTTCGGTGACTTCGGCATCGGTGTAGGCATAGCTGCCGATCAGGTTCCAGTGCTCGCTGAGTTGCCCACTCAGGTCGACTTCCAACCCACGGGAACGCACCTCGCCCGCCGCACTGTAAATCGTTGTCGGACCTTCGGAGTTGGCCACCAGCACGTTGCGTTTCTTGATGTCGAACAGCGCGATATTGCCGGTGATGCTGCCGGGCATGTCCAGCCGCGCACCCAGCTCCCAGGACTTGGCCTCTTCCGGTGCGATGCTGCCGTCGAGCACGGTGCTGCTGCCACTGAGCGGGGCGATGGTCGAGTTGGGTTTGAACGATTCGGTGTAGCTGCCGTAGAACGACAACGCATCCGTGTAGCGATACACCAGACCGGCGCGCGGCACCCACTTCTGGCCGTTGCTGTCGGTGTTGGCCTTGAACGGCACGCCTTTGCCGGCGTACTGGTCGTACGCCTGAAAGCGTCCGCCGGCGACCAGAATCCACTGATCGGTGAGGTGAATCGAGTCCTGGACAAACACCGAGTCGCTGCGCAGTTCATCGGTCTGGGCGCTGTCGGGCGCGCTGACGGTGGTGCCCATCACTTCGCGGCCATAGACCGGATTGAGGTAGCTGAAGGTGCTCAGGCTTTTCTGCCGGATCAGATCCTCGCGGTAGATTTTGCGGTACTCATCGTCGACGCCAAACACCAGGTCATGTTGCATGCCCAGCACATTGACTTTGCCTTCGAGGCTGGCGGTGGTGAAACGGTCGGTGCTGATCGCGTTCTGTGTGCCGTCCATGCTGCGCGTCAGTGTGCCGTTGCGGGTGTTGATCGCGGTGACGCGAACCTGGCTGGCGTCATAGGTTTCGCGGTTCCAGCTGTAGCCGAAGTGAGCTTTCCAGTCGTCGTTGAGTTGGTGGTCGGCTTCAAAGTGGTACAGATCCGAGCGCCCTTCCATGTCGTTGAACGGCTCATCGAGACGCTCCTTGCGCGAGATGTCCAGCGGATGATTGGTGCGTGGATCGATCAGGGTGCCACGGTCGAACGGGGTGAGAAATTCGCGATGCTCGTAGGCGAACAACAGCTTGGTGCTTTCGCCGAACCAGGCCAGCGACGGTGCGATCAGGCTCTCGCGGTGCGTGCCGAAGTTGCGCCAGTAATCTTCGTCTTCATGATCGAGGACCATGCGATAGGCGAACTCGGAATCGCCCAGCGCGCCGGTGCTGTCAAAGGCGCCGCCGCTGCCGTTCTTGCCGTCGCCATAAGTGGAGCCGCGCAGGGTCAGGGCGTTGTATTGAGTGAGTTCAGGCTTCTTGCTGACCAGATTGACCACACCGCCCGGATCCTGAATCCCGTAGAGCAACGAGGCCGGGCCTTTGAGCACTTCAACACGATCTACGGTGGCGTTCATCCCCCGCCCCTGCACAAGCGGCATGCCGTCGCGCATGATCGAGCCGTTGCGGTTATCGCCGAAGCCGCGGGTCATCACCGAATCCTGTGTGCTGCCCAAGGTGTTGCCCTGAGTGATGCCGCTGACGTTGGCCAGTGCGTCGTCGAGATTGCGCGGCGCCTGATCACGGATGACCTGCGCCGGGATGACATTGACGGTTTGCGGGATCTCTTGCAGCGATGCCGATGAGCGCATCACCGAACTGGTCTGCGGCGGCTGATAACTCGTCGATTCATCGCGAGTTGAGGTGATGGTTGTGGCGCCAAGATTCAGCGCGCCTGCGGTCGGGGTCGGCTCCAGCGCCAGGGTGTGACTGTCGGTACGGCGATAGCTCAGGCCGGTGTTGCCGAGCAAGCGTTGCAGCGCCTGCTCGGCGCTCATTTGGCCGTTGACTGCCGGAGCATTGAGGCCGTACGGCGCATCATCGGTGTAAACCACGCTCTGCCCGGTCACGCGGCTGAAGTCGCTCAACGCTTGCGGCAGTGGTTTGGCGGCCAAGGCAAAATTGAACTGCTGCGACTGTTTGCTGACCGTTTCAGCGGCCTGCGCCACGCTCATCGGCAACAGCGCCGACACGGAAAAACTCAACGCCGACACGCTTAACCACTGTTTGACCGAACCGGATTTTGCCCTGGACTTCATTGCTCAATGACCTGTGTAGAACCGCAACGGATGCGAATGGCTCGCAGTTTCAGTCACTACACGGATGGGGCCCGGAGTTACCTCACCATAGAGTGAGAATAATTTTGAAGATCAAGAGATCGCAGCCTTCGGCAGCTCCTACAGGGGATCGCGTTCGAATGTAGGAGCTGCCGAAGGCTGCGATCTTTGCTGCTTCAGCGCAAAATAATCAGTTGCCCCAACACCCGATGCTGCTCAAACCCCAACACCCCCTGCAGCGAATTGAGCACCACCTGCGGATCCTTGCTCGGAAAACTGCCGCTGACCTTGCGCGCCGCCAGCTCATCGTTGAGCACAACGATCCGCCCTGGGTAATAACGACGCAGATCTTCCACGACATCGGCCAGCGTTGCCTTGTAGTACGTCAGCCAACCCTGCCGCCAGGCCAGTTGCGCTTCACTGTCCACGGCATGCAGTTTTCCCGCCGCGCCGTCAGCGTAGGCGACTTGCTGGCCGGCGCCGAGAATCTGCGGTTCGCCATGATCGTGCGCTGTCACCGCGACACGCCCTGACAACACTGTCACTTGCGCACCGTGAGGTTGCCGACGCACTTCGAATTGCGTACCCAGCACCCGCGCCTCGCCCTGCTGCGCCGCCACCACGAACGGTTCGCCGGTGTGGCTGACGCTGAAAAAAGCGGCGCCGCGGATCAATTCCACGCGCCGCTGGCCATGGCTGAAATCCACGGCAATCGCACTGTCGGCATCCAGGGTTACTTGCGACCGATCGGTCAAGGTCAGCGTGCGGATTTCGCCGGGCGCCGAGACATGATCGGCGCGCAAATCGTCGATCCAGCGCTGTGCCTGCCAGCCGCTGCCAACCCCGACCATCAGCAGCAGGCACGCCGCCATCGCCAACGCGCCGGACCAACGCAACAGCGGTGAGCGACGCGGGCGATCCATGGCTTGCAGGTAACCTTGCAGGGCAAGTGCGTCTTCGTCAGCCAGGGTGCGCGCCGGGCCTTCGCTCAATTCCCAGATCACCTGCGCCTGCGCATACGCTTGGGCGTGGGCCGGGTCGGCGCGCAGCCATTGACTGAACGTCAGTTGATCGCCGCAAGTCGGGCGGTCATGCAACAGGCTCAGCCAGGCGAGCGCAGCCTGCTCTTGGGCCGGCGTCGGTACGATCGTGTCTGATGGCTTCACGGTGCTTTCCCTGGCAGGCGTGGCGCGGGTTCGCGCAGGCTGGCCTTGCAGGCCTCGAGGGCGCGCATCATATGTTTTTCCACGGCACTTTGGGACAGGCCCATGGCCTCGGCGATCTCGGCGTATTTGCGCCCGTGAATGCGATTGAGCAGAAAAATCTGCCGGGTACGTTCGGGCAAAGCGCGCAACGCCGCTTCGACATGGCGCAGATCGTTGCCAGCTTCGAGCGCTGCCTGGGGTTCGCTGCCGTAGCTGTCGGGCTCGTCCGGCTGCCAGCCTTCGTTAACCCGCGAGCGTGCGCCCTCACTGCGCAAATGGTCGATGGCGATGTTGCCCGCACAGCGCAGCAGGTAGGTGCTGAGCTCCTCGACCTGCACCAGCGGCCGGCGCCAGAAACGCAGAAACAGATCCTGCACCAGATCTGCCGCCGTCGCTCGACAACCGACTCGCCGGTTCACCAGCGCTTCCATCTGCGCACGCTGGGACAGAAACACCTGCAGAAAATGCGCACGCGCTCCACGCGCTTCGTCGTCGCGCGATTCCGGTGGCAGGCCGATCAGCACCTCAGCACTGCGCCCAGGCTTTCCCGGCCCTGCACCTGGGCTCCGGTTTGTGCATCGAGGGTTCGCGATTCGAAGCGGTCGGACTTGCCCGGCGCCTGCTGCCAGCGCGAGCGTCCCCCGAGACAATCGCGAGAATCACGCTCGGTACTGGTGAATTTGCCTTTCATGTTTCGACCCTGAAACGAAAAACGTCCGGCTGACAAGCCGGATCTACAGGCGAGCGATATTAATGATAAATATTCTCATACGCAAAAGCATCCGATTGCCGGGCGCCTGCTCACTCGGTCGTTCAGGTCGATGTATCTCCTCAGACGCCTCGGTCGGCCCCTTTCCCTCCGGGAGAGGGCTGGGGCGAGGGTTGCGTAACCACTAAACAAAAACGGGCCTGCATTCGCAGGCCCGTTTTATTGGGTGGCTTATGAAATCAGCGCCTCAACTGTTGATCGCTGCCTGTTCGTTCTCGTCAAATTCTTCTGCCAACAGCTTGTCATTGGCTTTGCCGCTAAATGGCACTACCGCAGCGCGTGGCTTGCCTCGCAGTTTGCCGAACAAGTGCTCCAGTTTGTGCTCGAGTTTTTCGGCAGCTCCATCGATCGCCTGTTCCAGCGAATCGGCTTTGTGGGTCACGGAAATCGGTTGGTGGCCTTTTGGTCGCGCTTCCAGTTGGCAGCGCAAGTCATGGGGACCTGGTTTCTCGCCGTTCTCGTCGCTCAGGTGGACTTCGACACGGGTCAGGTCTTCTTCATAACGGTCGAGCGTGCTCTCAATAGTTGTACGTACCCACTCCTCCAGTCGCTTACTGCTTTGAATATGGTTATCGCTGTTGACTTGGATTTGCATAGTTCATCCCTTATTTCAGCTAGCTCGCTGGAGGCCTTGAGTTGAATTTCCTGACCTCCTGGTTACAACAATCGGCCCGACTGCCGAACATTTCAACCCCTGAAAAAAGAAAAATATTCATTCGCAAAAAAAGCCGGACAACCGAGTGAGGCGCTGGTAAGGTCGGGAGTTGACTCGCCTCGCCTCCCGGCAAAATCTACTCACAATTGACCGTCGTTCAGGGGATGCAGGCTGCGAAAAATCCCCGCTTCCTCCACCAGCCAGTCATGCACTGCGCGCACGCCCGGGTGGCTCAACGCTCCAGGCGCATACAGCAGCACATAGCGTTTATGGTTCGGCACCGACAGGCCGAACGGCACGATCAAAGTCCCGCGTTCCAGCTCATCGTTGAGCAGCGTACGCCGGGCAATTGCCACGCCCATGCCGGCAATCGCCGCTTCGATGGTCAGATGATTGCGATTGAAGGTATGCCCACGCCGCACATCCGCGCCTTCGAAACCGATGGCATTCAAATAGAACTCCCATTCCGCGTATTCATAACTGCCTCGCCAGGCGGTGATGTCGTGCAGCAGCGGGAAATGCACCAGATCCGCCGGCCCGTGCAGCGGCGGCCTCCCGCGCAGCAGGCCTGGCGCGCACACCGGGAAAATCTGCTCGTCGAGCAGTGCTGTGGATAACAATCCGGGGTAACTGCCATCGTTGAGGTCGATGGCCAGATCGAAATCGCCTTCATGCAACGGCACGCTGCTGTCCTCGGCCACCAGGCGCAACTGGATGTCCGGGAAACGCTGTTGCAGGCGCGGCAGACGCGGGGTCAGCCACTTGCTGAGAAACGACGGGATCGAACGCAGCCGCAGCGTGCCGCTGATCATCCCGGCGTCCAGCCGCTGCAGCTCGGCATCGATACTGCCATACGCTTCGTTGACGGTAATCGCCAGCCGCTGGCCCTCTGCACTCAACTCGACCCCGCGCGCGCGTCGGTGAAAAAGGCGAAAGCCCAGGCGCTCTTCCAGTTGGCGAATCTGCTGGCTGACCGCACCCGGAGTGATGTGCAGTTCTTCGGCACAACGGGTGAACGACAGGTGCCGCGCGGCACAGGCAAAAACCTGCAGCCAGACGTACGTCTGGGCATGCAATTGACGACTCATCGTTTAGTCCTGCTAAAGGCTGTCTTAGGAAGTTTCGTTGGTCACCTCGGACCGACGCAGGCAGTATCGCCGACATTGCGCTTGTCCGACAAAAAATGGCAGCGATTCCTCCTCCATTGCTTGTAAGGGTTTAGCATGGCTATCAGTGTTTTCGATCTATTCAAAGTCGGCATCGGCCCATCCAGTTCCCACACGGTCGGGCCCATGCGTGCAGCGGCGACGTTTGCCCAGGCCCTGATCGACCGGCATCTGCTCAATGACGTGCGGCGGGTGGTAATCCGTTTGTACGGTTCGCTGTCGGCCACCGGCGTCGGCCACGCCACCGACCGTGCGACGGTCATGGGCCTGATGGGCGAGTGGCCGGACAGTATCGATCCGTCGACCATCGAGCCACGCATCCAGCAACTGCGCGAAACCGGGCAATTGCCCCTCGCCGGTCAACGTGCGATTGCCTTCGACTGGTCGAGCGATCTGCTACTGCTCGACGAGAGCCTGTCCTACCACCCCAACGCCATGTCGCTGACAGCCTTTGGCGAAACCGCCGAGCTGTTCACGCAAACGTACTACTCGGTTGGCGGCGGTTTCATCATTGAGGCGGCAGAAGCCGAGTCCGGTGTGCCACCGGCCAGCGACGTGGTGTTGCCGTACGATTTTTCCAGCGCAGCTGAACTGCTCGGGCTGTGCAAACAACACAATCTGCGCGTGTCCGAGTTGATGATGGCCAATGAGCGCGCCTGGCGCAGTGACGCCGAGATCCGTCAGGGCCTGCTGCATATCTGGTCGGTGATGCGTGAGTGCGTCGAGCAGGGTCTGCGTCACGAAGGCATTCTGCCCGGCGGTCTGAAAGTGCCGCGGCGCGCGGCGAAACTGCACCGCAGCCTGCTGGAAATCGGAAAACCCAATGTGATCAGTTCGACCCTGTCGGCGATGGAATGGGTCAACTTGTTCGCCCTCGCCGTCAACGAAGAAAATGCCGCAGGCGGGCGCATGGTCACCGCGCCGACCAACGGTGCTGCCGGGATCATTCCGGCCGTTCTGCACTACTACATGAAATTCAATCCGGATGCTTCTGACGACGACGTCGTCGCGTTCTTTCTCGGCGCGGCCGCGGTCGGCATTTTGTGTAAGAAAAATGCCTCGATTTCCGGGGCCGAAGTCGGCTGCCAGGGTGAAGTCGGCTCGGCTTGCGCGATGGCCGCTGCCGGTCTTGCCGACGTGCTCGGCGCGACGCCGGAGCAACTGGAAAACGCCGCCGAAATCGGTCTGGAACACAACCTCGGCCTGACCTGCGATCCGGTGGGTGGTCTGGTGCAGGTGCCGTGCATCGAGCGCAACGCCATCGCCGCGGTGAAGGCGATCAACGCCACGCAGATGGCCCTGCGCGGCGACGGCAACCACTTCATTTCTCTCGACCGGGTGATCCGCACCATGCGCGACACCGGCGCCGACATGCACGACAAATACAAAGAAACTTCACGCGGCGGCCTGGCGGTAAATTGGGTGGAATGCTGATCTGCCGGTTTGCACTGACAACGTTCATCGACGCATTCCTGCCCTGAAAACGCGCGATAAAAAAAGGCGAGCTGTAGTGCTCGCCGACTTTTGCGCCGTGTTCATTGTTCGACAATTTTTCCGGCATGCCCCTTGCTATATCGCCTTTGAGGCAAACGGAGATTGCGAACCTCAGCGAACGAGATGCCAGTGGTCTGGTATGGCGAACCAAATCCGATCACGGCCGGTCAACAACTGCACGTTCAATCAGGCGGTGACGCATCATGGACAACCCATTTCAAATCATTACCGATGCCTTCGCGCCGGACTATCAGATCAATCTGAGCATTCAGGGCCTGGACGGCAGCATCATGCTGACCCTGTCCAACGCCGGCCGCGTCGTGGCCAAGCGCATGATCAGCGCCGAACAGCGCAATGATCCCGAGCGTTTGAAACGCTTGGTGCAAAGCATCCAGTTCGGCATCGCCATCGAGCAGGGCCACAGCGCCATGTCGATTCTCGAAGCCATGACCAGCGGTGCCGGGCTGACCCCGCCACCGCCTCGGGTCAAAGGCCAGCCCGGTCAGGCGGCGGGCCTTTAGAGCTCGCCTTTCTCGACTTCGGGATGCTCGCTGGAGCCCGTGCCGATCTTGCGCTGCGGGTTCTCGATCTTCACTGACGGGAACTGCGACGAAGCATAACGCACTACCAGAATCGCGAACGCCAGCAACAGAATGCCGCCGCACAGGTAGATGATGCCCATGTCCGGCGGGTTGTGGTGCGAGACGTTGGAGATCAGCAGCCGCGTCAGCGCGGTGATCGCGACGTAGATCAGGAAGCGCACTGGCATGTGGTTGGTCTTGAAATAAATCCCGACCATCGCGCCCAGTTCCAGGTAGATGAACAGCAGCAGGATGTCATCGATCTTGATGTGCCCGACTTCGAGCATGCCGAGAAACTCCATCACCGCTGCCCAGGCCGTCACCGCACCGATGGCGAACAGCGCCAGGTAGTGAAAGGTTTCGACGAACAGGTTGCCCAGCGACTCGGCCAGTTGATGCACGTTACGCCGCAGTTTCTCGGCCCAGTTGATTTTCACGATGAAGTTCCTTAGCCCGTTTCGGGCGGATGATGCGTATTGGACGTGACGGTTTTGCGCACGCGCCCTTTTGCTACGGTTTTCATGCAGATTCAGGGCCACGCATCATGGCGATCCGCCGCGAAACACGCGCCGTGGCGTTTGGTCGCAGGCTCGCCGCTCTGCACAATCCCTCTGACAGCGAGCCCTGTGGGAGCGAGCCTGCTCGCGAACAACAGCAACACCGCCCCCCTGACAAACGCCAAATCCGGTCTACATTGAAAAGCCACTACCCATGGCGCAGGGATTCGCTTATCCTTTTCGCTGTATATGGATACAGTAGTCGTCAAGACAACTTAATGTGAAGGCATGTGAGGTGGTGAATGGCCGTCGAAGTGGTATACCGCAGCAGCCGAGATCTGGAGCGCTTGTTCATGGATAAAGCCGAAGCTGATCGTCATGACAAAATGCTCGAACTGGCCGAATATCTGGCCGATGTGCTGCAAAAAGCCGTTCCGTCCCTGACCGAACAGCAAGTCGAAGAAGCCGGCATCTACATGGCGAAAAATCGCGATGTATTCGCCCGGGCGTTCAAGAGCCAGCCTGACGCGCTGTCGGAGCTGATCAACGCGCCGGCCGAACCGGTCGAAAAAGCCGAGGCAGCAGAACCTGGTGAGGCGCCAGCGAAGCCAGCCAAAGCAGCGAAAGCGCCGAAGTAATTCGCGCCCAATTAAAAGATCGCAGCCTTCGGCAGCGCCTACAGGGAATAGGCATTCCAGTGTAGAAGCTGCCGAAGGCTGCGATCTTTTGCTTTTTACCGATACAAAACCTTTTCCGCCAACTCATCCGCCACCCGCGCCGGCGAACGCTTTTCCGCCTGCGCGTGAGCAAAGACTTCAGTCAGGCGCGAACTGATTTTCGACAGATGCGCGGTGATGATCGGCAACGCTTCACCGCGATGCTTGAGCGAAACGTAGATCAGCCCGCCGGCATTGATCACATAATCCGGCGCATAAAGAATCCCGCGCCGTTCCAGTTGATCCGCCACATCCAGATGGGATAGTTGATTGTTCGCCGAACCGGCCACAGCCGAACAGCGCAGTTGCGAAACCGAGTGACTGTTGAGCACACCGCCCAGCCCACAGGGCGCGAGAATGTCGCACGGCGTGCTGAGCAGTGCATCGTTGGCGATCGGATGGGCATTGAGTTGCTCCATCGCCAGTTGCACCTTGCCGTGATCGATATCGCTGACCAGCAGCTCGGCGCCCGCCGCGTGCAGTTGCTCGGCCAACGCGTAACCGACATTGCCAAGGCCCTGAATCGCGATGCGCAAACCTTCGAGATTATCGCTGCCCAGGCGCGCCATCGCCGTTGCGCGAATGCCGGTGAACACGCCCATGGCCGCGTGTGGCGCGGGATCGCCCGCCGAGGTGGTGCTGGTAACATGCCGGGTCTGCTGGGCGATGCAGTCCATGTCCGCCACGGAGGTACCGCTGTCGATTGCAGTGATGTAGCGGCCGTCGAGTTGCTCGATGCAACGACCGAAGGCCTCAAACAACGCTGCGCGGTTCTCGACATGCACCGGGCGTACAATCACCGCCACCCCGCCGCCCTGCGCAAGACCAGCCAGTGCCGCTTTGTAGCTCATGTTTTGCGCCAGGCGCATTGCGTCCTCGACGGCGGATTCGTCATCGGGATAGGCCAGGTAACGGCACCCGCCCAGGGCTGGCCCCAGACGGCTGTTATGAATGGCAATGACCGCCTTCAACCCGGTGACCGGATCAACGCTCAGGTGCAGCGATTCCAGGCGAGTGCTTTGCATGAGAGCGAACATCGACAGGCTCCCGAATCACTTCTTGTAGAACGCCAGTATAGGCTTGCCCATGGAAATTGCTGGAGCGTGCCGGAATAAGCCGCCGAGCGGACAATCGCCTGCGGTATATCTGACGTACGCGGGCCAGGCACTGGACGAATAGCACGGACGGGGCTAAAACGAGGCATTGGAGGGAGATGTCGATGAGTCCGCGCCAACGCTTTTTCGAATGCTTGCACCGTTCACCGCCCGCCCTGCTGGAGGCCGCGCTGTGGATTGGCGCCGAGCATGAAAAAACCGTGGAGCCCGACGCGCTGCTGCGCAGCTTCAAGGATTTGCAGCAACGGGTCAGCTACGGCTTGCCGATGCTGCCGGTCAGCGAACTGGCGCAACCGCTGTTGCGGCGCATGGTCGATCTGGGCTTTGCACAGGATGATTTCCTGCCGTTGCGCCCGCAGGCGGCGTTGCTGCATCGTGTATTACAGACCCAACGCGGTCAGCCGTTGGCACTGGCGTTGATCGCACTGGAACTGGCGCATGGGCTCGAGATTCCCTTGGTCGGGGTCAACTTCCCCGGACATTTTCTGCTGCGGGTTCCCGGTGCCGACCATTTGCTCGACCCTTGCGGCGGGCGGCGACTCTATCCCAATGACTGCCGCGAACTGTTGCAGCGCCAATACGGGCCGAACCTGCAACTCAGCGCTGAGCATCTGCTGACGGCAACGCCTGTGCAGATGCTCCAGCGCCTGTCGCGCAACCTGCGCCAATTGCATCTGACCCACGACGATTTCATCGCCGCGCTGATCGATGCGGAACGGGTGCTCGAACTAGGCGGCGCCACGGCCGCCGACTATATGGCCCGGGCCAGTCTGTATCAACGGCTCGACTGCCCCAACGCCGAACGCTTCGATCTGGAGCACGCGCTGCTGCTCAGTGAAGACCCGATCCAGCGCCTGCGCTTGACCGAACGTCTCGGCCATTTGCCGCCCGACTCCGTCGTCCATTAACCACCTTCTGCAGGCTGGCCCCCATCCTTGATGGCCCACACAAAGTCTGTGTGGAAGCGAGCCTGCTCGCCAAAGCGGTGTGTGAGCTGAAGAAAAGCGACTGACATTCAGTCTTCGCGAGCAGGCTCGCTCACATTGAGAGGACTAAGGTGTGTCTGGTTGATTGGCGGGATGGGCTTTTGTGAACGCCGGGTGTTCAGCCGCCAGCGCAGCCACACGACGGATTCGCGGATAAGCCTCGAGGCTGACGTTGAATCGCTCAGCCGCATACAGCTGTGGGATCAGATATACATCCGCCACACACGGCCATTCGCCAAAACAGAATCCGCTATCGCCGATCAACAGTTCCACTGTCGCCAACCCCTGGCTGATCCAGTGGCTGATCCACTCCATCACCTGTGTTTCATCCTGCCCTGCCTGGCGCAGGCGATTGAGCACGCTGACGTTGTGCAGCGGATGCACATCACAGCCGATCAGCGCCGCGACAGCGCGCACCTGCGCACGCGCCACCAGATCATCGGGCAACAATGGCACCTGTGGATAACGTTCCTCCAGGTACTCGATGATCGCCGGTGACTGAATCAGCAGCGCACCGTCATCGGTGCGCAGGGCCGGCACCCTGCCCTGCGGATTGATCGCCAGATACGCCGCTTGCCGATGCTCGCCACCGGGCGGCGCGATCAGGTTGACCGGCAACGCCTGGTAATCGAGCCCCTTCAACGCCAGCGCAATTCGCACGCGATACGACGAGGTGGAACGGTAATAGGTATAAAGATCCATGAGCCGCTCCTGTCAGCGTGCCGCGACCACTGTGCCGCGACATTCGCCGAAGCCGATCGAGGCAAAACCATCGCGAGCGCAACGGGCACGCAGGATGATTTCGTCGCCGTCTTCAAGGAACTTGCGCACTTCGCCGGAGGCCAGTTCAATCGGCTTCTTACCGCCCTCAGTGATCTCCAGAAGGCTGCCGAACTGACCATTTTCCGGGCCGGACAAAGTGCCGGAACCAAACAGGTCACCGGCTTGTAACTGGCAACCGTTGACACTGTGATGGGCGACCATTTGTGCGACGGTCCAGTACATATAGCGAGTGTTGCTAAGCGTCAGGCGATGGGCCGGCAGGTTCTGCTCGCGCATGGCTTCGGTGAGCAGCAGCACCTCCAGCTCGATGTCGAAGGCGCCACCGTCCTGATCGCGCTTGTCGAACAGGTACGGCAATGGCTGCGGATCCCCTTCAGGGCGCGCCGGTTGCGCCGTGCGGAACGGCGCCAATGCCTCGGCCGTCACCACCCAGGGCGAGACGCTGGTGATGAAACTCTTGGACAGAAACGGTCCCAGTGGCTGGTATTCCCAGGCCTGAATATCCCGCGCCGACCAGTCGTTGAGCAGGCAGAAACCGGCAATGTGCTCGGCGGCGTCACCAATGGCAATCGGATCGCCCATTTCGTTGCCCGGGCCAATCCAGATGCCCAGTTCCAGTTCGTAATCCAGCCGGGCGCAGGGGCCGAACACCGGTTCGGTCTGACCGGCCGGTAGCGTCTGGCCCTTCGGCCGCCGCACGTCGGTGCCGGACGCCCGCACGGTTGAGGCGCGACCGTGGTAGCCGATCGGTACGTGCTTGTAGTTGGGCAGCAGTGGATTATCCGGGCGGAACAGTTTGCCGACGTTTTGCGCGTGCTCGATGCCGACGTAGAAGTCGGTGTAATCGCTGATCCGCGCCGGCAGGTGCATCTGGCAATCGGCAGCCAATGGCAGCACTGTCGCGCCTTGGGCTTCGATGCTGCCGCGCAGGGTGCTGCCCTCGCTGAACAGTTCGATCAGGCGTTCGCGCAGGGCAACCCGAGCTTCGCGCCCGAGTTCGAAGAAAGCATTCATTTGCCCGCCGTGCATCGCCTCCACCGCACTGCGCGCAACGCCGTCGAACAGACCGGCCTCAAGGGCGACTTGCAAATCGAAGATGTGCTCGCCAATCGCCACGCCAGCGCGCGGCGCCGAATCGTTGCGGCTGAACACGCCCAGCGGCAAATTCTGCAACGGAAAATCGCGGTGACCGTTGGCCGAAGCGACCCAGCTGCGGGTGATGGAATTCTGTGTCATGGATTATCTCCGGGTCGGGTCGAACGTGGCGGGCAGCGTAGCCCAGCAGGCGTCGTAACTGGATTGCAATTGTGGGCAGTCGAGGGCAAAACGGCTTGGGCGCAGCACCTGACTGGTCTCGAACATGAAGGCCATGGTGTTATCGATCTTCACCGGTTTCAGTTCGGCATTGATCGCTCTGGTGCAGGTTTCGCCGTCCGGGCCATGGGCGCTCATGCAGCTGTGCAGCGAAGCGCCGCCTGGCACGAAGCCTTCAGCCTTGGCGTCGTATTCGCCCTGGATCAGGCCCATGAATTCGTTCATCAGATTGCGGTGAAACCACGGCGGCCGGAAGGTGTTTTCGGCGACCATCCAGCGCGGCGGGAAAATCACGAAGTCGAGGTTGGCCAGACCGTGCACGCTGGTCGGTGAGGTCAGCACAGTGAAGATCGACGGATCCGGATGATCGAAACTCACCGTGCCGATGGTGTTGAAACGGCGCAGGTCATATTTGTACGGCACGTTATTGCCGTGCCAGGCGACCACGTTCAGTGGTGAGTGATTGAGCTCGGTGGCCCACAACTGGCCAAGAAATTTCTGCACAAGGGTGGTCGGGTGCTGCAGGTTTTCATAGGCGGCGACCGGCGTGAGGAAATCCCGCGGGTTGGCCAGACCGTTGCTGCCGATCGGTCCGAGATCCGGCAGGCGCAGGGGCGCACCGTGGTTTTCTGCAAGGTAACCGCGAGCTTGCGGATCGAGCAGTTCGACACGAAATTTCAGGCCACGCGGCAGTACCACGATTTCCAGCGGCGCCACTTCGAGCACGCCCAGTTCAGTGACGATACGCAGACGGCCGAGTTGTGGCACCAGCAGCATCTCACCGTCGGCATTGAAGAACACGCGCTCCATCGAGCGATTGGCAGCGTAGTTATAGATGCTGATGCCGGACGGTTTTTCGGCACCGGCATTAGCCGCCATGCTGATCAGTCCGTCGATGAAATCCGTCGGCTCGGTCGGCAGATCCAACGGATTCCAGCGCAGGCGATTGGGAGTCACTTCACCCAACGGTCCGCCCGCCAGTTGCCGCTCCAGTTTGACGAACGCTGGATGATTGGCCGACGGCTGAATCCGGTACATCCAGGTACGCCGCGCTTCACCGCGCGGCATGGTGAACGCCGTGCCGGAGAACAATTCGGTATAGAGACCGTAAGGGGCTTTCTGCGGGGAGTTCTGGCCAACGGGCAACGCGCCAGGCAACGCTTCAGTGCTGAACTGGTTGCCGAAGCCGGACTGGTAAACCAGGGCCTGCGCGGTTGAATCGAGGTTCATGGAGCCTCCTGAACAGGGAGTCGGCAGTGGCCCATCGCTCTGGCTCAGAGGTCTTGGCACGCCGGGGTTGTTATTATCGTAATCTGATTACGCATAACGTAATTTGCTCGCTATCCAGCGTCAAGCTATAAAGACGCCCATTCGAACCGGAACCGCCAGCCCCCATGGAAAAAACCAGCGACAGCAACGGCAAACAGAAAGTCCGCTCCGCCGAAGTGGGCACTGACATCCTCAAGGCTCTGGCCGAGTTGTCGCCCTCCACTTCACTGTCGCGTCTGGCCGAACATGTGCAGATGCCAGCGAGCAAGGTGCATCGCTATTTGCAGGCGTTGATTGCCTCCGGGTTTGCCGAGCAGAACGCCGCCACCAATCACTACGGCCTCGGTCGTGAAGCGCTGCGTGTGGGTCTGGCCGCGCTCAACAGCATGGACGTATTGAAAGTTGCCGCCCTGCCGCTTTCCGAGTTGCGTGACGAACTCAACGAAACCTGCTTCCTCGCGGTATGGGGCAATCAGGGCGCAACCGTCGTGCATATTGAACCGGCGGTGCGTGCGGTGACGGTGGTAACGCAATTGGGTTCGGTGCTGCCGCTGCTCAGTTCGTCCACTGGACTGGTGTTCAGCGCTTACCTGCCGCATCGGGAAACCGATGAATTGCGCGAGCAGGAAATTGCAGTAGGGCAACATCCGCTCAAGGATGAACAAACCTACGCCACCTTGTGTGAACAGATTCGCGAGCGCGGCCTGCATCACGTGCATGGTTTGTTGTTGCCGGGTGTGGATGCGCTATCGGCACCGGTGTTCAACGCAGTCGGACAGATCGCTGCGGTGCTGACCATCGTCGGTCCGACTTCGTTGTTCCACGCCGACGAAAACGGCCCGGCGGCGCAGCGATTGCTGGCGGCGACGCGGGCCGTAAGTTGGCGGATGGGGTATGAGCGCTAAATACCCTTATGCATTGAACGAGCAGTAGACGCTCGAAATCACTCAATGAACCGTAGTTTTACTCAGACTGGAATCGGCGCTCTCCATCAATGTCTTGAAGAACTCGACCAACATCTCTTGCGGCTCTTGCTGGCCGGTGTAATAAGTAACCACTTCCGCGACCGTCCGCGCATCCTCGAACAAACTCAGTAACGACCGTTGTGCATGGGTGATTTCCTTGGCAGGGGCACCCGCCGCCGCTGCCTTGCCCAACGTCAGCAGACCGACCAAGGTGTCTTGTACATGACCCAGCGCAGCGCGATAGTCACCGCGCCTGTGCGACTGGGACGCGTCATAGATACTTTTCATCATCTGCACGGCCACCACGACGGTGCCCACGGGGGGAACCAGCAGGCTAACGATGTTCGCGGCTTTCAACAGGTTGTCGTAAATCAGACCAGCGATTATTTCGTTCAAACTGATGGTGCGTTCATCGATATCACTGAGCACACGGCGAACGCGCTCGTGATGGAAAGTGAACAAATCAGTAAGTTTTGCTCGATTCTGTGTGCGGATAACCGGCCTGGTATCGACAGTCGCAACAAGTTGGTCGAAATAATCACTGATCACCTTTTGGTCGACCAGGAGTATCCGCTCACTGTAGTACTCCCTGAACGGGCCATTTCGGAAACGAATCGAAGGAATGAAATCGGCGACAGGCCGGAAGCTGACAAGATCCGGCGCATCAGGCGTATAGAGCAAATCATGGAAACCTGAAGCCAGCTTCAGGCGGAATATATAGACGCCACCCACCGTGCGGTCCCGAGCCGCGGTCAAACCCGACGGGCCGATGTTGAACTTGTACAACCCCATGTCACCTTCAAAGGTGTTATCAGGGATTGATTGATAGCCGCCACTTTCTTTCAGATCAGCAATGACGTGTTGCACTGCCGAAAAAAGCTCCGACGACAACCTTCCATTAACGAAGTCGGATAGTGCATTGCAGTGCATTTCACAACGAATTTTGCGGGCGTGTACCGCGCGTTTGAATGCGTAACCCGGATGAGTCTTGTCCTGATACTGCTCTTTCAGCAGCGCGGTATAACGATCACCGGGACGAAAGGTTTTCGACAGCGAAGAAAGGTCGCGGATGTCCAGTTTTTCAACAGCGGGATGCCCATTCACCAAATAATATTTCGGGCTGAATTTCGTTTCGTAGGCCGGATGTACCGCTTCAAACGCGAGCCCCTCAACCAGCAGGTCAGTCACACTCTTACGAAATTCTTCGGTCTGAACGATTATATGGTCAGGGTTGACCGCAACATGCCCCCCGCGAGCACGCAAGATATCTTCGATCTGTGCCTTCACCGAGTCATGGGTGAATTGTTCGAAGGTCGGAAATCCATTGTCTCGCGCATCAACCATCGACAGCGCCTTGAGCTCCGTCGTCAAACGGGAGTAGCGCTTTCGGCCTTCGACACCAAGCGCCCGATAACCGACCGGTGCAATGGCCTTGTGCAGGGCGACCTCGGCACGGTAAGCGACATTGACGTAGTCTGCCAAGGGTGCTTTTGGATCCAGCGCAAGATCGACCGTTCGGCCATCAAGCTTGTAGCGATAGTTGAGCTGTGTGCGAGCACTGCCGAGCAACTCACCAGCGCCGTGCAGGTAGTCTGGATGAATCATCAACGCTGCATATTCACGGCTCGCTGACAACGCCGACTCCAGCCAGCGATTCGCTGCGTAAATATCGGAAAATTTTCGCAGTTCGAATTCGCCTCCAGGCGTTCTGACAAACATCAGCGACGGAGCGTATTCTCTGGCTGCAATAATCAGGACATCTTTCAACGCGGGTCCGTGTAATCTGATTTTCAACCCATTAATAGATACCGCCGGGTCATTCGCCAAGGCTCGGGCGATGATATTGGCATCAGTGGAGTCCAGCGTTCCCGAATGACGGGCCACGAACACTGCAAACTCCATCTGGCTGAACAGATAGTTACGGTAAGCCTGCTGGTAAGCAACAGAGGGCGAGAATGGGAGACTGCCTGTGAACTCAAGTCGAAGATTGCGATTCTCCAGCCACTGCTCAAGGGCTAGTGGCGTCAGCCGACTTCCGGTGGGAGCACCAGTGATAGTGAGCTTGGCTTTATAACCGCTGTCATGCAGACCGAAAACAATAAACTCTGTCAGCGTCCGGGTTTCTTCCTGCTCGATAGTGCGACCGGCAATTTGCAGGGTGTACGAACTATGTACGCTAATCGTTTCGGGATTCAGTTGCTCCCCGAGAACCCGGTCCGCCCATGCAGCGAATGTACGCAATACATAATTCTTAAACGAAAAACACGTTTCGAAAACGCTGGAGTAATCGGCCTGGTACTTATCTTTGGATGCCTCAAGCTCGGAATACTGTTGTTGAATACTGCCGCCGGCGGCCTTCAACCAAAGAGGCCAATCGGTACGTTTCAATTCGGCCCACAAGAGAAAAAAGCGCGTATCAAAACCGTACTGCAGCACATGCAAGTTCTGATTGTCCTGCAGTGCAGACGTCAGCGTACTTTCCAATTGGTCACGCCCCTGACAAAGAGACGAAACACTCTCAAGCTGACCGTTGATATGCGACTCAACACAGTAGGCAGACAGACTCTGCGCGGCTTTCAAATACTTTATCTGATCGCCGCCAAGGGACAACCGAGCTTGCAGCTTGCTATGCAGATCGATGTTCTTGTCAAAAAACTCGAAGCCGTTTTCCGGGGTGTGCATAAGGTAACCGGTGGACTCGTTCACCAGAGGCATTTGTGTCTCCGGACGCTCGGCATTGTCCAGAACGAAACACGGCTGCAATGAGGCGAGGTAATCCTGGCGCGGTTGCAGGTGAACTTCGAACACACCCCGGCCAGTCGCGGAGTCGAGCAGGTCCGCAAATCGCTCGCCCAGATAGGCATCGAAGCTGTTGGCCATGACCGCCAACGATAACTCGGCACTGGTGACCAAGGCGTACGCCTCGGTGAAAGCCTGCTTATTGGTCCACGATGGATTGCCCGGACGAACGGGTTTCGCCGGCGCCGCCCAGAACTTCGCGATCTCGGTACGCAGCGTTTTTTCCAGTCCGGATGCCACAGCAGCGATCAGATCTTCGACAATCAAAGTGTTGAGCACATTGACTTTGAATTGCTCACTGAGCGTGTCAGGCAGAAAAAACACCCCGTCACCACCCATGATGTAAGCGGGGCTGACATTATTATCCAGACAATAAACAGTCACATCCCAGAGCGTTCCCGAAGGACGATTTTCATTGGCAGGGAAAGCAGGATCCGTATTGACATAAACATTATCGATATCGACAACTTTGCCCAGACGCCTCAACTCGCTTTCAAGCATGTTACGGAGGATATCCTTTACGCTTGGCATGGCCTCGACGATTTTGAAAAGATCCGCTTTAGCACGGCTTGCCTTTTCCCACTCCTCAGCCCAGGTGAGCTGTTCACCCCGCGTATTACGCATCAGACTCTTGAATAACTTAATCACGACCTATCCTTGTTTTACTATCCAGAGCTGCGATTGCAGCCACTGCAGATAGTTTGCAAGGTAGTTTCTTTTTCAATCAGCATGAAGCTCAAACAATTTACAAAACATGCACTACAGAAAAACAGATCCATCTGCAGACACCAGTATTAAAAATTACTAGACCAGTATGCCCATCAACTTTGCTTTCGCCACGGCCTGGGTTCTTCGCTCCACGCCCAACTTTCCGTTAATTCGTCTTGCGTGAGTTTTTACTGTATGTAATGAGATAAAAAGTTTTTCCGCGACTTGCTGATTCGAGGCACCTTGAGCAATCAACATCAGCACTTCGCGTTCACGCCGACTCAAGCCCGGCGCATGAGCACCGTCCGCGCATTGCAAGAAAGGAATCTGCGCGCCTGCGCTGCCTCTGCGTAATTCCCACTCGCGCATGGCTTGCTGCAACTGGCAGCGCTCCACCAGCATCCCCGCCCGCTGGAAAGCCTGCTGCGCCGCCACACTGTCGCCGCGCGATTCAGCCAGTTGCGCAAAGGCCAGCAGCAATTCCGTTTCCGCGGTCAACCTCCCTCTGGTCTGGGCCTCTTTCAACAATCGTTCAATGCATGGCAGACAGTTTTCATCCGGGTTCAATTGCGCCTGCGCGCAGGCCAGCAGGTATTCGATACGAGTAATCAGCTCGAACGTCGCGGGCGGCGCCTGCAGAGCAGAGGGGCCGCGATAATGTCGTAACAGCCTGCCCAGCGTTTCATGTGCCAGTTGCGCGCGGCCCTGCTGCAACCAGAACTGGCTGCTGACCTGCAGTACCGCACCGCGATAGACCGTATCGGGAATCTGCCGTTGCTGCATGACCCTTTCAGCCTCGCGCAAGCGTTCGAACGCGCAGGCGTAATCGCCTCGATTGCCGGCCAGTTGAGCCTGCCCCAGATAGCCATACAAGACTCGCTTGTCTTCACTGCGCAGGCAGTCTTCAAGGCCTCGGCGAAACAGCTCGGCAGCCTGTTCTTCAAGCCCCATGCACAACGCCAGACGGCCTCGACGAAGTGCAATTCGGCCCAGCAGTGGCGTGGGTACCAGGGTGCGCTGGCGTAACAGATGCTCGATGTCCGCCAGCAGATTTTCAGCACGTGCGGGCGCTCCTCGCTGCTCGAGCCATTGCGCATGGTCAAGCTCAAGCAACCCTTCGAACAGCAGGGAGCCATGGGCGCGTGCCAGGCGCAGGGCTTCGCGGTTGAGGGCATGGGCCTGATCGAGTTCACCGCACAGTAACGCCTGCTGAGTCAGCCCCGACAGACACATCAAACGATCCTGCCAGGCATCGCCGGCCAGCGCCGCCAACGCCTCCTGGAAACAGGCGCGCGCCGGTTCCATCCGCCCTTGCAGGTGACAGAGCCAGCCTTGTTGCGCTTGCCAACGAGCGAGCAGTTGTTGCTCCAGATGCGCTGCCGGCTGCGGCATGAAGCGGGAGAAGTGGGCCATGCATTGCGCGGCCTGTTCGAGCCGGCCGGCAAAAAATAATGCCGCCGCGACCAGCCCGATCAACTGCGGGGTCATCAGTGTCAGCTCCTGACTTTGTTGCTCATGCAAGCGCAACAACAGGACAACCGTCTGATCTTCAAGCAAATCCTCGAAGCTCAAATGTTGCAACAGGCTCACGGCGGTTTCGTATTCTTCGGCCAACAACGCTTGCTCGAACGCCGCTCGCCAATCCTGCGCCGTCGTGAACCACTGACAGGTGCGCCGATGCCAGGAACGCGCGCACGGCCAGTGCGACTCCTGGATGACTCGTGACAATGGCGGCGAGACCTGCAGCCAGTCGGCAGACGCCTGCCAGGGCTCGATAAAACACCCCAGCACTTGCAGATCATGCAAGAGCTGCGCGCCTTCGCCGGCGCCGAACAGGTGCTCGCATAACTGCGCGTTGAACCGTGGCAGGTGGGCCAACACGCGCCATGCCTCGTCCTGTTCCGGCGTCAGATTGCTGAAGAGTTCGTGCTGCAGATAATCCAGCAAGGTGTCGACGCGCTGCTGTGGCTGCAGGTTTTGCGACCAGTCGCACTGTTGCAGGAGCGCCATGCGCGCACCCGCGCACCACCCCCCGGTACGCTGAATGATGCGGGCCGCGACACGATCCGCCTGGTCTGGCGGTAAATGACGCAACACCGCGACAATTTCAGCGTGGGTCAGCGCCAGACTGGCGCGCTCGGATTCGTACAGTTCATCATCGAGCAACAGCCGCGGCCAGTTGCACTGTGGCCGGCGGCGAGTGCTGATCCACCATGTGAGCGCCGGGCTGCTGACCGCGAGCAGACGATCCAGCAAAGCATCCAGAGCCGGATCGGGCAGGCGACTGTAATCGTCGATAAACAGCGAAGTGGGCCGAGACCAACGTGCCAACGCCGCCGTCAGTCCCTTCTCGCCGAGATCATCGGCCAGGCCCAGCGCCCGCGTCAGACGCAGGCAGAAGTCCTCGCAGCCGAGCGCTGCTCCCGCCAGCGGCAACCAGATCGTCTCGCAGTCAGCCTGGACCTGAAGCAGGCACTCGGCGAGCAAAGCGGTTTTGCCACTGCCTGCGGGCGCGCACACCAGCCTGACACGCGCCGCCGACGTCAGCAGCGGTGCGCTCAGGCGACTGCGAGGCTGGTGATGGGAAGAGAGTCTGGGCAAAAATCCGGGTCGATCCAGGCACGGAGTCATGGCGGTCATCGGCTGAGCCTTGTTATCGTTGTGCGCCCACCCTAGCCCTCTCCCGCACGCTTGTTGACAAGTATTCAGCACGCTGATTGATGGTCATAAAAAAGGCGACCGTGCAGTCGCCTTTTGTCCAGTTGCGTGGCAGGGCAGCTACCGCACGCCCTCTGCACGCAGAGCCGATGGTGTGTAGTCAGCCGCCTTGGCTTCGAAGCCGAATTCGAAACTGTGCTTCTCTTCGTTCTTCATGCCCAACGCAATGTAGCGGCCGGCAATAATGTCGTAGAGCGCTTCGAGCGTGTAGGCCTGGGTCTGGTGATCGTAGTAGTACTGCGCATGACCTTCGGCGACGCGCCACAGTTGCCCGCGACCGTCATAGTGGTCAGCCAGTGCCACTTGCCAGCTGTCCTCGTCGATGTACATGTGGCGCTTGGCGTAGATGTGACGCTCGTTCGGCTTGACCGTGCCGATCACCTCCCAGACGCGATGCAGCTCGTAGCGGGTCAAGTCCTGATTGATGTGCCCGGCCTTGACGATGTCGTCGTACTTGAGTGTCGGCGAGTCAAGTTTGTAGCTGTTGTAGGGAATGTACATTTCCTTCTTGCCCACCAGCTTCCAGTCGTACCGATCGGGAGCGCCGGAAAACATGTCGAAGTTGTCGGAAGTACGCAGGCCATCGGCCGCCGTGCCCGGGCCGTCATAAGCCACTTGCGGCGCCCGCCGCACCCGGCGCTGACCAGCGTTGTAAATCCACGCCAGACGCGGTTCCTTCACCTGATCGAGGGTTTCGTGTACCAGCAGCACGTTACCGGCCAGCCGCGCCGGGGCGGTTACTGACTGCTTGAAGAAGGTCAGAACGTTGGCGGCTTTCTCCGGATCGATGTCCTTCATCAATTGCGGCACAGCGATCTCTTCTTCGAAGCGGATCGGCGTGTAGCTGCCGTTGGTCTGCGGTGTCACCTGGGTGATGATCCGCCGCAGGTTGCCACCGTGGTAACGGGTGATGTGGTTCCACAGCACCTCGACGCCATTCTTTGGAATCGGGAAGGCGTAGTAACGATTGCCGGTGAAATTGGCCAAGCCGTTGCCGTCGTTGATAGCGTTAACGTTCAGCGCGCTGCGCTTGGCCGACTCGTAGATTTGCGCCGGTGCACCCACGGTGCGGTGGGTCGGGTACACCGGGATCCTGTAGGTTTCCGGGTAGCGTTTGAACATCGCCACCTGGCCGTCGGAGAGCTTGCTCTTGTACTGCTCGACGTTCGCCGCTGTGATGGTGAACAGCGGTTTTTCATTGGCGAACGGGTCGGCAAGAAAGCCCTTGCTGTCTACCGCACCGGCGTTTTTCGCAATGCCGCCAGTCCAGGCCGGAATCGAACCGTCAGCATTGCCAGCCTTCTCGGCCCCCAGCGGGGTCAGACTGGTGCCGAGTTTGTTTGCCTCATCCGGCGACACCGCCGCCATCACGTTGGCCGCCAGCAGACTCAGGGCCAGCACGCCACATTGCAGAATCGTTTTGCGCATTGCAGTCATCCTTCTCGGGCAGATCAGAAGTTCACGCCGAAGCTCAGGGCCACGAAGTCACGGTCTTCGAGGACGTTGTAATCGCCACCGAAATAGTCGGTGTAACTCAGGCTCGCGGTGTAGGTATTGCGGTAGTCGGCATCGACGCCGACGCTCACAGCTTTCGCACCCTCGTTGAACAGCCCGTTGGGGCCGTAACCGGCAACGTCGTGCGACCACGACAGGTTGGGCTTGAGGTTGATCCCGCCGATGACGTTGGCGTAATCGAGAATCGCCCGGGCGCGATAGCCCCATGAGGTCGAGGTGACGAAGCCGTCGGTGTCACCGCCGAAACCGTACTGGCCGTAGACCGAATCACGGCCATAACGCAGCTCACTGCGCGACTCCAGGCCACCGACATGCACCACCGCCGCTTCGCCGACCACCGTCAGGCGCTCGGCGCCCAGTACCTGGTCGAAGAAGTGCGTGAGGGTGCTCTGGATCTGCGTGACTTCCTTGCGCCGGTAGCCCTTGTTGTCCGCGCCTGGCGAAGTCGCGAGTGGCGATGCGGCGCCGCCGGCAATCGGGTTGACCAGCGCCAGCGTCAGGTCGTTGGTGTTGACCTGCACCGGCGCATTCGGCCGATAGCTGATCTCGCCGGTCCACGCGGTGCCGGTAGGCAGAGTGGTGGAAAAACTCGCGCCGTACAGGCGAATGTCTTCCGGATATTCGAGGTAGTACTGACCGCGCCCGAGCATCACGCTTTGCGCCAGCCCGGCACCGCTGCCAGGCGCGAGGCCGTTGGCAATGCCGACCATGGCGGGCAGTGCCGCCAGCGTCGAAAGCCCCGCCGTAGTGGTGCCGACCGTTGGCGTACGACTGTGGTAATTCATGAAGTAGAGACCGTATTCGGTGTCCTCCCCTAGCCAGCGCAGTGCCGTGCCCCACTGTCCCGAATCGCGCGCATCGCGATCGCCGCCACGGGGGATCACCACGCCTTCGCGGGTGACCTGAATGCCTTGGCCGAACGCGGTGGTCAGCGGCACCAGTGGCGCTACCGCCGGGCTGCCTACGGTGTAGCCGTTGTTGCAACCGTCCGCTGCCACGTCAACGCCGAAAAACGTGCCGCAGTTGTCGAGAACGGTCTGGTCCCATTCCAGTTGGTAGAAGCCTTCGACCGAGAGTTTGTCGGTCAGGCTCTGCGAGCCGAACAGCATGTTCACCGGGATCAGGCCTTCCTTGATCTCCGCTCCGGGACGCCGGAATGCCGAGACGTCGATCGGGTTGATGCTGTTGATCGAGTTGCCGATGAAGGTACTTTCGCCCCAGCTCACCACCTGCTTGCCCGCTCGCACGGTGCCGGGCAAATCGGCGATGGCGTAGTTGTGATACACGAAGGCATCGAGAATCTGCGCGCCGGAAGACTTGGCGCCTTCCTTGCGGCCGCTGTCGCTGATCTGTTTGAACTCGCGGTCTTCGTCCTTGAGTTCGAAGTCGTACCAATACTTGCCACGGACGAACACGCCGGTATCGCCGTACTTCAGTTCGAGGTCGTGGATGCCCTTGAAGATTTTCGAGAAGGTTTCGCCCTTCTTGAAATTCAGCCGCCCGTCATCACCGGTCGAAGATTGCCCGCTGCCGCCATTGACCGTGCCGACCAGCGAGTTGTCGGCATCGCGCAGGCCCCAGCTCGCGCCGATCGACAGTGACGAGTCAAACGTGCCTTCGATTTCGCCGATGTTGAAGGCAACCGCGTACGCCTGGGCGCAGCAACCCATGGCCACCGCAGCGGCCAGCGCCTGCGGTTTGAAGATGGCGCGCATTGTTGTTTTTGTCATGCGTCTTCCCCGGTGAGTGACAGAAGGCCCCACCCTACTGCCGGCGGAAGCGGTCGATAAGCGCACCAAGGAGGTATTTGCGTTGTCGCTCGAAAGGATGAATGACCTTGTACGGCGGGGACTGGAGCGGTTCATGAACTGGCTGGATGGCGCATCATCAGCGCCATGCATGTGCACGCGACTGTTGCGCGCCCCGTAACAGTGCATGTCTGGAATTGGTATTTTTCCTACAGGCTCAAGCGCTTATTCTGCGCGTGCTTTCCCGGAACATGCCGGAAAGCGCCAAGCCCGCTTCGCTGAAGGCGCACGCGATGGGCTACAGATTTCGGATAAATCGATTTTTCGCTTTATCGCCCCGCTGTTCACTGACGTTGATTTGTAGCTCCTTGATCCAACGTCTTACCTTGGCCGCTGCGTTTGCAGCGGCCTTTTTTATGGGCGATTTGTTGTGCGATGCGCATGGGAGCGGGAATCAGGGCTCGCTGGAGCCCTGTCGATGGAGGGTAGGGCTTAAACCGAATACTTCTGCAAATTCGTCATCATCTCCTTCAGCGCCTCGATATTGTCCTTCGGGTGCGCCGCCCCTTCGAAATCACAAATCTGCTGCCAATGCGCCGCGACGTCTTCCGGCGAGAAGCCCTCGCGCGGATCGAAGCCGGCACCGAGGCTGCGCTCCCAGCGCACCTTGCCCATCCAGCCGCCGCCGACTTCGAACAGACCGGACGTTTCCTGGCATTGCTCGCTGGCCAGATACACCACCAGCGGGCTGACCAGCTCCGGCTTCAGTTGCTCGAATACTTGCGGGGGGATCAGGCCTTCGGTCATGCGCGTGCCGCCGGTAGGGGCGATGGCGTTGACCAGAATATTGTTCTTGCGTCCCTCGATCGCCAGCGTTCGGGTCAGACCGTAAAGTCCGAGTTTGGCCATGCCGTAGTTGGACTGGCCGAAGTTGCCGTAAATGCCCGAAGTCGACGCGGTGAAAATGACGCGACCGTAGTTTTGCTCGCGCAGATGCGGCCATGCAGCACGGGTGACTTTGTAGGCACCTTCGACGTGGACGCGATAGACCAGATCCCAATCGGCGTCGTCCATTTTGTGGAACGATTTGTCGCGCAGGATCCCCGCGTTGTTGACCACCACATCGACGCGGCCGAAGGCATCCAGGGCGTTCTGCACCAGTTTGTCGCCGTCAGTCACCGAGTCATGGTTGGCTTCAGCGATACCGCCAGCCTCGCGAATTTCCGCCACCACGCGGTCGGCAGCCGATGCGTTGGCGCCTTCGCCCTGAGTCGAGCCGCCGAGATCGTTGACCAGTACCCTGGCGCCCTGCCTGGCGAACAGCAGCGCATGCGCACGACCGAGGCCGCCACCGGCGCCGGTGACAATCACGACTTTATCTTCGAAACGCACAGGCTCATTCATCGCAGCAACTCCAGCAGGCCAAGGAATAATGATCCCGAGTGTCAGTCACGACGCTTTGGGTCACAACGAACACGGCTGGGGCTGAATGGTGTGCGATAAGGATGGGGGATGACGAAAGTGCGAACTCGCCGGGAGCTCGGGCTCCCGACGAACATCAGGAGTACGCCACTTTGCGCGGAGGCAATACCAGACGTTCACGAAACGCCAGATAGTGCTTGAGTACCTGCACCGGCGCCTCGGTTTGCGGATAGTGGCCGATGCCCGGCAACAGCACGGTGTCCGCATCAGCAATCAGCTCGCGATAACGCTCAACCATGTGCACACCGGAGATCGGATCGACTGCGCCGTCGATCACGCGCAAAGGAATGTCACCACGCTGCATGGCCGTCACCCAGCGCTCACGTTGAACCCGGCGCTCGGGGATGTAGGTGATCAGTTTGTGCAGGATGCGCGGGCCATGGTTGCTGTCGACCAGACTCCAGTAATCATCCAGTTCGCTTTCGCTCGGCTGGGTCTGCGGGCCGAATATTTTCCGGAAGCCCTTGACCAGCGCCTCACGGCTGAATGCGCGACCGAGCAGCCAGCCAATCGGGCTGAGCAGCAGTTTCTGCATCAGCAGCGGACGGTGGGTTTCCGGGAACAGCCCCCCATTGAGGAAAACGCAACTGGCAACTTCGATGCGCTTTTCGTAATGCCGTGCGAGCAGTTCCTGAGCGACGCTGTCGCCATAGTCGTGGGCAAGAATATGCAGCGGCTGCCGGATCTGCAGATGGGTGAGTAACGCCTGTTGCAGATCGGCCTGTTCCAGCAGGCTGTAGGTGTGATTGCGCGGTTTCGCCGAATCGCCGAAGCCGAGCATGTCGCAGGCGATCACCTGATAACGCTGCGCCAGTGGCTGCCACAGGTAATGCCAATCCCAACTGGCAGTGGGGAAACCGTGGATCAACAGCAGCGGTTCACCCTGTCCGACCATCCAGTAGCGGATCGACTGGCCACGAAAAACGAAGGTCCGGCTGCGCTTGCGCCAGACACTCAGAGGAATCTCGGCGAGTGGCATTAGAATTTATACCCCGGATCCTGTAGATCGAGTTTGCGCAGCAGCGCCGGCCACGCCAGCGCGCCGCCCATGCCTTGTGCGCTCTTGGTGACGCCGGCAATCATCGCCTTGGCGCCGGCGAGAATCTGCGGTTCGATCGCGATCAGTTCCGCCCCGCCCGTTTGCGCCATGACTTGAATGTCGCAGGCACGCTGGAAGGTGAACATCATCAGAAAGGTATCGGCAATAGTGCCGCCGCAGGTGAGCAGACCATGGTTGTGCAACATGAGAAAGTTGTTGTCGCCCAAATCGGCCTGCAGTCGTGCTTTCTCTTCGTGGTTCAGCGCCACGCCTTCGTAGGCGTGATAGGCCAGGCTCGACAATACGAATAGAGACTGCTGACTGATCGGCAACACACCCTGCTTTTGCGCCGACACCGCAACCCCTGAGGCGGTATGCGTGTGCAGCACGCAAACCACATCGTGGCGTACTTCATGGACGGCACTGTGAATGGTGTAGCCAGCCGGGTTGATCTCGTAGGGGCTGTCCATGAGTTTGTTGCCGGCCTGATCGACTTTTACCAGGCTCGACGCGGTGATCTCATGGAACATCAAGCCAAACGGGTTGATCAGGAAATCTTCAGTGCCGGGCACCTTGGCGGAGATGTGGGTGAAGATCAGATCATCCCAGCCGTGCAGCGCGACCAGACGATAACAGGCGGCAAGATCGACGCGGGTCTGCCACTCTGCGGCGCTGACCTGGTCTTTGACATTCGGCGACGATTGGACGGGGGCTACGCTCACTGTATGCACCTCTGCGTTCTTCTTGTTCTGCTCGTGTCAGCAGTCTAGTCAGGCGCAGGGCATCGCGTAGTTGCATTGGCAGCCAGCTTGATGACTGAGCGAGTCAGCCGGGCAAACAGCCGGGATCCCTTCCAACGCAATACGCTAACAGGGTGCGGCGAATACTTTTGCGCGATCAGCCCTTGAGCGCTGTAATCAATTGCGCCAGCCAGGGCTCGGCATCGGTTTCCGGCGTCACGCTTTCACTGGCGTCGATTCGAAGCATGTCCTGCAGCTCATTCACGCCCAGCTCGGCAAACAATTCACGCATCTGCTCGCCACCGCCGCAGAAGGTGTCGCCATAGCTGGCATCACCGAGGGCAATCACCCCACCCGGCAGGCCGCGCCAGGCAGCGGGCAATTGGTCGCGAATCGACGAATACAACGGTTGCAGGTTGTCCGGCAGTTCGCCCATGCCAGTGGTCGAAGTGACGGCCAGAAGAGCCTCAGGGCCGAACGCCAGAATATCGGCCAGCGTGGCGCGCGAGTTGTAGAAGGTTTCGAAGCCGGCGTCATTCAGCAGGTTCTGCGCGTGGCGGGCGACTTCTTCGGCGGTGCCGTAGACCGAGCCGGAGAGAATGGCAACTTTCATCAATCTGTTCCTGGAACTGAAAAAAGAGCGGCGATGGTACCAGTCCATGTCCCCAAGTTGCGATTGGCTCTCAATCTGCGCTGGTGGCCTATAGACAGCCTGCGCCTTTCTTCTAGAATGCCAGCCACTGACAATGCGCAAAGGACTCGCAAATGATCAACGCCAATCTGCTGCAAATGGTGATCAACGCCTCGAACGACGGGATCGTAGTCGCTGAAAAGGAAGGAGAACAGGACAACATCCTGATCTACGTCAACCCCGCTTTTGAACGTCTGACCGGTTACAGCAGTGAGGAAATTCTCTATCAGGACTGCCGTTTCCTCCAGGCGGGAGACCGCGATCAGCAAAGTCTGCAGCTGATTCGCGATACATTGCGAGAAGGTGGATCGTGCCGTGAAATCCTGCGCAACTATCGCAAGGATGGCACGCCATTCTGGAACGAGCTGTCGCTCTCGACCGTAAAAAATGCCGCCGATGGGCAAACTTATTTCATCGGTGTGCAAAAGGATGTGACGGTTCAGGTCAAGGCACAACAACGGGTCGCGCAGCTCGAAGCACAGGTTGCCGCTCTGCAAGCTGAACTCGCGGCATTGAAAGCGACGAATGGCGCAAACAAAACCGCGAACTGATGGTCATTAACTACAATCACCAATGACTTTGTAACTATTCACTTCGAGTTAACCATGCAGCGCGACGCCCTCCTGACCCAGGACGAGCTGGATTTTATCCAGACCATGCAGCACAACCCGCAACTGAACGTGCGGGATGCGACCTCGAGTCTGCTGGTCAATGGCGGTTCGCAGATTCGTGACCTGCTGACGCGCCTCGCGGCGCATGAACAAGTCACGATCCAGGCCAACTTCGAAAATCAGCAGATGACTTTCCCGCTGCATCTGGTGGAAGACGAATTCCACGCGCTGCATTTGCGTCTGGGCGTGCCGAGCATTTACGAAGACGGCCCGATGGTACGCCCATGGCGCCTGGTGCTTGACGAGCCGGTCGCTCTGGAGAATGCCAAAGGCCAGCCCGGCATGTTGTGGGTACACGAGGTTTCGCACAAAGGCGTGTTGTTGCAAGTGCGCAACAAAACCAAACCGCCGAAGCATTTCGCCCTGTGGTTCAGCCCTTCTGGTTATGAACGGATTTCACTGCGCGGTCATTTCGAACGGGAAACCGAGCAAGGTTTCTATGCCTACGAGCTGAGCCAGACCGATGCCGATGAAACCGAGCGCCTGCGTCAGTTCATCCTGCAACAACATCGTCTGAGCCACCCTGCCCTGCACGCCTGAATTTCAGGTATCCAGTTTGCCCGCCATGAATTGCTTCAGGCGTTGGCGCATTGTCGAACCTTCATTGCCCAGGCAGGCCACCGATGAACCGGCGAGACTGTCCTCGGCCAGTTCTGACGCGTCGCCGGCCAGCATCAACTGGCAATCAAGACTCATGGCCAGGCGATTCAGGCGTCGAGGCAGTTCCGGGCCGGGGGCATGATTTGAAAACAGTACGAGCGCATCAGGCCTGACCTTTTCGCACACCAGCGTTAACTCGTCGAACGGCTGACCAGTGGTCAGCACCCGCACGCCAGAATCGTTGCCACTGAGAAACAGTGCCGCTACCAGCAATTCAAGCTCACGACACTGGCCCGCGAGAGCGCTGACGATTATCCGTCGCGGCTGCGTACCGCGCAGCATGACGATGCGCTGCAATACGCGCGCTCTGAGAAAACCGTCGAGAAACAGCCATTCGCTGGTTTGGCCGAAGGCTTCCTGGCGCTGCAGCAATTGCCGCCACAACGGCATGATGATGGCTTCGAAAACCACCGGCAGCGTGTAAGACGAGAAAACCTGCCCGTAGACGCGATCCAGTTGCTGATCGTCGAACGCACTCACCGCCTGCTGAATTTGCTCCTGCCATTGCTTGTAGTCGGCCTGCACATGATCGTCGGGAATGAAATTCGCCAGGATCTTCAGCGGTTCGGTCTTCGCCAGTATTTTGCCGACCTTGCTCACGGCTACGCCGCGATCGATCCAGTCGACAATGCTGCGCACACGCTCGACATCGCTCATCGAATACAAGCGATGCCCGCTTTCGGTGCGAGTCGGCTGGATCAGACCATAGCGACGCTCCCAGGCCCGAAGGGTAACGGGATTGACGCCGGTCAAGCGGGCCACTTCACGTATGGGGAACAAGTCTTCGCGATCGAGTGCGACGTGAGCCGCCGAAGCTGGGCGAATGTCCGTGGTAACAGGCATCTGGCGATCAACTTCCATGTCGGTGAATTGGATCCCATTCTAACCACGATGGACCATAAACGTTCAAGTAATCATCTACGACGAAAGTGTCTGATTTAATCGGCATATTCAGGAATAATCCTTGCTTGTTGCAAAGCGCAGGCCTCTATCCCGGCCTGCGTCAGGCGAAGCTCTTATCCGGAGCGACGTACTCGAAATACGGAGATACAAAATGTCTGCTTCCCCTGTCACGCTGATGGTAGCGCGCCGCGTCGCCGATGGCCGTTATCACGACCTCATCGCTTGGCTGCGCGAAGGCGAGCAACTGGCCACCGACTTTCCGGGCTATCTTGGCTCCGGTGTCCTTGCACCACCGCCCGGCGATAACGAGTTCCAGATCATCTTCCGCTTTGTCGATGAGCAAACCCTGCATACCTGGGAATATTCTGCGTCGCGTACGGCGTGGCTGAACCGTGGCAGCGAATTGTTCGAACATCCCAAAGAACATCGAGTCAGCGGCATTGAAGGCTGGTTTGGTGCCGCCGGGCAGCGTCCGCCGCGCTGGAAACAGGCTGTAGCGATCTGGCTGGCGTTCTTCCCCGTGTCGCTGATTTTCAACTTTGTCCTCGGCCCGGTTCTCGCTGAGCTGAGCCTGTTGCCGCGCATATTGATCGGCACAGCGTGCCTGACTCCGCTGATGGTGTATTTCTTTATCCCGTTGTCGACGCGTCTGCTGGCGAACTGGTTGAACAGCACGCCGACGCGACCATTGCCAGCGACCCCATCGGCACCCAATCGCTGATCTCTGCGGGGCGGCGAGCCTGTTATAGTTTTCGCCTCCACCGCGATACGAGCCGTCCATGCCAGATTCAGCAGCCTCGATCCTTATCACCGGTGCCGGCCAGCGTGTCGGCCTGCACTGTGCCCAGCGCTTGCTCGAGGATGGCCACCCGGTCATTTTCACTTACCGAACCGAGCGACCGGGCGTGCAGGCACTGCGCGATCTCGGCGCGACCGCTCTGTTCGCAGATTTCTCCAGCGAAGCCGGGATTCTGGCCTGCATCGACGCTGTGAAGGCCCAGACCGACCGCTTGCGCGCCATCGTGCATAACGCCTCTGAATGGCTGGCGGAAGCCCCGGGCAGCGAAGCTGAAGCGTTCAACCGCATGTTCAACATTCACATGCTCGCGCCGTACCTGATCAACTTGCACTGCGCCGAATTATTACAGCGCTCGACACCCGCCGACATTGTCCATATCAGCGACGACGCCACCCGCAAAGGCAGCAGCAGGCACATTGGCTACTGCGCCAGCAAGGCCGGGCTCGACAGCCTGACCCTGTCGTTCGCCGCGCGCTATGCACCTTTAATCAAGGTCAATGGTATCGCCCCGGCCCTGTTGCTGTTCAACCCGGATGACGATGCGGCGTACCGTGCCAGGGCGCTGGCCAAATCCGCGCTGGGCATCGAGCCCGGCAGCGAAGTGATCTACCAGAGCCTGCGCTATCTGCTCGATAATCCCTATGTCACCGGCACCACGCTGACTGTGAATGGCGGACGACATGTCAAATAAGGCCGTCCCGCTTCAGCCGCGAGTCGAGTAAGATCCATCAGAACGCCTGCAATAGACTGGACGGAGCAAATCAATGCCACAACTTCAACCGGGAATGGCGCGCATCCGGGTCAAGGATCTGCGCCTGCGCACCTTTATCGGCATCAACGAGGATGAAATCCGTAACAAACAGGATGTGCTGATCAATCTGACCATTCTGTACGCGGCTCAAGAAGCTGTGCGCGATAACGATATCGACCACGCGCTGAATTACCGCACCATCACCAAAGCCATCATCGCCCACGTCGAAGACAACCGCTTCGCGCTGCTCGAACGTCTGACGCAGGAGGTGCTCGATCTGGTGATGAGCAATGCGTTGGTGTTATACGCCGAAGTCGAAGTCGACAAACCCCACGCGCTGCGCTTCGCCGAATCGGTTTCAATCACGCTCGCGGCAAGCCGCTGAGCTTCAAGCTTCAAGCTTCAAGCGGTAAGCTAACGGCCGATTCCGATCCAATCTTGCAGCTTGAAGCTTTCCGCTTGAAGCTGTCTCGCAGAGACCCCCATGAACGATCAACAACGCCTCGAACTCGAAGCCGCCGCCTTCCGCCGACTGGTCGCCCACCTCGACAGCCGCAAGGATGTGCAGAACATCGACCTGATGAACCTCGCGGGGTTCTGCCGCAACTGCCTGTCGAAGTGGTACAAGGCCGAAGCCGACGAACGCCAGATCGATGTCAGCCTCGATGACGCCCGCGAAGTGGTATATGGCATGCCCTACGCCGAGTGGAAAGCCCAGTACCAGCAAGAAGCCAGCGCCGAACAGCAAGCAGCGTTCGCCAAAGGAAAAACCCATGACTGACCTGAACACCCTGCGCGCCAGCCTGAAAAGCGGCGGACACGCTTTTGCCGACACCCTGGCGTTCATTGCCGACAATTACGACTACCAGCCTCAAGCGTTCAACAACGGTGGCGTGGAAAACGCCGCTGGGCAGAACGAAGGCTCGTGCAAAACCCTGGGTCTGGCGCAGCTGGAGGGTCTGAGCGATGAAGAAGCGCTGCTCGCTTTCGGCGAGCACTACCGCTCGGTGCTGGCGACGCCTGAGGGCAGTGATCACGGCAATATTCGCGCGTTGATCAAGCATGGGCTGGCCGGGGTGAAATTCACCGCTCAGCCCCTGACCCGCCGCTGATCCTATCGGCACACACACCTCCTGTGGGAGCGAGCCTGCTCGCGAAGACGGACTGATAGTCAACTTTGATGTCGACTGATACACCGCATTCGCGAGCAGGCTCGCTCCCACATTAGATGTGCAGCGGCGATGAATAGCGGACATAAAAAAACCGGCCAATCTCTGGCCGGTTTTTTTGTGCCCTGCGGTGTCAGAACGTAGCGTTCTGCAGACCGTCCAGGTAGCGTTCGGTGTCCAGTGCCGCCATGCAACCGGCGCCGGCCGAGGTGATGGCCTGACGGTAAACGTGGTCGGCCACGTCACCGGCGGCGAAGATGCCTTCGACGCTGGTGGCCGTTGCGTTGCCTTCACGGCCGCCGTGCACCACCAGGTAACCGTCTTTCAAGGTCAACTGGCCTTCGAACAGCGAAGTGTTCGGGGTATGGCCGATGGCGATGAACACGCCGTCAACCTTGATTTCGTCAAAGCTGCCGTCGTTGTTACGCAAGCGCGCACCGGTCACGCCCATGTTGTCGCCGAGGACTTCGTCCAGATTGGCGTTCAGCTTGAGGATGATCTTGCCTTCGGCCACACGGGCGTTGAGCTTGTCGATCAGAATCTTCTCGGCGCGGAAGGTTTCGCGACGATGGATCAGGGTCACGGTGCTGGCGATGTTGGCCAGATACAGCGCTTCTTCAACCGCAGTGTTGCCGCCGCCGACCACGGCGACCGGCTTGTTGCGGTAGAAGAAACCGTCGCAGGTCGCACAGGCCGACACGCCTTTGCCCATGAACGCTTCTTCCGACGGCAGGCCCAGATAACGGGCACTGGCGCCGGTTGCGATGATCAGCGCATCGCAGGTATAGACGGCGCTGTCGCCGGTCAGGGTGTACGGCTTGGCAGCGAAGTCCACGGCGTTGATGTGATCGAACACGATCTCGGTTTCAAACCGCTCGGCGTGCTCGCGCATACGCTCCATCAGCGCCGGACCGGTCAGACCGTGCACATCGCCCGGCCAGTTGTCGACTTCGGTAGTGGTGGTCAGTTGACCGCCGGCCTGCATGCCGGTGATCAACAGTGGCTTGAGGTTGGCGCGGGCGGCGTAGACTGCGGCGCTGTAACCGGCAGGGCCGGAACCGAGAATGATCACTCGCGAATGACGGACTTCAGACATGAATCTGCTCCTGTTGGCCGGGCCATGATGAAACTGGCGCGGACGCCGGACAGCCGGCGGAATAAAAAAGGACCGTGGATACCTTGGGGAAGGCTGGAACTCGACAGTCCTGTAAAAAGTTGGGTGCAGCGTATCGAGGGGGGCAAGATTAAGGAAATACCGTTTAACAATCCAGCTCATAGGTGGTCTCTATGCCCAGTTGCTGACCAGATGAGCGTCTTTGTTACAGTGAATGTCGATCGCTCTACCGCGCTTTCGCCGTTGTCACAAAGCCGGTAACGTCGGCGCGTTTTCCCCTATTACGGAGCACCTTATGCCCGCCCCTGTTCTGTCCGGCTCGCAATATCTGCGCGAAGGCCTGAAACTGGTCTTGAGTCCAGGCCTGCGCCTGTTCGTGCTGCTGCCGCTGGCGATCAACCTGGTGCTGTTCGTCGGATTGATCTATCTGGCCGGCCACCAGTTCAGCCTGTGGGTCGACACGCTGATGCCGTCGCTGCCCGAGTGGTTGAGTTTCCTCAGTTACATCCTGTGGCCGCTGTTCGTCGTTCTTGTAGCACTGATGGTGTTCTTCACTTTCACAATGCTGGCCAACGTGATCGCCGCGCCGTTCAACGGCTTCCTCGCGGAAAAAGTCGAAGTGGTGGTTCGCGGCACCGATGATTTCCCGGCCTTCAGCTGGGGCGAACTGATTGCGATGATCCCGCGCACCCTGGCCCGGGAAATGCGCAAGCTCGGCTACTTCCTGCCACGCGCCATCGGTCTGTTCATTCTGTCGTTCATCCCGGTGGTGAACATCATCGCCGCGCCGCTGTGGTTGTTGTTTGGTGTGTGGATGATGGCGATCCAGTACATCGACTACCCGGCGGACAACCACAAACTGGGCTGGAACGAGATGCTTGCCTGGCTGCGCCAGAAGCGCTGGCAGAGCATGAGTTTTGGCGGGATCGTCTATCTGGTGCTGCTGATTCCGGTGGTCAACATCTTGATGATGCCGGCCGCCGTAGCGGGTGCGACCCTGTTCTGGGTGCGCGAACGCGGGGCCGAGAATCTGGTGACGCAACACTGACTCTGGTCACAAATCCATCATCCGAACGTCACAATGTCGACATGGCCTCAGCCGACACTGAGGTCATGACGACAGCTCTGCACATCACCCTGATCAGCGAAACCTTCCCACCGGAAATCAACGGCGTGGCCAACACCCTTGGCCGCTTGTGCGATGGACTGCGCGCGCAGGGGCATCAAGTGGATCTGGTGCGCCCGCGCCAGGCCGGCGATCCGCAGCGCAGCGAGGACGATGCCTTGTTGCTGTGCCGGGGCTGGCCATTGCCGGGTTATCCGGGGCTGCAGTGGGGACAATCGTCGATGCATAAACTGCTGCGCCGTTGGCAACGTCAGCGTCCGGATGTGCTGTACATCGCCACCGAGGGCCCACTCGGTTTGTCGGCGTTGCGCGCGGCTCGGCGCCTGGGGATTGCTGTCGTCAGCGGTTTCCACACCAACTTTCAGCAGTACACCAGCCAGTACGGCCTCGGTTTGCTGACGCGCATGCTCACCCACTACCTGCGCTGGTTCCACAATCGTTCGGCGCTGACACTGGTGCCGAGCGTCAGCCAGCGCCTGGAGCTGGAGCGTCGGCATTTCGAGCGCCTGGCGTTGTTGTCGCGGGGGGTGGACAGCCAGTTGTTTCATCCGAGCAAACGCCAGAATGCGTTGCGTGAGCAGTGGGGACTGTCTGAGCAGGACATCGCCGTAATCCATGTAGGACGGCTCGCGCCGGAGAAGAACCTGGGTCTGCTCAAGCGCTGCTTTGAAAGCCTGCGTGAGACTTATCCACAGCGCCATCTGAAGCTCATCGTGGTCGGTGACGGGCCGCAGCGGACGGCGCTGGAAAAGGATTTGCCCGAAGCGATTTTCTGCGGTGCACAGCGTGGTGAAGCATTGGCGGCGCATTATGCGTCAGGGGATGTATTCGTGTTTCCCAGTCTGACCGAAACCTTCGGCAATGTGGTGCTGGAAGCTTTGGCCTCGGGGTTAGGCGTGGTTGCCTACGATCAGGCTGCGGCGGCGCAGCATATTCGCCATGGGTACAACGGCGTGTCAGCGATGCCGGGCGATGAGCAGGCGTTTTGCGAGGCGGCGGCGTGGTTGCTGGAGGAGGATGAGCGGTTGCGCTGTGTAAGGCTGAATGCGCGACAACATGGCAGTCGCCAGGGATGGGGGGCGATTATCGAGCAGTTCGAGGGGTATCTGCGTGAGGCTTGTGTGGGACATTTGGGGGCGCCCGCGGCTCAGGCACAACCTTAGATTTTCGTCCATGCCGCTACCGCTTTCGCGAGCAGGCTCACTCCTACAGGGGGAACGCGTTCCAAATGTAGGAGCGAGCCTGCTCGCGAACAGGTCGAACTGGCGCCGCTTAAACCAGCGTCATCAACGCCTCCCGGCTGAACGGCAAGATATCCTGCTCACGTCCCTCACGGACTTTCTGCGCCCAGTCCGGGTCCACCAGAAGCGCACGCCCCACCGCCACCAGATCGAATTCCTCCTTGTTCAGGCGCTCCAGCAGATTTTCCAGACTGGCCGGCTGCGCGACCTTGTCGGTGTTGACCATGAACTGCAGAAATTCCCCGTCCAGGCCCACGCTGCCCACGGTGATGGTCGGTTTGCCGGTCAGCTTGCGCGTCCAGCCAGCGAGGTTCAGATCGGAACCATCGAACTCCGGCTCCCAGAAACGGCGGGTCGAGCAGTGGAAAATGTCCACGCCAGCGTCGGACAGCGGCTTTAGAAACTCACCCAGCGCTTCGGGGGTTTGCACGAGCCGTGCGGTGTAATCCTGCTGCTTCCATTGCGAGAAACGGAAGATGATCGGGAAGCCTTCGCCGACTGCCGCGCGCACCGCTTGAACCAGCTCGATGGCGAAACGCGAACGGTTGGCCAGGCTGCCGCCGTATTCGTCAGTGCGCTGGTTGCTGCCTTCCCAGAAAAACTGATCGACCAGATAACCATGAGCACCGTGGATTTCCACGCCGTCCATACCGATGCTTTGTGCATCTTTGGCCGCCTGGGCGAACGCAGCGATCACGTCCTGAATATCCTGTTTGCTCATGCCGTGAACGACGACCTGACCATCCTTGAGTTTTTCCGATGGCCCGTAGCCCGGCACACTGGCGTCCGGCTCGGTGCCGAGGCGGCGCACGCTGCCGACATGCCACAGCTGCGGAACGATCTTGCCTCCCTCGGCGTGCACAGCGTCGACAACCTTTTTCCAACCCGCCAGCGGCGCGTCGCCAAAGAACTGCGGTACGTTCGGATAGCCGTTGGAAGCGATATGGCCAACGGTGGTGCCTTCGGTGATGATCAAGCCGACGCCGGCCGCAGCGCGGCGGCGGTAGTATTCGATGACTTTGGAATTAGGTACACCGCCGGGCGAGAACGAGCGGGTCATGGGCGCCATGACTACGCGGGTCGGCAGTTCGAGGGCACCGAGGTGGAATGGTTTGAACAGGGCTTGAACGGGCATTGGAAGACTCCACGGAGAAGGGCTTTATGACGGCGATAATATGGAGTGTTGCAAGGCTTTAACAGGATTATTGATTTTGGTGATTAAGGATTAAAAGATTTAAAAGCAAAAGATCGCAGCCTTCGGCAGCTCCTACACGGGATTCGTGATCCCCCTGTAGGAGCTGCCGAAGGCTGCGATCTTTTGATCCTGCTTTTCAGCTCAGCGCTTTTTCAATCGCATGCACGATGGTGGGATCATCCGGCGCCGTGCGCGGCGAGAATCGCGCCAACACTCGGCCATCCTTGCCAAGCAGGAACTTCTCGAAATTCCAGGTGATGTCGCCGGGAAACTCGGCGCCCTCGCCCGCCAGCAGGCGATATAACTGATGCCGCTCGTGGCCGTTGACTTCGAGCTTGCTCGACAACGGAAACGTCACGCCATAGTTGAGGCTGCAGAACTCCTGGATTTCTTTTTCAGAGCCCGGCTCCTGACCTGCAAACTGATTGCACGGCAGGCCCAGCACAGTGAAGCCTTTGGTTTTGTATTGCTGGTAGAGGTTTTCCAGTGCCGCGTACTGGGGGGTCAAGCCGCATTTGGAGGCCACGTTGACCACCAGCACGACTTGGCCTTTGAACGGCGCCAGCGGTAGCTCCTGACCATCCAGGGCTGTCAACTTCAGGTCGTGAAAAGCACTCATGCCGAACTCCAGGATTCTCGTGTTCTACTCGAAACAGCCACTTGGCGACGCCACCAAGGACAGTCGCGGACTAAAAAGGCGCCTACAGGCGCCTCTCCAGTACTCGAAGCTTAGCGCAGAAAATCAGTGGTGATGGCCACCTTCGCCATGGACGTGACCATGAGCGATTTCTTCCTGGCTGGCGTCACGGATATCAACGATCTTCACCTGGAAGTTCAGGCGCTGACCGGCCAGTGGGTGGTTGCCATCAACGGTAACGTCGTCGCCGTCCAGATCACGGATGGTAACGATCTGCATCTGTCCGTCCGGCGCCGAGGCGTGGAACTGCATGCCGACTTCCAGCTCGTCAACGCCTTCGAACATGCTGCGGCTCAGGGTGCTGACCAGTTCGGCGGCGTATTCGCCGTAAGCGTCTTCCGGCTCAACGGCAACTTTCAGCTCGTCACCGACAGCTTTGCCTTCGAGGGCTTTTTCCAGGCCCGGGATGATGTTGCCTGCGCCTTGCAGGTAAACCAGCGGAGCGCCGCCGGCGGAGCTGTCGATGACCTCACCAGCGTCGTTGGTCAGGGTATAGTCGATGGAGACAGCCTTATTGGCGGCGATCAGCATGGGGCGAGACCTTTTGCATAAGAATATAGAAAGGCCAAGTTTAGCGAAGCAATCGCGTGAAAGCGACCACAACCCGGACAAACGGGTTTCGACCATCACCGGCTTTCATCAGGACGAAGACGGTCATTGGGTGGTCGAGCTTTCCTGTGGCCACACCCAGCACCTGCGTCACCAGCCGCCCTGGCAAACCCGCGCCTGGGTGCTGGATCCGGCGCAACGTATTGAAAAAACAGGTCAACCCTTTGCCTGCGGTTGGTGTGCACAAGGCCCGGTTAGCGATAACCTTGGCGACTGAATTTCGGTAGTCGGCCAGACATAGGCTGGCACCCTTGCATAGAGAATTCCCATGCAAACTTTTTTTATCGCACCCACCGATTTCGGCGTGGGCCTGACCTCCATCAGCCTCGGGCTGGTGCGCACGCTTGAACGCGCCGGCCTGAAAGTCGGCTTCTTCAAACCGATCGCCCAGCCGCATCCGGGTGACACCGGGCCTGAACGCTCCACCGAACTGGTGGCGCGCACCCACGGCCTGAAACCGCCGCAACCATTGGGCCTGGCGCATGTCGAGCGCATGCTCGGCGACGGTCAGCTCGACGAACTGCTTGAAGAAATCATTGCCCTGTATCAGCAAGCGGCGGTCGGCAAGGACGTGCTGGTGGTCGAGGGCATGGTGCCGACCCGCAGTGCCAGCTACGCCGCGCGGGTCAATCTGCACCTGGCCAAAAGCCTGGATGCCGAGGTGATTCTGGTCTCGGCGCCAGAAAACGAAGTGCTGGCCGAGCTCTCCGGCCGTGTCGAGTTGCAGGCGCAATTGTTCGGCGGTCCGAAGGATCCGAAAGTCCTCGGTGTGATCCTCAACAAGGTCAAGACGGACGAGAGCATGGACGCCTTCGCCACGCGTCTGAAAGAGCATTCGCCGTTGCTGCGCAGCGGCGATTTCCGCCTGCTCGGCTGTATCCCGTTTCAACCTGAACTCAATGCACCGCGCACCCGCGACGTTGCCGATCTGATGGGCGCGCAGGTGCTCAACGCCGGCGATTATGAAACCCGGCGCATGAGCAAAATCATCATTTGTGCGCGAACCATGCGCAACACCGTTGAGCTGCTCAAGCCCGGCGTGCTGGTGGTAACGCCGGGGGATCGCGACGATATCATCCTCGCCGTCAGCCTCGCGGCGATCAACGGCGTACCGCTTGCCGGTCTGCTGCTGACCAGCGACACCCTGCCCGACCCGCGCATCATGGATCTGTGCCGTGGCGCGTTGCAGGCCGGTCTGCCGGTGCTGTCAGTGAGCACCGGCTCCTACGACACCGCCAACCTGCTCAACGGCCTGAACAAGGAAATCCCCATCGATGACCGCGAGCGCGCGGAAATCATCACCGACTTTGTCGCCAGCCATCTCGACGCCAACTGGCTGCATCAGCGCTGCGGTACGCCACGGGAAATGCGCCTGTCGCCGGCGGTGTTCCGCTATCAATTGATCCAGCGCGCGCAAGCGGCCAACAAGCGCATCGTCCTGCCCGAAGGCAGCGAGCCATTCACCGTGCAAGCGGCGGCGATCTGCCAGGAACGCGGCATCGCTCGTTGTGTATTGCTAGCCAAACCGGAAGACGTCGAAGCGGTCGCCCGCGCCCAAGGCATCGTGTTGCCGCCGGGTCTGGAAATTCTCGACCCGGACCACATCCGCGAACGCTACGTCGAGCCGATGGTGGCCCTGCGCAAAAGCAAAAGCCTAAACGCGCCGATGGCTGAGCAACAACTGGAAGACACCGTGGTAATCGGCACCATGATGCTCGCGCTGGATGAGGTCGACGGTCTGGTGTCCGGGGTGATCAATACCACCGCCAACACCATTCGCCCGGCCCTGCAACTGATCAAAACGGCCCCCGGCTGCACGTTGGTGTCGTCAGTGTTCTTCATGCTCTTTCCCGAAGAAGTGCTGGTCTACGGCGACTGCGTGATGAACCCGCACCCGAGCGCTGCGGAACTGGCCGAGATTGCCCTGCAAAGCGCCGATTCAGCGGCGGCCTTCGGCATCACCCCACGGGTGGCAATGATCAGCTATTCCAGCGGCGAATCGGCCCGTGGTGAAGAAGTCGAGAAAGTCCGCGAGGCGACCCTGCTCGCCCATGAGCAACAAAACTCGCTGTTGATTGACGGCCCGTTGCAGTACGACGCCGCCGCCAACGCTGACGTCGCCCGCCAATTGGCGCCGAACAGTCAGGTCGCCGGGCGCGCCACGGTGTTCGTTTTCCCTGATCTGAACACGGGCAACACCACGCACAAAGCCGTACAACGCAGCGCCGACTGCGTCAGCCTCGGGCCAATGCTGCAAGGCCTGCGCAAACCGGTGAATGACCTGCCACGCGGCGCGCAAGTCGATGACATCGTGTACACCATCGCGCTCACCGCGATTCAAGCCGCCAACCGACCTATGGATGTGTAAATGCTGGACTTTCTCCCTGCACCGCTGCGCGGCGTAATCGCTTCGCTGCTGCTGGCGCTCAATACTATTGCGCTGTGCTCGTTCCTGTTCTGTGTGGCGCTGATCAAAGTGCTGCCGTTCGACCTCGCCCGGCGTGCCTCACTCTGGCTGATGAGCCACACCCACGAGGCATGGATCAGCAATAACAAGGGCTGGATGAACCTGGTGCGTCGCACGCGCTGGCACGTCAGCGGCCTGCAAGGTCTGGACTATCAGCACTCGTACCTGATCACCAGTAACCACCAGAGCTGGGTCGATATTCTGGTCCTGCAATACGTCCTCAACCGGAAAATTCAGCCACTGAAATTCTTCCTCAAGCAGGAGTTGATCTGGGTGCCGGTGATCGGTCTGGCGTGGTGGACACTGGGTTTTCCGTTCATGAAGCGCTACTCCAGGGCGTACCTGGAAAAGCACCCGGAAAAGAAAGGCAAGGATCTGGAAACCACCCGCAAGACCTGCGCGAAGTTCCGAAACAACCCGGTGGGAATTTTCAACTTCGTCGAAGGCACACGCTTCACGGAAGGCAAGCAGGCGCAGCAGCAATCACCCTTCAAATACCTGCTCAAGCCCAAGGCTGGCGGAATTGCCTTTGTGCTGGATGCGATGGGTGAGCAACTGGAGTCGATTGTCAACGTGACGATTCACTATCCGGCTGGCCGTCCGGGGTTCTGGGACTTGCTCTGCGGCAACGTGCGCGATGTGGTGGTGCATTTTGAAGAGCTGCAAATTCCGCCGGTTTTCATCGGCAGGAACTACGACCAGGATGGCGATTACCGCTTGCAGTTTCAGGGCTGGATCAATCAGCTGTGGCTGGACAAGGATGCGCTGCTGGAACAGATGCACCGCGAGCACCCAAAGCGCTGAAGATCAAAAGATCGCAGCCTTCGGCAGCTCCTTGTATGCACGCCGAGCCAATGTAGGAGCTGCCGAAGGCTGCGATCTTTTTGCCGTTCTCCAGGTAATAAAAAACCCACCGATGATCACTCATCGGCGGGCTTTTTCTTGCCGCTTGCAGCTAGAAGCTTGCCGCTGCCTTATCGCTTATATGGCGCCACGCTTGCGCAGTAGCTCCAGCACTTGCCTGACGCTTTCTTCCACACTCAGCGACTGCGTGTCGATCACCAGATCGGCATTCAGCGGCACGTCGTACGGGAAGGATTCGCCAGGGATGTTATCGCCACCAGCGGCATACAGACCTTGCGGATCACGCTCGGCGCACACGGTTGGCGAGGCCTGTACATAGACCGTCAGCAGACGATCCTTGCCGATCAGATCCTTGGCTTGCTCACGACCTTCAGCACTCGGCGCAACGAACGCGGCCAATGTCAGCAGCCCCGCTTCGTTGAACTGACGCGCGACATGCGCGGCACGACGCCAGTTCTCGGTGCGACCGGCGCGGTCCTGCGGCAGACCTTTGTTGAGGTCGTGACGCAGGTTCTGACCATCGAGTACGAACACCGCGCGGCCCATGTCGAACAGCTTGCGCTCCACTGCATAGGCCAGGGTGCTCTTGCCCGCGCCGGACAGGCCGCTGAACAGCACGGTCGCCGGTTGCTGGCCGAAGCGCTGTGCACGTTCTTCGGTGGCAACGTGGGCCAGTTTGCCGTGGTGCGTCGCACTGCCATGAGTCACAGGCTGGGCGACGATCATGCCGGCGCCAACGGTGCCATTGGTCAGACGGTCGATGACGATGAAGGCGCCGGTGGTGCGGTTGCTTTCGTAACCGTCGAGGGCGATCGGCGCATCGAGCGCGATCTTGACCTTGCCGATTTCGTTGAGCTGCAACGCGCTCGCCGGGCCTTCTTCGAGGGTGTTCACGTCGACCTTGTTGACGATGCTGGCGATCGAGCCCGGCACGTAACTGGTGGCGCGTTTGATGTCGTATTTCTTGCCTGGCAGCATCGGCTCTTCAGCCATCCACACCAGCATCGCTTCGAAGCTGTCAGTGACCGGTGGCACGTTGTCGGCATGCACTAGCAGGTCGCCACGGGAGATGTCGATTTCATCTTCCATGGTCAGCGTCACCGCCTGACCGGGACCGGCATGCTCCAGCTCACCTTCGAAGGTAACGATGGATTTCACCCGGCTGCTCTTGCCCGACGGCAACACCACGACTTCGTCGCCCTTGTGCACGATGCCGCTGGCCAGGGTGCCGGCGAAACCGCGGAAGTTCAGGTTCGGCCGGTTGACGTACTGCACCGGGAAACGCAGGTCAGTGAAGTTGCGATCGCCCGCCACTTCCACCGTCTCGAGGATCTCCATCAGCGACTGACCGGTGTACCACGGCGAGCGTTCAGACTTGTTCACCACGTTGTCGCCCTTGAGGGCCGACATCGGCACGAAGTGCATGCTGGTGGGCTTCATCTTCAAGCCTTCGGCGAACTTCAGGTAGTCAGCCTTGATCGACTCGAACACGCCTTCGTCGAAGTCCTTCAGGTCCATCTTGTTGATGGCGACGACGATGTGTTTGATGCCCAGCAACGAAGCGATGAAGCTGTGGCGACGGGTCTGGGTCTGCACGCCGTAACGGGCGTCGACCAGAATGATCGCCAGGTCACAGGTGGAGGCACCCGTGGCCATGTTGCGGGTGTACTGCTCATGGCCGGGGGTGTCGGCGATGATGAATTTGCGCTTGGCGGTAGAGAAGTAGCGGTAGGCGACATCAATGGTGATGCCCTGCTCACGCTCGGCCTGCAAGCCGTCGACCAGCAATGCCAGATCGATGTCTTCACCCGTGGTGCCGACTTTTTTCGAGTCGCGGGTGATCGCTTCCAGATGATCTTCGTAGATCATTTTCGAGTCGTGCAGCAGGCGCCCGATCAGGGTGCTCTTGCCGTCATCGACGTTACCGCAGGTCAAAAAGCGCAGCAGCTCTTTACGTTCGTGCTGGCCCAGGTAGGCGAGGATGTCCTCGCTGATCAAATCAGATGCGTGCGACATGACAGCCCCTTAGAAATAGCCTTGACGTTTTTTGTCTTCCATCGAGCCTGCGCCATCGTGGTCGATGACCCGGCCCTGGCGCTCGGAAGTTCGCGTCAGGAGCATTTCCTGAATGATGTCCGTCAGGCTTTCGGCCTCGGACTCCACCGCGCCCGTCAACGGGTAGCAGCCAAGGGTGCGGAAGCGCACTTTCTTTTTGACGATGCGCGCTTTGTCCTCGTCGGACAGGTGCTCGAGGATGCGCTCGTCGTCGATCATGATCAGCGTGCCGTTCTTCTCGATCACTTCGCGTTCGGCGGCGAAGTACAGCGGCACGATCGGGATGCCTTCAAGGTAGATGTACTGCCAGATATCCAGCTCGGTCCAGTTCGACAACGGGAAAACACGGATGGATTCGCCCTTGTTGACCTTGCCGTTGTAGACGTTCCACAGCTCCGGACGCTGGTTTTTCGGGTCCCAGCGGTGCTTGCTGTCGCGGAACGAGTACACGCGCTCTTTGGCACGGGATTTCTCTTCATCGCGACGGGCGCCGCCAAACGCTGCGTCGAAACCATGCTTGTCGAGTGCCTGCTTCAGACCCTCGGTTTTCATGATGTCGGTGTGCTTGGCGCTGCCGTGAGTGAACGGATTGATGTTCTGTGCCACGCCATCGGGGTTGATGTGGGTGATCAGGTCCAGGCCCAGTTCTTCGACCATCTTGTCGCGGAACTTGTACATCTCCTGGAATTTCCAGCGGGTGTCGACGTGCATCACCGGAAACGGCAGTTTGCCCGGGAAGAACGCCTTGCGTGCCAGGTGCAGCATCACGGCGGAGTCTTTACCGATGGAGTACAGCATCACCGGGTTGTCGAACTCGGCGGCCACCTCGCGGATGATGTGGATGCTTTCCGCCTCCAGCTGTTTCAGATGCGTCAGTTTGTCGACCATGGCTACTCACGAAAGCTTTCTTATGAACGGCCAGCGGGCCGTGTTCGAGCGGGGAATCCTAGCACAGCGACCTCTTCTGATCAGGACGCCAACTAGATCGAAAGGGTATATGAATATGCCTGCTCGTTTGGGCGCGCCGACCCATGTAGGAGCTGCCGAAGGCTGCGATCTTTTGATTGTGTTTTAAAGATCAAGATCAAAAGATCGCAGCCTTCGGCAGCTCCTACACAGGGACCGATGTGTCAGATCGGATTCGGGCAATCGATGAAGATGTGTTCAAGGGCAAAGCGCTTCGCCAGGTACTCGCCCAGCGCCTGCACGCCGTAGCGTTCGGTAGCGTGATGACCGGCGGCGATGAAGCTGATGTCGTTTTCCCGGGCGCTGTGGAAGGTCTGCTCGGAGGCCTCACCACTGATGAACAGATCGACGCCCGCCGCCACGCCCTGATCGATATAGCCCTGGCCACCGCCGGTGCACCAGCCGACGCGGCGGATCATGCCGCTGCCTTCGATCAGCAGCGGTTCGCGGCCCATGGCTTCCTGCACCTTGCGCGCGAAATCTCGCGCAGTCATCGGCTCATTCGCCGAACCAACCAAACCGACGACTTTCGGGTTGCTCGGGTCCAGCGGTCCCTCAACGGTGATGTCGAGCTGACGCGCCAGTTGCACGTTGTTGCCAACGTCCGGGTGCAGGTCAAGCGGCAGGTGATAGGCGAGCAGACTGATGTCGTGCTTGAGCAAGGTCTTCAAGCGACGCTGCTTCATGCCGGTGACGCAGGGATTTTCGCCCTTCCAGAAATAACCATGGTGAACCAGGATCAGATCGGCCTCGGCTTCAACGGCGGCGTCGAGCAACGCCTGGCTGGCGGTGACGCCGCTGACGATACGCATCACCTGCGGGCGGCCTTCGACCTGCAAACCGTTGGGGCAATAATCGGCAATTTTCGCACTGGCGAGATAGCGGTCGGCTTCTTCGACGAGGGTGCTGAGGGCAACAGCCATGAAAGACTCCTAAATATCCCGTTCAGAGGCGCGCGCGGCCTCGTATAATGCGCGACATTATGGGCGGTCTGACCTCGCCTGCAACCTTTCCAGGAACGTGCTTAATGCTCAAGGCGCTGCGTTTTTTTGGCTGGCCGCTGTTGGCCGGTGTGCTTATCGCTCTGTTGATTATTCAGCGTTACCCCGAGTGGGTCGGGCTGCCGAGCCTCGACGTCAATCTGCAGCAGGCCCCACAGACAACCATTGTGCAACAAGGGCCGGTGTCCTACGCCGACGCTGTGGGCATCGCCGCGCCCTCGGTGGTCAACCTGTACACCACCAAGGTCATCAACAAACCGGCGCATCCTCTGTTCGAGGATCCGCAGTTCCGCCGCTTCTTCGGTGACAATTCGCCCAAGCAAAAGCGCATGGAATCGAGCCTCGGTTCCGGGGTGATCATGAGCCCGGAGGGCTACATTCTCACCAACAACCACGTAACCAGCGGCGCCGATCAGATCGTCGTGGCGCTCAAGGATGGCCGTGAGACCCTCGCCCGCGTGATCGGCAGCGATCCCGAGACCGACCTCGCCGTTCTGAAAATCGACCTGAAAAACCTCCCGGCCATCACCGTCGGACGTTCCGACAGCATTCGCATCGGCGACGTGGCGCTGGCCATCGGCAACCCGTTCGGCGTCGGCCAGACCGTGACCATGGGCATCATCAGCGCCACCGGGCGTAACCAGCTGGGCCTGAACAACTACGAAGATTTCATCCAGACCGACGCGGCGATCAACCCGGGCAACTCCGGCGGTGCGCTGGTCGATGCCAACGGCAACCTCACCGGCATCAACACGGCGATCTTTTCCAAGTCCGGCGGCTCGCAAGGCATCGGTTTTGCCATTCCGGTAAAACTGGCAATGGAAGTGATGAAGTCGATCATCGAGCACGGTCAGGTGATTCGTGGCTGGCTGGGCATCGAAGTGCAACCGCTGACCCAAGAGCTGGCCGAGTCGTTTGGCTTGTCCGGGCGTCCGGGGATTGTCGTCGCGGGGATCTTCCGCGACGGCCCGGCACAGAAGGCCGGCCTGCAACTGGGCGACGTGATTCTGAGCATCGATGGCGAGCCGGCCGGCGATGGCCGTCGTTCGATGAACCAGGTCGCAAGAATAAAACCGACCGACAAGGTGACGATTCAGGTGATGCGCAACGGTAAAGAGTTAAAGCTGACCGCTGAAATCGGCCTGCGCCCACCGCCGGCACCGGTCAAAGAAAAAGAAGAATAAAAATGTTTTCGCGCCAGCGGCGCGAATAACAGACATTCTCAACAGGCATGTTATATTGTTTCAATTCTGACAATTGGAACAACATAACATGTCGTCTCGCAAAAAGGCCTCGTTGCTGGGCCTGACCTTGGGTTTGCTCTGCGATCCCACCTTCGCCGATGAGCCGCAAGCCCTTGAGCTTGAAGCGATCAGCGTTACCTCCGACTACGAATCCCCCACCGGCCCGGTCAGCGGTTACCGCGCGACCCGCTCCGCCAGCGCGACCAAAACCGACACCGCGATTCGCGATATCCCACAAGCCATCAGCGTGGTACCAGCCAGTGTGCTCAAGGATCTGGGCAGCAGCAGCGTCGAGCGCGCGCTGGATTTCGCCGGCGGTGTATCCAAGCAAAACAATTTCGGCGGCCTGACCCTGTACGAATACAGCGTGCGTGGCTTTACCACTTCCGAGTTCTACAAGGATGGCTTCAGCGCCAATCGTGGTTATCCAAGCACACCTGACGCAGCGAACATCGAGCGCATCGAGGTGCTCAAAGGTCCGGCCGCCAGCCTGTACGGTCGAGGAGATCCCGGCGGCACGGTCAACATCGTCACCAAAAAGCCGCAGCCGGAAGCGTTCACCACCCTGCAAACCAGCGCCGGCAGCTGGGATCGCTATCGCACCGCGCTGGACGTCAACGCGCCACTTGATGAGCAGGGCGATGTGCTCTCGCGCATCAACCTTGCCGTGGAGGACAACAACAGCTTCCGCGACCACGTCGACAGCCAGCGGGTATTTGTCGCGCCTTCGATCAGTTGGCAGCTGAACCCGGACACCTCGTTGCTGGTGGAAAGCGAAATCGTCCGTCACAACTCGACGTTCGATCGCGGCATCGTGGCGCCGAACAATAAATGGAGTGGCGTATCGCGTTCGACCTTTCTCGGCGAACCCGACGACGGCAACATCGACAACCACAACAACCTGCTCCAGGCCACGCTCGAACATCATCTGAACGACAGCTGGAAACTGCGCCTGGCCAGTCACTACAAGGAAGGCAAGCTCTGGGGCGACGCCTCGGAACAACGAGCGCTGAACGCCGACGGCCGCACCGTCAATCGCCGCTTGCGCGAGCGCGATACGAGTTGGCACGACAGCATCACGCAACTGGAGCTGCGCGGTCTGTTCGACCTCGGGCCGTGGCAGCATGAATTGCTGATCGGCACCGAGTACGAGAATTACCGCAAGAACGAGCGCGTCACCACCATCGCCGGCGGCCCGTATGCCATCGACATCTATCAGCCGATCTACGGCCAGCCAAAACCCGATGGCGAGCGCTCGGGCACCGACTTCTTCGAACACGTCGAAAGCCATGCGCTGAACCTGCAGGACCAGATCATCTTCACCGACAAACTGCGCGGCATGGTCGGCGCGCGCGTCGAGCATTTCGATGAGCGCATCGATGACCACAGCCGTAATGCCAAGAGCCAGCAGCGACACGACGCCCTGACCCAACGCGCCGGCCTGCTCTATCAGCTCACGCCGAACACCGGCCTGTTCGCCAACGCCTCGACCTCGTTCAAACCGAACAACGGCCTGGACGCCTCCGGTAAATCCTTCGACCCGGAAGAAGGTGTCGGTTATGAAGTGGGGATCAAGAACGAGCTGTTCGATGAACGCGTGAGCAGCACCCTCGCCTTCTTCCACATCGACAAGGAAAACGTCCTCGCCCTTGATCCGGGAACCGACACCAGCCGCGCCATGGGCAAGGCGCGCAGTCAAGGCTTCGATTGGCAAGTCACCGGCCAGCTGACCGACGCGGTGCGGGTCATCGGCGCCTTCGCCTATATAGACGCCGAGGTAACCAAAGGCGACGCCACCATTCCTACAGGCAGCCGCATCCTCGGCGTGGCCAAACGCAGCGGCAGTCTGCTGGGTGTATATGAGTTTCAGGATGGCCATCTGCGCGGCTCGGATGTCGGTGCAGCGTTCACTTATGTCGGCGATCGCTCGGGTGAATCAGGCAGCGATTTCGAATTGCCGGCTTATCGAACCGTCGACTTGCTCGCGCACTACAAGGCCAGTGACAACGTCACGCTCGGCCTGAACCTGAACAACATTTTCGACGAGAAATACTACGAGCGCTCGTACAGCAACTACTGGGTCAACTCCGGCGAGCCGCGCAATTTCACCGTCAGCCTGACACTCAACCTGTAAAAGGACGTTAACATGCACTACGGCAAATCCCTTCTGCTTATCGCTGCGCTGTTCACCGGCCAGGTCTCGGCCCATGGCCTGTGGACAGAACAACGGCGTGGCAACATCGAAGTGGTCTACGGCCACGGCGCCGAAGACAACGCTTTCAAGGCGCAGAAAATCAGCGGGGCCTGGGCGTATGATGCCGGCGGCAAGATGATCCCGGTCAGCGTCGAGCGCCTGCCCGATCACGCCCGACTGAAACCGTTGAAAGCCCCGGCAGCCATGGCCGTGGCATTGAACAACGGTATGTGGTCACAGACGGCCGACAAGAAGTGGGTCAACGAAGGACGCAGCAAAGTGCCGGGCGCCACCGAGGCTACCCAGACCTTCAAATACAGCCTGGCGATCTATCAGCCGGGGGCGAAGTTACCGAAGCTCGACCAGATCAAATTGCTGATTCTGCCGGAAGTTGACCCGCTGACCGTGGGGCCAGGCAAGTCATTGCCGGTGCGGGTATTGCTCGATGGCAAACCGGCGGCAGGAGTGAAGTTGTATGGCGACTATCGCAGCGCACCGAACACGCTGAGCACCGAAACAGACAAGGACGGGCGCGCGCAGGTGCTGGTCAGAAATGAGGGTTTGAACGTGATCGCGGCGCAGGTTGAAGTGCCGGTAAAGGACAGCGCGGATGTGGATAGCCGGGGGTTGTTCAGTTCGCTGACATTCCTCGGTGAACCGCATCACGAATAATCACCACAAATCCCCTGGAGCGAGCCTGCTCGCGATTGCGCCGGGTCAGCCAACATCAATGTTGAATGTCCATCTGCTATCGCGAGCAGGCTCACTCCTACAGAAAGCAGAGCTGGTCAGAGCTCGCCAAGCCCATCGATCAGTGCCTGATTCTGCTCCGGCGTACCCACCGATATCCGCAGGAACTGCGCAATCCGCTCCTGCTTGAAGTGCCGCACAATCACGCCCTGCTCGCGCAGCCTGGCGGCCAGCCCCGCCGCGTCATGCTGCGGATGGCGGGCGAAGATGAAGTTCGCCGCCGACGGCAGCACTTCAAAGCCCTTGCCCTGCAATTGCGTAACGACCCACTCGCGGCTCTCGATGACTTGGCGGCAAGTCTTGTCGAAATACTCGCGATCGGCAAAAGCCGCCGCAGCTCCGACAATCGCCAGACGATCCAGCGGATAGGAGTTGAAGCTGTTCTTGATCCGCTCCAGCGCCTCGATCAGATCCGGGTGGCCGACCGCCAGACCGACGCGCAGCCCGGCCAGCGAGCGCGACTTGGACAGGGTCTGGGTCACCAGCAGATTCGGATAACGATCCACCAGACTGATCGCTGTTTCTCCGCCGAAGTCGATGTACGCCTCGTCCACGACTACGACCGAATCAGGACTGGCCTTGAGGATTTGCTCGACCGCATCCAGCGCCAGCAGGCAACCGGTCGGGGCGTTCGGGTTAGGAAAAATGATCCCGCCGTTCGGCTTGGCGTAGTCGGCCGGGTTGATCTGGAAGTGCGAATCCAGCGGCACCGCGTCGAATTCAATGCCATACAACCCGCAGTAAACCGGATAGAAGCTGTAGCTGATGTCCGGGAACAGCAGCGGTTTATCGTGTTGCAGCAGACCATGAAAAATGTGCGCGAGCACCTCGTCCGAACCGTTGCCGAGGAACACCTGATTGGTCTGCACGCCGTGGTAATCGGCCACGGCGGTTTTCAGCAGATCGCTGTTCGGATCAGGGTACAGACGCAGGTTGTCGTTGAGCTCGGCTTGCATCGCGGCCAGTGCTTTGGGCGATGGGCCGTAGGGGTTTTCGTTGGTGTTGAGCTTGACCAGTCTGGTCAGCTTCGGCTGTTCGCCCGGCACATAAGGCACCAGATCCTTGACGAACGGGCTCCAGAATTTACTCATGCTCACTCCCCCTGCCCTTCAAGAAAGTCCTGGTCTTTGATGCGGTATTCAGCGCTGCGGGCGTGAGCACTGAGCGATTCGCCACGGGCCAGTACCGATGCAGTCTTGCCCAGCTCGGAAGCGCCGGCCTCGGAGCAGAAGATAATCGACGAACGCTTCTGGAAGTCATGCACCCCCAGCGGCGAGGAGAATCGCGCAGTGCCGGAAGTTGGCAGCACATGGTTTGGACCGGCGCAGTAGTCGCCCAGTGCTTCGCAGGTGTGGCGGCCCATGAAGATCGCACCAGCGTGGCGAATCTGCGGCAGCCACGCTTGCGGATCGGCGACCGACAATTCCAGGTGTTCAGGCGCGATGCGGTTGGCGACTTCGATGGCCTGGGCCATGTCACTCACTTGGATCAGCGCACCACGGCCATTGATCGAGGTTTCGATGATGGTTGCGCGGTCCATGGTCGGCAGCAGTTTGTCGATGCTCGCAGCGACCTTGTCGAGAAACTCGGCGTCCGGGCTGACCAGGATCGCTTGCGCGTCCTCGTCGTGCTCGGCCTGGGAGAACAGGTCCATGGCGATCCAGTCCGGATCGGTCTGGCCGTCGCACACCACGAGGATTTCCGACGGGCCGGCGATCATGTCGATACCGACCTGGCCGAAAACGTGGCGCTTGGCCGTGGCGACATAGATGTTGCCCGGGCCGACCACTTTGTCGACGCGCGGCACGCTTTCGGTGCCGTAAGCCAGCGCGGCAACCGCTTGCGCGCCGCCGATGGTGAACACGCGATCGACACCGGCGATGCAGGCAGCGGCCAGCACCAGTTCGTTGAGTTCACCGCGCGGGGTTGGCACGACCATCACCACTTCGGTGACGCCGGCGACCTTGGCCGGAATCGCGTTCATCAACACCGATGACGGATACGAGGCCTTGCCGCCCGGTACATACAGACCGGCGCGATCCAGCGGTGTGACCTTCTGGCCAAGCACCGTGCCGTCGGCTTCGGTGTAGCTCCAGGAATCCTGTTTCTGTTTTTCGTGGTAGCTGCGCACACGGGCGGCGGCTTTTTCCAACGCTTCGCGCTGCGGCACAGTGATGCGGGTCAGGGCCAGTTCCAGGCGTTCGCGCGGCAGGATCAGGTCGGCCATCGATGCCACTTGCAGGCCGTCAAACTGCTGGGTGAACTCGACCAGCGCCGCGTCACCGCGCTCGCGCACAGCCTTGATGATGTCCAGAACGCGCTGATTGACCGAGTCGTCAGACACACTTTCCCAGCTCAGCAGATGATCCAGATGATGCGCGAAATCCGGGTCAGCAGCGTTGAGTCGGCGAATTGCAGTCGGTGCGGTCATAGCGAGAGCCTCATAGGAATGGCAAATAACTCAGGCGCCCGAAACTATCATTCGATCCGCTTGGGCACCTGAGAATTCTGGCTATGAGGCGGATAGACGGCGCGACCTAGGATCGCGCAAGTGAATCAGCCGCGGTGTCGCGATTCCACTGCGTTGCGCAGGGTGTCGATCAACGCCTGGATCCGGGCGTGTTGCATTTTCATCGAAGCCTTGTTGACCACCAGGCGCGAGCTGATCGTGGCGATCAGTTCCTGCGGCTCCAGGCCGTTGGCGCGCAGGGTGTTGCCGGTGTCGACCACGTCGATGATCTTGTCGGCCAGACCGATCAGCGGCGCCAGTTCCATCGAGCCGTACAGCTTGATGATGTCGACCTGACGGCCCTGCTCGGCGTAATAACGCTTGGCAACGTTGACGAATTTGGTCGCCACACGCAGACGGCCCTTGGGCTCGGCCGCGCCAATCTTGCCGGCGGTCATCAGCTTGCACTGGGCGATTTGCAGATCCAGCGGCTCATACAGGCCCTGGCCGGTGTATTCCATCAGCACGTCCTTGCCGGCGACGCCGAGGTCGGCCGCGCCGTGTTCGACATAGGTCGGCACGTCGGTGGCACGCACGATCAGCAGACGCACATCGTCCTGAGTCGTGGGGATGATCAGCTTGCGGCTCTTGTCCGGATTCTCGGTCGGCACGATGCCCGCTTCAGCGAGAAGCGGCAGGGTGTCGTCAAGGATGCGGCCCTTGGACAGTGCGATGGTCAACATGGGAAACGTCAGTCCTTATCAAGGTACTCATGCCCGGTCACAATTGGCGCCGGACACACATCGAGGGTGCGCACACCCTCGACTCAAAACGAATTCAGTGGACACGTCCCTGTGTCCCGATGCAGCGATCAGCCCGGAACGCGACGGATCTTGGCGCCGAGCATTTGCAGTTTTTCTTCGATGCACTCGTAACCACGGTCTATGTGGTAGATACGATCGATCAGCGTGTCGCCTTCAGCGACCAGCGCCGAGATCACCAGACTGGCCGAAGCCCGCAGGTCGGTCGCCATCACAGGCGCGCCCTTGAGAATTTCGGTACCGGTAACGATGGCGGTGTTGCCTTCGACCTGGATCTTGGCGCCCATGCGGTGCAGCTCGTACACGTGCATGAAGCGGTTTTCGAAGATTGTCTCGATCACCGCACCGGTGCCTTCGGCAATGGCGTTGAGCGAGATGAACTGCGCTTGCATGTCGGTCGGGAACGCCGGGTACGGCGCAGTGCGCACGTTGACCGCTTTCGGACGCTTGCCGTGCATGTTCAGCTCGATCCAGTCTTCACCGCAAGTGATTTGCGCGCCGGCTTCACGCAGCTTTTCCAGCACCGCTTCGAGGATGGTCGGATCGGTGTCCTTGACCTTGACGCGGCCACCGGTCACGGCAGCAGCGACCAGATAGGTGCCGGTTTCGATACGGTCAGGCATGACCTTGTAGAAAGCCGAACCCAGGCGCTCGACGCCATCGATGGTGATGGTGTCGGTGCCGGCACCGGAAACCTTGGCGCCCATGGCGTTGAGGAAGTTCGCCAGGTCGACCACTTCAGGCTCGCGAGCGGCGTTCTGCAACACGCTGCGACCTTTGGCCAGTGCAGCGGCCATCATGATGTTCTCGGTACCGGTCACGCTGACGGTATCGAAGAAGAAGTGCGCGCCGCGCAGGCCACCTTCAGGCGCCTTGGCCTTGATGTAGCCGCCTTCGACGTCGATGACCGCGCCCATGGCTTCCAGCCCGCGGATGTGCAGGTCGACCGGACGCGAGCCGATGGCGCAACCGCCAGGCAGTGCAACTTCGGCTTCGCCGAAACGCGCGACCATCGGGCCCAATACCAGAATCGACGCACGCATGGTTTTCACCAGTTCGTACGGCGCGATCAGGGTCTTGATGGTGCGCGGGTCGATTTCGACGCTGAGTTTCTCGTCGATCACCGGCTCAATGCCCATGCGCCCGAACAACTCGATCATGGTGGTGATGTCGTGCAGGTGCGGCAGGTTGCCAACGGTGACCGGGCCATCGCACAGCAGCGTAGCGGCCAGAATCGGCAGGGCGGAGTTTTTCGCGCCGGAAATGCGGATCTCGCCATCAAGACGAGCGCCACCGGTAATAATCAATTTATCCATAAGAATCTCAACGCCCTAGGGCTCAGGTGCGCTCGGCCCAGGCCGCGCTGCTGAAAAATTTCATAGTGACCGCGTGGATGCTGCCATCGGCGATCCATGGGTTCAAATGGGCATAGATGCTCTGCTGACGCTTGACCGGGCTTAACGCCGCCAGTTCATCGCTAATCACGTTCAGCTGAAAGTTGCAGCCTTCGCCTTCGACTTCCACCTGGGTTCCTGGCAGCTTCCCTTCAAGGAAGCTCTTCACTTCTACGGCCTGCATGCTCAACCTCAATCGGCGCCCTGTGCGCACGGGTCGGACATCATACAAAAAAGCCCCGCGCCTGCGAACCCCGCAACGCAGGACTCTGACGGGGGGCTTCTTTATAGATGCTGGTTCAGGGGTGCGCCAACAGCTCGGTCAATTCACTGACCTGAGCGATTTCGCGCATGTCTTCGGGCATCGCGCGGATGCTGACGGCTTTGCCGGCCGCCTGCGCATCCCGCATGAAGCACAGCAGCAACGACAGCCCGACGCTGCTGGACTTCTGCACCGCCGAACAGTCGATGACCAGTGAAGACGCCTTGCTCGACTTGATCAGCGCCTGACCTTCCTTGCGCAGTTCAGGTCCGGTGCGGTAATCCAGCACGCCGCTGAGCACCAGCTCGTCGACATCACTCATACGTACTGCCGCCTCACTCATTGCGCTGGCTTCGCGGCGGCTTTGTCGGTTTCCTGCTTGGCCTTGGCCACTTCACCGGCCCAGCCATCGATGGTCTTGTCCAGGTCGTTGCCATTGCGCTGCATCGCGTCGGCGAACTGGTCACGGAACAGCTTGCCGATATTGATACCGTTGATGATCACGTTGCGCAGCTTCCACTCGCCGTTGATCTTTTCAAGGGTGTACTGCACCGGATAGATCGCGCCGTTGCTGCCCTTGACGGTCATGTTGACGCTGGTGCGATCGCCGGACTCGTCCTTGGCCGGGTCAACGGTGATGCCCTGGTTGTTGTACTCAAGCAGAGCATTGCCATAGAACTGAAACAGGCCACGCTTGAAGTTTTCCTGGAAGCGTTGCATCTGCTCAGGCGTTGCCTTGCGCGAATACTTCACGGTCATGATGCTTTTGGAGATGCCCTCGGCGTCCACCACCGGGCCAACGATGCTATTCAGCGCCGCGTAGAAATCCTGCGGATCCTGCTTGTACTTCTCTTTGTTGGCCTGCAGGTCGGCAAGCATCCGGTTGGTGGTGTCCTGAATAAGGTCATGGGCCGATTGTCCCGGTGCAGCGTTAGCCATCAACGGCAGGGCCGCGAGCAACACCAACAGGCCACGTCGCAAGATAGAGATCATTTAAAAGCTCCTCATTTGGCGTCTTTGCTAACGGTATTGAGCAGGAATTTACCGATCAGGTCTTCCAGTACCAGTGACGACTGCGTGTCATGGATGGTTCCACCGTCTTTCAACTGGGTGTCCTCGCCGCCGACGCTGATACCGATGTATTTCTCGCCCAGCAGACCCGCGGTGAGGATAGACGCTGTGGAATCGACCGGCAGGTTGTCGACCTTTTTATCCACTTGCAGCGTGACCCGACCGGTGAAGCTGTCGCGATCCAGATCGATAGCAGTGACCTTGCCGATGGTTACACCGGCCATGGTCACTTTCGCTCTGACCGTCAGACCGGCGATATTGTCGAAGTAGGCATAAAGTTTATAAGTGTCGGTGGACGAAGTCGCAGACAGACCGCTGACGCGCAAGGCGAGCAGCAGCAAAGCCAGGATCCCTGCCAGCAGGAACAGGCCGACACCGATTTCCAGGGTGCGGTTTTGCATCAGAAATCTCCAAACATCAAAGCGGTCAGAATAAAGTCCAGGCCGAGCACTGCCAGCGAGGCAAACACCACGGTCTTGGTGGTGGCACGACTGATTCCCTCGGAAGTGGGTTCACAGTCATAGCCTTGGAATACGGCAATCCAGGTCACGACAAAGGCGAAAACGATACTTTTGATCACGCCATTGAGCACGTCACTGGTGAAGTTCACGCTGTTCTGCATGTTCGCCCAGTACGAGCCTTCATAGACGCCCAGCCAGTCGACCGCGACCCACGAACCGCCCCAGATACCCACAACGCTGAAAATCATCGCCAGCACCGGCAGGGAAATGAAGCCGGCCCACAGGCGCGGGGCAATGATGTACTTGAGCGGATCGACACCGATCATTTCCAGGCTGGACAACTGCTCGGTGGACTTCATGTTGCCGATTTCGGCAGTCAGCGCCGAACCGGCCCGCCCGGCAAACAGCAACGCCGTGACCACCGGCCCCAGTTCACGCAGCAGCGTCAGGGCCACCATCTGCCCCACCGCCTGTTCCGAACCATAGCTGGAAAGAATGCTGAAGCCCTGCAGTGCGAGGACCATGCCGATGAAAATGCCGGAGACCACGATGATCACCAGCGACATCACGCCGACTGAATGCAGCTGCTTGACCAGCAGGCCGAAACCACCGCTGATACCGCCACGGCCCAGCAGGGCATGAAACAGGAACAGGGTCGCTCGACCAAACACCGCGACCGCGTCGATCGCCGATTCGCCGAACCGACGCACGCGCTCCATCAATGAAATTCTGCGCATCAGCGCTTCCCCAGAAGATCTGCGCGGTAATCCGTCGCTGGAAAATGATACGGCACCGGGCCATCGGGATCGCCGGTCATGAACTGGCGGATCCGCGGCTCAGCCGAATTCATCAGCTCATCCGGCGTGCCCTGCCCCAGTACCTGACCATCGCCCACTACATAGATGTAGTCGGCAATGCTCGCGGTTTCCGCCAGATCGTGGGACACCACGATGCTGGTAATCCCCAGGGCATCGTTGAGCAGGCGGATCAGGCGCACCAGCACGCCCATGGCAATCGGGTCCTGGCCCACAAAAGGCTCGTCATACATGAGAATCTGCGGATCGAGGGCAATCGCCCGGGCCAGCGCTACACGCCGCTTCATGCCGCCGGACAATTCGTCCGGCATCAGTTCGATAGCCCCACGCAGCCCTACCGCCTGCAATTTGAGCAGGACGATGTCGCGGATCATGTCTTCTGGCAACTGGGTGTGAACCCGCAGCGGAAAGGCCACGTTCTCGAACACATCAAGGTCGGTGAACAGCGCGCCGCTCTGAAACAGCACGCCCATGTGCTTGCGCGCATCGAACAGATCGCTGCGCGACAGCGTCGGCAGGTTCTGCCCGTTGACCCAGACTTCACCGCTTGACGGTCGCAATTGTGCGCCCATCATGCGCAGCAGCGTGGTCTTGCCGCAGCCGGAAGGCCCCATGATGCCGGTGACCTTGCCACGCGGGATGCGGATATCGACGTTATTGAAAATGCTCCGCGCACCGCGCTTGAAGGAGACTCCCTTCAGCTCGACCGCGTAGGCGTTATCGGCACTCATCTAAACTCCTTGCGATGCAGCCTCTCACTGGGATGCCAGACTTTCCTCGGAAACACCTGCATCCCGGGCAGGCCGAACTGGCGGCGAACTATATCACTGCAAAGGCGGAGCGCCCAAGCGAGAACCCGGTCGAGATCGCCGTTAGACGAGGGTCGGAGCAACTTTCAGAATGTTTTGGTAACCAGTAATGACAAAGCACGACGAACTTGCGTGAGGCTTTGCCACATAACCGCTATAATCGCCGCCTTTTCATCGGGCCATACGATTCTGACATGAGCAAAACCCGCGACCTGATTCAATCGGCACAACGCACCATCCGCCTCGAAGTGGAAGCCGTCCAAGGCTTGATGGCCCATATCGACGCCGATTTCGTACGCGCTTGCGAGATGATTCTGGCCAGCAAGGGCCGTGTGGTCGTGGTCGGCATGGGCAAATCCGGGCACATTGGCAACAAGATCGCCGCCACCCTGGCCAGCACCGGCACCCCGGCGTTTTTTGTCCATCCGGCCGAAGCCAGCCATGGCGACATGGGCATGATCACCCGCGACGACGTGATTCTGGCCCTGTCGAACTCCGGCTCGACCAATGAAATCGTGACCCTGCTGCCGCTGATAAAACGCCTGGGCATCCAGCTGATCAGCGTTACCGGCAACCCGCAGTCGCCGCTGGCGAAGGCTGCCGAGGTCAATCTCAATGTGCATGTCGAGCACGAAGCCTGCCCGCTGAATCTGGCACCGACGTCCTCGACCACCGCCGCGCTGGTCATGGGCGATGCCCTGGCCGTGGCGTTGCTCGAAGCACGTGGTTTTACTGCCGAAGACTTTGCTTTCTCGCATCCGGGCGGAGCCCTTGGCCGTCGCCTGTTGCTGAAAGTGGAAAACGTCATGCATGCCGGGCAAGAGCTGCCGCAGGTACAGCGCGGCACCCTGCTCAAGGACGCGCTGATGGAAATGACCCGCAAGGGCCTCGGCATGACCGCCATCCTTGAAGCCGATGGCAAGCTCGCCGGGATCTTCACCGACGGCGATCTGCGCCGCACCCTGGATCGCGCCATCGACATCCGCAGCGCCACCATCGACCAGGTGATGACCGCACACGGCAAGACCGCCCGGCCCGAGATGCTCGCCGCCGAAGCCCTGAAAATCATGGAAGACCATCGAATCAACGCATTGGTAGTCGTCGACGAGGAGGATCGCCCGATCGGCGCCTTCAACCTCTCCGATCTGCTGCGCGCGGGAGTCATGTAATGAACAACGATCTGCTGCAACGCGGCAAAGCGATCAAACTGGCAGTCTTCGACGTCGACGGTGTCCTCACCGACGGTCGCCTGTACTTCCTCGAAGACGGCAGCGAGTTCAAGACGTTCAACACCCTCGACGGCCAGGGCATCAAGATGCTGATGAACGCCGGCGTGCAAACCGCGATCATCAGTGGCCGCAAGACCCCGGTGGTCGAGCGTCGCGCGAAGAACCTCGGCATCCCTCACCTGTTTCAGGGGCGCGAGGATAAATTGGTGGTGCTCGACGGTCTGCTGGCACAACTGGGCCTAAGCTATGAAGAAGTCGCCTACCTCGGTGACGATCTGCCAGACTTGCCGGTGATCCGCCGCGTAGGGCTGGGCATGGCGGTGGCCAACGCTGCCGATTTCGTCCGCGAACACGCCCACGGCGTCACCCGCGCCCGTGGCGGCGAAGGTGCCGCCCGCGAATTCTGCGAATTGATCCTGCGCGCTCAGGGCCGCCTCGAAGCGGCCAACGCCGCGTACCTGTGAGCCAGACCATGTTTAGCAAAAAGTTTCGCAACTTCCTGCTGTTCGGCTGCATCGCGGCGATTTTCGCCGCGGTCGGCTATTGGAACATCAGCCCGGAACGCTTTCTCGACAAGCCACCGGTCTCGACCGCCGAGAACCCGATCGACTGGTACGCGACCAACACGCATACCATTCAGTACCTGCCCGACGGCAAGGTGCAGTACGAGATGACCTCCGACAAGGCCGAGCACGTCAAGGCCACCGATGTCACTCTGGTGACCAAGCCTGACTTGAACATGTATCGCGGCACCGACTTCCCGTGGCACGTGACCAGCGAACGCGGCGAAGTGAACTCGGGCGGTACCGAAGTGGAATTGATCGATTCGGTCCGCGTACAGCGCACCGATGAGAAAAACCGCGGCACCCTGATCACCAGCACGCGCATGACCGTGTTCCCGCAGCAGGAATATGCGCAGACTGCGCAACCCGTTAGAATCGAGGGCGCTGGCGGTGTATCGACTGGCGTCGGAATGAAAGCGTACCTGAAGGAAAGCAGGATACACCTGCAATCGAACGTAAGAGGACAGTATGAGGCTCGTTAAAACCCTCCCTATTTTGCTCAGTCTGGGCGCAGCACTGGGAAGCGCGAGCGCCTGGTCCCTGCCGAACGATCAGCAGCAACCTATCCGCATTCAGGCCGACGACGCGCAACTGGACGACAAGAATGGCATCGCTACCTATAAAGGTGACGTGATCATTACCCAGGGCTCGATGATCGTTAAAGGCAACACGGTGACCATGACTCGCGCGCCCAATGGCGATATCGACGTGGTGACCTCGGTGGGCAACCTGGCTTACTTCGAGCAGTTGCAGACCCAGGGCGATGCCAAGCCTGTTCAAGGCTACGGTGTGACGATTCAATACCTCGCTCAGCAAAACCGCGTGGTGCTGATCGACAAGGCCAAAGTCGTCGACAAAGACGGCAACGTCACCCAAGGCGAAAAAATCGTCTATGACACCGTGAAGAAACTGGCCAGCGCCGGTCGCGCCACGGGCAGCAAGGTCACCGAAGCGCGTCCGCGCATCGACATGGTGATCCAGCCGAAGAAGAAAACCGACGAGAAACCCCAGTAATGGCAACTCTGAAAGCTCAGCACCTGGCCAAGGCCTATAAAAGCCGCCAGGTCGTGCGGGACGTCAGCCTGTCGATCGACAGCGGGCAGATCGTCGGTCTGCTTGGCCCGAACGGCGCCGGCAAGACCACCTGCTTCTACATGATCGTCGGCCTGGTGCAGGCAGATCAGGGCCGTGTGCTGATCGATGATCTGGACGTCAGCCACCAGCCGATGCATGGTCGCGCCAAGGCCGGTATCGGTTATCTGCCGCAAGAAGCGTCGATCTTCCGCAAACTGTCGGTGGCCGACAACATCATGGCGATCCTCGAGACCCGTCAGGAACTCGACAAGGCCGGCCGTCGCAAGGAGCTGGAAAGCCTGCTGCAGGAATTCCACATCAGCCATATCCGCGACAACCTGGGGATGAGCCTGTCCGGTGGTGAGCGCCGCCGGGTGGAAATCGCCCGTGCGCTGGCCACGGCGCCGAAATTCATCCTGCTCGACGAGCCGTTTGCCGGCGTCGACCCGATCTCCGTCGGCGACATCAAACAGATCATCCATCACCTCAAGGCCAAGGGCATCGGTGTGTTGATCACCGACCACAACGTCCGTGAAACCCTGGATATCTGCGAAACCGCTTACATCGTCAACGACGGTCAATTGATCGCTGAAGGCGATGCCGAGACCATCCTGGCCAACGATCTGGTCAAGGAAGTTTATCTGGGTCACGAGTTCCGCCTGTAAGCGCGACAGCGCTGTATCGATTCAAGCAGCATTTAATCCGCTTTAATTGTTACAGCGCTCTAGGCAAACACTTCAGTTTCAGGCATATAATTTGCTTAAGTTTGGCGCTTCGGCGCCCTGTAGTGGATGGCGCAAAGCGCCGGCGAATAAGGTGTTAAGCCCCTGCCATGAAACCATCGCTAGTCTTGAGAATGGGCCAGCAGCTGACGATGACACCGCAGCTGCAACAGGCCATCCGCCTGCTCCAATTGTCGACCCTGGACCTGCAACAGGAAATCCAGGAGGCCCTGGAATCCAACCCGATGCTCGAACGCCAGGAAGACGGCGACGACTTCGATAATGCCGATCCCCTGGCCGACAGCGCCGAACAGAAGCCGGCCGAAATTCAGGAACCTTCCTACCAGGAAGCCGCCCCGACGGTGGACAACCTCGAGGATGGCGAATGGAACGAGCGCATCCCCAACGAACTGCCGGTGGATACCGCTTGGGAAGATGTCTATCAGACCAGCGCCAGCAGCCTGCCCAGCAGTGATGACGACGAGTGGGATTTCACCACCCGCACCTCCGCCGGGGAGAGCCTGCAGAGCCATCTGTTGTGGCAACTGAACCTGGCGCCGATGTCCGACACTGACCGACTGATCGCCGTTACCCTGATCGACTGCATCAACAATCAGGGTTATCTGGACGAAACGCTCGAAGAGATTCTTGAAGCGTTCGATCCGGAACTGGACATCGAACTCGACGAAATCGAAGCCGTCCTGCACCGCATCCAGCAATTCGAACCCGCCGGCGTAGGCGCGCGCAACCTCAGCGAATGCCTGCTGCTGCAACTGCGCCAGTTGCCGGCGAAGACCCCATGGCTGATCGAAGCCAAACGACTGGTCACCGATTACATCGACCTGCTGGGCAGCCGCGACTACAGCCAGTTGATGCGGCGCATGAAACTCAAGGAAGACGAGCTGCGCCAGGTCATCGAGCTGGTGCAGAGTCTCAATCCGCGTCCCGGCTCGCAGATCGAGTCGACCGAAGCCGAATACGTCATTCCCGATGTAATCGTACGCAAGGACAACGAGCGCTGGCTGGTCGAGCTGAACCAGGAATCGGTGCCACGTCTGCGCGTCAACGCCCAGTACGCCGGTTTCGTGAAGCGCGCCGACACCAGCGCCGACAACACTTTCATGCGCAATCAGTTGCAGGAGGCCCGCTGGTTCATCAAAAGCCTGCAGAGCCGCAACGAAACCCTGATGAAAGTGGCCACGCAGATCGTCGAACACCAGCGCGGTTTTCTGGAATACGGCGACGAAGCCATGAAGCCGTTGGTACTGCATGACATCGCCGAAGCGGTCGGCATGCACGAATCGACGATTTCCCGGGTGACCACACAGAAATTCATGCATACCCCGCGCGGTATTTATGAGCTGAAATACTTTTTCTCCAGCCACGTCAGCACCTCCGAAGGCGGCGAATGCTCGTCCACGGCGATCCGCGCGATCATCAAGAAACTGGTCGCTGCGGAAAATCAGAAAAAGCCGTTGAGTGACAGCAAGATCGCTGGTTTACTGGAGGCACAAGGCATTCAGGTGGCTCGCCGCACGGTCGCCAAGTACCGCGAATCTCTCGGGATCGCGCCTTCGAGCGAACGCAAGCGGTTGATGTAAGCCACGTTACAGCGTTCCAGTGGCAGGCTTTTCGGCCTGCCGCTTTATGCACTGGCAACGAAGGAGAAGCTGTATGCAAGTCAACATCAGTGGACACCAACTGGAAGTGACCCAACCTCTGCGTTCCTACATCGAGGAAAAACTCCAACGACTGGAGCGACATTTCGACAAGATCACCAACGTGCAAGTCACGATGTGTGTCGAAAAGCTGAAGCAGAAGATCGAAGCCACCTTGCATATCCCCGGCAACGAAGTGGTCGCCAACGCAGAAGATACTGACATGTACGCTGCGATCGACTCACTCACCGACAAGCTGGATCGCCAACTCAAAAAGCATAAGGAAAAGACCCAGAGCCTCCTTCAGGGCGCGACCGGTCGTTAACACCCCTATCCCATGATCCGACTTGAAACCATCCTGACCCCCGGCCGTTCCCAAGTGAACGCGCCGGGCGGCAGCAAGAAAAAAGCCCTCGAACAGATTGCCAACCTGATCCACCGCGAAGTGCCGGATCTGGTTATGCAGGATGTCTTCGAGGCGCTGATCGCCCGTGAAAAACTTGGTTCTACGGGTTTTGGCAACGGCATCGCCATTCCGCACTGCCGTCTAAAGGGCTGCACAGGCCCGGTGAGTGCCTTGCTGCACCTCGAAGCGCCTATCGATTTCGACGCCATCGACGGCGCCCCGGTTGACCTGCTGTTCGTGTTGCTGGTCCCGGAAGCCGCGACCGATGCGCATCTCGAACTATTGCGTCAGATCGCCAGCATGCTCGATCGCAAGGAAGTGCGTGAAAAGCTGCGCAGCGCTCCGACCAACGAAGCCTTGTACCAGGTAGTACTGGACGAGCAGAACGGGCACTGAACATGCGTTTGATTATCGTCAGTGGCCGTTCGGGCTCCGGCAAGAGTACCGCCCTGAATGTTCTTGAGGACAACGGTTACTACTGCATCGACAACCTGCCGGCCGGTTTGCTGCCGGAACTGGCCGAACGCGCGCTGATTCACACCGAGCTGGCACAACCGTTGGTCGCCGTGTCTATCGATGCGCGCAACTTGCCCAGTCATCTGTCACGTTTCCCGGAATTGCTCGAAGATGTCCGCGCCAAGCACATCCAGTGCGATGTGCTGTATCTGGACGCCGACGAAGAAACCCTGCTCAAGCGTTTTTCCGAGACGCGCCGTCGCCACCCGCTGAGCAACGCCAATCGCTCGCTGGCCGAGGCGATTCAGGATGAAACCGCCCTGCTCGGTCCGATCGCTGATCTGGCCGACCTGAAAATCAACACCACCAACCTGAATCTGTACCAATTGCGCGACACCTTGAAGTTGCGCCTGTTGAATCAGCCGGAGCCCGGCACCGCGTTTCTGGTCGAGTCATTTGGCTTCAAGCGCGGCATGCCGGTCGATGCCGATCTGGTGTTCGATGTTCGCTGCCTGCCCAATCCTTACTGGAAACCGGAATTGCGCGCGCAATCGGGCCTCGATGCCCCCGTGGCCGAATATCTGGCGCAGCAGCCCGATGTCGAAGAAATGTATCAGGACATCTTCGCCTACCTGCACAAGTGGCTGCCGCGCTTCGCCGCCAGCAACCGCGCCTACGTCACCGTTGCCATTGGCTGCACCGGCGGGCATCACCGCTCCGTCTACCTGACCGAACGCCTGGGTCAGGCCCTGCAGAAAACCCTGAAGAACGTCCAGGTTCGCCACCGCGACCTCACCTAAAGGATTCACACCGCGATGCCTGTTCGTGAAATCGAAATCATCAACAAACTGGGTTTGCATGCGCGTGCGTCGGCGAAATTCGTCGGCGTTGCTGGCAAGTTTCCAGAGACCACGATAAGAGTTGGCCGCACAGCCGAGACCACGGTGGATGGTAAAAGCATCATGGCAATGATGATGCTGGCGGCGGGCAAAGGCACCAAAATCCATTTGAGCACTGAAGGCGACCAAGCTGAGGAAGCCATGGAGGCCTTGGTGGAATTGATCAACAACTACTTCGATGAAGGTGGTTGAAAGTCAAAAGCAAAGATCGCCGCCTTCGGCAGCGCGTATGCGAGAACAAAAAAAGGCGCGCCATCCAGATCGGATGGCGCGCCTTCTTTTGCCTGGCTAGATCGCAGTTCAGCTGCCCGCGACAGTCATCCGCTCGATCAACACCGAACCGGTGCGGATGTTGCTGCGCAGTTCCAGGTCGTTACCCACCGCGACAATCTGCTTGAACATGTCGCGCATGTTGCCGGCGATGGTCACTTCCTGCACGGCGAACTGGATTTCGCCGTTCTCGACCCAGAAACCCGCCGCCCCGCGCGAATAATCGCCGGTAACCATATTCAGTCCGTGGCCCATCAGCTCGGTAACCAACAGGCCTCGGCCCATGCGCTTCAACAGCGCTGCCTGATCCTCATCGCCATGGGTGACGAACAGATTGTGCACGCCGCCCGCGTTGGCGGTGCTCGGCATGCCCAGTTTGCGCCCGGAGTAGGTGCCAAGAATGTACGAGACCAGTTCGCCCTTCTCGACGAACGGTTTGGCGTAGGTCGCCAGACCATCGCCATCGTAGGAAGCACTGCCCATGGCGCGCATCAGGTGCGGACGCTCATCAATGGTCAGCCATTCGGGGAACAGCTTCTGCCCCAGCGTGCCCTCCAGAAACGACGATTTGCGATACAGACTGCCACCGGACACCGCCGACAGAAAGCTGCCGAACAGACCGCCCGCCAGCTCAGCGGAAAACAGCACCGGCACTTCGCAGGTCGGTACCGGACGCGCGCCCAGACGGCTCGCCGCCCGTTGCGCTGCACGCTGACCGATGCTCACCGGATCGGCGAGCAAACTGCCCTGGCGATTGACGTCGTACCAGTAATCACGCTGCATCTGGCCGTCGGCTTCAGCGATCATCACGCAACTCAGGCTGTGCCGGGTCGACGCATAACCGCCGATGAAACCGTGGCTGTTGCCGTAAACACGGCAACCCTGATGGGTGCTGAGGGTGGTGCCATCGGCGTTTTTGATACGCGCATCGGCATCGAAAGCCGCTGCCTCGCAGAGCAGGGCCTTTTCGATGGCCTGCTCAGGGGTGATGTCCCATTCGTGAAACAGGTCGAAATCCTGCACGTCCCTGGCCATCAGTGCCGCATCAGCCAGGCCCGAGGCTTCGTCCTCGGAGGTATGTCTGGCGATGGCCAGTGCAGCGGCGACCGTTTCGCGAATCGCCTCAGGGCCAGTGGCCGAGGTGCTGGCCGAGCCTTTGCGCTGGCCGACGTACAGGGTGATGCCAAAGCCTTGATCACGATTGAATTCAACGGTTTCAACCTCACGCTGGCGCACCGAGGTCGACAGCCCCTGCTCCAGCGACACCGCGACTTCACAGGCGCTGGCGCCCTGGCGCTTGGCTTCGGCGATGATCTGCTCCACCTGTTCTTGCAGTGCCGGCAATGCCTGCGGGCCGACGCTTTGAACTGCACTCATGCTCATCTCCACTCAAATTCTGCTTTCGGCTGGGGTCATCGAGCGACCGGGCCGGACAAGCGGCCCCCGACTGGTTATCATGGCGGCGTTTCTTTGCGGACTGCCACCATGGTTGATTCTTACGACGACTCCCTCGATACGGGAGAAAAAAGCAAATCTCAGGTCAAACGCGAGTTGCATGCGCTGGTTGACCTCGGCGAGCGCCTGACCACACTCAAGCCTGATCTGGTCGCCAAACTGCCGTTGACCGACGCCTTGCGCCGCGCACTGGCCGATGCGCCCAAGCACACCGCGAACATCGCGCGTAAACGGCATTTGCAGTTCATCGGCAAACTGATGCGCGACCAGGACACTGACGCGATTCTGATTCTGCTCGATCAACTCGATGCCTCCACTCGCCAGTACAACGAGCGTTTCCATAATCTGGAACGCTGGCGTGATCGCCTGATCGCGGGCGATGACGCCGTGCTGGAGAAATTCGTCGTCGAGTACCCGGACGCCGATCGCCAGCAATTGCGTTCCCTGATCCGACAGGCCCAGCATGAGGTTGCGCAAAACAAACCACCTGCTTCCAGCCGCAAGATCTTCAAATACATCCGCGAGCTGGACGAGACACAACGCGGCCTGCGTTAAACCTCGCCCCCTGTAGGAGCTGCCGAAGGCTGCGATCTTTTGCTTGTGATTTTAAAAAACAAGATCAAAAGATCGCAGCCTTCGGCAGCTCCTACACACGTTCATTTATGCGCCCGTGCCACCCACGGTGATCGCATCGATTTTCAACGTAGGCTGGCCGACACCTACCGGCACCGATTGCCCATCCTTGCCGCACGTGCCCACACCGCTGTCCAGCGCCAGATCGTTACCGACCATCGACACCCGGCTCATCGCTTCGGGGCCGTTGCCTATCAAGGTCGCGCCTTTGACCGGCGCGGTGATCTTGCCGTCCTCGATCAGATAAGCCTCGCTGGTAGAGAACACAAACTTGCCGCTGGTGATGTCGACCTGACCGCCGCCGAGGTTGGCGCAGTAGATGCCCTTCTTCACCGAAGCAATGATTTCCGCCGGATCGCTTTCGCCACCGAGCATGTAAGTGTTGGTCATGCGCGGCATCGGCAGATGCGCATAGGATTCGCGGCGACCGTTACCGGTGCGGGCCACGCCCATCAGGCGTGCGTTGAGCTTGTCTTGCATGTAGCCCTTGAGGACGCCGTTTTCGATCAGCGTGGTGCACTCGGTCGGCGTGCCTTCGTCATCGACACTCAGCGAACCGCGCCGGCCGCTCAAGGTGCCGTCGTCGACGATGGTGCAGAGTTTCGACGCAACCATCTCGCCCATGCGCCCGCTGTAGGCGGAACTGCCTTTGCGGTTGAAGTCGCCTTCCAGACCGTGACCGACCGCTTCGTGCAGCAGCACGCCGGACCAGCCGGAACCGAGTACCACCGGCAAGGTACCGGCCGGGGCCGGAATCGCTTCCAGATTGACCAGCGCCTGACGCAGTGCTTCACGGGCATAGCCCATGGCGCGGTCTTCGGCGAGGAAATAACGGTAATCGGTACGTCCGCCGCCGCCATGTCCGCCACGTTCGCGACGGCCGTTCTGTTCGACGATGACGCTGACGTTGAAGCGCACCAGTGGACGCACATCGGCGGCCAGGCCACCGTCGGTGGACGCGACCAGAATCCGCTCCCAGACACCGGCCATGCTCACGCTGACCTGTTGGATGCGCGGGTCGAGGGCGCGGGTGGCGACGTCGATGCGTTTGAGCAGCTCGACTTTTTCGGCGCGGCTCAGCACTTCCAGCGGGTTATCCGGCGCATACAACTGCGCGACATCCTGGGTGCTGAACGCCTGCACCGTGCCGTTCTGCCCGGCGCGGGAGATTGAACGCGCAGCACGGGCCGCAGCACCGAGGGCCTCAAGGGTGATCGCGTTACTGTAGGCAAAACCGGTCTTCTCACCGGACTGCGCACGCACGCCGACCCCTTGGTCGAGGTTGAAACTGCCTTCCTTGACGATGCCGTCTTCCAGCGCCCACGACTCGGAGATCTGGCCCTGAAAATACAGGTCGGCGGCATCGATGCCCGGCCCGGCCAGATCGCCGAGCACGCCTTGCAGGCTCTCGATCGTCACACCGCCGGGTGCCAACAGGTGATCACTGACTGAGGACAACAACTCGCTCATAGGTTTACGCCTTAAATTCGTGTTCTGAAGCAGGCCGCTGGGCGCCCTGCGAGAAAAACCGCCGATGACGCGTCACCGGCATGCGCGCCCGGATGGACGCCTGTTCATCGCTGTCGCGTGCGGCCAACAGTACCGCCTCGCCTTGATCCTGCTGGGCCAGTACGCGCCCCCACGGATCGACGATCGCCGCATGCCCGAAGGTATCGCGCGGCCCCGGATGGCTGCCGCCCTGTGCGGCCGCCAGCACATAACATTGTGTTTCGATGGCCCGCGCACGGATCAGTACATCCCAATGCGCAGCGCCGGTCACGGCAGTAAACGCCGACGGTGCGGTAATCAACTCGGCCCCGGCGGCGCGCAATTCGCTGTACAGCTCCGGGAAGCGCAAGTCGTAACACACGCTCAGACCGACGCGGCCTACCGGCGTATCGGCGACCACTACGCCAGTGCCATAAGCATAGTCATCGGATTCGCGGTACCGGCCGCGATTGTCCGCGACATCGACATCGAACAGGTGCAGCTTGTCATAGCGCGCGACGATCTCGCCGTGGTCGTTGACCAACAGCGAGCAGGCATTGGCTTTGGCCGTGGGCTGACCCTGCGGCGGCAACGGTAATGTGCCGGCGACTATCCATAAGGTGAGGTCGCGGGCGGTCTGTTTCAACCACGGCAGGATCGGCCCTTCGCCCAGGGCTTCGGCGCGGCCGATGGCGGCGACGTCGCGACGGCCCATGGCAGCGAAGTTTTCCGGCAGCACCGCGAGTTTCGCCCCGGCGGCGGCCGCCTGTTCGAGCAGGCGCCGGGCCTGGGCCAGATTGGCCAGCACGTCACTCTGGCTGACCATTTGAATCACCGCGAAAGACATGGCAGCTCCTCGGGATTTACGCAGAACTGTGTAGGAGCTGCCGAAGGCTGCGATCTTTTGATCTTGATCTTCAAAAACAAGATCAAAAGATCGTCCGATCGCGGCCCGAGCCTTCGGCAGCTCCTACCGGGGTAGTGTCTGCTAGTTAAAAAGGCTTGTCGAAGGTGATTTTCGGTTCTTTCCATGGGCCTTTGACGGTGTACTTGACGCTGGCGAAGCGCGCCACGCGATCACCGATCAGTTTATCGATGAGGAACAGTGCACCGCCGACCGCCGGTGCGCCGACGATCAGCGCGGCGATTGGCAGGTTGTTGGTCACCGGCAAGGTCACCAGCAATTTTGCATCGACCTTGTCGTCGACCAGATCCAGCGTGCCGTCCAGTTCAAGGTTGCTCGAAGGCCCGGTCAGGCGAATCGGCTCACGGGTGACATAGACGCCATTGTTCGCCACCAGCAGACCTTTGACCCGGTCGTAGCTCAAGCCTTTGCCGAACAGGTCGGAGAAGTCCAGCCGCAGACGCCGGCCGATCGAGTTGAAGTTGAGCAGACCGAACACCCGCAGCGCCTGGGCACCGCCCTCCACTTCGACGAACTGGCCCTTGTTCAGCGAGGCATCGAGGGTGCCGGAGAAGCGCTTGGTCGCCAGCCACGCCGGCGAACCCGGCCAGCGTCCGTCGACGTCCATATGGAATTCTTCGCTGGTCACGCTCGGCGCAAACCCCCAGCCCTTGAGCACGTCAGCCAGATTCTTGCCACCAATGCGGCCCTTGTACCAACTGCTGGTCGAACCCGGCGTGCCTTCCCAGCCGCCGTTGCCTTGCAGGAGGATGCCCTTGAGGCCCATGTCGAGGTTGTTCAGCGCGATGCCTTTGGCGGTCGGCCTTATTTTCAGCGACCAGCCACCGACCAGATCCGGGCCAAGGAACAATTGGTTGAGGGTGATATCCAGCGCTGGAATTTTCGTCGGGTCGACCGACGCCAGCGGATCAGGCGCGTTCTCGTCAGCCTGCACTGCCGGGTCCGGCGCCGGCAGCTTCACGTATTGCAGATTCACCGCAATCGGCACGCCCTTGGCATCCGGCAGGCTGGCGGTGCCCTTGGCCTGTTGACTGTCGAGCGCCAGATTCCACGCGCCGGGCTTGCGATTGATCTGTACCGAGGCCTGATCCAGGGTCGTGCCGAACGCGGTGAGTTTGCCGACCTTGAAGTCAGCGCTGCTGAGCAATTGCCTCGCGCTGCCGCCCGGATCCTGCCCGGCATATTTACTGGCCAGGTCCTGCCACGGCGCAACGTCCAGCTCCGACAGCACCCCACGAATCCGCAGGCCCTTGGCGCCGGGCAATACCGCTTCGCCGGCACCGAGAAACAGCTCGCCACGGCCCTCGGCAAAATTGCCCGGCGGTGCGGCAAAGGTGAAATTGGCCAGTTGATCGTAATTGACCCAGTAACGCCGCTCCGGCCCTTGCAAGGTCATGCGGAACACCGTGTCCCGCCCGACATCGGCCGCCATGCCGAACGGCGCCGGCAAGTCGACCGCCACGCCTTTGAGGCTGGAGCTGACCATCAACTGGCTGTCAGCCCCCTCAAGATTGACCTGCAGTTGATAGGGAATCGTCCCGGACACCGGCAACGGCTGCGTCACACCCAACCAGTCGGTGAGCTTTTTGACTTCGACCTGCCCCGCTGCAGCGACGCGGGTCTTGATCTGGTTGGGGCTGCCGTCAGCGAAGATCTGCGCGGTCACCGGTTTATCGAAGGCCCGCGCCGAGATGTTCTGGCCGCTGAGGCCTTTATTGCTGTCGAAGCGGAAATCGCCTTTGAGTTGGCTCAGTTCCAGCGCCGGTTCGGCCAGCTTCAGCCGCGCATTGGCGGTTTTGAAATCGACGAGGATTTTCGGCTGATCGCCCTTGGCCAGAGGAATGTCCAGCTTGAGCTTGCCAGTCAGGTCACCCGCGCCTTCCCACCCGGCAAACGTCTCGCCTGTGCCGATCGGTGCGTCCTGGAGAATCTTCAAGCCGTCGCCCAGACCGCCGGCAAAGGCGCCATCGAGCAGCAAATGAGTGTTCTGCCCGCTCGGCACATGAGGGATATTGACGAACACGTCGCTGACTTGCGTGTCGAGCAACTGGCCTTTGCTGGCCCAGATACGCACGCCGCTGTCTTCGATGAACACGTCGCCGCTGACCTTGCTCACAGGCGGCCAGCCCGGCTGAAACGCCAGTTCAGCATCATGCACCTTGAAAAACAGACTGATACTGCGGTCCGCCTCACCGGCATTCTTGTTCAGCGAGCCCTGATACTGAAAGAAGCCCTGATCCACCGCACCTTTGACGATTGCCGTGCGCAGCCACTCATCCAGCGCCGGGCTCAACACGGCCGGCAGGTATTTAGCGGTATAGCGACCGTCGCCATCGACGAGGCCGACGCGCAGGTCCATGTAATCTTCCTGGCTATGGTCGAAGTGCAGGCGGATCAGGAAATCGCCGGCAATCTTGCCCTCCTCGCCCAGCACCTTCAGGTACGGCGCGATCAGGGTGAAACCATCCTTGTCGAGCTTCCAGGTCAGTCGTGCATTGGCCTGCAGGTACTGCCACGGCTTGGCGAAAATCGGATCGAGGTGCAGAACGAAGTCCTTGCTGTCGAGGCGCAGCTCGCCGCCGTCGAGGTTGCCGCTGAGGCTGCCGCTGACATTCCGCGCCGCCGGAGCACCGTGATACGCATCGAAGCCAACGTTATCGAGGTTGGCGGCAAAGCCGAATTTGTTGCCATCGGTGGCGGTCGGACGGAAGTCCAGCAGCACATTGCGCAAGCCGCCAGTCACCTTCAAACGCTCGACCACCGTGGCGAAACTCTGCGGCAACGGCCCCAGAGCATTGAGCAGCGGGGTGATCGGCGTCAGGTCGAGGCGATCGGCCTGTAAATGCCAGAGCTCTTCAGCCTTGGCACTGGCGCGGGTCTGCTGCACCTGCACCCGCGACTCCCAGCGAGTCTCGCCGAAGCTCATCGCCAGCGAATCGAGGGTGACGCTCGCACCCTCGGCGCTGTTGCGGTAGTAAGCGTTGAGCGCCAGATTGTTGATCTGGATGGGCTTGCGCTCGGCGTAGGCTCCGGTCACTTGAGGCGCGTTCAGGCGTAGCGCTGCGCTTTGCAGGCTGCCTTCAACCCAATCGACCCAGAGTTCGCCGCCAGCCTTGATCTCCGAAAAATTCCACTGCTGGGTCAGGCGTTCGGGCAGCCACTTCGACCAGTCGCTCTGTGGCAGGCTGGCGTAACCCTCGATGGCGCTGTTCTGCCATTGATCGGGACGCAGCCGGGTGCGCAGGTTCAGCGCCACAGGCTGGCCGTCAGGCAAGGTCAGACGCGCGTCGAGGCGCTGGCGGCTGGCGCCGGTGCGCAAATTGAGACCGACATAGGTGAGCGTCATCGGCGGATGATCGAGCGGTTGCAGGGTCACCTGGCTGTCGAGCACCGACAGTTGCCTGATCATCTGCGAGCGCTGGAACAACTGCGCCGGATCGAACGGCTGATCCTTCTGCACCGGCAAACCTTCCAGTGCCCAGCTGCCGTCTTCGGCTTCCTTGAGGCTGATCTTCAAACCGTTGAGTTCGATATGCGCCAGGCGCACTTCGCGGGCGAGCACGCTGGCCCACAGATCCGGCACCACCCGCACGCGGTCCAACCGTAGCGCATTGGCGCCGTCACCGACCATTACGTCATGGGCCAGCAGAATCGGCGCGAAACCGCTCCAGTTGCCTTCCAGCTCGCCGATCTGCAAAGGCATGCCGAGGGCGGCGCTGGCCTTGTCTTCGATGTCGGCGCGGTATTCGGCCACTAGCGGAGTCAGCTCGCGGCCGAGGCTGACGTACAACGCCATCAACACCAGAACCAACGCGCACAGGCCCAGCCCCCAACGGGTGAGTGCGGCCAATATGCGTGTCAGACGGTCCATGTCAGTTGGCTCCCATGGCAAAAATACTGCGAAAAGCTGAGGCCAGCCGCGTTGATTGAAAGGTGAAGCAGGGATTCAGAGCAGCACCACGTCATATTGTTCCTGGGAATACATGGTTTCCACCTGAAAGCGTATGGTGCGACCGATAAACCCTTCAAGCTCGGCGACGTTGCCGGACTCTTCGTCGAGCAGGCGATCAACCACTTTCTGGTTGGCCAGCACCCGGTAACCCTCCGCCTGATAGGCCCGGGCTTCGCGCAGAATCTCGCGGAAGATCTCGTAGCAGACGGTTTCGGCGGTCTTCAGTTTGCCGCGTCCCTGACAGCTGCTGCACGGTTCGCACAGCACCTGTTCGAGACTCTCGCGAGTACGCTTGCGCGTCATCTGCACCAGCCCGAGTTCGGTGATGCCAATGATGTTGGTCTTGGCGTGATCGCGCTCCAGCTGTTTCTCCAGGGTGCGCAAAACCTGACGCTGGTGCTCTTCATCTTCCATGTCGATGAAGTCGATGATGATGATTCCGCCGAGGTTGCGCAGGCGCATCTGCCGGGCAATCGCGGTGGCCGCTTCGAGGTTGGTCTTGAAGATGGTTTCTTCGAGGTTGCGATGGCCGACGAACGCGCCTGTGTTGACGTCGATGGTGGTCATGGCTTCCGCCGGATCGATCACCAGATAACCGCCGGACTTCAGCGGCACCTTGCGCTCCAGCGCCCGCTGGATTTCGTCTTCGACACCGTACAGGTCGAAGATCGGTCGTTCGCCCGGGTAGTGCTCCAGACGATCGGCGATTTCCGGCATCAGTTCGGCAACGAATTGGGTGGTCTTCTGGAACGTTTCCCGGGAGTCGATGCGGATCTTCTCGATCTTCGGATTGACCAGATCGCGCAAGGTGCGCAGGGCCAGGCCGAGGTCTTCGTAGATTACGCTCGGCGCGGCGATGGTCTTGATCTGCTCATTGATCTGGTCCCAGAGGCGGCGCAGGTAGCGGATGTCCATGAGGATTTCGTCAGCGCCCGCGCCTTCAGCGGCCGTGCGCAGAATAAAACCGCCGGCCTCCTTGATGCCTTCTTTGGCCACGCAATCGCTGACCACCTGTTTGAGGCGCTCGCGCTCGGCTTCGTCTTCGATCTTCAGGGAAATGCCGACGTGGGCAGTGCGCGGCATGTACACCAGATAGCGCGAGGGGATCGACAGCTGCGTGGTCAGGCGCGCGCCTTTGGAGCCGATCGGATCCTTGGTGACCTGCACCACCAGACTCTGGCCTTCGTGCACCAGCGAACTGATGCTTTCCACTGCCGGACCTTCGCGCAGGGAGATTTCGGCAGCGTGAATGAAAGCGGCGCGATCGAGGCCGATGTCGACGAATGCCGCCTGCATGCCCGGCAGGACACGGACGATCTTGCCTTTATAGATGTTGCCGACGATCCCGCGTTTCTGCGTGCGCTCGACGTGGACTTCTTGCAGCACACCGTTTTCGACCACCGCCACGCGCGACTCCATCGGCGTGATGTTGATCAGAATCTCTTCACTCATGGCAGGATCTCGTTCAGGCATGTTCACGATAGTGGCCGCATCTGGTTTCGTACGACGCTCAGGGCGTGTTCAGGTTTTGCCAACAGGGTATGCCGAAATGGCCCAACACCTCGCAGGTTTCGCACAGCGGCAGGCCGACCACCGCCGAGTAACTGCCTTCGAGCCCGGCCACGAACACCGCACCCAGGCCCTGAATGCCGTAGCCACCGGCCTTGTCTCGCGGTTCGCCGCTGGCCCAGTAAACGGCCGCTTCGTCCCGGCTGATCGTGCGAAAGCGCACCCGACTGCGTACCACCCGCGACTCGCAGCGCTCGCCTTCGAGCACGGCGATGGCAGTCAGCACTTCGTGTTCGTTGCCGGACAACATCATCAGCATGGCGCATGCATCCGCTTCGTCCACCGGTTTGCCAAGAATTTTGCCGTCGAGCACCACAGCGGTGTCGGCGCCCAGCACGCAGAACGGCTGGTCAGAGACCACCGAGCGGCGACCGGCCTCAGCCTTGCCACGCGCGAGGCGTTCGACATAGGCCGAAGGGGACTCTTCAGGGAGCGGGGTTTCGTCGATATCCGCGCTGATGGCGCAGAACTGCACGCCAATCTGCGTGAGCAGTTCACGGCGACGTGGCGATCCGGAGGCGAGGTAAAGCAGTTTCATCAAAACATCTCCCTGTTCAGTGCCCTGCTTCACCGGCTCAATAAATTCTGTAGCGTCGGCACATTCCGCGTAAGGCAAAGCTGACCCACGGCCAGAGCAAGGCACTGACCAGTGCCGGCAAGACCAACGCCAGGGTTGGCTGGCGGTTGCCGGTCAGGGCACTGAGCCACAGTTGCGCCAATTGCGCGAGGCCGAAGATCACCAGGATCACCAGGCACTGCTGCCACATCGGGAACATGCGCAGACGTTGCTGCAACGACAGTACGAGGAAGGTGATCAGGGTCAGGATCAGCGCGTTCTGCCCGAGCAGGTCGCCTTGCAGGACATCCTCGGCCAGCCCCAGACAGAAAGCCGTGACCATGCCGACCGTGTGCGGCATGTACAACGCCCAGAAGGTCACGAGCAGCGCCAGCCACAGCGGGCGAAGGATTTCCATGAAGATCGGCAATGGTGAAACGCTGAGCAGGATGCCGACGAAGAAGGTCAGCCAGATCATCCAGCCGTTTGCGGATTTTTTCGCGCCGACCATTATTCTCGTCCCCCGGTAGTCGCAGGCGGTTTCGCCGGTGGTTTGCTGGCGGCTGGCGGTTTGACAGCGGCTGGCGCGGCGGCCGGCGGTTTGCTCGTCGCTGGTTTGGCAGGTGTAGCGACAGGTGCTGCTGCTTCAGCGGCCGGCGCAGCGGTAGCGGTGGAAGGCGTGGCAGGCATGATCAACGGTTTCGGCACGCTGGCCGGCAACATCGGGCCGCCGCCGTGAGCATCGAGCTGTTCCTGCGCCTGGGCGGCGTCATTGGCGCGCTCTTCGGCGGTGCGACTGTCGCTGAACACCAGCAGCAAATAGCGGCTGCGGTTCAGGGCGGCGGTCGGCACGGCGCGAACAATGGCGAACGGCTGGCCGGAATCGTGAATGACTTCCTTGACCGTCGCCACCGGATAACCGGCCGGGAAACGCTGGCCGAGCCCGGAACTGACCAGCAGATCGCCTTCCTTGATGTCCGCCGTGTCGGCGACATGGCGCAATTCCAAACGCTCCGGGTTGCCGGTGCCACTGGCAATCGCGCGCAGACCGTTGCGGTTTACCTGCACCGGAATGCTATGTGTGGTGTCGGTCAGCAGCAGGACACGCGAGGTGTAAGGCATCAATTCGACCACCTGGCCCATCAGCCCGCGTGCATCGAGCACCGGTTGACCGAGCACCACGCCGTCGCGCTCACCCTTGTTGATGATGATGCGATGGGTGAAGGGGTTGGGATCCATGCCGATCAACTCGGCCACTTCGACCTTCTCGTTGACCAGCGCGGAAGAGTTGAGCAACTCGCGCAGCCGAACGTTCTGCTCGGTCAGGGCCGCGAGCTTTTGCATGCGTCCCTGCAACAGCAGGTTTTCGGTCTTGAGTTTTTCGTTTTCGGCGACGAGCTCGGTGCGGCTGCCGAACTGGCTGGCGACCCCTTCCCACAAGCGACCGGGCAAGTCAGTGATCCAGTAGGCGTCCATGAGCACCAGCGACGCTTGCTTGCGCGCGGGCTTGAGCAGATCGAAACGCGCATCGACCACCATCAGCGCGACCGCGAGTACGGCCAGCACCAACAGGCGCACGCCCAACGAAGGGCCTTTGGTGAAAAGCGGTTTAATAAGCCGCTCCTCCCAGGCAAATGTTCTGTTTATTCATACGGCATCAAACCGGCCTGGATGAAGACTGACAGAAGATAAACGCCAACAGGCAGCACTGCAAAGTGCTGCCTGTGCGTTCACCCACGTATTGCAAACCAGCGAGTTATTCGCTGGAGAGCAGATCCATGGTGTGCTTATCCATCATTTCCAAAGCACGGCCACCGCCGCGAGCCACGCAAGTCAGCGGATCTTCGGCAACGATCACCGGCAGACCGGTTTCCTGGGCCAGCAACTTGTCGAGGTCACGCAGAAGCGCGCCACCACCGGTCAGCACCAGGCCACGCTCGGCGATGTCGGAAGCCAGTTCCGGCGGTGACTGCTCCAAGGCACTTTTCACAGCCTGAACGATGGTTGCCAGCGACTCTTGCAGAGCTTCCAGCACTTCATTGGAGTTCAGGGTGAATGCGCGTGGAACGCCTTCGGCCAGGTTGCGACCGCGAACATCGACTTCGCGTACTTCGCCGCCCGGATAGGCCGTGCCGATTTCCTGCTTGATGCGCTCAGCGGTGGATTCACCGATCAGGCTGCCGTAATTACGGCGCACGTAGGTGATGATCGCTTCGTCGAAACGGTCGCCGCCGACACGTACGGATTCGGCGTAAACCACACCGTTGAGGGAGATCAAGGCGATTTCAGTGGTACCACCACCGATATCCACGACCATCGAACCGCGTGCTTCTTCAACCGGCAGACCGGCGCCGATCGCAGCGGCCATCGGTTCTTCGATCAGGAACACTTCACGGGCACCGGCACCAAGGGCCGATTCACGAATGGCACGACGCTCGACCTGGGTGGACTTGCATGGAACGCAGATCAGCACACGAGGGCTGGGCTGCAGAAAGCTGTTTTCATGAACCTTGTTGATAAAGTACTGCAGCATCTTTTCGCAGACGCTGAAGTCGGCGATCACGCCATCCTTCATCGGACGAATGGCAGCAATGTTGCCCGGCGTACGGCCGAGCATGCGCTTGGCTTCTGTGCCGACAGCGACGACACTTTTCTGGTTACCGTGTGTCCGAATGGCCACAACCGATGGCTCATTCAGGACGATACCGCGCTCGCGCACGTAAATAAGGGTGTTGGCAGTGCCCAGGTCAATGGAAAGATCGCTGGAAAACATGCCACGCAGTTTCTTGAACATGGGAAAGGGACCCTAGGCAACGCGTGGGTAAAAAAGTGCGGCAAACTCTAACAACGACAGGGATTTTGGGCAAGGCGCCAATATGTTAAATTGGCCGCTTTTCTGTGCACCAAACCCCACAATCGCGGGTATAGACCCGTAGAAATGCGGTAGTGTTCCGACAATCTAACACACGGACGCCGTCCGTTCTGTTTCCACTGGAGAATCCCGATGGCGCTAGAACGCTCCGACGTGGAAAAAATCGCGCACCTGGCCTGCCTTGGCCTCAACGATGCCGATCTTCCGCACATTACTTCCGCCCTCAACAGCATTCTCGGGCTGGTCGACGAAATGCAGGCCGTCGATACCGACGGTATCGAGCCGCTGGCCCACCCCCTGGAAGCCAGTCAGCGCCTGCGCGCCGACGTGGTGACCGAGACGAATAATCGCGAGGCCTACCAGTCCATCGCACCAGCGGTCGAAAACGGCCTGTATCTGGTTCCGAAAGTCATCGACTAAAGGGAAAGAGCCTGCAATGCATCAAATGACTCTGGCCGAGATTGCCCGCGGTCTCGCCGATAAAAAGTTTTCTTCCGAAGAGCTGACCAAAGTCCTGCTGGCGCGTATTAGCCAGCTCGATCCGCAGCTCAACAGTTTCATCAGCCTCACCGAAGAGCTGGCCATCGAGCAGGCGAAAGCCGCCGACGTTCGCCGGGCCAACGGTGAGAGCGGCGCCCTGCTCGGCGCGCCGATCGCCCACAAGGATCTGTTCTGCACCCAGGGCATCCGCACCAGCTGCGGTTCGAAGATGCTGGACAACTTCAAGGCCCCGTATGACGCCACTGTGGTTGCGAAGCTGGCCGCTGCCGGCGCCGTGACCCTGGGCAAGACCAACATGGATGAATTCGCCATGGGTTCGGCCAACGAGTCGAGCTGGTACGGCGCGGTGAAAAACCCGTGGAACCTGGAACACGTGCCGGGCGGTTCGTCCGGTGGTTCGGCGGCGGCGGTTGCTGCTCGACTGTTGCCAGCGGCCACGGCCACTGACACCGGCGGATCGATCCGTCAGCCGGCGGCGTTCACCAACCTCACCGGCCTGAAACCGACCTACGGTCGCGTTTCGCGCTGGGGCATGATCGCCTACGCCTCCAGCCTCGATCAGGGCGGCCCGTTGGCGCGCACGGCCGAAGACTGCGCAATTTTGCTGCAAGGCATGGCCGGCTTCGACCCGAACGACTCCACCAGCATTGATGAGCCGGTGCCGGATTACTCCGCCAGCCTGGGCGATTCGCTGCAAGGCCTGCGCATCGGCGTGCCGAAGGAATACTTCAGCGCCGGTCTCGACCCGCGCATCGCCGAGCTGATCCAGAACAGCATCCAGCAATTGCAGAAGCTCGGTGCGGTGATCAAGGAAATCAGCCTGCCGAACATGCAGCACGCGATTCCTGCGTACTACGTGATCGCTCCGGCAGAAGCCTCCTCCAACCTCTCGCGTTTCGACGGCGTGCGTTTCGGCCATCGCTGCGAGAACCCGGAAAACCTCATCGACCTGTACAAGCGTTCCCGTGGCGAAGGCTTCGGCGCGGAAGTGCAGCGTCGGATCATGGTCGGTGCCTACGCGCTGTCCGCCGGTTACTACGATGCCTACTACCTGAAAGCGCAGAAGATCCGTCGTCTGGTGAAGAACGATTTCATGGCTGCCTTCAATGAAGTCGACATCATCCTCGGCCCGACCACACCGAACCCGGCGTGGAAACTCGGCGCCAAGAACAGTGATCCGGTCGCTGCCTATCTGGAAGACGTCTACACCATCACCGCCAACCTCGCCGGCCTGCCGGGCCTGTCGATGCCGGCCGGTTTCGTCGACGGTCTGCCGGTGGGCGTGCAGTTGCTCGCGCCGTACTTCCACGAAGGCCGTTTGCTCAATGTTGCGCACCAGTATCAGTTGAACACTGACTGGCACACCCGCACCCCAACCGGCTTCTGAGGAGACACACATGCAATGGGAAGTCGTGATCGGGCTGGAGATTCACACTCAGCTCACCACCCGGTCGAAAATCTTTTCCGGTAGTTCCACCACATTCGGTTCCGAGCCGAACACTCAGGCCAGTCTGATCGACCTGGGCATGCCCGGCGTGCTGCCGGTGCTCAACCGGGAAGCGGTGCGCATGGCGGTGATGTTCGGTCTGGCGATTGACGCCGAGATCGGCCGGCACAACGTGTTCGCCCGGAAAAACTATTTCTACCCTGACCTGCCCAAGGGTTACCAGATCAGCCAGATGGAATTGCCGATCGTTGGCAAGGGCCACCTGGACATCGCGCTCGAAGACGGCACGGTCAAACGCGTCGGTATCACCCGCGCGCACCTGGAAGAAGACGCCGGCAAGAGCCTGCACGAAGAATTCAACGGTGCCACCGGCATCGACCTGAACCGTGCCGGCACGCCGCTGCTGGAAATCGTCTCCGAACCGGACATGCGCAGCGCCAAGGAAGCCGTGGCTTACGTCAAGGCGATCCACGCGCTGGTGCGCTACCTGGGCATTTGCGACGGCAACATGGCCGAAGGTTCGCTGCGTTGCGACTGCAACGTTTCCGTGCGTCCAAAGGGCCAGGTCGAGTTCGGTACCCGCTGCGAGATCAAGAACGTCAACTCCTTCCGCTTCATCGAGAAGGCGATCAACTCCGAAATCCAGCGTCAGATCGAGCTGATCGAAGATGGCGGCAAGGTGATCCAGCAGACCCGTCTCTACGATCCGAACAAGGACGAGACCCGTCCGATGCGTTCGAAAGAGGAAGCCAACGACTACCGTTACTTCCCCGATCCGGATCTGCTGCCAGTGGTCATTGAAGAGTCGTTCCTGGGCGAGGTGCGCGCCACCCTGCCGGAACTGCCACCGCAAAAACGCGAGCGCTTCCAGAGCCAGTTCGGTCTGTCGGCCTACGACGCCAACGTGCTGGCGACCAGCCGGGAACAGGCAGATTACTTCGAGAAAGTCGCGGCTATCGGTGGCGATGCGAAACTGGCGGCGAACTGGGTGATGGTCGAGTTGGGCAGCCTGCTCAACAAGCAAGGCCTGGACATCGAGCAATCGCCAGTGTCCGCCGAGCAACTGGGCGGCATGCTGCAGCGCATCAAGGACAACACCATCTCCGGCAAGATCGCCAAAGTGGTGTTCGAAGCGATGGCCAACGGCGAAGGCAGCGCTGACGAAATCATCGAAAAGCGCGGCCTCAAGCAGGTAACCGATACCGGCGCGATCTCCGCGGTACTCGACGAAATGCTCGCGGCCAACGCCGAACAGGTCGAACAGTATCGTGCGGCTGATGAAGCCAAACGCGGCAAGATGTTCGGCTTCTTCGTCGGTCAGGCCATGAAAGCTTCCAAAGGCAAGGCCAACCCGCAGCAGGTGAACGAACTGCTGAAAAGCAAGCTCGAAGGCTGACCACCATGGAGCCAGATCCAAAGCCTGGCTCCATCCCCTGTGGGAGCGAGCCTGCTCGCGATCGCGAAATGTCAGACACTAAAAGTTGACTGTCGAAACGCTATCGCGAGCAGGCTCACTCCCACATTTGTATTCGGGAAACCTTGAATGAAGCGTCTGTTGCTGAGCAGCGCCCTGCTCTCCCTGCTGGCCGGTTGCGCCAGTACCGACACCATCGACCCGCACGGTTACGACCAGACCGGCGTCGCCTCCTATTACGGAGCCAGACATCACGGTAAGCGCACCGCCAGCGGCGAAGCGTTCAACCAGCATTCCCTGACCGCCGCCCACCGCCAGTTGCCGTTCGGCACGCGGGTGAAGGTCACCAACCTGAAAAACGATGAATCCGTCGTGGTTCGCATCAATGACCGTGGCCCGCACACCCGCGGCCGCTTGATTGATCTGTCGCGCGAGGCCGCCGACGAAATCGGTATGCTGCGCAGCGGCACCGCACGGGTTCGCGTGCAGGCCCTCGACTGATGGAGCGCCGACCATTTTCGGATTAGCCGACTTACCGCTGATCAACGTCATCGAATTGCTCAGCGGCCTGTTCCTGCTGATCATCGGCGCCGAACTGATGGTGCGCGCCGCCGTGCGCCTGGCCGAGCGCCTGCATGTGCGCCCGTTGATCATCGGCCTGACCATCGTCGCCCTCGGCAGCAGCGCGCCGCAGATGACCGTCAGCCTGCAGGCGGCGCTCACGCACAACCCGGACATCGCCGTCGGCAGCGTGCTCGGCAGCAGTATCTTCAACATTCTGGTGACCCTCGGCCTGTCGGCGTTGATCATCCCGCTGCGCGTGTCGCGGCAACTGGTGCGCCTGGATATCCCGCTGATGATCGCTGCCAGCCTGCTGGTGTTCATCCTCGCCTGGAACAAGGACATCGGGCGCTTCGATGGCGTCCTGCTGCTCGGCGCTTTGGCGCTCTACCTCGGCTTGTTGTTGCGCCAGTCACGGCATTCGACCCGACCACACAGCGCAAGACCGCAGGAAACGCAGCAGTCCTGGCTGATCAGCGTGCTGATGATTCTCACCGGCCTGGCCATGCTGGTATTTGCCGGCCGTTTGCTGCTCGGCGCCGCCGTGGCTGTAGCCACCGATCTGGGTCTGTCGGAACGCGTCATCGGCCTGACCGTGGTCGCGGTCGGCACCTCGCTGCCGGAACTGGCGACCTCGCTGATCGCCGCGTTGCGCGGGCAGCGCGACATTGCAGTGGGCAACGTGATCGGCGCCAATCTGTTCAACCTGCTCGGTGTGCTGGGGCTGACCGCGTTGCTCGCGCCGGCGCCGCTGTCCGTTTCACCCAACGCGCTGGATTTCGACTTGCCGGTGATGCTCGGCGTCGCCGCGCTGTGCCTGCCGGTGTTCTATTCCGGCTATCGCGTGACCCGGGCCGAAGGCTTGTTGCTGCTCGGTTTGTATCTGGTCTATGGCCTGCATGTGGTGTCGTTCACCACCGGCATGCCGCTGGCCGGCAAACTCGAGCGCTTGATGCTGTTTTATGTCCTGCCGGCGCTGCTGACGTTTCTGTTGTTCACGTCGATCCGCGCCTGGCGTCGCCAACACCACAAGAGAGATGTGCCATGAGCGAGTCGAAGCAGTCCGGGGTTGAAATCCGTCGTCAGGTCATGGGCGATGCCTTTGTGGATCGCGCGCTGGGCAATGCCACCGAATTCACCCAGCCGTTGCAGGATTTCGTCAATGAACACGCCTGGGGCGGCGTGTGGAACCGCGAAGGCCTGCCGCTGAAAACCCGCAGCCTGATCACCCTCGCCGCGCTGACCGCGTTGAAGTGTCCGCAGGAGTTGAAAGGCCACGTGCGCGGTGCCCTGAACAACGGCTGCAGCGTGGAGGAAATTCGTGAAGCGCTGCTGCATTGCGCGGTGTATGCCGGCGTGCCGGCGGCGATCGATGCATTTCGCGCGGCGCAGGAAGTGATTGATACCTACCAAAAACCGGAGTGACCGCCTTCGCGAGCAGGCTCGCTCCCACATTTGAAATGCATTCCAAAGTGGGAGCGAGCCTGCTCGCGAAAAGGCCCTGCCAGACACTGCAGATCTTTGGTCAGATCCACCCACCCCACTGCAACACAAAGATCCCGACATTGGTGGTAATCGCCGCCATCAACGTGGTCATCACAATGATCGCCGCTGCCAGCTCATGATTGCCCTGCGCCGCGCGGGCCATGACAAAACTCGCCGCCGCCGTCGGGCTACCAAAATAGAGAAACAGAATCCCCAGCTCCGCCCCGCGAAAGCCCCACAACCACGCGCCGAGCGTCGCCAGCAATGGCAGACCGACCATCTTCACCAGACTCGAGCTGAGCGCCATGTTGCCACTCTTGCGCAACGCCGCCAGCGACAGCGTACCGCCGATACAGATCAGCGCCAGCGGCAAGGTGGTCTGAGCCAGATATTGACCGGAGGTTTCCAGCCAGCCCGGCAGTCCGATCTTGAAATAGGCGAACGGCGCCGCCGAAATCACGCTGATGATCAGCGGGTTGCTGAACACGCTTTTGCAGATGCTCCACGGATCGGACTTGATCACCGGGCTGTAAACGGCCAGCACGATGGTCGACAGCGTGTTGTAGAACAGGATCACCAGCGCCGCGAGAATCGCCCCGAGGGAAATACCGTAATCGCCGTACATGCTCGCGGCGAGCGCGAGGCCGATCACGCCGTTGTTGCCGCGAAACGCGCCCTGGGTGTAGATGCCGCGATCTTCACGCGGGCACTTGAAAATCGCCCAGCCCCAGGCCACGGCGAAACTCACCAGAGTGGCCAGAGAAAAGTAGATAAGCAGTGAGGGTTGCAGCGCGGCGTGCAGATCCGCGTGCAGGATGCCGAGAAACAGCAGCGCCGGCATGGTCACGTTGAACACCAGCGACGAGGCGGTGTGGATGAAGTTGTCGTTGATCCAGTCGATGCGCTTGAGCAGCACACCGAGAAACAGCATGGCAAACACCGGCGCGGTGATGTTCAGGGTTTCGAGAAAAATTGCCAGCATGCCGGAGAGCCTTGGGTGAGCGTCGATAGGGGGCTAATGATAAGCCACTGAACTCTATTGAAGATCAAAAGATCGCAGCCTGCGGCAGCTCCTACAGGAAAAAACGCATTCCAAGGTAGGAGCTGCCGCAGGCTGCGATCTTTTCAAGGCAACTGGGTCTCAGGTAATCGGCGCCGGGTTGAACAACGTAATGTCGTTATGCAGCTTGTGCTTCTCCGCCCAGGTCTGTTGCCTGCCACTGGCAACGTCCAGGTAATAGTGAAACAACTCCCAGCCCAATTCTTCGATGGTCGCGCGCCCGGTGGCGATGCGCCCGGCATCGATGTCGATCAGATCCGGCCAGCGCTGCGCCAGTTCGGTTCGCGTTGACACCTTCACCACTGGAGCCATGGCCAATCCGTATGGCGTGCCGCGTCCGGTGGTGAACACGTGCAAATTCATCCCCGCCGCCAATTGCAACGTGCCGCAAACAAAATCACTCGCCGGCGTCGCACAGAAAATCAGGCCCTTGTGCTTGAAACGCTCGCCCGGGCCGAGCACGCCGTTGATCGCGCTGCTGCCAGACTTGACGATCGATCCCAGCGACTTCTCGACAATGTTCGACAACCCGCCCTTCTTGTTGCCCGGCGTGGTGTTGGCACTGCGATCAGCCTCGCCCTTGGCCAGGTAACGGTCGTACCAGTCCATCTCGCGCACCAGCTCTTCGGCGACGGTTTGCGTCTGCGCCCGTGAGGTCAGCAGGTAGATTGCATCGCGCACTTCGGTGACTTCGGAAAACATCACCGTCGCCCCCGCACGTAACAGCAGGTCGGAGGCATAACCCAACGCCGGGTTGGCGGTGATGCCGGAGAACGCGTCGCTGCCGCCGCACTGCATGCCCAGAATCAGCTCCGAGGCCGGCACGGTTTCGCGGCGGCGCTGGTCGAGTTTCTTCAAACGGACTTCAGCCAGCTCCATGATCTGCTCGATCATTTCGCTAAAACCGTGACTGGAGTCCTGCAAGCGGTACAGCCACGGATCACTGAGATCCACCGACGCGTCGTCCTCGTGCATCACCTGCGCGGCCTGCAATTTCTCGCAGCCCAGACTGATCACCAGCGCCTCGCCCCCAAGGTTCGGGTTGCGCGCCAGATTGCGTACGGTGCGAATCGGGATATAGGCGTCGGTGGCGGTGATCGCCACGCCGCAGCCATAACTGTGAGTCAGCGCCACCACGTCATCGACGTGCGGGTACTTGGGCAGCAGCTCATCCTTGATGCGCTTGACCGCATGATCGAGCACGCCGGTGACGCATTGCACCGTCGTGGTGATGCCGAGAATGTTGCGCGTGCCGACGGTGCCATCGGCGTTGCGATAACCCTCGAAGGTGAAGCCTTCCAGCGGCGCCTGGGCGGCCGGCACGTCGGTGGACAGCGGCAAGCTGTCCAGCGGCGGCGCGGTCGGCATGCGCAGTTGATCTTCCTTGACCCAACTGCCACGACGGATCGGCTGCAACGCGTAGCCAATGATCTGCCCGTAACGAATCACCGGACCGCCCTCGGGAATATCCTCCAGGGTGACCTTGTGGCTCTGCGGGACGAAATCCACCGTCACCAGCCCATCGGCAAACTCGGTACCGGCCGGTACGCCCTGGTCGTTGACCACCACTACAACGTTGTCCCGCTCGTGCAGGCGGATGTAGCGCGGCGAGTCGGAATGTTCAATCAACTGCATGACGCCGCTCCTCAGGAATGCGCTTGAGACAAATTGCCGGTGGCTTCATTACCGCCCTTGGCTGGCGGCTCTTTCAAGACCACCCGCTTGATCGGGCCGACGATCACCAGATAGCTGAACACCGCGACCAGTGCGTTGGCACCGACAAACACCAGCGCCCATTTGAACGAACCGGTGGAGCTGATGATGTAGCCGATCACGATTGGCGTGGTGATCGAGGCGATGTTGCCGAAGGTGTTGAACAGGCCACCGCTCAGACCGGCGATCTGTTTCGGCGAGGTGTCGGAGACTACCGCCCAGCCCAGTGCGCCGACGCCTTTGCCGAAGAAGGCCAGGGCCATGAAGCCGACCACCATCCATTCCACGTCAACATAGTTGCACGCGACGATGCTGCTCGATACCAGCAGACCGGCAATGATCGGCGCCTTGCGGGCGAAGGTCAGCGAGTGGCCCTTGCGCAGCAGATAGTCGGAAATCACCCCGCCGAGCACACCGCCGATAAAGCCGCAGATCGCCGGCAACGAAGCGATGAAACCGGCCTTGAGAATGGTCATGCCACGCTCTTGCACCAGATACACCGGGAACCAGGTCAGGAAGAAATAGGTGATGCCGTTGATGCAGTACTGGCCCAGATACACGCCGAGCATCATGCGGTTGGTCAGCAGCTGACGGATGTAGTCCCACTTCGGCCCATCGGCTTTTTTGCCTTTGTTCTGGTCCATGTCGACCATGCCGCCGTTGTCAGCAATGAAGTTGACTTCAGCTTCGTTGGCCATCGGGTGTTGACGCGGGCTGTGGATAACCTTCAGCCACACCAGCGAGAAGATGATGCCCAGAATACCCATGACGATGAACACGTGTTCCCAGCCGAAGCTGTAGACGATCCAGCCCATCAGCGGCGCGAACAACACGGTGGCAAAGTACTGCGCCGAGTTGAAGATCGCCGAAGCGGTGCCGCGTTCAGCGGTCGGGAACCACGCGGCGACGATGCGCGCGTTGCCGGGGAACGATGGCGCTTCGGCCAGGCCCACCAGAAAGCGCAGCATGAACAGCGCAACCACCGCCGTGGACATGCCGAATTCACCGACGAAGCCTTGCAGCACGGTGAACAGCGACCAGGTGAAAATGCTCAGGGCATAGACTTTTTTCGAGCCGAAGCGATCGAGCAGCCAGCCACCGGGAATTTGCCCGGCCACGTAGGCCCAACCGAATGCGGAGAAGATGTAGCCGAGGGTAACGGCGTCGATGCCCAGATCCTTTTGCAGGCTGGAGCCGGCAATGGCGATCGTGGCACGGTCGGCGTAGTTGATCGTGGTCACCAGAAACAGCATGAGCAGGATCAAATAGCGGACGTGAGTCGGCTTGGAGGATTGCATGTAAAGGTACTCCCACTGATTATTTTTATGCGCGGGTGAAGCTTCTTTGGTCCCCGGTTTGCCGGGTGTTCCCTGTAGGAGCTGCCGAAGGCTGCGATCTTTTGATCCTTAAAAGCAAAGATCGGAGCCTTCGGCAGCTCCTACAGGGGGTACTGCGTGTATCAGGATCCGATGTAACTGGTCTTCACGACCGTGTAGAACTCTTGCGCATAGCGGCCCTGCTCGCGGGAGCCGTAGGACGAGCCTTTACGGCCGCCGAACGGTACGTGGTAATCCACACCGGCGGTCGGCAGGTTGACCATCACCATCCCGGCCTGGGAGTGACGCTTGAAGTGGTTGGCGTACTTCAGCGAGGTAGTCGCGATGCCGGCCGACAGGCCGAACTCGGTGTCGTTGGCCATCGCCAGCGCGGCTTCGTAATCGGCCACACGGACAACGTTGGCCACCGGGCCGAAGATCTCTTCGCGGCTGATACGCATCGAAGCTTCACTGTCAGCGAACAGCGTCGGCGCGAGGAAGTAGCCTTCGGTGTCGCAGGTCACCACGCCACCGCCGCTGACCAGACGTGCACCTTCGGACTGGCCGATGTCGATGTACTTCATGTCCTGCTCAAGCTGCGCCTGGGACACCACCGGGCCGATGTCGGTACCGGCCTTCAGCGCGTGGCCAACCTTGATCGACTTCATGCGCTCGGCCATGGCTTCGACGAATTTGTCGTGAATGCCGGCAGTGACGATCAGTCGGCTCGACGCCGTGCAACGCTGACCGGTGGAGTAGAACGCGCTCTGTACCGACAGCTCGACCGCTTGCTTGAGGTCGGCGTCGTCGAGAATGATCTGCGGGTTCTTGCCGCCCATCTCCAGCTGAACCTTGGCCTGGCGCGAAACGCAGTTGACTGCGATCTGACGACCAACACCCACCGAACCGGTGAAACTGATGCCGTCGACCTTCGGGCTCTGCACCAGGGCATCGCCGACCACGCGACCGCTGCCCATCACCAGGTTGAACACACCGGCCGGGAAGCCTGCGCGAGAGATGATTTCCGCCAGCGCCCAGGCGCAGCCCGGCACCAGATCGGCAGGCTTGAGCACCACGCAGTTGCCGTAGGCCAGGGCCGGGGCGATTTTCCACGCCGGGATGGCGATCGGGAAGTTCCACGGGGTGATCAGACCGACCACACCCAGCGCTTCGCGGGTGACTTCAACGTTGACGCCCGGACGCACCGACGGCACGTAGTCGCCGGAGAGGCGCAGGCATTCACCGGCGAAAAACTTGAAAATGTTGCCGGCGCGGGTCACTTCACCGATCGCTTCCGGCAGGGTCTTGCCTTCTTCACGGGCAAGCAGTGTGCCGAGCTCTTCGCGACGGGCGAGGATTTCCGTGCCGACTTTATCCAGTGAGTCGTGACGGGCCTGAATGCCCGAGGTCGACCAGGCCGGGAACGCAGCGCGGGCGGCGTCGATGGCGGCGTTGACCTGGCTCAGGTCAGCCTTGGCGTAGTCGCCGATGGTGTCGCTGAGTTCGGACGGGTTGATGTTGGCCGAGTAATCGGCACCGGCGACCCATTCGCCATTGATGTAGTTGTCGTAGCGTTTTGCAGTTGTCACAGGGCAGCCCTCAACTCTAAAGCCTTCACGCAAAAAGCCGCTGATTGCTCAGCGGCCTCGCTTTTCTCGTTTACTGCGCGCCTTGCTTGTCGATCAGCGCAGCGAGCATTTCGTACTCTTCGCCGGTCAGGTCGGTCAGTGGCGCACGCACCGGGCCTGCGTCATAGCCGGCGATTTTTGCGCCTGCCTTGACGATGCTCACGGCGTAACCGGCCTTGCGGTTGCGGATGTCCAGATACGGCAGGAAGAAGTCGTCGATGATCTTGCCGACAGTGGCGTGATCTTCACGAGCGATCGCGTGGTAGAAGTCCATCGCGGTTTTCGGGATGAAGTTGAACACCGCCGAGGAGTAAACCGGCACGCCCAAAGCCTTGTAGGCAGCGGCGTAGACTTCGGCGGTCGGCAGACCACCCAGGTAGCTGAAGCGATCACCGAGGCGGCGACGGATCGACACCATCAACTCGATATCGCCCAGACCGTCCTTGTAGCCGATCAGGTTCGGGCAGCGCTCGGCCAGACGTTCCAGCAGCGGCGCGGTGAGGCGGCAAACGTTGCGGTTGTAGACGACCACGCCGATCTTCACCGATTTGCACACGGCTTCAACGTGCGCGGCAACACCGTCCTGGCTCGCTTCGGTCAGGTAGTGCGGCAGCAGCAACAGACCTTTGGCGCCAAGGCGCTCGGCTTCCTGAGCGTATTCGATGGCCTGACGGGTCGAGCCCCCGACACCGGCGAGAATTGGCACACTGGTGGCGCAGGTGTCGACGGCAGTCTTGATGATTTCCGAGTATTCGCTGGCGGCCAGGGAGAAGAACTCACCGGTGCCGCCGGCAGCGAACAGAGCCGAAGCGCCATACGGAGCCAGCCATTCCAGGCGTTTGATATAGCCCGCGCGGTTGAAATCGCCCTGCGCGTTGAAATCGGTCACCGGGAAAGACAGCAGGCCGGCAGAGAGGATGGACTTCAGTTCTTGTGGATTCATTATTCGAACACCCTGGTAGCAACGTTTTATTGTGAGTGGACCGTTCAGCCTTCGCCGAAGTTGTAGGTCATCGTACAACTTAAAAAATAACCGTCAACTGCATTTCATCGTTGGCAGCGCTTTTTTGTCGGACAAGATCGACTTTTGCGCGTTGCGAAATGGCTGCAAGGCCCGTCCCTGGCGCTTTCGATGGCTGAAACATCTGGTCTGGATTCGTTTAATCGCCACGGCGCGAGCGGCTCGTAAAGTACGCCGACTGCCACGAAGGATCGTGGCGGACCACTCAAAGGAAGCCACTATGTCGATGCATTTTGCCGCCCCCACCCTCCTCCACGTCGCCCCCGCGCAGGACGACTGCGTCACTGTTCAGCTGTCGCAATTGCCGGACATCCTCACTGTGCAGGTGCCGGATTCCAGCGATTTCGCGGCGAACTGGAGCGTCTACGCAATTCTCGGCAGCGATGCCGAAGAACCCGAATGGGAAGGTGACGAAGTAGACACTGGCGCCTGGGATGACGCCGAAGACGAGATGGAAAAACTGTTCGACATCGAGGTGCAGCTGCCAAAAGAGGCGCTGCAACCGTACCTGAACCGCGAGGTGGAGTTGCGCTACAAGTTTCGTGATGAGTCGAGTATGGAGCCGTATTCGCAGGCGTTGCGGTTGCGGGTTGAGGCGTGAGGGCTTGGGAGGTCAAGGTCTGACCGTTCGTCGGGACTGGTATTTCTTAAAGGTGCCAGACATATCCGGAGTCCGCCCTAATGACTGCGGAGTTAACCAACCGACTCCTGGCGCAAAGTCTGCGCGCGAAACCGTAGAACTCCAAAAGTAGGTCGCACTCACCCCTGCGCCTGCGCCTCTTCATGGGCCTGGCGCAGTCTTTCACGGCTGTTGGTCAGGTGCAGACGCATCGCCGCACGGGCAGCATCAGAATCCTGACGGGCAATCGCGTCGTAGATTTCTTCGTGCTCACGGCTCAGGCGGCTCATGTAATGCTGCTGGTCGTCGTGAGCCAGTCGCGCCGAGTTCAGCCGCGTACGCGGAATGATGCTGGTACCCAGGTGGGTCATGATGTCGGTGAAGTAACGGTTGCCGGTGGACAGGGCGATTTCCAGATGGAAAGCAAAGTCAGATGACACCGCGTCACTGGCGTGAGCGGCGCTCTCGTTCAAGGCGTCGAGGGCAGCGCGCATGGTTGCCAGTTGCTCGGGGCTGCGACGTTGCGCGGCGAGGCCGGCGGACTCCACTTCGAGGCTGATGCGCAATTCGAGAATTGCCAATACGTCACGCAGGGTGACGACGGTGGCCGGGTCGATGCGAAAACCGCTCGGGCTCGGCGTGTCGAGCACAAAGGTACCGATGCCGTGGCGGGTTTCCACCTGGCCGGCGGCCTGCAGACGGGAAATCGCCTCACGCACCACCGTGCGGCTGACGCCATGGGCTTCCATGATTGCCGACTCGGTAGGCAACTTGTCGCCGCGCTTGAGCAGGCCATCGCGGATCTGCTCGCTCAACACCGTCACCAATTCCTGGGCGAGGCTGCGGCGCTTGCGGGGGAGGCGCGGGGTGTCGATCAGCTTTTCCATGGTCTGCATCTTGTCTCGAAAGTTCGGCTTGGCGCCATCATAGCTCAAGCGGGTTGTACGATCACTGTCAACACGACCTCCATCATATAGGAGCCGCCGAAGGCTGCGATCTTTTGACCTTGATCTTTAAGGCCAAAAGATCGCAGCCTTCGGCAGCTCCTACAAGGGATCCGTGGGGTCAGGCAGTCACGGGTTGCTCCACCAAATGCCCGCTGTCGATCCTCACATGCCGTGGATGGAATCGTTTCAAACTGCTTCGGTGGCCGACGCTGACAATGCTTAGCCCCGGAATTTCATCGATCAACGCCTGATACAGCGTCGCCTCGTCCTCTTCATCCATCGCCGAAGTGGCCTCGTCCATGTACAACCATTGCGGCGCATACAGCAGCGCGCGGGCGAAGGCCAAGCGTTGCTGCTCGCCCGGCGAGAGCATGCGCTGCCAGTGATTGGCTTCATCCAGCCGCCCGACCAAGTGCGGCAAACGGCAGGTGTCCAATACCTGTGCATAACGCTCCGGCGCGTAGGTATCGCCCGGTTGTGGATAACTCAACGCATCACGCAGTGTGCCGATCGGCAAATAGGGCTTCTGCGGCAGGAACAGATAGCGCGCCGCCGGCAACCGAATATTGCCGTGGCCCGCCGGCCACAGATGTCCCATCGCCCGCAGCAGAGTGGACTTGCCGCTGCCGGATCGCCCGCTGAGCATCACTCGCTCACCCGGTTCCACAGTCATGTCGGCGTTGCTCAGCAGGTGACGACCATCGGCAAGATCCAGGCCGAGTTTGTGCACTTGCAGATCCTTGCCCTGATTCTGCACATCGATGGCCGGGGTGCGTTCCTCGTTGTCGGTCATGGCCTGACGGAAACTCAGCAGACGATCGCAGGTGGCGCGCCACGCCGCCAGATCCGCATAGGCCGTGATGAACCAGCTGAAATTCTCCTGCACGTTGCCGAACGCCGAGTTGATCTGCATCAGTTCGCCCAGCTCGATTTTGCCGGACAGGTAGCGCGGCGCCGCGACGATAAACGGGAAAATGATTGCGATCTGGCCGTAGCCGGAGGTGAAGAACGTCAGACGCTTGGACACCCGCATGATGTCCCAGAAGTTGTGCCAGACCAGGCCGAAGCGATTGCTCAGGCGGCGGTTTTCATTGGGTTCGCCGTTGTACAACGCGATGCTTTCAGCATTCTCGCGCACCCGCACCATGGAGAAACGCAGGTCCGCTTCGAAACGTTGCTGCCGGTTGTTCAGGCCGATCAAACGCCGGCCAATGAGGTGCGTCAGCCAACTGCCGACCGCCGCATACAGCAGCGCACACCAGAACATATAGCCGGGAATTTCGATGCCGAACACTTCGATGCTGCCCGATACGCCCCACAGGATGATCGAGAACGACACCAGACTTACGATCGTGCGCAGCAGCCCAAGGCCCAGGCTCAGGGTGTTGGCGGTGTAGGTGTTGAGGTCTTCGGAAATCCGCTGGTCGGGGTTATCGGTGTAGCCGCCCTGCTCCAGCTGATAGTAGTTCTTGTGGTCGAGCCAGCGCGTGAAGTGCTTTTCCGTCAGCCACGCCCGCCAGCGGATAGTCAGCATCTGCGTCAGGTACTGACGATACACCGCACCGAGAATCGCCACGGCGGCAATGCCGCAGAAATGCAGGATCAACTGCCAGAACGCAGCCTCGTCCTTCTTCTGCAACGCGTTGTAAAAATCCCTGAACCAACTGTTGAGCCACACCGAAATCCACACGCTGAACAGCGTCAGCGCAATCACGGCAATCAGCAGCGTCCAGGCCTTGCCCTTCTCTTCGCTGCGCCAGTAAGGCGTGGTCATCGCCCAGACCTTGCGAAAAAACTGCCCGCGCACAGCATCGTTGACCGCGGAGTATTCAGCGTTCTGATTCATGGAAAAGGCTCGATAAAGAAAACAACAGACACGCGCCGATCATAAATGATCGGCGCGTTTTATCACGAGGGCGGGCGATAGTCGTTCAGCGCAGGTTCAGCGACGCACCGGACGCTTCTGCAGTTTGCGCTGCAGGGTGCGGCGGTGCATGCCCAGCGCGCGGGCCGTGGCGGAGATGTTGCCTTCGTGCTCGGTCAGTACGCGCTGGATGTGTTCCCACTGCAGGCGGTCGACCGACATGGGGTTTTCCGGCACCAGACTGTCGAGGTCGGCGTGCTCGGACAGCAGCGCCGCCAGCACGTCGTCGGCATCGGCCGGTTTGCACAGGTAGTTGCAGGCACCGCGCTTGATCGCCTCGACCGCCGTGGCAATGCTCGAATAACCGGTGAGGATCACCACGCGCATTTCCGGATCGAGCTCCAGCAGCTTGGGCAGCAGGACTAGGCCGGAGTCGCCGTCCATTTTCAGGTCGAGCGCAGCGTAATCAGGCAGATCGGCCTGGGCGATGGTCAGGCCTTCTTCTGCGGAACCGGCAGTGCTGACGCGAAAGCCACGGCGGGCCATGGCGCGGGCCATGACGCGGGTGAAGGTCGCGTCGTCGTCGACCAGCAGCAGATGCGGCAGTTCTTCGCCTTCGACTTGGATTTCGTCACTCATGTTGGTCTCCTCGGGCGCCGTGGGGCAGGCGCAGCTCGGTGAGCGTGCCGCCTTCCTCATGACTATAGAGTTTCACTGAGCCACCGGCGCGTGTCACGCTGGCCTTGCTCAAAAACAGGCCCAGGCCGAAACCTTTGCCCTTGGTGGTAAAAAACGGTTTGCCGATCTGCTCGGCGATGGCCAGCGGCACACCGGCACCGTGGTCGCGAATGCTGATAGTCAAAGTCTCTGCATCCCAGTCCAGCGTTACCTGGAGGTTCTCCGGGCAGGCATCGGCAGCGTTGTTGAGCAGATTCAACAAGGCCTGGGTCAGATCCGGCGGCGGCGCCATGCGCGGCACAGCGCCCTGGCCGAGGCGCTGGAAGCGATAACTGGCTTCCGGGCGCATCAGATGCCAGCGGTTCAGCGCTTCGTCGAGCCAGGCGGTGACGTCCTGCATTTCCACGGCCAGACGCCGATTGGCTTCGGCGGCGCGAACCAACTGTTGCAAGGTCTCCTTGCACAGCTTGACCTGATCCTGCAGCACTTTCAGATCGTCCTGCAGCAGTGCGTCGGGGTGATCCTGCTGCATTTCCTTGAGCAGCACGCTCATGGTCGCCAGCGGCGTACCCAGCTCATGCGCGGCACCGGCGGCCTGAGTCGCAACGGCCAACAATTGTTGATCGCGCAGGCCCTCTTCGCGACGAATCGCGCGCAACTCTTCCTGCCTGCGCAGCTCTTCGGCCATGCGCGCGGCAAAGAATGTGATCACCGCCGCCGCCAGCGCGAAGCTCAACCACATGCCATAGATCTGCAGATTTTCGCGAGCGACCGGCAAGGTTTCCAGCGGATAGAAACGCGTCAGCATCACCGTGTACAGCGCCAGCGCGATACCCGACAGAATCACCGAATAACGCCACGGCAGCGTCACCGCCGCGATCGTCAGCGGCACCAGGTAATAGGAAACGAACGGGTTGGTCGAACCGCCGGAGAAATACAGCAGCGCACTGTGAATCACCAGATCGCAGGCCAGTTGCAGCGCATATTCAAGTTCAGTCACCGGCCATGACGTGCGCAGGCGTACGGCGGTGAACACACACAGCAGAATCGAACAGCCCAGCGTCATCGCCAGTTGCGCCCACGGCAATGGCAACAATTGCAGCCAGTAGGCCAGGCCCACGGAACCGGCCTGCGCGGCCAGCACCAGGGTGCGAATGAAAGTCAGCCGCCAAAGATTCTGGCGAGTGGCGGAAGTCAGTTGTACGGGGGCGAGCATGAGCTCTCCTGATGAGCGCTCCAGGCGGATCGCACGGAGTATAACCAAGGCGCGGGCTTGAGAGGCGAAAGTGCGGCAAACGACCACACCGCAGCTGCAAGCTGCAAGCTGCAAGCTGCAAGCAAGAGCAAGAGCAAGAGCAAGAGCTGCGGCGCTTTTGATGTAGCTTGAAGCTTGAAGCTTGCAACTTGCAGCTGCTTTATAGAGTCTGATGATCCACGCAGCGCCCTCTGCGCCTCATTCAAGGAGCCTTCATGCACACATTTCGCCGCAGCGCCGCCCTCCTCGCCCTGACCGTCGGCAGCGTCGCCAGCCTTCCGGCGCTGGCCGCCGATGAGCTGCACTACAACCAGATTTCCCTGCGCGCCGAAGTCAGCCAGGAAGTGGCCCGCGACCAGATGATCGTGACGCTCTACACCGAAGAGCAGAACACCGACCCGGCCAAACTCGCCGCCGCGATCAGCACCACCATGAACAAGGCGCTGGCCCAGGCCAAGCAAGTCAAAGACATCACGCTGCGCCAGGGCAGCCGCAATAGCTATCCGATCTACGACACCAAGGGCCAGAAGATCACCGGCTGGCGCGAACGCGCCGAACTGCGCCTGGAAAGCACCGACTTCGCCGCCCTGTCCAAACTCACCGGCGAACTGCTGACCGACCTGAAAATGGGCGGCATGGACTTCGCCATCGCCGACCCGACCCGCAAGGCCAGCGAAGACCAATTGCTCAAGGAAGCCGTCACCGCCTTCAAGAACCGCGCGCAACTGGCCACCGATGCACTGGGCGGCAAGGGCTACAAAATCGTCAACCTGAACCTCAACAGCAACGGTTATCCACAACCCTACCTGCGCGGGCCGATGATGATGAAAGCAGCGGCCATGGATTCAGCCCCGGTGACCCCGGAAGTTGAAGCCGGCACCAGCCAGGTCAGCATGACCGCCGATGGCTCGATTGAAGTGTTGATGCAGTAATTTGATGTGAGCTGAATGAAAAACCGCCGATCTGTGAAGGGTCGGCGGTTTTTTTTGTGCCTGGAATTTGCAGCGAACAATCGACCGCTATCGCGCGGTATCCGATCAGGTATGCGGATCAACCCGATCCAGCGCCCGATTCACCGCCAGCTCCGCCAGCATGATGATTTGCTGAATGGCCAGCGCCGTATTGCGCTGCGGCCGACCCAACTGATCAGCGAAATCGCTGGCCAGCGTATTGGCTGAAGCGAGGGATTCACACGCGTGAGCGAGCAGGCTTTCGGTGTCGATGCCGGGCTGGATCAGAAACATCGTGCTGGGTGGATGGGGTTTGCTGGGTGCCGGGCAGAGATAGAAATCGAGGGCACGCTTGATGGCTTCGCGGTTTTTTGCGAGGTCATCGGCGCGCAGCGCAGCTTCGAGGGGGGTTGTGGGTTCAAGGGGTGGATCGGGGACTGGTTTGGTCATGCGCTTCACCTATGAGGTTGAGCCATCCCGATGCCGTTTCTCACACGGCGAAGAGGTGGCAGCTTTGTGCGGGGTGAGAAAACCGGTCATAGGCACCCGGCCGGACATACGTCCGCCCGCACAGAGCCGCCATAACGCACTTTGCAGGCAGCAGACTTGCTGGCGGCAATTATGCGGATCTGGGCACTGAATGACTATGAATGTCGAGTTCTCACACCCGATCGCTGAACAACCAGCGACGACCCCAGACTAGAGAGCAGACGTCCGACGGACAACCTGAAAACATTGTGGGAAGGTTCGGGTTATTTGGCATCGAATTTAAACAACCTCGACTCCTTGGGTGCCTGGATAGGCCTAATCGCGAGCAGGCTCGCTCCCACAGAAAGCAAAATCAAAAGATCGTCCGAACGCGGCCCGAGCCTTCGGCAGCTCCTACACACGATGAGCGTTAGCTCGAGTAAAGCTTTTGATCTTGATTTACGGGCGACTTCGGAAGGCTGAGTGGAGGGATTGATCCGGGGGTGGGAGCGCAGCGACCGTTTGGCGCAGCCAAACACAGCGAGTGTAGGTGCAGCGAAGCAAACCGGAGCCGCTGCGCCCGGATCGATCCCGCAGCGAAGGAACCCGAGC
>NZ_DATMIV010000006.1:0-146377 GCF_035554175.1 Pseudomonas sp. | reverse complement strand
CAGTACCTGACCGAAGGAAATATCTTTTAACGGTTTTTCGAAGATCGGTTCGCACACGGTGCGGATCGCCGCTTCGAATTCGTTGAGCTTGGTTTCCGCCGGCACCCAGCCCGAGTCAATGTGCAACTGCGCCACGCGGCGATAGTCACGCTTGAAAAAGGCGAACAGGTTACGCGCCAGGTAGTCCTGGTCTTCCGGTGTGAGGCTGCCGACGATGCCGCAGTCGATCGCAATGTACTGCGGGCTCCACGGGTTGACGGTGCTGACGAAGATGTTGCCCGGGTGCATGTCGGCGTGGAAGAAACTGTCGCGGAACACTTGGGTGAAGAAGATCTCCACACCGCGCTCGGCGAGCATTTTCATGTCGGTGCGCTGGTCGGCGAGGGTCGCCAGGTCAGTGACCTGAATCCCGTAGATGCGCTCCATCACCAGCACTTTCGGCCGGCACCAGTCCCAATAGACTTGCGGCACATACAGCAGCTGCGAACCTTCGAAGTTGCGGCGCAACTGGCTGGCGTTGGCCGCCTCGCGCAACAGGTCGAGTTCGTCGTAAATGGTTTTTTCGTAGTCCTGCACCACATCGACCGGGTGCAGCAGACGTGCGTCGGCGGAGAATTTCTCGGCAGCACGGGCGAGGATGAACAGCCATGCCAGATCCTGCGCGATCACCGGTTTCAGGCCAGGGCGAATGACCTTCACCACCACCTCTTCGCCGCTTTTGAGCTGCGCCGCGTGCACCTGCGCCACCGAGGCCGAGGCCAGCGGTTCGACGTCGAAACGGCTGAACACTTCACTGATTTTCTTGCCCAGCTGTTCTTCGATCAGCTTGACCGACAGCTGCGAATCGAACGGCGGCACGCGATCCTGCAGGAGCATCAGCTCATCGGCGATGTCTTCCGGCAGCAGGTCGCGACGGGTCGAGAGAATCTGCCCGAACTTGATGAAGATCGGCCCCAGATCCTGCAAAGCCAGACGCAAGCGCGCGCCACGGTTGAGCTCCAGTTGCTTGCGCGGCAGCCAGCGCCACGGCAGCAAAAAGCGCACTGCCAGAAGAAACCACGGCAGCGGCAGATCGAACAGCAGGTCATCGAGGCGGTAGCGGATCACGACGCGCTGGATGCGCAACAGACGGCGGACGGCAAGCAGCTTCATGCGTTATCGCTTGGGTCGAGGGATCGGGAAAGGCGCTCGAAACGCGCCTCGAGTCGTTCCAGATCAAGTTTGATCCGGTCCAGTTCGCTGAACCGCGCTTCCGCTTCGCGCTGCCCGACAAGGGTGCGCGATTCTTCGGCGAGGTATTCGGCAAGATTCTGGTTGAGGCTGGCAAATCCTTGTTGATACCAGCGCGCGCGGCTGCGCAGGTGGCCACCGAGCAGTTGCGTGGCGACCGGGCCGAGCCAGCGCGAGAGCTCGTACTCCCAGTCCAGCTCGAGGTCTTGCAGCACGCCGGCCAACTCCAGCAACACGCCGCTGTCGCCATCGAGCTCGACTTCCGGGGCGTGCAGCACCGCGGTCTTGTCTTTGCTCAGGGCCAGTTTGACCAGGCTCGAGGCCGGGGCGCGCAGCGTGCAATCGACATCCGCTGCCCACTGTGAAGCCAGCATCAGGCCTTCATCGCTGGGCAGGATGAACAGTTGCAGCGCCGGGCTGCGGCAGTCGACGGCAATCACCTTGCCGGTCAGATGCGCCAGACGCGGCAGTGCCGTGCTGTCGAGACGCAGCACCCGGTTGAGGCCGAGTTCGACGCTGGCGAGCAGCCCGGTGAGCAACATCAGGGCTTGATGCCGCGGTGCAGGGCGACGATGCCTGCGGTCATGTTGTGATAGGTCACGCGGTCGAAACCGGCCTCGACCATCATCGACTTCAGGGTTTCCTGATTCGGGTGCATGCGGATCGATTCGGCCAGGTAGCGATAGCTGTCCGAGTCGTTGGTGATCAGCTTGCCCATCAGCGGCATGAAGGCGAACGAGTAAGCGTCGTAGGCTTTGGACATCAGCGCATTGGTCGGCTTGGAGAATTCCAGCACCAGCAGGCGTCCACCGGGCTTGAGCACGCGCAGCATCGAACGCAGGGCGTCCTCTTTGTGCGTGACATTGCGCAGGCCGAAGGCGATGGTCACGCAGTCAAAGTGGTTGTCCGGGAACGGCAGCTTTTCCGCGTCGGCCTGGACGAATTCGACGTTGCCGGCAACGCCCAGATCCAGCAGGCGATCACGGCCGACCTTGAGCATCGATTCGTTGATATCGGCCAACACGACTTGCCCGGTCGGGCCAACGAGGTGCGAGAACTTGCGAGTCAGGTCGCCGGTGCCGCCAGCAATGTCGAGCACACGGTTGCCGCTGCGCACGCCGGAAAGTTCGATCGCGAAACGCTTCCACAGACGGTGCATGCCGCCCGACAGAAGGTCGTTCATCAGGTCGTATTTAGCGGCTACGGAATGGAAAACCTCAGCGACTTTTTCCGCTTTCTGGCTTTCCGGAACGTTTTTGAAGCCGAAGTGAGTGGTGGGTTCGGCATCGCTGCCTTTGCGCTGATCAGTCATATCGCTGTCACCAAAAGAGAATGCGCGACATTCTAATCCCCAAGCCATGCTTTGTCTTGGAATGGCTAAAGGTAAGATGGGCAACCTTCGGGACGATTTGCCGCAGATGCGGTCAAGATTCCATGTCAGCCAATCAATCATCAGGAGTCATTCCATGGCCAAAATCAGTGTTGAGCGTGCCCACACCCTGGGCAAGGAAGCCGCCCGCGAGAAGGCCGACAAGCTGGCCAGGAAACTCAATGAACAATATGGCCTGGAGCCGCAATGGTCGGGCGACACCCTCAATCTCAAGCGCTCGGGCGTGAAAGGCGAAGTGCATGTCGCGGACGATTCGATCAGGGTCGACGTCGAGCTGGGCCTGATGATGTCGGCCATGAGCGGCATGATCAAAGCCGAGATCGAAAAAGCCCTCGACAAAGCCCTGGCCTGATTTTCCAGATTGAAAGCCAACCCCCTGTGGGAGCGAGCCTGCTCGCGAAAGCGGTGTGTCAGTTGACTGAAATGTTGGCTGATATGACGCATTCGCGAGCGGGCTCGCTCCCACATTTATATAAAGTTGCGCCCGCTGGTTAGGGTGCCTTTTCTAATTTTTCTACCTACTTTGTGCCTCAGCCCGACACTCGTCCGGCAGTTCCTCAAACCTTCTGCGCGTGAGGTGCACCATGGCCAAAGTTATTTTGAAGAAAAAAATCGACGCTCCGACTTCGACGTTGAGCAACGTCAAATCCTATGCCCGCAAGATCTGGCTGGCGGGTCTGGGCGCCTACACCAAGGTCGGTGAGGAGGGCAGCGAGTACTTTCACGAGTTGATCGCCGCCGGTCAAACTGTTGAAAAGAAAGGCAAAAAAGCCGTCACTGAAAAACTCCTCGCGGCCAATGCCGAGATCGATGACGCGGCCACTCAGGTCAGCTCGTTCAAGGGCCGCGTTGAGGTTCAGCTGGACAAGGTCGAGAAGGCCTTCGACAACCGTGTGGCCAGCGCCTTGAATCGTATCGGCATTCCGTCTAAACATGACGTTGAGGCACTCTCTGCTAAGCTCGATGAGCTGACGGCATTGCTCGAACGCGTCGCGCGAAAATCTTAAGGAGAACGGGATGGCTGGCAAAAAGAACACCGATAAAGAAAGCAGCTCGTGGGTCGGGAAGGTCGAGTCTTACTCCCGCAAAATCTGGCTGGCTGGTTTGGGCGTGTACTCGAAGATCGACACTGACGGCAGCAAACTCTTCGATGCATTGGTCAAGGACGGCGAGAAAGCCGAGAAGCTCACCAAGTCTGCGGTCGGCAAGAAAGTCGAGGACTCGACCTCTTCGGCCAAGTCGCGCATCAGCGGCGTGAAAGACCGCGCACTGGGCAAGTGGGACGAGCTGGAAGGGGCTTTTGACAAGCGCCTGAACAGCGCGATTTCGCGTCTTGGTGTGCCGAGCCGCAATGAGGTCAAGGCACTCAACGCCAAGGTCGATACGCTGACGAAACAGATCGAAAAACTCACCGGTCTTAAGGCTCAGCCTGTAGCGGCGAAAACCGCGGCGGCGAAACCGGCTACCAAAACTGCGGCGGCCAAACCTGCGACGAAAACCGCAGCCAAGCCACTTACCAAAGCGGCGGCAAAACCTGCTTCGAAAGCTGCGGCCAAGCCGGCCGCGAAAACAGCAGCAGCCAAGCCTGCGGCCAAAGCGGCAGCCAAACCGGTTGCCGCCAAGACCGCTGCGAAACCAGCAACCAAAGCGGCAGCAAAACCGGCCGCTAAAACTGCAGCGAAACCAGCGGCCAAGCCAGCAGTGAAAACCGCTGCCGCCAAACCCGCTGCGAAGGCTGCGGCCAAGCCGGCTGCGGCGAAAAAGCCTGCAGTAAAAAAACCGGCCGCGCCGAAAGCCGCTGCGCCGAAACCGGCCGCCGCGGCATCGACTGCGCCAACAGCTCCGGCCAACGCGGCAAACTCCGCTGCGGCACCCACGGCAGCAGCTACTCCGACTGCAGCATCGACTCCGTCGACGCCATCCAGTCAGTCCTGATTTCAGGACGAATCAAACACGCCCGGCCTGTGAAGGTCGGGCGTTTTTGTTTGTGCATTAAAAGATCGCAGCCTTCGGCAGCTCCTACAGGGGAGTACATTCCAAATGTAGGAGCTGCCGAAGGCTGCGATCTTTTGATTCTGAGTTACTCGTGATCCTCAAGGTATTGCAGTGCCATCCGCTCTGTCGCCACCTTCACCGGCGGCAGCAAATGCGGCGCCACCAGCATCATGACCTGATAGACCACCAACCGAACCTCGCCCTCCCGATCGAGGATCCGCTGGTAATCCAGAGAGAAAAGCAACGTCATGGTGACCTGCTCCACCAGCTGCCCCAACGCCTGGGTGTCGCTGACCAGTTGCCCCGAAGCTTTCAATCGCGCCAGCAGCGATGCCAGCGTCCTCTTCAAGGCGTTGAGCAGGTTGCGAATGCCCTTGGCCAGTTTCGGTAGCCGACCGGCAAGGTTTGAGAGGTCCTGAAACAGGAACCGATACTGCGCCAGACGCTCGACGATCAAATGCAGAAACAGCCAATAATCCTCCGGCGCCAGTTCCACCTCCGGCGGTGGGTCGAGCAGGGGGGCGAGTTCATGCTGGAAGCGTTCGAACAGGCCCAGAATCAGCGGCTCCTTGCCGTGGAAGTGGTAGTAGAGGTTGCCGGGGCTGATCCCCATTTCGTTGGCCACCTCCATGGTGGAGACGTTCGGTTCGCCCTTTTCGTTGAACAGTTGCAGCGCACATTCGAGAATCCGGTCGCGGGTTTTCATCCAGTCTTCTTAGAAAAGTTCGGTTAAGCGTCAGCGCACATGCACGTAGGTGCCGGGTGCCGCTTCCATCGGTGGATAGTTCGGGTTGCCGAGGGTGGTGCGGGTTTCGTGCTCGGCGCCAGAGCGCTGCGCAACCCACTCCAGCCACTGCGGCCACCAGCTGCCGTTGACATGTCTGGCGTCGTAGTACCAGGCGCGCGGGTCGCTGCTCAGCTTGCCGTTCTCGACATAAGCTGCTTTCGGATTGCTCGGCGGGTTGAGGATGCTTTGCACGTGGCCGCTGTTGGCCAGCACGAAACGTCGCTCGCCACCGAGTAGCAGGGTCGAGCGATACACCGCGTCCCACGGCGTGATGTGGTCGTTCATGCCGGCGACGCTGAAGCTGTCGACATTGACCTTCTGCAGATCGATCGGCGTGCCGCAGACCTCGAGACCGCCGGGGTGGGTCAGCGGGTTGTGTTTGAAGAAGTCCAGCAGATCACCGTGCAGCGCCGCCGGCAGGCGGGTGTTGTCGTTGTTCCAGTAGAGGATGTCGAACGCTGGTGGCTCCTTGCCCAGCAGGTAGTTGTTGACGAAGTAGCTCCAGATCAAATCGTTGGGGCGCATCCAGGCGAAGACTTTGGCCATGTCGCGGCCGTCGAGCACGCCTTTCTGATAGGAGCGACGCTTGGCCGCTTCGAGGGTCTGCTCGTCGGCGAACAGCGTGGCCGGGGTGTCGATCTGGCTGTCAAGCAGGCTGACCAGATACGTCGCACTGGCGACCCGGCGCAGTTGCCGTTTGGCCTGCAGATGGCCTTGCAGGGCGGCGATGGTCAGGCCGCCGGCGCAGGCGCCCATCAGGTTCACCTCCCGCGCGCCGGTGATGGCCCGGCAGATGTCCATCGCGGCTTCGACTGCTTCGACGTAACTCGACAGGCCCCATTCGCGATGGCGTACATCGGGGTTGCGCCAACTGATCATGAAAGTCTGCAGGCCATTCTTCAGGGCGTACTGGACGAAGCTGTTCTGCGGGCTCAGATCGAAAATGTAGTACTTGTTGATTTGCGGCGGCACCACCAGCAAGGGCTTGGCGTACTGTTTTTCGCTCATCGATTTGTACTGGATCAGTTCGAACATTTCGTTGCGAAACACCACTGCCCCGGGGGTCGTCGCCACAGTCTTGCCGACCTCGAACGCCTGTCGGGTGACTTGCCGAGGCAGTCCGTCGTTGTGCAACAGATCATCGAACAGATGGCTGAGACCACGCACCAGACTGTGTCCGCCAGAATTGAACAACTCCTTGACCGCCAGCGGATTGAGCAAGGTGTTGGACGGCGCCACGGCGTCATTGAGAAGAGCGAAAGCGAAGTGCGCACGGGCGCGATCTTCGGCATTCATATCACCTTCATCAATCCAGCTTTTGACCTGATTCTGCCAGGCCAGATACGCCTGCAGGCTGCGTCGGTAGAACGGGTTGTGGCTCCATGTCGGATCGGCGAAGCGGCTGTCCTGCGGGTTGGTCGGGTGCAGGGTTTCGCCGAGCAGTACGCGGCCCAGTTGCCCGCCGAATTTCACTGCGTGCTTCGCGCAGTGCAGCGGATTGCGCAGGCCATGAACGGCCACACTGCGCAGCGTCGACAGCAGATCCTTGCCACGCAGGCCAGTGATCGCACTTTGGGCGTTGATAAACACGGCGGGGCTGGGCACCACGGCCGTCGCTGGTTTTTCGCGCATGACTCAACACTCCTTCGTCTTCAGGGCAAAAACACACTCACCGAACCAGAACACCATAGACGCTGTTGCGGGCTGCTGCCTGCGCGGCGTCCTGCCGCGCACTTGATGAAAAAGACCTGCATAAAACCTGCCGCCGCGATCAGCCGCCCAGCGGGGTTGGATGCGGGTGCATGACGGCGCGCTGACGCTCCTCCTGCAGGAACTTCATGATGATCGGCGCCACGGCTTCGGCGCGGGTGATCAGGAACAGATGGCCGTCATCGATGATGTGCAATTGCGCATTGGGAATGCGCCAGGCGAGCACGCGCATGTTGATCAGCGGGATCAGCGGATCGTCATCGCCGGCCAGCACCAGCGTCGGCTGATGGATCTTGTGCAGCCAGTGAATGCTGGTCCAGCCTAGGCCGGCGAACAGCTGCCAGTAGTAACCGAGCTTGCCCGCCGAGCGCACTTTCGCCGCATGGCTGGCGGCCAGCGTCGGGTCGCGGCGGAACGAGCCGCCGTAGATCATCGGCGCGATGCGGATCACGTGGGACGGCTGGATGTAGCGGCGCGGACTGGCCATCATCCACAGCACTTTCGGTTTGCCCGGCACCATCACCGCACCGGCAGCGGTTGCCGCCAACACCAGTTTCTTGCAGCGCTCCGGGAAGTCGTAGGCAAACTGCTGCGCCAGGGCGCCGCCCCACGACACGCCGATCACGTTGACCTGACCGTAGTCGAGATAGTCGAGCATCCGTGCCGTCAGTCTGGCCAGACCGGGAAAGCGGTATGGCCGGTTCGGTGTCGACGAACCGCCGACACCGGGCACGTCGAAGGCGATCACCTCCAGATCCGGGTCCAGTGCCGCGACAAACGGAAACACCAGCTCGAGGTTGGCGCCGATGCCGTTGAAAATCAGCAAGGGCGTCAAATGAGGCTTGCCGGGGCGCACCGCCGTGCGGAGGGTCTGGCCATCCAGATCGACGGTGCGGAATATGAACGGTTGCGGCATGCTTCAGGCCCTGTAGATTTCAAGTCCACCCGTATCCGGTAGGAGCTGACGAGCGAAGCGAGGCTGCGATCTTTTGATCTTTGACGACGACATCAAGAGATCGCAGCCTCGATTCACTCGACAGCTCCTACAGCGGCCGGGTGGTGTCAGTTACCGCTCATGTACGTAGGTGCCCGGCGCAGCCTCGCCCGCCGGATACGCCTTGTTGCCCAGTTTCGTCGGGGCCTTTTTCAGGTTGCCCGAGCGCTCGGCCAGCCAGGCTTGCCAGTACAGCCACCAGGAATCGGTGTGCTTGGTCGAGTTTTCCTGCCAGTCATCGGCCGTCGCCGCCATCTCTTCGCCGGTCATGTAGCGCGACTTCGGGTTGCCTGGCGGATTGAGAATGCTCTGGATATGGCCACTGCTCGACAGCACAAATTCAACTTTTCCGCCGAACAGCTGTGCAGACTTGTAGCAGGACTTCCACGGGGTGATGTGATCGTTGGTGCCGGCCAGCGAGAAAATGTCGGCGGTCACCTGCTTGAGGTCGATCGGCGTGCCGCACACTTCCAGTGCATTGGCACGGACCAGTGGATTGTTTTTGAACATCTCGATCAGGTCGCCGTGGAACGCGGCGGGCAGGCGCGTGGTGTCGTTGTTCCAGAACAGGATGTCGAACACCGGCGGCTCGTTGCCGAGCAGGTAGTTGTTGACCCAGTAGTTCCAGATCAGGTCGTTGGGGCGCATCCAGGCGAAGACCTTGGCCATGTCTTTGCCTTCGAGCACACCGGCCTGGTAGGAATGGCGTTTGGCAGTCTCGAGGGTTTGCTCATCGACAAACAGAGCGACGTCGCTGTCCAGCGTGGTATCGAGCACGCTGACCAGCAGAGTGAGGGCATTGACCTTGTTCTCGCCGAGCGCTGCGTAGTGGCCGAGCAGGGCGGTGCAGGTGATGCCGCCGGAGCAGGCGCCCAGCATGTTGACGTCTTTGCTGCCGGTGATCGCCGTGACCACATCAACCGCTTCCTTCAGCGCTTCGATGTAGGTTGACAGGCCCCACTCGCGCTGGGCCTTGGTCGGGTTGCGCCAACTGACGATGAAGGTCGGCACGTTATTGCGCAGGCAGAAGCGCGCCAGGCTCTTGTCCGGGCTCAGGTCGAAGACGTAGAACTTGTTGATCTGCGGCGGCACTACGAGCAATGGACGCTCGTGAACCTGCTCGGTGATCGGCCGGTACTGGATCAGCTCCAGCACGTCATTGCGAAAAATCACCGCGCCTTCGGTGACGCCAAGGCTCTTGCCGACCTCGAACGCGCCCATGTTGACCTGGCTCGGCATGCCGCCGTTGTGCACCAGATCCTTGGCCAGGTGCGAGAGGCCATCGAGCAGGCTTTTACCGCCGGTTTCGAAGAAGCGTTTGACCGCCGCCGGGTTGGCCGCCGTGTTGGTCGGGGCCATGGCTTCGGTCATCAGGTTGATGACGAAGTGCCCGCGAGCGATGTCTTTGGGTGACAGGCTGCTGTCGTCGATCCAGGCGTGCAGTTCCTTGCGCCAGGCCAGATAGGTTTGCAGATAACGTTTGTACAGCGGGTTCTGGCTCCAGGCCGGGTCGGCAAAACGGCGATCATCGCTGGCCGGTTGCAGAGCGGATTTACCGAGCAGCACGTTTTTCAGCTCAAGGCCGAAATGGGTCACATGCCTGACGCTGTGAATCGGTTGTCTGATGGCCTGTTTCAGCACCATTCGAGCAGAGGCCAGCAGATCCTTTCCGCGCAGCCCGACGACAGGGTTCAGCCCCAGAGTGTTTTCGGAGGCTTGGTACTTCAGGTCATCGTTATTCTTGTCACTCATCTACGACGCTCCATTGTCCTGAGACGAGTACCCGGTTTTGTGCTGTCGCTTCCACAGCCAATGCCGGGTACTACTGCTCGGGTGACCGTTGATTCTGCATGGTTGCTTTACAGTCGTAGAGCACTGCAGGGAACTTGCCAGCTCCATTGGTTACCCGAGTTTAAATTTTTTCGCAAGCAGCCGATCCGGGGCCGCATGCGCGCAGCATTCAAACAGATGAAATTAGAAAATGCCCTCTAAAGAGCGAGACCCACGGACTAGAGCATCAGCTTGACGAACGACTCGTTCGGATCGCGGGACTTTCCGGCAGCGCGCAGCTCGGCGAGATAATCGTCCCAGAGTTCTTCCTGGCGTTTACCGAGTTGGTAGAGGTATTCCCAAGTGAACAAGCCACTGTCATGACCGTCGTCAAAGGTGAGTTTCAGTGCGTAGTTGCCGGCGGGCTCAAGTTTGCTCAGGCCAACGTTGAGCTTGCCGAATTGCAGAATCGGTTTGCCGTGGCCCTGGACCTCGGCGGAGGGGGAGTGCACGCGCAGAAACTCGGCGGGCAGGGTGAATTCCTCGCCGGACGGGTATTTGAGCGTCAGGGTTTTCGAGGCTTTGTGCAGTTTGATGTCGGTGGGAATAGTAGTCATTGCAGGTCATCCGACTGTGATGAGCCCCTGTAGGAGCTGCCGAAGGCTGCGATCTTTTGATTTTGCTTGTTCAGGATCAAGTCAAAAGATCGCAGCCTTCGGCAGCTCCTACAGGGAGAAGTGACCTACAGGATATAACGGGAAAGATCTTCGTTCTGCGCCAATTCGCCGAGGTGGCCGTTGACGTACTCGGCGTCGATCAGGATCGCCTTGTCATCGTGGGCGCTGGCCAGATCGCCGGCACTGAACGACACCTCTTCAAGCAAGCGCTCGAGCAGCGTGTGCAGGCGCCGGGCACCGATGTTCTCGGTCTTCTCGTTGACCTGCCAGGCAATCTCCGCCAGGCGCTTGATGCCTTCGGGCTGGAACTGGATGTTCAGGCCTTCGGTTTTCAGCAGCGCGCAGTATTGCTCGGTGAGCGAGGCGTGCGGTTCGCTGAGAATGCGCTCGAAGTCTTCCGGGCTCAGCGCCTTGAGTTCGACGCGGATCGGCAGACGACCTTGCAGCTCGGGCACCAGATCGCTCGGCTTGCTCAGGTGGAATGCACCGGAGGCAATGAACAGGATGTGGTCGGTCTTGACCATGCCCAGTTTGGTGTTGACGGTGCAGCCTTCAATCAGCGGCAGCAGGTCGCGTTGTACGCCTTCACGGGAGACATCGGCGCCGCCGACATTGCCGCGTTTGGCAACCTTGTCGATTTCGTCGATGAACACGATGCCGTGCTGCTCGACCGCTTCCAGCGCTTTGGCCTTCAGCTCTTCTTCGTTGACCAGACGCCCGGCTTCTTCATCTCGCACCAGTTTCAGTGCTTCCTTGACCTTCAGCTTGCGCGATTTCTTCTTGCCCTTGCCCATGTTGGCAAACAGCGATTGCAGCTGGTTGGTCATCTCTTCCATGCCCGGCGGCGTGGCAATCTCGATGCCGGAGACTTCGGCGACTTCGATTTCGATTTCCTTGTCATCCAGCTGACCTTCACGCAGGCGCTTGCGGAACAGCTGACGGGTATTGGAATCGGAGCTTGGCGCTTCTTCATTGCTGAAACCCATGCGTGCCGGCGGCAGCAACGCGTCGAGGATGCGATCCTCGGCCGCGTCTTCGGCGCGGTGGCGCACGCGGGTCATTTCCTGCTCGCGGAGCATCTTGATCGCAGCGTCAGCCAGATCACGGATGATCGACTCGACGTCACGGCCGACATAACCGACTTCGGTGAACTTGGTCGCTTCGACCTTGATGAACGGCGCGTTGGCCAGTTTCGCCAGGCGACGGGCGATCTCGGTTTTACCGACACCGGTCGGGCCGATCATCAGGATGTTCTTCGGGGTCACCTCAACGCGCAGTTCTTCAGGCAGCTGCATGCGGCGCCAGCGGTTGCGCAGGGCAATCGCGACGGCGCGCTTGGCATCGTCCTGGCCGATGATATGGCGGTTGAGTTCGTGGACGATTTCGCGGGGAGTCATGGACATAGTAATTGACGGTCCTCAAGCAGAAACAAGCCGTGGCACATGGGCCGCGTCAGGCTTATTCAGCGAGATCCTGCTCCTCAATGGTCTGGGTGTGGTTGGTGAATACGCAGATGTCGCCGGCGATGCCGAGCGCGGTTTCAACGATTTCGCGAGCCGACAGGTCGGTCTTTTTCAACAATGCGCTGGCAGCGGCCTGGGCATAGGCTCCACCGGAACCCATGGCGATCAAACCATCTTCGGGTTCGACCACGTCGCCGTTGCCGGTGATGATCAGCGAGGCGTCCTTGTTGGCGACTGCGAGCATGGCTTCGAGGCGGCTCAGGGAGCGGTCGGTGCGCCACTCTTTGGCGAGTTCGACGGCGGCGCGGATCAGGTGGCCCTGATGTTTCTCGAGCTGGCCTTCAAAGCGTTCGAACAGGGTAAAGGCATCGGCGGTGGCACCGGCGAAACCGGCGATGACCTGGCCGTGGTACAGGCGACGAACCTTTTTGGCGTTGCCTTTCATCACGGTATTGCCGAGAGAAACCTGGCCGTCGCCGCCCATGACGACTTTGCCGTGGCGGCGGACTGAAACGATGGTGGTCAAGGGAAGAGTCTCCACGCAGCGGGGCGAAAATGCCTTATGCCCATTCATATGGGGGTGGTGAAAGGGATTTCAACCGTGGTGCGGGGGAGGGGACGAGCGGTGATATCGGGAAATGCAAACAACTGTGGCGAGGGAGCTTGCTCCCGTTCGGCTGCGCAGCAGTCGCAAATCCTGTAAGCCCGGTGGGTCTGATGTAACGGAAACACAGGATTTGGGGGCGCTGCGCGCCCCAGCGGGAGCAAGCTCCCTCGCCACAACCGCCCGGCGTCAGGTCAGCGGCTCTGGCGTTGTTGTAACAGCAGGTTGCTGAAGCCGCTGCCAGCCAGTTGCTTCTGCGCTGTGGTCAGTTGTTCGCGGTTGCTGAACGGGCCGACCAGCACGCGGTACCAGGTTTCATCCTTGACCGTGCCGGACTCCACCGAGACTGCCTGGCCGAGCAGAATGATCTGCGCGCGGACCTTGTCGGCGTCCGCCTCTTTACGGAACGAACCGGCCTGGAGGAAGAATTTGGTCACTGGCGCGGCCTTGCTCACCGGTGGCGCTGGCGGCGGGGTGATTCCGGCGAGGGCTGCCTGGGCTCGCGCCGTGTCGATTTTCGCCGCTTCGGCCGGGGTCACCGGCGTGGTCGGAATGCTCGGCACTTGCGGCGTCGGCAAAGTTTTCTCCGGTACGGCGTCCGGGGGCACGATCACCTCCGATTCCGGCAGCAGTGTGTAGAAGTCGTACTTCGGCTTCACCGGTTGCGTCGGGCTCGGCGGAGTCTTGTTGGCCTCGGCGATCTTCGATGCTTTCTGCTGCTGCTCGACTTTCTCGCGCTTGACCGTGTCGCTGCCCTTGCCCGGTTCCAGCTTCATCAGAAACACGATGAACGCGCCGACCGTGAGGCCGATCGCCATCCACAGCCAGCCCGGAATCGGTTGTTTCGCAGGTGCCTGATAGCGGCTGGCGCCGCGTTTGGGTGCAGGTTTTTTCTTGGCGGCCAACTTACATGCGCTCCAGAGTTTCCAGACCCAACAGCTCCAGGCCTTGCTTGAGGGTGCGACCGGTCAGTGCAGCCAGACGCAGACGGCTCTGCATCTGCGCCGGGGTGTCGGCGGCGAGGATCGGGCAGTTCTCGTAGAAGCTGGAGAACAGGCCGGCGACGTCGTACAGGTAGGTGCAGAGAATATGCGGCGTGCCTTTTTCGGCAACGTTGTTCAGCACTTCGCCGAACTGCGCCAGCTTCGCCGCCAGTTCCTGTTCGTGCGCGGCTTCGAGGACGATCTGGCCGTCGACTTCGCTGAAGTCCTTGCCCAGTTTGCGGAACACACCGGCGACGCGGGTGTAGGCGTACAGCAGGTACGGCGCAGTGTTGCCTTCGAAGTTGAGCATCAGGTCGAAGTTGAAGCTGTAATCGCTGGTGCGATGCTTGGACAGGTCGGCGTATTTCACCGCGCCGATGCCGACAACTTTGGCGATGTTGCGCAGTTCTTCTTCGGCCAGGCTCGGGTTCTTTTCTTTCACCAGACTGTAGGCGCGTTCCTGGGCTTCGGTCAGCAGGTCGATCAGCTTCACGGTGCCGCCGTCACGGGTCTTGAACGGACGGCCGTCGGCGCCGTTCATGGTGCCGAAACCCATGTGCTCCATTTCCATCGGATGGGTAACGAATCCGGCCTTGCGTGCCACGGCAAACACTTGCTGGAAGTGCAGGGCCTGCCGTTGGTCGACGAAATACAACGCGCGATCAGCCTTGAGCTTGCCGCTGCGGTAGCGCACGGCCGCCAGGTCAGTGGTGGCGTACAGGTAACCGCCGTCGGCCTTGACGATGATCACCGGCAGCGGGTCGCCGTCGGCGTTCTTGAACTCGTCGAGGAACACGCACTGGGCGCCATTGCTCTCGACCAGCATGCCGGCAGCCTTGAGGTCGTTGACCACATTGATCAGATCGTCGTTGTAGGCACTTTCGCCCATTACGTCGGCCATGGTCAGTTTGACGTTGAGCAGTTCGTAGATCTTCTGGCAGTGCGACAGCGAGATGTCCTTGAACCGGGTCCACAGCGCCAGGCATTCGGCATCGCCGGCCTGCAGCTTGACCACCAGGCCACGGGCGCGGTCGGCGAATTCTTCGGACTCGTCGAAACGCTGCTTGGCGGCGCGATAGAAGTTTTCCAGATCGGACAGCTCGTCGCTGGTGATCGGGTTTTCCTGCAAGTAAGCCATCAGCATGCCGAACTGGGTGCCCCAGTCGCCGACGTGGTTCTGGCGGATTACTTCGTCGCCGAGCAATTCCAGCACGCGGGCCACGCCGTCACCGATGATGGTCGAGCGCAAATGGCCGACGTGCATCTCTTTGGCCAGGTTCGGTGCCGACAGGTCGACCACGGTGCGCTGCGCCGGGCCGGCCTTGCGTACGCCGACATGGGCATCGGCCAGCGCTGCGTCGAGGCGCGCGGCCAGGGCCTGGGTGTTCTGGAAGAAGTTGATGAAGCCCGGGCCGGCGATTTCGGCCTTGGTGACGTTCTCGTCGGCGGGCAGTGCGGCGATGATCTTTTCCGCCAGATCGCGTGGTTTCATGCCGGCAGGCTTGGCCAGCATCATCGCGATATTGCTGGCGAAGTCGCCGTGGGTCTTGTCGCGGGCGTTCTCCACCTGGATCGCCGGCGTCAGGCCTTCAGGCAACACACCTTCGTTGACGAGTTGGGTGAGGGCTTGCTGGATCAGCTGGCGAATGGTGTCTTTCATGGTCTTCTCTTTCGACCGCAAGCGCGGCGGGCGCATCGATGCGCGGGTGGAAAAACTGGGCATTATCCGTTGCGAAGACGGGCTTGCCAACCTTAGCAGGCAGGATGTGGATTTGTGGTGACATCAAAGTCAAAAGATCGCAGCCTTCGGCGGCTCCTACACTGGAATCGGCATCTATCTGTAGGAGCTGCCGAAGGCTGCGATCTTTTGCTCTTTCAGCTCTTCAATACAAATCCACCGGATCAACATCCAGTGACCAGCGCACCGCCCGCCCGCTCGGCATCTGTTCCAGCACCAGCATCCAGCTGGCCAGCAAGCGGTGCAGCGGCGCCCGCGCGGTTGCCTGCAACAACAACTGCGCGCGATAACGCCCGGCGCGGCGCTCCATCGGTGCCGGCACCGGCCCGAGCAATTCGATGCCGCTCAGATTCAATTCGGCCAGCAAACGCTCGGCCTCGCTGCACGCTTCATCGAGAAAGCCTTCCGCCTGCCCCGGCTTGTGCGCCTCGGCGCGCAACAAAGCCAGATGGGCAAAGGGCGGCAACCCGGCGGCGCGGCGTTCGCTCAAGGCCTGCTCGGCGAAGGCGAAATAACCCTGCTCGGTCAGTTGCACCAGTAAAGGATGGTCGGCCAAGTGGGTCTGGATGATCACCCTGCCAGGCTCCTCCGCCCGCCCGGCGCGCCCGGCGACCTGGACGATCAGTTGCGCCATGCGCTCGCTGGCGCGGAAGTCGCCGGAGAACAGGCCGCCATCGGCATCCAGAATCGACACCAGCGTCACCCGGGGGAAATGGTGCCCTTTGGCCAACATCTGCGTGCCGACCAGAATGCACGGCTGGCCTTTCTGAATCGTCGCGAACAGCTGATTCATCGCGTCCTTGCGCGAGGTGCTGTCGCGATCGACACGCAATACCGGGTAATCCGGGAACAGAATCGCCAAGCGCTCCTCGGCACGTTCAGTGCCGGCGCCTACCGGACGCAGATCGACCTTGCTGCACTTCGGGCACTGGCGCGGCGTGCGCTCGACGTTGCCGCAATGGTGGCAGCGCAGTTCACCGTAGCGCTGATGCACGGTCATGCGCGCATCGCAGCGCGAGCACTCCGACATCCAGCCGCAATCGTGGCAGAGCAGGGTCGGGGCAAAGCCGCGGCGGTTGAGGAACACCAGCACCTGCTGGCCGTTGGCCAGAGTCTGGCCGATGGCTTGCTGCATCGGCCCGGAAATGCCGCTGTCCAGCGGACGGCTTTTCACATCCAGACGCAGGAAACGCGGTTGTCTGGCGCCGCCGGCGCGCTCGTTCAGGCGCAGCAGGCCGTAGCGTCCGGTGTAGGCGTTGTGCAGGCTTTCAAGCGACGGCGTGGCGGAACCAAGCACGATCGGGATGTTTTCCTGCCGCGCGCGCACCAGTGCCAGATCGCGGGCGTGATAGCGCAAACCCTCCTGCTGTTTATAAGAGCCGTCGTGCTCTTCATCGATGATGATCAGCCCCGGATTTTTCATCGGCGTGAACAGCGCCGAGCGGGTGCCGATAATGATGTCAGCCTCGCCGTCACGGGCGGCGAGCCAGGCTTCAAGACGTTCGCGATCGTTGACCGCCGAATGCAGCAGGGCAATGCGCGCATTGAAACGCTGCTCGAAGCGCGCCAGGGTCTGCGGGCCGAGGTTGATCTCCGGGATCAGCACCAGCGCCTGCTTGCCCGCCTCGAGGGTCTCGCGGATCAGTTGCAGATAGACTTCGGTCTTGCCGCTGCCGGTGACGCCGGCCAGCAGAAAGGCGTGATAACTGTCGAAGCCGGCGCGAATCGCTTCATACGCTGCGCGTTGTTCGCTGTTGAGCGGCAGCTCCGGTTGCGCCAGCCAGTGCTCGTGGCGCGCACCGGGGGCGTGACGGCGGATCTCCACTTGCACCAGCCCCTTGGCCAGGAGCAGATCAAGGCTGTCCTTGCTCAGCATCAATTTGCTGAGCAACTGATGGGCCACGCCGTGGGGATGCTGGGCCAGCGTGGTCAACGCTTCACGCTGGCGCGGCGCACGGGCCACCCTTGGGTCGTCAACGCTGGCGCCTGGGGCGATCGACCAGAAGCGTTCCTGCCGGGCTTCGGCCAGTTCGCCCTGACGCAGCAGCACCGGCAAGGCCCAGTTCAAGGTGTCGCCAAGGCTGTGCTGATAATACTGCGAGGTCCACAGGCACAGTTTGAACAGAGCCGGCGGCAGCGGTGTAGTCGTGTCGAGCAGGGCCAGCGCCGGCTTGAGTTTCTCCGCAGGGACTTCGCTGGTGTCCGTGACCTCGACCAGAATCCCGATCAGCTCGCGCCGTCCGAACGGCACCCGCAGGCGCATGCCCGGTTGCAATTGCTCGCGCCGCACACCCGCCGGCGCCCGGTAGTCGAACAGGCGGCGCAGAGGCGAGGGCAGGGCAAGGCGCAGAATGGCGTCGGGCACGCGGGGGGATCTCGATACGCAAAATGATCGGATATGCATGACCTGTGGGAGCGAGCCTGCTCGCGAAGGCGGTGGGTCAGGCAACACATGTGTCGGCTGACATGGCGTCTTCGCGAGCAAGCTCGCTCCCACAGGGGAATGCGTTCAAGGCCGGGAGCCTAGCAGACGGTCGGTCTCGGTGACAGCTTGCGTGATTGAAAAGGTCTGGTAGAATCCGCGGCCTAATTACGTGCGGTATTCAACAATAGTGTTGGGTGGCGGCACGCTAGCCTGAGGAAGACACCATGAAAGCCGATATCCATCCGAACTACCCGGAAATTGCTGTTACCTGCAGCTGCGGTAACAAGTTCGAAACTCGTTCGACCTACGGCAAAGCCCTGGCGATCGACGTTTGCAACGAATGCCACCCGTTCTACACCGGTAAGCAGAAGACTCTGGACACCGGCGGCCGTGTGCAGAAGTTCGCAGACCGTTTCGCTACTTTCGGCGTCGGCAAAAAAGCCTGAGGCTGATCATTTTGGAAGGTCGTCTCGACTTCTCCAGACTGATGAAAAAGGCGTCCCTTGCGGGCGCCTTTTTTATGTCTGCGATTTGGCTGTGCACCGCGCAGGCCTTCTGCCCGGCGCCCGCAGGCCTGACCAGTGTCAGCGTGCAGCGGGTGGTCGATGGCGACACGCTGCGTCTGAGCGACGGCCGCAGCGTTCGCATGATCGGCCTCAATACGCCTGAGCTGGGCAAACAGGGCCGCGGCGACGAGCCGTTCGCCGTCGCGGCGCGCAAAGGCCTGCAGGCGCTGGTCGATGACAGCGGCGGCCGGGTCGGTTTGCTGCCCGGCAAGCAGGCCAAAGACCACTACGGACGTACGCTTGCGCATGTCTACAGCGCCAGTGGCGCCAATCTCGAAGCACAAATGCTCGCCGAGGGCCTCGGTTTTCAGGTTGCGGTGGCGCCAAACGTCGATCTTGTCACCTGCCAGCAGGCCGCCGAACGCACTGCGCGACAGGCCGGACTGGGCCTCTGGCGGCAGTCGCCGGTACTCAAAGCTCAGCAGATCCAGCGCTCGGGTTTCGCCGTAGTCAGCGCTCGGGTGAGCAAGGTGCAACGCAATCGCGGCGGAATCTGGATCGAGTTGCAGGACTCGCTTGTATTGCGCGTTGCACCCAATCTGCTCGGGCAATTCGACATTGCTCGATTGCAGGCGCTGAAGGGCCGGCAAATCGAGGCGCGTGGTTGGGTGGTGGATCGATCACGGCGCGGCGGGCTGCAAGCGGGTGAGTCGCGCTGGTTGTTGCCGTTGACCGCTCCTTCAATGCTGCAAGAGTCGCGCTGAATAAAAATTGTAGACATTTTTCCGGTTGATTGTGAACAGTCCAGCCCTTGTGCGCCGTGGCTCTTGGCCCAAAGTCGTAGGGCAGGGCGCTTGACAGCGGTGACTGCCCAGTCTTGTGGGGACTTTGCGAGGCGCGTATCCTCGCTGACCAGTCTGTCCAACAGTAAAAAAGCGGAATGCCAAAATGTCTGATCTGAAAACTGCCGCTCTCGAATATCACGCCAATCCTCGTCCGGGGAAGCTGAGTGTCGAGCTCACCAAGGCCACTGCTACCGCCCGCGACCTGTCGCTGGCCTACAGCCCCGGCGTAGCTGAACCAGTGCGCGAGATCGCTCGCGATCCTGAACTGGCTTACAAATACACCGGCAAGGGCAACCTGGTGGCAGTCATTTCCGATGGCACCGCGATTCTCGGCCTGGGCAACCTCGGGCCATTGGCTTCCAAGCCTGTGATGGAAGGTAAAGGCGTGCTGTTCAAGCGCTTCGCCGGCATCGACGTGTTCGACATCGAAGTCGACTCGGAAAGCCCGCAGGCCTTCATCGACACCGTCAAGCGCATCTCCATCACCTTCGGTGGCATCAACCTGGAAGACATCAAGGCGCCAGAGTGCTTTGAGATCGAACGCGCGCTGATCGAGCAGTGCGACATTCCGGTGTTCCACGATGACCAGCACGGCACCGCGATCGTTACCGCTGCCGGCATGATCAACGCCCTGGAAATCGCTGGCAAAACCCTGCAGGACGCGAAGATCGTCTGCCTGGGCGCCGGCGCTGCCGCCATCTCCTGCATGAAACTGCTGGTAAGCATGGGCGCTCGCATTGAAAACATCTTCATGGTTGACCGTACCGGCGTGATCCACTCCGGTCGTGACGACCTGAACCAGTACAAAGCCGTATTCGCCCATGCCACCGAGAAGCGCACCCTGGCAGACGCACTGGCAGGCGCAGACGTGTTCGTCGGTCTGTCCGGCCCGAACCTGCTCAGCCCTGAAGGCTTGCTGTCGATGGCGGCCAACCCGATCGTGTTCGCCTGCTCCAACCCGGATCCGGAAATCTCCCCGGAGCTGGCGCACGCTACCCGTAGCGACGTGATCATGGCCACCGGTCGTTCGGACTATCCGAACCAGGTCAACAACGTGCTGGGCTTCCCGTTCATCTTCCGTGGTGCCCTGGACGTACGCGCCAAGCGCATCAACGAAGAAATGAAAGTCGCCGCCGCCAACGCCCTGCGCGAACTGGCCAAGCTGCCAGTGCCCCAGGAAGTCTGCGACGCCTATGGCGGCATCAAACTGGAATTCGGCCGTGAGTACATCATTCCCAAGCCAATGGACAAGCGCCTGATCACCCTGATCTCCGACGCCGTGGCCAAGGCCGCGATCGAGACCGGCGTGGCGACCCTGCCGTATCCGAAGAACTACCCGCTGAAAAGCGTGGATGACGTGTTCAACGGCTAAGCCGCTGTAGCGTTTCAAGCAAAAGCCCCGGCTCGTGAGAGCCGGGGCTTTTTGTTGGACAGGTGAAAAGATCGCAGCCTTCGGCAGCTCCTACAGGGGAGCGCATTGCAAAATGTAGGAGCTGCCGAAGGCTGCGATCTTCTGATCTTGCTCCCGCGGGCAATAAAAAGCCCCGCTCTTCTCACGAAGGCGGGGCTTTTCATTAGCTCGGCATCAGAACAGATCGATCGGCGCCTGCTCATCCGCCGGCAGTGGGCTGCCCGGCACCGTGCCGTTACCCAGCTCATTCACCGATGGTGGCGTGTCTTCAGCCTTGAACAGTTCGAAGTAGGCCCCCGGCGTGCTCGGCGTCGCTGCGCGACCGCTGACTGGATCCACCCGCAGGCTGAGCAAACCTTCCGGCTCAGGCTGGACATGCGGCGGCTTGTCTTTCAGCGCGGCCGACATGTAGTTGATCCAGATCGGTAGCGCCACGGTCCCGCCAAACTCCCGGCGACCGAGGCTTTCCGGCTGGTCGAAACCGGTCCAGACCGTAGTCACGTAATCGGCGTTGTAGCCGGAGAACCAGGCATCTTTCGATTCGTTGGTGGTACCGGTCTTGCCGGCGATGTCACTGCGACCCATGGCAAGCGCACGGCGGCCGGTGCCGAGTTTGATCACGTCCTGCAGCATGCTGTTGAGGATGTAGGTGGTGCGCCCATCGACAATCCGCTCGGCCACGGCTGGCGCTTGCGGCACTGCCGGATTTTCCGGGGTTTGACCGGCAACCGGTGTGGCATTGACCGTGAACGACTCGGTAGCCGGCGCCGCGATGCCGTCGGTCGCCGAGCCGCCCTGCGGCACGGTCGGCGGGTTGGCGACGAACAGGGTGTCGCCGTTACGGCTTTCGATCTTGTCGATGATGTACGGCGTGATCTTGTAGCCGCCGTTGGCAAAGGTGCTCCAGCCGGTGGCAATCTCCATCGGCGTCAGCGTCGCGGTGCCCAGCGCCAGCGACAGGTTCGGCGGCAGGTCCTGCTTGTTGAAGCCGAAGCGGGTGATGTAGTCGATGGTCTTGCCGACACCCATGGCCTGCAGCAAGCGGATCGACACCAGGTTGCGCGACTTGTACAGCGCTTCGCGCAAGCGGATCGGGCCAAGGAAGGTATTGGTGTCGTTCTTCGGCCGCCAGACCTTGTCCAGGTACTCGTCGACAAAGACGATTGGCGCATCGTTGACCAGGCTGGCGGCGGTGTAGCCGTTATCCAGCGCAGCGCTGTAGACGAACGGTTTGAAGCTCGAACCCGGCTGCCGCTTGGCCTGCAGAGCACGGTTGTAGTTGCTCTGCTCGAAGGCAAAACCGCCGACCAGCGAACGGATCGCACCGTTCTGCGGATCGAGCGACACGAGCGCGCCCTGGGCCTGCGGTATCTGGCTGAATTTCAGCGAATTGTCTTTCTGGCGCTGTACGCGAATCAGATCACCGACCTGCGCCACATCCGACGGCTGACGCGGGTTGGCGCCCATGCTGTTGGTATTGAGGAACGGCCGCGCCCATTTCATCGTGTCCCAGGCGACATGTTCTTCACCGGTGCGGGTGAGAACCTGCAAGCCGTTCTTGTCGACCTGAGTGACGATCGCCGGTTCAAGGCTGCTGATGGTGCGTTGTTTGGTCAGTTCGCTGGCCCAGGCTTCGCGCGTCTTGCCCGGCAGGCGCGACTCGGGGCCACGGTAGCCGTGACGCTGGTCGTAAGTCATCAAGCCTTCGTGCAGTGCGGTATTGGCCATTTCCTGCAGATTGCTCGGCACCGTGGTGGTGACGCGAAAGCCTTCGGTGTAAGCGTCGCTGCCATAGCGACCGACCATTTCGGCACGAGCCATTTCGGCGATGTACGGGGCATTCACTTCCGGGGTTGGCACGTGATAGCTGGCGTTCAGCGGTTCGTTGATCGCCGCGGTGTAATCGGCTTCGCTGATCTTGCCCAGCTTGTACATGCGTCCGAGGATCCAGTCGCGGCGTTCCTTGCTGCGTGCCGGGTTGGCCAACGGATTGAAGCGTGACGGCGCCTTCGGCAGGCCGGCGATCATCGCCATCTGCGCGAGGCTGACGTCACGGATCGATTTGCCGTAATACACCTGCGCCGCCGCCTCAATGCCGTAGGCGCGGTTCCCCAGATAGATCTTGTTGACGTAAAGCTCGAGGATTTCGTCCTTGGTCAGCTGCCGCTCGATCTGCAGGGCCAGCAGAATTTCCGTGGTTTTACGCGAGAAGCTGCGTTCGCTGGTGAGGAAGAAGTTCTTCGCTACCTGCATGGTGATGGTGCTGCCGCCGGACTGAATGTGTCCGCTCTTGACCAGTTGGGTCGCCGCGCGCATCAGGCTGCTCGGATCGACGCCATAGTGATTGGCAAAATTGTCGTCTTCAGCACTTAGTAACGCATTTATGAAATTGGGTGGAATGTCGGCGAAACGGATCGGCGTGCGGCGCATTTCGCCAAATTCTGCGATCAACTTGTCGTCGCTGCTGTAGACGCGCAAAGGAATCTGCAACTGAATGCTTCTCAAGGCCTCCACAGATGGCAAACCCGGACTAAGGTAAAGAAACGCGCCGCTGAGACCTAAGAGCAGTCCGCAGAAAACGGCGACGATGGACCAACCGAGAAATTTCAGCAGACGAATCAAGGCTTTTGGACATCCAGGGCAAAGAATGAATTTGGCACGGGGCTGTGGCTACACACATAGCCCTGCGCGCTGGCAGTAAATAGCGGAAAAAATCGCTGGGCATTATAAGCACTTTTCCGTCGGGGGCGTCATTGGCGCTTCTGTCAAGACGGGGGTGAAGGAACGCAATGCGTATTACAGAGTCCGTAACTCACGGAAAGTCATAGGGAATTGGTAGTGCTGGGACTCTTCAATAAAAAGACCAATGCGTTACTGGGGATCGACATCAGCTCCACGTCGGTGAAGCTGCTGGAACTGAGCCGTCAGGGCGAGCGCTACCGGGTCGAGGCCTACGCCGTCGAGCCGTTGCCGGCGAACGCCGTGGTCGAAAAGAACATCGCCGAGCTCGAGGGCGTCGGGCAGGCGCTGAGCCGCTTGCTGGTCAAGGCGCGCACCGGTGTACGGAGCGTGGCGGTGGCAGTGGCCGGTTCCGCGGTGATCACCAAGGTCATCGAAATGGACGCCGGGCTGTCCGACGACGAACTGGAAAGCCAGCTCAAGATCGAGGCCGACCAATACATTCCCTATCCGCTGGACGAGGTCGCCATCGACTTCGAAGTCCAGGGCGTTTCGCCGCGCAATCCGGAACGAGTCAATGTGCTCCTCGCCGCCTGTCGCAAGGAAAACGTCGAGGTGCGTGAGGCGGCGCTGGCGCTCGCCGGGTTGACCGCACGGGTGGTGGATGTCGAGGCCTACGCGCTGGAGCGCTCGTTTGGCCTGCTGGCGACGCATCTGGCCGCCTCCCAGGAGCGCCTGACCGTGGCGGTCGTCGACATCGGCGCCACCATGACCACTCTCAGCGTCCTGCACAACGGCAAGATCATCTATACCCGCGAGCAGTTGTTCGGCGGGCGCCAGCTCACCGAAGAAATCCAGCGCCGCTACGGCCTCACCGTCGAGCAGGCAGGGCTGGCGAAAAAGCAGGGCGGGCTGCCCGACGATTACGTCAGCGAGGTCTTGCAGCCGTTTCGCGAGGCGCTGGTGCAGCAGGTTTCGCGCTCTCTGCAGTTCTTCTTCGCGTCTGGCCAGTACAACGCGGTCGACCATATCCTGCTCGCCGGCGGCACGGCGTCGGTGCCCGGGCTGGATCGCCTGATCGAACAGCGCCTGAACACCCCGACCCAGGTCGCCAACCCGTTTGCCGACATGGCCCTGGGCAGCAAGGTCAATGCCGGTGCGCTGGCCAGTGACGCGCCGGCCTTGATGATTGCCTGCGGGCTCGCGCTCAGGAGTTTCGACTGATGGCGCGGATCAACCTTCTGCCCTGGCGCGAGGAGCGCCGCGAAGAGCGACGCAAACGCTTTCTGCTGGTGTTGATCGGCGTGCTGGCCGGCTCGATCGGCGCAGTACTGATTGCCGATCAGATCATCAGCGCGGCCATCGAGCGGCAGATGGCGCGCAACGATTACATCGGCAAGCAGATCGCCGTGGTCGATGAGCGCATCAAGCAGATCGGCGAGCTGAAGGCACGCCGCCAGCAACTGGTCGAGCGCATGCGCATCATCCAGGACCTGCAAGGCAATCGGCAGATCAGCGGACGCATCTTCGATCAACTGGCGCGGACCTTGCCGGACGGTGTGTATTTCTCCGATGTGAAAATGGCCGGCAAAACCCTGTCCATCAGTGGCGCGGCCGAGTCGAACAACCGGGTCTCCGAGCTGATGCGCAATCTCGATGCTTCCGACTGGTTCGATGCGCCGAGTCTGAATGAGGTCAAGGCCACCAGCGCCGATCAGGTCGAACAGGCCAACGTCTTCCAGCTGACCGTTCGTCAGACCCAGCCCAAGGTCGTGGAGGACGAACAATGAAAGCCTCCGAGTGGCTGGCAAGCCTGCGCAACATCGATTTCAACGACCTCGATACCAGCAACATCGGTTCCTGGCCACCTGCGGTGAAAACCTTGTGCGGTGCGCTGGTGATGGTGTTGATCCTCGCGCTTGGCTATCACTTTTTCATCAGTGACCTGGAAAACCAACTCGACCTCAAGCGCGAGGAGGAAACCACGCTCAAGGAACAGTTCGCCAGCAAGGCGCGCCTGTCCGCCAATCTTGAGCTGTATGTCCAGCAGATGAAGGAGATGGAAAACACCTTCGGTGTACTACTCCGGCAGTTGCCCAGCGACACTGAGGTGCCGGGCCTGCTCGAAGACATTACCCGCACGGGTCTGGGCAGCGGTCTGGAATTCGAAGAAATCAAATTGCTGCCGGAAGTGACCCAGCCGTTCTACATCGAATTGCCGATCCAGATCACCGTGACCGGCGCCTATCACGACCTGGCGACCTTTGTCAGCGGCGTTGCCGGACTGCCGCGCATCGTCACCCTCCACGATTTCGAACTGGCGCCGGCCAACCCCGAAGGCGGGCCGAAGCTGCGCATGAGCATTCTGGCCAAGACGTACCGCTATAACGACAAGGGGCTGGAAAAATGACCCCGATTCGTTATCTCGTCCTGCCGGTGGTGCTGGCGTTGAGCGGTTGCGGTGGTGGCGACGACTTCAGCGACCTCGATGCTTACCTCAACGAAGTACGTCTGCGTCCGCCGGGCAAGATTGAACCAACGCCGACATTCCGGTCATACCCCACATTCACCTACAGCGCCGCCAATCTGCGCAGCCCGTTTTCGCGCCAGGCGCGGGTCGATCTGGCCGGGCAGAAGCACGGCTCGCGCAACGTCAAACCCGACCCCAACCGGGTCAAGCAATACCTTGAAGGGTTCAATATCGAGCAGTTCGAAATGGTCGGCACGATTGCCAACGCCTCGGGCTCGTTTGCGCTATTACGCGGCGCGGGCGGAGTGCATCGCCTGAAGGTCGGCGATTACCTGGGCCGCAACGATGGTCGGATTGTTGCCATCAGCGCCACCCAGGTCGACGTGGTGGAGATCGTGCCCGACGGCGCCGGCGCCTGGCTGGAGCGGCCGCGCACCATTCCTTTGAAAGAGCACTCATAGTGGAAGTCGAACAATGAACAGGATTTTCTCCACCCTCGGTTTTTCGCTATGGATAGCGTTGATATCGCCGATGGTAGTTGCGGCCAATCTGAAGGCGCTGGATGTTGCAGCGCTGCCGGGGGACCGGGTCGAACTGAAGCTGTCGTTCGACGGCCCGCCGCCGCCTCCCAAGGGTTACACCACGGAGTCGCCAGCGCGCATAGCGCTGGATCTGCCGGGCGTGACCAGCCAGCTGGCCAGCAGAAATCTCGATCTGGGCAGTGGCAATGCGCGCACGGCGACGGTGGCACAAGCCAAGGATCGTACGCGGCTGATTGTCAGCCTGACGCAATTGGCGCCATACAGCACGCGGGTCGAGGGCAATAATCTGTTTGTGGTGATCGGTCAGGGCGCCTCTGCGACTGCGCCGCGCCCGGCCGCCGCTGCACCGCGTACTGCCACGGCCGCGGCGCCAACCGCTAAACCATTCGTGCCGCGAACCCGGTCGATTCGCGGTGTCGATTTCCAGCGCGGTACCGAGGGCGAGGGCAACGTGGTCATCGACCTGTCCGACCCGACCATCGCCCCGGATGTCCAGGAGCACGATGGCAAGATCATCCTCAGCTTCGCCCGCACGCAATTGCCGGAAAAACTTCGCGTGCGACTCGACGTCAAGGATTTCGCCACCCCGGTGCAGTTCGTCAACGCCGCAGTCAGCGGCGATCGCACGGTGATCAGCGTCGAGCCCAGTGGCACCTTCGACTATTCCACGTTCCAGACCGACAACAAGCTCACCGTGAGCATTCGGCCGATGAGCGTCGACGACCTGCAAAAGCGCAACGCCGACCGTCAGGCTTACGTCGGCGACAAACTTTCGCTGAATTTTCAGGACATCGACGTACGCTCGGTGCTGCAACTGATCGCTGACTTCACCAATCTCAACCTGGTGGCCAGTGACACCGTGCAGGGCGGCATCACCTTGCGCCTGCAGAATGTGCCGTGGGATCAGGCGCTGGATCTGGTGTTGAAAACCAAGGGGCTGGACAAACGCAAGATCGGCAATGTGCTGCTGGTCGCTCCGGCTGATGAAATCGCCGCCCGCGAGCGCCAGGAACTGGAGTCGCAGAAACAGATCGCCGAGCTGGCGCCGCTGCGTCGCGAGCTGCTGCAAGTCAATTACGCCAAGGCGGCGGACATTGCCAAGCTGTTCCAGTCGGTCACCAGTGCCGAGGCGAAGGTGGATGAGCGCGGTTCGATTACCGTCGATGAGCGGACCAACAACATCATTGCCTACCAGACCCAGGACCGCCTCGACGAATTACGGCGGATCGTTGCGCAACTGGATATTCCGGTACGTCAGGTGATGATCGAGGCACGGATCGTCGAAGCCAACGTCGATTACGACAAAAGCCTTGGCGTGCGCTGGGGCGGCTCGGTGCAGAACAAGGGCAACTGGAACGCCTCCGGGGTCAACGGCTCGTCGAGCACCATCGGCACGCCGGGCAGCACCAGCACCAACTCGCCGTTCGTCGACATGGGCACGGTGAACAATACCTCCGGGATCGGCATCGCGTTCATCACCGACAACGTGTTGCTGGATCTGGAGCTGACGGCGATGGAAAAGACCGGCAACGGCGAAATCGTCTCGCAGCCGAAGGTGGTGACCTCGGACAAGGAAACCGCCAAGATCCTCAAAGGCACTGAGATTCCGTATCAGGAGGCGAGCTCCAGTGGCGCGACCTCGGTGTCGTTCAAGGAGGCCTCGCTGTCACTGGAAGTTACGCCGCAGATCACCCCGGACAACCGCATTATCATGGAGGTCAAGGTCACCAAGGACGAACCGGACTACCTGAACAAAGTGCAGGATGTGCCGCCGATCAAGAAGAACGAGGTCAACGCCAAGGTGCTGGTCAATGACGGCGAGACCATCGTCATTGGTGGCGTTTTTTCAAATACTCAGAGCAAGGTCGTAGATAAGGTGCCATTTCTTGGCGATGTGCCGTATCTTGGCCGCCTTTTCCGGCGTGATGTGGTTTCGGAGAAAAAATCCGAGCTGCTGGTATTTCTCACTCCGCGTATCATGAATAACCAGGCGATTGCTGTGAGTCGTTGATTCTGTGCGAAATTTGATACTTGTAGGACCGATGGGTGCTGGCAAAAGCACCATCGGCCGATTGCTGGCCAAAGAGCTGCGCCTGCCGTTCAAGGATTCCGACAAGGAAATTGAGCTGCGCACGGGTGCCAATATCCCATGGATCTTCGACAAGGAAGGCGAGCCCGGCTTTCGTGACCGCGAGCAGGCGATGATCGCCGAGCTGTGCGCGTTCGACGGCGTGGTGCTGGCGACCGGCGGCGGCGCGGTGATGCGTGATGCCAATCGCAAGGCCCTGCACGAAGGCGGGCGCGTGGTGTATCTGCACGCCTCCGTCGAGCAGCAGGTCGGCCGCACCTCCCGTGATCGCAATCGGCCGCTGCTGCGCACCGCTGATCCGGCGAAAACCCTGCGTGATTTGCTGGAGATCCGCGATCCGCTCTATAGGGAAATCGCCGATCTGGTGGTGGAAACCGACGAGCGGCCACCACGCATGGTGGTGCTCGACATTCTTGATCGCCTCGCGCAGTTGCCACCCCGTTAAAGCCGCGCCCGAAATGCGCTATCCTCGGCGTCCTGTCAGCGCCCGCCGAGTGTGTGGCGGATGCCGGGCGAGCGGCGTCATACCGCTACAGGTCGCAGAACACCAATAATTTCAGGGCAGGATGCCTGCTTCCATCTTCACTGTGGGGACACATGCAGACACTCAAGGTCGATCTAGGCGAGCGCAGCTACCCGATTCATATTGGCGAAGGTCTGTTGGATCAGCCCGAACTGCTGGCACCGCATATCCACGGGCGGCAGGTGGCAATCATCTCCAACGAAACCGTCGCGCCGCTCTATCTTGAACGTCTGACCCGCAGCCTTGCGCAGTTCTCGGTGATCTCGGTGGTGTTGCCCGACGGCGAAGCCTTCAAGAACTGGGAAACCCTGCAGTTGATTTTCGACGGTCTGCTGAGCGCCCGACACGACCGCCGCACCACCGTGATCGCCTTGGGCGGCGGGGTGATCGGCGACATGGCCGGTTTCGCTGCCGCCTGCTATCAGCGCGGTGTCGATTTCATCCAGATTCCTACCACGCTGCTGTCGCAGGTCGATTCGTCGGTTGGTGGCAAGACCGGCATCAACCACCCGCTGGGCAAGAACATGGTCGGCGCGTTCTATCAGCCGAACGTGGTGCTGATCGATACCGCATCGCTGAAAACCCTGCCGCAGCGCGAACTGTCGGCGGGGCTGGCGGAAGTCATCAAGTACGGCCTGATTTGCGACGAACCGTTCCTGACCTGGCTGGAAGACAACGTCGACGCCTTGCGTGCGCTGGATCAAACCGCCCTGACCTATGCGATCGAGCGCTCCTGCGCGGCCAAGGCTGCCGTGGTCGGCGCCGATGAGAAGGAAACCGGTGTGCGCGCCACGCTCAACCTCGGCCACACCTTCGGCCACGCCATCGAAACCCACATGGGCTATGGTGTCTGGCTACATGGCGAGGCGGTGGCGGCTGGTACCGTGATGGCGCTGGAGATGTCCGCGCGTCTGGGCTGGATCAGCGAGCAGGAACGTGATCGCGGTATTCGTCTGTTCCAGCGCGCCGGTCTGCCCGTCATTCCGCCGGAAGAAATGACTGAAGCGGATTTTCTCCAACACATGGCAATTGATAAAAAAGTGATCGACGGTCGTCTGCGCCTGGTGCTGCTGCGCCGGATGGGCGAAGCGGTAGTGACCGACGATTATCCGAAAGAGGTTCTACAGGCCACGCTGGGAGCGGATTACCGCGCCTTGGCTCAGCTTAAAGGTTAAAACGATTCCGATGACTAGTTTGCATGCCGACGAGGCGTTTCTCGGCCATTTTCAGTTAAGTCACGATCCGTTCGCCCCACGGGTGCCGGGTTTCAAATTCTTCCCGGCCCAGCGCAAGCCGGTGCTGGGGCAACTGCATCATCTGGCCCGTTACAGCCAGTTGCTGCTGGTGGTGACCGGCCCGCAGGGCAGCGGCAAGACCCTGCTGCGCCAGGCGCTGGTGGCCAGCACCAACAAACAATCGGTGCAGAGCGTGGTGGTTTCCGCCCGTGGTGCCGGTGATGCGGCCGGCGTACTGCGCCAGGTGGCGCAGGCGCTGGATGTCGCCCAGGCCGAAGTCGGCGCGATTCTCGAGCAGGTGGTGCAACTGGGGCTGACCGGGCAGGAAGTCTATCTGCTGGTGGACGATGCCGAGCAGCTCGACGAGTCTGCGCTGGAAGCGTTGATGGCGCTGGGCGCGGGCACTCCGGAAGGTCGTCCGCATGTATTCCTCTTCGGCGAGTCGTCGCTGATCGCTCAGCTCGAGGCATTGCAGCTCGAAGAAGAGCGCTTCCACGTCATCGAATTGCAGCCGTACACCGAAGAAGAGACCCGCGAATATCTCGACCAGCGGCTGGAAGGCGCGGGTCGGGGTGTCGAACTTTTCACCGCAGATCAGATCTCTGATATTCACGAAAGCTCCGAGGGCTGGCCGGGCAACATCAACCAGGTCGCTCGCGATGCTCTGATCGAAGTCATGATTGCCAGCCGCTCCGCGGTCAAGCGTCCAAGTATGGGGTTCAACATGCCGAAGAAACACGTATTGGCGATTTCCGCCGTCGTTGTGGTCGCGGTTGCCGCCGCCTGGCTGATGCCGGGTCGCAGCAAGGCACCGACCACCGGTGCTCCGGCCAATGAACAGGCGCAACTGCCATTGGGTCAGGGCGCAGCGAACGGCGCCAACCCGTCCGTTGAATTCGCCGGCAACACCCAGCCAATGCCACTGCCGCTGGTCGGCAACTCGCAACCGGTCATGCGTGGCCCGTTGGCCGAGGCCGCCGGTGGCATCACCGAAGGTGACGACGGTGTGCCGCTGGAGGGCTCCAGCGAAACGCCGCCAACCGTGACCACTTCCGCACCGCCGGCCGGCGTTCCGGCCGGTCCTGCACCGACCCCGGTTCCGACCCCCGCAGCCAAGCCAGCGCCCACCCCGGCACCGACGCAAATCGCCACGGCCAAGCCTGCTCCGGCAACACCGGCGCCTGCCGCGAAGCCGGCACCTGCTCCGGCCAAACCGGCCACCGCGGCCAAGCCTGCCGACAAGCCGGTCACCGTTGCCAAAGCGGCCGGTGGCAGTTGGTACGCCGGTCAGCCGACCAGCAACTATGTTGTGCAGATCCTCGGCACCAGCTCGGAAACCGCCGCACAGAACTTCGTCAAGGAGCAGGGCGGCGAGTACCGTTATTTCAAGAAAGTCCTCAACGGCAAGCCGCTTTACGTGATCACCTACGGCAACTTTGCCAATCGTGATGCGGCCGTTTCTGCCATCAAGGCCTTGCCAGCGAAGGTTCAGGCTGGTAAACCTTGGCCTCGCACTGTCGCCAGCGTCCAACAGGAACTGGCAACAACTCGCTGAAGATTCGGCGGCCTTACCCAGGCCGCCTCTCCCGGCACCTCAAAATCTCCATAAGTGCGCGCCGTCTCCAGGGACGGTTGGCGCTTGCTGACGACCGCGACGCCGCCCCATTTTTTGCTGGGCAAGGCGTGAGGAACGTAGTTTGGTTTTTCCAAATAAGTTCCGAGCAACGCTGCCCAGCGAAAAATGGGGCGCGTCCCTTCGGGTTGCGCGCCAACGTGTGCGAGGCTGCGTTGCGGGATTTGCCAAGGGAACAACCATTGGCAGCATCCCGCGCCTTGCCTCGCACACGTTGGCGTGCAACGCGGTTCGCCAGCAAGCGCCAACCGTCCATGCGACCGCGTGCCTTGTGGTGTCTGCGTCACAGTAGTTTTTGAGTCGTTGCGGTCAGAATTTAAAAAAGTTTTGACTAGCACAGCAGATCGCTTTAAACCTTTCACAAATGCGACATGAATTTGCGACAGTTCGTCGTCAAATTTGTGAGCCTCTGTGTCGCTGTGTACAATGACCACCCTTTTGCCCCCGCTAAGCCGGCGTACGTTCGGCGCGGAACGCAAGTGGTTGAATTGAAAAGAAATTTGCCTCCAATAGAGGCAGCCTGGTGAGAAAGTGTCTATGAAAGCAGGTCTGTACCAACCAGATGAATTCAAGGATAACTGCGGTTTCGGCCTGATAGCTCATATGCAGGGCGAGCCCAGTCACACCCTTTTGCAAACGGCCATCGAGGCCCTGACCTGCATGACCCACCGCGGTGGGATTAATGCCGACGGCAAGACCGGTGACGGTTGCGGTCTGCTGATTCAAAAGCCCGATGCCTTCCTGCGAGCCATTGCCCAGGAAAGCTTCGGCGTCGAAATGCCCAAGCAATATGCGGTGGGCATGGTGTTTTTCAATCAGGATCCGGCCAAGGCCGAAGCTGCTCGCGAGAACATGAACCGCGAGATCCTCGCTGAGGGCCTGCAACTGATCGGCTGGCGCAAAGTGCCAATCGACACCAGCGTCCTTGGCCGTTTGGCCCTTGAGCGTCTGCCACAGATCGAGCAGGTTTACATCGGTGGCGAAGGCCTGAGCGATCAGGACATGGCGGTCAAGCTGTTCAGCGCCCGTCGCCGTTCGTCGGTGGCCAACGCGGCTGACACCGACCACTACATCTGCAGCTTTTCCCACAAGACCATCATCTATAAAGGCCTGATGATGCCGGCCGACCTGGCCGCGTTTTATCCGGACCTGAGCGACGAGCGTCTGCAAACCGCAATCTGCGTGTTCCACCAGCGCTTTTCCACCAACACCCTGCCGAAATGGCCGCTGGCCCAGCCGTTCCGCTTCCTCGCCCACAACGGCGAGATCAACACCATCACCGGTAACCGCAACTGGGCGCAGGCCCGTCGGACCAAGTTCACCAACGATCTGATGGATCTGGAAGAACTCGGTCCACTGGTCAACCGTGTCGGTTCCGACTCCTCGAGCATGGACAACATGCTCGAACTGATGGTCACCGGTGGCATCGATTTGTTCCGTGGTGTGCGGATGATCATTCCGCCAGCGTGGCAGAACGTCGAAACCATGGACCCGGATCTGCGTGCGTTCTACGAATACAACTCGATGCACATGGAACCGTGGGACGGCCCGGCCGGCGTGGTCATGACCGACGGTCGTTACGCGGTGTGCCTGCTCGACCGTAACGGCCTGCGCCCGGCGCGCTGGGTCACCACCAAGAACGGTTTCATCACATTGGCGTCGGAAATCGGCGTGTGGAACTACCAGCCCGAAGACGTGCTCGCCAAGGGCCGTGTCGGCCCGGGCCAGATCTTCGCCGTGGACACCGAAACCGGGCAGATCCTCGATACCGATGCGATCGACAACCGTCTGAAATCCCGTCATCCGTACAAGCAATGGCTGCGCAAGAATGCCCTGCGCATTCAGGCGACCATGGAAGACAACGACCACGGTTCGGCCTTCTACGACGTCGATCAGCTCAAGCAATACATGAAGATGTATCAGGTCACGTTCGAGGAGCGCGATCAGGTGCTGCGTCCGCTCGGCGAGCAGGGCTACGAAGCCGTCGGGTCGATGGGCGACGATACGCCGATGGCCGTGCTGTCCCAGCGCGTGCGCACGCCGTACGACTATTTCCGTCAGCAGTTCGCCCAGGTCACCAACCCGCCGATCGACCCGTTGCGTGAAGCGATCGTCATGTCGCTGGAAATCTGCCTTGGCGCCGAGCGCAACATTTTCCAGGAGTCCCCGGAACACGCCTCGCGGGTGATCCTCAGCTCGCCAGTCATCTCGCCGGCCAAGTGGCGCTCGCTGATGAATCTCGACCGACCGGGTTTCGAACGGGCGATCATCGACCTCAACTATGACGAAAGCCTCGGCCTCGAAGCGGCGATCCGCAACGTCGCCGATCAGGCTGAAGAAGCCGTGCGCGCCGGGCGTACCCAGATCGTCCTGAGCGATCGCCATATCGCCCCGGGCAAACTGCCGATTCACGCTTCTCTGGCGACTGGCGCGGTACACCACCGCCTGACCGAAAAAGGCCTGCGCTGCGATTCCAACATCCTCGTTGAAACCGCCACCGCACGCGATCCGCACCACTTCGCCGTGCTGATCGGTTTCGGCGCCTCGGCGGTCTATCCGTTCCTGGCCTACGAAGTGCTGGGCGACCTGATCCGTACCGGTGAAGTGCTGGGCGACCTTTACGAGGTGTTCAAGAACTACCGCAAGGGCATCACCAAGGGCTTGCTCAAGATCCTCTCGAAGATGGGTATTTCGACCATCGCTTCGTACCGTGGGGCGCAGCTGTTCGAGGCCATCGGCCTCTCCGAAGAAGTTTGCGAGCTGAGCTTCCGTGGCGTGCCGAGCCGTATCAAGGGCGCGCGTTTCGTCGACATCGAAGCCGAGCAGAAAGCCCTGGCCGTCGAAGCCTGGAGTCCGCGCAAGCCGATCCAGCAGGGCGGTCTGCTGAAGTTCGTCCACGGTGGCGAATATCACGCCTACAACCCGGATGTGGTCAACACCCTGCAAGCCGCTGTGCAGCAGGGTGACTACGCCAAGTTCAAGGAATACACCTCGCTGGTGGACAACCGCCCGGTGTCGATGATTCGCGATCTGTTCAAGGTCAAGACCCTCGACACGCCGCTGGACATCAGTGAAGTCGAGCCGCTGGAATCGGTGCTCAAGCGCTTCGACTCCGCCGGTATCTCGCTGGGCGCGCTGTCGCCGGAAGCCCACGAAGCCTTGGCCGAAGCCATGAACCGCCTCGGCGCGCGTTCCAACTCCGGCGAAGGTGGCGAAGACCCGGCGCGTTACGGCACCATCAAAAGCTCGAAAATCAAACAGGTCGCCACTGGCCGTTTTGGTGTAACCCCGGAATACCTGGTCAACGCCGAAGTGCTGCAGATCAAGGTTGCGCAAGGCGCCAAGCCGGGCGAGGGCGGGCAACTGCCGGGCGGCAAGGTCAACGGTCTGATCGCCAAGCTGCGTTATGCGGTGCCGGGCGTGACCCTGATTTCGCCACCGCCGCACCACGACATCTATTCGATCGAAGACTTGTCGCAGCTGATCTTTGACCTCAAGCAGGTCAACCCGCAGGCACTGGTGTCGGTGAAACTGGTGGCAGAAGCCGGCGTCGGCACCATCGCCGCCGGTGTGGCCAAAGCCTATGCCGACCTGATCACCATCTCCGGCTACGACGGCGGCACCGGTGCTTCGCCGCTGACCTCGATCAAATACGCGGGTGCGCCGTGGGAACTGGGCCTGGCTGAAACCCACCAGACCCTGCGCGGCAACGACCTGCGCGGCAAAGTCCGGGTGCAGACCGACGGTGGCCTGAAAACCGGTCTCGACGTGATCAAAGCGGCGATCCTCGGCGCCGAAAGCTTCGGCTTCGGCACCGCGCCGATGATCGCGCTGGGCTGCAAATACCTGCGCATCTGCCACCTGAACAACTGCGCCACCGGCGTCGCGACTCAGAACGAGAAGCTGCGCAAGGATCACTACATCGGCACCGTCGACATGGTGGTGAATTTCTTCACCTACGTCGCCGAAGAAACCCGTGAGTGGCTGGCCAGGCTCGGCGTGCGTTCCCTCGAAGAGCTGATCGGCCGCACCGATCTGCTGGAAATCCTCGAAGGCCAGACCGCCAAGCAACATCATCTGGACCTGACGCCGCTTTTGGGCAGTGATCACATCCCGGCGGACAAGCCTCAGTTCTGCGGCGTGGAGCGCAACCCGCCGTTCGACAAAGGCCTGCTGGCCGAGAAAATGGTCGAAATGGCCTCGTCGGCGATCAATGACCTCAGCGGCGCCGAGTTCGATCTGGACATCTGCAACTGCGACCGCTCGATCGGTGCACGGATCTCCGGCGAAATCGCGCGCAAGCACGGCAATCAGGGCATGGCCAAGGCGCCGATCACCTTCCGTTTCAAAGGCACGGCCGGGCAGAGCTTTGGCGTGTGGAACGCCGGCGGTCTGAACATGTACCTTGAAGGCGACGCCAATGACTACGTCGGCAAAGGCATGACCGGCGGCAAGCTGGTCATCGTGCCGCCGAAGGGCAGCGTCTACAAAACTCAGGAAAGCGCCATCATCGGCAACACCTGCCTGTACGGCGCCACGGGCGGCAAGCTGTTCGCCGCCGGCACCGCAGGCGAGCGTTTCGCCGTGCGTAACTCCGGTGCCCACACGGTGGTGGAAGGCACTGGCGATCACTGCTGCGAGTACATGACCGGTGGTTTCGTCTGCGTGCTGGGCAAGACCGGTTACAACTTCGGCTCGGGCATGACCGGTGGTTTCGCCTACGTGCTCGATCAGGACAACACCTTCGTTGACCGGGTCAACCACGAACTGGTGGAGATCCAGCGGATCAGCGGCGAGGCGATGGAGGCCTATCGCAGCCACCTGCAGAACGTGCTGAACGAGTACGTCGCCGAAACCGACAGCGAGTGGGGTCGTGAACTCGCCGAGAATCTCGACGATTACGTGCGTCGTTTCTGGCTGGTCAAGCCTAAGGCGGCGAGCTTGAAATCTCTGCTCTCCAGTACTCGTGCAAGCCCACAATAAAGACGTAGCTGCAAGCGGCAAGCTACAAGCCGCAAGTTAACAGCAGTGCGCGATGTGCCTGCAGAGTGATTTTCTTGCAGCTTGAAGCTAGTAGCTTGAAGCTGCTGTGATGAGGTTTTGAAGATGGCCGAACGTCTCAATAACGACTTCCAGTTCATCGATGTCGGGCGCAAGGATCCGAAGAAGAAACTGTTGCGTCAACGCAAGAAAGAGTTCGTCGAAATCTACGAACCGTTCAAACCCCAGCAGTCGGCCGATCAGGCCCACCGCTGCCTGGGTTGCGGTAACCCGTACTGCGAATGGAAGTGCCCGGTGCACAATTTCATTCCCAATTGGCTCAAGTTGGTGGCCGAGGGCAACATCCTCCAGGCCGCGGAGCTGTCGCACCAGACCAACACCCTGCCGGAAGTCTGCGGCCGGGTGTGCCCGCAGGATCGTCTGTGCGAGGGTGCCTGCACCCTTAACGACGGTTTCGGCGCGGTGACCATCGGTTCGGTCGAGAAGTACATCACCGACACCGCGTTCGCCATGGGCTGGCGCCCGGACATGTCCAAGGTCAAACCGACCGGCAAGCGCGTTGCGATCATCGGCGCGGGCCCGGCGGGCCTGGGTTGTGCCGATGTGCTGGTGCGTGGCGGTGTGACCCCGGTGGTGTTCGACAAGAACCCGGAAATCGGTGGCTTGCTGACCTTTGGCATCCCCGAGTTCAAGCTTGAGAAGACCGTGCTGAGCAATCGTCGCGAAGTCTTCACCGGCATGGGCATCGAGTTTCGCCTGAACACCGAAGTCGGCAAAGACGTGACCATGGAGCAACTGCTCGCCGAATACGATGCGGTGTTCATGGGCATGGGCACCTACACCTACATGAAGGGCGGCTTTGCCGGTGAAGACCTGCCGGGCGTTTACGACGCACTGGACTTCCTCATCGCCAACGTCAACCGCAACCTGGGCTTTGAAAAGTCGCCGGAAGATTTCGTCGACATGAAAGGCAAGAAGGTTGTGGTACTCGGTGGCGGCGATACGGCAATGGACTGCAACCGCACCTCGATCCGTCAGGGCGCCAAGTCGGTGACCTGTGCCTATCGTCGTGACGAAGCGAATATGCCTGGCTCGCGCAAAGAGGTGAAGAACGCCAAAGAAGAAGGCGTGAAATTCCTCTACAACCGTCAGCCGATCGCTATCGTCGGTGAAGATAAGGTCGAAGGCGTGAAAGTGGTCGAGACCCGTCTCGGCGAACCGGACGCCCGCGGCCGTCGCAGCCCAGAGCCGATTCCGGGTTCCGAAGAGATCATCCCGGCCGACGCCGTGGTCATCGCCTTCGGCTTCCGCCCGAGCCCGGCGCCATGGTTTGAGCAATTCGAAATCCAGACCGACAGCCAGGGCCGAGTTGTTGCGCCTGAGCAAGGTCAGTACAAGCACCAGACCAGCAACCCGAAAATCTTCGCTGGTGGCGACATGGTGCGCGGTTCCGACCTGGTGGTGACGGCGATCTTCGAAGGGCGCAATGCCGCCGAGGGGATCCTCGATTACCTGGGCGTCTGACCCCGGCGCCTGAGCTAAACGCAATAACCCTGTGGGAGCGAGCCTGCTCGCGAAAGCGGTCTGTCAGCCAACTTCAATGTTGGATGTGCCGGCCTCTTCGCGAGCAGGCTCGCTCCCACAGTTGTTTTAGGGTGGTGCGAAAATCGTGTTCCAGCGCGATAAATTGACCCGATAGACAAAAGGCTGACCCACAGCCGTGCCTTTTGCCTCGCGCTCTGAGAAAATGCCCGCACTTTTTTTCCGGATGCCGACATGACTGCCCTGAAGAACGATCGTTTCCTGCGCGCCCTGCTCAAGCAACCCGTTGACGTCACCCCTGTGTGGATGATGCGCCAGGCCGGCCGCTACCTGCCGGAATACCGCGCCAGCCGCGCCCATGCCGGCGACTTCATGAGCCTGTGCATGAATCCGGAATTCGCCTGCGAAGTCACCCTGCAACCGCTGGACCGCTATCCGCAACTGGACGCGGCGATCCTGTTTTCCGACATCCTCACCATCCCCGACGCCATGGGCCAAGGCCTGTACTTCGAGACCGGTGAAGGCCCGCGCTTCAAGAAAGTCGTCAGCACTCTGGCCGATATCGAAGCCCTGCCGATCCCTGATCCGCACAAAGACCTCGGCTACGTCATGGACGCGGTCAGCACCATCCGTCGCGAACTCAACGGTCGCGTACCGCTGATCGGTTTCTCCGGCAGCCCGTGGACCCTGGCCACGTACATGGTCGAAGGCGGCTCGTCGAAAGACTTCCGCAAGACCAAGGCCATGCTCTACGACAACCCGCAAGCCATGCACCTGCTGCTCGACAAGCTGGCGCAATCGGTGACCTCGTACCTCAATGGCCAGATCATGGCCGGCGCGCAAGCGGTGCAGATTTTCGATACCTGGGGCGGCAACCTGTCGGCGGCGGCGTATCAGGAATTCTCCCTGGCCTACATGAAGAAAATCGTCAGCGGTCTGATCCGCGAAAACGACGGTCGCAAAGTACCGGTGATCCTCTTCACCAAGAATGGCGGCCTGTGGCTGGAAAGCATCGCCGATGCTGGCGCCGACGCACTGGGCCTGGACTGGACCTGCGACATCGGCAACGCCCGCGCCCGCGTCGGCGACAGGGTCGCGCTGCAAGGCAACATGGACCCGACCGTGCTCTACGCCAAGCCGGAAGCGATCCGCAGCGAAGTCGGACGCATCCTGGCCAGCTACGGCAAGGGCAGCGGCCACGTGTTCAACCTGGGTCATGGCATCACCCCGGAAGTTGATCCGGAACATGCCGGTGCGTTCCTGCGTGCGGTGCATGAACTGTCGGCGCAGTATCACGAGTGATCGTCGCCCAATAAAACGCCCGGGCGTTTATCAAGATCAAAAGATCGCAGCCTTCGGCAGCTCCTACATTGGGATTCGCGTTTCCCTGTAGGAGCTGCCGAAGGCTGCGATCTTTTGCTTTTAAGCTTTCACACCACCAAGTGGCGGCAACTTCGCCAGCTTCAATGCCACCAGCAGCGCAATCAGCAACAACGAGCCGATAAACAGGCCAATCCCGTGCCACCCACCCAAATGCCAGAACACCCCACCCGCCGTCCCGGCAATGCTCGACCCGGCGTAATAGCTGAACAGATACAGCGACGACGCCTGTCCCTTGGCCTTCAACGCCCGCCGGCCGATCCAGCTGCTCGCCACCGAGTGCGCGGCGAAGAAGCCGAAGGTGAACACCAGCATGCCGACGATCACCAGCAACAGCGGCGTGAAAATCGTCAGCGCGAGCCCCACGAACATCAGCGCAATGGTCGCCCACAGCACTTTGCGTCGCCCCAGCTTGTCCGCCAGTGAACCGATTTTTGCCGAGCTGTAGATCCCGGACAGGTAGACCACCGAGAGCAAGCCGACAAACACCTGATCCAGGTTGTACGGCGCGGCCAGCAAGCGATAACCGATGTAGTTGAACAGCGTGACAAACGCGCCCATCAGCACGAACGCTTCAAGGAACAGCAGCGGCAGGCCGGCGTCGCGAAAGTGCATGGTGAAGCCGTCGAGCAGGCTGCGCGGGTGCAGCGAGCGGGCGCGGAAGTTGCGCGACGGCGGCAGGATCTTCCAGAACACCGCCGCTGCGACCAGCGCCAGAGCGCCGATCACCAGCATTGCTGTGTGCCAGCTGACAAAGTCGATCAGCACGCCGGTGATCAAACGTCCGCTCATCCCGCCGATCGCATTGCCGCCAATGTACAAGCCCATCGCCAGACCGATGTGTTGTGGATGAATTTCTTCGCTCAGATAGGTCATCGCCACTGCCGCCAGACCGCTCAACGACAGGCCGATCAGTGCGCGCATGACCAGCACGCCGTGCCAGCTCGGCATCATCGAACTGGCGATGGTAAACAGTGCCGCGGCAAACAGTGCCGCGACCATCACCGGTTTGCGCCCGATGCGATCGGAAACCGGCCCGGTGATCAGCAGACCGAAAGCCAGCATGCCGGTTGCCACGGACAGAATCAGACTGCTCTGCGCTGCGTTGATCCCGTACTCGTGGGACAGCAGCGGCATCATCGGTTGCACGCAATAAAGCAGGGCGAATGTCGCAAAGCCGCCACAGAACAACGCCAGGACGGTGCGCATGAACGCCGGTGTGCCCTTTTCGATGTAGATCTCTTGCAGCTCGGCGATGGCATCGTCGCCGCCGGCAGCGGGCGGGACTTCATGGGCAAGTGGCGCAACGGCAGTTTTCACTTCAAACCTCGGAGGGGCGGCCAGGCAGGCAATGGAAAAAATCATATAGCTGGCTAATGTTTCTATCCAATATATTGTTCGACCTGTTTGATAGCTTTGACGACCTAATGGGGTTCACATGGAATTGCGTCATCTGCGTTACTTCATTGCTGTCGCCGAAGAACTGCATTTCGGTCGGGCCGCGCAGGTGCTGGGTATCTCGCAGCCACCGCTGAGCCAGCAGATTCAGGCGCTGGAGCAGCAGCTTGGCGCGCGGTTGTTCGAGCGCACCAATCGTCGGGTCGAGCTGAGCGAGGCCGGCCGCCTGTTTCTGCAGGAGGCGCGGCTGGTGCTGGCGCAGGTCGACAAGGCGGCGGACGTTGCCCGGCGCGCGCAACTGGGCGAGCTTGGCGAGTTGAAGATCGGCTTCACCTCCTCGGCGCCGTTCAACTCGACGATTCCGCAGGCGATCTTTTCCTTTCGTCAGCGCTTCCCGGCGGTGCACCTGAACCTGCGCGAGATGAGCAGCACCATGGTCGCGGAGGCACTGGTCGATCAGTCGATTGAAGTGGGCATCATGCGCCCGCTCGGTTTGCCGGATTCGCTGAGTGTGGTGGAGTTGATGCGTGAGCCGTTGGTGGCGGTGCTCAGCTCCAAGCATCCGTTGGCCCAGGGCAGCGACGAAGGCCTGTTTCTCTCGGCGCTGGCGCTGGAGCCGTTCGTGTTTTTTCCGCGCAGCTACGGCAGCGGTCTTTACGCGCAATTATTGAGCCTGGCCCGTGAAGCCGGTTTCAGCCCGCACTTTGCCCAGGAGGCCGGCGAGGCGATGACCATTATCGGTCTGGTCGCGGCGGGGCTCGGGGTTTCGGTGCTGCCAGCGTCCTATCAGCGGATGCGCATCGACGGCGTGGTTTACCGGCCGTTGCTCGATCCGGAGGCGATTTCAGCAGTGTGGCTGGTGCAGCGCAAAGACCAGAAATCGCCGATGGCCAAGGCGTTTGTTGAATTGCTCACGCGCAAGGTCGAGTCCGCTTGAAAGATCGCAGCCTTCGGCAGCTCCTACAGGAAAACGCGAGTTCCATTGTAGGAGCTGCCGAAGGCTGCGATCTCTTGATCTTGCCGTTAGGGCAACCGCACCAAATCCCCCTTCAGCGCCACCCGTGTGACAAAGACAAGGGGCGCCAATTGGCGCCCCTTGTCGTTTGTGCCGTCCCATCAATCCACGTGCGCCAGATCCCCACGTAGCGCCACACTCGATACCACCATTCCCGCGCGGCACTGGAATTTTTCGGTGTCTTTGTACAGGTCGCGCTGGTCGACGCTTGCGATATTGATCACCGCATTGGCGTCAGCTTTTTTCGCGGCGTTTTGCAGCGTTGCCAGCGCCGATTGCAGGGCCCAGAAGCAGGCGTCTTCGTCGGACTTGTTCGAGCCGTTGGTCTTGCGGCTGCTGCTCACGGTGTCGAGTTTGCGCACCTGTTTTGGCAGGGTTTCGCCGGCCAGGTAGAACTTCACGCTGCCGTCGAGCAGGCCGGCGTCGGTGGCGCGTTTGACGCCTTCGCGAAAGCTCAGGTAGGTCGGCTCGTCGGCGCCCTGTTTGATGATGCCCAGGTTGTTGACGGCTTCGATGTCCGGGTTGATCGACAGTTCTTTGAGTACGTTGTCACGCAGACGGTTGACCCAGCGGTTGTAGTTGCCGTGGATCTTGCCGTCCCTGGCGTCGAGGCCGTAGCTGCTGCGATAGTCGATTTCGAACGAGGTCGGGGTGAACGGGATGTCGACTTCGGCGTGATGACGGCCGCGTACGGTGATCGCCGCTTTGATCATGCCCGGACGTACCGATTGCACGACCCATTGGCGGTCATTGAGCGCGGTGACGATCGCGCGGCTCATCTGTTGCTGGGTGAAGCCGAGGTTGGGCGAGAACTCTTCCTTGGCGTTGTAAACCGGTTTGCTGGTGCAACCACCGAGTACAAAAGCCAGTGCCAGTAGCGCGGCGATGCGGTGAAACTGAGTCATTCCCTTCACTCCAAAACGTGTTGCGGTCAGTGCCAGCGGCGGAAGATCAACGAGGTGTTGACGCCACCAAAAGCGAAATTGTTGTTCATTACGTACTCATGGTGCATCTGGCGGAATTCGCCGCGCAGGTAATCGAGCCTGCCGCAGTGCGGATCGACCTCGTCGAGGTTGAACGTATGCACGTACAGATCGCGATTCATCATCTCGATGCTGAACCACGACTCCAGTGCCCCGCAGGCGCCGAGGGTGTGGCCGAGGAAACTCTTCTGCGAGCTGATCGGCATGCGCTCGCCGAACAGACTGCTGGTAGCCAGTGTTTCGGCAATGTCGCCCTGTTCTGTAGCCGTGCCGTGACCATTTACATAGCCGATGGCATCCGGCGTCAGCCCGGCGTCTTCCAGGGCCAGCTCCATGGCGCGGCGCATGGTCAGCTGTTCCGGGCGAGTGGTGTGCTGGCCGTCGGCGTTGCTGCCGAAACCGACGATTTCGGCGTGGATGTGTGCGCCACGGGCGAGGGCGTGTTCCAGCTCCTCAAGCACCAGCATGCCGCCACCTTCGCCGATTACCAGGCCGTCGCGGCCCTTGTCGTACGGGCGCGGGCTGGACTGTGGTGCATCGTTTTTCAGGCTGGTGGCATAGAGCGCGTCGAAGACCATGGCTTCGGTCGGGCACAGTTCTTCGGCCCCGCCGGCGAGCATCAGCGGCAGGCGGCCGAACTTGATGGCTTCGTAGGCGTAGCCGATGCCCTGGCTGCCGCTGGTGCAGGCGCTGGAGGTGGGAATCAGGCGCCCGGTGAGGCCGAAGAAGATGCTGATATTGGCGGCGGTGGTGTGCGGCATCATCCGCACGTAGGAGTTGGCATTGAGCCCCTCGGCCACCGAGTTGAGCAGCATGTTGCCGAAGGCCTTGATCTCGTCGGTGCTGCCGGTGGACGAACCGCAGGCGACGCCCATGCGCCCGTCCTTGATCGATTCGTCGCCGAGCAGGCCGGCGTCGGCCAGTGCTTGTTCCGCTGCACCGACGGCCAGTCGTGAGACGCGGCCCATGCTGCGCAGCTGTTTGCGCGTCCAGTGCGCGGGTACCAGGAAGTCATCGATGGGCCCGGCCAGACGCGTGTTGAGTTCGCTGAAGCGATCCCACTCGTCCATCCGGCGGATGCCGCTGCGGTTGGCCGCGAAGTTGCCGGCAATGGTCTGCCAGTCGCTGCCCAGCGAGGTGATGCCGGCCATGCCGGTGACGACGACGCGCTTCATCAGCACAGACCTCCGTTGACCGCCAGCACCTGGCGGGTGATGTACGAGGCTTCCGCCGACATCAGGAAATTCACCGCAGCGGCGACTTCTTCTGGGGTGCCCATGCGTTGCGCGGGGATCATTTTCAGCAGTTCTTCCACCGGCACGTTTTCGTCGAGCATGGCCGTGTCGATCAAGCCCGGGGCGACGCAGTTGACGGTGATCTTGCGTTTGCCCAGCTCGATCGCCAACGCCTTGGCCGCGCCGATCAGGCCGGCCTTCGAGGCGCTGTAATTGACCTGGCCACGGTTGCCGATCAGACCTGACACGGAGGTGATGCAGACGATGCGCCCGGCGGCGCGACGGCGGATCATCGGCATCATCAGCGGGTGCAGAACGTTGTAGAAACCGTCGAGATTGGTGCGCAGCACCACGTCCCAATCGTCGTCGCTCAACGCCGGAAACGCGCCGTCGCGAGTCAGTCCGGCGTTGAGCACCACGCCGTAATAGGCGCCATAGCTGTCGACATCGGCTTCGAGAATGCTTTTGCAGGTTTCACGATCAGCGACGTCAAATTGCAGGATGCGCGCTTTACGCCCCAGCGCTTGGACTTCAGCCTGCACCGCTTGGGCTTCGGTCATGCCGCTGCGGCAATGCAGGACGATGTCGTGCCCGGCTTGCGCCAGACGCAAGGCAATGGCGCGGCCGATGCCACGGCTGGAGCCGGTGACCAGTACGGATTCAGTCATCGTTCGACTCCTTTGTCTGTTGCAGATATTGATTGGCTTGTGGCGGACGGAACACGTTCAGCCGGGCGCTGGCTTGGATGCCGTCGCCGTTGATGTGGCATTCGAACACGCCCATGCCATTGTCGTCTTCCAGTGAGCGCAGACCGTGAATGGTCAGCTCGCTGCCGGCCGGAAAGGCTTCGACATTGCACTCGAATTTGCGCGTGCCGAGGAGGAATCCCAATTCCACCGGATTGCCTTTCTGCCGTGCGTGGCAACCGGCGAAAGCCGCGACGCTTTGCGCCATCAGTTCGACGCCGACCCACGCCGGCAGGCTGCCGTCGGGCAGGTTGAACAGGCCGTCGGGTTTGACCGTGAGGCGGGTGAAAATCTGCTCTTCGTCGAAGCGCTCGATGCTGTCGATCAGAATCATGTCGCCGGCATGGGGCAGCAGTTCGGCGAGCGGCCAGTGGCTCATGGGGCGTCTCCGATTATCAGGCTGACATTGTTGCCGCCGAAGGCAAACGAGTTGCTCATCAGGTAGCGCGGTGCAATGGACGTCAGGCGTTCGTTCGCGGTCACCCACTTGAGTGGGGGCAGCGCCGGATCGGCCTGACCGTCCCAGATGTGCGGCGGCAACGCCTGTTCAGGATTATCGGCGCTCAGGCTTAGCCAGCAGAACGCCGCTTCCAGCGCGCCGGCGGCGCCGAGGGTGTGGCCGGTCAACGGTTTGGTTGAGGAGCAGGCCACGCCGTCGGGAAACAGCGCGGCGACCGCCAGACTTTCCATCGCGTCGTTGTGTTGAGTGGCGGTGCCGTGCAGGTTCAGGTAGTTGATTTGCGCGGCTTGCAGATTGGCGCGGCCAAGGGCTTTTTGCATCGCTTGCAGAGCGCCGCGGCCACTGGGCTCCGGAGCAGAAATATGGTGCGCATCCGAGCTGGCGCCAGTACCGAGCAGGGCGATGCCCGGACCTTCGCCAGACTGTTTGCTCATCACGAACAGCACCGCTGCTTCACCGATGTTGATGCCGTTGCGGTTGGCTGAAAACGGATTGCAGCGCTCGTCCGACACCGCTTCCAGGGCAGAAAAACCATTGAGCGTGAGCTTGCACAGACTGTCGACGCCGCCACACAGCACTGCGTCGCACAGGCCCAGATCGAGCAGGCGCTGGGCGCTCATCAGGGCACGTGCGCTGGAAGTGCAGGCGGTGGAAATCACGTAGGCCGGGCCACTCAGTTGCAGCCAGTCGGCGAGGAAATTCGCCGGAGCGCCGAGTTCCTGCTGACGATAGTCGTACTCGCTGGGGAACTGCTGTTCGCGGATGTAATGAGCCAGACCACGGCTGGCCTCGTCGATGCCCGACGTGCTGGTGCCGAGCACCACGCCGATGCGCTCACGGCCGTAAGTCTGGATCGCGCGATCAATGTCGTCGCGGATCTGCAGCGCGGCCTCCAGCAGCAGTTGATTATTGCGGCTGCTGTGCTCGATCAGTTCGGCAGGGATCGGCGCCAGCTCACCGTGTACGGCGGCCACCGGCAGTGTTCGCTCGGCGACCCAGCCGGATTCGCGGCGCATCCCCGAACAGTCGCCATAAAACAGATTGCGCGCGACTTCAGCCTTGTCGCGGCCCAGAGCGCAGATCACGCCGAGGGCATTCAGGTAAGCGGTCATGGCGTCGATTCACCTAGCTGGGAAACGCGGTAGTGCGGGCCGTGGGGCAGGTTCAGTTCGAAGCTCAGCGGTTGTGAATAACGGACGTCCCAGCGCGCGGGCAATGAGCGGTGAGCGGCCTGTTGCTGGGCGTCGGGATAGTTGCGCAGCAGCTCGGCGGACGGGGTCAGGGCGAACAGCAGCGCGGCGAACAGCTCTCGTGCCTGCGGATTGGGCGGCAGCAGACCATCGGCCTGCCAACGGCTGTCGATCAGCTGCTGGCGGGCCTGGGGAATGCCCAACGGGTCCATCATCGACCAGCGGATGCCCGCGCCTTCTTGCTGGATCACCAGCAGCCAGTCCTGCCGCTGCCCGGCCTGTTCGCGCTCAATGTGCAGTTGCAGCGGCAGGGGCAGCGTCGGGTTGTCAGCCGGCAGCGGCGGCTGGCTGGCGCAGGCACTTAACAGCAAGGCTGATAAAACGATCGCCAGCCACGCAGAGAACCCTGTGGGAGCGAGCCTGCTCGCGAATGCAGTCTGACGTTCGCCACTTTTGCTGACTGATACACCGCTTTCGCGAGCAGGCTCGCTCCCACAGGGTTTCAGGTATTCAGATCGATAGCCGTACATCAGACAGATTCCTGCACTGGCTTGCGCGCGACGACATTCACCAGCGTCTCCTCACGTTGCCCGAACGGCTTTGGCTTGCTCAACCCGAACCGCTCCAGCAAACCGAAATCCTTCGACCGGCTCCACCACAGGTACGGGTAGGAGACATTGTGCTCGGCGAACTCGAAACCCTGCCCGCGAATCATCTGCAGATACCCGGCGGCGCTCTTCTGCACGTGCATCGGGTGGCGGAACAGCCAGCGAATTACCCAGGTATCGATGTAAGCCTCGGTGGACTCGGCGAACAGCAGGTAACCGCCCGGTTTGAGCACGCGATAAAACTCGGCCATGGCCTTTTCCTGTTCGACCAGATGATGGAAGGTCTGGTGACAGAACAGCAGATCGACACTGGCATCGGCCACCTTGAGCGTCGCGCAGTCGCTGCCGATCAGCTCGACTTCCAGACCCAGGCGCGCAGCCTCTTCGGCGCTCAGTTGCAGGCTGTGCGGGTCGGCGTCGACGCCGATCAGGCGCTGTGGAGCGAAGGTCTGGCGCAGATGAGCGAACGACTTGCCCTGGCCGCAGCCGGCATCCAGCAAAACGGGATTGACCGGCAAGGTCTCGCTGAACAATCCACGCAAATCATTGATCGCCACGCGCAACACATGGTGCTGCCAGGTGTGGCTGCGCAGGAACCAGAACCCGAAGCGCGTTTCCTCGACGTAACTGTCGCTCAAGTAATTCATGAGGCGTCCTGTGCGCAGAGTTCGGAAATCATCTTCAGCCGTCGGCGTGCTTCGCTGACAAACGGGTTGCGTTCGTCCCAGGCGTAACCGGCGAGGATCGAGCAGATCATCCGGCGAATGTCCGCCTGGCCGTCCTCGTAGAAAATCACGTCCTGGAAAGTGCCGGCGTACCAGCCTTCGACGTAGCAGCGGAAGGTGTCGACGCCGCGTTTCAACGGCTCGGCAAATTCGCTTTGCCAGTCGACCGTTTCACCCTGCAACTGGCGGTGCAGCACGCCGGCGGCCATGCTCGCCGAACGCATGGCGATGGTCACGCCGGAGGAAAACACCGGGTCGAGGAATTCAGCGGCATTGCCCAGCAGTGCGAAGCCCGGGCCGTGCAGGGTTTTCACGTTGGCCGCGTAACCGCCGAGGGTGCGCGCCGGGGTGTCCCAGACTGCGTTGTTCAGAACGCCGGCGAGGCTTGGCGTCTCGGCGATGAAACTGCGCAGGCAGGCGTCCAGATCAGTGCCGCGGCCCTGGAAGTGCTCCTCGGCCGCGACCACGCCGACCGAGCAACGACCGTTGCTGAACGGGATGGTCCAGAACCACACATCGCGGTGCTGCGGGTGGGTGGTGACGAGGATTTTTTCGCGGTCGAACGCCGGATTGTCGATGTGATCCTGGACATGGGTGAACACCGCCTGACGTACCGGGAAATTCGACGGCGCTTCGAGGTCGAGCAGGCGCGACAGCACGCGGCCATAACCGCTGGCATCCAGCACGAAACCGGCTTCGACGCGGTATTCGCTGCCATCTTCGCGGCGCACTTCGAGCTGCGGTTTCGCTTGCTCGAAATCGACGCTGACAATCGCATCGCCATAGCGGATCTCCGCGCCCTGCAACGCCGCTTGATCGGCCAGCAACTTGTCGAAGTCGGCGCGCTGCACCTGGAACGTGGTCGGCTTGCCGGCGGTGAACGTATCGCTGAAATCAAAGGCGCTGTAGCGCTCGCCCCAGGCGAATGCTGCGCCGGTCTTGCGCTGGAAGCCGGCGGCGTTGACGGCGTCGAGCATGCCGGCTTCTTCGACGAAATCCAGGCAGTGACTGAGCAGGCTTTCACCGATGGAAAAACGCGGGAAGTGCTGACGTTCGAGCACCAGTACATCGTGGCCCTTGCGCTTGAGCAGGGCGGCGGCGATAGCGCCGGACGGGCCGGCACCGATGATCACGACCTGGCGGGATTCCATTTCAACGATTGGCACGTGAGCTCCGGGGCAAAGGACTGTTCAGATTCAAGGGCGCGCGATGCAGGCCGATCAGGGCCGGCAGCAGCGTCGCGATCAGGCCCATCAGCATCAGCGCGAAATACAGCGCCGGGGTGATGAGCTGTTGTTGCAACAGCAGGTTGAGAAAGACGATTTCGCTCAGGCCGCGAATGTTCAGCAGCACGCTCTCACGCCAGCGGCTGGCGCCGGCGAACGAGGCGCCGGCCCAGCCGAGGCCGAGCCAGTTGCCGAGCAGCTTACTGGCAATCGGCAACAGCAGCAGCGCCGCCCATTGTCCGGCGTCGAGGCTGGCCAGAGCGCTGTGCACGTCGATCTGGACAATGCCGAAGGTGAGGATCAACGGAATTGCGATCCACGTCTGCAACCGGCTCATCCAGCGCACCGGTAACGGCAGCACCAGGGGCACTTTCAGCACGGCCATGCACAGCAGATAGCCTATGCCGAAAATCAGCGCATTGAGTTTGTAATGCTCGGCCAGCACCAGCAGGGCGAAGAAGCCGAGGCTGTAGGTCAGCGGACGGCGCACGCGCAGCAGATACAACAGCAGCGGCACGCCAGCCAGGGCCAAGGGCAACAACAGGCTGCTCAAATGCAGGCTGCCTTGAGCGAGGCCGAACAGCGTCCAGCAGGTCAGGTCGATGAGAATCGCGGTTTGCACCAGACGGCGGGTAGCGGTAGGCGGGTAATCGATGTGGCGCAAATACAGATACAACACCGGGATCGCCGTAATGGCGAAGACCAGTCCGATGGCCAGCGCGTTGAGCCAGGGTTGCGGCGGCAGCAACCCATACGCGACCGCCAGTCCGCAAGCGAACGGCACGGCGAAACTCGGCACGGCGATTTTCACGCTCTGACGATCGAGTTTCAGGTCGATCACATCGCTGAGGATGTGCCCGAGCAACAAGGCGAAACTCAGGCTGTAGAGGTTTTTCAGCCAGTGCGGAGCGATCAGTTGCGCGCCGCTGAGCTGCCAGCCCGGCTCGATCCAGCAATACATCAGCAGCGGCAAACCGAAACTCGCCAGCAGCAACTGACTGACAATCGGAATCAGGCCGAAGTGTCGGCCGACACGGGTCGCGAGCGCGAACAGCGCCAAGGCCAGCAACCAGAAGCCGACAACCATCATGGCGCTGGCTCCGCAGACGGTTGATGGCGTCCGGCCCACGGTGCAAGCATGAAGCTGAACGCCAGGCCGAGGCTCACCGACAGACCGAAATTGCTCACCGCCGGCGTGCTCGACACCGCCAGCAGACCGAACGACAGCCAGGTCGTCAGTGCTGCGAGCAGAGTGCCAAGCAGGCTTACCGCCGCGCCGCCAACCTGTTCGCGCATGAGGATTGCGTAATCGACGCTGATCGCTGTCACCAGCAGCAGGCCGAACAGGCTGAACAGGGTCAGCGGCTGACCGAGCCAGCCGAGGCTGGCCAGACTGCACAGCGCCGCCAGCAGCGGCAGGGCGACGATACGCAGCGCACCGGTCAGGCCGAACGGCAGAATCAACACCAACACGATCAACACGCACGAGGCGAGTTTCAGTTCGGCGGCGCTGATCTGCGTGGCGGCGAACACCTTGTTCAGATCGCCCAGACGATCGACCAGCATCACCCCCGGCAAATCCAGCGCCTGCACCCGCAGCAATGACGGATTGTTCAAGCCTTGCAGGCTGGTCATCGCAGCAACGCCGTCGTCGGTGGGGCCGAGCCACAGCATGCGATAAGGCTCACCGAGCGGACCGGCCAGCGCTGCGTCGATGTCTTCAGCGGGCAGGGTCTGCAACTGCTGCAATTCGTTCTGCAAAGCCGCCGCTGGCACGCCGAGATCGAGTAGCGGTTGCCAGAACGACGGCAGCTTGTTCAGCGATTCGCGCACTTGCTGTTGCTGGCTCGGCGCGCTGACCAGTTGATCGAGGGCCAGATAGCCTTGCAGCTTGTCGAGATTGACCAGCTGCTGCAAACGTTCGCTCAGCGCCGCTTGCCGCTCGAGCAACTGCTCCTGATTGGCGGCTCGGATGAGGAAGAACTGGCTGGTCGGCTGATAGCCGGTGATGCGTGCGATGGTCTGCGCTTCATCGGTCAGATGTTGCGGCGCACCGACCCATTGACGGATATCGTTCTTGCTCTGCAACTGCATCAGCCCGCCGACGCAAAAGGCGATCAGCAGGGCCAGCAGCACGGGCGTGCGAATGAATTCGAGCAGCGTCTCGCGCAGGTGAATCAGGCGCTCGGCCAGGCGCAGCGGCCATTGCGCCGGGCGCAGTTGGACATTTTTCAGCAGCGCTGGCAGCAGGCAGACCGCCGACAGATAGGCGCCCAGCAAGCCGGCGGCGGAGAACACCGCGATCTGGGTCAGTGCCGGGAACGGCGTCCACGCCAGAGCCAGATAGCCGATGACGCTGGTGATCAGGCTCAGCGTCAGCCCCGGCAGTGTCAGGCGCAGGGCCGGCCAGCTACGCCAGGGCTTGAGACTCCAGCTCTTGGACAGATAGTGCAGCGGGTAGTCCACGGCCACGCCGATCAGGCTCGAACCGAGCACCAGGGTCATCACATGCATGTGGCCGAACAGCGTTACGCAGGCCACCGCGCCGAACAGCATACCGACCAGCACCGGGACGAACGCCAGCAACACGCGCCAGCGGCGAAACGCCAACAGCAGCAACAGCAGAATGCCGACCGTCGCGCCGCCGCCGACCCAGGTCATTTCGCGAGTGGCTTGTTGCTGACCGTTGGCCGCGTAGAGCAGACCACTGGCAGCGAGCAATTGCACATCGCTTTGCGCCGCTTGTTCGCGGCTGTGCTGGAGCAGATCCGCCACTTGCAGGGGCAGGTTCATGTCGAAGGCGTTGCCGGTGGTGCGCGCACGCAGCATCACCCAGCTTTTGCCGTCGGCTTCGGCGACCAGTGCGCCACTGCCGATGTCCAGTTGCACGGCGCCGTGTTTCGGCTGGCTGTTCTGGATGCGTCCGGTCAGGCCCAGCCAATCGTCCTGACTCGGCACCAGGGTGAAACCGTTGAACGGGTCGAACAGCGCCTGCACGCGTTGCTGAATGAAAACATCAGGATGCTCGCTGAGCAGTTGCCGGTCGTCCGCCGAGAGCATCGCCAATCGCCCTTGCAGCAATTGCGTGCGTAGCGCTGGCAAGTCGGCTTGCAGGTTCCACTGCACTTTTTCGAACAACCCACTGGCCTGCCATTGTTCGCCCAGTTGCTGCGCCATGGCCAGCGCGTGCTGGCGCTCGGTGTGGCCGACCAGCACCAGCATTTCGCGGTTGAGCGGCTCCTGCATGCGCTGTTCGGCGCGCAGTTCGAGGGCGTCGGGATTGGTGCCGGGCACCAGCTCCATAAGGTTGGCCGACAGCGGCGCACCGTCGCGCCACTGCCAGCCGGCCAGCGCGACCACGGCCAGCAGCAGGCTCAGAAACAGCCAGGGCAGCCTGCGTTCACTCGGCAAAGTCATGTTGCTCCGCGTCGCTCAAGGGTTGCTCGGCGGTACTGTCCTGCATGCGCAGCAACGTGCTGTCGCCCTGGGTTTCCAGCAGCTCGATGGTGTGCACCAAGGCGCCGCCGTCGATGTTGATCTGGTTGAACACTTGCTTGAGCAACATCGAGCGTGGGGTCAGGGTCAGTTTCCACTGCTGTGCCGTGCCGCTCAGGGCCAATTCGAAATCCCGCTGCAAACCGCTGCTGTCACCTTGCAGCACGGCGAGGAACAAGCGGTTCTGCTCGGCACCGGCGCTCTTGTTCGGCAGCAGTTGCCAGCCATTGTTGTCGCGACGGGCGATGCCCTTGGCGGTGATGCGGTAATCCTGCTGCAGCGGGGTTTTCAACAACCACAGCAGCCCGTGGTTTTTCGCCAGAACGAAATGGCCTTTGCTGATCAGCGGCTGCGGCAGGGCGCGCAGGTGTTTTTCCTGAATGAACTGGCCGTGGATCACCTGCGGTTTCGCCAGTTGTTGACTGAGCTGTTGCAGGTCGAACGCATTGGCCCATGACGACACGGCCAGCAGCGTCAGCGCGCCAAGGCTTTTGAAAAACAGATTCATCGCAGCATCCTTTCCACGGCGTCGGTGAAGACTTTCGGTGAAGCCAGTTGCATCTCGCGGCTGCTGACCTCGACGGCGACCTGCACCGAGCTGGCGCGGGTCAGGCGTTCGCCGCTTTGCAGGTCGGTGATCAGATAATTGATCTTCAGACGGTTTTCCCACTCGACCAGGCTGGCGCGTACATTCAACCGTTGGCCGAACACCGCGCCGCGCACGTAGCGCAGTTGCAGGTCGATGATCGGCCAGGCGTAACCCGACTCGACCATGTGCGTGTAGTTGTGGCCGATCTTGTCCAGCAGCGCGCAACGCGCCACTTCGAGGTATTTGACGTAATGGCCGTGCCAGACCACGTGCATGGTATCGACGTCGAAGAACGGCACGAGGATTTCGCTATCGGCGTGAAGCACTCCGGCACTACGCATGCAGCCTCCAGTGTTGGGCGGCGATGCGTTGCAGGCACAGGCGCAGTTCGCCTTCCAGTGCGCGGTCTTCGATGACCGGCGGGAAATCCTTGCCGAGCTCTTCGTGCATCGCCGCCAGCGCTGGCGGCAGCGGGCGGGCGTCGGCGGCTTGAGCGCGCAACCACACGCCCTGGTTGGCAGCCAGAAGGGTAGCGGCGGCGACCTGTTCGGTCAGCTCCAGCACGCGGATTGCATCCCGGGCAGCGATGGTACCCATGCTCACCTTGTCCTGGTTGTGGCACTCGGTCGAGCGCGAGAACACGCTGGCCGGCATGGTGTTTTTCAGCGCTTCGGCAGTCCAGGCACTGGTGCCGATCTGCACTGCTTTGAAGCCGTGATTGATCATCGCCCGATCAGCGGGTGCGCCGGAGAGGTTGCTCGGCAAGCCGTGGTTGTAGCGCTCGTCGACAAGCAACGCCAGTTGCCGATCGAGCAGGTCGGCGACGTTGGCCACCAGATTTTTCAGACTGTCCATGGCGAACGCGATGTGTCCGCCGTAGAAGTGCCCGCCGTGCAGCACGCGCTCGGCCTCGGCATCGATGATCGGATTGTCGTTGGCGCTGTTCAGTTCGGTTTCAATGAACGAGCGCAGCCAGTTCAGGCTGTCGGCGAGCACTCCGAGCACGTGCGGTGCGCAGCGCAGCGAGTAGCGATCCTGCAGACGGTGCAGCGGTGCGGTCGGCGCGTCGATCGCCAGGTCCTTGCGCAGCCACGCCGCTACCTGCATTTGCCCCGGATGCGGCTTGGCAGCGAACAGACGTTCGTCGAAGTGCTCCGGATTGCCCTGCAGCGCGACGACGTTGAGCGCAGTGATGCGCGTGGCCAGTTGCAGCAGGTAATCGGCGCGGGCGAAAGCGAGGCAGGCGAGGCCGGTCATCACTGCCGTGCCGTTCATCAGCGCCAGGGCCTCTTTCGGGCGCAGCACCAGTGGCGTCCAGCCCAGTTCGCGATGCACGTCGGCAGCCTGACGGCGCTCGCCCCGGAACAGCACTTCACGCTCGCCGGACAGGGTCGCGGCGACGTAGGACAACGGCGTCAGATCACCGCTGGCGCCGACCGAGCCTTCTTCGGGAATCAGCGGCAGGATGTCGTATTCGAGAAACCCGTGCAGACGCTCCAGCAACTCGATGCGCACCCCGGAGACGCCGTGACACAGCGACTGCAAACGCGCCGCCAGCACCGCGCGCGTCGCCTGCGGGTCGAGCAGTTTGCCCAGGCCGCAACCGTGGAAAGTGTAGAGATGCCGCGGCAACGCTTCGACGTGATGCAGCGGCACCGCGACCACGCAGGAATCGCCGTAACCGGTGGTGACGCCGTAGATCACGCCTTCCTTGTCCAGCAACGAATCGAGAAAACGCGCGCCCTTGGCGATGCGCTCGCGCCAGGCCTCGTCAGCCTGCAACTGCACGGGCGCCTGACGGTTGGCCAGGGCCAGCACGTCTTCGATGCGCAAAGGGCGTTCGCCGAAGGTTACCGGCTCATGGGTTGGCGTCGTCATCGGTCTTCCAGAAAGGGTAAAAGTTGAACCATTGCTGCGGGGCTTCGAGGCAATAGTGACTCAGGCGCTGGGCGTAGCGGGTGGCCCACTGATGAATGACCTGCTCGCGCTCGCGGCGTGTCCACACCACGGCGTCGGCGAATGGCTCTAGGGTCAGACGATAGTGGCCGTCGGGTTGCTTCAGGCACATCAGCAGATTGACCGGGCATTTGAGCAGGCCGGCCAGCAGCCATGGGCCTTGCGGAAACGGCGCCGGATGGCCGAGAAAATCCACCGTCACGCTGCGCCCGCCATGCAGCGGCACGCGGTCGCCGGCAATCGCCAGCCACTCGCCGCGTTCCAGCCGTTCATGCAGCTGCAGCATGATTACCGGGTCCAGTTCGCTCACCTGAATCAAACGCAGATTGGTCGCCCCGGCCTCGCCGAGCAAGCGGTTGAACTGCTCGGCATGCTTGGTGTGCACCAATACATTCATGGTGACTTTTTCGCCGATTTCCGCCAGCGCCCGGCACACTTCGAGGTTGCCCAGATGCGCGCCGACCAGCAGTTGCCCGCGACTGCCGCGCAACTGCTTGCGCAGCAACGCCGGGTCGATGATTTCGATCTGCTCGATGCGCAGCTTGCCGTTCCACACGTCGAGCTTGTCCAGCAGTGAATCGGCGAAAGCCATGAACTGGCTGAATACCCGCCAGTGGCTCGGGCGCAAATCGTCCCGTTGGCTCCACTCGGCCAGACGCTGCTGGTACTGCCAGGCACTGCGCCGGGCGACGCGGCCGAACAGGAAGAAATACAGGACGATGCCGTACAGCAACGGACTGAGCAGGCGCCGGCCGAGGACTTTGGCGGCGAACGCGGTGAATTTCATCAGCAGGAAACTGCCGCGTTCTTCGCGGTCGGCCCAGTGCTTCTTGTCGACTTCTGCGCTCATGGTTTCCACCGCCGCCAGAGGATCACCGGCCAACGCAGCAACATGCCAAAGAACAGCCGTGTGTGCATGCTGGAAATCAGCGCATTGTCGTGGAACAGGCGAAAGTGCGACACGCCGTCCAGCGGGTAATGCACGCTGGTCTGCAGCCAGCGCATCGGCTGATTGCGCCACGCCAGACGCACGAGGATGTCCGAATCGAAATCCATGCGCTTGCCGACTTTCGCCGAGTCGATCACCGCCAGGGTCGGCGCCAGCGGGTAGACGCGGAAGCCGCACATCGAGTCGCGGATCTGCAGCGACAGGGTGTTGATCCACACCATGACGTGAGTCAGATAGCGTGCGTACAGACGCCCCTTCGGCACGCTCTCGTCGAACAGCGGATAACCGCAGATCATCGCCTGGGGATGGGCGCGGGATTCGGCGACGAAGCGCGCGACATCATGCAAATCGTGCTGGCCGTCGGCGTCGACCTGCAAGGCGTGGCTGTAGCCCAGGCGCGAAGCTTCGCGCAAACCGGTCATGACTGCGCCGCCCTTGCCCTGATTGGCGGTCAGGCGCACCAGAAAAACGCTGTCGCGTTCGGCCAGAGCATCGAGGACTTTTGCGCAGGAGGGCTTGCTGGCGTCGTCGACCAGAATGCATGGCAGATCCTGGGCGAGCAGAGCATCGACCACGGTGCCGATCGCGGTTTCGTGGTTGTACACCGGGATCACGGCGCAGGGCTTATGCATGGGACACATCCCCTTTGTGGCGAGGGAGCTTGCTCCCGCTCGAGTGCGAAGCGCTCGCCTTCGATGGGCTGCCAAAAACTGTTGGGGGTGCTTCGCAACCCAGCGGGAGCAAGCTCCCTCGCCACAGGTTATGCATGGGCAGGCCCCAAGAGGATGCGGCCACTGGAACAGGTCGCCGAGTCATTGCGATAAGCAAAATACAACTTGCCGCGCTGTGCATCGAAGCGCAGGTGCAGTTGGATCTCATCACCGGGCCGCACCAGTTGCTGGAACTTCAGCACCTCCATTCCCGCAAACGCACCGTCCAGTTTCAGCAACTGCCGACCCAGATTCAGCGCCCACTCGACCTGCACCACGCCGGGCAAAACCGGTGCCTTGGGAAAATGTCCGCTGAAGTAGGCCAGATCCGGCGGCACGCTGAGTTGCAGGCTCCACTCGCCGTTGGTTTCTGATTGTTCCAGCACTTCAGGGGCTTTCGGCCGAGCGGCCAGCAGCAATGCATCGACTTCGGCCTGGGGCAGTTTGCCCTGGCTGTTCAATGGCATTTGCCGCAGCAGGCGCCAGCGTCGGGGCAGGGCGAGGACTTCGCAATGTTGGCTCAAATGTTTGCGCAGGATTTCGGTCAGGCCACGGCGGCCGTGCTCGCGCAGGGCGAACAGCCCCGATTCGCTGAGTACCAGCAGTGCACCGAGCGAGGCGCGGTTCTCCTGTACCACGCCCAGCCGCGCTTCGGCGACCCAGCCATGGCCGACCAGAGCCTGTTCGAGCATCGGCAGCGAGATGCGTTTCTCTTCCAGTTTGACGATGCGGTCCAGACGCCCCAGCAGTTCGAAGCGCCCGTCGGCGGCAATGCGCGCGGCATCGGCGCTGTGTTCGACATGGCCGGCTGGCAGATAAGGCGAGGCAATCAGCAGCGCGCCGTGGCTGTCCTGGCTCAGTTCGACGCCGGCAAACGGTTGCCACAAAGGCTCGCCCTGACGCCAGGCAATGCCACCGGTTTCCGAGCTGCCGAGGATTTCAGTCGGCCATTGCTGCAAGCGCTGCTGCAGACTTTGCGCGGCCTCGGACGGCAACGCGCCACCGGAGGAAAACACCCGGCGCACCGCGCTCAGGGCCGGCCAGTCGAGGTTATCGCCCATGCGCTTGAGCAGCGCCGGGCTGGCGACCCAGGCGAATGCAGCCTGTTCGCGGCTGGCCCGTTGCAAATCTCCGGAAAACGCCAGTTGCCGGCGCACAAACGGACGTCCGGCGCACAACGGCCACAACACACGAAACAGCAGGCCGTAGATATGTTGCGTGGCGACACTGCCGATGATGCAGGCTTCGCCGAGATCTGCGCCCCATAGCTGCTCCAGCGCTTGGACTTCGTTGGCCAGTTGCCGCAGGGTCTTGTCGATGCGCTTGGGCTCGCCACTGGAGCCGGAGGTACACAGGCTCAGACGGCATCGGTCCAGATCCAGTTCGGCGCCGGGCAGTCCGGGTTGAGCGAAGTCAGGCAAGTGCGCGTCTTCAGGCTGATCGGTCAGCCACATGTCGACTTCATGCGCCCAGCGTTGGCGTGTCTGCGCTTGCAGGTCGGCCGGCAGCAATACGCTGACGCCTGCGCGCCAGGCACCGAGCAGCGCGATGGCGAGGTCGGCGGCATCCTCCAGATGCACGGCCAGCCGTTGCACGCCTTGGCCTTGCAGGCCGGCGGCAACGCTCAACGCCTGCGCATGCAGTTGCGCGTGATCCAGTGCCGGCGCCTGGCAAATTGCCCGTGCCGGCAATGCCTTGAGCAACAGTTGCTCAAGTTTTATCCAATTCATGTACGGCCTCTTACCCGTTGTCGTATCAGCCATTCAATGGCAAACATCAGGCCGATCAATCCGTAGGAGATCAGGCCGGTGTACAACATCCACCAATCCAGCGGCGCCCACAGGGTGAGGAGGGCGGCGCACAAACCGTTGCAGAAGAAAAACACGCTCCAGACCAGCGTGACCTTGCGCGTGTAGCGAATGGCAACCTGCGGCAGCTCCGGTTCGCGCAAACGCGCCAGACGCTCGACCATCGGCGGGCCGAATTTCAGGCTCACCCCGAACAGCACCAGCATGAACGCGCTGATCAGCACCGGATACCAGCGCAGCAGTTGCGGGCTGTCGAACACCGCCAGCAGCAGGCAGAACACCATGGCCACGCAGGCCATCCACAGACTGCCGGGTTTGCGTGCGCCGGTCAGGGCGCGCGCCAGCCACAGGCTGCCCAGTAGCAGCGCAAATTGCCACGGGGCGAAATGCTCCATGCCGAAATACACTGCAAAGGGGTACAGCAGACCGGCCAGCAGCAGGCCCAGGCCGATCAATCGGCTCATGCGGCCGGGTGAACCAGACGGAACACCGCCTCGACCACGTCACCGACGGTGCGTACCGATTTGAATTCCTCGGCGGCGATTTTCTTGCCGGTCTGGCGCTTGATGTGATCGATCAGGTCGACGGCGTCGATGCTGTCGATTTCCAGATCCTGATACAGGTTGGCGTCCATGCTTACACGGGCCGGATCCAGTTCGAACAGCTCGACCAGGGCATCGCGCAGGGTATTGAAAATATCGTCACGAGTTTGCATGGTCCGGTCTCAAGCTGCCTGTTTTGCCGTGACGAATGCCGCAAGGCTGGCCACGTTGGTGAAATGGTTGCGGGTGTCTTTGGCATCGGCGTCGATCTTGATGCCGTACTTTTTCTGAATCGCCAGACCCAGCTCCAGCGCATCCACGGAGTCCAGGCCAAGGCCTTCGCCGAACAATGTCTGCTCGTCACCGATGTCTTCGGGGCTGATGTCTTCGAGGCCGAGGGCGTCGATGATCAGCTGTTTGATGTCACGCACCAGGCTAGCGGTGTTCAGTTCGCTCATCTGCGGCGAGCTCCTTAATGAAATAGTCATGCAAATAATCGTTGAGCTTGCGCGAGGCCTGCGGCGCCGGGCCTTGCGCAGCGAAGGACTGTGGGTCTATATCGGCCCCGACGCGAAAACTGAAGTGCACGCGGCGATGGGGGATGCGATACCACGGCTCGGCCTTGGTCAGGGTGGTCGGGCTGACTTCGATAATCACCGGCGTGACGATTTTCGCACCGCGCAGGGCAATCGCCGCCGCGCCCCGATGAAAGGATGGCGCCTGCCCAGGCTGGGTGCGTGTGCCTTCGGGGAAAATGATCAGCGTCTGGCCGTCCTGCAGCGACTGCGCGGCAGCATCGAGCATGTCCATGCTGCCGTCGTTGCTGATGTATTCGGTGCGGCGTAGCGGGCTACGGGTAAAGGGGTTTTCCCACAGGGTTTTCTTCACCACGCAGTTGGCATGGCGAACCAGGCCGATGAGAAACACCACATCGATCAGCGACGGGTGATTGGCGATGATCATCTGCCCCGGTCGGCCGAGGCGTTCGGCGCCCTGGATGTCGTAGGTGAGCACGCCGGTGCGGGCCATGAAGCGTACGAAGAACCAGAACAACCGACTGACCGTGCGCCGGGCGCGCAGGCGATGCTGGAGTGCGTCACCGGGCAGGCAGGCGAGTAGCGGAAACACCAGCACGCGCAGACACAGTCCGCCGAGTCCGAACAAAGCGAAGCTCGCAGCAGTGGCCAGCAGACGCCAGTAATAAGCGTCGCGGTGTTTGGTAGTCACGGATTGCGTTGCCAGGTCCATACACGATTCTTCCACGCATGTTGGCAATCAGGTTGCTGGCCGAACAGAGTTCGCAACAGGTTGAGCGCATGCGGCCAGTGCGCCTTTGACTGGATTTTCGTGCTGCTGTTCAGGGTCAGCCGCCAGTCGGTACCGGGCGTCAGCAATAAACCGACCGCATAAGGGAACGGTACATCGTCGACCCACTGCGAGTAAGCCTGGGGTGGTTGCTCTTCCGTGATCACCAGCAATACCGCCGGGGCGCCTTCATCGAGCAGTGCGGCTGCTTCGAGCATGCCGTGTTCGAGGCCATCGCCAGCGGCGGCGAGGGCAGTCATTTCGCTGGTTTCGCCGCGCATGATCGACCACAGACCGATGATCGCGTTGTGTACCGAGAGGCTGAACTGGGTCGGTGACAAAGGTTGTTCGGTCGCCAGATCCCGGAGAATTTCAAACGTACGCGGGGTTTCGCCATGCCGCGAGACGAACACCAGCGGCAGATTGTCCCGTCCGTCGGCCAACGGCCAGCCAACGCTGAAGGCCATCCGCGCCAGACGGCTGAGGCGCCGGCGTTGCATGGCCGGCAGAAACGACACATCGGGCGCGGCATCACTGCTCTGCAGCACGACCGGCTGTCGGCTCCAGGCCTGCCAGGCGTCCACGCTGTCGAGCCCCGGGGCCCACGCGCGCCATTGGGCGATGTTGAAGTTGATCACGGACATTCATCCCGCCCCTGCGGGGCATTCGTTGACGCGTTGGCTCGCCAGCGCCGCAGCAGGCTTGGCTTGGCGCAGGGCGCCGGGTGGCGCGCATTATCCCGGTGCGACGGGTGTGTAGCAAATGTTGGTTACATTTTGCCCAACAAAATGTACCGAGCGGTTCGCCGGGTAACTGTCACTTGGCCATTATCCAGATCTGTCATTGCTTGTCTGTCAGGAGTCTCCTTGATCAATGGCTGTTTTTTCCGTGTCTGGATGCCGATATTTACACCTGTAGGCGTAGTCCGAATCCGTGAAGGTAGCGAAGCGCGCTCACGGGCATCTACACTCGGTCATTCTTTGATACACGGAGGTTTGGTCATGCGGCGCGTGGTGTTCAATCAGAAAGGTGGCGTGGGCAAATCCAGCATCGCCTGCAATCTGGCGGCGGTCAGCGCCAGCGAGGGTTATCGCACATTGTTGGTGGACCTCGATGCCCAGGCCAACTCCACCCAGTACCTGACCGGGCTGACCGGCGACGACATCCCGATGGGCATCGCCGATTTCTTCAAGCAGACGCTGTCTTCGGGGCCGTTCTCGAAAAAGAATCAGGCTGATATCTACGAAACCCCGTTCGACAACCTGCACATCATTACCGCCACCGCCGAGCTTGCCGATCTGCAGCCCAAGCTCGAGGCCAAGCACAAGATCAACAAGCTGCGTAAGTTGCTCGATGAGTTGGCCGAAGATTACGACCGGATTTACCTGGACACTCCACCAGCGCTGAATTTCTACGCGGTGTCAGCGTTGATTGCTGCTGATCGTGTACTGATTCCGTTCGATTGCGACAGCTTTTCCCGTCAGGCCCTGTACGGGCTGATTGCCGAGATCGAAGAATTGAAGGACGACCACAACGAAGGCCTTGAAGTCGAAGGTATCGTGGTCAATCAGTTTCAGGCGCGGGCCAGCCTGCCGCAGCAGATCCTCGACGAACTGATTGCCGAGGGCTTGCCGGTGTTGCCGGTGTATCTGAGCAGTTCCGTGCGCATGCGCGAGTCGCACCAGGCCAGCATGCCGCTGATCCACCTTGATCCACGGCACAAACTGACCCAGCAGTTCGTCGAGCTGCACAATCTGCTGGAAGATCACTGATTTCCTGAATCACACGCAAATTCCCAATGTGGGAGCGAGCCTGCTCGCGAATAGGCCGGCACATTCAACATCAGCGTGGAATGACGGACCGCCTTCGCGAGCAGGCTCGCTCCCACAGGGTAATCTGTGGTGTGTCAGAGCCCTTGGCTACGCAGCCACGCCATCAACTGCGGCAACGGAAACGCACCGCTCTGGCGCGCCACTTCCTTGCCGTTTTTAAACAGAATCAGACTCGGAATCGAGCGAATCCCCAGTTGCGCCGACAACTGCTGATTCGCCTCGCTGTCGAGCTTGGCAAGCCGACATTTGCCTGCCAACTGCGCCGCTGCCTGTTCAAATACCGGCGCAAACGACTTGCACGGCCCGCACCAGTCCGCCCAGACATCCACGAGCAACGGCAGATCCCCTTTGATCTGACTGGCGTAATCGCCTTGCTTGAGGTCGAACGGTTTGCTCAGCAGCAGCGCAGATTTACAGCGCCCGCATTTGGGTTGGTCAGCCAGACGCCCGGCGGGGATGCGGTTGAGGCCGTTGCAGGTGGGACAGGGGATGAGGAGCTGGGTTGTCATGAGCGAAATCCAGAGGAGAGCTGATGGTAGGTAGTTTGAGACGTTTGCTCATATTTTCAATCGTGCACGGTCCGAGGTTAAACCTAGGCTGAGATTTACCGGACGCACCGTCGGTCTGTCCGATTCTATCGCACATTGCGATAACTACGCCCTTCGATTAACCTCCCATAGCAGAATGCGATAAGGATGTTGCATGCATGTGTTTAGCGAAAGACCCATCAGAGAGGCCAAGGAAAAATGGCCACAATCCGCAAGCGCATTGGCGACGTGGTTTCGACTGGCAAAGAGAAGCTGTCCCAAGGACTTCGCGGCGATGAAATCGATATTTCCTGCGATCGACAAGGTGGGCCAGTTTCATGTCTTTGACCTGGGCGGCAACAAGCTGCGACTGATAGCCTTCGTCAGTTATCGATCGCAGAGGTTGTACATAAAATATGTTCTGGATCATGACGAATATGATCGGGGCAAATGGAAGGAAGGGCATGTATGAGCGTTTTGATCAAGACAGTGGCCGAGCACTGGGAATATGTCGCTCCGCTGGTTCGAAAACCGAAGAGTGAAGAGGATTATGACGCCTTGGTGCGGGCGGTCGATGAGATACTTGAAATAACCGGGGAAGATGAGTCGCATCCATTGATGAGCCTTTTGGACATCATCAGTGACTGGATCGAGGAATGGGATCGCACCCATCATCCCATGGCTGAAGCGAGCGGCGAAGAAGTGCTCGGCTATATGATGCGCGAACACGGCCTCACTCAGAGCGACCTTCCTGGCGTGGGTACTCAATCCGTCGTTTCGGAAATTTTGAGCGGGAAGCGAAAGCTCAATCTGCGCCAGATCCGCTGGCTCGCTGAACGTTTCAATGTACCGATCGAAGTGTTTATCTGAATCGAGTCACGACGAACAACTGATCTCCAAATGCTTGCCCCACTCCGGCGGCCGCTCGGCGTAACCTTCCATCCCGGGCTGCTCGTCGAACGGTTTGCTCAGCACCGCATGCAATCGGCGCACTTGCGAGTAGTCACCTTGCTCTGCGGCATCGATAGCTTTTTGCGCCAGGTAATTGCGCAGGATGTACAGCGGATTGACCGCGTGCATACGTACGCGGCGTTGTTGCTGATCGGCACTGCCATCACGGGCAACCCGGGCAACGTAGCGCTCGGCCCAGGCATCGAAGCCTTTGATATCGACGAAGTCATCGCGCAGGCGGGCAACTGCCTGTTTGGCTGATTCTTCACCGAGTCGGCGGAAGAACAGCGTGTAATCGACGCCGCTGTTCTGCATCAGTTGCAGCAGGTTTTCCAGCAGTTGTTGATCATCGGCCTCGGCGGTGGTGAAGCCGAGGCGGCGGCGCATCAGGTCGAGGTAGTGCGCCTGAAACAGGGGCAGATACAAGCCGAGGGTTTCGCGCAGGGCTTCGACGCTGATGAACGGCGTCAGGGCCTGGGCGAGGGCGCTGAGGTTCCACTGGCCGACCGGCACCTGATTGCTGAACGAGTAGCGGCCCTGATCGTCGGAGTGGTTGCAGATGAAGTGGGCGTCGAAGTCATCGAGGAAGGCGAACGGGCCGAAGTCGAAAGTGATGCCGAGGATCGACATGTTGTCGGTATTCATCACCCCATGGCAGAAACCGTAGGCCTGCCACTTTGCGATCAGTTCGGCGTTGCGCTCGACGATCTCGCGGAACATCGCCAGATACGGTTCCGGTTGCTCAAGGCATTCGGGAAAGTGCATCGCCAGCACATGCTCACCGAGCTGTTTCTGCTGCTCGGGGCGTTTGGTGTAGTAGAAATATTCGAAATGGCCGAAGCGAATATGGCTCGGCGCCAGCCGCAGCACCATCGCTGCGCGCTCCTGTTTCTCGCGCCAGACCGGGGTGTCCGAGCCGATCACGCAGGCAGCGCGAGAAGCAGGGATGTTCAGCGCATGGAGTGCTTCGGACGCCAGAAACTCGCGAATCGACGAACGCAGCACCGCGCGGCCATCGCCCATGCGCGAAAACGGTGTTTGCCCGGCGCCCTTGAGGTGCAAGTCCCAGTGCTCACCGGCATTGTTGTACACCTCGCCCAGCAGCAAGCCGCGACCGTCGCCCAACTGCGGGGTGTAGCCGCCGAACTGATGTCCGGAATAGACCATTGCCCGGGGTTCGGCATCGGCCCACAGCTTGTGGCCGCTGAACAGTTGCGCGAATTCTTCGGTTTCTGCCGCGGCCGGATCGAGATCAAGCAGGGCCAACGCTTGCTGGCTGGCGACCACCAGACGCGGATTGTCGATCGGCTCGGGCAGTACGTGGGCGGAGAACGCATCGCCAAGACGGGCGAAACGGTTGTCGAAGGTCAGTTCGTCGAGGGCTTTCACGGGCCGGCTCCAGCAGAATGTCCGAGCATTCTGCTGGGATCATGTCCGTTAGTCGAGTTTGGCCGGCGGCGGTTCCTGCGCGGGTTTCTGCCCGTCGACGATCGGCACGATGGTTTTGTTCTCGGGCTCCACGGGCACCATTTTGTATTCCTGTCCGTGAAGGTTTTTCAGGTAGACCTCCATCTGTCGGAACGAGATGTTGATGTGCTGTTTCTTGAACTCGCGGTTGATGAAACGGTTGACCTCATCGAGCACCGGGTTGCGGTCGCCGAGGTCGCGCACATGCATGCGCAGTTCGTGGTCGAGGGTGCTTTCGCCGAAGTTGAGGAAGTACACGTGTGGCTCCGGTTCCTTGAGCACACGCGGGTTCTCGCGGGCGGCCTTGAGCAACAGTTCCTTGACCAGATCCAGATCCGAGCCGTAATCGACGCCGAGCTTCAGCGTGACGCGGGTGATGGTGTCGGTCAGCGACCAGTTGATCAGCTGCCCGGTAATGAACGTTTTGTTCGGGACGATGATGTCCTTGCGGTCGAAGTCGGTGATGGTCGTGGCGCGGATGCGGATCTTGCTCACCGTGCCCGACAGGTTGCCGATGGTGATGGTGTCGCCGATCCGCACCGGGCGCTCGAAGAGGATCATGATGCCGGAGATGAAGTTGGCGAAGATCTCCTGCATCCCGAAGCCGAGGCCCACCGACAGCGCCGCCACCAGCCACTGCAATTTGTCCCAACTCACGCCGAGAGTCGACAGTGTGGTGACGAAGCCGACGCCGGCAATCACGTATGACAGCAGCGTCGTCGTCGCGTAAGCACTGCCCTGGGCCAGATTGAGCTTGGACAGCACGAACACTTCGAGCAGGCCGGGCAAGTTGCGCGCGAGGGCGAAGGTGATGCCGATGATGATCAGTGCGCCGAGCATGTCGCCGATGCTGATCGGCACCATGCTCATGTTGGCGCCGGTGCCGCTGGTGTATTCGTAAAGGGTGATGTTGTCCAGATACGAGAACACCGAAATCAGATCCGACCAGACCCAGTACAGCGCGGCAATGAAGCCGCCGAGCAGGGCCAGACGGATCAGGCGCAGGGATTGTTCGTTGACCTTTTCGATGTCCAGCGTCGGCTCTTCGATCACCGCTTCGCCGTCGCCCGCTTCTTTCGCTGCCTGCCGTTTGGCCAGCGCGCGCTGGTAAGCCAGACGCCGTGCGGCAACGCTCAGGCCACGCACGAAGGTGGCCTCGATCACCAGCCAGAACATCAGCAGGTACAGGGTGTTGATCAAGCGGTCGCTGAGTTTCAGTGCGGTGTAGTAGTAGCCAAAGCACACTGCGACGAACAGGGCGATCGGCAGCAGAGTGAACATCACGCCGACGGCTTTGCGGAACAGCGAGGCATTCTGGTGCGTCGGGCTGCTGATCAGCAGGCGACTGAGCAGCCACGCCATCAAGGCATAGCAAGTCAACACCACTGGCATGCCGAGCACATCGTCGGCCAGCGCCGCCGGTTGCAATTCGGCGACCGCCACGACGGCGACCAGTGCCATGACGACCAACCCGAGTCGGCGCACCCAGCCCTGAAGAAACTCCACTTGGGGTTTTTCCCAACGGAAGTGCAATTCCGCGACACCGCCGGGCGCGAGAATCCGGTAAGCGGTGTAGAACACCAGCCAGGCCTGGCCCATCTGCAACAGCGCTGCGCCCATATTGGCGTTCTGCCCGCGCGCGTCGATCTGCAAGGCCAGCCCGCACAACGCCAGACCCAGCGCCACCGGCATTGCCAGGAGGATATTGATCAGGATCGCCTGCGGCGTGTGCCACTGACTGTCGCGTTTGAAGTGGCCGATGTCCTGGTGAACCTTGTTGAGTCTTCCGTACAGAGCCTTGCGTCGCCACAGCAATGCACCGATCAGCAACGCCAGTGGCAAAAACAGCAGCGGGCGCTGGGTCAGGCCATCGGTCAGTTCGCTCAGGCTCGAAGCCCAGGGCAGGGTGTTGACCTGCCGCTGCAGTCGCTCCGGCACCCCACGCATCCATTCCACGTCCAGTGGCTTGTTGCTGGGGATCCAGAACATTTGTTCGTCGAGGGTCGCGCGCAGGCTTTGCGCGGTGCTCAGCAGTTGTTTCTGGTTGAGCTGCAGCGTGATCGATTCATTGAGCATCGCGCTCAGTTCGCGGTTCAGCCGTTCCAGCAGATCGGCGCGGGTGTTGGCCAGATCCAGCAGACTCTTGCGCAGTTGTGGAGTGACTTGTTCCGGTGGCTGCGTGGCCAGCAAGTTGTCGACATAGGTCGCCGGGTTGCTGAGCAGCTCGCGTTGCTGGCTGACATCGAACTGATACAGGCGAATATCGGCGATCTGGTCGGCAAGGTCGCGATCGACCTTCAAATGGGGGAGAGCCTGTTTCTGTTTGTAGAGAATCTTCGACAGCAGCAGGCTGCCCTTGAGCACGCTGATCTGCTCGTCCAGTGCTGCATCGCTCTGGGTCAACGTGTCGAGTTGCTGTTTGGTCTGCAGGTTCTGCTGGGTGACTTCGTTGAGACGATCGGTGCTCTTGAGCAAATAGTCCGAAAGCTTGAGGTTGGTGGCGCTCTCACTCGCCAACAGGCTGCTGCCGCCGGCCTTTTGCGCTTCGATCGACTGTTGGGTAACGGTTTCCTGCGACTGTGCCAGACGCTTCTGGTTGATCAGGGTCTGCAGTTCCTGAATCTCGCGGTCGAGGCGGTCGGATTTCTCCGAGAGCAAATCGTGCTGGGCATTGCCCAGATCCTGCAACTGACTGTTGCCAGCCAGTTCCTGACGGCGCAGCGGAATCAAAGCATTGAGTGCGGCCAGCTCGGCATTCAGTTGATCACGCTGTTCAGCGGTGACCGTTTTGCCGGTGTCCTTGCCGGACTTGAGAATGGTGTTGATCTGCTGGATGCGCGTCTGGCTCGCGGAAATCTCGGCCTGTGCGCGCTCGGGGCGGGTTTGCGCGGTGATGATCAGGCTGTTGGCGTCGGCCAGGGCTTTTTGCAGATCGCTTTGCTGAGTCGAGCGATCGGTGAGGATCTGCTCCAGTTGCTGGATCGATTCTTTTGGAAAGCGCTGCGCCACCGGCACTGGCGCGGTCGCCTTGAGGCGGCTGAGTTCGCGGGTGTTTTCAATCGTCTGCTTCGGCGCACTGGCCAGCTGACGCTTGAGATCGATCAGCTTCTGCTCGTAATCACGCTGGTTGTTCAGCTGATTGAGGGTGTTCTGCAGGACGGCCTGCAGGGTCTTCTTGTCGGCATCTGGCAGTTTGCTGTCAGCCAGCTTGTCGAGGCTGGCCTGCACGGCGTCGCTGGAGGGTGGTTCGGCAGCGTGCAGCGGGCCGACAGTGAGACTCAGGCCCAGCAGGGCCGCGGCGAAAATGGAGCGCAGGGTAGGCATAGAGACCGGTCAAGCAAGTGAGAGTGGACGCAGTTTAGAGGAAGAGTCCGGGGCCCGGGCGACTTCCTTCGGGGAATCTGACGCCCACTTTGCCGATCTTGTTCCCGTCCATGACCGCGACCGTCCAGTGGGTGTTATTCCACTCTACCTGGTCGCCGACGACAGGTGCACCGCCGACTTTCTGGGCAATGAAAGCGCCCAGCGTCATGTCCGGATCGATGCCTTCGGCCGGCAAGCCATACAGCGCGGCAACCGCTTTAAGCTGGGCGTCTCCCTCGAGCACGAAGTCGCCGAAGAAACGCAGATCTAGGCCGCGTTGCGGCGCCTGGCTGAACAGTTTGCCGAGGGCCGGCAGGTTGTGTTCGTGGCCGATAACACACAACAAATCATCGACTTCCAGCACCGTACTACCCGACGGATGGAGCAGTTGCTGACCACGAAACAGCGCCGCAATGCGCGTGCCTTCGGGCATTTTCAGCTCACGCAGGGGCGACCCGATGCACCACTTCTCCGCGCCGAGCTTGTAAACAAACAGCTCCCACTCGCTGGTCACATGCACTTCCAGCGCCGCCCGGGAAATCGGCGCGGGTTCCGGCGGTACCGTCACTTTAAGCAGCTTGGCTACCCACGGCAGGCTCGTGCCCTGCACCAATAGCGAGACCAGCACGATAAAGAAGGCCAGATTGAAGTACAGCTGCGCTTGCGGCAGACCGGCCATCAGCGGGAATACTGCGAGAATGATCGGTACCGCGCCGCGCAGGCCGACCCAGGAAATGAAGGCTTTTTCCCGACCGTGGAAGGCCTTGAACGGCAGCAGGCCGACCATCACCGACAGCGGCCGCGCGAACAGGATCATCCATAGCGCAAGGCCGAGAGCGGGCAGGGCGATCGGCAGCAGGTCGTGCGGTGTGACCAGCAGGCCCAGCACCAGGAACATGCCGATCTGCGCCAGCCAGGCCATGCCGTCGAGCATGTGCAGAATGCCGTGACGGCTGCGCACCGGGCGGTTGCCGATGACCAGACCGCACAGGTACACGGCGAGGAAACCGCTGCCGTGCAAAGCGTTGGTCAGCGCGAACACCACCAGACCGCCGGCGATGATCAGAATCGGATAGAGCCCGGCGGCGAGATTGATGCGGTTGACCAGTTGCAGCATCACCCAACCGCCGCCCAGACCGATCACACCACCGATGCCGAACTCGCGGATCAGGTGGGTCAGCAGGCTCCAGTGCAGGCCGGTCTGGCCGCTGGCGAGCATGTCGATCAGGGTGACGGTGAGAAACACCGCCATCGGGTCGTTGCTGCCGGATTCGATTTCCAGGCTGGCGCTGACCCGTTCATTGAGACCCTTGCCGCCGAGCAGTGAGAACACCGCAGCGGCGTCGGTCGAACCGACGATCGCGCCGATCAGCAGGCCCTGAATCAGGTTGAGGTCGAACAGCCACGCGGCAGCCATTCCGGTCAGCCCGGTAGTGATCAGCACACCGACCGTGGCCAGCGACAGCGCCGGCCATAACGCCACGCGGAAACTCGACACCCGCGTGCGCAAGCCGCCGTCTAGCAGAATCACTGCCAGTGCCAGGTTGCCGACCAGATAGGCCGTCGGGTAATTATCGAAAATGATCCCGCCACCATCGACCCCGGCAGCCATGCCGACCGCGAGAATGATGACCAGAATCGGAATGCCGAGGCGTGAAGACAGCGAGCTGACGAGAATGCTTGCGCCTACCAGCAACGCGCCGATCAAGAACAGGCTGTTGATGGTCGTCGCATTCAAAGGCAGTACTCCAGAAGCGGAAAGACAGGGCGCAAACTGACCATGCAGTCTGCGTGCCAGCGATTCTAACCTGTTGAAATGTGATGCTGTCAAAAAGCTTTTGCGCTCGGTGATCGTTCCCACGCAGTGGGAACGATCAGATCAAAAGATCGCAGCCTTCGGCAGCTCCTACACAGGCTTGATGTACACCCCTGTAGGAGCTGCCGAAGGCTGCGATCTTTTGCTTTTGAAGATTACAGGCTGAACCGTCCAACCATGTTGTTCAGGTCCAGCGCCAATCGCGACAGCTCGTTGCTCGCCGCGCTGGTCTGGTTCGCCCCGGTCGCCGATTGCACCGACAGATCACGGATGTTGACCAGGTTGCGGTCGACTTCCCGCGCCACCTGCGCCTGCTCTTCGGCAGCGCTGGCGATCACCAGATTGCGCTCGTTGATTTCGACAATGGCGCTATTGATGGTGTCCAGCGACATACCGGCGCCACGGGCGATGTTCAACGTCGACTCGGCGCGCTCGGTGCTGTTGCGCATCGAATCCACGGCATGTTCAGTGCCGCTCTGGATGCTGCCGATCATGCGTTCGATTTCGCTGGTCGATTGCTGGGTGCGATGAGCCAGGGCGCGCACTTCATCTGCCACCACGGCAAAGCCGCGACCGGCTTCACCGGCACGGGCCGCTTCGATCGCTGCGTTCAACGCGAGCAGGTTGGTCTGGTCGGCGAGGCCACGGATCACGTCGAGTACCTTGCCGATATCGCGCGACTCATTGGCCAGATCGCCGATCAAGGACGCGGTGCTCTGCACATCGGCGCTCATTCGTTCGATGGCGCTGACGGTTTCCTGCACCAGATCACGACCGTCGCCAGCCGAAGCGGTGGCGTTTTTCGAAGCTTCGGAAGTGCTGACTGCGTTGCGCGCGACCTCTTCGACGGCGCTGGTCATCTCGTTGACGGCGGTGGCCGCCTGTTCGATTTCGTTGTTTTGTTGGGTCAGGCCGCGAGCGCTTTCGTCGGTGACGCTATTAAGCTCCTCCGCCGCAGACGCAAGCTGCGTGGCCGAACCGGAAATGCGCTGCAGGGTGTCGCGCAGCTTCGATTGCATCTTCGCCATGGCCGCCAGCAGGCGCCCGGCTTCATCGTCGCCATCGACATGGATCGGCTGGGTCAGATTGCCTTCGGCGATGGTTTCTGCGGCTTCCAGTGCTTTGGAAATCGGTTTGGTAATACTCACGGTCAGCAGCCAGGCGAACAGCAGGGTCAAGCCGCTGGCGATCACCAGCAGAGTGACGACCAGATCAAATGACATCGAGTATTGATCCTTGGCGCCCTGATCGGTCTCGGCGATTTGCTGGGTGTTGATCTCCAGCAAGCGCGCGAGGGCGGTGTTCACCGCTTCAGAGTTACTCAGCAAATCGCTGTTGAGCATCTCCCGCAACTCGTCGACCTGATTGTTGCGCGACAGGGTCTTCATACGCTCTTCAAGCTGACGGTACTGCGCCAGCAACTGCACGTATTGATCGTACGCCGCGCGTTCTTCAGGGCCGGAGATCAGCGGCTCGTAGGCACGTTGCGCATCGCTGATCTGGCGGTTGCGCATGTCGAACAGTTCGATGGTTTTCTGCTGCACGTCGGGTTCGCGGTTGATCAGCAAACGATAGGACAGCACGCGCAGACGCAGGGTCAGTTGGGTGAATTCGTCGAGGGCCTTGATCGATGGCACGCTGGCGGTGGCGATGTCTTCGCCGGCCGCACGAATCTTGCTCATCTGGTTGAGGGCAAACACCCCCAGAATCAACATCAGGCCGCCGATCAGGGCGAAACCGGTGAACGCCCGGGGGGCGATATTCATATTGCGAAGGGACATGGGCGGATACCGAAAAGGGCCGCATCCATGCGGGCTGAGACTGCTGTATGGGTGACTTATCGGTCATGCGACTAAAGTCTTGAGGTGGTGTGCGTATTTGTCGCACGCAGGCCTTGGCGACGAAGTGCAGGAACCAGATCGACCATTCACAGTCTTTTAAACTCGCGAGAAGCTTCGCCACCCAGGAAAATCAAGGCCTTGCGCCGGTTTAACCCTGGCATCCGTGGTGACTTTTCTTTATCGTACGCGCCCTTTGAAAAACGCTTGGAAGATCAAAATGTTGGAAGCATCCCTCAGCCAATTGGAACAGCTCGTCAGCGACCTGGTGCAACAGAACCAGACCCTGCTGCAGACCAACCAGACCCTGTCCACGGAACTGGCCCAGGCCAAGGATGAAAACGAAAGCCTGCAACTGAACCTGATGGAGCAGGAAGAGAAGCACGGCGCCACCGCCGCCCGCATCCAGGCGCTGGTCGATCGCGTCAACGCAGGTCCCGTCAGCGCATGAACCACGGCACAGCAGGGGTAAAAGTCATCTCCATTCTCGGCGAGGACTATTCGATCAAGGCTCCGGCGGGGGAAGAACAGACCTTGCTGGACGCTGCCATGATGCTCAAGGCCGCGCTGGAAGACACCAAGCGCAAATACCCGACGCTGATCGGCGATCGCTTGCTGGTGCTGGCGGCGATGAATCTGTGCTCGCAGCAGATCGAAATGAAGAAGCGGCACAAAGAAGAACTCGACCGTTATCAAGAGCAAGTCAGCGCCACGGTCGACGTCATTTCCAAGACCATTGGGCAGCAAGGCTGAGTATTAGAAGCGACGCCTCTAAGACAGAGGCGTCCCTGTTGCAGATGTATACGAATATTCAGGCGGGGGTCCAAGTGGCATATTTGACCCATTGATCTTCTACTTGCTGATACCAAAGAGCGGTTACAACGCTGATGTTCTGACCGATGACCACGTGATCCCCCTTCCTCAAGTAATCACCGCGCTTTTCTATCGATATCGGCTGAGTTGTCGTATAAATCTCGCCGGAGCTCAGGGTAATGAGGGCGTGATACTGACCCTTATCATCCGCGCGGAAGACTTTTTTCACGACAGTATCGCGTTTCTCATCGACCCATACGCCATCATTCAGGTGCGCGTTCAAAATGAAGGTGTCTAGTTGCATTGATCGCGCGGCCTCGTTCTGGTTTTTCATGAAACTCTCCTTGCCGAATAGTAAAGAATCTTGATTCATGCTCGCGACGCAATCGCCGCGTCTTAACCATAACTGCGTGTGCACCTGATGTGACCTGTCATATCTGACAGGTGAAGCATGTTTTTTTGGTGCGATATGCTTAGGAAATTGAGTAAATAAACTAGAAAAGTTGTATACAATCGGCGCGACAGTTGCAGTAGTTGCCTCTCTTATTCCTTGGGGGGGGCTCCATGCAGTGGTGGCGACGCAGTATTCAGTGGCAGTTGAATCTCGGCATGGGCGCGGCCCTGCTGATCAGCATCGTGATCGTGATCGTGGTTGGCATTTATACCCTGGTGGTCAACCGCCTCGCCCAGAGCTATCTGTGAAGCGCTGCAAGCGCGGGAAGTGGTCGGGGGTTCGATCCGACATATCGAAAGCATGTCCGATGAAATTGGTGTGGCGGCAGGGGCGGTCGGTGAGTTGGCGCAGCAAGTGGCCTCGATCGATTCGGTGCTGGCGGTGATTCGTGGCGTTTCCGAACAGACCAATCTGCTTGCACTCAACGCCGCCATCGAAGCCGCCCGTGCCGGCGACATGGGCCGTGGATTCGCGGTGGTTGCCGACGAAGTACGCACTCTGGCATGCAGAACCCAGGCCTCGACCGACGAGATTCAACTGATGATCGGCAGCCTCAAGCAAGGTGCAGAAAATGCTGTGTCTTCGATGCGCACTGGTCAGGCCGCGACGGGTACCGGGGTTGAGTCGAGCCAGCGGACCGGCGCATCACTGACGGCGATCACCGGCCAGGTCGAGCGCATCAGCGACATGAACCTTCAGGTGGCGACGGCGACCGAAGAGCAATCGGCGGTGACCGAAGAGATCAACCGCAACGTGCAGGGGATTTCCGATCTGGCGCGGGCGACGGCTGGGGAGGTTCGTGCGTGTCGTGAGGATTGTCAGATGTTGCAGCGGCTGGCGGATGACCTGGCGCGGCAGATGGGTGGGTTCAAGTTGAGCCGAGAGATGTATCGCCCAGATTGACGCCATCGCGAGCAGGCTCACTCCTACAGGGGTACGCATTCCAAGCTGTAGGAGTGAGCCTGCTCGCGATTGGATTTCACCAGCTAAACGGATTCTTGATCAGAACCACGCCTCCCGCATCCCCAGACACGTATCATCCCGCGCCTGCAGCAAATCCAGCTCATGCTGGCAACCCGGCACTTCCCACGTCAGGAAATACCGCGCCGCCTGCAACTTGCCCTTATAGAAGTCGGCGTCGGCAGCATTGCCCCTGGCCAGTCCTTCCTCGGCGCGAATCGCCTGTTCCAGCCAGCGCCAGCCAATCACCGTGTGACCGAACACTTTCAGGTACAGCGCCGAGTTCGCCAGACTGCTGTTGACCTTGCCCTGGGCCAGATCGGTCAGCAGGCCGATGGTCACGGTTTGCACGCGTGCAACGAGTTTTTCCAGCGGTTCGCGCAGTGCGCTCAGCGAGTCGTACGCAGTGGCACGTTCGGCCGTGGTGGCGATCAATCGAATCAACTGCTTGAGACCGGCGCCACCGTTCTGCGCCAGTTTGCGCCCAAGCAGATCCAGCGACTGGATGCCGTGGGTGCCTTCGTGGATCGGGTTCAGGCGGTTGTCGCGGTAGTACTGCTCAACCGGATATTCACGGGTGTAGCCGTGGCCGCCAAGAATCTGGATCGCCAGTTCGTTGGCCTTCAGGCAGAACTCCGATGGCCAGGATTTGACGATTGGCGTCAGCAGGTCCAACAGCTCATGCGCCTGCTTGCGTTCGGCTTCGGTTTCCAGCGTGGTGGTGTCATCGAACAGCCGCGCGGCATACAGGCCTAGGTCAAATGCACCTTCGACGTAGGATTTCTGCATCAGCAACATACGTCTTACATCCGCGTGCTGAATGATCGCCACCGGCGCCGTGGTCGGGTCCTTGCTGTCTGGCACCCGACCCTGCGGGCGCTCGCGGGCGTACTCCAGTGAATACAGATAACCGGCATAACCGAGCATCACCGCGCCCATGCCGACGCCGATGCGCGCTTCGTTCATCATCTGGAACATGTAGCTCAGGCCATGGTGTGGCTTGCCCACCAGATAGCCGACGCACTCGCCGTTATCGCCGAAGTTCAGCGCCGTGGATGTGGTGCCGCGCCAGCCCATCTTGTGAAACAGCCCGGCGAGCAGCACGTCGTTGCGCTGGCCGAGGCTGCCGTCATCGTTGACCAGAAACTTCGGCACGATAAACAGCGAAATACCTTTCACCCCTGGCGGGGCGTCCGGCAGCTTGGCGAGCACCATGTGCACGATGTTTTCGGACAGTGGGTGATCCCCGCCTGAAATAAAGATCTTGTTGCCCTTGAGGCGATAGGTGCCGTCGGATGCAGGCTCGGCGCGGGTACGAATATCCGACAAGGACGAACCGGCATGGGGCTCGGTCAGGGCCATGGTGCCGAAGAAGCGTCCGTCGATCATGGGTTGCAGGAAGCGCCGTTTCTGCTCCTCGCTGCCGAAGCTCTCGATCAGATTGGCCGCACCCATGGTCAGGAACGGGTAGGACGTCGAAGCCGCGTTGGCTGACTGGAAATGCGCAAAGCAGGCTTGCGACAGCAGGGTCGGCAGTTGCATGCCGCCGGCCTCGAAACTGCGTGCGGCGTTGAGAAAACCGGCTTCGAGAAAGGCATCCACCGCCGGTTTCACTTCGGGAATCAGAATGGCCTGGCCATCTTCATAGCGCGGCTCGTTTTCATCACCCTTGCGGTTGTGCGGGGCGAAGTACTTTTCGGCGATGTTGCGCGCGGTGCCGATGGCGGCGTCGAAGGTCTCGCGATTGTGCTCGGCAAAACGCTCACGCCGGGTCAGGCCCTCGGCATCAAGGACTTCGTACAGCTCGAAAGCCAGATTGCGGGAACTGAGCAGCGTCTCGGACATGGCGGCCTACCTGGAAGTTGGGGTTGGGGCGAGTCTAAGGCGGGGAATAGAGGGTGGATAGGATGATTGATGAGCGTGATGCAGAAGCAAAAGATCGCAGCCTTCGGCAGCTCCTACATTTGGAATACGTTTCCATGTAGGAGCTGCCGAAGGCTGCGATCTTTTGATCTTCTGTGGGAGTGAGCCTGCTCGCGAAGCGGTGGGTCAGGCAACATTCATGTCGTCTGGCACTCCGTCTTCGCGAGCAGGCTCGCTCCCACAGGAGGATGGCGTACCGGGCGGCCATTGCGGCAGCCCGGATATTGGATTTAACCGATCGTCATCAAACTGGCATTACCCCCCGCCGCAGCGGTATTCACGCTCAATGCCCGCTCGATCACCAAGCGCTCCAGGGCAATGTTGGTTTCGCCCTGGGACAGGCCCTGAACCCCAACGATGGCACCGCCACGCTGGGCGATCTGCTGGCAGACGCCGCGCAACTGGTCGGAGTGGCCGTGATGCAAGACAGCATCGAACACCACTTCGTCCTTGTTCCAGTCGGCAACGCGCTTGATCCGCGCCTGGACTTCCTTCGGCAGCCGTGCGAACAGCGCTTTGGTCAGCTCGGATTCCGGCCACACCGCCGAACCGCCTACCGCCAGAACCGCCGCCAGTTGCGTCAGCAGATCGCCTTCGACCTCCGCCAGGCACAGCACGTGCTCGCGCGGCAGGATCGCGTAGCTGTTTTTCTCGCCGGTCGGGCCGGCCAGTACGCGGGTGATACCGCTCTGCGATTGCGCCGCGTATTGCACGCACAGGGTGCTCAGATCCGCGAACTTGTTGTTGTCGGCCCAGGCTTTCAAGGCGTTCAGCGATTGGCTCATGGCCTCGCGCAGACGCACATCCGGCGCAACGGCAGCATCACCGCGAGCGAAGGACTGTTCGATGGCGTCGGCAGGACGCGTCGACAGCAGGCGATACAGATACAGCGGGCCGCCGGCTTTCGGGCCGGTACCCGACAGACCTTCGCCGCCAAACGGCTGCACACCGACCACGGCACCAACGATGTTGCGGTTGACGTAGACGTTACCGGCGTTGACGTTGTCGATCACCTTGGCGATGGTCTCGTCGATGCGCGTGTGCACGCCCAGCGTCAGGCCATAACCGGAGGCGTTGATCTGGCCGATCAGCTGATCCAGCTCTTTGCGCTTGTAACGCACCACGTGCAGTACCGGGCCGAAGATTTCGCGCTGCAGTTCGTCGAAGCTTTCAAGCTCGATCAGGGTCGGCATGACGAAGGTGCCGCGCTTGACCTCTTCGCTGTCGGCAATCGCCACCTGATAGACATTGCGGCCTTTGTCGCGCATGCCCTGGATGTGCTTGTCGATGCCGGCCTTGGCTTCGGCGTCGATCACCGGGCCGATGTCCACGGACAGGCGCTCAGGGTTGCCGAGACGGCTCTCGGCCATGGCCCCCTTGAGCATTTCGATGACACGATCGGCGGAATCTTCCTGCAGGCACAGCACTCGCAGCGCCGAGCAACGCTGACCGGCGCTGTCGAAAGCCGAGGACACCACATCGATAACCACCTGTTCGGTGAGTGCCGAGGAGTCGACGATCATTGCGTTCTGGCCACCGGTTTCGGCGATCAGCGGAATCGGGCGACCCTGGTTGTCGAGGCGCCCGGCGATGTTGCGTTGCAGCAGGCGCGCGACTTCGGTGGAACCGGTGAACATCACGCCTTTGACACGCTCGTCGCCGACCAGACCGGCGCCGACGGTTTCACCGCGACCCGGCAGCAACTGCAGCACGCCTTCCGGGATGCCGGCTTCGAGCATCAGGCGCACGGCCTGAGCGGCGACCAGCGGCGTCTGCTCAGCCGGTTTGGCCAGTACCGGGTTGCCGGCGGCGAGTGCGGCGGCGACTTGACCGCTGAAGATGGCCAGCGGGAAGTTCCACGGGCTGATACATACGACCGGGCCCAGTGGGCGGTGAGCGTCATTGCTGAAATCGTTGCGTGCCTGCACCGCGTAATAACGCAGGAAATCGACCGCTTCGCGCACTTCGGCGATGGCGTTGGCGAAGGTCTTGCCGGCTTCGCGAGCCAACAGGCCCATCAGCGGCTGGATCTCGCCTTCCATCAAGTCAGCGGCACGTTCCAGAATCGCCGCACGTTCCGCCGGTGGCGTGGCCTGCCAGATCGGTGCCGCGTTCAGCGCGCATTGAATGGCGTTGTCGACGTCTTCGACAGTGGCTTCCTGTACGTGGCCGACCACGTCGCGATGATCGGCCGGGTTCAGCACGGCGACCGGCGTTTCGTTGCTGGAAGTGCAACCAAGCATCGGCGCGGCTTTCCAGTCGTTGTGTGCCGTGGCGAGCAGGGCGCAGGACAGCGAAGCCAGGCGATGTTCGTTGGCCATGTCGATGCCGCTGGAGTTGGCGCGCTCGGCACCGTACAGATCACGCGGCAGTGGAATGCGCGGGTGCGGCAGGCCGAAACCGCCTTCCACGGTGGCCATCTGCTCGATCTGCGCAACCGGATCGGCGACCAGTTCCTGAATCGAAATCGACTGATCGGCAATGCGGTTGACGAACGAGGTGTTGGCGCCGTTTTCCAGCAGACGACGCACCAGGTACGCCAGCAGGGTTTCGTGAGTACCGACCGGTGCGTACACGCGGCACGGACGGTTCAGCTTGCCCTCGGATACTTTGCCTACAACTTGTTCATAGAGCGGTTCACCCATGCCGTGCAAGCACTGGAATTCGTACTGGCCCGGGTAATAGTTCTGACCGGCAATGTGGTAGATCGCCGACAGGGTGTGGGCGTTGTGCGTGGCGAACTGCGGGTAGATGACTTCCGGCACCGACAGCAGTTTGCGCGCGCAGGCAATGTAGGAAACGTCGGTGTAAACCTTGCGGGTATAGACCGGATAGCCTTCCAGGCCTTCGACCTGGGCACGCTTGATTTCGCTGTCCCAGTATGCGCCTTTGACCAGACGGATCATCAGACGGTGACGGCTGCGGCGGGCCAGATCGATCACGTAGTCGATCACGTACGGGCAGCGCTTCTGGTAGGCCTGAATGACGAAGCCGATGCCGTTCCAGCCGGTCAGTTGCGGCTCGAAGCACAGACGCTCGAGCAGATCCAGCGACAGCTCGAGGCGGTCGGCTTCTTCGGCGTCGATGTTCAGGCCGATGTCGTATTGCTTGGCCAGCAGGGTCAGCGACAGAAGGCGCGGGTACAGCTCGTCCATCACGCGCTCGTACTGCGCACGGCTGTAACGCGGGTGCAGTGCCGACAGCTTGATGGAAATGCCCGGGCCTTCATAAATCCCACGGCCGTGGGAGGCTTTGCCGATCGAGTGAATCGCCTGTTCGTACGAGGCCAGGTATTTCTGCGCGTCGACTTCGGTGAGTGCCGCTTCACCGAGCATGTCGTAGGAATAGCGGAAGCCCTTGGCTTCGAACTTGCTCGCATTGGCCAGCGCTTCGGCGATGGTTTCGCCGGTGACGAACTGCTCGCCCATCAGGCGCATGGCCATGTCGACGCCCTTGCGGATCATCGGCTCGCCGCTCTTGCCGATGATCCGGCTCAGTGACGAGGTGAGGCCGGCTTCGTTGTGAGTAGCGACCAGTTTGCCGGTCAGCAGCAAGCCCCAGGTGGCGGCGTTGACGAACAGCGACGGGCTGTTGCCCAAATGCGGATGCCAGTTGCCGGTGCTGATCTTGTCGCGGATCAGCGCATCGCGAGTGCCCTTGTCGGGGATACGCAGCAGTGCTTCGGCCAGGCACATCAGCGCTACGCCTTCCTGGGACGACAGGGAAAATTCCTGCAGCAGACCCTGAACGATGCCTGCACGACCGCCGGCACTTTTCTGGTTACGCAATTTTTCCGCGATGGTTGCGGCGAGCTTGTTGGTGGCTTCAGCCATCGGTGCCGGCAGGCGCGCCTGCTCGATCAGCATCGGCACCACCTCCGGCTCAGGGCGGCGATAGGCGGCGGTGATCGAAGCGCGCAGTACCGATTGCGGCAGGATGCTTTCGGCGAATTCGAGGAAGCATTGGTGAGCGTGATCGGTCTGCACTTCGCCAGCGTCATCGGCGTCTTTAGCGGTCGAACCGTTCAACTCGGTCAGGGTTGCACCACCCTCGAGTTTTTCCAGGTAATTGAAAATTGCCTGCTTGATCAGCCAGTGCGGCGTGCGATCAATCGAGGTTGCGGCAGCCTTCAGGCGCTCGCGGGTCGGGTCATCGAGTTTGACCCCAAGGGTGGTGGTAGCCATATTTTTATCCTCATGGTTGCCACAGTTGCGTGGCATCAGCTGGCCGCAAGATTAGCCGTGCACTGAAACAGGTGCAACCGGGTGCAACCCTTTTTTTACCGGAATAATAAGCAGCTCGTCAGGAAATAATTTCTGGTACGAAAGTGCTGCTCCTGCTTGGTGCTTTTACTTCTAGCAAAAGCTTGCGATTGCCACAAAAGGGAGCAAAAAAGGGGTGCTGATCGATTAATCCGACTGGGTGCAACTAATTCTCGCGAAACTGGTTGCACCTTATTTGCTTTGTTGCATAGCATTCGCCGCCAAGGTGCAACCGGGAATAACCCGGTGCGCCGGCTGATGGCTTTCCTGGGGAAACATCAGTCCTAAATTGCGCGGGATCCCGAATCGTCTGCCAAACGTCGTCGTTTGCGAGCGGTTCACCACCGCCGCTACATAAAAACAAAGCCAGGGCGTAACTCAATGAGCGTAAGCAATCCAACCCTGATCACGTTCGTGATCTACATCGCAGCAATGGTGCTGATCGGCTTCATGGCCTATCGCTCCACCAACAACCTTTCCGACTATATTCTCGGCGGTCGCAGCCTCGGCAGCGTCGTTACCGCGCTGTCGGCCGGTGCATCGGACATGAGTGGCTGGTTGTTGATGGGCCTGCCGGGCGCCATCTACATGTCCGGTCTGTCCGAAAGCTGGATCGCCATCGGCCTGATCGTCGGTGCCTACCTGAACTGGCTGTTCGTCGCCGGCCGTCTGCGCGTGCAGACCGAGCACAACGGCGATGCCCTGACCCTGCCGGACTACTTCTCCAGCCGTTTCGAAGATACAAGCGGCCTGCTGCGGATTATCTCGGCGGTGGTGATTCTGGTGTTCTTCACCATCTATTGCGCTTCCGGCATCGTCGCCGGTGCGCGTCTGTTCGAAAGCACCTTCGGCATGTCCTACGAGACGGCGCTGTGGGCCGGTGCGGCGGCGACGATTGCCTACACCTTTGTCGGCGGGTTCCTCGCGGTAAGCTGGACCGACACCGTACAAGCCACACTGATGATCTTCGCGCTGATCCTGACGCCGATCATCGTGCTGCTGGCTACCGGCGGCGTCGACACCACGTTCCTGGCGATCGAAGCCAACGACCCAAGCAACTTCGACATGCTCAAGGGCACCACTTTCATCGGTGTGATTTCGCTGTTGGGCTGGGGTCTGGGTTACTTCGGTCAGCCGCACATCCTTGCGCGTTTCATGGCGGCAGACTCGGTCAAATCGATTGCCAATGCCCGTCGCATCTCCATGACCTGGATGATCCTGTGCCTGGGCGGCACTGTCGCAGTGGGTTTCTTCGGTATTGCGTACTTCTCGGCGCATCCGGAAGTTGCAGGTCCGGTGACCGAGAACCACGAACGTGTGTTCATCGAACTGGCGAAAATCCTCTTCAACCCATGGATTGCCGGTGTGTTGCTGTCGGCGATTCTGGCTGCGGTGATGAGCACCCTGAGCTGCCAGTTGCTGGTGTGCTCGAGCGCACTGACCGAAGACTTCTACAAGACCTTCCTGCGCAAGTCCGCTTCGCAACTGGAGCTGGTCTGGGTCGGTCGTGCCATGGTGCTGCTGGTGGCCCTGATTGCCATCGCACTGGCGGCCAACCCGGACAACCGCGTACTGGGCCTGGTGTCCTACGCCTGGGCCGGTTTCGGCGCAGCGTTCGGTCCGGTTGTACTGATCTCGGTGGTCTGGAAAGGCATGACCCGCAACGGCGCACTGGCCGGTATTCTGGTCGGCGCGATTACCGTGGTGGTCTGGAAGCATTTCGAACTGCTGGGTCTGTACGAAATCATTCCTGGCTTCATCTTCGCCAGCCTGGCCATCTACTTTGTCAGCAAGGCGGGTGAACCGACTCGCGGCATGGTTGAGCGCTTTGAGGCAGCGGAAAAAGACTTCCATCTGAACAAGTGATGGACTGAGCTTCGGCTCACATAAAAACGGCCCGTTTCCTAAAGAGACGGGCCGTTTTTTATTGCCTGTGATTCTTGAGCGCAGTGTAGATCCCCTGTGGGAGCGAGCTTGCTCGCGAAGACGCCGTGTCAGTCGATGGAGATGTTGGCATATAGGCCGCTTTCGCGAGCAAGCTCGCTCCCACATTGTTCAGTGGGGAGTTTGGGGGATTTGTCTGTAGTCGAAGGCGCCGCGTTCTCAGGTCCTTTCAGCAAACCACGTAGGGCAAATCTGAATTCCGCGTCACCTGCTCATGACCCCTTGCCCCTCATGCAGAATCGCCCGCCCTCACACTGCAGAGAGACATCGGATGTTCGCGTCTGCCAATCAACCGCGTTTCACGTTGACCCTCGAAGGCGCCCAGCATGACCTCAAGGTCCTTGAGTTCACGGGCAGGGAAGCCATCAGCCAACCCTTTCGCTTCGAACTGGAACTGGTCAGCGAGCGGCCGGACCTGGATCTGGAAAGCCTGCTGCATGGTCAGGCATATTTGAGTTTTGACGCTCAGGGTTGCGGTATTCACGGTCAGATTTATCAGGTCGGACAGGGCGATTCCGGGAAACGTCTGACACGCTATCACCTCAGCCTCGTCCCGCGTCTGACGTATCTGGGGCATCGCATCAACCAGCGGATTTTCCAGCATCAGAGCGTGCCGCAAATCGTCGCGCAGATCCTCAACGACCATTCGATCCTGCGCGATGCCTTCGAATTTCGTCTCGGCAGCCAATACCCGGAACGCGAGTACTGCGTGCAATACGCTGAAAGCGATCTGGCTTTTATCCAGCGCCTGTGTGCCGAAGTCGGCATTCATTATCACTTTCAACACAGCCCCGAAGGCCATCTGCTGGTATTCGGCGACGACCAGACCGTGTTCCCGAAACTGCCCGAGCCGACGCTGTATCTACCGGGCAGCGGCATGTCGGCGGGCGCACCGGCGATTCAGCGTTTCAACGTGCGCGTGGAAACCCGTACCAGTGTGGTTACCCGGCGCGACTACAACTTCGAAAAGCCGCGCCTGTCTTTGCAAAGCCGCAGTGACGGTGAACAGCGTCCGGTGCTGGAGGACTATCACTTCCCCGGCCAATTCAACGATCGTGAAACCGGCAAACACCTGACGCGCCGCGCGCTTGAACGGCATGTCGCCGATTACCGCCAGGCCGAAGGCAGCAGCGACGAATCTTCATTGGTCAGCGGACATTTTCTGCAACTCACCGAACATCCGCGCAACGATTGGAATGATCTGTGGCTGCTCACTGCCGTCGAACATCGCGGTCGCCAGCCACAGGTGCTTGAGGAATCGGTGACCAGTGATGGCGAATCCTTTCAGGGTTACCGCAATACTTTCGTCGCCACGCCGTGGGATGTGATCTTTCGCCCGGCACTGGCGCCGGAGAAGCCGCGCATGTCGGGTTACCAACCCGCCGTGGTTACCGGCCCGAAAGACCTGGAAATCCACTGCGATGAATACGGCCGGGTCAAAGTGCAACTGGCCTGGGATCGCGATGGCGAACTGAACGAGCACTCCAGTTGCTGGCTGCGCGTCGCCAGCGGTTGGGCCCACGACCGTTACGGCAGTGTGCTGATTCCGCGGGTTGGCATGGAGGTGCTGGTCGGCTTCATTGACGGCGATGCTGACAAGCCGCTGGTCATGGGGTGCCTGCCCAACGCCGCGACACCGGTACCGCTGGAATTGCCGGCCGACAAAACCCGCAGCATCTTCCGCAGCCAGAGCAGCCCGGGTGGTGGCGGTTATAACGAACTGCGCATCGAGGATAAAAAAGGCGCCGAGGAAATCTACCTGCGTGCCCAGCGCAACTGGACCCAGCATGTGCTCAACGACCAGCAGATACAGGTCGACAATCAGCGCAGTGTGGTCGTCAGCGGCACTGCCCGGCATGAACTCAAAGCTGATGAGCAGCGTATCACCCACGGCCAGCGGCAGACCGAGGTCAGGCAGGATGACCATTTATCGGTGCACGGCGACCAGCAGATTCGGGTGAGCAGTCAGGCCACGAGTGCCTCTGCGCAGATCCATATCAGCGCTGGCCAGCAAGTGGTCATCGACGGCGGCGCGAGTGCGACGATTCAGGCCGGCGGGCAGTGGATCAATATCGGCCCCGGCGGGATTTTCAGCAGCGTGCCAATTGTCGTGGGCGGCGCGCCAATGCTGGCGACCAGCGCTGCGCCGCAGGTGCCGGGGCTGTCGGAAAAATTCGCCGCAGCGCCGGCGGCCATCCTGACTGCCGCACAAATCATGAGCTTTAAAGGCGATGCGCCGTTCTGCGAGGAGTGTGAGCGGTGCAAGGACGGTATTTGTGCAGCCTGAAAACGTGATGCCGGCAGATTGGCTGGCACGCGAACCGCTGCAAGCGTCAGAGCAATTGTTCGCGATTTTCAGCCGTGCCAGCGCTGCCGATGTTTTTGAGGCCTGGCAGGGCACAGCAAATCCGCTCTGGGCCGAGACGATTTATGCAGAGTGGGACGCGGTGATGCCATATGTGGGAATTGTCGCTGCTGATAGTGAGTTTTTGCGCTGGGTAGCTGAAACCGAGTCGCGAGACTGGGGTTGGCTGGCGGTGTCTTCGGCGGCCCTTGAAGTGGTAATCGAGCATTTTCGCAGCTTGACTCAAGTGCTGATGCCGGACGGTAAGACGGTGTTTTTCCGGTTCTGGGACGGAAGGTTTCTGCTGCCCCTTCTGCAGTCGCCAGAGGTCAATCCCGCGCAATTGCTGCCGGTTGTCTCGCGAGGCTTGATCAATGGCCAGGCCTTTGAAATCGGCGGCCGAGCGCTGGTGTCGGGGCGGGTCTTGCCGTGGTGGACCGTGCCGCCAACGGTATTGGCGCAGACCGATGAAGGCGTACGGGTCGCCAATGTTCTGCAATGGCTCAGCGAAGAACAGCCAGCCATGTTCGAGGCATTTCCCGAGGCGGTGCTGCGCTGCAAGGTCGGGCAGTTTTTAAAATTATCGATGTCGGAAGATTCGTCACGATCGGCGCTTCTGGAGTTTTTGCTGGCAGAGGCAGAGTGAATTTTCGGGGCAAACGCTTCGGACGTTTCCTTCGAATCGCGGCGGTTTTCATGAACTGGTGCGTGGTGGGTTGCAGGGATAGTCTTTTCGTTGTCACTGCGAGAGTGGTGGCAGGGTGAAGGATTCCCGCATTCATGACGTTACAGTTCGTTGGCTTTTTGCGGCACTTGGTTCAAGTCCGTAAGATTGTTCGCGGCGGCTGTGCGTGGGGCACGCTTCGGCGTGGCCGAGGTCCATGATTGCTCGGTTCCTACTCCTGCGCACAGCTGCCACCCTAACCCGTAGGAAGGTGTGATGGCGGCTCACGTTTATCAATCATGGGACCCGGAAAATGACCAATATGCATACTGATTCACCCTACGAAAAAATCACCCCCCACCCCGACAACCGCTTCATGGCCCTCACCGGCAATTGCAGCGACATGCCCAGTCTGTTCATCGACACCCACGTGCCCCTCGACATCCTCATGGACGCCGCCAACTACCGCATCCGCGCGGTGGTTCAGGTCCTGGAAAACATGTGCATGCGCGGCTCGATCGAATGCGACTCCGTCATCCTCAGCGACTTTGCATTGCTGTGCGCCATTCCACTGCGCGATGGCTGCGATGTGCTGGACGTCATCGGCAAGCGCCTGCGCAGCTTACCCGCCTGAAAAAGATCAAAAGATCGCAGCTTTCTACAGAGTGAGCGCCTATCCCATGTAGGAGCTGCCGAAGGCTGCGATCTTTTGATGTTGATTGAAATCAGGGAGTCAGTCAGAGATGTAGGCATCTTGAGTTTGGATAAAGCGGTTGAACGCTTCGGAGTTGTAGATTTTCAGGCACGCAAGGAACACTACTTTCTCATTTGAGTGTTTGCTGCGTGAGGGTGTCTGCTCGTAAGCCGCCAACACGTAGCTCAGTGTTTCTTTATAGGGATCGTGCAGCACTTGCAGCGTGTCTTCATTTTGCAGGATGGAATGCAGGCCGTTGCCCATGAATGAGTAGGCATCGGCGGATAGTGGTGTTCTTTCTGGGGACTGACCGAGGTGTCTGGGTGTTGTACGCCGACCTGCGACTTCAGCGGTGACCTTCGTTTGGCCAAGCCTGAGATCACGTCGATCATTCAAGTCGATGTAACTCGCAAGATCACCACCGTCAGTCCCCTCTCCCTCCGGGAGAGGGCTAGGGTGAGGGCAGGCTTTTGTCCGCTCGGCCGCCAACCCCTGACTTGCCGCCCGGTAAAAGGTAAACTTTGCGGCCCTCGCAGGAGCAGCCATGAATTATCGTCACGCCTTCCATGCCGGCAATCACGCCGATGTGTTCAAACACCTGACCTTGACCCGCCTCATCGCTTTGATGTCGCGCAAGGAGCAGCCGTTTGCCTATCTCGACACGCACGCCGGCATCGGTCTGTATGACTTGCAGGGCGATCAGGCCAATCGTACCGGCGAGTATCTGGAAGGCATCGCGCGGTTGTGGGATCAGGCGGATCTACCGGCAGTGACGGCTGACTACATGAAGGTACTGCATGAGATGAACCCGGATGGCCAGTTGCGTTACTACCCCGGTTCGCCGGAGCTGGCGCGGCGTCTGACCCGGCCGCAGGATCGGGTGATGCTCAACGAGAAACACCCTGAAGACGGTGTGTTGCTCAAGGACAACATGGCCGGTGATCGCCGGGTGAAAGTGCATCTGGGTGAGGGCTGGCATGTTGCTCGGGCGATGCTGCCGGTACAGGAGAAGCGTGCAGTGATGCTGATCGATCCGCCGTTCGAACAAATCGATGAAATGCAGCGTTGTGCGGCGTCGATGAAAGAGGCTATCGGCCGCATGCGCCAGACCGTCGCGGCGATCTGGTATCCGGTGAAGGATCAGCGTGCACTGCGGCGTTTCTATCAGGATCTGGCCGGGACCGGTGCGCCGAAGTTGTTGCGTGTGGAGTTGCTCGTGCATCCGCTGGACACGCCGAACAGCCTGAACGGTTCCGGGCTGGCGATCGCCAATCCGCCGTGGGGGCTGGAGGAAGAGCTGCGTGAGTTGTTGCCGTGGCTGTCGAAGAAACTGGGACAGACTCAGGGTGGCTGGCAGATGGACTGGTTGATTGCCGAGAGCTGATCAACAGCAAGATCAAAAGATCGCAGCCTTCGGCAGCTCCTACACAGGAATGCGTTTCCCTGTAGGAGCTGCCGAAGGCTGCGATCTTTTGCTTTCAGGGTTTAATTATCTGCCAGGCTCGCAGGCATGCACACACCCGTGCCGCCAATGCCGCAATAGCCTTCCGGATTCTTCGCCAGATATTGCTGGTGGTATGCCTCGGCAAAGTACACGGTCGGCGCCTGTTCAATCTCGGTGCTGATTTCACCCAGGCCGGCCTTGGCCAGTTCCGCCTGATACACGTCTTTGCTTTTCAGTGCCGCATCCAGTTGCTCCGGGGTGGTCGCATAGATCACCGAGCGGTACTGCGTGCCGATGTCGTTGCCCTGACGCATGCCTTGAGTCGGGTTATGCAGTTCCCAGAACATCGCCAGCAGTTCTTCGTAACTGACTCGGGCCTTGTCATACACCACCAAGACCACTTCTGCGTGGCCGGTCAGGCCCGAGCAGACTTCTTCGTACGTCGGGTTCGGCGTGAAGCCGCCGGCGTAACCGACCACGGTGCTGACCACACCTTCGCGCTGCCAGAAGCGTCGTTCCGCGCCCCAGAAGCAGCCCAGACCGAAAATCGCAAAGTCGACGTCCTGAAAGAATGGACCGAGCAGTGGAGTGTCTTCGAAGAAGAAATGTTTTTCCGGCAGGGTCATCGGGGTTTCGCGGCCGGGCAGGGCTTGTTCTTTGGTTGGAAGCACGTTTTTGTTCACCAGAATTTCCGAGCGCAGAACCATGAGCGTTCCTCTCAGTCAGGTTGGAGGTAAAAAGTCAGACCGCCAGTGTGCCGAATGATGCCCGATTTCGCACTATTCAATGTAGGAGCTGCCGAAGGCTGCGATCTTTTTGATCTTGTTTTTAAAAGCAAAAATCAAAAGATCGCAGCCTTCGGCAGCTCCTACAGGGATCTAGGTGTTTCAGAGACAAAGCGGCCCGCGCGGGTAGCGCTTGAGGGCTTTGATCAGCTCGTCACCGGGAATCGGCCGGTCGAACAGATAGCCCTGGCCGACGTCGCAACGATGCCGGCGCAGAAACGCCAGTTGCTCGGCAGTTTCGATGCCTTCAGCGACCACCTTGAGTTTCAGGTTGTGAGCCATTGCGATCACGGCGGAGGTGATTTCCATGTCGTCCTGGTTGTCCGGGATTTCATGGATAAAGCTGCGATCGATCTTGATGATGTCGATCGGGAATTTCTTCAGATAGCTGAGCGACGAATAACCGGTACCGAAATCATCCATGGCCAGAGTCAGACCCAGACGCTTGAGCTGATCGAGCTGCAAATGCGTGTCTTCAGTGGCTTCCAGCAACAGGCCTTCGGTCAGCTCCAGTTCGAGCAGACTGGCCGGTAGTGCTTCTTCCTTGAGAATGTTGGCGATGGAGGCAACCAGATCCGGATCGGAAAACTGTTTCGGCGACAGATTGATCGCCACTTGCAGATTACCCAGGCCGGCGGCAGTCAGGGATTTGCTCATGCGGCAAGCCTGACGGGCGATCCACTTGCCGATCGGAATGATCAGGCCGGTCTCTTCGGCGACGCTGATGAACTGGTCCGGGCGGATCATGCCGCGCTCCGGGTGGTTCCACCGCAGCAACGCTTCCATGCCCAGCAGGCGCCCGCTGCGCAGGCACAGTTTCGGCTGGTAGAAAACGTCGAGCTCGTTTTGCGTCAGGGCGCGGCGCAGGTTGTTCTCGACGAAGAGTTTGTAACTGGCTTCGGCGTTCAACGCTTCGGTAAACACCTGCACCTGATGTTTGCCATTGGCCTTGGCCTTGTGCAGCGCCAGACCGGCGTTGCGCATCAGCGTTTGCGGGTCGCGTCCGTGCAACGGCGCGCAGGCCAGGCCGACGGAGCCGGTGACGCTGATCAACTGGTTGTCGACGAACATCGGTTTGTCGAGGGTCATCAGCAACTGGTTGGCGATCTGCTGACCGGCCTCAAGGTCGGTGTCGTCCAGCAGCACGGCAAACTCGTTACTGGCGAATCGCGCCAGGCTGCCGCTCGGGCTCAGACTGTTGCGCAGGCGCCGGGCGAGACTGATCAACAGTTTGTCGCCGGTCTGGTGACCGAGGCTGTCGTTGATCCGTTTGAAGTTGTCGATGTCCACCAGCAACAGGCTGATCGGCGAGTCGCTGTCGCGGGCAAAACGCTCATCGAGATTGCGGATGAATGCCGGGCGGTTGCCAAGGTTGGTCAGGTTGTCGGTATAGGCCAGGCGCTCGATGCGTTGCTGCGCCAGTTTGGTCTGGGTGATGTCTTCGTAGATGCCGATGTAATGCGTCAGCTCACGGTTGTCGCCATAGACCTTGGAGATCGACAGCTGCCCCCAGTACGGTTCGAGGTTCTTGCGCCGGCTTTTGAATTCACCCTGCCAGCTGTTGCTCTGGGCCAGCGCCGAGGGCGCGTCGAACAGCAGCTCGCTGAGATTTTCCAGCGCCGGCAATTCCGACAGGCGCTGGCCGTGGACTTCTTCGGTGGTGTACTGGGTGATCGCGGTGAAGCTCGGGTTGACGTACTCGACCACGCCGTCGCAGTTGACCAGCAAAAAGGCGTTGGCACTTTGCTCGACCGCACGCTGAAACAGGTGCAGGGCACTGGTGGCGGTGCGACGGTTGTGGTTGTTGATCACTTGCGCGAACTGGTCGGCCAGTTCACCGGCAAAGGCGATTTCGTCGGACTGCCAGGCGCGGGTGGCGCCGGTCTGCTCCAGACACAACACGCCCACCACCTGGCCGTCGACGCGAATGCTGGCGTCGAGCATGGCGTTGACGTCACGCGCACGCATCGCCTCGGCCATCTCACGGGTGCGCGGGTCATGCATCGCATTGTGCGCGTCGATAGCGCGGCTGCTGTGCAAGGCTTCCATGTAATCTGGAAAACCGCTGATATCGATCGGCTCCGGCAGGATGTATTCCTGGGTCGCGCGATGGTAGGCGGAGATCGGCAGCAACCGTTGCCCTTCAAGGTTCCACAGGCTGGCGCAGTCGATTTCATAGATGTCGCAGGCGCAGCGGGTGATCAGTTCGGCGGCTTCCTGCAACGAGTTGTGCGTGCTGTAGCGCTGGCGGGCGAGCAGCAGAATCAAATCCTGCTGCGCGCGTACGCGTTCCAGATGCAGCAGTTGTTCCTGCTGGGCGCGCTGGTTCAGCTCAAGGGCTATTTGCAGGCGCGAATTCTGGGTTTCCAGATCGACCGAAGGCAGCGCCTGGGATTCATCGAGCATATTGTCGACCGCCAACAGATAGCCGCGCAGCAAGTGCCGGTTGTGCTGTTTATAGGCTTCGCCCAACTCAAGGATATTCAACGCGCCGGCCGCCGTGTGCAGGGTGTAGCGCACCACGTAATGCGCGCCTCTGCTCAGTTGCTGCTGGATCGCGTCGTGCAGTTGATAGCGCGCTTGCGGTTCCATCAGGCTGGCGTAGGGCGATCCGACCAGGGCGCACAGTTCGACGGCCGGCTGGCCGAACTGGCGTTCGCAGTTGGGATCGAGAAAGAGCATCGCCCAACTGGCTTCATTCAAGCGCTCGAAACGCAGCATGCCGAGCCGCGAGGGCACAGGCAACTGCGTCACTACCTCGGCCGCCATACGGCTGGCGGCATCGGGTTGGCTCTTCATGAAGGGAACTCACTTGGAAATATGCTGAATGCGCCGGGCTCTCGCCCTCTTAACTGTTGGCTGCGGCAAGGTTGCATCATTGCGGCACCGACTGACAAGAGAGATGAAGGCCAAGTGCTATAAGAATATGTCGGCTGCAGTGAGCATTTCTCCAGTGCGGCACTGAAATGAGTAAAAGATCGCAGCCTGACAGGGAGCGCATATCCATGCAGGAGCTGGCGAAGGCTGCGTTCTTTCGCGGGTTCAACGCAATTTAATACTGATCGATTGCAGCAGCTTGCCGTCACGATCGTGATAGTTGACCAGAATCTGCTCAGCCTCGACGACCACATGGGCAAAGTTGTCCTGGCTCACCACGGCACTGGTCAGCTCGTGCCGGTAGTCGCCGGCTGCCGTGCGAGCCAGCGGTTGATCGAGGATAAAGGTCGAAGCCTTGGCGTACGGCAGCAATTTGCTGTTGTGCAGCGGCGAGGACACGATGGTGTGCACTTCAAAATCGACGTCCTCGCTGTGAGTCAGGCGACTGGTCAGTGAGCCATGGACGTCGCCGGAGACGAACACCACGTTGTTGATTCGATGGGTGCGGATGGTTTCCAGCAGGCGCAGGCGCTGCTCGGGAAATGCTTTCCAGGCATCGTCACCGTTGAACTTGCGATCGGGATAAAACATCACGCTGGTCACCACGAACTTCACCCGTGCCGGGCTGTGGATCAGCCATCGGAGCAGCGCCTGTTCCTGTTCGACGTCGAGAATGCGCCGGTCTTCTTTCGCCAGGTTGCGTTGGGTACGACTGTCGGTCACGAACCAGGCGATATCGCTGTCGCCGAACTGGTACCAGTAATGCCGTAAGGTATTGCGGTCGATCTGGCCATCGCTGTCACGTGCATAAACCGGGCTGTGGCTGGCTTGATAAAGTTCATAAGCAGCCATGGCATTACGATATAAATCCTTGTCCGCTTCTTTGGCATTGGCAGGCCAGTTATCTTCGATTTCATGATCATCGAGCATCATATAAGTCGATGTATTGGACATCAGTCGTTGAATATTCGGCTGCGAAAACGCCGTTCGATATTTCTTCAGGATGTCTTTGGCTTCGCGATCCGGTGCGATGAAATTAAGGTCATCAACATAAACTTGATCGCCTGTCATGATCACCGCGCTGACGGGAGACTGAGTATTTTCGATCAGTTGGTTGATCGAGCCAAAGATGCGGTCGCCCAATTGCGGTAACGAGGCGATACCAGCGGTTATCCGCAGATAACGGCACGAGCCGACGATAAAGCCCCGGGGTTGACTGGGCTCGGTAGTGCGGGTGCGAAAGCGGTAGAGCTGACGCGGCCACTGCAGCGGAAACTCCACCACCGTGTCGATGGTATGCACCGGATTCATCGGGCTTAACCAGCCGGCCTGGTATTCGTATTCACAATCGGCGTTCAGATCCTGCAGTACCAGCACGCCTGACATGTCATTGGTCGGATTCAAAAGTGCGAATACGCTATTGGACCATTTCTCGGCTCCGACTCTACGTGCGCGAACTCCGGCAAATACGCGTTTGCTGTCCTGTTGCTCGCCGCGAATAAAAATGCGTACTTCGTTAGTTGTGGTGTGGCCCACGATCGGGCCGATAACAGGTTTGAACATAATCGATTCCCTTCGAAAGTTTGAATAGTAAGAAATAAATAAGCGAGATGCGTTGGTTCAACTTTCCTGCGCAGAGGTTAGTTGGCTAGCGGCGGAAAATATTGGCGTAAAGTGGACCCGATCTGTGGCCGATATCAGCGCAGGTTGTGGGAAAAAGGTGCAGTAGGGTTTATTTCAGGCAAAAAAAAGCCCCGCCAGACTGACGGGGTTGAGGTACGAGCGTGTGGCGCTCGAAAGGGTGCAGCAAACGGCCCTCCGTTGCCGGAAGGCCGTTTGTATTACAGCAGGATCGTGCGGATGTCGCCCAGCAGGCTGCCCAGACGCTGGGTGAAGCGTGCAGCTGCAGCGCCATTGATCACGCGGTGATCGTAGGACAGCGACAGTGGCAGCATCAGCTTCGGCTGGAACGCTTTGCCGTCCCAGACTGGCTGGATGGTTGCCTTGGAAACACCGAGGATCGCCACTTCCGGCGCGTTGACGATCGGCGTGAAGCCGGTGCCGCCAATGTGGCCGAGGCTGGAAATGGTGAAGCAGGCGCCTTGCATTTCGTCCGAGGACAGCTTCTTGGTGCGGGCTTTCTCAGCCAGCGACGCCGCTTCGGCCGCCAGTTGCAGCAGGCTCTTCTGATCGACGTTCTTGATGACCGGTACCAGCAGGCCATCCGGGGTGTCGACCGCGAAGCCGATGTTCACGTATTTCTTGCGGATGATCGCCTTGCCGCTTGGTGCCAGCGAACTGTTGAAGTCCGGCAGTTCCTTGAGCAGGTGGGCGCAGGTCTTGAGCAGCAGTGGCAGGATGGTCAGCTTGACGCCGGCCTTTTCGGCCACGGCTTTCTGCGCAACACGGAAGGCCTCCAGCTCGGTGATGTCTGCCGAGTCGAATTGCGTCACATGCGGAACGTTCAGCCAGCTGCGGTGCAGGTTGGCAGCGCCGACTTGCATCAGACGCGTCATCGGCACTTCTTCGATTTCGCCGAAACGGCTGAAATCGACCACCGGAATCGGCGGGATGCTCGCGCCACCGGTGGCGCCGCCAGCAGCGGCCGGTGCTTCCTTGGCCTTCTGCATCATCGCCTTGACGTAAACCTGCACGTCTTCCTTGAGGATGCGACCGTGCGGGCCGCTGGCGCCGACGGCGCTCAGCTCGACGCCGAACTCTCGGGCCAGTTGACGCACGGCTGGGCCGGCATGGACTTTCGCGCCTGGCTTGGCCGGTGCGGCGGCTGGAGCGGCAGCAGCAGGTGCTGCGGCAGCCGGAGCAGCAGCGGCAGGTGCCGGAGCGCTTGGTGCAGCAGCTGGAGCCGGGGCAGCAGCAGGTGCCGCGCCTTTGACTTTGAGCTTGAGGATCAGGTCGCCGGTGCCAACTTCGTCATCCAGCTTGATCGAAACGCTTTCAACCACGCCAGCGGCAGGCGATGGAATTTCCATGCTCGCCTTGTCGGATTCCAGGGTGATCAGCGACTGGTCAGCTTCGACGGTATCGCCGGCCTTGACCAGCACTTCGATGATCTTGGCTTTGCCGGCCGAGCCGATGTCCGGGACATGAATGTCCTGAACGCTGTCAGCGGCCGGTGCAGCCGGAGCAGCAGCCGGGGCTGGCGCAGCGGCAGCAGCAGGCGCAGCAGCCTGAGCCGGGGCGGCAGCAGCAGGGGCCGCAGCACCCGCCACTTCCAGATCCAGAATCAGATCGCCGGTGCCGACTTCGTCGTTGAGCTTGACGCTGATGGCCTTGACCACGCCAGCGGCAGGCGACGGGATTTCCATGCTGGCCTTGTCGGATTCCAGAGTGATCAGCGATTGATCAGCCTCGACGGTGTCGCCGACCTTGACCTGGATCTCGATGATCTGTGCCTTGCCCGACGAACCGATGTCCGGCACGTGCACTTGCTGCACCGAAGCGGCAGCAGGAGCAGCGGCGGGCGCGGCAGCAGCAGGCGCGGCAGCCGGTTTCTCTTCAGGCTTGGCAGCAGGTGCGGCGGCAGGCGCAGGTGCCGCTTCAGCGGCGCCTTCGACTTCCAGCTCCAGCAGTTCGTCGCCTTCTTTCAGGCGGTCGCCCAGCTTCACTTTCAGGCTCTTGATGACGCCGGCTTTCGGGGCCGGCACTTCCATGCTGGCCTTGTCCGATTCCAGGGTCAGGATGCTCTGGTCGGCTTCGATGCGGTCGCCGACCTTCACAAACAGTTCAATTACTTCACCTTCACCGCTGCCGATGTCAGGTACGCGAATGAGTTCGCTCACAAAATGTCTCCTCAGCAGTCCAGTGGGTTGCGTTTTTCCGGGTCGATGCCGAACTTGACGATGGCCTCGGCCACGACTTTAGGTTCGATATCGCCACGGTCAGCCAGTGCTTCCAGGGCTGCCAACACCACGAAATGACGGTCGACTTCGAAGAAATGACGCAGTTTCTTGCGGCTGTCGCTGCGGCCGAAACCGTCGGTGCCCAGGACTTTGAATTCCTTGGACGGTACCCACTGGCGGATCTGCTCGGCGAACAGCTTCATGTAGTCGGTAGAGGCGATGACCGGACCCTTGCGACCGTTCAGGCACTCTTCGACGTAGCTCAGCTTCGGCTTCTGGCCAGGCTTGAGGCGGTTGCTGCGCTCCACGGCCAGGCCGTCGCGACGCAGTTCGTTGAAGCTGGTGACGCTCCACACATCGGCGCCGATGTTGAATTCTTCGCGCAGGATCTTCGCCGCTTCCCGCACTTCGCGCAGGATGGTGCCCGAGCCCAGCAGCTGCACGTGGTGCGCCGCCTCGCGAGTGTCTTCTTCGAGCAGGTACATGCCTTTCTTGATGCCTTCTTCGGCACCGGCCGGCATGGCTGGTTGCTGGTACGACTCGTTCATCACGGTGATGTAGTAGAAGATGTCCTGTTGCTCTTCGGTCATCTTCTTCATGCCGTCCTGAATGATCACCGCCAGCTCGTAGCCGTAGGTCGGATCGTAGGTGCGGCAGTTCGGGATGGTCGCGGCCAGCAGGTGGCTGTGACCGTCTTCGTGCTGCAGGCCTTCACCATTCAGGGTGGTGCGGCCGGCGGTGCCGCCGATCAGGAAGCCACGGGTACGGCTGTCGCCGGCAGCCCAGGCCAGGTCGCCGATACGCTGGAAGCCGAACATCGAGTAGAAGATGTAGAACGGCAGCATCGGCTGGTTGTGGCTGGAGTACGAAGTACCGGCAGCGATGAACGAGCTCATGGCGCCGGCTTCGTTGATGCCTTCTTCAAGGATCTGACCTTTCTGGTCTTCCTTGTAGAACATCACCTGGTCTTTATCGACTGGCTCGTAGAGCTGGCCGACGGAGGAGTAGATGCCCAACTGACGGAACATGCCTTCCATACCGAAGGTACGGGCTTCGTCCGGGATGATCGGAACGATGCGTGGACCGATTTCCTTGTCCTTGACCAGTTGCGCGAGGATCCGCACGAAAGCCATGGTGGTGGAAATTTCACGGTCGCCCGAGCCATCGAGGATGGCCTTGAGGGTGTCCAGATCCGGAGTAGGTACGCTGAAACTCTGCGCGCGGCGCTGTGGCACGAAACCGCCCAGTGCGGCACGACGCTCGGCCAAGTAGCGGCCTTCGGCGCTGTTCGGCTCCGGCTTGAAGAACGGCAGGTGTTCCAGCTCTTCGTCCTTGACCGGGATGTCGAAGCGGTCGCGGAACAGCTTCAGGCTCTCGACATCGACCTTCTTGGTGTTGTGCGCAGTGTTCTTCGCTTCGCCGGCACCGGTGCCATAACCCTTGATGGTCTTGGCGAGGATGACGGTCGGTTGGTCTTTGTGGTTGACCGCTTCGTGGTACGCCGCGTAGACCTTGTACGGGTCGTGGCCGCCACGGTTGAGTTTCCAGATCTCGTCGTCGGACAGATCGGCAACCATTGCCTTGAGTTCAGGCGTGTTGAAGAAATGCTCGCGTACGAACGCGCCGTCTTTGGCTTTGTAGTTCTGGTACTCGCCGTCGATGACTTCGTCCATGCGACGCTGCAGGATGCCGTCGACGTCCTTGGCCAGCAGTGGGTCCCAGAAACGGCCCCAGATGACTTTGGTCACGTTCCACTGGGCACCACGGAACACACCTTCGAGTTCCTGGATGATCTTGCCGTTGCCGCGAACCGGGCCGTCGAGGCGCTGCAGGTTGCAGTTGATGACGAAGATCAGGTTGTCCAGCTTCTCGCGGCCGGCCAGGGAGATCGCGCCCAGGGATTCCGGCTCGTCGCACTCGCCGTCGCCCAGGAAGCACCAGACTTTCTGTTTGCCCGGCTGGATGAAACCGCGGTGCTCCAGGTATTTCATGAAGCGCGCCTGGTAGATCGCCTGGATCGGGCCCAGACCCATCGATACGGTCGGGAACTGCCAGAAGTCAGGCATCAGCCACGGGTGCGGGTAGGACGACAGGCCCTGACCGTCGACTTCCTGGCGGAAGTTGTTCATCTGGTCTTCAGTGATGCGGCCTTCCATGAAGGCGCGGGCGTAAACGCCTGGCGAGGTGTGACCCTGGAAGTAGATCAGGTCGCCGCCATGTTCGTCGGTCGGGGCCTGGAAGAAGTAGTTGAAGCCGATGTCATACAGGGTCGCACTGGAAGCGAAGCTGGAGATGTGACCACCCAGGTCCGAATCTCTCAGGTTCGTACGCATTACCATGGCCATCGCGTTCCAGCGCACCAGCGAGCGAATGCGGCGTTCCATGAACAGGTCGCCAGGCATGCGTGCTTCGTGGGTAACGGGGATCGTGTTGCGGTAAGGCGTGGTGATGGCGTAAGGGAGCTGCGAACCGCTGCGGGTCGCCAGTTCACCCATACGGGTCATCAGATAGTGAGCACGGTCTTCGCCTTCTTTGTCGAGAACCGATTCCAGGGCGTCCAGCCATTCCTGGGTTTCGACGGGATCGAGGTCTTGCATGGCTTGCTCCAGGGCGGAAAGGCTTCCAGAATCGGTTGCCTGAGTTTGCGACTGGCCTTGTGGGCAGACGATTTAAAATTCTTGGATTGCCGACAGGTTGTTCCGGCGGCGTGTAGTTTTACTACAAATCTTCCGGCATTTCAGCCTTTCGAATGTATAGACGAGTAGTAAAACTACAGATGAAAGGCTTGTGGCCTCCGACTGCGTTGTGAGAATAATCGTTAAGGCGGGTCGATTTCCATCCGAATAAGGTGAAAGTTTGATGCTGGATGCCAAAGAAGAAGAAATTTCAGCTATTTCTAACTTTTGTTCGACAGTTCTTCACGTAGCGGGTTTTCATCATTCACTACAAGCGGCTCTTTATACGCCGATCAAGGATAGACCATGACCCTGCCCGTGCTTGCCGAACTGCCCGCCGTTCTCCTGCCGTTGGTCAGCCGATCCGAGCAGTCGTTCCGTACGGCCGTCGCCTCCCTTGATGACGACCAAGGCCTGTCGACCTGGTCGCCGGAGCGCTGGTCGCAATTCGCCCGCGTGACTGCCGCCAGTGAGTTTGTCATTGAACAGAGCGTTCGTGACCCTTTGATGTTGCTGTCGCTGGCGGCGTCCGGCGAACTCGATCGGCCCTTTGCACCCGGTGAGCTGCGCGCGCAAATCGCCGCCGCGGTGAATGCCGCGCAGAGCGAAGATGAACTCGGCCGTGCCCTGCGCCGTCAGCGCTCGCGCCAACAGGTGCGGATCATCTGGCGCGATATCACCCGCCAGGCCGATCTGGTGCAGACCTGCCGCGACCTTTCGGACATGGCCGATGCCACCATTGATCAGGCTTATCAATGGCTGTACAGCCGCCACTGCGAGCAATTCGGCACGCCGACCGGCCGGCGCAGCGGCTTGCCGCAGCAGATGGTCATTCTTGGCATGGGCAAGCTCGGCGCGGTCGAGCTGAATCTGTCGTCGGACATTGACCTGATCTTCGCGTACCCCGAGGGCGGCGAAACCGTTGGCGTGAAGCGTTCGCTGGATAATCAGGAATTTTTCATCCGCCTCGGCCAGCGTCTGATCAAGGCACTTGATCCGATGACCGTCGATGGCTTCGTCTTTCGCGTTGACATGCGTCTGCGTCCGTACGGTTCTTCCGGCGCGCTGGTGCTGAGCTTCAATGCGCTGGAGCAGTATTACCAGGATCAGGGTCGCGACTGGGAACGCTACGCGATGATCAAGGCGCGAGTGGTGGCCGGCGATCAGGTGGCCGGTGCGCAGTTGCTCGACATGCTGCGCCCGTTCGTTTATCGGCGTTATCTCGACTTTTCGGCGATCGAAGCGCTGCGCACCATGAAGCAGTTGATCCAACAGGAAGTGCGGCGCAAGGGCATGGCCGACAATATCAAACTCGGCTCGGGCGGCATCCGTGAAGTCGAGTTCATCGCTCAGGCCTTCCAATTGATTCACGGTGGCCGCGACCTGAGCCTGCAACAACGTCCTCTATTAAAGGTGCTGAGCACGCTGGAAGGGCAGGGCTATCTGCCGCCGGTGGTGGTCAATGAATTGCGCGAGGGTTACGAGTTTCTGCGTTACACCGAGCACGCCATCCAGGCGATTGCCGACCGTCAGACCCAGATGCTGCCGGACAACCCGCAGGATCAGGCGCGCATTGCCTTCATGCTCGGCTTCGCGGACTGGGAGGCCTTCCATGCACAGCTGATGTTCTGGCGCGGTCGCGTGGCCTGGCATTTCGCTCAGGTGATCGCCGATCCCGACGAAGAAGAGGGCAGCGAAAGCGAAGTGGTGGTCGGCGGTGAATGGCTGCCGCTGTGGGAAGAAGAACAAGACGAAGAGGCTGCGTGCCGACAGTTGCAGAAAGGCGGCTTCGCCGATGCCGGCAAGGCCCTGAAGGCGCTGGCCGGTTTGCGCGGCAGTGCGCAATTGCGCGCGATGCAGCGGCTGGGACGCGAACGTCTGGATGCTTTCATTCCGCGACTGCTCGCGCAAGCCGTTGAGCATGACAATCCTGACTTGGTGCTCGAGCGAGTGTTGCCGCTGGTGGAAGCGGTGGCGCGGCGGTCGGCCTATCTGGTTTTGCTCACGGAAAACCCCGGTGCACTGCGGCGCCTGTTGACGCTGTGTGCGGCGAGCCCGTGGATCGCCGAGCAGATCACTCGCTTTCCGCTGCTGCTCGACGAATTGCTCAACGAGGGCCGGTTGTTCAAACCGCCGCTGGCGCCAGAACTGGCGGCCGAGTTGCGCGAGCGCCTGACGCGCATTCCCGAGGATGACCTCGAGCAACAGATGGAAGCCCTGCGCCATTTCAAACTGGCGCACCGCCTGCGTGTGGCTGCCTCGGAAATCGCCGGCAGCCTGCCGTTGATGAAGGTCAGCGATTACCTGACCTGGCTAGCCGAGGCGATTCTCGAACAGGTGCTGGCCCTGGCCTGGCGCCAGACCGTGGCCAAGTACGGCACGCCACTGCGCACCGACGGTACCTTGTGCGATCCCGGCTTCATCATTGTCGGTTATGGCAAGGTCGGCGGTCTGGAACTGGGGCATGGTTCGGATCTGGATCTGGTGTTCATTCACGACGGCGACCCACAGGCGGAAACCGACGGACCGAAGTCCATCGATGGCGCGCAGTTCTTCACGCGGCTGGGGCAGCGGATCATTCATCTGCTGACGGCGCAGACCAACTCCGGCCAGCTGTATGAAGTGGATATGCGGCTGCGCCCCTCTGGCGCTTCCGGATTGTTGGTGAGTTCCCTCGGTGCGTTTGCCCGCTATCAGGAAAATGAAGCCTGGACCTGGGAGCATCAGGCCTTGGTGCGTGCGCGGGTACTGGTGGGCAGTCAGGATGTCGGTCAGGCGTTCGAGAAAGTCCGTGCGCAGGTCCTGGGCAAGGCGCGCGATCTGGCGAAATTGCGCCAGGAAGTCAGCGAAATGCGCGCGAAGATGCGCGACAACCTCGGCACCAGGAGCACTGCGGCGGGGACGGCGGCGAATGCCTTCGAGGCGACGGTGCCATTCGACCTCAAGCAGGACGCCGGTGGTATCGTCGATATTGAATTTATGGTGCAATACGCGGCCCTGGCGTGGTCGCAGAGCCATCCGCCGCTGCTGCGCTGGACCGATAACATCCGCATTCTGGAAGAGCTGGAACACGAAGGGCTGATGCCTGCCGAGGATGCCAGCCTGTTGCGCGAGGCCTACAAAGCCTACCGCTCCGCCGCCCACCGGCAGGCGTTGCAGAAGGACGCCGGGGTGATTGCCGGGGATCAGTTTGCCGAAGAGCGGCGACAGGTTTTGCGGATTTGGCGTGAGTTGGGGCTAAGCTGACAGCGGTTTATGCAGCTATACCCTGTGGGAGCGAGCTTGCTCGCGAAGACGGAGTGTCAGATGACACAGATGTCGGAGGTGATAGCCCCTTCGCGAGCAAGCTCGCTCCCACAGGAGATCTACAGTGTCCGTAGATCTGAAGCGGGACGAACAAACCCTGTAGAAGCGAGCCTGCTCGTGATAGTGGAGTGACAGTCGACAGTCATGTTGAAGGTAATGACCCATCGCCAGCAGCGCCGCTTCCACAATGATTCTCGAGGCGGGGAGGCGTAAATGCCTCCCCGGTTCGTTTTTGGAAACCACATGAATATTCTGATCGTTGGGCCCAGTTGGGTCGGTGACATGGTGATGGCGCAGACACTGTTTCAGTGTCTCAAGCAGCGTCACCCGCAATGCGCAATCGACGTACTGGCGCCCGAATGGAGCCGGCCGATCCTCGAGCGCATGCCCGAAGTGCGCAAGGCCTTGAGCTTCCCGCTCGGCCACGGCGCGCTGGAGTTGGCGACGCGTCGACGCATTGGCAAATCCCTGGCCGGCCAGTACGAGCAGGCGATTCTGCTGCCCAATTCCTTGAAGTCGGCACTGGTGCCGTTTTTCGCCGGCGTCCCGAAGCGCACCGGCTGGCGCGGCGAGTTCCGTTATGGCCTGCTCAACGACGTGCGCACTCTCGACAAGGAACGCTATCCGCTGATGATCGAGCGCTTCATGGCGCTGGCCTATGAAGCGAACGCCGAGCTGCCGAAGCCGTACCCGCGCCCGAACCTGCAAATCGATCCGGTCAGCCGTGATGCCGCGCTGGCCAAGTTCGGTCTGACCCTTGATCGACCGGTTCTGGCCTTGTGCCCCGGCGCCGAGTTCGGCGAATCCAAGCGCTGGCCGTCCGAGCATTACGCCAGGGTCGCCGAAGCACGCATTCGCGAAGGCTGGCAGGTTTGGTTGTTCGGCTCGAAAAACGATCACGCGGTAGGCGAAGACATTCGCGCCCGGCTGATCCCGGGCTTGCGCGAAGAATCGGTGAATCTGAGCGGCGGCACCTCGCTGGCCGAGGCCATCGATCTGCTGTCCTGCGCCGACTCGGTGGTGTCCAACGATTCCGGTCTGATGCACGTTGCCGCGGCGTTGAACCGTCCGCTGGTCGCGGTGTACGGCTCGACTTCACCGGGCTTCACCCCGCCACTGGCCGAGCAGGTCGAGATCGTTCGCCTGGGCATCGAGTGCAGCCCGTGCTTTGATCGGACCTGCCGTTTCGGTCACTACAACTGCCTGCGCCAGCTGATGCCGGACGCGGTCAACGATGCCTTGCAGAAACTGCAGGGCTCCGTGGTCGAGGTTCATTAACTTGCGGGTATTGCTGATCAAGACTTCATCGCTGGGCGACGTGATTCACGCGTTGCCAGCGTTGACCGACGCCGCCCGCGCGATTCCGGGCATCAAGTTCGACTGGGTGGTGGAAGAGGGCTTCGCCGAGATTCCGACCTGGCACCCGGCGGTCGACAAAGTGATTCCGGTGGCGATCCGCCGCTGGCGCAAGAATCTGTGGAAAACCCTCACCAGTGGCGAGTGGAAACGCTTCAAGCAAAGCGTGCGCGCCAATAAATACGATCTGGTGATCGACGCTCAAGGCCTGCTGAAAAGCGCCTGGCTGACCCTCTACGTCAAAGCCCCAGTGGCCGGCCTCGATAAAACCTCGGCCCGCGAGCCGATCTCTGCGCGCTTCTACAACCGCAAACTCGCCGTGGCCCGGGGGCAGCACGCCGTCGAACGGGTGCGTCAGTTGTTTGCCATTGCCCTCGGGTACGATTTGCCCAAAGGCCTTGGCGATTACGGCCTCAACGTCGAGCGCCTGGTCGAGTTGCCGCGCAAAAATGCCTTCGTGGTATTCCTTCACGGCACCACTTGGGACACCAAGCACTGGCCGGAAATCTATTGGCGCGAACTGACCGAGCGGGTCGGCTACCTCGGTGTCGGCGTCAAGCTGCCGTGGGGCAACCCGCAGGAAAAGGCCCGCGCCGAACGTATCGCCGCCGGCTTCAAACATGCCGAAGTGCTGCCGAAGCTGAATCTGGCCGGCGTCGGCAAGGTGCTTGCCGGCGCGCAAGCCTGCGTGGCGGTAGACACCGGGCTCGGCCATCTGGCCGCTGCGCTGGATGTGCCGACCATCTCGCTGTTCGGCCCGACCAACCCGGGACTGACTGGCGCCTACGGCAAATTGCAGATTCATCTGGCCAGCGACTTCCCGTGCGCGCCGTGCCTGCAGAAGAAATGCACCTATCAACCGACTGCGCAGGATGCCCGTCAGTTTGACCTGAAACGCGAGCAGCCTTTGTGCTTCACGCGTCTGAACCCCGAGCGTGTTGCCAGCCGACTGAGCACGTTGTTAATGGCTGAGGAGCTGCGCTGATGCAATTGGCATTCGTTCTGTACAAATATTTTCCGTTTGGTGGCTTGCAGCGCGACTTCATGCGCATCGCCCTTGAATGCCAGAAGCGCGGCCACCAGATTCGCGTCTACACGCTGATCTGGGAAGGCGACGTGCCGCCGGGTTTCGAAGTGCTGGTGGCGCCGGTCAAGGCCTTGTTCAATCACCGGCGCAATGAAAAGCTCAGCGCCTGGATGGCAGCGGATCTGGCCAGGCGCCCGGTCGATCGTCTGATCGGTTTCAACAAGATGCCGGGGCTGGACGTCTATTACGCCGCCGACGGCTGCTTCGAAGACAAGGCGCAGAACCTGCGCAATTCGCTGTACCGGCGTTGGGGGCGCTATCGTCACTTCGCCGAGTACGAGCGCGCGGTGTTCGCCAAGGATGCGAAGACCGAAGTACTGATGATTTCCGAAGTGCAGCAGCCGCTGTTCATCAAGCATTACGACACGCCGCTCGAGCGCTTCCACCTGCTGCCACCGGGCATCGCCCAGGATCGTCGGCGTCCAGCGGATGCTGATGAAATCCGCGCCGGGTTCCGCGCCGAATTCAATCTCAAGGATGACGAACTGCTGCTGGTGCAGATCGGCTCCGGGTTCAAGACCAAAGGTGTCGATCGCAGTCTCAAAGCGCTGGCCGCACTGCCCGCCGAATTGCGCAAACGCACGCGGCTGTTTGTAATCGGCCAGGATGACCCCAAATTGTTCCAGATGCAGAGTGCGAAGCTGGGCCTGGGCGACAATGTGACCTTTCTCAAAGGGCGCAGCGATATCCCGCGGTTCCTGCTCGGCGCCGACCTGTTGATTCACCCGGCCTACAACGAAAACACCGGTACCGTGCTGCTTGAAGCGCTGGTGGCCGGGTTGCCGGTGCTGGTCAGTGCGGTCTGCGGTTACGCCCATTACATCGCCGAGGCCGATGCCGGGCGAGTGCTGGACGAGCCTTTCGAGCAGACGCAACTGACGCAGTACTTGACCGAAATGTTGAGCGACGACGCTGCACGGGCGGCCTGGAGCCGTAACGGCCTGGCCTTCGCCGAGACGGCCGACCTCTATAGCATGCCGCAGCACGCGGCGGATGTGATTCTGGCGGAGCACGCTTAATGAAGTTGATGCTGGCTGAACCGTTCAAGACCCTGTGGGCCGGACGCGATCCGTTCGTCGCAGTCGAAGGCTTGCAGGGCGAGGTATACCGCGAACTGGAAGCGCGCCGGACCCTGCGCACGGAAGTCGATGGCAATGGTTTTTTCGTCAAGATCCACCGTGGCATCGGCTGGGGCGAGATCTTCAAGAACCTGCTGACCGCCAAGCTGCCGGTGCTCGGTGCCGGGCAGGAGTGGAAGGCTATTCAGCGCCTTCAGGAAGTCGGTGTGCCGACCATGACTGCCGTGGCCTATGGCGAGAAGGGCAGCAATCCGGCGGATCAGCATTCGTTCATCGTCACCGAAGAACTGGCGCCGACCATCAGCCTCGAAGACTTCAGCATCGACTGGGTCAGGCAGCCGCCCGAGCCAAAGCTCAAGCGCGCGCTGATCACTGAAGTCGCGCGGATGACCGGCATGATGCACCGCGCCGGGGTCAATCATCGCGACTGCTACATCTGCCACTTTCTGCTGCACACCGACAAACCGGTCACGCCGCAGGATTTCAAGCTGTCGGTGATCGATCTGCACCGTGCCCAGACCCGCCCGGCGATCACGCGGCGCTGGCGCAACAAGGATCTGGCAGCGCTGTACTTCTCCGCGCTGGACATCGGCCTGACCCGCCGCGACAAACTGCGCTTCCTCAAAGGCTATTTCCAGCAACCGTTGCGGCAGATTCTTGCCGAAGAAGCGCCGCTGCTGAACTGGCTGCAAGGCAAGGCCGACAAACTCTACGAACGCAAACAGCGTTACGGGGACGCGCTCTGATGGCGGGCTGGACACTGGAGCCGCAGTACAGCGACCTCGCCGCAGATTTCGGCAGCCTCGAAGCCGTCTTTGCGTTACAGGGTGAGCGCCTGACCCGCGATCCGCTGTCGGAGGTCATTCGCGTGCAGCGCGATGGGGTCAATTACTACGTCAAGCGCTACGTCGGTGCCGGCAAAGGCCTGCGCCGCTATCTCGGCAAGCCGCGGGTGAAGATGGAATGGCAGAACCTCAAGCGCTTCGCCAAGTGGGGCATCCCTACCGCCGAGGTGGTGGCCTGGGGCCTGGAGCGACGTGGCGCGGCTTACGACCGGGGCGCAATGATCACCCGCGAGTTGCCCAACACTGAGGACCTTTCGGCGCTGGCCGAGCGCAAGGATCCCAAGCTAAGGGATCGTGCCTGGGTCGACGGTGTCAGCCGGCAACTGGCCGGTTATACCCGGACAATGCATGATCACCGCTTTACCCATAACGACTTGAAATGGCGCAACCTGTTGATCGATGATCAGGCGCGCATATTTCTCATCGATTGCCCCAACGGTGAGTTCTGGCGCGGTTTCTGGCTCAAGTACCGGATCACCAAGGATCTCGCCTGTCTCGACAAGCTGGCCAAATATCACCTGTCCAACACGCAGCGCCTGCGCTTTTACAAGCAATATCGCCAGTGCGATCGGCTCGATGTCGCCGACAAGAAACGGATTCGGCACGTGGTGAGATTTTTTGAGGGACGTGAATGACTGATTTTCTCGCCGAAGAAGACCGCGCGCTGCTGGAGCGGCACGGTCTTGGCACTTTCGACGCGCTGTGGGCCAGGCAGCTTGAGGCTGTGGATGAGCCCAACACCGTCCGTGGTGGCTGGAGCAGCGTGTTCCGCCTGGATCTCGAAGGTCAGGGGTATTACCTCAAGCGCCAGAGCAACTACCTGACCCGCACCTTGCACGCGCCGTTTGGCGAGCCAAGCTTCGCTCGCGAATTTCGCAACATCAGTCGTTATCGCAAGCTTGGCATTCCGGCGTTGCAAGCGGCGTTTTTCGGTGAGCGCAAGGTCGATGGCGAGGTGCGTGCCCTTCTGCTCACGCGCGCGCTGGACGGCTGGAGCGATCTGGAGTCGTTGCTGGCCCGCTGGGCGCAGCTCAGTGCCGCGCAGCATTCGGCCATCCTCAAGGCTTGCGGACTGTTGGCGCAGCGCCTGCACGGCGCGCGGCAGGTGCATGGCTGTTTCTATCCCAAGCATATTTTCCTGCGCGCCACCGGCGATGGCTATGAGGCGCAGTTGATCGATCTGGAGAAAACCCGGCCATTGCTGTTCGGCATGCGCGATCGGGTCAAGGATCTGGAACCGTTGCAACGCCGCGCACCGCAGTGGAGCGAGGCCGACTTGCGCCAACTGCTCGCGGCTTACCTCGATCAGCCGACTGACAGTGCTCTGCTCGACAGCTGGCTGGGCCGGTTGACGGCGCGGCGCAGCCACAAGGAGACCCGCTGATGCAATTGTCCGAGCTGGCCCGGGCGGGGCGCGGACCCTCATTACCGCTGACGGTGACCCTGGCGGATGCGGCCGGTACGGCGGATCTGCAGTTGTTGAGTCTGCTGCGGGTCTTGCCGGGGCAGCGCTACGTTGGCGCCGGCGTCTGGCGCGGTCGACCGGTTCTGGCCAAATTGTTGGTCGGCAGCAAGGCAGCCCGGCATTTCCAGCGTGAACTCGAAGGCGTGCGCTTGCTGGCGGCCCAGGGCATGACCACGCCGCTGTTGCTGGTCGATGGTCTGAAGGAGGGTGAGGGTGGCTGGCTGCTCTTCGAGTTTCTCGAGGGCGCTCAAAGCCTCGCTGATGCCTGGGCGAAGGTGGAGGCGTTGCCGGTGCTGGCCGATGAGCAAAGCGCCGTGTTGGCCGAAGCCCTGGATGCCATCGGCCGCCTGCACGGCAAAGGCCTCTGGCAGGAAGACTTGCACCTGGACAATTTACTGCGCCACAGCGCTCAGCTGTATCTGATCGATGGCGCCGGGGTTCGCGCCGAGACGGCGGGCCAGCCGTTGTCGCGGCAAAAGGTGCTGGAAAACCTCGGCGTGTTTTTCGCTCAGTTGCCCAAATCGCTCGAGCCGTTCACCGAAGAGTTGCTGGTGTATTACCTGTTGAGCAACAGCGAGCACGCATTGCCGCTGGAGGCGTTGCAGAAGCAGATCGACAAGGTGCGCAGCTGGCGGCTGAAGGATTATCTGCTCAAGATCGGCCGCGACTGTACGTTGTTCGCCGTCCGGCGTGGTGCATTTGGCCTGCGGGCCATTCGCCGCGAAGAGGAAACAGCCATGCTGGCGGTGCTTGAGCAGGCCGACGCCCTGCTCGATCAGGGGCATCTGTACAAGACCGGCGGCGCTGCGAGTGTCGGCAAGGTTCAAGCGGGCGGGCGCACGCTGGTGATCAAGCGCTACAACATCAAGGGCTTTGCCCATTGGCTCAAGCGTTTCTGGCGCCCGAGCCGGGCCTGGCACTCGTGGCGCGAAGGCAATCGTCTGGCCTTCCTCGATATCGCCACGCCAAAGCCGTTGGCAGTGCTGGAAAAGCGTTTTTTGTGGCTGCGCCGTAGCGCGTATCTGGTCACCGAATTCCTGCCGGGGCCAGACATCATCGAGCACTTCGCGCCCTACGTGGATAATGGCCAGGCGCCGGAAGTCGAGTTGCAGGCGCTGGATCGACTGTTTGCCCGATTGATTGCCGAGCGCATCAGCCATGGAGACCTCAAGGGCCACAACCTGTTCTGGCAGAACGATCGCTGGGCGTTGATCGATCTTGATTCGATGTGCCAGCACGGCTCTATCGGCAGTTTCGCCCCGGCTTATGCCCGTGATCGGGCGCGGTTCATGCGTAACTGGCCTGAAACCAGCGCGTTGTATCGAGTCATTGACCAGCGGTTGCCCAAGGATACCTCCGACGCTGGTTGAGTCTTTTCGCCAGCAGGCTGGCTCGCACAATAGCTCGGCCTGCTGTGAAGGCGAGCCTGCTGGCGGCTACGGACACATACCATCGAATTGTCCTACAGCTTCTTCGGAAGCCATGAACTGTCTGCTGTTCAGCCTCGATGCTACTTTGCCCGACGATTTCGGATGATGAGTCTTGGGCATGAAAAAGATGATGACGCTAGGCGTTTTGTTCTCGGTTCTATCAGGCTGTGGCAGTGTTTCAACGGTGTTCCAGCACGACGCAGATGTCGCTCGGAACCTGCGCAAACAGAAGACTTACTGCCAATCCATCCCGCGTATCTACAGTGGCCTGGCCTTTGATTTCTGCATGTTGAACGCACCGCCCAATCCTGCTGGCGCGGTGTCCTTCGTATTGTTTGATCTGCCGTTGTCCGCTGCGTTCGACACGGTTTTGCTGCCTTACACGATCTATCGCCAGGCTGGCGACGGTAATATGAGTATTTACTGGCGCAGGGACGGCTACTGAGGCTTTAGTGCCCGTTGAATCGGACCAATCCCGGTAGTGCCAATTCGCACAGGGTAATTCCCTTCATGTTTACGCTATAATCCCGCCCTTTAGCTGTCACTCGCCCTGCGCGAGGGCACATCAATTTTCAAGGCGCGTCGCGCCTGCATGCAGACTAAAGAGGCTAGACCCCTGTGGCATTGACGATTCTTGGCCTGTCCGGCGCCCTTAGCCATGATCCTTCCGCAGCCTTGTACATCGACGGCAAGCTGGTCGCGGCGGCTGAAGAAGAGCGCTTCGTACGCGATAAACATGCAAAGAACCGCATGCCCTACGAATCGGCGAAATTCTGCCTTGAGCAGGCCGGTATCAAACCGTCCGACGTTGATGTGGTGGCGATTCCATTCGCGCCGATCAGTTTGTTCGGCAAAGCCCGCTGGCATTACGCCAAGCGCTATTGGTACGCCCCGGACCGCGCCCTCGATGCGATCCTGATGGGCAACCGTCGCTACAAGCGCTATCGCAACAAGATCGTCTGGTGCCTCGAGCAACTGGGCTTCGATCCAAAGAAAATCAAGATCGAGCCGGTCGAACATCACCTGGCGCACGCATCCAGTGCCTATCACTGCTCGGGTTTCAAAGAAAAAACCGCGATCCTCGGCATCGACGGCAAAGGCGAGTACGCCACGACGTTCTTCGGCTACGGCGAAAACGGCAAGATCCACAAGATCAAGGAATTCTTCGACCCGGATTCCCTTGGTGGCCTGTACGGCGCGATCACCGAATTCCTCGGCTTCGAAATGCTCGACGGTGAGTTCAAGGTCATGGGCATGGCGCCGTACGGCGACGCCAGCAAATATGATTTCTCGCGTCTGGCCTCGTTCGAGAATGGCGAGTTGGTGATCAATACCGACTACGCCAACGTGATCGGCCTGCGTCGATATAAAGAGAAGGGCAAAGGTTTTTACTTCTCGCCGAAGCTGATCGAATGGCTGGGGCCGAAGCGTGAGGGCGATATCGCCGACGAGCCGTACATCCACTACGCCGCAAGCATGCAAGCGCTGTTCGAGAAGCTGGCGTTGCAGATGATCGACCATTACCTGGGCGATGTGCTCAAGGAGACCGGCAAACTGGCGTTCGCCGGTGGCTGTGCGTTGAACGTCAAGCTGAACCAGAAAATCATCGCCCGCGACGACATCAAGGAGTTGTTCGTGCAACCAGCGTCCGGCGATGCCGGCACTGCAGTCGGCGCTGCCGCTTACGTATCGCACGCCCGTGGCGTGCCGGTCGAGAAGATGGAACACGTCTACCTCGGCCCGTCATACAGCAACGAAGACGTGATTGCCGCCTGCGCCCGTCATGAGAACAAACCGACCTGGCGCAAGCTCGACAATATGCCTGAGCAGATCGCCAGAATCATGGTGGAAGGCAACCCGGTGGCCTGGTTCCAGGGCCGCATGGAATTCGGTCCGCGCGCTCTGGGCGGCCGTTCGATCATCGGATGCCCGAGCGTGCCCGGTGTCGCTGACCGCATCAACCATCAGATCAAGTTCCGCGAGCGCTGGAGGCCTTTCTGCCCGTCGATGCTCGACACTGTCGCGCCACAGATGATCAAGATCGACCACCCGGCACCGTTCATGACCTTCACGTTCGAAGTGGCCGAAGAATGGAAAACCCGCGTGCCGGAAGTCGTCCATGAAGACGGCACTTCCCGGGCCCAGGTGCTCAAGCGCGAATACAATCCGCGCTACTACGACATGATGAAGGCGCTGGAAAACCTGACCGGTAATGGTGTTTCGCTGAACACTTCGCTCAACCGTCGTGGCGAGCCGATGATCTGTTCACCGACCGACGCACTGAACATGTTTTTCGGTTCTGACCTGCAATATCTGATCATGGAAGATATTCTTGTCGTCAAAGAAGGCGTGCAAGGAAACAGTCTTGACTGAAACACTGATCAGCGTCGTGATCCCTGCGTACAACTACGCCAAGTCACTGCCACGGGCTGTAGAGTCTGTGTTGGCGCAGTTGCACGAGGCGAACGCAGATCTGTTGGTTATCGATGACGGATCCACTGACTCGACGCCTGAGGTTGTCCAGGCGCTGCAGGACCGCCATGCCGGGCATTTCCGGGCGATACGCCAAAGCAATGGCGGACTGTCATCAGTGCGCAACCGCGGAATCGAGGAAACGACCGGGCACTTTCTGATCTTTCTCGACGCGGATGACGAGATGGCTCCAGGTGCGCTGGCGGCGTTGTCGAAACACATCGCCAGTCATCCTCACAGCCGAATGATCATCGGTGCTCACTGGTCGATTTTCTCAAGCGGCAAGCGCAGCCTGCAGGCTGTGAAGCCTCTACCGGCAACGGTGCGGGAGCGGGTCAGGGGCTATCTGCTGGACAAGACGGTGTCGATCTCCAACGGTGCCTGCGCGATGCATCGCGAGGTGTTTGCACCGGGCAACTATCCCGAGCATCTGCGCAACGTCGAAGATCTTCCAGTGTTCGCACAGATCCTCGCGCGGTTTCCCTGCACGGTGATCCAGCAACCGCTGGCGCTCATCTACAAGCACGCCGACAGCATGCGCCATGATCTGCGCCAAAGCCTGGCGGCGGGTACCGAGCAGGTGGTCAGCGAGGTGTTTTCCACTGCGCGAATGCCGCAAGAGTTTCATGACTTGCGCCAGGCCTATCTCGCGCAGCGTTGCCTGTCGCTGTTTCGAGATTGCTACTCCCATGGCGAATACGCGCTGGCAAAAAAATTCTATGTACAAGCGCTGCGTGCCGACCGGCGAATTCTGGGGCGCTGGTCGTATATGCGTAAAGCCCTGCGTCTGCTGTTCCGGTAAAAATCGGTTTTGTTTTTGCGTACCTGTGGCGCGAGATGTTGAGGGGGCAGAGTGAAAGGTACGGTAGGTAATTGGACGGACAAGTTCGCCCGGATAATCAATGAACGACCGGTCAGTGTAGCGTTCTGGGCAAGCGTTCTGCTGTCGCTGATTGCCGTGTGGGGTACAGCGACCGTCGGCCGCGACGCAGCGTTATACATCGATATCGCGCAACAGGTTGTCGAGCATGGACCTGGTGTTGCCTGGGTGCATTTCGACTGGCCGTGGTTCTCCATTCTTGTGGCGCTCACCCATCGTTTTCTGCACTTGCCGCTGGAGTTCAGCGCCTATCTCTGGTGCGGCCTGTTTTTCGCCGGCACCAGCGCCCTGATGGTGGATTGCGTTCGCCGGCGTTCCCCCGAGCTTGCCGGCTGGGCGTGCCTGGTGGTGCTGGCGATGCCGGCAGTCAATGCCTTTCGCAACGACATCATTCGCGAATGCGGCTTCTGGTTTTTCTGCACGCTGACATTGTGGCAGGCACTGCGTTGGCAAGCGCTGGGCGGCTGGCTCAGGGCCGGTCTGATCCATCTGGCGATTGTCGCCGCTGCATTGTTCCGGCTTGAAGCATTGCTGTTATGGCCGGCGCTGGGGTTATGGCAATTGCCTGGCCTGTGGCGCTCTGGCCAGCGTATACGGTTGTTGCAGCTTGGCCTGTTGCCGGTGCTGGGGCTGTTGGTTGCATTGATGTTCGGTGTATTCATGTCGGCGCGCTTCATGCTCTATCTGGACATGATTGCGCCGCATAGCGTGTACGCCTCGTTTCAGATGTTGTCCGAACAGTTTGGCAACTCTCTGATCAACAAATATTCGCAGGATGAAGCCGGGCGCATTGTGTTCTTCGGTCTGCTGGCGACGATGATGATCACGTTCGTCAAGCTGATGGGTCCCTTCGCTGCCCCCTTCGTGCTGCGCCGAAACTGGGGGGTGTTGGGCATTTACTGGCGTGACTATCGGCCGTTCGCCTGGGCTGCGCTGTTGTATCTGGTGGTGCTGATGCTGTTCTTCATCAAGCAGCAATTCATGAACGCCCGGTACCTGAGTTTCCTCAATCTGCTGTTTGTGCCGGTACTGGTGATGGGACTTGCAGCACTTGCCCGGCAGTTTCCGCGCTGGACCAAGGTGCTGGTGGCGGCGGCGCTGCTGGTGATGCTGTCCAACGTGATCTCCACCGGTGCCGGCAAGACCCATTACGTGGCGGCCGGACGCTGGATGTCCTCGCACGTCGAACCTGACGCCAGCGCCTGGTTTGAAGACGGTCGCATCAGTTATTACGCGGGGCGGGGATACGTCCTGCCGGCACTGACCCGTGAGCAGGCGATGTCGCCAGAGCATGCCGGTGATTACCGGTATTTCCTGATCGAAGGCAAAGGCGATGAGCCGTGGCTCGGCGAATGGCTGGTGGCGCACAAGATGCGCATCATCGAGCGCTTCGCCAATCGCAAGGGCGCGACGATTCTGGTCATCGGCCGGTAGCGGTCAGCCCAGTAGCGGGCGCAGTCGTTCGATGAACGACGCTTGCCGGTTGCGTGGCAGGGCCTGACGGTAACCCTCAATGAAAGTCTCGCCGGCATCGTTGCCCAGCAACCACCGCCGGTCTTCCTTGTAACGGAGCAAATGGGCGAAGTTGCGCAGTCGCTTGCTATCGCTCAAGGGACGCCGCTGGCAGCGCAGGTCGGCAATGTCGATCAGGCCAAGTTGTTTTTCCGGGGTTTGCACCACGTTGCCGAAGTGCAGCGACCGGAAATACACGCCTTTTTCATGCAGTAGCGCGATGAATGCTCCCAATTGGCTGCGCAACGTGTCGGTTTCCTCGGGAGTACCCTGCAATTGCCGCACGGTTTCCCCCGCCAGCGGTGCGTAATACACGCCGTCACGCTGAATGCTCGGAATACGATAAACCGCAATGACGTTCGGGCAGAGAATGCCGCGCTGCTGCAATGCCCTGGTGTTATTGGCGAAGCGTTGGGCGTAGGGAAAGAACAGCGCCGAACTCAACAGGCGTTTACGGCGAAACAGTTTGAGCATGCGACCATCGGGCAACCTGAGCACTTTGTCACCGGAGCCGTCGGCTTCGAGTACCTGAGCACCTTTGCGCAGTGCCTCGTAAGTGCTGTGATCAATCGATTGCATGCCTGACTCCCCATCGTGAGCCGGCTATCTTAACCGACTTGGCCAAAGGCTGGCTCCCGGTGATGTTGATCGGCGCAAAAGGGCCTGTGATATCATCGCCGCCTCACTGATTTACGCGGATTCCCATGAGCAGTCCTGAACCGAAAGCCCAGTCAACGCTGGCGATCTATTTCCGCCTTTTGGCTTACGTGCGTCCCTACGCCGGCCTGTTCATCCTGAGTATCGTCGGCTTCCTGATCTTCGCATCGACCCAGCCGATGCTCGCCTACATCCTTAAATATTTCGTCGACGGCCTGGCCAATCCGGAGGCCAGTCTGTTCCCGGGCAATCCTTACCTGGGCAAGTTGCAGTTGCTCGAAAGCGTACCTTTATTGATCGTGTTGATTGCCGTGTGGCAAGGCGTCGGTTCCTATCTGGGCAACTACTTCCTGGCGCGGGTTTCCCTGGGTCTGGTGCATGACCTGCGGGTGGTCCTGTTCAACAAGCTGCTTGATCTGCCCAACAGCTATTTTGACAAGAACAACTCCGGTCACCTGATTTCCCGCATTACCTTCAACGTGACCATGGTCACCGGCGCCGCCACCGATGCGATCAAGGTGGTGATCCGTGAAGGCATGACAGTGATCTTTTTGTTCTGCACACTTTTGTGGATGAACTGGAAGCTCACCCTGGTCATGGTCGCGATTCTTCCGGTCATCGGCCTGATGGTGAACAGCACCAGCAAGAAATTCCGCAAGCAGAGCAAGAAGATTCAGGTTTCGATGGGCAATGTCACTCATGTGGCGTCCGAGACCATTCATGGCTACCGCGTGGTGCGCAGTTTTGGTGGCGAGACCTATGAAAAAGTCCGCTTCCGCGATGCCAGTCAGAGCAACACCGACAAACAGCTGACCATGACCAAGACCGGCGCGGTGTACACACCGATGCTGCAATTGGTCACCTACAGCGCCATGGCGGTGGTGATGTTTCTGGTTCTGTACCTTCGCGGTGACGCGTCGCCCGGTGATCTGGTGGCCTACATCACCATGGCGGGTCTGCTGCCCAAACCGATTCGCCAGCTCTCCGAAGTCAGCTCGACGATCCAGAAGGGCGTGGCAGGTGCCGAGAGCATTTTCGAACAGCTGGACGAGCCGGCGGAAGTCGATCGCGGTACAGTCGAACGTGACCGTCTGCAAGGTCGCCTGGAGGTGCGCAACCTCAGCTTCAGTTATCCCAACAGCGAGAAAAAGGTCCTCGATAACATCAGTTTCGTCGTCGAACCAGGGCAAATGGTGGCGCTGGTTGGTCGGTCGGGCAGTGGCAAATCCACCCTGGCCGGGCTGATTCCGCGCTTCTACCAGCATGAACAGGAGCACGGGCAGATTTTGCTCGATGATGTGCAGGTGCAGGATCTGACCCTGCGCAGCCTGCGTCGGCAGATTGCCCTGGTGACCCAACAGGTCACGCTGTTCAACGACACGGTGACCAACAATATCGCCTATGGCGATCTGGCAGGTGCACCGTTCGATGAAGTCAAGCGCGCGGCCACCGAAGCCTATGCCGATGAGTTCATCATCAAGATGCCCCAGGGTTATGAAACCCTGGTCGGGGAGAATGGCGTGCTCTTGTCCGGCGGGCAGCGTCAGCGCATTGCCATTGCCCGAGCGTTGCTCAAGGATGCGCCGCTGCTGATTCTCGATGAGGCCACATCGGCCCTCGATACCGAATCGGAACGGCATATTCAGGCGGCGCTGGATCATGTCGTACAGAACCGTACGACACTGGTGATCGCCCACCGTTTGAGCACCATCGAGAAAGCCGACCTGATCCTGGTCATGGACGAGGGCAAAATTGTCGAGCGTGGTACCCATGCTCAGCTGCTGGCGCAGAATGGCTACTACTCGCGACTGCATGCCAAAGAGTTCGAAGAGGGTGACGAGCCACAACCGACCCATGCGACCGACCTATGCTGACGGCGTTTCGCGTCTGGCGTGAACGCGGCTGGAGCGAGATCGATCAGGCAACTTATGCCCAGGCCTGGCAGCGCTTCGGGGGCAGTTTTGCGACTCATCCCGAAGTGGTAGCGCGGCTGTCGATCTTTGTCGGCATCAAGCTGCACTACCTGGGCTGGGTCGTTGATGGCGAAGTCGTCGCGGCTGTTGCTTGTTGGGGCAGGCACGCCGCCCTCTCCAAAGAAGTGCTTAAGCGCGAAGGCAAACGCGGGTTGCTCGATATGGGTAACGCCGAACTGATTCTGCCGATTGCCCCGGATGTGCTGGTTCCGGTGCGTCAGCGCATGGCTTATGTCTCGCAGCTCAATGCCGGGCAGATCAGCACTCTCAAGTCCCAGCCCGAAGGGCTGGCGCTGGCGCGGTTGCCGGAGGATTACTCGAAGAAGTTCCGCTACAACCAGCGCCGCGAACAGCGCCTGCTGGAGGAGGCTGGCGGTTCGCTGCTGCCGATGTCCGATCTGACGCCGCAGGAGCAGGCTGCCGCTTACGGCGATCTGTTTCAGCGTCGCTGGGGTTTCGAAGTGCCTGGCAAGGCCGGGCTGGTCGAAGTCTTCACCCTGCTGCGCGAGTTCATGACCGGCTCGGTGGTGATGCTTGAGTCGGCACCGGTGGCGATCCAGATTCTCTACCGTGTCGAAGCGCCGCAGTGGGTTTCGCTGGAATACGTCAACGGCGGCGTCGATCCACAGAGCCGAGAGTTCAGCCCCGGCAGTGTATTGAGTTTCGTCAACACCCAGCAGGCCTGGGCGGATGCTCAGGCACTGGGCAAGACATTGCGCTATTCGTTCGGCCGAGCCGATCGTGAATACAAGGATCGCTGGTGCCACACGGTGCCCGTCTACAAGGTCTGAATCCATGACTGCTCGCAAGCAACAGCTGCTCAAGGCGCATCGGCGCAGTAAAAGGTTGTTCCTGATCGCGTTTGTGATCGCGCTGGTGGCGGCCGGTTTCTGGCTCGGCTGGTGGCTGGTGCCGATCTTGCTGGTGCTGGCGTGGGTGGCGCACGAAGCGTGGTTTGCCGACCACCTGTTCTATCGCGCCACGGACGACTATCAGTACCGCTTTCCCTCCGATACCTCGCGCCAGGCCGTGAAACTGGATGCCGGCGTGGTGCACCTGAGTGAGCCGCTGGCTCCGGGGGAAACGTTGCTGCTGGAGCTCGAGGTCAAGGCCACCTGGCTGGGACGCTGGCTGGATCCTTATGTCGAGCCGGGGGACGATCGCCAGGACTTCGAGCGGGGCGTCAACGGGCGGCGCTTTCTCAATCTGTCCGGGCAGGCCACAGCGCTTGGCGAAAATGCGCTGACCCTGCGCGGGCGCCATTGCACACTCGGTGCCACCGGTACGCTATGGGTGATGAGCAATCCCGATTACGCGCGGCAACGGATCATGGTCATCGCGCCCCACGCCGATGATGCGGAGCTGGCCGCGTTTGGCCTCTACCGTCGCGCCAAAGAGGCAAGCATCGTCACTCTGACCCAGGGTGAAATCGAAGCCGAAAACTTCCAGCGTCTGGGCCTGGACAAGGCTCAGGCCGCGCGCTTGAAAGGTCGTCTGCGCAGTTGGGACAGCCTGTGTATTCCGCTGTGGGGCGGGGTGCCGGCTGAGCGGTGCGTGCAGTTGGGCTATTACTGCCTGCAGTTGCCGGCGATGGCCGAGGAACCGGACAAGGCATTCGGCTCGCGGGAGTCGGGCGAAAACGATGTGCGCAGTGTGCGCCAGCACAATCCGCTGAGCTTGCCGGGCGATGTCGACGGTGCTCCGACCTGGATCAACCTCGTCGGCGATATGCAGGGACTGCTGGAGCACTTTCGCCCCGAGGTGGTCGTCACTCCCCATCCCGAACTGGACCCGCACAGCGATCACGTCGCGGCCACCCGTGCCGTGCTGCAAGCCATCGAGGCCAGTTCGTGGAAGCCGGCGACCTTGCTGATGTATGCCAATCACCTGCATGACAATGACCGCTGGCCCATGGGCCCGGCTGGTGCCGGTATCGCCCTGCCTCCGGCGATCGAGCCGTTGCCGGGCGACCGCTTGTGGAGCCCTCTGCTGTCGCCGGACACGCAACTGGACAAAGTCATGGCGCTGGCCATGGAGCATGATTTGCAGGGCTCGCTCGGGTTCAAGCGCCAGTTGCGGCGTGACATTCAGCGGATTCTCACTGGGCGTCGCTGGCCGGTGACCGGCAGTAACGAGTTTTTCCGCAAGGCTGTGCGGCGTCATGAACTGTTCTGGGTGCGCGACCTTTCAGATTGAGGCGGACGACGCTTTACCCTGTGTTAATATCGCGCCCCTGTTCATTTTGTATGTGGGTTGCTCCATGAAGTTGTCCATGCCGCGTTTCGATCAAGCCCCTGTCTTGGTAGTCGGCGATGTCATGCTCGACCGTTACTGGCATGGCGGAACCTCACGGATTTCCCCTGAGGCGCCGGTGCCGGTGGTCAAGGTCGAGCAGATCGAAGATCGCCCGGGCGGTGCCGCGAACGTTGCCTTGAACATTGCCGCGCTGGGTGCGCCGGCGTCGCTGGTCGGTGTGACCGGCGATGACGAAGCCGCCGACAGCCTGAGCAACAGTCTCAAGGGCGCTGGCGTACGCGCATTGTTTCAGCGTATTGCGCACCAACCGACCATCGTCAAGCTGCGGGTCATGAGCCGGCACCAGCAACTGCTGCGTATCGACTTTGAAGAACCGTTCGCCACCGATGCGCTGGCCCTCGGCTCGCAGGTCGATGATCTGCTCGAAGGCATCAAGGTGCTGGTTCTTTCCGACTACGGCAAAGGTGCGCTGAAAAACCATCAGGCGCTGATTCAGGCGGCACGGGCGAAAAACATCCCGGTGCTGGCCGATCCGAAGGGCAAGGACTTTTCCATCTATCGTGGCGCCAGCCTGATCACTCCGAACCTCAATGAATTCGAAGCCATCGTCGGTGGTTGCGTCGACGAGCACGAACTCGTCAGCAAGGGCGCGACGCTGATGCACGAGCTCGATCTCGGCGCTCTGCTGGTGACCCGTGGCGAGCACGGCATGACCCTGTTGCGTCCTGATCAACCCGCGTTGCACTTGCCGGCCCGCGCCCGCGAAGTATTCGATGTGACAGGTGCCGGGGACACGGTGATTTCGACCCTGGCCGCTGCCATTGCGGCGGGCGAAGACCTGCCGCATGCCGTGGCCCTGGCCAATCTGGCCGCCGGCATTGTGGTCGGCAAGCTCGGTACGGCCGCCATCAGCGCTCCGGAATTGCGTCGCGCCATTCAGCGCGAAGAGGGCTCCGAGCGCGGTGTGCTGGGGCTTGAGCAACTGGTGCTCGCCGTTGCCGATGCCCGTGCTCACAACGAAAGAATCGTTTTCACCAACGGCTGCTTCGACATCCTTCATGCCGGCCACGTGACCTATCTGGAGCAGGCGCGGGCTCAGGGCGATCGCCTGATTGTCGCAGTCAATGACGATGCCTCGGTCAGTCGCCTGAAAGGCCCCGGCCGCCCGATCAATAGCGTCGACCGACGCATGGCGGTGCTGGCAGGTCTGGGCGCGGTGGACTGGGTCATCAGCTTCCCTGAAAGCACCCCGGAGAACCTGCTGCGCGAAGTCAGGCCGGATGTGCTGGTCAAAGGCGGCGATTACGGCATCGATCAAGTGGTCGGCGCCGATATCGTGACCGCTTATGGCGGCACCGTAAAAGTGTTGGGACTGGTCGAAAACAGCTCGACGACGGCGATTGTCGAAAAGATCCGCAGTCGCTGAGCAGATGAATTTTTATCGTTGTGTACCGCGTGTGAACGGATTTTGCCTTGGGGATTCCACCGTTTCCGTTGAGCCTGGCAAGTTTGAATCCGCTGCGCTTGCCTGCCTACGTTACGTGGTCATTTAATTTATGAAAGTCATGCTTCTGGTGATGGACGAGCAGCGGGTCATTCTCGACCGGCTCTACGACATCGTTCAGCAGAACTGCGATGAATGTCTGATCTATCGTCTGAGCAAACAGCAGCAGATGAACCTGGGGGCGTTTCTGGCCTCGGTCGAGTACCAGACCTTTGACCGCGTGGTGATTTTCTCGCGAGTCAAACGCCTGGCTCCGCAGCTCCGTGTGCTCAAGTGCATTCCCGGGCTGGTCTTTCTCGAGCACGACGCCTATCAGAACTACATGCCGGCCAGTAAGTACCGTGGCGTTTACTCGCGTCTGTATAGTCGTTTGCCGAGCTGCCGGGCCTTGGTCTCCGGCGCGGTGGTTGCGCGCAAGATGCTGGCCGAAGGCATTGATACCGTGTTCGTATCCAAAGGCTACGACGAGCAGATGCTGCACAACACTGGTGTGGAGCGCGACATCCCGATCGGCTTCCTGGGCAGCCTGAAAAGCACCGAGTACGCCGAGCGCAAGGCCATGCTCGAATCGCTTTCGCGACGCACAGGTATGCTCGTGACCCGTACCAAATCGGGTGCCGAATACCTCGAAACCCTCAATCGCATCAGGATCTTCGTCAGCGCCGATATCGGCATGAACGAATTCATGATCAAGAACTTCGAGGCCATGGCGTGCGGCTGTGTGCTGCTGGCCTGGAGTCAGGGCGAAGAAGATCGCTTGCTCGGTTTCGAAGACATGCACAACACCGTGTTCTACCGCAGCGAAGACGAGGCGGTGGCGAAAATCAAGCTGCTGCAGGACGATCCCGAGCTGGCGCAGCGCATCGCCAGCAACGGCCAGGCGTTTGCCGAAAGCCGCTATTCGTTTGCGCGGGTCGGCCAGGCACTCGCCGAAGCCATCCAGCGTGACATGCGTCCATGGCAGCCGCCTTCGGCTTTCACCCGGTTCTGGGTCAAACTGCGTTACGGCATGAAGGTGCCGGCCTGAATGACGGACGAATACATGGCGCTGGATGCGCTGCCCGGTGGCGACCAGTCGGTTTTGCAAGCCTTGCCCGATGCACTGCGTGAATGCCTGAGCCGCGCCGCGCGAGTGGTGCTGATCGCCAATAATCCCGCCATTACCGCAGCCGACTTCGAGGCGCTGAACATCGGCGCCCATGATGTCGTCGTCAGTTTCAATCACTGCATCAAGGCGTCGCTGCTCAACGAGCAAAGCGTCAATCTCTTCGTGCACGGCTACAACGCCCCCGATGCCTATTTCTTCGGCTTGCCCGGCAGTGCCGACGTACAGCGATTGTTTGACCGCGCGGGCGAGCGCTGCTTCACCATGCTGGTGGGATGCGCGGCGCCGATGTGTCCGCTGCCACGGGTGGCAATGTACTGGGATCGCATCCCGTTGCCGCCGCTGTGGAACTACCCGGTCGACCGCCCGGGCGGTAAAAGCTACGTCGGTCCGTCCACGGGCTTCAACACGCTGGTGCTGTTCGACTGGCTGCGCGGGCACGTCGGTTACACCTATCAGTTGATGACCCTGGGCTTCTCCAACGAGGCGGGGAAGCTGTGGGGCGGCCATGCCTGGGACTACGAGCGGGCCTGGTTGCAACAGTCCGATGTGATTGTCGTGCCGCTGCAACCCCGGCGCTGGTGGCAGAAACTGTTCAAGCGCAAATAAGCGACGCCGCAGTCACGTGCCTGCCGGGCCGAATCTCTTCTTCATAGGTGCATCTGAGTGTTGAAAATTGCCGTGGCATTTTTCGGGATTCCGAGGAATTCCCAGATTTGCTTCCCGTCCATCGAACAGAACGTATTGGCACAGTTGCCTGCGGGCAGCGACGTCCAGTGCTTTTATCATTTGTATAAAGTCGATGAAGTGCAGAATTCGCGCTCCGGCGAGAAAGGCGAGCTGGCGGCTGACAACTATCAGCCCTTCGAGTCCATGACCGGCGCGCTCACCTCCACCGAAGGCGTGCTGGAGCGCTGGAATTTCGAGCAGGTCAAGGCACTGGGCGATACCTGGGCCGATGACTACGCCTCGCTGCGCAACCTGATTTATCAGCTCAACTCGTTGCACACCGTCACCACCGAGATTGAGTCCTTCGATCCGGACTTCGTGGTGTTCGTGCGACCGGACAATTTCTTCCACACCGCGCTGCCCGCTTACGTGTTCAACCACTCCGAGGCGCGGCGGCACAACGTCTATATCCCGGACTGGCAGTGGTGGGGCGGTCTGAATGACCGTTTCGCCGTTTGCGGGCGCGATATGTATGTCGCCTACGGCAAACGCATCGAACGCATCTTCGATTTCTGCAAGGCGAGCGGCCGCAAGCTGCACTCCGAGCGCTTGCTCAAATACGCGCTACTGGAGGCGGGCGCCAAGGTCTGCACATTGCCGATCCAGGCGTCACGCGTGCGAATTACCGGTGCATTTGCCGAAGAGTCGTTCTCACCCAAGCGTGGCATGGGCAAGCGCGAAAACCGCTACTTTCACTTCTTCGCGACGTTGCGCACCTGGTGGGATCGCCGCCGCTAGCGGCTTGCGCGTTTCCTGCCCAGCCCGACCAGACGCAGTGCCTTGATGCTCAACTGCTTGAGGCCGGTGCGGGGCGCCTTGGCCGGTTGCAGGCCCTGTTGCACCAGCCAGTCCTTCCAGCGAATGCGCTCGTCGTGTACGACCCAGCCTTGTTGCGTCGCGAAGCTCTCGGCCAGATGAATGCCGCGGGTGCTGGCCGGTATCAGCTTGTCGCGTTTGAGGGTGAACAGCTCGGCGGTTGGCGCACCGTCCCTGAGTGGCATCAGATACAGGTCTGGCTGCTTGCGGTCGAGCCGCGCGACCAATTGATCGCCCTCAAGGCGTTCATCGACATGAAACAGACTCAGCGACTTGGCTTCCCTGGGCACTTCCAGGCGCAAGTCGTAGATCAATTGCAGTGACGCCGTCGGCAGATGCACGTAGGCTCTCGGTCGTTCCAGCAACTGCAGATTGGCGCAGCGCACCGGACGTGCCGAACCGGACAACGGTGTCAGGCGAAACGGCAACGCTTCACGGTAATGCAGCGCAGCGGAGTAGGGCGCCGGCAGCCAGGTGTCGTTGAAGCGCCCGCCGAGCCAGCCTTCCGGGGTTTCCAGCAAGCACTCTTCGGCGATTTCCTGAATCGCCGTGTGCAGCGGAATGTTCAATTCGTGGGCCGGCACGTAGCCGGAGATCAGCTTCAGCACCACGTCGCCGCGATCCTGGCGACGTTGACGCACCAGCACCCAGTAATCGCGGTTCTGCCAGTGCAGGGTCAGGCGCACTGAGACGCCAAGGTTGGCCAGTTCAAGCGCAAAGCGCTCGCTGTCCGCGACGCTGACCGGTTTGCGCCGTTGCAGGGTCTGGGCGAAATTCAGCGGCATGCCGACGCTCTGGTAGCTCAGGCCTTCGGGCGTGGCTTCAACGAACAGCGGCAGCGTCTTGAAGTTGCTCGGGTTCTTGCGGATGAGCGTGCGCGGCATATCGGCTCCTGCTTAAGGCCGCGGGGCGGCGTCAGTGACCACGCAGGACCTGGGCAACGGTCGCGGCGTTATGGGCAAGGTGCAGCGGATTGATGGTGCCGACAATCGCACTGGCGACGCCCGGCTGAGCGAACAGTAACTCGAAGCTGGCGCGCACCGGATCGACTCCCGGGCTCAGACAGACATGCCCGCTGGCCAAAGCCTTTTTCACCAGAATGGCCTTGCCGTGGGCAGCAGCATAGTCAATGACCGCCTTTTCGTTTTGTTCGTTCAGATTGTAGGTGACCATCGCGCAGTCGCCTTGCTCCAGCGCCTTCAAACCGCCTTCGATGGTTTTACCGGAAAAACCGAAGCCGCGAATCTTGCCTTCGGCCTTGAGGGCCGCGAGTGTGGCGTACACCTCTTCGCGCTCGAGGATGGCCAGGTCGTTGCCGTCGGAATGCACCAGCACCAGATCGATGAAATCCGTTTCCAGACGTTGCAGGCTGCGCTCGACCGACATCCGCGTGTGCGTGGCGCTGAAGTCATGGCGCGACACGCCGTCGGCAAACTCTTCGCCGACCTTGCTGACGATCACCCAGTCCTGACGCTGACCGCGCAGCAGCGGACCGAGGCGTTCTTCGCTGCGGCCGTAAGCGGGCGCGGTGTCGATCAGGTTGATACCCAGATCCCGCGCCTGGCGCAGCAGCATGCGCGCTTCATCGTCGCCGGGAATCTGGAAACCGTTGGGGTATTTCACCCCCTGGTCGCGGCCGAGTTTGACCGTACCCAGCCCCAGCGGCGACACCGTCAGGCCAGTGCTGCCCAGCGGGCGATGCAGTTCGTGCAGGGTGGCGATGGTCATGGCAGCAGTTGCTCCCAGGCAGGCACGCCGAGCGGCGGTTTCGGTAGTGACGGCAATGGCTCGGTCGCTTGCGGCTGGATGCGGTCGCGTTGCAGCGAAGCGATGACGCGGTCAGCGAAGTCCGGCGCCAGCGCCAGTTTGGTTGGCCAGCCGACAAGCAGGCGACCTTCTTCGGCGAGGAAGGCGTTGTCAGGGCGGGTCAAACCGGTCTGCAACGGCTCGGCGCGGTCGACGCGCAGGGTCGCCCATTGCGTGGTGCTGAGGTCGATCCACGGCAGCAACTGAGCGATTTCCTTTTGCGCCGTGGCGATCTGTTCCGCTGGCTCGCGGGCCACGCCTTCACTTTCGGCGATGTCGCCGCCCATGTACCAGACCCACTGGCCGTCAGCCGCCGGATGGGTGGTCACGGTGATACGCGGTTTGGTGCCACCGCCCAGGCAGTGAGCGTATAGCGGTTTCAAACCGGGGCCTTTGGCGAGGATCATGTGCAGCGGCCGGCGTTGCATGGCCGGCCGGCTCAGACCCAAGGTTTCGAGCAGTTCGGCAGTACCGGCGCCGGCACTGAGGACGATACGCTGGGCGCGGATTTCGCGGCCATCGACTTTCAGGCCAACCAGTACGCCCGCTTCCAGCAACGGCTCGATGACCTGACCGGCGAGCAGGCCGTCACCGGCCAGCTCGGCCAGGCGCTGAATCAGGCTCGGTACATCCACCACCAGTTCGGCGAGACGGTAGACCTTGCCCTTGAAACGCTTGTCTTGCAGGGCCAGGGGCAGCTCATCGCCCTTGACCTGATCGACCCGGCCACGCACAGCCTTGCTGGCAAAGAAACTGGTGAGGTTGCCGGCCAGTGTGCCCGGCGACCACAGGTAATGCGCTTGCGATAGCAGGCGCACGCCGGACAGATCCAGCTCGCCACTGCCAGCCAGCGCTTCGCGCCAGCGCCGTGGCATGTCGGCGATCGCTTCCGAGGCACCGGTCAGTGCGCCGTGCAACGCATACTTGGCGCCGCCGTGGATGATGCCCTGGGATTTCACGCTCTGCCCGCCACCGAGGCTGGCGCTCTCCACCAGCACGGTCGAAAAGCCCTGGCGGCGCAGGCGCGCATTCAGCCAGAGGCCGGCGACACCAGCGCCGACAATCAGAACGTCGGTGGAAATAACGGATGGCATGCAGCGACCTCAGTGTTCAAGACGAGGGCGCAGTATACAGACTCGGAGATCGGGCTCAGATGTGAAAAAAGATCGCAGCCTTCGGCAGCTCCTACTTTGGAATGCGTTACCCGTAGGAGCTGCCGAAGGCTGCGATCTTTTTCTTCAATGCCCCGCGGTTTTCGAAAACAGCTGGATCACGACGACGCCCAGCACGATCAACGCCATCCCCAGCATCGCCGGTACGTCGAGTTTCTGTCCGTAGATGAACAGCGCCGCGACGCTGACCATGACAATGCCCATCCCCGCCCAGACGGCATAGGCCACGCCTACCGGTACGGTGCGCACCACCAGCGTCAGCATCCAGAACGCAATCGCATAGCCGACGATGACCAGAATCAAAGGCAGCGGCGTGCTGAAGCCCTTGACGGCTTTCATCGAGACGGTGGCGATCACTTCAGCGCAGATGGCAATGGCCAGATAGACGTAGGCGTTCATGATTTCAGTCCTCAAATAATCGTTGCTTGCTGAGGCGGCATTCTAGAGATTCGTCAGATGCGGTAAAGTTATTACCTATCTGTATTAAAGATGGGTTGGAAAACCGTATGCAGTGGAATCTCGACCAGTTACGCGTATTTGTCGACGTCGCCGAACAGCGTTCGTTCTCCGCCGTGGCGCGGCGGCAGCGCAAGGCGCAGTCGGCGATCAGCAACGCCGTTGCCCTGCTCGAAGAGGATCTGGGCGTGAACCTGTTCGAACGCAGCAGCGGGCGCCAGCCGAGTCTCACCGAGGCGGGCGAGGCGCTGCTGGAAGAAGCGCGGGAAGTGTTGCGCCAGTGCGAGCGGCTCAACGGTCGCGCCATGGCCATGCTGCGTGGCCAGGAAGCGCAGTTGCGCGTGGCTCAGGACGAAGCGATGCCGTATCAGGCGCTGGTGGAAAGTTTCGGCGAACTGGCCGAGCATTTTCCCAGCCTGGAAGTGCAACTGACCAGCGCCGCCCAAGGCGAAGTCGCCCGCAAACTGGTCGAGCGGCGCGCTGACCTCGGACTGTTGTTCTATCACGATGAAATCCCCGAAGCCCTTGAGCGCCGCGTGCTGGGTCGTGTCGAAATGGTCACGGTGTGTGGCGTCAATCATCCGCTGGCGCAGCAGGCTTACGTGACCTGCCAGCAACTGGCGCAACACCGGCAACTGCTGATGTCGACGCAGACCAGCGTTTATCCCGGCAACGAGCCGGCCAGCCCACAGGTGTGGCGTGCCGACAGTTTCTACGTGATGTCCGAATGGCTGGTGCGCGACCTCGGCTGGGCCTGGTTGCCAAGGCATGTGGTGCAATATTCGGCGTATCAAGGCTTGATGGTCGAACTGGACAGCGAATGGACTCCGCCGGCGCTGGTGGTGGAACTGGTCTGGCGGCGCGACGAACCGCTCGGCCCGGCTGCGCGTTGGCTGGCCGAACGTTTTGCCGTGCACTTGTGCGCGATCGACGAAAAAGCCGATAAACTCCGCCGCCATGAATAGAACTCTCTACACCGCGCTGTTTTACCTGGGGCTGCCATTGGTGGCGATTCGGCTGTGGCTGCGCGCACGCAAGGCGCCGGCGTATGCCAAGCGCATTGGCGAGCGCTTTACTTACGGCATGCCGACCTTGCAACCCGGCGGCATCTGGGTGCACGCGGTGTCGGTGGGCGAAAGCATTGCCGCCGCACCGATGATCCGCGCCTTGCTGCAGCGCTATCCGACGCTGCCGATCACCGTGACCTGCATGACCCCGACCGGCTCGGAGCGGATCCAGGCATTGTTCGCCAACGAACCGCGCGTCCAGCACTGCTATCTGCCGTATGACTTGCCTTTTGCGGCGGCGCGGTTTCTTGATCGCGTGCAGCCCAGGCTCGCAGTGATCATGGAAACCGAGTTGTGGCCCAACCACATTCATCAATGCGCCGCGCGCGGGATTCCGGTGGCTTTGGCCAATGGGCGGTTGTCGGAGCGTTCCGCCAAAGGCTATGGTCGCTTCAGCAAACTCACCGCGCCGATGCTCGCCGAAATGAGCCTGCTCGCCGTGCAGACCGAAGCCGAGGCGCAGCGCTTCCGTGATCTCGGTGCGCGCCCGGAAACAGTCGAGGTCACCGGCTCGATCAAATTCGACCTGAGCATCGACCCGCAATTGCTGCAACGGGCCGCCGAGTTGCGTAGTCAATGGCAAGCACAGGAACGCCCAGTGTGGATCGCCGCCAGCACCCACGAAGGCGAAGACGAAGTGGTGCTCGACGCCCATCGCCGCTTGCTGACCAGTCACCCCGATGCGCTGCTGATTCTGGTACCGCGCCATCCGGAGCGCTTCAATTCGGTGTTCGACCTGTGCCGGCGTGAAGGCTTCGCCACGCTGCGTCGTTCCACCGGGGCCAATGTCGATGCGCAGACGAGCGTGCTGCTCGGCGACACCATGGGCGAGTTGCTGTTTCTTTATGCCTTGGCGGACAGTGCCTTTGTCGGCGGCAGTCTCGTCCCGAATGGCGGGCATAACCTGCTCGAACCCGCCGCGCTGGCAAAACCGGTGCTCAGCGGCCCGCACCTGTTCAACTTCCTCGATATCGCCGCGCAGTTGCGCGAAGCCGGGGCATTGGCCGAGGTGGATGATGCCGAGGGGCTGGCGGTTGAAGTGCAGCGCTTGTTCGAACTGCCCCGTGATGCGCAGCGCATGGCAGACGCCGGGCTGGCGGTGATGCGCCGCAATCAGGGCGCGTTGCAGCGCTTGCTGGATGGTTTGGGCAGATTGATCAAATAAGCAAAAAGATCGCAGCCTTCGGCAGCTCCTACATTGGAATACGTTTCCTCAAGGTCGCGCCTTGAGCTGCGCCTCGGCCGCCGACGCCAGATCCGGCGGCAGGAAGTCCTTGTCCGGGTTGTAGTCGGCTTTGAGATAGCGCCGCAGGTCTTCCAGGTCGCCCGGGTTCAACGTCCCTGCCGCTTGCTTCAGGCGCAGGTTGTCGAGGATGTAGTCGTAGCGGGTGTTGTTGTAGTTGCGCACCGAAGTGTAGAGCTGGCGCTGGGCGTCGAGCACGTCGACGATGTTGCGCGTGCCGACCTGATAGCCGATTTCCGTGGCTTCCACCGCGCTCTGGTTGGAGATGATCGACTGGCGACGCGCCTGCACCTGCTCGACGTCGGTGTTCACCGCGCGGTGCAGATTGCGGGTGTTTTCCACCACCTGGCGGCGCAGGGATTCGCGCTGCTGTTCACTCTGATCCAGCTGCGCATAGGACTGACGCACTTGCGAACTGGTCAGCCCGCCGCTGTAGATCGGAATGTTCAGTTGCAGGCCTAGGGTGCTCTGCTCGACGTTGCCGCCGTAGGGCGCGCCAAACGAGTTCGGGTTGGCAAAGCCGAGAGCGTCGTTGTCGCCTTTCTCGTATTTGGCCACGGCGTCGAGGGTCGGCAAGTGGCCGGCCTTGCGCTGCTTGAGCGTCTGTTCGGCGGAGCTCACCGCATAGTTGCTGGCGAGCAGATTGAGGTTCTGCCGCGCCGCCGTGTCGACCCAGGATTTCGCATCGTTGGGCGCTGGCGGCAGAATCGGCAGCGTATGGACGATGCCCTGAATCGAGTTGTACTGACGGTTGGTCAGAGTGATCAACGCTTGGAAGGCATCATCGACCTGACGCTGCGCGACGATGCGGTTGGCCCGCGCGGTGTCGTAGCTGGCCTGCGATTGCAGGACGTCGGTCTTGTCCGAGAGGCCGACATCGAAGCGCTCGTTGGACTGATCAAGCTGACGCTTGAACGCGGCTTCCTCAGCCTTGGTCGAGGCGAGGTTGTCCTGACTGCGCAGCACGTTGAAATAGCTTTCGGCGGTCTGCAGGATCAGGTTCTGTTCGGTGGCCGAAAGCTGCAGCGCGGCCTGTTCGTTGACGTCCTTGGCGGCCTGGTACTGGAACCAGCGATCGGCGCGGAACAGGGGCTGCGCGAGCGTCGCCTGATAAGAATGCGCGCTGCGGTTGGCGATGGCCGAAGGCTGGTCGATCGAGGTGCGCACGTCGGCGACTTCGGCGCCACCGGAGAGGTTCGGCAGCAGACCGGCGCGGGCCTGGGGCACCACTTCTTTCTGCGCACCGTACTGCGCGCGGGCCGCCGCCAGATCGGCGTTGTTGTCGACCGCTTCCTGATAGACGCTGACCAGATCGGTGCGGGTCGACAACGGCGCTTCCGCTGCCCAGGCCATTGCGTTGGACGCACAAGACACGGCAACAGCCAGTGAAAGTTTGCGCAGCATGAGGCGATCCCTAGGATGAATATTATGAAAGTAATCCGGGCGCCAAAGGTAAGGCGCAGTCCGCACAGCGTCAAGGCTGAGCGGGGCAAAGCGAGTGTAGTTGCGCATTGCTTCGGCAACAATCGGGCAAGTCTGTGTATTTACGCCATTCATCATGGCGTTCGCTGCGGTGTTGGCGTTCCTCGGTGGTTGTGTCTAGACTGGCAGGGTTCTTGTCGGGGTGCCTTGCTATGAGGCTGAGATCGAATAATTTCGGATCCCGTTGAACCTGATCAGGTTAGCGCCTGCGTAGGGAACAAGATTTCTCGTCACCCGGCGAGTCCTCTTGTGCTTCGTCCGGGATATTGTTCGACAATCGAACGCCAAAGACGAAGCACAGCACCGGTCCCGGTGCGTCCGTGCCATTTTCAGGTTCTGCTCCGACAATCCACTGCTGGATGCTGTCTGGAGAGCCCGTGATGACGACAAAAGAAAAAAACGCGATCAACCTGAGTGACTCGGCCAAGGTCGACGAGCAATCGGTCAAGCCGTTCACCCGTTCGCAAAAAGTCTACGTTCAGGGCTCGCGCCCGGACATCCGCGTGCCGATGCGCGAAATCAGCCTCGACGTGACCCCCACCGACTTCGGTGGCGAGATCAACGCGCCGGTCACCGTCTACGATACTTCCGGCCCCTATACCGATCCGAATGTAGTGATCGATGTGCGCAAAGGCCTGGCCGACGTACGCTCGGCGTGGATCGACGACCGCGGCGACACCGAGCGCCTGGCGGGCCTGAGCTCCAGCTTTGGTCAGCAGCGCCTGGCCGACCCCGAACTGACCAAACTGCGTTTCGCCCACGTCAACAACCCGCGCCGCGCCAAGGTCGGGGCCAACGTCAGCCAGATGCACTATGCGCGCAAAGGCATCATCACCGCCGAGATGGAATACGTCGCCATCCGCGAAAACATGAAGCTGCAAGAGGCCCGCGCGGCCGGCCTGCTCAAGCAACAACACGCCGGCCACAGCTTCGGCGCGAGCATACCGAAAGAAATCACGCCTGAATTCGTCCGCGAAGAAATCGCCCGCGGCCGCGCAATCATTCCGGCCAACATCAACCACGTCGAGCTGGAACCGATGATCATCGGCCGTAACTTCCTGGTGAAGATCAACGGCAACATCGGCAACAGCGCACTGGGTTCTTCGATCGAAGAAGAAGTGGCGAAGCTGACCTGGGGCATTCGCTGGGGCTCGGACACGGTGATGGACCTGTCCACCGGCAAACACATTCACGAAACCCGCGAGTGGATCATCCGCAACTCGCCGGTACCGATCGGTACCGTGCCGATCTATCAGGCGCTGGAGAAGGTCAACGGTGTTGCCGAAGACCTGACCTGGGAGCTGTTCCGCGACACACTGATCGAGCAGGCCGAGCAGGGCGTCGACTACTTCACCATTCACGCCGGCGTGCTCCTGCGTTACGTGCCGCTGACCGCCAAACGCGTCACCGGCATCGTCTCCCGTGGCGGTTCGATCATGGCCAAGTGGTGCCTGGCGCACCACAAAGAGAACTTCATCTACACCCACTTCGACGAAATCTGCGAAATCATGAAGGCCTACGACGTCAGCTTCTCGCTGGGCGATGGCCTGCGTCCGGGCTCGATTGCCGACGCCAACGACGAAGCACAATTCGGCGAACTGGAAACCCTCGGCGAACTGACCAAAATTGCCTGGAAGCACGACGTGCAATGCATGATCGAAGGCCCGGGCCATGTGCCGATGCAGTTGATCAAAGAGAACATGGACAAGCAGCTCGAATGCTGCGACGAGGCGCCGTTCTATACCCTCGGCCCTCTGACCACCGACATTGCCCCGGGCTACGACCACATCACCTCCGGCATCGGTGCGGCGATGATCGGCTGGTTCGGGTGCGCGATGCTCTGCTACGTAACGCCGAAGGAGCACTTGGGCCTGCCGAACAAGGATGACGTGAAAACCGGCATCATCACTTACAAGATCGCCGCCCACGCAGCGGACCTGGCCAAAGGGCATCCGGGTGCGCAGATTCGCGACAATGCCTTGAGCAAGGCGCGCTTCGAATTCCGCTGGGAAGACCAGTTCAACCTCGGTCTGGATCCGGACACCGCCCGCTCGTATCACGACGAAACCCTGCCGAAGGACTCGGCCAAGGTCGCGCATTTCTGCTCGATGTGCGGGCCGAAATTCTGTTCGATGAAGATCACCCAGGAAGTCCGTGAGTACGCGGCCAACCAGCGCATCGACGCGGTCGACGTGGACGTCGCCAAAGGCCTGGCGGAACAGGCCGAGCGCTTCAGGCAGGAAGGCAGTCAGCTGTACAAGAAAGTCTAGTCACAAGCTGCAAGCTGCAAGATTAGAAGCAGTCCGCGTACCGCTTTTAACTTGCGGCTTGCCGCTTGCCGCTTGCAGCTTTTTCCTGCTCCTCTTTGAGATCACACCTTTGAGCATTCAACCCGGCACCTATTCCCCCGACCTCGCTGTGCCCGCCGACAATCGTGTATTTGGCGGTCGCGATCTGTTTTCCCTGTGGTTCTCTCTCGGCATCGGCCTGATGGTTTTGCAGACCGGCGCATTGCTCGCGCCTGGTCTGGGTTTGTCCGGTTCGCTGCTGGCGATCTTCCTCGGCACATTGGTCGGCGTACTGCTGCTCGCCGCCGTGGGCGTGATCGGCAGCGACACCGGTCTGTCGTCGATGGCGGCGCTGAAACTCAGCCTCGGCAGTCAAGGTGCGAGCCTGCCGGCGCTGCTCAATCTGCTGCAGCTGATCGGCTGGGGCTCGTTCGAAATCATCGTCATGCGTGATGCCGCCAGCCTGCTCGGCTCTCATGCGTTCAGCGAGGGCTCGCTGTTGGCGAGTCCGATCCTGTGGACGCTGTTCTTCGGTGCGCTGGCCACTTTGCTGGCGGTGAGTGGGCCGTTGACTTTCGTGCGGCAGATTTTGCGCAAGTGGGGCATCTGGCTGCTGTTGGCGGCGTGCCTGTGGCTGACCTGGAACCTGTTCGCCAAAGCCGATCTCGCTGCGTTGTGGGCGCGTGCCGGTGACGGTTCGATGCCGTTCGCTGTGGGCTTCGACATTGCCATCGCCATGCCGCTGTCGTGGCTGCCGCTGATTGCCGACTATTCGCGCTTCGGCAAGCGGGCGAGGAACGTGTTCGGTGGTACGGCGGTGGGTTTCTTCATTGGCAATTTCTGGCTGATGAGCCTCGGCGTCGCCTACACCCTGGCGTTCGCGCCGAGCGGGGAAGTCAACGCGCTGCTGCTGGCTCTGGCCGGTGCCGGCCTAGGAATTCCGTTGCTGTTGATTCTGTTGGATGAGTCGGAGAACGCTTTCGCCGATATTCATTCGGCGGCGGTGTCGAGCGGGATTCTGCTGCGCCTGAAAGTCGAGCATCTGGCCTTGGCCATCGGCGTGATCTGCACGCTGATCGCCCTGCTGGCGCCGTTGGCGCAGTACCAGAATTTCCTGCTGCTGATCGGCTCGGTGTTTGCGCCGCTGTTCGGCGTGGTGCTGGTCGATCACTTCATTCTGCGCAAGCGCAGCGCGCAGCTCGCATCCGCCGCATTGCGCTGGCCGGCGTTGCTGGCGTGGCTGGGTGGGGTCAGCACTTATCACTTGCTGGCCAATCTGTATCCGGATGTCGGCGCAACCCTGCCGGCGCTGGTCCTGGCAGGGCTACTGCAATTGATCCTGGGCCGGGCCTTCAGTTACGGCCGGGAAACAGCTCAGGCTTGAGAATGCCGTTCAGGCGCGGGTAAGGAATTTTCAGTTCGACGTGGCCCAGCGCGTAAGGCGCAAGGGTGGTCACGTCGTACTTGAGGATCACGCCGCCATAGGTCAGCGCCACATGCGGGGTTTTCACGAACGGCCAGTTCGCGACGAATTCCGGCTCCTGATCGAGCTTGGTGCTGATCAGCCAACTGTTGTGTGCCACTTGCGCGGCTTTCCAGAACGCCTCTTCCTGGCCTGGCAGCAACATGTCGGACAGGTTCAGCACCTTGTGCTGCTGGCGCGAATAGTTGATGAAACCGCGACCGGGGTTGCCATGGGCGCCGCCGGTGTCCAGGTAGCTCGACAGCTCGATGATCACCAGTCCGTCATGCTGCTCGCGTACTTTCGCTTGCAGGTAGCTGCTGTTGCGCGGGCCGGCGCTGGCGAGGAACTGCTCGCGGTAGGTGGCCAGAGTTGGCGCGACGGGTGCGTTCTTCTCGGTACGGGTCATTTGCAGCAGACGTTTTTCGATGATGCCGTCCAGAGCCGGTTCATCCGGGAAGCGCAGGGTATCGATGTTCACCAGCGGGCAATCCGGGTTGGAACAGCCAGGTTTCAGCTGTTCCGAAGCGTCGCGGGTGGTTTCCAGCGGCGTGCGATAGTTGGGCTGGAACAGGCTGGCACAGGCGCCCAAAGTCAGGGCGATAGCGGCCACAGAGGCAATTTTGAAAAGCGACATGGGCGTCCTTTCGAAAGCAGGGGAAGGCGAAAAGTTACCGCTTCGACTCTCAACGAAGCGGTCAGTTCGCCACTAAGCTAATTAGAGTGGGTTTCACCGTCACCGTCCATCCCGCTGACGGTAAAGGGGCTGCATCAAACGGTGCGGGCGCGTTAGGATGGCGCGAAGTCGGGGCTGCCAGTCACAACAAGAAGGCACCTCGTAACGGATTTGCAGTAAAGAGGATGCTCATGACTGATTTTGCCAACGCCATTCCGACCGCCGTCGATATCGTACGGCGCGAAAAATGCTACGAGGGCTTTTACAAGCTCGACCGTGTGCACCTGCGCCATGAGTTGTTCGCCGGTGGCATGAGCCGCGAGATCAACCGTGAAATCTTCGTGCGCCACGATGCCGTTTGCGTGCTGCCATACGATCCGCAACGCGACCAAGTGGTGCTGATCGAGCAGTTTCGCGTCGGTGCCATGGGCAAGGCCGACAACCCGTGGCTGGTCGAACTGGTCGCCGGTCTGATCGACAAGGATGAGCAGCCGGAAGAAGTTGCTCACCGCGAGGCGCAGGAGGAAGCTGGGCTGGACATCAAGGCGTTGTGGCCGATGACCAGATATTTCCCTTCGCCAGGTGGCAGCAACGAGTTCGTGCATTTGTATCTGGGGCGCTGCAGCACCGACGGCGTCGGCGGCTTGCACGGCCTGGAAGAAGAGGCAGAAGACATTCGCGTGACAGTCTGGGCATTTGAAGATGCCTTGCAGGCCGTTCGTGACGGACGTATTGCCAACGCGGCGAGCATCATCGCCTTGCAATGGCTGGCGCTGAACCGCGCCGAAGTGAGGGGGCTATGGTCGTAAACAAGCTGCGCGATCGTTATCGGGTTGACCTCGTGGGGCTGCAAGCTGCCTGCGAGGCCAACTACGCGCGCCTGATGCGACTGTTGCCCGACATGCGCAGCGAGCCCGAGGCGCGGCGCATCGCCGTCACCCAGGGCGAACAGATGCTCGGTGTGCTCGCCCTCGAAGTGCTGCAGACTTGCCCGTACACCACGACCTTGCAGGTGCGCCAGGAGCACAGCCTGCCGTGGCTGCCGGTGCCGCAACTGGAAGTGCAGGTCTACCACGACGCGCGCATGGCCGAGGTGATCAGCGCCGAACATGCTCGTCGCTTTCGCGGCATCTATCCTTACCCGAACGCCGCCATGCACCAGCCGGATGAAAAGGCTCAGCTCAATGTGTTCCTGGGGGAGTGGCTCAGTCATTGCCTGGCGTTGGGGCACGAATACGAAGTCGTTCGTTAGTTGTGAACTGCGTCCGCTTCGGCGCTTTCCCCTTTGCGTCATCCCCCAGCATAATTGCCGCACTATCGATTGAGTGCCTTTGACCCGGGAGAGCGCCTTGTCCAGCGTATCCGCATTGACCACCGCCGACCCGGCGCTGCTGGTGCAATTGTCCGACAGCCACCTGTTCGCCGAAGCGGACGGTACGCTGTTGGGCATGAATACTCGCGAGAGCCTGCAAAAGGTCATTGAGCTGGTGCTCAGGCAGCAACCGCGGATCGACTTGCTTCTGGCAACGGGGGACCTTTCCCAGGATGGCACTCTGGAGTCGTACCAACAGTTTCGTGAGATGACGGCACAGATTGATGCGCCGGCACGCTGGATACCCGGCAATCACGATGAGCCGCAGATGATGGCGGTGGCAGCAGTGAAGAGTGCGTTGCTCGATTCAGTGGTCGACGTCGGCAATTGGCGCGTGACTTTGCTCGACTCCGCGGTGCCGGGTTCGGTGCCGGGGTTTTTGCTGGACGATCAGTTGCAATTGCTGGCCCGCTCTCTGAGCGAAGCGCCGGAGCGTCATCATCTGGTGTGCTTCCACCATCATCCGGTACCCGTCGGTTGTGCCTGGGCGGAACCGATCGGTCTGCGCAATCCGGAAGCCTTCTTTGAAGTGCTGGACCGTTTCCCACAGGTTCGCGCGGTGTTGTGGGGCCATGTGCATCAGGAAATCGACCGTGAGCGCAATGGCGTGCGCTTGATGGCGTCGCCGTCGACCTGCATTCAGTTCGAGCCGGGGAGTGTGGATTTCAAGGTCGGTGAGCAGGCGCCAGGGTATCGGTGGTTGCGGTTGTTGCCGGATGGGCGTCTGGAAACCGGGGTTGAGCGCGTTACCGGATTCGACTTTCAGGTTGATTACGGTTCCGAAGGTTACTGATGCCATAAAGGCCTCTTCGCGAGCAGGCTCGCTCCCACATTGGAATGCGTTCCCCTGTGGGAGCGAGCCTGCTCGCGAAGGCGTCCGCACAAACACCCACGACGTCCCTGACTCCCTGTAAACTCCGCTATCTTTCGCCGACAGCCAGGGAGCTCAAATGTCCGGTTCGATCCTCTATATCCACGGTTTCAACAGCGCGCCGGCCTCGAAGAAGGCCTGTCAGCTGGTCGCGGTCATGGAGCGGCTGGGGTTGAGCGAGCAATTGCGTGTCCCGGCCCTGCATCACCATCCGCGCGAAGCCATCGGTCAGCTGGAGCAGGCAATTGCCGAGCTGGGCCGGCCGTTGCTGGTGGGAAGTTCGCTCGGCGGCTACTATGCGACTCACCTGGCCGAGCGCCATGGCCTGAAAGCCCTGCTGGTCAACCCGGCGGTCAGCCCGCACCGGATGTTCGATGGTTATCTGGGCACGCAGAAAAACCTCTATACCGATGAAACCTGGGAATTGACCCACGACCACGTTACGGCGCTGGCCGAACTGGAAGTGCCGGCACCGCAGGATCCGCAGCGTTATCAGGTCTGGTTGCAAACCGGCGATGAAACGCTGGATTATCGCCTCGCCCAACAGTATTACCGTGCCTGTGCCTTGCGCATCCAGGCCGGCGGCGACCACAGTTTCCAGGGCTTTGCCGGGCAATTGCCGGCGTTGCTGAGTTTTGCCGGCATGGCTGCCGATATGTATCAGGCAATCGATTTCACCGCGCTGTGAAGTCTTGCCCCTCTTTCATGAATGACTGACGACGAGACCTTATGGCCACTCCCAGCGCTAGCTCCTATAACGCCGACGCCATCGAAGTCCTCTCGGGCCTCGACCCGGTGCGCAAACGCCCCGGCATGTACACCGACACCAGTCGGCCGAACCACCTCGCCCAGGAAGTCATCGACAACAGCGTCGACGAAGCCCTGGCCGGTCACGCCAGGTCGGTGCAGGTCATCCTGCACGCCGACCATTCGCTGGAAGTCAGCGACGACGGCCGTGGCATGCCGGTCGACATTCACCCGGAAGAAGGTGTGTCCGGCGTTGAGCTGATCCTCACCAAGCTGCATGCGGGTGGCAAGTTTTCCAACAAGAACTACCAGTTCTCCGGCGGTCTGCACGGGGTGGGTATTTCCGTGGTCAACGCGCTGTCGACCGAAGTCCGCGTGCGTGTCAAACGTGACGGCAACGAATATCAGATGACCTTCAAGGACGGCTTCAAGGCCTCCGAGCTGGAAATCGTCGGCACCGTCGGCAAGCGCAATACCGGCACCAGCGTGTACTTCGCGCCGGACCCGAAATATTTCGATTCCGCGAAATTCTCCATCAGCCGCCTCAAGCATGTGCTCAAAGCCAAGGCCGTGCTGTGTCCGGGGCTGCTGGTCAGCTTCGAAGACAAAGGCACCGGCGAGAAAGTCGAGTGGCATTACGAAGACGGCCTGCGCTCCTACCTGGTGGATGCGGTCAGCGAATTCGAGCGTCTGCCGAACGAGCCGTTCTGCGGCGCCTTCGCTGGTAACAAGGAAGCGGTCGACTGGGCACTGCTGTGGCTGCCGGAAGGTGGCGACGCGGTGCAGGAAAGCTACGTCAACCTGATCCCGACCGCGCAGGGCGGTACCCACGTCAACGGTCTGCGGCAGGGCCTGCTCGACGCCATGCGCGAGTTCTGCGAATTCCGCAGCCTGCTGCCGCGCGGTGTGAAACTGGCGCCGGAAGACGTCTGGGAGCGCATCGCTTTCGTCCTGTCGATGAAAATGCAGGAACCGCAATTCTCCGGCCAGACCAAAGAGCGTCTGTCATCGCGTGAAGCGGCGGCGTTCGTTTCCGGGGTGGTCAAGGATGCGTTCAGCCTGTGGCTCAACGCCAACCCGGAAACCGGTCTGGCCCTGGCCGAACTGGCGATCAACAACGCTGGCCGGCGTCTCAAGGCGAGCAAGAAAGTCGAGCGCAAACGCGTCACCCAAGGCCCGGCGCTGCCTGGCAAACTGGCTGACTGCGCCGGGCAGGATCCGATGCGTTCCGAGTTGTTCCTGGTCGAGGGTGACTCCGCGGGTGGTTCGGCCAAGCAAGCGCGGGACAAGGAATTCCAGGCGATCCTGCCGTTGCGCGGCAAGATCCTCAATACCTGGGAAGTCGACGGCAGCGAAGTGCTCGCCAGCCAGGAAGTGCACAACATTGCCGTGGCCATCGGTGTCGATCCGGGGGCGGCGGACATGAGCCAACTGCGTTACGGCAAGATCTGCATCCTCGCCGACGCCGACTCCGACGGTCTGCACATCGCAACCTTGTTGTGTGCGCTGTTCGTCCAGCATTTCCGTCCGCTGGTGGACGCCGGTCACGTCTACGTCGCCATGCCACCGCTGTACCGCATCGACCTCGGCAAAGAGATCTACTACGCCCTGGACGAAGCTGAGCGCGATGGCATTCTCGACCGTCTGGTCGCCGAGAAGAAACGCGGCAAGCCGCAGGTCACCCGATTCAAGGGTCTGGGCGAAATGAACCCGCCGCAACTGCGTGAAACCACCATGGACCCGAACACCCGGCGTCTGGTGCAGTTGACGCTGGGCGAAGACTTTGCCGAAACCTCGGAAATGATGGACATGCTGCTGGCGAAGAAACGCGCCGGCGACCGCAAATCCTGGCTGGAATCCAAAGGCAACCTCGCCGAGGTGCTGGCCTGATGCAGTTTGGCTGGGCCTTGGCGGGTGCGTTGCTGCTGAGTGCGCTGAGCGTGTCGGCCGAGCCGCTGCAACAGTTGCGGCTGCTCTCCGAGCATCCGGTCGACGGCATGCGCGGTGGCAACCTGTCGGGTCTGGCGCTGTGCGGCAACGAACTGTGGACAGTGTCCGATCGCGATGACGAGCAGATCTACCGGCTCGATACCCGCGATCAGGTCTGGCAGGCGCAAACCGTGCACCTCGACGTGCCGCCAGTGCCGGAAAGCGGCTTGCCGTGGGGCTTGAGCTCGCGCACCTGGGCGGCGTCGTTCATTCGCGGTGGCGATCTGGATTTCGAAGGTATCAGTTGCGACAGCGCTGGCAATCGCTACATCGTCAGCGAAGCCCACGCCGCCGTATTGCAGGTGCCGGTCAGTGGCCCGGCGAACTGGCTGAAGGTCTCGCCGCTGCTGGTTCGCGAGGCGCGGGCCAGCGGCATGCTGCTGCATTTCAATGCGATTTTCGAAGGCCTGGCGATCAACCCGGCGGGCGACCGGATGTGGCTGGCCGCCGAACGGCAAAAGCGCGGTCTGCTGCTGATCAAGCGCCAGCAGACCGTGTGGGATTGCGACGGTCGCTGCGTACTGCTCAGTGAGGGCGGCAAGGAAATGCAGCCAGCGCAGTTTCCCAAGGCGAAAGCGGTCGATCGGGACTTTTCCGATATTTCATTGTTCAACGGCAAACTGTTTACCCTTGAACGCAACGCCTTCCGGATTTGCCGCCGCGATGCACAGACAGCCAGGGTCGAGCAGTGCTGGTCATATGTCGACGAATTGTTGCAGGAGAATCGCCGCTACTCGCAGAACTACGGACTGGAAGAAGCGCTGATCATTGATGCTGAAGGAGCGTGGGTGGGCGTGGACAATAATTTCGGGCCGCGTGTCGACGGTGAGGTCCGCCCGATCGTCTGGCGTTTTGCAGCGCCTGAAGGTGGCTGGAGTGCCAGTCCTTGAGTCAGCAATCGCCGGGCAAGCGCGCCGGTCGGGTGTTGATGATTCTCGCCTGGTGTGCGGCGCTGTTTCTCGCCACGCGGTTTTTCGCTCAATGGGAGCAGCGCCAGCAGAACCCGAACATCGTCGTCACGTCGGAGCAGGGCGAGGGTTTTATCGAGGTGAAACTGGCGAGCAATGCCCAGGGGCATTTCGTCGCCAGCGGCCAGATCAACGGCGAGCCGGTGGAGTTCATGCTCGACACGGGCGCGACCGACGTAGCGATCCCGGCGGATCTGGCCAAGCGTTTGAAGCTGGAAGAAGGCTTCGGTGTGACCCTGAGCACGGCCAATGGCCTGAGCCAGGGCTACCGAACGAAAATTGCCCGCCTGCAACTGGGCGACATCGTGCTGCGGGATGTTCGCGCACTGGTGGCGCCGGGGTTGCATGGCGATCAGGTGCTGCTTGGCATGAGCGCCCTGAACAAACTTGAATTTACCCAGCGCGGTGGCACCATGCTGCTGCGCCAGACAACGAACCGATGAGGCCCGCATGAGCGACTCCCTTGATCTCAGCCTGGACGGTGTAGAACGCCGCTCGCTGGCCGACTTCACCGAAAATGCCTACCTCAATTACTCCATGTACGTGATCATGGACCGCGCCTTGCCGCATATCGGCGACGGCCTGAAACCGGTACAGCGGCGTATCGTCTACGCCATGAGCGAGCTGGGGCTGGACGCCGATTCCAAGCACAAGAAGTCGGCACGTACCGTCGGCGACGTGCTCGGCAAGTTCCACCCCCACGGCGACTCGGCGTGCTACGAAGCGATGGTGCTGATGGCGCAGCCGTTCAGCTATCGCTACACGCTGGTCGACGGCCAGGGCAACTGGGGTGCGCCGGACGATCCGAAGTCCTTCGCCGCGATGCGTTACACCGAAGCGCGCCTGTCGCGTTATTCCGAAGTGCTGCTCAGCGAACTGGGCCAGGGCACTGCCGACTGGGGCCCGAACTTCGACGGCACCCTGCAGGAGCCGCTGGTATTGCCAGCACGCCTGCCGAACATTCTGCTCAACGGCACCACCGGCATCGCCGTCGGCATGGCGACCGACGTGCCGCCGCACAACCTGCGCGAAGTCGCCACCGCCTGCGTGCGTCTGCTCGATGAGCCGAAAGCCACGGTCGAGCAGCTCTGCGAGCATATTCAGGGTCCGGATTATCCGACCGAAGCGGAAATCATCACCCCGCGCGCCGACCTGCTGAAAATGTACGAAACCGGCAAGGGCTCGGTGCGTATGCGCGCCGTGTACCACATCGAAGACGGCGACATCATCGTCACCGCGCTGCCGCATCAGGTGTCCGGTGCCAAGGTGCTGGAGCAGATCGCGGCGATGATGCAGGCCAAGCCGTCCAAAGCTCCGCAGATCGCTGACCTGCGTGACGAATCCGACCACGAAAACCCGTGCCGGATCGTGATCATTCCGGGGGCCCGCAAGCATTTCGACCACGATGCGCTGATGCAGCACCTGTTCGCCAGCACTGAGCTGGAGTCGAGCTACAGGGTCAACATCAACATCATTGGCCTGGACGGCAAGCCGCAGCTGAAAAACCTGCGCGCATTGCTGGTCGAGTGGTTGGCGTTCCGGGTACAGACCGTGCGTCGTCGCCTGCAATTCCGCCTCGACAAGGTTGAGCGTCGCTTGCACCTGTTGGACGGTTTGTTGATCGCTTACCTCAACCTGGATGAAGTGATTCACATCATCCGCACCGAAGAGCACCCGAAAGCCGCGCTGATCGCTCGTTTCGCCCTGAGCGAAATCCAGGCGGACTACATTCTCGACACCCGTTTGCGTCAGTTGGCGCGACTGGAAGAAATGAAGCTGCGTGCCGAGCAGGATGAATTGCTCAAGGAACAAGCCAAGCTGCAAGCCCTGTTGGGCAGCGAGGCCAAGCTGAAGAAACTGGTACGCACCGAGCTGATCAAGGATGCCGAAACCTATGGCGACGACCGTCGTTCGCCTATCGTCGAGCGCGCCGAAGCCAAAGCCCTGACCGAACACGATCTGCTGCCGAACGAGAAAGTGACGGTCGTGCTGTCGGAAAAAGGCTGGGTCCGCTCCGCCAAAGGTCATGAAATCGATGCCACCGGGCTCTCTTATAAAGCCGGAGATGGCTTCAAGGCCCTGGCGCCGGGTCGTTCCAACCAGTTTGCGGTGTTTATCGACTCCACCGGTCGCAGTTATTCGGTGCCGTCGCACACCTTGCCATCGGCCCGTGGCCAAGGCGAACCGCTGACCGGTCGTCTGACCCCGCCGCCCGGTGCGACATTCGAATGCGTGCTATTGCCCGAGGATGACGCGCTGTACGTGGTTGCGTCCGATGCCGGCTACGGTTTCGTGGTCAAGGGTGAAGACCTGCAGGCCAAGAACAAAGCAGGCAAGGCGCTGTTGAGCCTGCCAGCCGGGGCCAAGGTGATCCTGCCGCGTCCGGTGCCGGATCGTGAACACAACTGGCTCGCCGCCGTGACCACCGAAGGCCGTTTGCTGGTGTTCAAAATCAGCGATCTGCCGCAGCTGGGCAAGGGCAAAGGCAACAAGATCATTGGCATTCCGGGCGAGCGCGTTGCCAGTCGAGAAGAGTACGTGACCGACCTGGCCGTTGTTCCTGACGGTGCCACGCTGGTGCTGCAGGCCGGCAAACGCAACCTGTCGCTCAAACCCGACGACCTGGAGCACTACAAAGGCGAACGCGGACGACGGGGCAACAAACTGCCCCGTGGATTCCAGCGCGTCGATGCACTGTTGGTGGAAACCGCAGGCTAAAGCGGTTGGTTTGGCGGTCGCTCTTCGTTTCGTCACGAGAGCGACGCAGAATCGCTGGAGTCAACGCGCATATTCACGGATGATATGACGTCCTCCGGCGCCGCCATGGCGGAATGCCTTCATGTTTTCAAAGTATTTAACAGCGTGGACGCGTTACACGGCGTCCACTTGGACGGGATGATGAATTTTCTACGTGTTCCCTGTGTTCTGTTGTTGACCGGCGTTCTGGGTTTGGCCGGGTGCAGCGTTCATCAGCCCACGTCGCTCTATCAACTGGACAGCGGCGATCCTGGGCAACCGAAACACAGCGGCGGGGTCGCCGTTTTGCTGGGCCCTGTGACAGTTGCCGACTATCTGCAACGTGAAACATTATTGCAGCGCCAACCCGATGGCAGCCTCAAGGCATCCACCGATGGTCGCTGGGCCGGCAGCCTGTCTGCTGACATCGATCAACTGCTTCTGCGCCAACTGGCCTGGAAACTCGACAGTCAACGTGTGGTTATGGCCCCCGCAGCGGCCAGCTTCACGCCGGATGCCCAGGTGGTGCTATCCATCACTCGTCTGGATTCGGGCGAGAAGCAGCCAGCGGTACTGGATGCACAGTGGCGTTTGCTCGACCGCCGCGGAAACGTTCGCGACAGCAAGCTGATCCATCTGGAAGAACCGCACGCAGGCTCTTCAGCTGCACAGGTCAGGGCGCAAGGGATTTTGCTGCAGCGCCTGGCGGACAAGCTGAGCGTGGCCGTCAAGCCAATCGCCAATCAACCCTGGGTGGCGGATGTGCCTAAAAAGGCCACAGCGCCGGCGAAAACCCGCACCGATCAGGACAAGCCCAAGATCCCGATGGCATCACCGATCCGCACCGATCTTGAAGTGTTCCGCTTCTAAGATTGGCGCCCACAAAAAAGCCCGCAGCAATGCGGGCTTTTTTGTGGATGACGCTTAGGCCTTGCGCGCCTCGTGCATGCGCGCCAGTTGGCGTTCCAGCATCGATGGGTACGGCTCCATCAGACGCTCCACACAGCTTGCACCTTCCGGGCTTGCAATCGGGCGGATGCGCGCGCGCTGGCGGATGGTCGGGTCTTCGCTGATCTTGCGCTCCACCAGCAGCAGATTGCGGCTGTGCTGCGACAGCGCCAGGGCGTCCTGCGCGGTTTCAGTCAGCAGCAGATCGATCTGGTTCATGCCGTGCAAGCCTTCGCCCAGCGTCAGGCCCAGCTGCAATTGCAGGGTAATGCCACTGTCGGCGACTTCGATCTGCAACGCGTGGCTCAATGCACGCAGCAACTCGCCACAGCAGATCGCATTGGTCAGATAGTCGTCGCCGCTGTCCTGAGTGCTGAAAACCATCAGTGAACTGCCATCGTTCAGGGTGTGCAGCTCACTGTCGTAGAGCGAAGCGGCCTGATCAATACAGTCACGGTAGCGCTCGAGCAGCTCGGTCAGGCGTGTACGCGGCAGACGGCGCAGTTGCTCCTGCGAACCCAGCTGCACGGCCAGCACGGCGCTGTACTGCGGCTGCGATGGAACGACCGGAAGGATCGGACGCGGTGCGGGTTTTGGTGCGGCAGGGGAGTGGTCGCGAAGGTCCGCAAACGGATCCTCTTCGTCTTCGTCTTCTTCATCTTCCTCGGCAGAGATGCGTCGTGCCGGGATCACCGTTGCGCGCGGCTTTGGCACGTCATCGAAGTCAGGGTCGCTCAGGTCACTGCTGTCGAACTCCGGCGAAGTGTCTTCCTCGTCCTCGACCTGTGCAGGCTCGGGAATGGGCGCCGGTTCCGGTTCTGGCGGCGCGTAGGAAGTCTTCAACTGACGCGCCAGATCGCCGATCTCGTCCTGACGATCAGTGGCGGGCGTGTACGGATCGATGTAGCGCAGCCACATGCGCAGTTGCAGCATCGGCGTGGAAATATGCCGCCCAAGGCGCAGACTCAAGGCCAGTGCCAGTGCCAGCAGGATGCCAGCCAAAATCGCCATGCTCTGCAAGCTGATGGTCAGCGGCTGTTGGAACTGGGCCATGTCCAGGCTGATACGCAGCGTGCCGGCGACCACATCCTGGAAGGTGATTTTGATCTCGTAAAGACCTTCCGCCTCACCCAGCAAGCCGTTCTTCGGACGCTGACCGGCTTCGGCAAGAATGCGGTTGTCGGGGCTATAAATAGCCGCGTGGGCCACCAGCGGATTCTTCACCAGATTGCCCAGCAGCACATTGAGGCTGAGGATGTCGTTGGACACCAGCAATTCGGTGGCGGACGTGGCGGTCTGCGTGGTCAGGGCTTGCCCCAATGCGTCGGCCTGTTCGTGCATGGCTTGCTTGAATTGCAAACCCATGACGCAGGCGTAGATCACCAGAGCCAGCGCGACGAGGATCACGTTATGGCTGGCGATGCGCAAAGCAATCGGTACACGTCGATGACGCAATGCCCGGAAGATCAGCAAGAAGAAATTATCGGTTTTTACTGGCGTGGGCCGGTTCACTGAGCACGGCTCTCGTGGTGAAGTTGGGGCGCAGTATAGCGAGCGACCCTGTGGCGGCAAAGCGCTGGCTGTGCCCGGCGGTCACTGAAAGTGCGTAGAATGCGGTTTTTTTCCACTGCGGGGGTGCGCCTTGCGCGAAATCGTCCTGATAAACATCACCGGTGAAGACCGTCCGGGTCTCACTGCGGCCATCACCGGTGTGCTGGCCCAAGGCGGCGTGAACATTCTCGACATCGGTCAGGCGGTGATTCACGACGCGCTGTCATTCGGCCTTTTGGTCGATATCCCCGACACCGAAGCAGGCGCGGCAGTGCGCCAGAACGTGCAAGCGACAGTCGACCAACTGGGTCAGCAAGTGCGCTTTACCCGCGTGTCAGAAGCTGATTATCAGCACTGGGTCGACGGCCAGGGCAAGGCGCGGCATATCGTGACGCTGCTGACCCGCAGGGTCACCGCCGAGCAACTGCAGACGGTCAGCGCGATCACTGCCAAGTATGGTTTGAACATCGACCGCATCGACCGTCTTTCCGGGCGTATGCCGCTGGACATGCCCACCGAGAAGAGCAAGGGTTGCATCGAGTTTTCCGTGCGCGGCGAGCCGGTCGATCCTCAGCAGATGCAGGCCGAATTCCTCCATGTTGGCCAGGAGCTGAACGTCGATATCGCGTTCCAGCAGGACTCTCTGTTCCGTCGCAACCGTCGTCTGGCGGTGTTCGACATGGATTCGACGCTGATCGAAGCCGAGGTCATCGACGAGCTGGCCAAAGCCCACGGCGTCGGTGAGCGCGTATCGGAAATCACCGAGCGCGCCATGCGCGGCGAACTGGACTTCCGCGCCAGTTTCAAAGAGCGACTGGCGCTGCTCAAAGGCCTGGATGTGAAGGTGCTGGACGAGATCGGCGCTTCGCTGCGTTTGACGGAAGGCGCTGAAACGCTGTTCGCCGAGCTCAAACGACTGGGCTATAAAACCGCGATCCTGTCGGGCGGTTTTACGTACTTCGCTCGCCAGCTGCAGGCCAAACTGGGCATTGACTACATCTTCGCCAACGAGCTGG
>NZ_DATMIV010000005.1:0-16670 GCF_035554175.1 Pseudomonas sp. | reverse complement strand
CGGGGGTGGGAGCGCAGCGACCGTTTGGCGCAGCCAAACACAGCGAGTGTAGGTGCAGCGAAGCAAACCGGAGCCGCTGCGCCCGGATCGATCCCGCAGCGAAGGAACCCGAGCCTGCGAGGGCCGAACGCAGGAGCAAGCGTTTTTTTGCTTACTTTTTTTAGGCGTTTGTAAAAAAAGTGAGTCGCCGTAAGGGCGAAACCCTAAGCCGCCGTTACCGCAGCAACGGATATGCCCCCAATCAAAAAAAGCTCAGATATACCGAGATAGACACTCCCCCGAGAAAAACGATATTTCCGAAGCCCCCCAAACCCCAGCTACCCTGAAAGGATAACCACCGTCAATTTCCCCCGGGGACTCCATGCCAAGATCTACCCTCAAACCGCTCTTGATCTCCCTGGCCCTGGCCACAACCGCCCCGCTGGCAAACGCCGCCACAACCCTCGTCTACTGCTCTGAAGCCAGCCCCGCCGGCTTCGACCCGAGCCAATACACCAGCGGCACCGACTTCGACGCCTCCGCCGAAACCGTCTTCAACCGCCTCACTCAATTCCAGCGCGGCGGCACCGACATCGAACCCGGGCTGGCGACCAAATGGGACGTCTCCAGCGACGGCCTGCACTACACCTTCCACCTGCGCGAAGGCGTGAAATTCCACACCACTGACTATTTCACCCCGACCCGCGACTTCAACGCCGACGACGTCCTGTTCACCTTTCAGCGCCTGCTCGACCCGGACAACGCCTTCCGCAAGGCCTACCCCGCCGAGTCCCCCTATTTCACCGACATGGGCCTCAACACCACGATCCAATCGGTGGAAAAACTCGACGAGAGCACCGTGCGCCTCAACCTCAACAATGTCGACGCGGCCTTCGTACAAAACCTCGCCATGAGCTTCGCCTCGGTGCAATCAGCCGAATACGCTGCGCAATTGCTGAAGGAAGGCAAAGCCGCCGACCTCAACCAGAAACCGGTCGGCACCGGCCCGTTCGTGTTCAAGCGCTACCAAAAGGATTCACAGATCCGCTACGCAGCGAACAAGGCCTACTGGAAACCCGAAGACGTGAAAATCGACAACCTGATTTTCTCGATCACACCCGATGCCGCCGTGCGCCTGCAGAAGCTCAAGGCCGGCGAATGCCAGGTCAGCGGCTACCCGCGCCCGGCCGATATCGACGTCATGGAAAAAGACCCGAACCTGCGCGTGCTTAAACAGGCCGGATTCAACCTCGGCTTCCTCGCCTACAACACCACCCACGCGCCGCTTGATCAGCTCAAGGTGCGTCAGGCGCTGGACATGGCCATCGACAAACCGGCGATCATCAAGGCGGTTTACCAGGGCGCCGGTCAGCTGGCGCAGAATGCTTTGCCACCCGCGCAATGGTCATATGACCCGAACATCAAAGACGCGCCTTACGACCCGGTAAAAGCCAAAGCGCTACTCAAGGAAGCCGGGGTTGCACCCGGTACAACCATCAATCTGTGGGCGATGACAGTGCAGCGCGCCTCGAACCCGAACGCGCGAATGTCGGCGCAGATGATCCAGCAGGACTGGGACAAGATCGGCATCAAGGCCAACATCGTCAGCTATGAATGGGGCGAGTACATCAAGCGCGCCAAGAATGGTGAACATGACGCCATGATCTACGGCTGGACCGGCGACAACGGCGACCCGGACAACTGGCTGGGCGTGCTTTACAGCTGCGCGGCAGTCAAAGGCAGCAACTATGCGAAATGGTGCGACTCCGCCTACGACAGACTGGTGCAGCAGGCCAAAGTGGCCACGGATAAAGCGCAACGGGTAAAACTGTATCAACAGGCGCAATTGATACTTAAACAGCAGGTGCCGATCACGCCGATCGCCAACTCCACAGTCTTCCAGCCGCTGCGCAAAGAAGTCAGCGACTTTCGCATCAGCCCTTTCGGTCTAACCCCCTTTTATGGCGTAGGTATAAATAAGTAACACCCGGCCCCAAGGCGGCGCGCAGAAGGTGACTGCCGCACTGTTTTGGGGCTCGGTTTGCACCTTGAAAACCACCCGCAAACGGTCAAATGCGTCAGAACTTACATCAATGCGACATTAAGGTACGTTCGTGCCACCGTTTGAGGCCGCCGACCGCTCTGGATCTTGCATTGGGTATGGGCCCTGCATAAGTATCCGCAGGCACGACTCACGAGGTCGTACCTCACAACTAAAAAATGACAACAAATCATGAGGCCAACATGCTTAAACACGCGGTCATTCCGTTTCTAGTCGGCGCAGGCTTGTTAGCCTCCGCACCTTTCGCCACCGCTGCGACTAACCTGGTGTTCTGCTCCGAAGGGAGCCCGGCCGGTTTCGATCCAGGCCAGTACACCACCGGAACCGACTTCGACGCCTCAGCCGAAACCATGTTCAACCGCCTGACCCAGTTCGAGCGCGGCGGCACCGCCGTGATTCCTGGTCTGGCGACCAAGTGGGACATTTCCGACGATGGCCTGACCTACACCTTCCACCTGCGTGAAGGCGTGAAGTTCCACACCACCCCGTATTTCAAGCCGACTCGTGAATTCAACGCCGACGACGTGCTGTTTACTTTCAACCGCATGATCAACAAGGACGACCCGTTCCGTAAGGCCTACCCGACCGAATTCCCGTACTTCACCGACATGGGGATGGACACCAACATCACCCAGATCGATAAAGTCGACGACCATACCGTCAAGTTCACCCTCAAAGAAGTCGACGCTGCGTTCATCCAGAACATGGCCATGAGCTTCGCTTCGGTGCAGTCCGCCGAGTACGCCGCCCAGCTGCTCAAGGAAGGCAAGGCCGCCGACATCAACCAGAAGCCGGTCGGCACTGGCCCCTTCGTGTTCAAGAGCTACCAGAAAGACTCCAACATCCGTTACACCGGCAACAAGGATTACTGGAAGCCTGAAGACGTGAAGATCGACAACCTGATCTTCGCTATCACCACCGATCCGTCGGTGCGTATCCAGAAGCTGAAAAAGAACGAGTGTCAGGTCACCCTGTTCCCGCGTCCGGCCGATCTGAAAGCGCTGAAAGAAGACAAGTCGCTGAAGATGCCGGATCAGGCAGGCTTCAACCTTGGCTACATCGCCTACAACGTGATGGACAAGGTCAAGGGCAGCAACGAGGCCAACCCGCTGGCTGACCTGCGCGTGCGTCAGGCGCTGGACATGGCCGTGAACAAACCGCAGATCATCGACTCGGTTTACCAGGGCGCGGGCCAACTGGCCGTCAACGCCATGCCGCCGACCCAGTGGTCTTACGACACCACTATCAAAGATGCCAAGTACGATCCTGAGAAAGCCAAACAGCTGCTCAAGGAAGCCGGCGTCAAGGAAGGCACCGAAATCGTCCTGTGGGCGATGCCGGTACAGCGTCCGTACAACCCGAACGCCAAACTGATGGCTGAGATGCTCCAGTCCGACTGGTCCAAGATCGGCTTGAAAGTGAAGATCACCAGCTACGAATGGGGCGAGTACATCAAGCGTTCCAAAGGTGGCGAGAACCAGGCCATGATCATTGGCTGGAGCGGTGACAATGGTGACCCGGACAACTGGCTCAACGTATTGTTTGGCTGCGACTCGCTGAGCGGCAACAACTTCTCCAAGTGGTGCGACAAGAAGTTCGACGGCCTGGTGAAAGAAGCCAAACGTACCACCGATCAGGGCAAGCGCACCGAGCTGTACAAACAGGCGCAACACGTCCTCAAAGATGCAGTCCCTATGACACCTATCGCTCACTCGACGGTGTATCAACCCATGCGCGCCAACGTGCAGGATTTCAAGATCAGCCCATTTGGCCTGAATTCCTTCTACGGCGTCAGCGTCAGCAAGTAAGACATTGCAACGGCGGCGTTTCTGACGTCGCCGTTGCTTTATCTACCGGGAAAACAGGAAAAGGACTACACCCAAATCCGCCGCAGATGATTGCATCGGTATAGGCGCGTCGACTTTTCCTACGAGCATCAAGGCAATTACGTATTTACTGCCAGCAGCACGGTGCCTACCGTCGTGTACTGACCAGTGTCTGCGTGGGCCACCGGTTTTGCCGTACGTATTGGATTGAGCTTAATGCGACCGAAACGTCCCGGGATTGGGACCGAGGCGCATTGCACAACACTAAAAAAAGAGGGAGCGTCATGCGCCATACCTTGGTTTTTTCCGCACTGCTGGGCGCCGGCCTGTTGGCCGCCACGTCTGCAAGCTACGCCGCCAGCGACAGCCTGGTGTTTTGCTCTGAAGGCAGCCCGGCGGGTTTCGATACCGCGCAATACACGACGGCCACCGACAACGACGCCGCCGAGCCGCTGTACAACCGTCTGGTCGAGTTCGAAAAAGGCGCGACCAACGTCGTGCCCGGTCTGGCAACGAGCTGGGATATTTCCGAGGATGGCCTGAAATACACCTTTCACCTGCGTGAAGGCGTGAAGTTTCATACAACCCCTTACTTCAAGCCGAGCCGCGATTTCAACGCCGATGACGTGCTGTTCACGTTCAACCGCATGCTCGATGCACAGCACCCGTTCCGTAAGGCGTATCCCACCGAGTTTCCCTACTTCAACGGGATGAGCCTGAACAAGAACATCGCCAGGGTCGAGAAGACCGGGCCGCTGACCGTGGAGTTCACGCTCAACAGCGTCGACGCCGCGTTCATCCAGAACATCGCCATGAGCTTCGCCTCCATTCTGTCCGCCGAATACGCCGACAAGCTGCTGGCCGACGGCAAGCCCAGCGACATCAACCAGAAGCCGATCGGCACCGGGCCGTTCGTGTTCAAGAGTTATCAGAAAGACTCGAATATCCGTTACACCGGCAACCCGCAATACTGGGATCCGAGCCGGGTGAAGCTGAAGAACCTCATATTTGCGATCAACACCGATGCCTCGGTGCGCGTGCAGAAGCTCAAGGCCAACGAGTGCCAGATCACCCTGCACCCGCGCCCTGCCGACGTCGAAGCGCTGAAGACCGATCCGAAGCTGCAATTGATTTCCAAGCCGGGCTTCAACCTCGGCTACATCGCCTACAACGTGCGCCATAAGCCGTTCGATCAACTGGAAGTGCGTCAGGCGCTGGACATGGCGGTGAATAAACAGGGGATTCTCAACGCTGTTTATCAAGGCGCCGGGCAACTGGCCGTCAACGCCATGCCGCCGACCCAGTGGTCTTATGACGACACGATCAAGGACGCCGCCTACAACCCGGAAAAAGCCAAAGAGCTGCTCAAGGCTGCCGGCGTGAAGGAAGGCACCGAGATCACCCTGTGGGCGATGCCGGTGCAACGCCCGTACAACCCGAACGCCAAACTGATGGCCGAAATGCTCCAGTCCGACTGGGGCAAAATCGGTCTGAAAGTGAAGATCGTCAGCTACGAATGGGGCGAGTACATCAAGCGCACCAAGAACGGCGAGCATGACATCAGCCTGATCGGCTGGACTGGCGACAACGGTGACCCGGACAACTGGCTGGGCACCCTGTACAGCTGCGACGCGATCGGCGGCAACAACTACTCCATGTGGTGCGATCCGGCTTACGACAAGCTGATCAAACAGGCCAAGGTCGTCACTGACCGCGACCAGCGCACTGCACTTTATAAACAGGCCCAGCAATTGCTTAAACAGCAAGTGCCGATCACGCCTGTCGCCCACTCGACGGTCAACCAGCCGTTGAGCACCAAAGTCGAAGGGTTCAAGGTCAGCCCGTTCGGCCGCAACGTGTTCTCGGGTGTCAGTATCGATTAAACCCACCGATCAGCCGCAATGCTGAGGGGAACCGTCTACTCCCCTCACGCAAGCGCTTTGCCGAAATTCGCCAACCCGGCCCTTTGCAAACGTTTGCGATGTGTGAACAAGTTCTAAACCAATAACCGGACTACCAAAAAAAGCCGGATAAAAAGAAAGTAAAGGAGCTTCACCCATGAAACTGAGCAGCACCGCGATACTGGCCCTGGCCATCAGCAGCATCACCGCCACGGCTTATGCGGAAACCCAAAGCCAGGCGTTCACCCCGGTAACCGTCAATGAAAAGAGCGCCCAGGCCGAAGCCACCGGCTTCCTCGAAGGGCAATCGATCAGCGGTTCGACCCGTAACTGGTACGCCAACGAACAACTCAAGCGTGGCGGCAAGTTCGCTTACCGCAAGAACGGCCAGTCCACCGAAACCGACCGCCGGATCAACTGGGTGCAAGGCACGATCATCAAGTACAACTCGGGCTTCACCGAAGGTACTGTCGGCTTCAGCACCGAAGTGGCTGCATACAACGCAATCGCCCTTGAGCGCGACCGCGAGAACCTCGCTGCGAACAACGGCGGCGCTCCGGGCACCCGCCCAGGCGCGGGCAACAACCGTACCCTGACCCGTGAAGGCGGTGACGCGGTAGGTCAGTGGAGCAAGCTCGGCCTGGCCAACGTCAAGGCGCGCATCTCCAACACCACTCTGACCGCCGGCCGCATGAACTTCAGCAGCCCGCAAGTCGATGTGATCGGTAACCGTCCGCTGCCATCGAGCTTCGAAGGTATCGCGATCCATAGCGAAGAGCTGAATAACCTGGCGTTCGACGTCGCGACCTTCGACCGCGTTTCGCCACGTACCGAAGAAAGCCTGAGCAAATTCCGCTCCGAATACGGTGACATCAACGCCGAAGCCGATCACGTCAACACCGCCGGTATTTCGTACCAGCCGTTCGCCAGCCTGACCACCAGCCTGTGGGGCACCCAGGCTGAAGACCTGTGGAACCAGTACTACTTCGGCGCCACCCACGTGTTGGGCGACAGCTCGGTGCTGAGCCTGACCACCGGCCTGAACTACTACAAGACCGTCGACGAAGGCAAAAAACTGCTCGGTGACATCGACAACGACACCTACTCGCTGTCGTTCGGCCTGACGCATCAGGCGCACACCGTGACCTTCTCCTATCAGGAAGTGAACGGTAACGAGTACTTCGACTACCTGCACGAAACCAACGGTATCTACCTGGCCAACTCCCTGCTCTCGGACTTCAACGGCCCGAACGAGAAATCCTTCCAGGTTTCCTACGGCATCAACATGGCCGAATACGGCGTGCCGGGCCTGAAATTCAATATCTACCAGGCACGCGGCTGGGGCATCGACGGCACTCACTACAAGGGTGGCGGCTATGATGGCGTGCAGGCGATGGACGGCGAGCACCACTATGAATACGGCGTCGGTGCGACCTACGCAGTACAGAGCGGCCCGCTCAAAGCGACAACGATTCGCGGCACCTACACCGCGCACCGTGCCAGCGAAAACCAGGCTGACGGCAGCATCAACGAGTTCCGTCTCGTAACCACCATCCCGTTCAACATTCTGTAAAAACGCCAACCGGCGGCTGACTCATGATGAGTCGGCCGTTCGGTTTTTTCTGTCTTCAACCGATTGCAGAGGGTTATCGATGAAAATGCTTCCCCTACGTGCGGCCCTCGCGGCTGCGTTGCTGAGCGTCGCTGTCGGCGCCTCGGCCAAACCCTTGGTGGTCTGCACCGAAGCCAGCCCGGAAGGCTTCGATATGGTCCAGTACACAACTGCAGTCACGGCAGATGCTGTGGCCGAAACCATCTTCAACCGGTTGGCCGACTTCAAGCCCGGCACCACCGAGGTGATCCCGGCACTCGCCGAGTCCTGGGACATCAGCGAAGACGGCCTGAGCTACACGTTCCACCTGCGCAAAGGCGTCAAGTTTCACACCACCGAATACTTCAAGCCGACCCGCGACATGAATGCCGACGACGTGGTCTGGAGCTTCCAGCGTCAGCTGGACCCGAATCACCCGTGGCACAAGCTGTCGAGCGTGGGCTTCCCGTACTTTGAAAGCATGGGCTTCAAGGAACTGTTGAAAAGCGTCGAGAAAGTCGACGACAACACGGTCAAATTCACCCTGACCCGTCGCGAAGCGCCATTCCTGGCCGACATCGCCATGGCGTTCTCGTCGATCTACCCGGCCGAATACGCCGACCAGTTGCTCAAGGCCAACAAGACCGGCGATCTGAACAACAAGCCGATCGGCACCGGCCCGTTCATCTTCCAGCGCTACGCCAAGGATGCGCAGGTGCGCTTCAAGGCCAACCCGGACTACTTCCGTGGCAAGCCACCGGCCGACGCGCTGATCCTGGCCATCGCCACCGACAACAACGTGCGCCTGCAAAAGCTCAAGGCCAACGAATGTCAGGTCGCGCTGTATCCGAAACCGGATGACATCCCGAGCATCAAGAAAGACAGCAACCTGAAAGTCGACGAGCTGGACGCGATGACCGTTTCGTACATCGCCATGAACACCCAGCACAAGTACATGAGCGACGTGCGCGTGCGCAAAGCCATCGACATCGCCTTCGACAAGGAAGCCTACGTCAATGCCCTGTTTGGCAAAGGCAATGCGACAGTGGCAGTCAACCCGTACCCGCCGACCCTGCTCGGCTACAACCATGACTTGAAGAACCCGCCACGCGACCTCGATGCAGCACGCAAGCTGCTCAAGGAAGCCGGGGTTCCGGAAGGCACCACGTTCACCCTGTTCACCCGCAACGGCGGCGGTCCGACCAACCCCAACCCGATGCTCGGCGCGCAGATGATGCAGGCTGACCTGGCGAAAGTCGGAATCAAGATCGACATCCGCGTGATGGAATGGGGCGAAATGCTCAAGCGCGCCAAGGCCGGCGAGCACGACATGGTCTCGGCCGGATGGGCGGGCGACAACGGCGACCCGGATAACTTCCTGACGCCTATGCTCAGTTGCGAGGCCGCCAAGAACGGCGAAAACTACGCACGCTGGTGCAATGAGAAATTCCAGGCACTGCTGGATGAAGCACGGGCTAAAGTAGATCCGGCCGAACGCGCCGCGCTCTACGAACAGGCCCAAGTGCTGTTTAATCAGGACCAGCCATGGATCAGCATGGCCCATACTCGGATGTTCACTGCAATGCGCAAAAATGTAGAGGGCTACCACATCAGCCCTCTCACCACGAATAACTTCGCCACCACCCAGGTGAAGTAGATAAGAAACGCCCGGTGCCCCTGATCTCGGGGACACCGGGCACGCCTAACCGGCTGATGAGGTACCACACAAGATGTTTAGTTTTATTGCCCGCCGACTGGGGTTGTTGATCCCCACGTTTTTCGGCATCACCTTGCTGACTTTCGCGTTGATTCGCATGATTCCGGGCGACCCCGTGGAAGTGATGATGGGCGAACGTCGGGTCGACCCCGAAATGCACGCTCAGGCAATGGAACGCCTGGGGCTGAACAAGCCGCTGTATGCCCAGTATCTGGACTACGTCGGCAAACTGGCCCAGGGCGATCTCGGTGAGTCGTTGCGTACCCGTGAAAGCGTGTGGACCGAGTTCACCTCCCTCTTCCCGGCGACCCTGGAACTGTCCATGGCCGCCCTGCTGTTCGCCGGCATCCTCGGGCTTCTGGCCGGGGTGATTGCGGCACTCAAACGAGGATCGCTGTTCGACCACGGCGTGATGGGCATCTCCTTGGCGGGGTATTCGATGCCGATCTTCTGGTGGGGCCTGATCCTGATCATGTTCTTCTCGGTAAGCCTGGGCTGGACCCCGGTGTCCGGGCGCATCGACCTGCTCTACGACATCGAGCCGCGTACCGGTTTCATGCTGATCGACACGCTGCTGGCCGATGACGTCGGCGCGTTCTTCGATGCCCTGCATCACTTGATCCTTCCAGCCATCGTGCTCGGCACGATTCCGCTGGCGGTGATCGCGCGGATGACCCGTTCGTCGATGCTCGAAGTGCTGCGCGAAGACTACATTCGCACCGCCAAGGCCAAGGGCCTGTCGCCGTCGCGCGTGGTGTTCGTCCACGGTTTGCGCAACGCGCTGATCCCGGTGCTGACGGTTGTAGGTCTGCAAGTCGGTACTTTGCTGGCCGGTGCGGTCCTGACCGAAACCATCTTCTCCTGGCCCGGCATCGGTAAATGGCTGATCGAAGCCATCGGCGCCCGGGACTATCCGGTGGTGCAAAACGGCATCCTGTTAATCGCCTGCCTGGTGATCCTGGTCAACTTCGTGGTGGACATCCTCTACGGCTTTGCCAACCCACGCATCCGTCATCAGCGCTGAGGTCAATACCCATGAGCACTCCAACATCCTCAGTAGCCACCGCCACGTCCGCCGTGGATCAAAGCCTGCTGTACCCGTCGCCGTACAAAGAATTCTGGCAAGCGTTCTCGAAGAACAAGGGCGCCGTTGCCGGCCTGCTGTTCATGCTGCTGATCATTTTCTGCGCGATCTTCGCGCCGTGGGTCGCGCCGCACAACCCGAGCGAGCAATACCGTGACTTCCTGCTGACGCCGCCGGCGTGGCTCGAAGGCGGGCAGATGCAGTTTCTGCTCGGCACCGACGAGCTCGGCCGTGACCTGCTCTCGCGTCTGATCCAGGGTTCGCGCCTGTCGCTGCTGATCGGCTTGTCGTCGGTGGTGATGTCGTTGATTCCGGGGATCCTGCTGGGCCTGTTTGCCGGTTTCTTCCCGAAAGTGGTCGGCCCGACCATCATGCGTCTGATGGACATCATGCTGGCCCTGCCGTCGCTGCTGCTGGCCGTGGCGATCGTCGCCATCCTCGGCCCTGGCCTGATCAACACCGTGATCGCGATTGCCGTGGTTTCCCTGCCGTCCTACGTGCGTCTGACCCGTGCCGCCGTCATGGGCGAACTGAACCGCGACTACGTCACCGCCGCGCGTCTGGCCGGTGCCGGTCTGCCGCGCCTGATGTTCATCACCGTGCTGCCCAACTGCATGGCGCCGCTGATCGTGCAGGCGACCCTGAGCTTTTCATCGGCGATTCTCGATGCCGCCGCACTGGGCTTCCTCGGTCTCGGCGTACAACCGCCAACCCCTGAGTGGGGCACCATGCTGGCCTCGGCCCGCGACTATATCGAACGCGCCTGGTGGGTGGTAAGTCTGCCTGGTCTGACCATTTTGCTCAGCGTGCTGGCAATCAACTTGATGGGCGACGGCCTGCGCGATGCGCTGGACCCGAAACTCAAGAACGCCGCCTGAGGAGATTCAAATGTCACTGCTAGAAATCAAGAATCTCAACGTCCGCTTCGGCGACAAGACCGCGACCCCGGTGGTCGACGGCCTCGATCTGAAGGTCGACAAAGGCGAAGTGCTGGCCATCGTTGGCGAGTCGGGTTCGGGCAAATCCGTGACCATGATGGCGCTGATGGGGCTGATCGAGCACCCCGGCATCGTTACCGCCGACTCACTAAGCTTCGACGGCAAGGACATGCTCAAGCTGAGCAATCGTCAGCGTCGGCAAATCGTCGGCAAAGACCTGTCGATGGTTTTTCAAGACCCGATGACCGCGCTGAACCCGAGCTACACCGTCGGTTTCCAGATCGAAGAAGTGCTGCGCCTGCACCTGAAAATGTCCGGCAAGCAAGCGCGCAAGCGTGCCATCGAACTGCTGGAAAAAGTCGAGATCCCGGGTGCGGCCAGTCGTATGGACGCCTACCCGCATCAATTGTCCGGCGGTATGAGCCAGCGCGTTGCGATCGCCATGGCGATTGCCGGCGAGCCGAAACTGTTGATCGCCGACGAACCGACCACGGCCCTCGACGTAACGATTCAGGCGCAGATCATGGATCTGCTGCTGGCGTTGCAGAAAGAACAGAACATGGGCCTGGTGCTGATCACCCACGACCTCGCGGTCGTGGCGGAAACCGCCCAGCGCGTCTGTGTGATGTACGCAGGCCAGGCCGTTGAAGTCGGTCAGGTGCCGCAACTGTTCGACATCCCGGCGCACCCGTACAGCGAAGCGCTGCTCAAGGCGATTCCCGAGCACAGCCTCGGCGCCTCGCGTTTGTCGACTCTGCCGGGCATCGTTCCGGGCCGCTATGACCGTCCGCAGGGTTGCCTGCTGTCGCCGCGCTGCCCGTACGTGCAGGACAACTGCCGCACCCAGCGTCCGGGCCTCGATCCAAAAGCCAACAGCCTCGCCCGCTGCTTCTACCCGCTGAACCAGGAGGTGGCGTAATGGCCGTCGTACTTACCGCCCGCGACCTGACCCGTCACTACGAAGTCTCCCGTGGCCTGTTCAAGGGCCACGCCACCGTGCGCGCGCTCAACGGCGTGTCGTTCGAACTGGAAGCCGGCAAGACCCTCGCGGTTGTAGGCGAGTCGGGCTGCGGCAAATCCACTCTCGCCCGCGCGCTGACGCTGATTGAGGAGCCGTCATCGGGTTCGCTGCAGATCGCCGGCCAGGAAGTCGCCGGCGCCGACAAGGCCGAGCGCAAGCAACTGCGCAAAGACGTGCAGATGGTGTTTCAGAGCCCGTATGCGTCGTTGAACCCACGGCAGAAAATCGGTGATCAACTGGCCGAGCCGTTGCTGATCAACACCAAGCTGTCGGCCACCGAACGTCGCGAGAAAGTCCAGGCGATGATGAAGCAGGTCGGCTTGCGGCCCGAGCATTACCAGCGCTATCCGCACATGTTCTCCGGCGGTCAGCGCCAGCGTATCGCTCTGGCGCGGGCAATGATGCTGCAACCGAAAGTGCTGGTGGCGGACGAACCGACCTCGGCGCTGGACGTGTCGATTCAGGCGCAGGTGCTGAACCTGTTCATGGACCTGCAGCAGGAGTTCAACACCGCCTACGTGTTCATCTCGCACAACCTCGCGGTGGTGCAACACGTGGCCGATGACGTGATGGTGATGTACCTCGGTCGCCCGGTGGAACTGGGTCCGAAAAACGACATCTACGAGCGCCCGCTGCACCCTTACACCCAAGCGCTGTTGTCAGCGACCCCGACCATTCACCCAGACCCGCACAAGCCGAAAATCAAAATCGTCGGCGAACTGCCCAACCCGCTGAACCCGCCACCGGGCTGTGCCTTTCACAAGCGCTGCCCGTACGCGACCGAGCGTTGCAGCACGGAAGAGCCATTGTTGCGTGAACTGGATAACCGGCAGGTGGCTTGCCACTACGCCGAGCAGTTCCTCGATGGCGCGGCGTAAGCAAATCCGGAGGCCGACACAAAACCTGTAGGAGCTGACGAGTGCAACGAGGCTGCGATCTTTTGATATTCAGAATCAAGATCAAGAGATCGCAGCGTTCCGCAGCTCCTACAAGGGATTTTGCGTTGAACCAGAGTTGACCAAACCCCTTCCACCTCGATTGCGCATCAGTCGAGGCCGAAGGGGTTTTCTTTGCCCGGTGATTTACGTTTGGCTATCGCCTTCTTCATCCAGATCATCGGTATCCGGCTCATCCTTGGTCGAGTCGTCGTCATCGGCGCTGCCGCCCTGATTCATGTCCCCAGGCTCCGACTCGGACTTGGCCAGCATCAGCCCGCTGTGCCCGACCTGGCCGTTGAAGGCCTGCGAATCATGACCCTCGCACTCGGCCCAAGCCGTCGCGGTGCCCAGAGACAGCATCACCATCACCTTCAACAACATCAAAATCCGTAGCAATCTGCGTTTCATGGCCGACTCCATCCTGCTGCGCTAAGACATGCTTTGCCGGACTGGCACCGTGTGAAATCTAGTCGCGATACGCCCGGCTCACCACTTAGGACGCGGCAGCTCGGGAATAAATGCCATCGGCGCACAGATTGCTTTCGAATAATTCCAATAACCGAAACAGCTAAATGTGGCGCGTAGCCTGCCAAGTCAGCGCAATGGAGAGCCGCACCAGCAGCGCACTCAACACCTACAACCCGTTGTAAAAGTTGCGGCGGGCTGCGAGCTGTTGACCTTGCTTTTCAGGATCGCAGTCTTCAACCAAAACCGGCAGCCCATAAAAAAGCCCCCAAGGCTTACACCTCAGGGGCTTTCAAAAAAGCACCTCAAACCTTAATGATGCTCCCGCGTCGCACGGAATTTCACATCCGGCCAACGCTCTTCCATCAACGCCAGGTTAACCCGCGTCGGCGCCAGATAGGTCAGATGACCACCGCCGTCCAACGCCAGGTTCTCAACCGCCTTGTTGGAGAATTCCTCAAGCTTCTTCTTGTCGTCGCACTCAATCCAGCGCGCGGAATACACAGTGATCGGCTCATACGAGCACTCAACCTTGTATTCCTCCTTCAAACGGCTGGCGACCACATCGAACTGCAGTACACCAACGGCGCCGAGAATGATGTCGTTGCTGCGCTCGGGGAAGAACACCTGCGTCGCCCCCTCTTCCGCCAACTGCTGCAGGCCCTGACGCAGTTGCTTGGACTTCAGCGGATCACGCAGACGCACGCGACGGAACAGTTCCGGGGCGAAGTGCGGGATACCGGTGAAACCCAGCACTTCGCCTTCGCTGAAGGTGTCGCCGATCTGGATGGTGCCGTGGTTGTGCAGACCGATGATGTCGCCGGCGTACGCTTCTTCGAGCTGTTCACGCTCGGAGGAGAAGAACGTCAGGGCGTCGCCGATGCGCACGTCCTTGCCGGTGCGCACGTGGCGCATCTTCATGCCTTTCTCGTACTTGCCGGAGCAGATACGCATGAAGGCGATGCGGTCGCGGTGTTTCGGGTCCATGTTCGCCTGGATCTTGAAAATGAAGCCCGAGAACTTCTCTTCCACCGGCTCCACGGTGCGCTCGTTGGCCACACGGGCCAGCGGACGCGGTGCCCAATCCACAACGGCATCGAGCACGTGATCGACACCGAAGTTGCCCAACGCGGTACCGAAAAACACCGGGGTCAGTTGACCGTCGAGGAATTCCTGCTGGTTGAATTCGTGGCAGGCGCCCTGCACCAGTTCCAGTTGCTCAATGAAGCGTTCGTACTCATCGCCCAGATGTGCGCGGGCTTCGTCGGAATCGAGTTTCTCGATGATCCTGGTTTCGGTGCGTTCGTGACCGTGACCAGCGGTGTAGACGATGATGTAGTCGTCAGCCAGGTGATACACGCCCTTGAAGTCGCGGTAGCAACCGATCGGCCAGGTGATCGGCGCGGCCTTGATCTTCAGGACCGCTTCGATCTCGTCAAGCAGTTCGATCGGGTCGCGGATGTCGCGGTCGAGTTTGTTGATGAAGCTGACGATCGGCGTGTCACGCAGACGGCAGACGTCCATCAGCGCAATGGTCCGTGGCTCTACACCCTTACCGCCGTCGAGAACCATCAAGGCCGAGTCCACCGCCGTCAGGGTGCGGTAGGTGTCTTCGGAGAAGTCTTCGTGGCCCGGGGTGTCGAGCAGGTTGATCATGTGCTCGCGATACGGGAACTGCATGACCGACGTGGTAATGGAAATACCCCGTTGTTTTTCCATTTCCATCCAGTCGGAGGTGGCATGGCGGTCGGACTTGCGAGATTTCACCGTGCCGGCGACCGCAATCGCCTTGCCCATCAGCAAGAGCTTCTCGGTGATGGTGGTCTTACCGGCATCGGGGTGGGAAATAATGGCGAAAGTGCGGCGTTTCGCGACTTCGGCGGCCTGTTTGGTCATGGGAAATCGCCTGGCAGGTGATTCAAAAAAGGGCGGCGATTATAGCTCAACTTGCGCCAGGAACCGAACCGTTGAGCACAGCCAGGGTGGCCAGATCTTCCCTGGCATGGGAACCTTTTGCCCCGTGGAGGCGTCCACCACCCTGTTACGGCTATTCGTCAGGGTCTGAAAAATCAGCAAGTTAGCCTGACGAGGCTGCGCTCATGGCTCGATTTGGCTGCCGTTTTACCGGCATCGAAGAGCTGCTTCTCGCGAACGTTTTCCCGGCAACCAGTGATGGTTTGCCGCCCGGGAAGACGTGCGCCGACTGAAAGACAAAGGAGTCCGCCTGTGGCTATCCGCTATGGCAAAGGGCTTATCGGGGGGGCGGTCGTCGTCGCTCTCCTGGCCCTGTTGGTCCACTGGATCGGCATCGATACGATCCAACGCTACCACGACGACCTGCTGTTTTACCTGCAAGCGCACCTGATGCTTGTATTGGCCTCCATGCTGGCGGCCCTGATTGTTGGCATACCCGCCGGCATCGCCTTAAGCCGCCCCAGCCTGGTCGGGCGCGCCGAACGCTTCATGCAAGTGTTCAACATCGGTAACACCGTACCGCCCCTGGCCGTACTGGCCATCGCCCTGGGCATCCTGGGCATCGGCAGCGGGCCGGCCATCTTCGCCCTGTTCCTCGCCTCGTTGCTGCCCATCGTGCGCAACACCTATGAAGGCCTGAAAAACGTCCAGGGCTCCCTCAAGGAAGCCGCCGTCGGCATCGGCATGACCCCGCGCCAGGTGCTGTGGAAAGTCGAGTTGCCCAACGCCGTGCCGATCATCATCGGCGGCGTGCGCGTGGCGCTGGCGATCAACGTCGGCACCGCGCCGCTGGCGTTCTTGATCGGCGCCAACAGCCTCGGCAGCCTGATCTTCCCCGGCATTGCCTTGAACAACCAGCCGCAGCTGTTGCTCGGCGCGGCCTGCACCGCCTTGCTGGCGTTGCTGCTCGACGGCCTGGTGACACTGGCCAGCCGCCTCTGGTTGGAACGCGGTCTGCGCCCGTCATAAGCCAGGCTGGATAAAGGAAATCGTTTATGAAGAAGTTGAGCTTGATACTGGGCTGCGTCCTGCTGTTCGCAGGATTCGCCCAAGCCGCTGAAAAGCCCCTGATCCGCCTCGGCGCCCGGGTGTTCACCGAACAGACACTGCTGGCGGAAATCACCGCGCAATACCTGCGCAGCAAGGGCTACGACGCGCAGATCACCGGTGGCCT
>NZ_DATMIV010000004.1:0-70015 GCF_035554175.1 Pseudomonas sp. | reverse complement strand
GAGGCTTCTCGAAAACACAGGCGTTGGTAGCTCTTGCTCGCAAGCTCTGTCGAGTGGCGTTCGCCCTGATGAAGAACCAGAGCGAATATCGCTTAACCTGAAATTGCGGGGTTGCTACGCAACATAGAATCTCCCACAGGGAAACTTGCCAGCAGTGGGGGCACAATGATGGCCATTCAGTTTGAGTTAAGTTGATCCCGTTAAGGTGCCCACCGTAAGCAACCTATAAGAATCCGGAGACACCCGTGAACACCCTGACTGCCCTGATCACTGCCGCCATCATCGGCCTCACCGCCGGTACTGCTCTTGCGCGCGACCTCGGCCCGGACGAAGCGCTTCGTTTGCGCGACGCTGGTACTATCGTCTCCTTCGAGAAGCTCAACGCCATCGCGCTGGAAAAACACCCCGATTCGGAAATCACCGAAACCGAGCTGGAAGAAGAGTACGGCAAGTTCATTTACCAGATCGAACTGCGCGACCCGAAAGGTGTGAAGTGGGATCTGGAATTCAACGCCGTCGATGGTCAAGAGCTCAGGAATCATCAGGATACGGAATGAAGCTGAATATTCGCGCCACCCGCCTGACGGCGCTGGCGCTGGTGTTGTTGGGCACCACTGCCATGGCCCGCGACTTGGATCAGGACGAGGCGCTGGATCTGCGTCGTCAGGGCGTGATCCTGCCGCTCGAGCAAGTGCTGCAGCAGGCCATGGATCGTTACCCCGGCGCCAAACTGCTGGAAGTCGAGCTGGAAGAAAAACACGACGTGTATGTATACGAAGTCGAGTTGCTGACGGTTGAAGGCGTGGCGCGCGAGCTGCACTTGAAGGCCGACACCGGCGAGTTAGTCAAAGACAAGGAAGATTGATCGATGCGTTTGCTTCTGGTGGAAGACCACGTACCGCTGGCCGACGAATTGCTCGCCGGCCTGCAACGCCAAGGCTACGCGGTGGACTGGCTGGCCGATGGCCGCGATGCGGTGTATCAGGGTGGCAGCGAACCCTATGACCTGATCATCCTCGACCTCGGCCTGCCGGGCGTACCGGGGCTCGAGGTGCTGGCGCAGTGGCGCGCCGCCGGTCTGGCGATTCCGGTGCTGATTCTCACCGCGCGTGATTCCTGGGCCGAGCGCATCGAAGGCCTGAAGGCGGGCGCCGACGATTACCTGACCAAACCGTTCCACCCGGAAGAGCTGTACCTGCGCATTCAGTCGCTATTGCGTCGCTCCAAGGGCCAGTCCAACCAGCCGACCCTGCAAGCCGCCGGTCTGCACCTGGACGAGGGACGTCAGTGTGTGGTTCGCGATGGTGCCGATATTCAACTGACCGCCGCCGAGTTCCGCCTGCTGCGCTATTTCATGCTGCACCCTGAACAGATCCTCTCCAAAAGCCATCTTGCCGAACACCTGTATGACGGCGAAACCGAGCGTGACTCCAACGTGCTGGAAGTCCACGTCAATCACTTGCGACGCAAGCTCGGCAAAAGCGTGATTGAAACCCGGCGCGGTCAGGGTTACCTGTTCGGCGGACAAGCTTCATGAGATCGATCCAGCGCCGTTTGAGCCTGGGTCTGATCAGCGTGATGGTGATAGTCGGTCTGCTGCTGGCGCAAATCAGCCTGTGGTTGTTCGAGGTCGGTCTGCAGCGCTATCTCGAAGCCGGCCTGCGCAACGACAGCGAAAGCCTGCTCGTGGCGCTGGTGCGCGGCCCGCAAGGCCTGCAACTGGATGAGCGGCATTTGTCGCCGGCCTATCAGCGGCCGTTTTCCGGGCATTACTTTCGCATCGACTTCTCCGACAGCCATTGGCGTTCGCGCTCGTTGTGGGACCAGGAACTGCCGCTGCTGCAACAGCCGGGGCTGCACAGCAACCTGCAACTGGGCCCCGGCGGGCAACGCTTGCTGATACTGCGTTCGGACTATCGCCGCCTGGGCCAGTCGATCTCGATCAGCGTGGCGCAGGATTACACGCCGGTCAGCGACAGTTTCCAGCGCATGCGCCAGATCGGGCTTGGCCTGGGTCTGGCGGCACTGTTGTTGATCCTGTTCCTGCAACGCCTGACCGTGCGCCGCGCCCTGAAACCACTGGAGCGCGCGCGCGAGCAGATCGCCCAGTTGCAGCAGGGCCAGCGCTCGCAACTCGACGAGAGTGTGCCGGTGGAACTGGAACCGCTGGTGGCGCAGATCAACCATCTGCTCGCGCACACCGAAGACAGCCTCAAGCGCTCGCGCAATGCCTTGGGTAATCTCGGCCATGCGCTGAAAACGCCGTTGGCGGTGCTGCTGAGTCTGGCCTCCAGCGACAAGCTCGATGACCATCCCGAGCTGCGCAGGATTCTCAAGGAACAACTGGAACAGGTGCAGCAGCGCCTCAATCGCGAACTCAACCGCGCGCGACTGTCCGGTGATGCGCTGCCCGGTGCGCTGTTCGATTGCGACGCGGAATTGCCGGGGTTACTGGCGACGCTGAACATGATTCATGGCGAGCATCTGGCCTTGAGTTACGTGGCGCCAGCGGGCCTGCAACTTCCCTGGGACCGTGAGGACTTGCTCGAACTGCTCGGCAACCTGCTCGACAACGCCTGCAAATGGGCAGATGCCGAGGTGCGTCTGAGCGTGATCGAGCGTACTGACGGTTTCGCCCTGAGCGTGGAAGATGACGGCCCGGGGATTCCCGAGGAACAGCGGGCTCAGGTATTCAGCCGGGGCACGCGCCTGGATGAACAGACCCATGGTCACGGGCTGGGGCTGGGAATAGTGCGGGATATCGTCGATACCTGGGGTGGCTTGCTGGTGCTGGGCGAGAGCGAGTGGGGCGGGTTGAAAGTAGTGATTGAGCTGCCTAAGCGCTAACCCCAAGCCTTACGCAAATCCTGTAGGAGCTGTCGAGTGCAACGAGGCTGCGATCTTTTGGTGTTGCTATACCAGATCGGAAGATCGCAGCCTCGTTGCACTCGACAGCTCCTACAGGCTCCTACAGGTTGTCAGGGTCAGACCCGGAACTGATCCATCAACCGCTGCTGCTGGTTCGCCAGGCTGTTGAGCGACTGGCTGACCCGCGCCGATTCATTCGCCTGCCCGGACAATGACTCGGTCACATCGCGAATCGTCGCCACGTTGTTGTTGATCTCCTCAGCCACCGCGCTCTGCTCTTCGGCGGCACTGGCAATCTGCAGGTTCATGTCGCTGATCACCGTCACCGCATCGCCGATCTGCCGCAGCGCCGTCACCGCCTGGCCAACCTGTTCAACGCTGCCCTGCGCCTGCCGATGGCTGTTGCCCATCGAACCGACCACTTCCTGCGTGCCGTTCTGCAATTGCTCGATGACCTGACGGGTTTCCTCCACCGACTCCTGAGTGCGGCGCGCAAGGTTGCGCACCTCGTCGGCAACCACCGCAAAACCGCGCCCGGCTTCACCGGCGCGGGCGGCTTCGATGGCGGCGTTGAGCGCGAGCAAGTTGGTCTGCTCGGCGATGGCGCGGATGGTTTCCAGCACCGTGCCGATTTTCTCGCTGTTGGCGGCCAGGCCCTCGACCTGAACCATCGCAGCGCTCATGTCGGCGGCGAGGGTGTCGATGCTCGCGGTAGTGCGGTCGATCACGGTCAGCCCCTGGCGAGTGGCGCGGTCGGCGTCCTTGGCGGCTTCGGCGGCCTGTGCGGCACTGCGTGCGACGTCCTGCGCGGTGGCGCTCATTTCGTGGGAAGCGGTGGCGACCTGATCGACCTGACGGTACTGCTGCTCCATGCCGGCGCTGGTCTGGGTGGCGATGGCCGAGGACTGATCGGCGGTGTTGCGCGCATCCTGCACCGAGCGTTTCACCTCGGCGATGATCGGCTGCAGCTTGTCGAGAAAACGGTTGAACCAGCCGGCCAGTTGCCCGAGTTCATCCTGCTTGTCGTAGGCCAGACGCCGGGTCAGGTCGCCTTCGCCGCTGGCGATGTCTTCGAGCATGTGCGCCACGCCGAGGATCGGTCTGGTCACGCTGCGCGCCATCAGCCACACCAGCAGCAGGCCGATCAGCGCGGCGAGCAGGCCAAGGCTCAGTTCCATCAGCGTGCCTGACCTGTTGCTCGCATCCAGTTGTTGCTTGAGCGCTTCGGCGCGGCTGACCAGAACTTTCTCCGGCACATCGAGCAACACGCCCCACGCCGGCCCGCCGGGAATCGGCTGGAACGGCGACAGCACTTTCAACTGGCCGTTGCTGTGCAGGCTACTCACCCCGGTGCTTGAGGCCAGCAGGCGCAGCAGCTCGCTGCCACTGGCCTGATCCACCGCATCCAGGCGCTGGCTGAGCTTGCCGGCATCCGGACTGTAACCGGCGAGCAGGCCAGCGGGGCTGACAATGCTCACGGCGGTCTGACCGTCATAAAGCTTCTTGCTGGCGTTCTGGCTGATCGCTTGCAAACTGTTGAGGTTGATATCGACCGACAGTGAAGCGATGACTTTGCCGTTGACCTGCAGCGGGAAGACGATGCTGGTCATCAGCACTTTCTGGCCGTCGATGACGTAGAAGTACGGCTCGATCACACAGGGTTTGAGGGTCGTGCGCGGGCAGGTGAACCAGGCGTTGGCGGCTTGACCGCTGGGGCCGGTGCTGGTGTCGCTCATATCGCTTTCCGGCAGCGCCATCGAGTGCACCTTGCCCGGGGTCGGCTGCGACCAGTACAGGGCAAAACGACCTTTGTCGTTGCTGCCCAGCTCGGCCTGACCGGCAAACAGTTCGTCCTTGCCGTCCAGTGCATTGGCTTCGAACACCAGCGACAGGCCGAGCAGCTCCGGGTTGGCTTGCAGCGCGGATTTGACCTGACGGGTCATGTCTTCGCGCAGATCGAAGGCGTCGAGAAAACGCTTTTCGGCCTGCTCGCGCAGAAACAACACCTGCCGCGAGAAACCGTGACCGTACTGATAGGCATCCATGAACTGCTGGCGAATGCCGGCGGCCTGCACCTCGCCTTGCGATTCAATACGCGCCTGCGCCGACTCGGTGAGCATCTCCATGCTCGAAGCTTTGACCAGCGCCGAGCTGTGCTCCATGCGATACAGCGAAAGACCCACCAACAGGGTCACGATACCGGCCAGGCAAAGCCCGGCGAGCAGGGTGATTTTCCATTGGATGGAAAGTTGTCTGAGTGACATGGAGAACATCCTTATCCGATAAATATCTGAGACTTTGCACTGTAGCGGCCATGTTTGCGCTTTCTTTATCCTGGGGACGCAATAGGGCGAGTTGCTGCACTTCGCCGATCTTCCGTTCAACGCGACCCCTGTGGCGAGGGAGCTTGCTCGCGCTGGGGTGCGAAGCGCCCCCAAATCCTGCGAAGACGTTCATTCAGTCACTCTGTACATACCGGATTACGACTGCTGCGCAGCCGAGCGGGAGCAAGCTCCCTCGCCACAGGTGATCTCCTGCAGGAGGCTTCAGCGCTTGTTTCAGTCGCTCGCTTTGACACCACCGCTACTCTACGGCACAGTGCGCGCCCTCTAATAAGACCCTCTTTGCCAATCCGCCGGCCAGTCCCGGGCGGACTCATCCTGTCTGGCGGTGTGTTTCCACCCGCAGTGTTTTTCGAGGTAGTGAAATGAATGCAGTCATAGCAGCCGTCGGCGTCATGCTGATCCTCAGCCTGTCGCGCGTGCATGTGGTGATCGCGCTGATCGTCGGGGCGCTCGTCGGTGGTCTGACCGGTGGTCTGGGTATCGAAGCGACGCTCAAAGCGTTCAACAGCGGTCTGGGCGGCGGCGCGACGGTGGCGTTGTCCTACGCGCTGCTTGGCGCTTTCGCCGTGGCAATCGCCAAGTCCGGCCTGGCCCATGCGCTGGCCGACAAGGCCCTGGCCATGGTTGACCGGCAACATGCGACCGGCGGCGGCAATGTCAAATGGCTGCTGATCGGCCTGCTCTGGGTGGTGGCGATCGCCTCGCAGAACATTCTGCCGATCCACATCGCCTTCATTCCGCTGCTGGTGCCGCCGCTTCTATATGTACTGACCAAGCTGCAACTCGACCGGCGCCTGATCGCCTGCGTGATGACGTTCGGCCTGATCACCCCGTACATGTTCCTGCCGGTGGGCTTCGGCAATATCTTCCTCAATGAAATCCTGCTGGCCAACGTTGCGCGCAGCGGCGTCGACATCAGTGGTATCAATGTCACCCACGCCATGGGCATTCCGGCGCTGGGCATGCTGGTCGGCCTCGGCATCGCGTTCATCAGCTATCGCAAGAAGCGTGTTTACGACCTCGCCAAAATCGAGCAGGTCGAACAGACAGCGGTGCAGTACAACCCGCTGAGCCTGATGATTGCCGGCGTGGCGATCGCCGCCGCGTTCGTCATTCAGTTGCTGCTGGACTCGATGATCATCGGCGCGCTGGCCGGTTTCCTGATCTTCTCGGCGTCAGGCATCGTCAAGTGGCGCGAGACCGATGATCTGTTCACCGAAGGCATGAAGATGATGGCCATGATCGGTTTCATCATGATCGCCTCGTCCGGTTTCGGCGAAGTGATCAAGGCCACCGGCGAAGTGCAGACGCTGGTAGAAGCGTCGGCAGCGTGGATCGATCACAGCAAAGGCGTCGGTGCCCTGATGATGTTGCTGGTGGGGCTGTTGGTGACCATGGGCATCGGCTCGTCGTTTTCCACCGTGCCGATCCTCGCGGTGATTTTCGTGCCGCTGTGCGTGCAACTGGGCTTCAGCCCGATCGCCATCGTCTGCATCGTCGGCACTGCCGGGGCGCTGGGTGACGCCGGCTCGCCGGCCTCGGACTCGACCCTCGGCCCGACGTCCGGCCTGAACATCGACGGCCAGCATCACCACATCTGGGACACCGTGGTGCCGACCTTCCTGCACTACAACCTGCCACTGCTGGTGTTTGGCTGGGTGGCGGCGATGGTTCTCTAAAAACTCACAATCGCCCAATGTGGGAGCGAGCCTGCTCGCGAAGGCGGCGTGTCAGTCGACACACGGGTTGCTGACCCAATGCTTTCGCGAGCAGGCTCGCTCCCACAGGGGATCGGGTATTTCCCGGATTCAACTTTTGCCCCGGCGTGCCGTTAAAGCCTTTAACCACGCCAACAAAATCAAAAGAGTGAGTCCCCCGATGCGCCTGAGTCTCAAGGCTAAAGTGCTGTCCCTTGCCGTTCTGCCGGTGCTGCTCTTTGCGCTGGTCATCAGCGTGACCACGCTGTTCATCCTCCAGGAACAGGCGCGCAAGGAAGTCGAACAGACCCGCGAGCGTCTGCTCAGCGACGCCAAGGCCACTCTGCAAAGCTACGTTGCCGTGGCCATGACCACGATCAAACCGCTTTACGACGCCGCTGCTCCGGGTGACGACGCCGCGCGGGCGCAGGCGATCAAATTGCTCTCGGGCATCCGCTATGGCAAGGACGGCTACTTCTTCGGCTACGACTCCGAGACCGTGCGCCTGTTCAAGGCCAACGACCCCGACGGCGTGGGCAAAAGCTTCAAGGACAACCGCGACCCGAATGGCGTCTACGTCAACCTCGGGCTGGTCAAAGTGGCCAAGGACGGCACCCACTATCTGCAATACAGCTCGCCGCTGCCGGGCAACGCCAAGGTGCTGGTGCCGAAACTCGGCTACACCGAATATTTGCCGAAATGGGACATGGCGGTTGGTACTTCGGTCAACCTCGACGGCATCGAATCTCAGGTGGCGCAGGTCGAAGCGCAAGTGCAGGAGCGTGTGCAAGGCGTGGTGCTGAGCATCGTCGGCGTCGCTGTGCTGGTGCTGTTGCTGATCGCGGCGGCGGGCATGCTGCTGGCCAACACCATTCTGCGCCCCTTGACGCAAATGAAAGCCAGCCTCGACGACATCGCGGCGGGCGAGGGCGATCTGACCCAGCGCCTGAACATCACCAGCCAGGACGAACTCGGCGAACTCGCCGGTTCGTTCAACCGCTTCGTCGACAAGATCCACGGGCTGGTGCGGCAGATCACCGAAATGACCACGCAGCTCACCGGACTGGTCACCCAGGTGTCGGAACAGGCCCAGCGTTCCGATCAGGCCATGGAACGCCAGCGCCACGAAACCGATCAGGTCGCCACGGCGATCAACGAAATGTCCGCCGCCGCTCAGGAAGTCGCCAAGAGCGCGCAGAACGCCGCCGTCGCAGCGCAACAGACCGATGAAGAAGGCCAGAGCGCCAAGCGCGTGGTGGCGGGCAGCATCAAACAGATTCATGCGCTGGTCGATGACATCCGCAACAGCGGCGTGTCGCTCGATAGCCTGCAGCAGGACGTCAGCTCGATTGTCGGCGTGCTCGGGGTGATCCGTTCGATTGCCGAGCAGACCAACCTGCTGGCCCTCAACGCGGCGATCGAAGCGGCCCGCGCCGGTGAGGCCGGACGTGGTTTCGCCGTGGTAGCCGACGAAGTGCGCGCGCTGGCCAGCCGCACGCAGATCAGCACCCAGGAAATCCAGGGCATGATCGACCGCTTGCAGGCGGGCACGCAGCAGGCAGTCGAAGCGATGCGCCGCTCCAGCGAGGCCGGCGACGGCACTTCGCAGCAGGCCAATCAGGCCGGGGCGTCGCTGGATGCCATGGCGCAGTTGATCGCGACGATCAACTCGATGAACGCGCAGATCGCCAGCGCGGCAGAAGAGCAGACGGCGGTGGCCGAGGAAATCAACCGCAGCGTGCATCAGATTGCGGTGGCGGTGGACAGCGTGGCCGATGAAACGCAATTGGGCGCGCAGACTTCGCGCAGTCTGGCGGAGCTGGGGCAGCGGTTGGGCAAGCTGGTCGGCCAGTTCCGTATCTGACGCCGTACACAGTCCCCGTAGGAGCTGCCGAAGGCTGCGATCTTTTGATCTGCTCGTGAAAAAGGTCAAAAGATCGCAGCCTTCGGCGGCTCCTACATGGGGATTTGGGTGGAGTTCAAACTCGGTCCCAATAGGGAATCTCGCCAAAGCATTCGACATAAAAATCAATCACCGTGCGCACCTTCACCGACAACCGCCGACTTCCCGGCCACAGCACGGCAATCTGCTGCGGCTCCAGACTGTTCGACACCTGATACTCCCGCAGCACCGGCACCAGCGTGCCTTCGCGCACCGCTTCGCCGATCAGCCACGACGGAAACATCACCAGCCCCAGGCCCTGTTGCGCGGCCTGGGTGAGGGTGTCGGCGTGGTTGCCAGTGATCGGGCCTCTGACCGTGTACGGCGTCCAGTCCTCGTCATCGCGGCGGAAAAACCAGCGTTGCTGACCGGCCGCACCCTTGTAGGCCAGGCACTGATGTTGCGCGAGTTCGTCCGGATGCTGCGGGGTGCCGTGGCGGTTGAGATAGGCCGGGCTGGCGGCGACCTGAAAGCGGTGCGGTGCCAGAACCCGCGCCTGCATGCCTGAGTCGTGCAGCGGGCCGATGCGAAACAACAGATCGGCGCCTTCCTGCAGCGGATCGATGTAATGGTCGGTTTGCTGGATATCCAGTTGCAGCTTCGGATAGCGCGTGCAGAGCTCGCCAAGCCACGGCGTCAGATGGCGTTGGCCGAACACCACCGGGGCGTTGATGCGCACAAGTCCCGTGGGTTCGCTTTGCTGCTCCTGCAACGCCTGCTCGGCCTCTTCCAGTTGCACCAGCAGCAGCCGCGCATGATGACCGAGCATGCGCCCGGCTTCGGTTGGCGTGACGGCGCGGGTGTGGCGGTAGAGCAATTGCTGGTTCAGCGCCTGTTCCATCAACTGGATCTGCCGCGAAATCGACGAGGGTGCCACGCCTTCGCGGCGGGCGACTTCGGAAAAACTGCCGTGGTCGAGCACCGCTACAAACAGTCTTAACGCTTTGAATCCCAGTTCATTGAGCCCGTGCATGGCGTTCTCGCTGTGCGTGTTGCGCAAAAGTGTTGTCCGGATGCTCCCATTTATCGCACAGCCACGCCAGCCGATAATCCGCGCCATTGTTTATGAGCGTGGAAGGTTGTGTATGCGGACGTTGGATGAGGGGTTGGTTGCGGCACCGGTGAAGAGGTCGGTGTTACGCCTGTTGTTGCTGCCGTTGGTGATACTCGCCGGCATGGGTTTGTCGGTGGAGGCCGGCTTGCTTGGCCCGCTGGGCGAGCAGGTCGGACATTTGTGGGCGACGCTGAGCATTTTTGGCGTGGGCTCGGCGATTCTGTTTTTGCTGACGTTGTTCGCGGGGCCGCAGAAAGGCCCGGCGCTGACCCAACTGCCGCGCTGGCAGTTGATCGGCGGTTTCCTCGGGCCGATGTACGTTGTGGTGCTGACTCTGGCGACGCCGCACGTCGGCATTGCCATGACGATGATTGCGATTTTGTCCGGGCAGGTCGGCAAGAGTGTGTTGATCGACCATTTCGGCTGGTTCGGCACGACGCGCAAAAAGGTCAACGGCGAGCGCTGGCTGGCGTTGGGTTTGATTGTGGTGGCTTTGGTTCTGATTGCGCGGGGGTGAATGATGAGTCTGGTGATTTTGTTGGCGGTGGTGGTGATGGCCGGCGCGGTGTTGAGTGTTCAGGCGGCAATCAATGGTCGTTTGGGCGAGACGGTGGGGGTACTGCGTAGCAGTCTGCTGACGTTTGCGGTAGGTGCGGTGGTGACCGGGTTGTTGATCCTGTTTTTCGAGCCGGCGCAGGCGGTGAGTCTGCTGGAGGTGCCGAAGTGGCAGTTGACCGGGGCGCTGTTTGGCGTGGTGTACATGATGGTGATGGTTGGCGCGGTGCCGGTGGTGGGGACGGCTGTGGCAACTGTGGCGGTGATTGTCGGGCAGCTGGGGATGGGGATGTTGATCGATAATTTTGGCTGGTTGGGAAATCCGGCGATCGGGTTGTCTTCGAGTCGGATGTTGGCGATGGTGTGTCTGGCGGTGGCTTTGGTGTTTATGTATCGGAGTTCGCGTCAGGCGCAGTGATTCTGGAGTACATATCCGTTGCTGCGGGTGTTGCGACTGGCGGTTTCGCCCTTACGGCGAGTCCCTTTTGGCAAACGCCCCAAAAGGAACCAAAAGGTCTGCGCCCTGACGTTCGGCCCGCTCGCTGGGGCTCGGGGTTCCTTCGCTGCGGGATCGATCTTGGCGCAGCGGCTCCGGTTTGCTTCGCTGCACCTACACTCGCTGTGTCTGGCTACGCCAAACGGTCGCTGCGCTCCCACGCCCGGATCGATCCCTCCACTCAGCCTGCCGACGGGCTCTGAGATCAAGATCAAAAGCGGTACTCGAGCTTGCGCTCATCGTGTGTAGGAGCTGCCGAAGGCTGCGATCTTTTGATCTTGCTTTGCTTTGCTTTTGCTGTTCTGTGGGAGCGAGCCTGCTCGCGAAAGCCATCTTCCCGTCGCTCAATCTCTCAACACCTGCCCACCCTGCAAAACCACCTCCTACACTGTCTCCTACGGCTTGCCACTAAAGCCTCAGACCACCACCACGCAAGGAGTCTGTCCCATGTCCGATAAAAAATGCGACTGCCCCGGCTGCAACTGCACCCTCAAAGAGGGTGAGCATTCCTACGCTGTGCACGGTAAACACTACTGCTGCGAGGCCTGCGCCCATCACCACAAGCACGGTGAAGAATGTGCGATGAAGGGCTGCGGCTGCGCTCATCCGAAATAATCACGGCAAAAAAAAGTGGAGCCTAATCAGGCTCCACTTCCATTTTCAGACTGTCGTCTTCCCGTCGCTCGACGTGCCTCACCGTGCCTTGCAGCGTTCGCCCTTCGACCTTGACCACAACGATCTTCGCCTGGCCCAGATCATCCGGTACCGGTGCCTTGACGCACAAAGTGAAGCGGTAAGGGTCATCGGCAACCGTTTCCAGCCAGACCTGGCAATCCACCGTTTTGGTGATTTGCCCGAAGAACGTAGTCAGGCCGTAGTCCAGTCTGGCTGGGTGAGACGTGGAGTCGTTCATCAGGCAATTCCCCTTGTACGGTTACAGCGATGGCTTCAGTTGGTCTGACGCCAGGTGACGTTTTCCAGGCCGAATTTTTCTGCCATCGGTTTGCTGGTCTTTTGCACTTTCTCGCGACCGAAGCGCGGGATGCGACCCACGCCGGCATCGCAGCTTGCCCAATGCCAGGCTTCGGCATTGTCCATTTTGTCCGAGCGGATAATGAACGACTTGGGGGTGCCATGCAGTGTGTAGTCGATGACATAAAGTTTTGCGTTGTTCATAAAGCCCGTATTCCTCCCTGTGGTATTAAACGGATCGCGCTGTGCCGAGAAAATTCAGTTGGATTGTCCGACGGTATCTATCGTTGGCGAGGGCGGGGCGTGCTGGTTACCATGGCGGCTTCGCCAACCCCCTGTGAATGCTTGCCATGGCCCTCGCCGCGCCCCCTGATCTGAGTGATACCGATGTGCCCGTGCAACCGCTGGCAAGGACGTATCCGCGTGGCTTGTATATCGAGCCGCACGACCATGTCTGGGGACAGTTGCTGTATGCAATGAGCGGGGTGATGTGGGTCGAAACCCCGCACGAGGCGCTGGTGGCGCCGCCGCAGCGAGCGGTGTGGTTGCCGCCGGGAGTGCCGCACGGCATTCGTGTGGTGTCGGACTTGCAGATGCGTAATATCTACTTGCGTCCGGCATTGGCGGCGACGCTGGATGCCACAGTGCAGGTGATCGAGGTCGGCGGTTTGCTGCGCGAGTTGATCGTCGGGCTGGTGGCGCAGGGCGAGCAGGGCGAGCCTGAGTATTACGAAGCATTGGTCGGGCTGGCGTTGTTGGAACTGCGCCGTGCAAGGCGTTCGCCGTTGAAGATTCCGATGCCGGATGGGTCCGACCGGCGCTTGATGAACCTTTGTCAGGCGGTGATGGCCGCGCCGTCGTTGCACATCCCGTTCGAACACCATGCGGAAAACGCCGGGGCCAGCGTGCGCACCCTGGCGCGCTTGTTCAAGGACAGCCTCGGCATGGGCTTCGCCGAGTGGCGGCGGCAGGTACAACTGGCGACAGCGGTTGCAGCGTTGATCCAGGGCGTGGCGGTGAGCGTCATCGCCCGCGACCTGGGCTATTCGCCGAGTAGCTTCAGCGACATGTTTCGCCGTGAACTGGGGGTGGCGCCTTCGCAATTCTCCGTCGCCTGAGAACAACGCTGTGGGAGCGAGCCTGCTCGCGAAAGCTTTGGATCAGGCAATGAAGGGCTGACTGAAAGACCGCATTCGCGAGCAGGCTCGCTCCCACAGGGTAACTGTTGTGATTGGCTTGGTTTGTCCGAAATCCAGAAGTCCTTGGCCGATGCCCGCGCGGGCGTTTCCCTAGACTCTGCCCATCACTTGACGCGGCGGAGTTCCTCCATGAATTACCTCATTTCTCTGGCCATTGGCCTGGGCGTCGGCCTGCTCTACGGCGCGCTCGATTTCCGTTCCCCTGCGCCACCGGCAATTGCGCTGGTCGGTCTGCTCGGCATGCTCGCCGGTGAGCAGTTGTGGCCGATGGGCCGGCAACTGGTCGCTGGCTGGTTGTCCTGAATTTCCTTTTTTCCTTTCGGTGGATGTGCCCATGAAAGCGTTGCAATTCGATCAGACCGGCGACCTGTCCTCCCTGCGTTTCGTTGACGTCCCGACTCCGGTGCCAGGCGCTGATGAAGTGCTGGTGCAGATCAAAGCTGCCGGCCTCAACCCCAGTGATGTGAAAAACGTCCTCGGGCGTTTTCCTTACACCACGTTGCCGCGGGTACCGGGGCGGGACTTTGCCGGGGTGGTGGTCGAAGGGCCCCAAGCGTTGATCGGCCAGGAAGTCTGGGGCACCGGTCGTGAGTTGGGCTTCTTCGCCGACGGCGCCCATGCGCAATTCGTCAAACTGCCGGCCAGCGGCGTGGCGCGTAAACCGGGACATTTGAGTTTTGCTCAGGCAGCCAGCCTCGGCGTGCCATACACCACTGCGTGGGATGCGCTGGAACGCAGCCTGGTCAGCGCCGACACGCGGTTACTGGTGATCGGCGGCGGGGCGGTGGCGACTGCTGCGTTGGCGCTGGCAAAAGTGCGCGGTGCGCAGTTGCTGGCGGCGGCACGACGGCCCGAGCAGGTGGCCGATCTGCAGGCGCAGGGCTATCAGGCGATTCAACTGGATAAGCCCGACGACCTCGGTGGGCAGGTCAACGCCGTGTATCGCGGCGGCGCCGATGTGATCTTCGACACCACCGGTTTCTGGCTGCCGGCCTCGGTCGCGGCACTGGCCACTTTCGGCCGCATCGCCATCATCGCCGCGCCGGTGGACGGCCATGTGCAACTGCCGGCGCTGGCGTTGTACCGCAAGGGCGGCTCGGTGGTCGGGATCAATTCGTTGTTGTACGGCGTTGAAGCCTGCGCGGCGATGCTCGAGCAGTTTGGCCGCTTTTTCGATGAGCATCGGTTGCCGCTGCCACAAGGGCTGGTGGAAGTCCCGCTGGCTGAAGGGCAGGCGCGGTATGTCGAGGTCAATCAGGGTGGTGGCGACAAGATCATTTTGCTTCCCTGACCTACGCACGACCCCAGCCACCCGGATAACCTGTGGGAGCGAGCCTGCTCGCGAAGGCGGTTTATCAGCTGCAACATGTATCGGCTGACACGGCCCCTTTGCGAGCAGGCTCGCTCCCACCATGAACCTCAGGATGAAACATCCCGCGGCAGTCGCTCTGCTAGAATCCGCCCCATTCATTGCCAGAGACTCTCCCATGAGCGAGCCGATTCGTCTGACCCAATACAGCCATGGCGCCGGGTGTGGCTGCAAGATTTCCCCGCAGGTGCTGGAAGTGATCCTCGCCGGCAGCGGCGCGCAGAATCTCGATCCAAAATTGTGGGTCGGCAACGCGTCGCGCGATGACGCGGCGGTGTACGAGATCGATGCCGAACGCGGTGTGGTGTCGACCACCGATTTTTTCATGCCGATTGTCGATGACCCGTTCGACTTCGGCCGCATCGCCGCGACCAACGCGATCAGCGACATCTACGCGATGGGCGGCGATCCGTTGATGGCGATTGCGATCCTCGGCTGGCCGGTGAATGTGCTGGCGCCGGAAGTGGCGCGCGAAGTGATTCGCGGCGGTCGCTCGGTGTGTGACGCGGCGGGCATTCCGTTGGCGGGCGGGCATTCGATCGATGCGCCGGAGCCGATCTTCGGCCTCGCGGTCACCGGGCTCGTGGACAAGCGCCACATGAAGCGCAACGACACGGCCACCGCCGGTTGCCTGTTGTACCTGACCAAACCGCTGGGCATCGGCATCCTTACCACCGCCGAGAAAAAGGGCAAATTGCGCGCTGCCGACGTTGGCGTGGCCCGCGACTGGATGTGCACCCTGAACAAGCCCGGCAGCCGGTTCGGCAAGCTCGCCGGTGTCACCGCAATGACCGATGTCACCGGTTTCGGCCTGCTCGGGCATCTGGTGGAAATGGCCGATGGCAGCCAGCTGACCGCGCGCATCGCTTATAGCCGCGTGCCGCGTCTGGACAGCGTCGAGTACTACCTCGATCAGGGCTGCGTGCCGGGCGGCACGCTGCGCAATTTCGACAGCTATTCGAGCAAGGTTGGCCGTGTGCAGGAGCTGCACAAACGCGTGCTGTGCGATCCGCAAACCAGTGGCGGTCTGCTGATTGCGGTCACCCCTGAAGGCAATGAAGAGTTCCTCGGCGTTGCTGCCGAACTGGGCCTGAACCTTGAGCCGATCGGCGAACTGGTCGAGCGACAGACCCACGCAGTCGAGGTGATCTGATGCTCCGCGACTGCTCCGACTACCGCGATATTTTCCTCAACGACCGGCCTATGATGGATGCCCGCGCGCCGGTCGAGTTTCACAAGGGCGCGTTCCCCGGCGTGGTCAATCTGCCGCTGATGAATGACCTGGAACGGCAGAAGATCGGCACCTGCTACAAGCAGCACGGCCAACAAGCCGCCATCGAACTGGGCCACCAACTGGTATCCGGCGCGGTGAAGGCCGAGCGTATCCAGGCCTGGGCCGAGTTCGCCAGGGCTCATCCCGATGGTTATTTGTATTGCTTTCGCGGCGGCTTGCGCTCGCAGATCACCCAGCAATGGCTGCGCGACGAGGCCGGCATCGACTATCCGCGGGTCGGCGGCGGCTACAAGGCGATGCGCAGTTTTTTGATCGATACGCTTGAACAGGCCATTGCGCAGTGTGATTTCGTTTTGCTGGGCGGCATGACCGGCACCGGCAAGACCGAAGTACTGGTGCAGTTGCGCAACGGTCTGGATCTGGAAGGCCACGCCAACCATCGCGGTTCCAGCTTCGGCAAACGCGCCACCGGGCAGCCGTCGAACATCGATTTCGAGAATCGCCTGGCCATCGACGTCCTCAAGAAACGTGATGCCGGTATCGAGCGGTTCGTGCTCGAGGACGAGAGCCGGGTGGTCGGCAGTTGCGCCTTGCCGTTGCCGTTATATCAAGGCATGCAGCAGTACCCGATGGTCTGGCTGGAAGACCGTTTCGAGGATCGTGTCGAGCGGATCCTGCGCGATTACGTGGTCGATCTGTCGGCGGAGTTTGCCTCGGTGCACGGTGAGAACGGCTTTGCATTGTTTTCCGAACGTCTGCTCGAAAGCCTCAATAACGTGCAGAAACGCCTCGGAGGTGAGCGCCACTCGCGGATGCTGGGGTTGATGGAACAGGCGCTGGCGGAGCAGGGCCGCAGCGGCGCGGTGGATCTGCACCGCGGCTGGATCGAGGGTTTGCTGCACGAATATTACGATCCGATGTATGTGTTCCAGCGCGAGAAGAAGGGCGGGCGCATCGAGTTTGCCGGGGAGCGTCAGGCGGTGACCGAATATTTGCGCGGGCGGGTGAGTCAGAAAGTCTGAGGTGGGTGCTACCGGCCTCTTCGCGAGCAGGCTCGCTCCCACAGGGAAATGCATTTCAACTGTGGGAGCGAGCCTGCTCGCGAAGAGGCAAGATCAGGCGATACCAATCTCAGGTCGGGCAAGTGTCCTTGCCGTTATCCAGCCCCTGCTTGTAACTGTGACTCTGCACACTGGCCCTGCCGTTGTGCCATTTCAGGGTCAGCACATACAACGAATCGAAATCGTCGCCCGCCCAGTCATCGGTAATCTTCTGCCGCTCGCCCACCGCATTGCCGGCGACCTTGTTGATCAGCTCCGGCAGGTAGCCATGGGACCAGGCGGTGTAGATCGTCGAGTTGTGGTACTTCTCGTCCAGCAGCTCGCGGGCCAGATCGCTGGTGTCGTTGGCGGAGAACTCAATGTTCACCGGCAAGCCGAGCTTGATCGCAACGGGGCTGATGGTCATCAGTGGGCGAATGTAGCTGTAGGAATTGTCCAGTTCGCCTTCTTCGACGTTGCGCGTCGGGTTGGCGGCGAACACGTAATCGGCCTTGCCGAATTTCTCCGGCAGCAGCGTCGACAGGTCGATGGCACGATTCAGGCCCTGGCAGTTGAGCTGGCCGAGGCCGCCTTCGGGTTTTTCCGCGTGGCGCAGAAACACCAGCGTCTGCGTGCCGTCCGCCGGCTGCGCGCGGCTCTCACTGGATTCGAGGGACAGGAATAACGCGCTGACTGCCAGCAGGGAGGGCAGGGCCACATACGCGCGATGTTTGAAACGTTTGGCGAAACTCATAAGGTTCGTCATCGATTGGCAGTTTCTTCAGCAATATCGGTTAAGGCTGACAAACCTTGGCACCGCGGGCTCCCAGCACCGGGTGTTTCCCTGTCGTGAACAGCTTCCTCTGCGAGAAAGGCATAGCTCAGAGTCCTTGATCGCCCGTTGGTTCGATGCGGGCCAGTGCGCAGCACTGTAACGGCAACCTTTAAGGGCTGGGATGCAGGTTAGCGACAGGATGTTACGGTTCGTGTAGGCGCCAACCCGGGCCTACATTATGATCGGCTTTCAATTTGTGACTGGATGCTTCCAATGACCGATCTGTCTGCATTCCCGATTACTCAGAAATGGCCGGCGCAGTACCCGGACTGGATTCAGCTCTACTCCTTGCCGACCCCCAACGGCGTCAAAGTGTCGATCATGCTCGAAGAAATCGGCCTGCCGTATGAGCCGCACCGCGTCGGTTTCGACACCAACGATCAGACCTCGGCGGAGTTTCTCTCGCTGAACCCGAACAACAAGATCCCGGCGATTCTCGATCCGCACGGCCCGGACGACAAACCGCTGGCATTGTTCGAATCCGGCGCGATCCTGATTTATCTGGCGGATAAAAGCGGCCAGTTGCTCGCGCAGGAGGGCGCATTGCGCTATGAGACCGTTCAGTGGCTGATGTGGCAGATGGGCGGCGTCGGCCCGATGTTCGGCCAGCTCGGTTTCTTCAACAAGTTCGCTGGCAAAGACTACGAGGACAAGCGTCCGCGCGATCGCTATGTCGATGAAAGCAAACGCCTGTTGAACGTGCTCAATACCCGCCTTGAGGGCCGCGACTGGATCATGGGCGAGCGCTACACCATCGCCGACATCGCCACGTTCCCGTGGGTGCGCAATTTGCTCGGGTTCTATGAGGCGGGGGATCTGGTGGGCATTCAGAATTTCCCGAATGTCACGCGGGTGCTGGAGCGGTTCCTCACTCGCCCGGCAGTCATCCGCGGCCTGACCATTCCTTCCTGACTGAACGCAAGACCCCTGTAGGAGCTGCCGAAGGCTGCGATCTTCTGATCTTGTTGTTTAGATCAAAATCAAAAGATCGCAGCCTTCGGCAGCTCCTGCACGGATTGTTGCATCTGCGGTAACGCTCTCTTGAGCGATCCAGGTTTGTCCCGCACCCGCCGCAAGGCATAAGCTTCGCCCCCTACGACTTTCGTCTCATTCGCTGTTTTCAGGAAAGGCCCCATGTCCAGTCAGTTCCCCGAAGCACGTCCCCGCCGTCTGCGCCGCAATGCGAGCCTGCGCAGCCTGTTCCAGGAAACCGAATTCAGCCTGAACGATCTGGTGCTGCCGATCTTTGTCGAGGAAGACATCGACGACTTCGTGCCGATCACCAGCATGCCCGGTGTGCAGCGCATTCCCGAGCGCAAACTGGCCAGCGAAATCGAGCGCTATGCCCGTGCCGGCATCAAGTCGGTGATGACTTTTGGCGTGTCCCATCATCTCGATGCCAACGGCAGCGACACCTGGCGCGAAGACGGTCTGGTCTCGCGCATGTCGCGCATTGCCAAGGACGCCGTGCCGGAAATGATCGTGATGTCCGACACCTGCTTCTGCGAATACACCGATCACGGCCATTGCGGCGTGATGCACAACCACGAAGTCGACAACGACCAGACTCTGATCAACCTCGGCAAGCAAGCCGTGGCCGCCGCCAGTGCCGGGGCTGACGTGATCGCGCCGTCGGCGGCGATGGACGGCCAGGTGCGCGCGATTCGCCAGGCGCTCGACGCTGCCGGCTTCACGCAGATTCCGATCATGGCCTACTCGACCAAATTCGCTTCGGCACTGTACGGCCCGTTCCGCGAGGCCGGTGGCAGCGCGCTCAAGGGCGATCGCAAAAGCTATCAGATGAACCCGATGAACCGCCGCGAAGCCCTGCGCGAATCGCTGCTCGATGAGCAGGAGGGTGCCGACGCGCTGATGGTCAAGCCGGCTGGTGCTTACCTCGACATCATCCGCGACATTCGCCAGGCCTCGAACCTGCCATTGGCGGCGTATCAGGTCAGCGGTGAATACGCGATGATCAAGTTCGGCGCCCAGGCTGGGGCGATCGATGAGGATCGCGTGGTGCGCGAAAGCCTTGGCGCAATCAAGCGTGCCGGGGCGGATCTGATCTTCACTTACTTTGCGATGGATCTGGCGTTGGCGGGGATCTGAGAAAGGAATCGCAACTTGCAGCATTGCCTGTATGGAATGGTTGCTCCTTGTAGGCAGAGGCGTCAGGTTGCGATCGTCTCCATGACTCGATTTTTATCAGAAAAGAGCTTTGCTGAGTTTGACACCTAGCGACGCAGTGACATGCAGCGTTGGAGCACCAATTTTGTGTTCTATTGGATCGAAATCAGCTTTGATTTCTCCACTGAAACGAGTTTTATTTTCAGAAATCGTTAGATACAAGATTGATTGATTGGGCGATGCGTACGTCCAACCTGCATGATTTGCAAAGTACACTGCGGCGGTCTGGTAGTAGGTCGAAGGTATTTCATATGTTCCATCTTCCAGATCGCTGAAAATTTGAAATATAAAAGACCTGTCGTTGGCCTCCGTTCTCCCTCGGAACTCATATTTTACCCGCTGGGTTGAACGCAACTCGATCAAAGCAGCATTTAAAGGTTGGTGGTCGGCGACTTCGAACAGTGCGTTTAATGTTCCAGTGACCTCTATGTCTTGCACTTGGTCTGCGGTGGACAGTTCCATCTTGATTGCTCCTTGAAAACGGTGAGCAATGATTAGAGGTGGCGCTGCGCAATACGTCTACTGTCAGAGTTGACAGGTGTTCAGGTCTTTCCGACGAATGGCTGGCCAACGAAGTGTGAAGGTCACTGAAAAGGCCGGATGCCGTGATCGAGGAAGTAGCGTTCGATCACCTTCGGATCGGCGCTGCTATCGGCAATCGCCACATAGGTATCCGGCCGCAGCAGGTAAAACCCGTTGCGCCCCAACCCCGCCGTTTCAAACGCCGGGCGCCAGTCGAACATATGCAGCGGCAAATGATGTTCCGCGCACCAGGCAATCATTTCGTCGCTGGTGTCGCCATAGACATGCACCTGCCAGCATGGCTGGCGCAGCGGTTCGAAATTATCCCCCTCAGCATCATGCGCCCACGGCAGGCGGTCGCCGCCGTGCACGTGGCCGGCTTCGCCCTGACTCAGCGGCATGCCGCGATAGTTGAGGGTGACTTGCGAGACCGTGCGAAACAGGAACTCGCGGCTGGCCTCGAACGCGGCCATTTTCGGCAGCAGAAACGGCGCTACACGCATGCGCAACAGGTCGGCCATACGGCCCTCGGCGGTGACGATGCTGAACACTTTGTCGGTGGTCGACACCAGCCGGCGGGCGAAGGCGATGCGTTCGGTTTCGTAACTGTCGAGCAGTTTGGGTTCAGCGCCACCGCTGAGCACCGCTGCGAGTTTCCAGGCCAGATTGATCGCATCGCCGATGCCGGTGTTCATGCCTTGTCCGCCGGCGGGACTGTGGACGTGGGCGGCATCGCCGAGCAGAAATGCCCGACCGCTGCGAAAGTGCTCGGCCACGCGATGATGCACGCGGTAGGTGGAGAACCAGTGCACGTCTTCGATATGCACCTTCAGATGTTCGATGGCGCGGCTGCTGACGTCGGAAAATTCCAGGGTTTCGGCGCGCTCGGCACGTTCGTCACGCACCGTGCCGATCAACCGCGCGCGGCCTTCGCCGGCCAGCGGAAACACCGCCAGAAAATCCGCTTCGTCGAGGTCCAGATGCAGCTCGCCATTGAGCGCCGGGCCGCTGGCCGTGACGTCGGCGACGTAGAAAATCTGTTCATAGGTGCCGCCGGGGAAGTCGGTGTCGAGAGTTTTGCGCACCATTGAACGGGCGCCGTCGCAACCGGCCAGATAACAGGCCTGACAGATTTCCGGCCGGCCATCGGGCAGGCGCAGATGGGCGGTGATGGAGTCGCCGGTCTGCTGGAAACTGTCCAGCGCGGTATTGCGTTCGACGCTGACGCCGTAGTCTTCGAGGCGTTCGATCAGCAGCCGTTCATGCTCGTCCTGGGGGAAGATTTCGACGAAGGCGTAGGGTGTCAGGCCTTCGCCGATACGGTTGAGCGGCAGTTGCGCGACCGGTTTGCCGTTGACCCAGAAATTCGCCGCCGCCACCTGGTGGCCCCGACGCACGATGGTCTCGGCGAGGTCGAGTTGGCGGTACAGCTCGAGGGTTCGCGCCTGCACGGCCAATGCGCGGGAAGTGGTGCCGGGCGCGGAGGTCTTGTCGAGGATGCGCACGCGCACGCCGAGTTTGCTCAGCCACAGGGCGAGGACCAGACCGGTCGGGCCGGCACCGATGATCAGGACGTCGCTGCGGTTCATGGGGCTGTCCTCCTGTTGCGGTGCAGCAAGTATGGATCAGGTCGCCAGTTCCGGCCTCTTCGCGAGCAGGCTCGCTCCCACAGGGAACGCATTCCAGTGTAGGAGCGAGCCTGCTCGCGAAGGGGCCGGGTCAACCACCACAAAACCGAAAAGGCCCCGCAACGTGAAGCTGCGAGGCCCTTTTTACACTGCGATGACGTTTAGAAGTCGATAGTCCCGGACAACTTCGCCACCCGCGGTTCACCCTGGCTCAGATACCCGCCCTGAGCCGATTCCCAGTATTTCTTGTTTGCCACGTTTTCAACGCCGAAACGCAGCGTCACGTCCTTCTCCGAGACCTTGAACGCATACCGTGCGCCCGCGTCGAAGCGGTTCCAGGTCGGCAGGCTGAGGTTGTTCGCTGCATCAGCGTATTGCCCGCCCGTGCGCAACATCCGCGCATTCAGTGCGACGCCTTGCAGGCCAGGCACGTCCCAATCCACGCCGGCGTTGAACTGGAAGGTCGGCACGCCGATGGCATGGTTGCCGTCGTTGGCGCCGTTGAGGGTGTTTTTCAGTTCGGTGTCCATCAGCGTCAGGCCGCTGATCAGGCGCAGGCCTTCGATCGGCTCACCGAACACGTTCATTTCCACGCCTTTGTTGATCTGCTCGCCTTCACGCACATAGGTGCACGTGGTGGCGCTGTTGATTTCGCAATAACCGTCGCTTGGCTGTTCGATGCGATAAACGCCCAAGCTCGCGCCATAGGTGCCCATGTCGACCTTCACGCCGAGTTCGGTCTGCTTCGAGCGTTTTGGTGCGTAGACTTCGTTGCCGTTGGTCACGCGCAAACCGCCGGAGCTGGCCGGCGAGGTCGGCCCCTGCGCGAGGCCTTCGATGTGATTGGCGTAGAACGACACATGCTCCCACGGCTTGAAGACGATGCCGTACACCGGCGTGGTGATCGATTCGTCGTAGCTCGACTTCCTGTCGCCGCTGCCCCAACTGGCGTAGTTGTAGCCTTGTACCACCAGTTGCTGACGACGCAGGCCGGCGGTGACCAGTAGGCGGTCGTCGAAGAAACCGAGGGTGTCGGAGAGGGCGACGCTGCGGTTGAAGGTCTTGCCGACAATGCCCGGATCGTTCAGATCGCCACCGGCGAAGTTGCCGACCGGCGCCGGGGTGGTGACCGGGTGATAGATGTTGTTGGAGTAGCGGGTCAGGTCGAAATCATAGGCGCTGCGCTGCTCGGCCCAGATCCCGGTGAGGCCGAAATTGAGTTTGTGGCTGACCGGTCCGGTGTTGAATTTGCCGTTGAGGCCGGCCATGACGCTGGTGTTGTCCTCGTCATGGGGCACGAACGAGCCGGTGGTGAACGACGCACCGTTGTTGCCGACCAGGGTGGTCGAGTTATAGCGCCCGACCTCACGGGTATGCTTGGCGCCACCGGCGGCGTAGGCCGTCCAGTTGTCGTTGAGGTCGTACTCGGCACGCAGCATGCCGAAGGTGTCTTCGATGTCGGTGTAGCCCCACTTCGGCGCGTAGTTGGTGTCGGCCGAAGGCGCGTCCGGCAGGTGCGTGGCGGTGCCGAGGTTGACCGAGCTGCGGCCACCGTTGACGCGCTCCTTCTGATAGGCGAAGTCACCGGATAGCCGCAGCGCATCGCCGCGATAATCCAGGCCGATGGCGAACAGTTTCGAGCGCTGGTTCTCGTGATCGATGCCGGTGTCGCCCTCGCGCTGCGACAGGTTGATTCGTGCGCCGAAGCGGTTGTCTTCGCCGAAACGCTGGCCAATGTCGAAGTGCTGACCGATGCGGCCTTCGCTATTGATGTCGGTGGTGAAGCGGCGCAGCGGCACGTCGCCGGCACGCTTGGGTTGCAGGTTGACGCCGCCGCCGATGCCGGAGCCAGTCGGGGTCACTCCGTTGATAAAGGCGTTGGGGCCTTTGAACACTTCCACACGCTCCAGCGCATCGGTGGAAATGATCTGTCGGGGCAGCACGCCGTAGAGGCCGTTATAGGAAATGTCATCGCCGTTCAGCGGCAGGCCGCGAATCATGAAGACCTGCGCCTGGTTGGAGAACCCCGAGGCCTGGCGCACCGAGGAGTCGTTGAGCAGCACATCGGCGACGTTTTCCGCCTGCTGGTCCTGAATCAGTTGCTCGGTGTAGGACGCCGCGCTGAACGGCACGTCCATCATGTCTTGATTGCCCAGTACGCCCAACTGGCCGCCGCGCGCCACCTGACCACCGGCGTAGACCGGGGGCAGGGCGTTGGGAGCTGGGGCCTGGGCGTTGATGTTGACGTCGTCGAGCACCAGCTCTTTGCTGTTTTCTTCAGCAGCGTGGGCGGTGACGGTCAGGGAGCACAGCAGAGCAAGCAATGTCGGGCGGAACGGGGCGCCGAGTCGAGCTGAAGCGGGCATGTCGGATACCTGGAGGCGAGCGGCCAATGAATAATTAAAGAGCAGCGCGAAACTCCTTTCGCTAATGCGACTCCAGGCGCAAATGATAGGGTTTCGCAGTAACGTTTTGCAATCAGTTTGTCATCCATAGGAGCCGCCGCAGGCTGCGATCTTTTGACCTTGATCCTGGTCTTGATCTTGATCTGCAAAAAGCAAGATCAAAAGATCGCAGCCTGCGGCAGCTCCTACACGGGTTGTGTATGGTGGTCTGGCTAAATTGATTGGATGGAGCAACATGCGACTACTCATTACTCTCGGCACCTTGCTACTGCTCGCCGGTTGCGCCAGCCAGCGCAGCAACGAACCGGCACCGCGCCCGCCGGCCGAAGTGAAGGCTGAAATCGTTCGTCTGCTGCCGGCGAAAACTGCCGATCGCCAAGGCTGGGCCACCGACATCTACGCCGCGTTCGCTGCTCAGGGCATCAATACCACCACGCAGAATCTGTGTTCGGTGCTGGCCGTGGCTGAACAGGAATCCACTTTCCAGGCCGACCCGACGGTGCCCGGTCTGGGCAAGATCGCCCGCGACGAAATCGACCGCCGCGCCGCCAAGGTGCACATCCCGAGCTTGTTGGTCAGCGGTGCTTTGCAGGTTCGCTCGCCGAATGGCAAGACCTACAGCGAACGCCTCAATGCAGCGCGCAGTGAAAAAGAGCTGAGCGCGATTTTCGATGACTTCATCGGCATGGTACCGATGGGCCGTACGCTGTTCGGCGGCTTCAACCCGGTGCATACCGGTGGGCCGATGCAGGTCAGCATCGAGTTCGCCGAAGAGCACGCCGAGGATTACCCATACCCGGTGGACGGCACGATCCGCCGCGAAGTGTTCAGCCGACGCGGTGGCATGTACTTCGGCATCGCCCATTTGCTCGGTTACCCGGTGACCTATCGCGAGCCGCTGTATCGCTTCGCCGATTTCAATGCCGGCTGGTACGCCAGCCGCAATGCTGCTTTTCAGAACGCAGTCAGCCGTGCCTCGGGGATCCCGTTGACCCTGGATGGCGATCTGATTCGCTACGACTCGATCATGCCCGGCAGCACCGAGCTGGCGGTACGCACCCTCGGCAAATCGTTGGGCATGCGCAACCCGACTATTCGCGATCAGCTGGAAAAGGGCAAAACCCTGGAATTCGAAGAGACCAAGCTCTATCAGCGTGTGTTCGAGCTGGCGGAGCGGGCCGAAGGCAAGGCGTTACCCCGTGCGCTGTTGCCCGGGATCGTGCTGCAGAGTCCGAAAATCACCCGAAAACTCACCACAGCCTGGTTCGCCAAACGCGTGGACGAGCGCTACAAGCGCTGCATGGCCAAGGCCGGATAAAACAGGCAGGCATAAAAAACCCGGCTGCGGGAGCCGGGTTTTTCTGCGGTGTTGCGCTTGCAGTCATGCATCAGGCAACGCGGCGTTCGATCAAACGATCCGAACCACCTTCGGCAACGCGGCGTTCGAGCAGACGATCAGCACCGCCTTCGGCAACGCGGCGTTCGATCAGGCGATCAGCGCCACCTTCGGCAACGCGACGTTCGAGCAGGCGATCAGCGCCACCTTCGGCAACGCGGCGTTCGATCAGGCGATCAGCGCCACCTTCGGCAACGCGGCGTTCGAGCAGGCGATCAGCACCACCTTCGGCAACGCGGCGTTCGAGCAGACGATCCGAACCGCCTTCAGCCAGACGGCTTTCGATCAGTTTGTCCGAGCCGCCTTCGGCGATCATGGTGTGCGCCGGGGTGGCGGCAAAAGCGTTTACTGCGAAAACCGAGAAGGCGATGCTGAGAAGAGTCTGGCGTTTCATGATGGTGTGCTCCGGGGTGTTGTTGGTTGGTATGGAGCTGATGTTACGCCGGGATTTTTTTATGAGAACTTCATTGCCGTGATGGTGAACATCGACGTGGATGATGGTTAATGTAGGAGCTGCCGAAGGCTGCGATCTTTTGATTGTTCTTAAAATCAAGATCAAAAGATCGCAGCCTTCGGCAGCTCCTACAGAGAAACGTTAGAGCACCTTCACCGCACGACCGATCGCCTGAATCGGCCCGGTCGGTTTGCCGATCGGCGAGCCGTTGGCGCCTTCCAGCGTCAGCTCGAACAACTGGTTCGGCTGCAGCGGCGGCAACTTGTCCAGTGGCACCGACAAGGCCTGTCCCGGTTTGACCAGGCCCAGGGAAACCGGCCCCGACCAGCCATCGGCCTTGGTCCAGAATTCCAGCGCCTTGTCCGCTGGCACTTCGACCGCCCCCAGCGGAATCAATTGAATCTCACGGGAATTGCTCGCCTGAATCACCCAGCCCGGCGCCTTGTCCTGCGGCGCGACGAGTACCACCAGATAACTCGGTTTCGGCGCGGTCTGGGTCAGCAGGATCGTGCCCAGGATCAGCGTCGCGGCCAGACCGGCGGCACTCAAACCACGCCACAGCGGCAACAGGTTCCACCAGGAGGCTGGCGGTTGTGCAAGCGTCAGGCGTTCGAGACTGCGCTCGATACGCGGCCATAGTTGTGCCGACGGTTGCTGTGGCTCGGCCAGATCGGTCAGCTCCAGCAGGCGCCGCTCCCAGGCATCCACCGCCGCACGAAGTTCAGGATCGTTCGGCAATCGGCGTTGCACCTCGATGCGCTGCTCGAACGACAAGGTGCCGAGCACGTATTCGCCGGCCAGTTCATCCCGTTCCTGCGCTGATTCGCCGGTCATCCCATGCACTCCCGCAAAGCATTGAGGCTACGCTTGATCCACGCTTTGACCGTGCCCAGCGGCGTGTCGAGGCGTGCGGAAATCTGCGCATGGCTGTAACCGTCAACGTAGGCGTGAAGGATGCAGCTGCGCCGCTGCGGTTCCAGTTGTTCCAGGCAGCGGTGGACACGCGCCGAGTAAAGATCGGCCACCTCGTCAGGCGCCGCTGTTTCGTGTTCTTCGCTGAGCGGCGTTTGCCGACCTTGATTGCGCAACTGATTGAGCGCCAGATGCCGGGTCACGCTGTACATCCAGCCCCGCGCCGAACCGCGTGCCGGATCGAACCCGGCCGCGCCGTTCCAGATCTTGATGAATGCCTCATGCACGATGTCCTCGGCCAGCGCCGTATCGCGCACCAGCCGCTTGGCCACGCCGAGCAGGCGCGGACCTTCCTGCACGTACAAATCACGCAGGGCCGCGCGCTCGCCCCGGACACAGGCTTTGAGTCGGGCTTCATAATCGAACGTGGATTCGGGTATCGGCATGTCCTGCAATCTAGCTCACATTCTCCAAACATCCAGACTGTAGCAATCGCTGTGGGAGCGAGCCTGCTCGCGAAGGCGGAGTGTCAGTCGCCAAACCAATACCTGACCCACTGCATTCGCGAGCAGGCTCGCTCCCACATTTGAATTTTCAGTATGCCCAGATCAGTTCGCCGCCCAGAAAATATAATCCGCCTGATACTTCACCACTTCCTGCTTGCCCCTGTTTGCCGCTGTGCATTCACTGCCCGGTGCGACGCCGCCCTTGAGCGCGACACGCTGGATATAGCTGACCCCACTCATCGCGCCTTTGCCCTCGGCGGGGTTGGCCTTGACCAGTTGATAGGGCAGGTTGCCCGGTCCCGACGGCGCCACGGCCAGTTGCGTGCCGGTGACTTTCGAACCGTCGTTGGCCTGCCAGGTGGCCGGTGGGCCGAAATAGCTGCCGACCTGTTTGCCGCTGCGATCATTGAGCACCGCTTTGGGGCCGACAAAGGTCCATTCGCTCTGCCCGGCAGCGTTGGGCTTGTCGCGGCATTCATAGGTGATTTCACCGACCCCGATGGTTTCCAGCGCAATCCTGTGCCCGTCCGGCACCTTGATCGCGTCGGGATAACTGCTCTGGGCAAAGGTGCTGGCGGTGAAAGCGAGCAAACCGGTGAAGCCAATCAGCTGGGTGATGTTCATCCGATGATTCTCCGAAAAGGGTGGGGCGCTGACAGCCGAAAGCGGGCTGTTACAGGGACTACCCGTGGCGGAGGCGATTGGATGCAGGGCTAGAAAAATAAATTTCAATCACCGCCGATCAAACCTGTGGGAGCGAGCCTGCTCGCGAAGGCGGCGTGCCAGAGACACATTCATGGCTGACCCACCGCATTCGCGAGCGGGCTCGCTCCCACAGGGTTTTGCATCTGGCTTGAACGATTCATTAACAGAATTTTCTACATCAGGGCAGCCAGCATCTACCCTGTTGCAAAGGCCTTTATCGGGGGGAACGGACATGTACCAGCTCTACGGGCACAAGAATTCCGGCGCGGCCGCCATCGAGGCGGCACTGGAGTTGTGCCAGATCGCCTATCGCTTCATTGACACCGAAGCCAGCACCGAGGCCGCCGAGGCGCTGGGCAAACTCAATCCGCTGAAACAGATCCCGACCTTGCAACTGCCTGACGGCAGTGCCATGACCGAAAGTGCGGCGATCCTGATTCATCTGGGTCTGACGTTTCCCAAGTCCGGTCTGCTGCCGACCGAGGCGGCGGATCGCGATCAGGCGATTCGCGGTCTGGCGTACATTGTCAGCAACTGCTACGCGGCCATCGGCATCATCGATTACCCCGAGCGCTGGTTGATCGCCCCCGACGAAAGCGCACGGCAAAACCTGATCGCCGGCACACGCCAGCGGCTGCACTTCAGTTGGGAAGTATTTGCCGACCAGTTTTCCGGCGAGCTGTATCTTGATGACGAAACGCCGGGAGCGCTGGATGTGCTGGCGGCGGTGGTGAGCCGCTGGGCTGGCAGCCGCGAACATCTGCGCCAGACCCGCCCGGGCTTTTATGCGTGGCTGCAAAGAATTGACCGGCACCCGGTGCTGGCGCCGGTGTTCGAGCGGCATTGGCCGTCTCACGGCTGAGAAATACCCCCGGTGGGAGCGAGCCTGCTCGCGAAAGCGGTCTGTCAGCCAAAAGATGTGTCGACTGAGCCAGCGCATTCGCGAGCAGGCTCGCTCCCACAAGGGGATCACGGTGAGCAGCTCACTCCCCGCGAATGTACTGCTCCAGCTGTTTGATCAGTTCGGCCTGTTCGGCAATCGCTTCCTTGACCAGGTCACCGATCGACAGCAAGCCGATCAATTGGCCGTCCTCGACCACCGGCAAGTGGCGCAGGCGTTTGTCTGACATGATCCCCAGGCAGGTGTCGACGGTTTGCCGGGTGTCTACGGTGATCACGTCCTTGACCATGATGTCGCGCACCGGCGTGCCCACCGAGGAGCGCCCGTGCAGCACCAGTTTGCGTGCGTAGTCGCGCTCGCTGATGATGCCGACCACCTTGTCGTCTTCCACAACCAGCAAGGCGCCGACGTTTTTCTCGGCCATCTTCATCAGCGCTTCGAGCACCATGTGATCGGGTTGGATCTGGTGCACTTCCTGATTTTTCTGATCTTTGAGCTTGAGCAGTTGGGCGACGGTCTTCATGGCGGTTACTCAGGTGTTGTCGTTGTTAACCAAGCATCGTAGACGCAGCGGCGCAGGGCAAGGTGGCAAAGCGGCAGATAGCGTGCAAAAAACGCCATCTGCGGGGTTTTTTCGCAGATCCGCAGCATTTTTCGCCAGGGCCAACCCGGGCAATGCCGCGTAGAATGCCCGTCAGTTTCAATATCCGAGGTCGCAGTGGTGGATTTACAGCAGGGCTTCGTCCTGACCCGGCACTGGCGCGATACGCCGGGCGGCACCGAAGTCGAGTTCTGGCTGGCGACGGACGCCGGGCCGCGCCGTGTGCGTCTGGCGCATCAGCCATCGGTGGCGTTTATTCCCGCCGTACAGCGGGAGGCGGCCGAGCGGGTGCTGGCGGACGAAAAGAATGTCGAACTGCGCCCGCTGGCCCTGCAGGATTTCGAACATCGTCCGGTGCTCGGTCTGTATTGCCAGCAGCATGGCCAGTTGATGCGCCTGGAGACCGCACTGAACCGCGCCGGCGTCGACGTTTTCGAGGCGGATGTACGCCCGCCGGAACGCTATCTGATGGAGCGTTTCATCACCGCGCCCGTGCTGTTCAGCGGTACGCCGGATGCCGACGGCGTGCTGATAAACGCCCAGCTGAAACCCGACCCCGGTTACCGGCCGACACTGCGGCTGGTCTCCCTCGACATCGAAACCACCGAAAAAGGCGAGCTGTATTCCATTGCGCTGGAAGGCTGCGGCGAACGTCAGGTGTACATGCTCGGCGCGCCGAACGGCAATGACAGCGTGGTCGACTTCGACCTGGAATACTGCGACTCGCGCACGCTGATCCTGAAGAAGCTCAACGACTGGTTCGCCCGCCACGACCCCGATGCCATCATCGGCTGGAACGTCGTGCAGTTCGACCTGCGCATCCTCCACGAACATGCGCGACGCCTCGGTGTGCCGCTGAAGATTGGCCGTGGCGGCGAAGAAATGCAGTGGCGCGAGCACGGCAGCCGCAACCACTATTTCGCCTCGGCAGCGGGGCGGCTGATCATCGATGGCATCGAGTCCTTGCGTTCGGCGACCTGGAGCTTTCCATCCTTCAGCCTGGAAAATGTGGCGCAGACCCTGCTCGGCGAAGGCAAGGCGATCAACAATCCGTACCAGCGCATGGACGAAATCAACCGCATGTTCGCCGAGGACAAACCGGCGCTGGCCAAGTACAACCTCAAGGACTGCGAACTGGTCACGCGAATCTTCGCCAAGACCGAACTGCTGACGTTTTTGCTTGAGCGCGCCAGTGTCACCGGTTTGCCCGCCGATCGTAGCGGCGGCTCGGTGGCTGCGTTCACCCACTTGTACATGCCGTTGATGCATCGCCAGGGTTTCGTTGCACCGAATCTGGGCACCAATCCACCCCAGGCCAGCCCCGGCGGATTTGTCATGGATTCGCGACCGGGGTTGTACGAATCGGTTCTGGTACTCGATTACAAAAGCCTTTACCCGTCGATCATTCGCACTTTTCTGATCGACCCGGTGGGCTTGATCGAAGGCCTGCAACACCCGGACGATGCCGACTCGGTGCCGGGTTTCCGTGGAGCACGTTTCTCACGTACCCGGCATTGCCTGCCGTCCATCGTGGCACGGGTGGCCGAAGGGCGTGAGACCGCCAAGCGCGAGCACAACGCGCCGCTGTCCCAAGCGCTGAAGATCATCATGAATGCCTTTTACGGCGTGCTCGGTTCCAGCGGTTGTCGGTTTTTCGATACGCGCCTGGCCTCGTCGATCACCTTGCGCGGCCACGAAATCATGCTGCGCACTCGCCAGTTGATCGAGGAGCAGGGTCACGCCGTGATTTATGGCGACACCGATTCCACCTTCGTCTGGCTGCGCCGGCTGCACGGTCAGGACGAAGCGGCGCAGATCGGCCATGCGCTGGTCAGGCACGTCAACGATTGGTGGCGTGAGCATGTGCGTGAGGAGTACGGGTTGCACAGCGCGCTGGAGTTGCAGTTCGAGACTCACTACAAACGCTTTCTCATGCCGACCATTCGCGGCGCGGAGGAGGGCAGCAAGAAGCGCTACGCCGGCCTCGTCAGCCGCGCCGATGGCAGCGAGGAAATGGTCTACAAAGGCCTGGAAACCGTGCGCACCGATTGGTCGCTGCTGGCCCGGCAGTTTCAGCAGGAACTCTACGAGCGGATCTTCCAGCGCAAGCCGTATCAGGATTACGTGCGCGACTATGTGCGCAAGACCCTGGCCGGGGAATTCGACGAACGACTGGTCTACCGCAAGCGCCTGCGCCGCACCCTCGATGATTATGAGCGCAACGTGCCGCCCCACGTGCGCGCGGCGCGGTTGGCCGACGACTACAACGACCAGAATGGGCGGCCCCGGCAGTATCAGAACGGCGGCTGGATCAGCTATGTCATCACCCTGGCCGGCCCGGAACCGCTGGAAGTGCGCCGCGCCGCCATTGATTACGACCACTACATCACCCGGCAACTGCAGCCGGTAGCGGATGCGATTCTGCCGTTTGTCGACGACGACTTCTCAACCCTGATCGGTGGGCAACTGGGCCTGTTTTAAGTCGAGCAGTTGCAGCGTCCACTCATCGAGAATGCCGTGGAAATAGCGCTCGAGCGCCTGGTTGAACAGGCTGTCAGCGCCGCTGAACTGCGCGAACAAAGTCATCGAAGAATGAAATTTCAAGTCATCCGGATGCCCGAAAATCTCCGCGATCGAGCGCTGCGGAATGTCGAGCACCCACTGCGTGCAAGTGCGCAGCCGCGCGCCGAGCAGTTCGTCGGCCAGATAGGCCTGGGCTTCCTCGGCTGAACCAATGGCAAAGCGCCGGGCCATTTCGCTGCCGCCCAGACCGGCGAACTGCGGAAAGACAAACCACATCCAGTGGCTGCGCTTTTGGCCTTCCTTGAGTTCGCGCTCGACCCGATCAAACACCGGGTCCTGAGCCTGGATAAAACGTTGCAGGTTGAACGGGTCGTGCAGATCGGTGCTTCTCATTGCCAAGCCCTCGCAGTCGGCGGCTCAAACCATGGCCAGCCGCTGCTTGCGTTGTGGCGCCGGAAACACCTGATCCAGCGCCGCGAGATCCCCGGCCTCCAGTTGCAGCTGCGCCGCTTGCGCATTGAGTTGTACATGCTCGGGGCGCACAGCTTTTGGGATCGCAATCACGCCATCCTGGCGCAGGATCCACGCCAGCGAAACCTGCGCCGGGGTGGCGTTGTGACGAGTGGCAATCTCTTGCAGCACCGGCTCGGCCAGCATCGCGCCGCCCTGGCCAATCGGACAGTAAGCCATCAGCGGCAGGCGCTGATGTTTGCACCACGGCAGCAGATCGAATTCGATGCCGCGCTCTTCGAGGTTATACAACACCTGATTGGTGGCGCAGGCCGAACTTGAGAGTTCTTCGAGGTCGTCGACATCGAAATTCGACACGCCCCAACGGCCGATCTTGCCGTCCTCGCGCAGGCGTTCGAAAGCTTCGACGGTTTCCTCCAGCGGATACTGGCCACGCCAGTGCAACAGATACAGGTCGATGTAATCGGTGCCGAGCCGGCGCAGGCTGCGCTCGCAGGCCTGCGGGATGCCTTGGCGGCTGGCGTTGTGCGGGTAGACCTTGCTGACCAGAAATACTTGCTCACGCAGACCGGCAATCGCTTCGCCGACCAGCGTTTCGGCGCCGCCCTCGGCATACATTTCGGCCGTGTCGATCAACGTCATGCCCAGCTCGATGCCCCTGCGCAGCGCGGCCACTTCACGCTGATGCGCCGAGCGATCCTCACCCATGCGCCAGGTGCCCTGACCAATCACGGGAACCTGCACGCCGGCCAACTCAAGAGTACGCATTCAAACCTCCTGGCTTAAAGAGTCGATATCTTTAGTGGGCAGCAGAATAGCGTCGGGGTTCAAAAAGCAGAAAAGATCGCAGCGTTCCGCAGCTCCTACAGGGGGATGTGTTTTTCTGTAGGAGCAGCGGAACGCTGCGATCTTTTGATCTTCCAGCTTTTACCTGGTGGTGAATTTCAGGATCACGCTGTGGGCATAGGTCTGCCCCGGATCAAGCCGCGTGCTCGGGAAAGCCGGCTGATTCGGCGAGTCCGGATAATGCTGGGTCTCGAGGGTAAACGCGCCCCAGTGCGGATAGACCTTGCCGCCCTTGCCCTTGACCGTGCCATCGAGGAAGTTGCTGGTGTAGAACTGCACGCCCGGTTCGGTGGTGTACAGCTGCAGGGTGCGCCCCGATTGCGGGTCGCTGACTTCAGTGGCGACTTTGCCGATATCGCCCTTGGTGTCCAGCGCCCAGTTGAAATCGAAACCGCCGTGTTTCGCTTCGGCGAATTTCAGCTGCGGGTGGTCAGCCTTGATGTGCGTGCCGATCGCCGTCGGTTTGGTGAAATCCATCGGCGTACCGGCGACTGGCGCCAGTTCCCCGGTGGGGATCAGTTTCGCGGTGACCGGCGTGTAATGGCTGGAGTGGATGGTCGCGACCTGCTTGAGAATGTCGCCATTGCCAGCGCCGGCGAGGTTGAAGTAACTGTGGTTGGTCAGGTTGAGCACGGTCGGTTTGTCAGTGCTGGCCTTGTAGTCGATGCGCAGCTCGTTGTTGTCGGTCAGGCGATAGGTGACTTCGGTGGTCAGATTGCCCGGGAAACCCATTTCACCGTCCGCCGACAGATAGGTCAGTGTCACGCCGACCGAATCCTTGTCCTTGGTTTCCCTGGCCTTCCAGACTTTTTTGTCGAACCCATCGGGCCCGCCGTGCAAAGCGTTGGTCTTGTCGTTCTGCGGCACTTGATAGCGCTTGCCGTCGAGTTCGAAGGCACCCTCGGCCAGGCGATTGCCGAAGCGGCCAATGGTCGCGCCGAAGTAGGCGGTGCCTTTCTGATAGCCCTGCACATCGTCGAAACCGAGGACGACGTCGTCGAACTTGCCGTGCTTGTCAGCGACTTTCAGCGCTTGCAGGGTGGCGCCATAGGTGATGACGGTGGCCTGCATGCCGTGGCTGTTGCGCAGGATGTACTGCTCGACGGGCGTGCCGTCATTGGTCTTGCCGAAGGCTTTGTATTCAGCGGTCAGGCCCGCCGCGTTGGCGGAAAGGGTAGCGATCATCAGGGACAGTCCGAGGCCGGAGAGCAGGTGACGGGATTGAAGCATGGTTGACCTTCCTTTTTGTTGTTGTTTTGGTACAGACCGTAGGAGCTGCCGAAGGCTGCGATCTTTTGATCTTGATTTTGATTTTTAGAAGCAAGATCAAAAGATCGCAGCCTTCGGCAGCTCCCACATGTAACTAGTCATGCTATTTGAGTCGAGAAAGAAGATTTATAGCGGATTTTCCGGGTTTCGCAAATATAAAGTCCGACTAATTGACAGATCGCAAAGCGCCGAAGGTCGGCTAACACCTCGAGCACTGCACTTTTTCGCAATCGGCGGCTCTATGCATGGCCAGGATGCGGTGACTCCCGCCGCACAGGAATGTGCCTGTCCGAGACTTCATGCCGAGTGTTTTTGCCCTGATCAGCGCCTTTCACCGCCGCCCGTGCCTGCTGCTGGCCTGGCTGTTCCCGTTGTTGCTCAGCGGCTGCAGCCATCAGAACGGCAACGGATTCTTCAATCAGATGCGTGAAGGGCAGCCGCAGGAGTTTTTGCAGACCAGCGTCGACCGCATGGCCACCCTGGCAATGCGCGACAACCTCGACAGCCTCTATCGGCTGATGGGCAAGTTGTACCTGCGCAACCCGGAAGAGCTGCGCAAGTCGGGCTTCCTCAACATCAACACCGCCGTGAAACAGGTACGCCTCGCTGTCGAGCAACAGCAGCCGCTGCCCGTGCTGGGCGGGCGCAAGGATCTGGCGGCGCTGAGCTACGCGATGAGCCGGGAATTCCTCGGCGACCGGGTCGGCGCGTTCATCTATGCGATCGGCAGCATGCTGGTCACCGCCCACGGCAATCGCACCGAGTTCTACATGACCGACGCGATCAACCCGACCTTCGTGCACAACGCCGCGCGCAACATCGAAAAAGCCATGTGGATTTTGTCGCAACGGCAGAACAAGGAGGGCCAACCGCTGCTGTTCTCCAACGAAATCTCGGAGGAGGGCAGCAACCTCAGCTTCGCCACCGAATTCAGCAAAGTCGTCGCACGCCTGGATCTGCTCACGCAAATGCTGGATGAGCGCTATCGAAGGATCGGCCTGAATTACGCGCAGAGTCTGTTGTTTCTGAATTTCTTGCCGGTGCAGTGAGCCAGACCACTGTGGGAGCGAGCCTGCTCGCGAAGGCGCCGGATCATTCAAATCATCGGTTGCTGACCCACCGCCTTCGCGAGCAGGCTCGCTCCCACAGGGGTACTTCGCTGAATGCCGATATGGCATAACGATAGACCGCATCGATATATGTGGTTATATGAAAAATCGCTATGCTGCGGGCCAGATTTTTCCTGTCGTTTTCTGGACGTTTGAATGGAATTGGCAAATTTCGGCCTGGTCATTGCGGGGCTGGTCGTAGGGTTTATTGTCGGCATGACCGGTGTCGGCGGTGGTTCGTTGATGACGCCGATTCTGCTGTGGTTCGGCATCAACCCGGCGACGGCGGTGGGCACTGATCTGTTGTACGCCGCCATTACCAAATCCAGTGGTGTCCTCGTTCACAAGAAGAACAAGAATATCGACTGGGCGATCACCGGCTGGCTGACCCTCGGCAGCGTGCCGGCGGTGGCCATGACCCTGTGGTTCCTCAGCACCCTGCACACCGCGCCGGAAGCGATGAACGCCATCATCAAACAGGCCCTCGGCTTCGTCCTGTTCGCCACGGCGCTGGCGATTTTCTTCAAGAAACGCTTGCTCGAATTCGCCCACAAACGCGCCGGCGGCAACTACAACCCGAGCGGTTCGCGTCTGAATGCCATGACGGTGATCACCGGGCTGGTCCTCGGCACCATGGTCGCCCTGACCTCGATCGGCGCCGGCGCACTGGGCACCGTCGCCTTGTTCATCCTCTACCCGTTGCTGCCGACCCGCCGCCTGGTCGGCACTGAAATCGCCCACGCCGTACCGCTGACCCTGGTCGCCGGCCTCGGCCACGCGAGCATGGGCAACATGGACTGGGGGGTGCTAAGTTTCCTGCTGATGGGCTCGCTGCCGGGTATCTGGCTCGGCAGCCACCTGACCGGGCGCATCTCCGACGAAGTCCTGCGCCCGTGCCTGGCGACGATGCTGGTGTTGATTGGTTACAAGTTGGCATTCTGATCCTGCTGAGCGCCACAGCGTCAGCGCGGGATCACGAACTTCAGCACCATTGGTAGAGCAGCCACCCGGTGCGCTCGGGGCCGCTAATCCAATCGGCGTAGTGGTCACGTCTGCGATGTTGCGCAAAGTTTTCCCTGACCTAAGCTTTTGGCAGGGCGATGCCTTTTTGCCAGGCGCCGCCGGAACAATCGCCACGATGCGCAATCAGTAGTGCGTGGATATCAAAAGGAGATGCGCATGCTCATCAGGTCCCTGACCTTGACCCTGACCCTCTTGCTGGCGATCGCCGGCCCCTTGTTCGCCGCCGACAGCGATTCACCCCTGGCCGGGGACATGGGCCGCGCCCGCCCGCTGGTCGTGATTGCGCAAAGCACCGTCGACCCGGTGTGGCTGAGCCTGAAAAAATCGCTGGAAGACCCGGCCAACAAAAAGGGCGTCACCGACCGCAACATCAAGGTCTACACCATCCTCAACATGTCCGGCCAGCTCGACGGCAAGGACATGGGCCAGCAGGACACCATGGCCCTGCTGCGCTCGCTGAAGCTGGGCGCCGGGACCTATCCGAAAGTGTTCCTGGTGGGCAAGGACGGCGAAACCAAGCTCTCCGCCTCGGGTGACGAAGCCAAGGCTTTGAGCCTGACAAAAATCTTCGAAACCATCGACGCCATGCCCATGGCCGAAAAAGAAGCCGCCGCTGCCGCCGCAGCGCAAGCACCCGCCGCCACCGAGCCGGAACCGGCCAAAGGCGCGAAGGGCAGCAAGCCGAGCAAACCGGCGAAACCGAGCAAGCCGCCGCAGATGCCGGATGATTGATGGCGCGTTGCGTGAATGGAGCAAAAAACCTGTGGGAGCTGACAAACCAGCTCCCACATTTTTTTGTGTGATGCAGAGAGCAAATGTGGAAGCGAGCCTGCTCGCGATAGCGGTTTTTCTGGCGCTGAGAGGCGTCTGATCCAGCGCATTCGCGAGCAGGCTCGCTCCTACAATTCATCGGCATGGACCGCGTGAAAACCGATCCCGTAGGAGCTGCCAAAGGCTGCGATCTTTTTTACTCTGCCAGCGCACCGAAAATCGTATGCGCAATTTTCACCCGTTCGACGTTCGGGTAATTCTTGTTGGCGAGGATCACGATACCCATGTCCCGCGACGGCACGAACGCCACATACGCGCCAAAGCCCCGTGTGGAACCGGTTTTGTTGAACAGCACATTGGCAGGTTCAGCTTGCGGCGGGGTCAACCAGTCGACTCTGTGTGGCTCCATGGCCATGGGGGTCGAATTGCCGTTTTGCAGTTTTTCCAGGCTGATCGGGTAGTCGTAACGTTCCCAGCCCAGGCTCTGGGTCATATCGCCGACGCGGTAGTAACCGGTGTGCGTGTTGGCAATGGCTTTGCGCAGGTCTGGCTCGAGGCTGGACGGTCTCAGCTGTGCCTGCACGTAACGCAGTAGATCGGCGGCGCTGGTTTTGATGCCATAGGCTTCGGCGTCGAGTGCACCGGGGCTGACGCGCACCGGTTGATCGGCGCTGTCGTAGCCTTGGGCGTAAAGCTTCGATTGCGCCGGCGGCACACTGAGGAAAGTGTGATGCAGGCCGAGCTTCGGCAGCAGGGTTTGGGTCATGGCCTGGTCAAACGGCTGGTCGAGGCTTTTCGCCGTCAGGTAGCCGAACAGGCCGAGACTCGGGTTGGAATACAGGCGATGGCTGCCGGCGGGAAACTGCGGTTTCCACTGTTGGTAATAGCTGAGCATCCTGTCGGAAGAATCCGCTTCAGCCGGGAATTGCAGTGGTAAACCACCGGCGCTGTAGGTGCCCAGCTGCAACACGCTGATGCTGTCGAACGCGCTGCCCTTGAGTTCGGGCCAGAGCTGGCTGGCCGTGCTCGCAAGGTTCAGTTTGCCGGTGGCCTGGGCGTAACCTGCGAGGGTTGCGGTGAAGGTTTTGCTCACCGAACCGACTTCGAACAGGGTGTTTTCGCTGACCTTTTGCCCGGTATCCTTGGCGGCGACTCCGTAGTTAAAGTAATGCGTCTGGCCATTTATCGTGAGCCCTACGGTCAGGCCTGGAATGTTGTTTTTCTGCATCGCCGGGGTCACGGCTTGCGTGACCAGTGCCTGCAATTGCGCATCCGTTGGCGTGGCAGCCTGACAGGCAACGCTGCTGAACAACAGTGCGAAAGCGCTGTAGGGAAAGACCTTGCTTGGCTTGAATGAATACATGCTTGAATCACTCTCCATGAGTGTCGATTGTTGTATCCCGCTACACTGCGGGTGATTTTTCATCGGGGGCTGATCAGCGCGGCTAATTTAGGCACTTCGCCCGCCATCGACAAACGATGAAAACTCGCACGAGCCATTAGAAAAATTTGGAACAGCGCATGATTCGACCGCAACTGCCGCTAAACGCGTTACGCGCTTTCGAAGCGTCGGCGCGTCACTTGAGCTTCACCCGCGCCGCCGTGGAACTGTGTGTGACGCAAGCGGCGGTCAGCCACCAGGTCAAAAGCCTGGAAGCACAACTCAACCTTACCCTGTTCAAACGCCTGCCCCGTGGCTTGATGCTGACCAGTGAAGGAGAGACCTTGCTGCCGGTGCTCAGCACTTCATTCGATCACATTGCGCAGCTGCTCGAACGCCTGGCTGGCGGGCGGTATCGGGACATGTTGACGGTGGGCGCGGTCGGCACCTTTGCCGTGGGGTGGCTGTTGCCGAGGCTGGCGGATTTTCGGGCGAAACATCCATTGATTGATTTGCGCCTGTCGACGCACAACAACCGGGTGGACGTGGCGGCGGAAGGTCTGGATTACGCGATACGTTTCGGCGCTGGCGCCTGGCATGGCATTGAAGCGACGCGCTTGCTCGATGCGCCGTTGTCGGTGTTGTGTGTACCGGAAATCGCCCGGCAATTGCACTCGCCGGCGGACCTGTTGCAGCAGACTTTGCTACGTTCCTACCGCACCGATGAGTGGCCGGAGTGGTTTCAGGCGGCGGGGCTGGCGACTCAGGCGGCACCGCCGCAGAGCATCGTGTTCGACTCGTCGCTGGCGATGATGGAAGCGGCACTGCAGGGCGGCGGGGTGGCGTTGGCGCCGCCGCTGATGTTCGCCCGGCAACTGGCGGCGGATGCGATTCGCCAGCCGTTTGCGATCGAGATCACCACGGGCAGTTACTGGTTGACGCGGTTGCAGTCGCGAGCGGAAACGGCGGCGATGCTGGCGTTCAAGGAGTGGTTGCTGCAAATCCCAAGCTGAACACCGAATTGTAGGAGCTGCCGAAGGCTGCGATCTTTTGATCTTCAAAACAGAATCAAAAGATCGCAGCCTTCGGCAGCTCCTACATATATCAGCGAGGCATCACCGCACCAGACACGGCCGTTTGTTATCGAATTTCCACCCCGGAATCAGAAACTGCATCGCCACGCTGTCGTCCCGCGCGCCGAGGCCCATGCCTTTGTACAGTTCGTGGGCCTTGGCCACTTGATCCATGTCCAGCTCCACCCCCAGCCCCGGTTTCTGCGGCACCTGCACGCAGCCGTCGACGATTTGCAGCGGTGCCTTGGTCAGTCGCTGGCCGTCCTGCCAGATCCAGTGGGTGTCAATGGCGGTGATCTCTCCCGGTGCGGCGGCGGCGACGTGGGTGAACATGGCCAGGGAAATGTCGAAGTGGTTGTTGGAATGCGAGCCCCAGGTCAGGCCCCACTCATGGCACATCTGCGCGACGCGCACCGAGCCCTGCATGGTCCAGAAATGCGGGTCGGCCAGCGGAATGTCCACTGACTGCAATTGAATCGCATGGCCCATCTCGCGCCAGTCGGTGGCGATCATATTGGTCGCGGTTTTCAGGCCGGTGGCGCGGCGGAACTCAGCCATGACTTCGCGACCGGAATAACCGTTTTCCGCACCGCACGGATCTTCAGCGTAGGCGAGCACGTGATGCTGATCGCGGCACAGACGAATCGCCTCTTTCAATGACCATGCACCGTTCGGATCGAGGGTGATCCGCGCCTCAGGGAAGCGCTCAGCCAGTGCCGTCACCGCTTCAATTTCGGCATCGCCACTGAGCACGCCGCCCTTGAGTTTGAAGTCCTTGAAGCCGTACTTGGCGTGCGCCGCCTCGGCCAGGCGCACCACCGCTTCGGCAGTCATGGCTTGTTCATGCCGCACGCGGAACCAGTCATTGTCGGCGTCCGGCTCGCTGCGATAGGCCAGATCGGTCTGGTGCTGATCGCCGACGTAGAACAGATAACCGAGCATCTTCACTTCATCACGTTGCTGACCCTCACCGAGCAGCGCCGCCACCGGTACGTCGAGGTGTTGGCCGAGCAGGTCGAGCAGAGCGGCTTCCAGGCCAGTGACCGCGTGGATAGTGATGCGCAGATCGAAGGTCTGCAGGCCACGGCCGCCGGCATCGCGGTCGGCGAAGGTCTGGCGCACCTGATTGAGAATCTTCTGGTAGGTGCCGATCGGGCTGCCGATCACCAGATTGCGTGCGTCCTCCAGGGTCTGGCGAATACGCTCGCCACCGGGCACTTCGCCAACACCGGTGTGGCCGGCGTTGTCCTTGAGAATGACAATGTTGCGAGTGAAAAACGGCCCGTGGGCGCCGCTCAGGTTGAGCAGCATGCCGTCGTGACCGGCCACCGGAATGACCTGCATATCAGTGATGATCGGAGCTTTGGCGGTGTCATGAACAGTCATTGTTGTTTTCCTTGTCGAGACGAAGTCAGGCATGTTTCGGCGCGGCGTCGGCCACAGCATTTTCAGAGGCAGGTTTCGGCGTGGTGCGTGCAGCGAAGACGATGATGGCGGCGATGATCGAGGTCGCGGCCAGACCATAGAGGCCGCCCTGGATCGAGCCGGTGTGTTGTTCCAACAGGCCGAACGTGGTTGGCGCAACGAAGCCGCCAAGGTTGCCCACTGAGTTGATCAACGCGATCACCGCCGCTGCGATGCGCGCATCCAGATAGGCCTGCGGAATTGGCCAGAACAGTGACGAGGCGGATTTGAACCCCAGTGCCGCAAAGCAGATCGCGACGAAGGCGAAGATCGGCCCGCCGGTGGTGGACATGAACATCCCCGCCGCGGCGATAAGCAGCGCTGTGGCCACCCACGCCTGCTGATGTTTCCACTTCGCTGACAGCGAGGCGAAGGCGTACATGCCGACGATCGACAGCAACCACGGAATCGAGTTGAACAGGCCGACCTGCACGTCGCTGAGCTCGCCCATCTTCTTGATGATGCTCGGCAGCCAGAAAGTTGCAGCGTAGATGGTCAGCTGGATGAAGAAGTAGATCAGGCAGAACAGGATGATCTGCCGATCCTTGAGCAGTTTGCCCAGTGACGGGCGGATCGGCGTGGCGGCTTCGCGAGCCTTTTGTTCATCGTCGATGGCGGTGACCAGCGCGTCCTGTTCGGCGCGGGTCAGCCATTTCGCGTCGTGGGGTTTGGCATCCAGCCAGAACCAGACGAAGACGCACAGGCATACCGAGAACATCCCTTCGATGAAGTACATCCACTGCCAGCCGTGCATGCCCAGGCCGTTGATCTGCAGGAGCAGGCCGGACAGCGGGCCGGAGATCAGCGAGGCCACGGCCGAGCCACTGAGAAAGATCGCGATCGCCTTGCCGCGCTCGGCGCCGGGCAGCCAGCGGGTGAAGTAGTAGATCACCCCCGGAAAGAAACCAGCCTCGGCCACACCGAGCAGAAACCGCAGGATGTAGAAGTGGGTTTCGTTCTGGATGAAGGCCATGCCGGCGGCGACCAGGCCCCAGGTGAACATGATGCGGGTCAGCCAGATGCGGGCTCCGACTTTCTGCAGGAGCATGTTGGACGGCACTTCGAACAGCGCGTAGCCGATGAAGAACAGGCCGGCGCCGAAGCCGTAAGCGGCAGCGCCAATGCCCAGATCGGTTTCCATGTGGGTACGGACGAAACCGATGTTCACCCGGTCAATGTAATTGACGATGAACATGATTACGAAAAGCGGCAGGACGTGGCGTTTGACTTTCGAGATGGCCGAGACGAGCGTTGGATCGACGCCGTCGTGCATCCCCGAGACGGAGGTGTTCACTGGTTTTTCTCCCACTGATTATTTTTATGCGGGTAGGGCAGGGTGCTGCTTTGTTGATAGACATCATACAACTGAGTTTTTTTGTCCTACAAGTGGGGTGAGGTGATTAAATTCTTCTGATGGGGCGGTTTCTTATGCGGAAACCGGATTCTGTCGCGTTTTTAATGGACTTTGGTCGGATGTGCCGAGCGCCTTGCTGGTGGGCTGACTGATCGCGCGGTTCCGTAGACTGGCACAGGGGGATAAGAATATTGAGTGTTGTCATACAAGTTGCGACGCCATGAAGCGTTAAATCCGTCTCAACCGTCATCACGCAGTGCTACGATCGGCAAGCCCCATCACCGGAACCGATCATGTACGAAGACCTCGACGCGCCAGCGCGCAAACGCACGCACAATCTCGCTCATGACCTGGTGGAAAAACTCACCCAGAGCATCCTGCTCGGACAGATGTCACCCGGTGACAAGCTGCCATCGGAGAATTCCATCGTTAAGGAACACGGCGTCAGCCGCACGGTGGTGCGCGAGGCGATCTCCAAGTTGCAGGCTTCAGGTCTGGTTGAAACGCGCCACGGCATCGGCACCTTCGTGATTGAACGCGCACCGGAACAAGGTTTGCGCCTGAACGTCGACACGGCGCTGGGCGTGCGCAGCATTCTCGAACTGCGCATGGGCCTGGAGACGCAAGCGGCGGCGCTGGCGGCGCAACGGCGCAGCGAGCAGCAATTGCAACAGATGCGTCAGGCGCTGGACGACTACCAGCGGCTGCTGGCCAGCAACGACAGTTGCGTGGAGGCCGATCGGCGTTTTCATCTGTTGATCGCCGAGGCCACCGGCAATGCCTGCTTCAGCGAGATCATGCAGCACTTGGGCAGTGCGATGATCCCGCGCCATCGGCTGAATGCCGCCGAGCGCGGCGCGGCGGATCTGAGCAGGCTCGGGCACCTGGCCAATCTGGAGCATGAGGCGATTCTGAACGCCATCAAGCGTCAGGACCCGGACGCCGCTCGCGCCGCCATGTGGCTGCACCTGACCAATAGTCGTGATCGGTTTATCGCACAGGGGTGACACCGCTGGTCTGATGTATCGCACGCCGTCGATGGCCGCGCTTCCAACGAATACGCCGCGGATATTCCGCGCCTGTTTCTGTGAGGTGTAGCATGGCTGATGACGCGCTTGTTCCCGGTGGCATGGCGCCCACCGACCAGACCCGCCCGGTATCCGGCAGCGACGAGCCGACACTGAGCGATCACGACGCACCGCCTGGCATGGATCCGGGTCGCGACCCATTGAGCGATGACGACCGGCCGGATGACTGGAAGGATCCTCCGGATGATGACGAGGTACCGCCGGCGGATGAGCCGACGCCGTTGTCGGATGATAGGCGCTGAGGTCTGGATTATTCGTTGAGTGTGCCGGCCTTTTCGCGAGCAGGCTCGCTCCCACAGTGGCTGACACAAATTTCCTGTGGGAGCGAGCCTGCTCGCGAAGAGGCATCGGCTTCACCTGCAAATCACGGCCGTACTTCGCGTGCCCCGACCAGGTCGCCATTCACCCAACACGCAAATCCCGCATCAACAACCCAAAACGCAGGTCCACCCCATCGGGTATCGGTACATACACCGTATGCCCATCCCCTGGCGCCACCTCGATGGCTTTACCGTTCAGACCCTGCAACTCATGCAGATCAAAGTGAACATTGCCCTTGGGCGTCATCAGTTCCAGATGATCACCCAAGGCGAAACGATTTTTCACTTTCACCTCAGCCAGCTGGTTCCGCCGCTCGCCGGTCAGCTCGCCGACAAACTGCTGGCGCTCCGAGACCGAGCTGCCGCGCTGATAATTCTGATATTCGTCGTGGACATGCCGGCGCAGAAAACCCTCGGTGTAACCGCGCTGGGCGAGTGATTCGAGGTCGAGCATCAGACTGCGATCGAACTCTCGCCCGGCCACCGCGTCGTCAATCGCCCGGCGATACACCTGAGTGGTGCGCGCGCAGTAGAAATGCGATTTGGTCCGGCCCTCGATCTTCAACGATTGCACGCCCATGCGCGTCAGCCGCTCGACATGCTGCACGGCGCGCAGGTCCTTGGCGTTCATGATGTAGGTGCCGTGTTCGTCCTCGAACGCCGGCATCAATTCTTCGGGGCGGTTGGCTTCTTGCAACAGGAACACTTGATCGGTCGGTGCGCCGAGGCCCAGGGTCGGTTCGGGTTCAAAGGTCTGGACGATCTCGCCGAGCTGGTTTTGCGTAGCCTCCTGCGCCGTGTATTTCCAGCGGCAGGCGTTGGTGCAAGTGCCCTGATTGGCGTCCCGTTTGTTCATGTAACCCGAGAGCAGGCAGCGCCCGGAATAGGCCATGCACAGCGCGCCATGCACAAACACTTCCAGCTCGATGCCCGGCACTTGTTCGCGGATTTCGTCGATCTCTTCCAGCGACAGTTCGCGCGACAGGATGATCCGGTTCAGCCCCTGTTGCTGCCAGAACTCGACACTGGCCCAGTTCACCGTGTTGGCCTGGACTGACAAGTGGATGGGCATCTGCGGAAAATGTCGGCGCACCAGCATGATCAGGCCCGGGTCGGACATGATCAGCGCATCCGGCGCCATCTCGATCACCGGTGCCAGATCCTTGAGGAAGGTCTTGAGCTTGGCGTTGTGCGGGGCGATGTTGACCACCACGTAGAAACGCTTGCCCTGGGCCTGCGCCTCACGAATGCCCAGCGCCAGATTGGCGTGGTCGAATTCATTGTTGCGCACCCGCAGGCTGTAGCGCGGCTGGCCGGCATAGACCGCATCGGCGCCGTAGGCAAAGGCGTAGCGCATGTTTTTCAGGGTGCCGGCGGGGGCGAGCAGTTCGGGGGCGATGAGGGTAGGCATCTCGGTGTCGGTCGCAAAAGCCGCGAAGGGTAGGGCAGCTGTCGCGAGGGTTTATTGATCTGGATCTATGCTCATCAATAAACATGGCACTCGCGCGCGCGGCGGCTGACTAAGTGGGGCGGGCGTGCGGGACGCCTGACTGACATGGACCGGATATGAACGAAAAGAGTCTGCAATTCAAATCCCTGACAGTGCTGCTGGTGCTGGTCACGGTCGCCTTCATCTGGATTCTGCTGCCGTTCTATGGCGCGGTGTTCTGGGCCGTCATCCTCGGCATTCTGTTTGCCCCGGTGCAGCGCAGGCTGCAGCTGAAATTCGGCTGGGAACGCAACCTGACATCGCTGTGCACCTTGAGCCTGTGCCTGGTGATCGCGATTCTGCCGGTGATCATCGTCAGCCTCCTGCTGGTGCAGGAAGGCGCGACGGTCTACAAGAACATTGAAAGCGGTGAGCTGGACATCGCCGCCTATCTGGCGCAGTTCAAACACAGCCTGCCGCCATATTTTCAGCATCTGCTCGATCGCTTTGGCATGGGGGAACTCGACAGTCTGCGCGAGAAGATCGTCAAAACCGCGATGCAGGGCAGCCAAGTGCTGGCAACTCAAGCGTTCAGCTTCGGCCAGGGCACGTTCGAGTTCGTGGTGAGCTTTTTCATCATGCTCTATCTGCTGTTTTTCTTTCTGCGTGACGGCGCCGAACTGGCGCGCAAGATACGCACAGCGGTGCCGCTGGAGGAAAACCACAAGCGCCGTCTGCAACTGAAGTTCAATCGCGTGGTGCGCGCAACGGTCAAAGGCAATGTGCTGGTGGCCGTGACGCAAGGTGCGCTGGGCGGGGCAATTTTCTGGTTTCTCGACATCCCCAGCGCGTTGCTCTGGGCGGTGCTGATGGCATTTCTGTCGCTGTTGCCAGCGGTGGGCGCGGGGATTGTCTGGGCGCCGGTGGCGGTGTACTTCCTGCTCAGCGGCATGATCTGGAAGGGCGTGGTGCTGGGCTTGTTCGGCGTCTTCGTGATCGGTCTGGTCGATAACGTGCTGCGACCCATTCTGGTGGGCAAGGACACGAAAATGCCGGACTACCTGATTCTGGTGTCAACGCTGGGCGGCCTCGCGGTATTCGGCCTCAACGGCTTTGTCATCGGGCCGCTGATTGCCGCTTTGTTCCTGTCGAGCTGGGCACTGTTCGTCGAGACCAAACCCAAGGTGCAACTGCCTTAGGCCTGAAACGCGCTGCTGGCAACTTGTTGCGACAGCGCTTGCGCCGCGGGCAACGAAGTGAGCGGGCCGCTGATCGGCTCGCCGTCGCGCACCAGATACCAGCAGGCAAGCAACCCCGACGCACGCAGCGAAGCGGGAACTGCGCTGCCGATCACCGACATGATTTGAACCTGAGCCATGGGAAAACCTCCATCAAACTGATGGGGCTACCTTAGGGATTTACCGGCGCTGCGGACAATCAACGCTTTCGATAGTGGTCATTGATACCAGTGAGGTCTCTGGCGTCATTCGACCACTTGATCGAGCATGTGCATGACTTCGCGTTCGTTGAGCAGGCCCTTGTGCACCAGGTTCTCGGCCAGCAGCGACAGCAGCTTGGCGCAGCGGTGGCCTTCGAGGTGCTTGAGTTCGGTCAGCGCACTGTAGACTTTGCCAGAGGTGCACAAACCGACGATGCGGTGCGGATTTTGAGTGGGCATACAGTCGTCCTTGTTGTTATCGATCTGTTGTTTACGGACGGATTCAGCTTGCGGTTCCGTCATGACAAAGCAGTGACCGTTTGATGAAAAAAGTGCCAACGGTCGATTCCATCATGCCGACTTTAGCTGCTCGAACTGTCCCGGCAGCGACCTTGGCGAGATTATTTCAGACCTGCCCCGACCAGCGGTCATAAAAAAGCCCCGCTTGAAAGCGGGGCTCGGTATTTGCTTACCAGCGTGGACCGCCGTAGTAGCCATGCGGGCCGCCATAGTAGTAGCCATGGGGCCGGCCGTAGTAACCGCGCGGCGGGCCGTAGTATACGGGGGCCGGCTGCACGTAAACCGGTTGCTGTACATACACCGGCGCCGGTTGGTAGTAGACCGGTGGAGGCGGTTGCTGCACATAGACCGGTTGCGGCTGAACATAAACCGGTTGTTGCTGCACATACACCGGTCGATCCTGATTGATCAGTGCCGAGCCGATGATGGCCGAGCCGACGATCGCGCCAAACACTGCAGGGCCCTGCCAGCCATGGCCACCACCCGCTTCAGCCTCGCCGGTGACCGCGAGTGCGCCAATCAACAAAGCCATGATGGGAAGTTTACGAATCATGATAAGTCCTCGGTTCTTCGACCCGGCGGCTGGGCCTGAACCAGGCCCACAGTTGTCGCGGGGATACAGCTGAGACAGCAAATTTGCGAAATTCAGCACAGCCGCTGGGTAAATTTTGTGTAAGGTCTGTAGCGGCTTTTTTACCCGACAGCGCGGCGCCTTGAACAAGCCGCAATGATGATTCAGAACCCGGTGGGCTGGCCAATCCCGTCCATCCGAAAGTGCGTTTGAAGGAGAAGTTTCATGCAGATGAACCCGAATAAAGACACCCAACTGTGCATGTCCCTGTCCGGGCGCCCGGGGAACTTCGGTCTGCGTTTTCACAACCATTTGTATGAACAGCTGGGCCTGAACTTCTATTACAAGGCGTTCAGCAGCCAGGATCTGACCGGCGCGGTCGGCGGCATCCGTGCGCTGGGCATTCGCGGCTGCGGTGTGTCGATGCCGTTCAAGGAAGCCTGTATTGCGCTGGTCGATGAGCTGGATGCGTCGGCGGCGGCGATCCAGTCGATCAACACTATCGTCAACACCAATGGCCACCTCAAGGCCTACAACACTGATTACATCGCCGTGGCGCAGTTGCTTGAAAGCCACGCGGTGCCCAAGGCTTCAACGTTCGCCCTGCGCGGCAGCGGCGGCATGGCCAAAGCGGTGGCCAGTGCGTTGCGTGACGGCGGTTACAGGAACGGTCTGATCGTCGCCCGTAACGAGCGAGCCGGGCGTGCGCTGGCGGATTCGCTGGGTTATCGCTGGCAGGCCGAGCTGGCCGACGAGCGCCCGCAGATGCTGATCAATGTGACGCCGGTGGGCATGGACGGCGGGCCGGAAGCAGGGCAGCTGGCATTTGAGCCCGAAGTGATCAAAACGGCGGACACCGTGTTCGATGTGGTGGCGATTCCCTCGGAGACGCCGCTGATCGTGCGCGCGCGGGCCGAGGGCAAGCGCGTGATCACCGGGCTGGAAGTGATTGCCATCCAGGCGCTGGAGCAGTTCGTGCTGTACACCGGGGTGCGGCCGAATGAGGCGCAGTTTGCTGCGGCGGTGAATTTTGCCCGTAGCTGAGTGTTGCGGTGGCTGAACGGGCCTCTTCGCGAGCAGGCTCGCTCCCACAGGTTGAGCGTATTCCTGCCGTTGGAATTCGATTGAAGGTGGGAGCGAGCCTGCTCGCGAAGGCCGCGCTGCGGGTCTGGATCGCTGTCTATAATCCTCGCCAGCGCCCATTACAGAAAAAAATCTCCGAGGCCAACCATGCATCCGCCCATCCTCAACCTCAACGAGGTCGAACTCGAACCCCTGCCCGAAGCCCTTGCCCCCGAAGGCGAAACCGCCGGGCGTTATCAGCAGCGTTTTGCGCGGATCGGCCAGCAATTGGGTGCGCAAAAACTCGGCTATCGTCTGTATGCACTGCCAGCGGGCATGCGCGGCAGCCCGTTTCACAGTCATCGGGTCAACGAGGAAATGTTCTACGTGGTGGCCGGAGAGGGCGAGGTGCGGTTGGGGGGCGAGCGTTTTCCGATCCGCGCGGGTGATGTGATCGCCTGCCCACCGGGCGGGCCGGAGAAGGCCCATCAGATCATCAATACCAGTGCGGGCGAATTGCATTATCTGGCGATCAGCACCCAGCAGCAGCCGGAGATTTGCGAGTATCCGGATTCGAACAAGTATGCGGTGATGGATAACTTCGCGGTGGATGCCGAGGGCAATACCTCCGGATTTGTCGCGGTCGCGCGGCAGGCGGATGGGGTGGATTATTGGGATGGCGAATAAAGCGGGCAACTGAACATGGCGCAGACCCTGTGGGAGCGAGCCTGCTCGCGACGGCGATGGGTCATTCGAGATCGTGGTGACTGACACTACGCTTTCGCGAGCAGGCTCGCTCCCACAGTGGCTTTGTGGTGGTTATTCGAGGCGGGCCAGGCGCTCTTCCAGCAATGCAATCCGTGCTTCCAGCTCTTCGATACGCTCCAGCGAAACGCCAGCGCTGGGACGCTCCCCGGGATTTTGCCGCGCCGCCAATATCGCCTCGATATCCGCCGGATCGCCCAGCGCATGGGTGTAGCGATCTTCGCGCTGCCCTGACTGACGTGGAATCAGCACTGCCAGTCCACGAGCGATCAATCGTTCAAGCTGATGCACGACCTGCTCGGCGTCTTCGAACTCATGCATGCGCCCGCTGCGGGTGAGCAGTTCATTGACGGTTTGCGGCCCGCGCAAAAACATCAAACCGGTAAGGATCACCTGCGCCGGTACCAGCTCCAGCGCCTTGTCGACCTTGTGTTCCCAGCGGTCGGCGCGACTGCCCATCACCAGCTTGGTGAAACCCCGACTTTCCAGCGTGCGCAGGCTCTGGCCGACCTGGCCTTGATTGAGGTTCATCACCGGTTCGCGGCTGGTTTTCTGATTGCAGGCCAGCACCAGCGCGTTGAGGGTCAGCGGGTAGGTTTCCGGGTTGGTCGCCTGTTTTTCGATCAGCGCGCCCAGAATGCGGATTTCCGTGGCATTGAGCCGTGGCTGTTCGGAGGTGGATTCTTGTTCGGTGGTCATCGCGCGTTCCCTCTGCAGTCGAAGCCGCCTAGCCTAATCCTTGCCAAACAAAAGGCAAGCCGTGTGGTCATCAAGCATGGCTATAATCGCCACCACGTATTACCCAGCCATCACATGAGATTGCCATGACCATTTCACTGTACGCCGCATCCGTCCCGGTTTTTCAACAAATGCTCAACGCCCTGAGCGATGTGCTGAACAAGGCTGAAGCCCACGCCAGCGCGAAAAACATCGACCAGAGTGTCTTCCTGCAAGCGCGGTTGTACCCGGACATGTTCCCGCTGGTGCGTCAGGTGCAGATCGCGGTGGATTTCGCCAAAGGTGTGTCGGCGCGTCTGGCCGAAGTCGAACTGCCGAAGTACGACGACACTGAAACCACCTTCGCCGACCTGCAAGCGCTGATCGCCAAGGTTCTGGCCTTCATCGGCGAGATCAAGCCAGAGCAGATCGACGGCAAGGAAGGCATCGAAATCGTGACTCGTCCGGGCACGCCAAAAGAGAAGCGCTTCAGTGGTCAGGCGTATCTGCTGACTTACGGGTTGCCGCAGTTCTTCTTCCACGTGACGACGGCTTATGCGCTGCTGCGTCATAACGGTGTTGAAGTGGGCAAGCGCGATTACATGGGCGCGTTCTAAACACCTGGATACAAAAAAGCCCGCCAAGGTTCGCGCCTTGGCGGGCTTTTTTTGGGGAGGAGCGAGCCTGCTCGCGAATGCGGCGTATCAGGCGATATTAATGCTGAATGTCTCGCCCCTTTCGCGAGCAGGCTCGCTCCCACAGGTAACGCGATTACGCCGTACGCTGAGCCTTCTCTTCCTCACCCAGGCAAGCCGCCGCTGTAAACAGCACGTCAGTCGACGAGTTCAGCGCGGTCTCCGCTGAATCCTGCAGCACGCCAATAATGAAGCCCACCGCGACGACCTGCATGGCGATCTCGCTCGGGATGCCGAACAGACTGCACGCCAGCGGAATCAGCAGCAGCGAACCACCGGCCACACCCGAAGCGCCGCAGGCGCAGATCGCCGCGACGACGCTGAGCAGGATGGCGGTCGGGATGTCCACGGTGATCCCCAACGTGTGCACGGCAGCGAGGGTCAGTACGGTGATGGTGATCGCTGCACCAGCCATATTGATGGTGGCGCCGAGCGGGATCGATACCGAGTAGGTGTCTTCATGCAGACCCAAACGTTTGCTCAGTTCCAGATTGACCGGAATGTTCGCCGCCGAGCTGCGGGTGAAGAACGCGGTGATCCCGCTCTCGCGCAGGCACATCAGGGTCAGTGGATACGGATTGCGGCGCAGCTTCCAGAACACGATCAGCGGGTTCATCACCAGCGCGACGAACAGCATGCAGCCCAGCAGCACGGCCAGCAGGTGCGCATAACCGAGCAGCGCGCCGAAACCGGAGGTGGCCAGGGTCGAAGCCACCAGGCCGAAGATGCCCAGCGGCGCGAAGCGAATCACTACGCGCACGATCAGGGTTACGCCGTTGGACAGGTCATCGAGCACTTCGCGGGTGGTGTCGCCGGCGTGGCGAATGGCGATGCCCATACCGATCGCCCAGGCCAGAATGCCGATGAAATTGGCATTCATCAGCGCGCTGACCGGGTTGTCGACAACGCTCAGCAACAGGCTTTGCAGCACCTCGCTGATGCCGCCGGGCGCCGTGACCGAAACGTTTTCGGTGGACAGCACCAGACTCGAGGGGAAGCTCATGCTGGCGACCACGGCCACCACCGCAGCGGCGAAAGTGCCCAGCAGATAGAGGAACAGAATCGGCCGAATGTGGGTTTCCTGACCGTGCTTGTGGTTGGCAATCGAAGCCATCACCAGCACGAACACCAGTATCGGCGCCACGGCTTTCAACGCCGAGACAAACACCTTGCCGATGAACGCGGTGGACTTCGCCGCTTCCGGAGCGAACAGAGCCAGGGCGATGCCGGCGATCAGGCCGATGACGATCTGGCTGACCAGACTCAGGTTTTTCAGGCGTAGCAGGAGAGAAGGGGATGAAGCGGTCATAACGGCATCTCTGTTTTTATAGGGTGCGCAGCGTCGTGGGCAGTCACGAAACGCCTGTCGAAGTGACAGCAACGCCGCCGAACGCAGCGTTACACAGCTGTACGATTTTTCAGGGCGCGGACTTTATCACAGCGTAGGCCCAATCCTTCAGGCCTGTGACGATCTGCCACCGGATCGGCCACACAGATCGGCAGCTTTGTGCAACTCAGCCCGGACACAGTCTGTTAAGATTCGCCATCCTCATTTTCAAGTTCTGCCAGCGGGCCTCCGGGTCAACGCTGGTGTCGTCGTTTTGCTGGAGTTGCGCATGCTGTTGCCTATTCTTCTGTTGTCCGCCGCCGGGTTCACGGTGCTGACCACGGAATTCGTCATCGTCGGCCTGTTGCCGGCGATTGCCCGAGACCTCGAAGTCACCATCCCGCAAGCCGGGCTGCTGGTGACGTTGTTCGCCTTTACCGTGGCGCTGTTCGGGCCGTTTTTGACCGCGTATTTCGCCCGTTTCGAACGGCGCAAACTGTTCATCACCATCCTGATCATGTTCGGCCTGGCCAATACCGTCGCAGCGCTGGCGCCGAACATCTGGGTGATGGCCATTGCGCGCTTGATTCCGGCGTTGGGCTTGCCGGTGTTCTGGGCCTTGGCCAGCGAGACGGCGGTGGACATCGTCGGCCCGGATTTCGCCGGTCGGGCGATTGCCAAGATAGGCTTCGGTATCGTCTGCGCTACGGTATTCGGCATTCCGGTCGGCACGCTGATTTCCGATGCGTTCGGCTGGCGCAGCGCATTCGGTATTCTGGCGCTGATCGCATTTGCCAAAGCCTTGCTGCTGTTGGTCTATCTGCCGAAAACCAGCCTGCACCAGCATCAGGTGAGCTTTCGTTCGCAGTTCAAGATCCTGCGCAGTCCATTGATGATCGGCCATATCGTGCTGTCGATTCTGGTGTTCAGTGGCATGTTCACCGCTTACACCTACCTTGCAGACATCCTCGAACGTCTCGCCGGTTTCAACGGCACCGTGGTCGGTTGGTGCCTGATGGCCTTCGGTGCGGTCGGGCTGATCGGTAATTCGCTGGGCGGGCGTGCGGTGGATCGGCATCCGCTCGGGGCGTCGGTATTGTTCTGTGCATTCATGATTGCCGGCATGGTCTCGCTGGTGCCGAATATTCATTCGCCGCTGGGGCTGGCGGTGGCGCTGGGGATCTGGGGCGTGACCCAGGCCGCGTTGTTTCTGGTCAGCCACGTGCGCCTGATGAAAGCCGCACCAGAGGCGCCAGCCTTTGCCGCCTCGTTGAACATCGCCGGGGCCAACCTCGGCATCGGCCTGGGCGCGATGGTCGGCGGTCGGGTCATCGACAGTGCCGGTCTGGGCTTTCTCGGGTTTGCCGCTGCGGGCTTTATTCTGCTCTCGGTGTTTCTCGCCATGGTGCTGATGACCCTCAAGCCGCGAGAGACATGCGCGCAAGCTTCATAACCCGGTAAACAACTCGCGTCGGGCACCCTCGGTAATCGCAACGATGCCAGGGTGCTTGACCTTGCGCTCTACCGAAATGGCATAGAACGACTCGCTCACGGCGTCGGTCTGGCCAATCAGCTGGACGCTGTACTGGCGCTTCACTTCCTCGGCGATCACGCTCGGGCCGATAAAAATCCCGCTGCCGGATTGGCCGAAGGCCTGCATCAAGGCACTGTCATCGAACTCGCCGACGATCTGCGGCTGGATCTGCTGCTCGGCGAACCAGCGCTGCAAGCGGCTGCGCACCACGGTTTCCGCGCCGGGAATCAGCAGCGGTGCGCCGTGCAGGCTGCGCGGGAAGTCCTGGCCATACTGCGCGGCCAGTTCGGCAGTGGCGAAAAAGCTGATTCCGCATTCTCCAAGCTTCTGGCTGTAGCCTTTGATATCCAGATGCGAGGGCATCGGGCTGTCCGAGATCACCAGGTCCAGACGCTGAATGGCCAGATCTGCCAGCAAGCGTTCGAGTTTGTCCTCTCGGCAGGTGATGCGCAGCGGCTCGCTCAACTCCATGGTCGGCGCAATCAGGCGATAGACGATGGATTTTGGCACCACGTCGGCGACGCCGACCCGGAACAGGATCTGCTGCTCATTCGGTTGCGCACGCAGCATCAGCTCAAGTTCGCCGCCCAGTTGAAACATTTGCTCAGCGTAGGGCAGGGCCTGGCGTCCGGCTTCGGTAAGCTCCAGCTGCCGGCCGACGCGGCGAAACAACTCGACGCCGTAGGTTTGCTCGAGCAGGGAAATCTGCCCGCTGATGGTTTGCGGGGTCAGGTTCAACTGCTCGCAGGCGCGGACGATGCTGCCGGTTTTGGCCACGACCCAGAAGTAATGCAGTTGCCGGTAATTGAGCATATCAATCGCCACTTCGTTAAAACCGAAGTATAGCCGCTAAAAATACGAATTTTCCTGAAGTGTTCATCTCCCTAGAATGCCCAGCCATCGACGGCCGGTCGTTGCGCCTGTCTGTTCATTCGAAGGAAACCTTATGAAATACACATTCCCTGCATTGATGTTTGCGTCTTTACTGGTTCTGGCCGGTTGTGATCAGGCCGAAAAAAGCGCCCAGCAGTTGATGGGCGCGGCGGCGGAAACTGCCAAGCAAGCGATCGACGACACCCACAAGGCTGCCGAGCAGGCGCTGAGCGATGCCACCGGTGGGTTGATTCAGAAAAAAGAGACACCGGAAAAAGAAACGGAAGAATCCGAATCTTCCTTCAAGACCATCTAAACCGTCTTACACAGAGTCAGGACTGACCCATGGAATATCTGTTAGAACTCGCCGCCAGCCCCACCGCCTGGGTTGCATTGGCCACACTGGTGGTGATGGAAATCGTGCTCGGCATCGATAACCTGATCTTTATCTCGATCCTGACCAACAAACTGCCCGAACAGCATCGCCAGAAGGCGCGCCGTATCGGTATCGGCATGGCCCTGATCCTGCGTCTGGCGCTGTTGAGCACCATCGCCTTCATTGTCCAGTTGACCGAGCCGGTGATTGAAATCCTCGGTCAGGCGTTCTCCTGGAAGGACATGATCCTGATCGCCGGTGGTCTGTTCCTGGTCTGGAAAGCCACGACCGAGATCCATCACAGCATGGATCCGGCGCCGGAGGATCCGAAGACCGCGACCTCGACCGTGACTCTGGGTTTTGCCGCGACTATCGGTCAGATCCTGATGCTTGACATGGTGTTCTCGATCGACAGCATCATTACCGCTGTCGGCATGACCGAACACTTGCCGATCATGATCATCGCGGTGGTGGTGTCGGTGCTGGTGATGTTGCTCGCGGCTGATCCGTTGGCCAAGTTCATCAACGACAACCCGACGGTGGTCATGCTGGCGCTGGGCTTCCTGATCATGATCGGCATGACGCTGATCGCCGAAGGCTTCGGCGCCCACGTACCGAAAGGTTATGTGTACGCGGCCATGGCGTTCTCGGCCGGCATCGAGGTGTTGAACATGATGTCGCGCCGGGCGAAGCAGAAGCGGGTTGCTCAGCAGGCGTAAACGCTGACAACGCAAAGACCGCCTGGGCTTTTTGAGCCCAGGCGGTTTTTTATTCACGATTCGCTGGATATCGAGAGCGCTGCCGAGCGCTCTTGTGAAGGGAAGATCATGGTGATCTTCAGTGGGCAGTCGCATGCCGCACGGAATGTTTCTTTTTCTTCTCAATCGGCATCGTCCGCACCGGATGATGATGCCGCCGGGAAATCCGCAACACACCCCACAACATGGCAGTCGCTACGGCCAGCCAGCCGGCAATCAACATTACGATGGTCATGGTCAGGCTCATTGGTGCCTCCTCTTCGCCCTGCGTCGGGCGCTCGCTTTTCGCAATTCGCTCTATTTCAGTGACAGTCTAGTCAATGGGGTGTTTCAAGCTATTGACCAAAGGTCGGCAGTGATCAATCAGTTCGCTCTATGCAATCGCCGCGTCTGCGGTTTAAGGCTATACCGCGGGCGGGTGCGGCTCTATGATCGCTGGCGTTGCCGGAGCACGATGACCGGCGTCTGAAGAGAGTGACAATGGTGCAGGTATTTTCTCGAGTGCGCGGGGCGCTGCTGATTGGCGTTAGCGTGGTGGCAATGGCCGGATGTGCAGGCAGTGTCGCGCCTGAAGTCAAACGCTTGCCGGAACGGGTCGAACTCAGCGGCACCTTTTACCGTGGCGAAGCCAATCAGAGTGGGCCACAGGTGCTGGCCAGTCTGTTGTCGCAGCAAGGCATCGTGATTACCCCGGGCCTTCTGGAAAAACCGCTGCACTTGCCGGGTGCTGAAGACAAGCTGCAGCAGAACATGCAAAACCTCGCCCGCGAATATGGTCTGGTGGTCTATCCACTCGAGAGCAAGCTGCCAGCCTTGCTGGCCCAGGTTGCTGCGGGTTATCCGGTTATGGTGCGTTTCAGCGAGGGTTCGGCATTCTGGGCCGAACCGCGTTACGCCATTCTGTCCGGCTACGACCGCAATAAACAGAAAGTGCTGCTGCGCGCTGGCATGAACCGCCGGCAATTGATGGACTTCGGCAGCTTTGAATCAGCGCTCGAAAAGGCCGGTGGCTGGGCAATCCTCATTCAGAAACCGTCGCAGATTCCGGCATCTGTCGACCGCTCCCGTTGGCTGAAAGCCGCCGATGAACTGGCGCAGGCCGGTGAAGAAAACGCTGCGGCGCAGGCGCGAAAGGCCCTCGCGGCGCAATAGACCTTCCGTTCGTCATCTGCCGGGCACGACTGCGCCCGGCAAGCCTCTGAATATCAGTACCCGTGCTTCGCGGGTGAATCAAGGAGGCAACATGGCAGATTCCCCAACCCCGAAAGGCCCGCACTCGTCCGAGCATTCCTCTGGCGATGATCTGGGATTCGATCCGGATTCGCCAGACCTCGACGATCCGCAAGTCGATCCGATCGGTCCTGCGAAGGCGCCGCTGGATGTCGAGCGCGGCGAAGATCCGAAAAAACCGGCCAAGCCCTACGATCCCATGGCCGATCTGAAACCTTGAGGCGAGGTGCGTATGAGTACCGATTCAAGCTTCGATGACCACAAACCCGAGAGCGTGCCGACCACGCCGGAGGAGGGAGTTGATCCGGTGCTGGATCCGGGCAGTCCGATGCGCGATCCGCTGGCCCGGCCCAATGTGCTGACGCCGGAGGTTTCGCCAGAGCCGGGCTCCGGCGATGGCATCCCCGATGATGACAAGATGCCGCTGCCCAACGACTGATGCACAGGCGAAAAAAAGCCCCGAAGATTCGGGGCTTTTTCATGTCGCAATATTTATTTCGCCGCTTCGACCACGCCGCTCTGGCGGCTCTTGAGGTTCTTGTCGGCTTTGTATTGCTGCGCCACTGCAGGCACATTGGCGCTACGCCCGGTTTCCACCCAACTGCGGATGCGGCTGGCGTCGGCAAAATGCGTGTATTTGCCAAACGCATCGAGAATTACCAGGGCGACTGGGCGGTTGCCCATCTTTGTCACCAGCACCAGGCAATGGCCCGCCGGGTTGGTGAAGCCGGTCTTGGTGATCTTGATGTCCCAATCGGCCTTATTGACCAAGTGATCAGTATTGCGAAAGCCCAAGGTGTAATTAGGCTTGCGGAACGCCACGGTTTTTTCCTTGGTGGTGGTCAGTTCGACCAGAAGCGGATACTTATGCGCGGCAACAAGCAGCTTGCTCAAGTCGCGAGCGGTGGAAACGTTGCGCTCCGACAGGCCGGTCGGTTCCACGAAGTGGGTGCTGGTCATGCCCAATGCCTTGGCCTTGGCGTTCATTGCCGCGATAAACGCTGCATAGCCGCCGGGATAGTGATGGGCCAGGCTCGTGGCGGCGCGGTTTTCCGAGGACATCAAGGCAATCAGCAGCATCTCGCGGCGCGGCAATTCACTCTTGAGTTTGACCCGGGAAAACACGCCCTTCATTTCCGGGGTGTTCCTGATATCGACATCGATCCATTCGTCCATGTTCTGTCGTGCTTCAACCACCACCAGGCCAGTCATCAGCTTGCTGACGGAAGCGATCGGCACGATCACGTCAGGATTGCTGGAGTAAATGACTTTATTGGTCTGCATGTCCATGAGCAGAGCGCTGCCGGACGCGATCTTCAATGTCGAAGCGTCGCGTGGGACAGCGGTGGTTTCCGCAGCGTTGATCGTTGGCGTGATGAAAGTGCCTGTGAACGCAAAAAACAGGCTCAGAATCGAAAGACGAATTTTCACGCGGGCTAACTCATAAAGGTTGGAATTCCGTTAGTTTGTAACGGGTTATTTCTTCAAAGCGTCGCATTCTAGAAGTATGGCTGAAGATCTGTCGATGGTTGTTTGATCGACCTGAAAATCTCGTGAAAAGGCCTGTAAAAAGAGTGGTTTCCGGCGAACGGTTAGAGTTTTTTCTCAGGCATGAAAAACCCCGCACAAGGCGGGGTTCCGGTGCGGCGGAAAAACCCGGTCAGACGTGCAGGGTTTCAGCCGCGTAGAGGGTGTTTTCGAGCAGGCAGGCGCGGGTCATCGGGCCGACGCCGCCGGGTACTGGGGTGATCCAGCCAGCGCGGGGCAGGGCGGTTTCGTAGACGACATCACCGACCAGTTTGCCGTCGTCCTGACGGTTGATACCGACGTCGATCACGATCGCGCCTTCCTTGATCCACTCGCCCTTGACCAGGCCTGGCTTGCCGGCAGCGACGACCACCAGATCAGCACGGCCGACATGACCGGCCAGATCCTTGGTGAAACGGTGGGTCACGGTGACGGTGCAGCCGGCCAGCAACAATTCCATGGCCATCGGGCGACCGACGATATTGGAGGCGCCGACGACTACAGCGTCCATCCCGTAAAGGTCAGCACCGGTGCTTTCCAGCAGGGTCATGATGCCTTTCGGTGTGCACGGACGCAGCAGGGGGATGCGCTGGGCCAGGCGACCGACGTTGTACGGGTGGAAGCCGTCGACGTCTTTGTCCGGGCGGATGCGTTCCAGCAGCTTCGAGGCGTCGAGGTGCTCTGGCAAAGGCAGTTGCAGAAGAACGCCGTCGATGGCCGGGTCGTCATTGAGGCGATCGATCAGATCGGTCAGAGCGTCCTGAGTGGTGTCGCAGGGCAGGTCGTAGGCTTGAGAGAGGAAGCCGACCTCTTCACAGTCTTTACGCTTGTGCGAGACATAAACCTGAGAGGCAGGATCGCTGCCGACCAGGATCACCGCGAGGCCGGGGGTGCGCAGGCCTTGCTGGCGACGCTCGGCAACTCGTTGGGCGATCTGCTGGCGCAGGCTGGCGGCGATCGATTTGCCGTCGATTAGTTGTGCAGTCATTGCGCGTGATTAACCATCGAGAGGGGAAAAAATGAGAACGCATTCTCGCATGTCGAGCGGTGAGGGCAAAGGCGCTTGGTCAGCAAATTCCTCTAACTCCTTTAATTAAATGAATTTTTTTCAAAAAGGATTTGACGACCTTTGGAGCCCTCTATACTATTCGTCGCACTTGTCGGGCACAGCCTAGCACTGGTTAAGAAGGTGAAGCGGAATCAAGGTTCTGCGACACCGGAAAGCACTTAGTTTGTAGTCCTTTAAGAGTACAGATTAACAAGGCGCCCGTAGCTCAGCTGGATAGAGCATCCGCCTTCTAAGCGGATGGTCGCAGGTTCGAGTCCTGCCGGGTGCGCCAATAGGCAGCTTTGGCACAAGTAGCGCGATATGGTGGGCGTAGCTCAGTTGGTAGAGCACGGGATTGTGACTCCCGTTGTCGTGGGTTCGATCCCCATCGTCCACCCCATATTTCGAAAGGCGCCAGATTTAACGGTCTGGCGCCTTTGCTTTAAAAGCTTCATCCGCGGATGTGGTGGAATTGGTAGACACACTGGATTTAGGTTCCAGCGCCGCGAGGCGTAAGAGTTCGAGTCTCTTCATCCGCACCAGATAAAAGCTTCCTTTGCGCCGTAGGCCTGATGAAGTTTCAACAAAGAAGCTGTTGGCTTTTTTGTTACGCAATATGGTGGGCGTAGCTCAGTTGGTAGAGCACGGGATTGTGACTCCCGTTGTCGTGGGTTCGATCCCCATCGTCCACCCCATATTTCGAGAGGCGCCAGATTTAACAGTCTGGCGCCTTTTTTGTTTTAGCGGTTTTGAAAGCCGACCAAGGCCGGTTTCGGATCGTGGGGCAGGGCACTTCATCGTATTTACAGGTTCCGATGAGGCTGATCTGCTCGTCATTCCGGTTTCACAGGAATGGCTGTCGGGGCGTAATTGTTCGTCTCTTCTATATATAGAAGCGTTGATGCAGAGCCCTGACGTTATCGGTTGTATTCGCCAGTGGAGCGCAACGCATTCGTGCAGCGATCCCTATAAATTGCCTGCTGTTTTTTTACCCGTTTTCAGTAGGGTGACTTCTTGAGTTTGACCCACTAGAATGCATGCCCTTGATTCTGGGGTCGGAAACGGCCGGCTTACGTCTGTGCAACGAGGAATATCCATGCAAGTTTCTGTTGAAAATACTACTGCTCTCGAGCGCCGCATGAGCGTCACCGTGCCGGCAGAGCGCATCGAGACTCAGGTCAACAAGCGTCTGCAGCAGACTGCCCAAAAGGCCAAAATTGCTGGCTTCCGTCCAGGCAAAGTGCCAATGAGCGAAATCAAGCGCCGTTTCGGTGCTGATGCCCGTCAGGAAGCTGTCGGCGACGTGATCCAGTCTTCGTTCTACGAAGCCGTGGTTGAGCAGAAACTCAACCCTGCCGGTTCGCCGTCGATCGAGCCAAAGTCCCTCGAAGCGGGCAAGGATCTGGAATACGTTGCTGTGTTCGAAGTGTTCCCGGAGTTTACCGTTGCCGGCTTCGAAGGCATCACCGTTGAGCGTCTGAGCGCGGAAGTGGCCGACGCTGACCTGGACAAGATGCTCGACATCCTGCGCAAGCAGAACACCCGTTTTGAAGTGGCCGACCGTGCTGCCCAGAACGAAGACCAGTTGAACATCGATTTCGTTGGCAAGGTTGACGGCGAAGTGTTCGCTGGCGGTTCCGCCAAAGGCACTCAGCTGGTGCTCGGTTCCGGCCGCATGATCCCGGGCTTCGAAGATGGCCTGGTTGGCGCCAAGGCTGGCGAAGAGCGCGTTCTGAACCTGACCTTCCCAGAGGACTATCAGAACCTGGATCTGGCTGGCAAAACCGCCGAATTCACCGTGACTGTCAACACTGTGTCCGAGCCTAAGCTGCCTGAGCTGAACGAAGAGTTCTTCGCTCAATTCGGCATCAAGGAAAGCGGCATCGACGGTTTCCGCACCGAAGTTCGCAAGAACATGGAGCGTGAACTGCGTCAGGCGATCAAGTCCAAGGTCAAGAACCAGGTCATGGATGGTCTGCTGGCCACCAACCCGATCGAAGTGCCAAAGGCACTGCTGTCCAACGAAGTTGACCGTCTGCGCGTGCAGGCTGTTCAGCAGTTCGGTGGCAACATCAAACCAGACCAACTGCCGGCCGAGCTGTTCGAAGAACAAGCCAAGCGTCGCGTAGTCCTGGGCCTGATCGTGGCCGAAGTGGTCAAGCAGTTCGATCTGAAGCCTGACGAAGCTCGCGTTCGCGAAATGATTCAGGAAATGGCTTCGGCTTACCAGGAGCCAGAGCAGGTTGTGTCGTGGTACTACAAAAACGAGCAGCAACTGAACGAGGTGCGTTCGGTTGTGCTGGAAGAACAAGTTGTGGATACTGTTCTGCAGAAAGCTAGTGTGACCGACAAAGCGGTCTCCTACGAAGAAGCAGTCAAGCCGGTAGAAGCTCCAGCAGCCGACTGATTGATTTTGCGTTAGAAGTACACACCATAAGCCAGCTCTCGAGCTGGCTTATGCGTATTCAAGACATAACTATTTGGGAGCGACTGCAGAGCATGTTCCGTAATTCTTATATTCAGCAGAACTCTGATATCCAGGCCGCAGGCGGCCTGGTCCCGATGGTTGTAGAGCAGTCCGCTCGTGGCGAACGCGCCTACGACATCTACTCGCGCCTGCTCAAGGAGCGAGTGATCTTTCTGGTCGGCCCGGTAGAGGACTACATGGCCAACCTGATCTGTGCGCAACTGCTGTTCCTTGAAGCGGAAAACCCGGACAAGGACATCCATCTGTACATCAACTCCCCGGGCGGTTCGGTGACTGCGGGCATGTCGATCTACGACACCATGCAGTTCATCAAGCCAAACGTATCGACCACCTGCATCGGTCAGGCCTGCAGCATGGGCGCATTCCTGCTCACCGCAGGTGCTCCGGGCAAGCGTTTCTGCCTGCCGAACTCGCGCGTGATGATTCACCAGCCACTGGGCGGTTTCCAGGGCCAGGCGTCGGACATTGAAATCCACGCCAAGGAAATCCTCTTCATCCGCGAACGTCTGAACAAGCTGATGGCCTACCACAGCGGCCGTACTCTGGAAGAAATCGAGCGCGATACCAATCGCGACAACTTCATGAGTGCCGAAGCTGCGAAGGAATACGGCCTGATCGACGAAGTGATCAATCAGCGTCCAGCTTAATATAAGCAGCGCAAAACAGGCCTGATCGGCATGTCCGATCAGCGGCGGGCTTGAAAAAGCCCGCAATAGCCTTCATCTTGTGTTGCAAGCCTATCGGATTTGGATCGAACGAATGACTGACACCCGCAACGGCGAGGACAACGGCAAGCTGCTCTATTGCTCCTTCTGTGGCAAAAGCCAGCATGAAGTGCGCAAATTGATTGCCGGCCCCTCGGTCTTTATCTGCGACGAGTGCGTCGACCTGTGCAATGACATCATCCGCGAGGAGGTGCAGGAAGCACAGGCCGAAAGCAGCGCGCATAAATTGCCTTCGCCTAAAGAAATCAGCGGCATCCTTGACCAGTACGTCATTGGTCAGGAGCGTGCGAAAAAGGTTTTGGCCGTAGCGGTATACAACCACTACAAACGCCTGAACCAGCGTGACAAAAAGGCTGACGACGTCGAACTCGGCAAGAGCAACATCCTGCTGATCGGCCCGACAGGCTCTGGTAAAACCCTGCTGGCCGAAACACTGGCCCGCTTGCTGAACGTTCCGTTCACTATCGCCGACGCAACCACCCTCACCGAGGCGGGTTATGTGGGCGAGGACGTCGAGAACATCATTCAGAAGCTGCTGCAGAAATGCGATTACGACGTAGAGAAAGCCCAGATGGGCATTGTCTACATCGACGAAATCGACAAGATTTCCCGCAAGTCCGACAACCCGTCGATCACCCGCGATGTTTCCGGTGAAGGCGTGCAGCAGGCCTTGCTCAAGTTGATCGAAGGCACGGTAGCTTCGGTACCGCCGCAAGGTGGCCGCAAGCACCCGCAGCAGGAATTCCTGCAGGTCGACACCCGTAACATCCTGTTCATCTGTGGTGGTGCGTTCTCCGGCCTGGAAAAGGTCATTCAGAACCGTTCCACCAAGGGCGGCATCGGCTTCAACGCCGAAGTGCGCAGCAAGGAAGAAGGCAAGAAGGTCGGTGAGTCCCTGCGTGAAGTCGAGCCTGACGATCTGGTCAAGTTCGGTCTGATCCCGGAATTCGTCGGTCGTCTGCCGGTGCTTGCGACGCTGGACGAGCTCGACGAGGCTGCGCTGATGCAGATCCTTACCGAGCCGAAAAATGCCTTGACCAAGCAGTATGCCAAGCTGTTCGAGATGGAAGGCGTGGATCTGGAATTCCGTTCCGACGCACTGAAATCGGTCGCCAAGCGTGCCCTGGAGCGTAAAACCGGTGCCCGTGGCCTGCGTTCGATTCTCGAAGGTGTGCTGCTCGACACGATGTATGAAATCCCCTCGCAGTCCGAGGTGAGCAAAGTCGTGATCGACGAAAGCGTGATCGAAGGCAAGTCCAAGCCACTGTATATCTACGAAAACAGTGAGCCGACGGCCAAGGCGGCGCCGGACGCGTAAGCGCACCGCACCGCAACAAAGAAGGGGCCTTCGGGCCTCTTTTTTTTTATGTCGTTTTTTACCGCAGCTTTACGCTTGTTTTTTTTCGAGGCAGACCCCATCTTGGTTTCAAGCTCAATTCCATCTGATTACGGCCATACGGCCGCCGTAGAGGCGAAATCATGAAGACAACCATCGAATTGCCTCTCCTGCCATTGCGTGATGTCGTGGTTTATCCGCACATGGTTATCCCGCTGTTCGTGGGGCGCGAGAAGTCCATCGAAGCCCTCGAGGCCGCGATGACGGGTGACAAGCAGATTCTGCTGCTGGCCCAAAGAAACCCGGCGGACGATGATCCCGGTGAAGACGCTCTCTATCGCGTAGGCACGATTGCCACGGTTCTGCAGCTGCTGAAGTTGCCAGATGGCACCGTCAAGGTTCTGGTTGAAGGTGAGCAGCGTGGCACGGTCGAGCGCTTCAGTGAAGTCGATGGCCACTGCCGCGCCGAAGTCTCGCTGATCGAAGAAGTCGATGCCGCCGAGCGCGAATCCGAAGTGTTCGTGCGCACGCTGCTGTCGCAGTTCGAACAATACGTCCAGCTGGGCAAGAAGGTGCCTGCTGAAGTCCTGTCGTCGCTCAACAGCATCGATGAGCCGGGGCGTCTGGTAGACACCATGGCCGCGCACATGGCGCTGAAAATCGAACAGAAGCAGGAAATCCTCGAGATCATCGACCTCTCGGCTCGCGTCGAGCACGTTCTGGCGCTGCTGGATGCCGAGATCGACCTGCTCCAGGTTGAAAAGCGCATTCGCGGCCGCGTCAAAAAACAGATGGAGCGCAGCCAGCGCGAGTACTACCTGAATGAGCAGATGAAGGCCATTCAAAAAGAGCTGGGCGACGGTGACGAAGGTCACAACGAGATCGAAGAGCTGAAAAAACGCATCGACGCCGCCGGCCTGCCGAAAGACGCGCTGGCCAAGGCTACCGCTGAGCTGAACAAGCTCAAGCAGATGTCGCCGATGTCGGCTGAAGCCACCGTGGTGCGCTCGTACATCGACTGGCTGGTGCAAGTGCCGTGGAAGGCGCAGAGCAAAGTGCGTCTGGATCTGGCCCGTGCAGAAGACATTCTCGACGCCGATCACTATGGCCTGGAGGAGGTCAAGGAACGCATCCTTGAATATCTCGCCGTGCAGAAACGCGTGAAGAAAATTCGTGGCCCGGTGTTGTGCCTGGTCGGTCCACCAGGCGTGGGTAAAACCTCGCTGGCGGAGTCGATTGCTCACGCGACCAACCGCAAATTCGTACGTATGGCCCTCGGTGGCGTGCGTGATGAAGCGGAAATTCGCGGCCACCGCCGGACTTACATCGGTTCGATGCCGGGAAGATTGATTCAAAAGATGACAAAAGTGGGCGTACGCAACCCGCTGTTCCTGCTCGATGAAATCGACAAGATGGGCAGCGACATGCGTGGCGATCCAGCGTCGGCGTTGCTGGAAGTGCTCGATCCTGAGCAAAATCACAACTTCAACGATCACTATCTGGAGGTCGATTACGACCTTTCCGATGTGATGTTCCTGTGCACCTCCAACTCGATGAACATCCCGCCTGCGCTGCTGGACCGGATGGAAGTCATCCGTCTGCCGGGTTACACCGAAGACGAGAAGATCAACATCGCGGTCAAATACCTGTCGCCAAAACAGATCACCGCCAACGGCCTGAAGAAGGGCGAGTTGGAGTTCGACGAAGAAGCGATCCGCGACATCATTCGTTATTACACCCGTGAAGCGGGTGTGCGTGGTCTCGAGCGGCAGATCGCCAAGGTCTGCCGCAAGGCCGTCAAAGAACACGCACTGGAAAAACGCTTCTCGGTGAAAGTGACAGCAGACCTGCTCGAGCATTTCCTCGGTGTACGCAAGTTCCGCTATGGTCTGGCCGAGCAGCAGGATCAGGTGGGGCAGGTGACTGGCCTGGCCTGGACCCAGGTTGGTGGCGAATTGCTGACGATCGAAGCTGCCGTGATTCCAGGCAAAGGGCAGCTGATCAAGACCGGTTCACTGGGCGATGTGATGGTCGAATCGATCACTGCCGCGCAGACCGTTGTGCGCAGCCGCGCCAAGAGCCTGGGGATTCCGCTGGACTTCCACGAGAAGCGCGACACCCACATCCACATGCCGGAAGGGGCAACGCCTAAAGACGGTCCCAGCGCTGGCGTGGGCATGTGCACGGCGCTGGTATCGGCATTGACCGGCATTCCGGTGCGCGCCGATGTTGCCATGACCGGGGAAATCACGCTGCGCGGTCAGGTGCTGGCGATTGGCGGTTTGAAGGAAAAACTGCTGGCGGCACATCGTGGCGGAATCAAGATTGTGATTATTCCGGAAGAAAACGTCCGCGATCTGAAGGAGATTCCCGACAATATCAAGCAGGATCTGCAGATCAAACCGGTTAAATGGATTGACGAGGTCCTGCAAATTGCGCTGCAATACGCGCCGGAGCCCTTGCCGGATGTGGCTCCGGAGATAGTTGCCAAGGACGAAAAACGCGAGTCTGACGCTAAGGAAAGAATCAGCACGCATTAATACGTTTTCGCCTGGGGGGCTTTCCTTGACAGCTTTTTAGAGCCCTTGTTATAAAGCGGCTCTTAAGTGTCTGTAGGCCATTCAGCACTCGTTTTTGCTTTCACCAAAAAACTTAGAAACATCTCAAAATAGATATAAGGGGACTTAGAGTGAACAAGTCGGAACTGATTGATGCTATCGCTGCATCCGCTGATATCCCGAAAGCTGCTGCTGGCCGTGCGCTGGACGCTGTAATCGAATCCGTCACTGGCGCTCTGAAGGCTGGCGACTCCGTTGTTCTGGTTGGTTTCGGTACTTTCTCCGTGACTGACCGTCCGGCTCGTACCGGTCGCAACCCGCAAACCGGCAAGACTCTGGAAATCCCGGCTGCCAAGAAGCCAGGTTTCAAAGCCGGTAAAGCACTGAAAGAAGCTGTTAACTGAGTTTTCAGGTTTTTACCCATCCGGGTCGGGGTCAAGCCTGACTTGGCAGCGGAGCGGTAGAGCAGGTGGCTGGAACAGGCACCTGTAACGCCGGGATCGAGGGTTCGAGCCCTGTCCGCTCCGCCAGTTACGAGAAGGCGCATCCTCGGATGCGCCTTTCTTCTATCCGGATTCTACCCACGCTCCACGGTTGCCTAAATTGAAGTTCAACCGTTTCTGGGGGACGCATGCTGCAGAATATCAGGGACAATTCACAAGGCTGGATTGCCAAGACAATTATCGGGGTCATCGTTGCACTGATGGCTCTGACCGGTTTCGACGCCATTTTCCAGGCCACGACTCACAAGAACGAGGCGGCCAAGGTCAACGGTGACGAAATCAGCCAGAACGAGCTGAGCCAGGCCGTTGACATGCAACGCCGTCAGCTGATGCAACAGCTGGGCAAGGACTTCGATGCTTCCTTGCTCGACGAAAAAATGCTCCGCGAATCGGCCCTCAAAGGCCTGATCGATCGCAAGCTGCTGCTGCAAGGTGCCGAACAGGCGAAGTTCTCGTTCTCCGAAGCCGCGCTGGATCAGGTGATCCTGCAGACGCCTGAATTTCAGGTAGACGGTAAATTCAGCTCCGAGCGTTTCGACCAGGTCATCCGTCAACTGGGTTACAGCCGTATGCAGTTCCGCCAGATGCTGGCTCAGGAAATGCTCATCGGTCAGCTGCGCGCCGGTGTGGCGGGCAGCGGTTTCGTCACCGACGCTGAAGTGCTGGCATTTGCCCGTCTGGAAAAACAGACCCGCGATTTCGCCACGTTGAACGTCAAAGCCGACCCGGCGTCGGTCAAGCTGACCGATGATGAGGTCAAGGCTTACTACGACGAACACGCCAAGGAATTCATGACCCCGGATCAGGTGATCATCGATTACGTCGAGCTGAAGAAGTCCTCGTTCTTCGATCAGGTTGCGGTCAAGGATGAAGACCTGCAGGCGGCGTATCAAAAAGAAATCGCCAACCTGTCGGAACAACGTCGTGCCGCCCACATCCTGATCGAAGTGAACGACAAGACCACCGAAGCGCAAGCCAAGGCGAAGATCGACGAAGTTCAGGCGCGTCTGGCCAAAGGCGAGAAGTTCGAAGCGCTGGCCAAGGAGTTCTCGCAGGATCCGGGCTCGGCGAACAATGGCGGTGACCTCGGTTACGCCGGTCCTGGCGTGTACGACCCGGCCTTCGAGAAAGCTCTGTACTCGCTGTCGAAAGACCAAGTGTCCGAGCCGATCCGTACCGACTTCGGTTATCACTTGATCAAGCTGCTGGGTGTCGAGGCGCCTGAAGTGCCGACCCTGGCCAGCCTGAAAGACAAGCTGACCCGCGAGCTGAAAGCGGCTCAGGTCGAGCAGCGTTTCGTTGAGGCGACCAAGCAACTGGAAGATTCGGCGTTCGAAGCTTCTGACCTGGCCCAGCCGGCAGCGGATCTGAAACTGACCGTGCACACCTCCAAGCCGTTCGGCCGTGAAGGCGGCGAAGGTGTTGCCGCCAATCGTGCTGTAGTCACTGCCGCGTTCAGCCCGGAAGTGATTGATGAAGGTGCCAACAGCACAGCCATCGAGCTGGATCCGGAAACCGTGATCGTGCTGCGCGCCAAGGAACATCTGAAGCCTGCGCAACTGCCGCTGGAAAGCGTGAGCGCGGCTATCCGCACTCAGCTGACCAAGGAGCACGCCAGTGCCGAGGCCAAGACCCGTGCCGAGAAGCTGATTGCCAACCTGCGCGACGGCAAGGCGCCGCTGGACAAGGCGGTCGAGGGTCAGAACTGGAAAACCACCGAAGCAGCCACCCGTGGTCAGGAAGGTGTTGATCCGGCTGTGCTGCAGGCGTTGTTCCGTATGCCAAAGCCGGCTGCCAAGGACAAGCCGACGTTCACCAGCGTTACATTGCCGGACGGCAGCTTGATGATTGTGCGTCTGAACGGCGTCAATGAAGCGGCTGCGCCGACGGATGAGGAGAAGGCGCAGTATCGTCGCTTCCTGGCATCCCGTGAGGGACAGCAGGACTTTGCGGCGTATCGCAAGCAGTTGGAAGCTGAGGCGAAGATCGAGCGGTTTTGATCTTTTGACTGATGTTTGAAGGAGCCCCGGCCTGTTGGTCGGGGCTTTTTTTTGTGCCTTGGTGGCCTTTGGGCCGACCATGCTCCCTGGGGGTTTTGAGTGAATATCCGTTGCTTCGGTAGCGGCTGCTGGCGGTTTCGCCCTTACGGCGAGGCACTTTTTCCAGACGCCGAAAAAGTACCCAAAAAGGCTTGCTCCTGCGTTCGGCCCTCGCAGGCTCGGGTTCCTTCGCTGCGGGAT
>NZ_DATMIV010000003.1:0-82789 GCF_035554175.1 Pseudomonas sp. | reverse complement strand
AGCAGCCTCATTTGCTGTCAAGTGATTATTTTCAGAAGTTTTCGAAGAATTCTTCAACAACTTCAACCACTTGCGCTTCCGATCTCTCGTTAGCGGGAGGCGAATTCTACAGCGTTAAGCGCTGCTGTCAACACCTCTTTTCCTCCGCTTTCGACCGAGAGGATCGAACCGTTAAAAGAGCTACATATCACCGCTCTTTCAACTCCTTCCAGGCTTCGATGATCTGAAGCAAGTCGTCGTCGAAAATCGCTTAACTCTTTGAATCTCAAGGAGTTTTCCGTTTCGACTGCGCCGGAAGTGGGGCGAATTATAGACCTCTGGAATCTGCCGTCAACCGTTAATTTCGCTTTTCGTGCAGATTTTGCTTTTTGCCTAATAAACGCGGGATTCGGCTCGTAACCGGCGGCACACGAAGCACCAAGAGAACCGCACCTATAAAGGCATAGATTGCCCACTCCTCCAGATCAGCCCGCACGATCCACAGCATATGCAGCAAACCCAGCCCCAAAATGACGTACACAAGGCGATGCAGCTTCTTCCAACGAACACCCAAACGCCGCTGACTATAGCGATTGGACGTCACCGCCAATATTAGTAACCCGAGAAACCCCAGCGTACCGACAATTATGTAAGGCCGTTTACGCAGCTCGACACCGAGCTGTGACCAATCGAAGCCAAGAATGAACGCCATATAGCTGAACAGGTGTAACGCGACAAAAGCAAAACACCAAAGGCCCAACTGTCGCCGCACAGCAATCCACCCCGCCCAACCGGTCAGCTTCTGCAGAGGCGTCATGCTCAGGGTGATCAACAGCAACATTAGTGTGCCAAGCCCGAGACGATCAACCAGCACCTTGCCCGGATCAGGCCCGAGCAGATCGGCGAACGCCTGATAAAACCACAGCAATGGCCAAATCGCTGCGGCAATGAAAACGCCCACTCGCCAGAACGGATAGCGCATCAGTAGTTCTTCCGCAGATCGAGCCCTGTATATAAAGAAGCGACTTCATCCGAGTAGCCGTTGAACATCTGGGTATCGCGCACATTCGGTTTGAACAGACTGTTCGGCAAACGCCGTTCGCGCGCTTGGGTCCAGCGCGGGTGGTCGACCGTAGGGTTCACATTCGCATAGAAGCCATACTCGTCGGCCGCGATGCTTTGCCAAGTGGTCTTTGGCTGCTCGCTGACCAGACTGATGCGCACAATGGATTTCACGCTTTTGAAGCCGTACTTCCATGGCACCACCAGACGCAAAGGAGCACCGTTCTGATTCGGCAGTTCGCGGCCATACATGCCCACCGCCAGAATCGCCAAAGGATTCATCGCCTCATCCAGACGCAAGCCTTCGACATACGGCCAGTCGATCAAGGCAAAACCGGAACGCTGGCCGGGCATGCTCTTGGGATCCTGTAGGGTTTCGAAGCGGATGTACTTGGCCTTGGAAGTGGGCTCGACCTGTTTAAGCAACGCCGAGATGGGAAAACCGATCCAGGGGATGACCATCGACCAAGCCTCGACGCAGCGCAGACGATAGATACGCTCTTCCAGTTGATACGGTTTCATGAAGTCTTCCAGCGCATAACGCCCCGGCTTACCCACCTCCCCGTCTATTACCACGCTCCACGGTTCGGTTTTCAGTGCGCCAGCATTTGCCGCTGGATCACCCTTACTGGTACCGAACTCATAGAAGTTGTTGTAGTGCGTGGCGTCTTTATAAGGTGTTATCGCCTCATCCTTGACGTTGACCGCCCCCCACTGGGTGGTCGGAAGCTTTTCGGCAAACCAGGCCGGCGCCTTGCCAGGCTCGACATCGGAGTAGCGAGAGGCATCCGCAGCACTGGCCCAACGCGGCAGGCTGCTCACGGCAATACCGGCTGCAGTGGCGCCGAGCAGTTGGCGACGGGAAAGATAAATGGCTTCAGGCGTGACATCCGACTCATGGCAGTCGGATGCTTTGGGGATCTTGATCAACATGACAACTCCGCAGCTTTGGAGGACAGGTGCACCCATAGACTGCGGAGTATGCGGGAAATTACATCACTCGGCGTTTTTGTGACGACGAAGACGCAGCAGGTATTGCACCGGACCGGACGCCGCATAAGCGAGGAACACCAGCAGCAGTATGCGCGGCGGATCGCTGAACACTACGGCGAACACCAACACCACAGCCAGGATCGCCACGAACGGAACGCGCCCTTTCAGATCAAGCTCCTTGAAGCTGTTGTACTTGATGTTGCTGACCATCAGCATGCCGGCTGCCGCCACCATCAACGCCACCAGGAACGACATCTTCGACCCCTGGATGCCGTAATCGCTGAACGCCCAGACGATCCCCGCCACGACACCGGCCGCCGCCGGGCTGGCCAGACCAATGAAGTAGCGTTTATCCGCCGTGCCAACCTGAGTATTGAAACGCGCCAGACGCAGCGCTGCACCCGCGACATAAATGAAGGCGACCATCCAGCCGACCTTGCCCATGTCGCCCAGTGCCCAGCCGAAGGCCAGCAATGCCGGCGCGACACCGAACGCGACCATGTCCGACAGCGAGTCGTACTCGGCACCGAAGGCACTTTGCGTGTTAGTCATGCGCGCCACGCGGCCATCGAGGCCGTCGAGCACCATCGCGACGAAAATCGCGATCGCGGCGAAGGCGAAATACTTGCTCGCGTTCACCGAGTCGCCGGCACTCAAAGCGGCCTGAGCACTCATCGAGTTGATGATGGAATAGAAGCCTGCGAACAGGTTGGCAGTGGTGAACAGGTTCGGCAGCAGATAGATACCACGATGCCGGACTTTACGACCTTCGGCGTCGTGCCCTTCTTCGATGTGCTCATCGATGGGCAGCAGGCTTTCGGCGTCGGAAGCCTTGTTCGGCTCTTCGGGACGTTCGCTCATGGACATTACCTTGCAACGGTTTGGAAAAAAATTCGACAGAAGCTTGAGGACGACAGTTCGGCCACAAACGATGCAGCTTTATACCAGAACCACCGGCCCAAACGAAAAAACGCGGCCGAGGCCGCGTTTTTCGCACAAGGGTCGACGACTCAGTTCTTGGCTTTGTCGACGATCTTGTTGGCACCGATCCACGGCATCATGGAGCGCAGTTGCTCGCCGATGATTTCGATACCGTGAGCGGCGTTGTTACGACGCTTGGCGGTCATCGAAGGGTAGCCGGTTGCGCCTTCGCTGATGAACATTTTGGCGTATTCGCCGTCCTGAATACGTTTCAGGGCGTTGCGCATGGCCTGGCGGGACTCGGCGTTGATGACTTCCGGGCCGGTCACGTACTCGCCGTACTCGGCGTTGTTCGAGATCGAGTAGTTCATGTTGGCGATACCGCCTTCGTACATGAGGTCAACGATCAGCTTCAGTTCATGCAGGCATTCGAAGTAGGCCATTTCCGGCGCGTAGCCAGCTTCAACCAGGGTTTCGAAACCGGCCTTGACCAGCTCGACGGTGCCGCCGCACAGAACGGCCTGCTCGCCGAACAGGTCGGTTTCGGTCTCGTCCTTGAAGGTGGTTTCGATGATGCCGGTACGGCCGCCACCAACGCCAGCGGCGTAGGACAGCGCAACGTTTTTGGCGTTGCCCGAAGCGTCCTGGTAGATCGCGATCAGGTCAGGGATACCGCCGCCTTTGACGAACTCGGAACGCACGGTGTGGCCCGGTGCTTTCGGCGCGATCATGATCACGTCGAGGTCGGCACGCGGAACAACCTGGTTGTAGTGAATCGCGAAGCCGTGGGAGAAGGCCAGGGTGGCGCCTTTCTTGATGTTCGGCTCGATTTCGTTCTTGTACAGCGAGGACTGGAACTCGTCCGGGGTCAGAATCATGACCAGGTCGGCAGCAGCCACAGCGGAAGCAACGTCGGTCACTTTCAGGCCATGAGCTTCGGCTTTGGCAACAGTGGCCGAACCTTTACGCAGACCGACGGTAACGTCGACACCGGAGTCTTTCAGGTTGCACGCTTGAGCGTGGCCCTGGGAGCCGTAACCGATGATGGCAACTTTCTTGCCCTGGATGATCGACAGGTCGCAGTCTTTATCGTAGAAAACTTTCATGAATTTCCCCTTATATCCGGCCATTCAGGCCATGCGCTAATTTGGTTTAGATGCTGAGAACTTTGTCGCCGCGAGCAATGCCGGTCACGCCGCTGCGGACGGTTTCCAGAATCGATGCGGTGCCGATGGACTGAATGAAGCTGTCGAGCTTGTCGCTGGTACCGGTCAACTGAACGGTATACACGCTGGCGCTGACATCGACGATCTGCCCACGGTAGATATCGGTAGTGCGTTTGATCTCGGCGCGCTGGGCGCCAGTGGCCTTGACCTTGACCAGCATCAGTTCGCGTTCGATGTGAGCGCTTTCCGACAGGTCCACCAGCTTGACCACTTCGATCAGCTTGTTCAGGTTTTTGGTGATCTGCTCGATCACTTCATCATGGCCCACGGTGGTCAGCGTCAGACGCGACAGGGTCGGGTCTTCGGTCGGGGCCACGGTCAGGCTTTCGATGTTGTAGTTGCGCTGCGAGAACAGGCCGACTACGCGAGACAGAGCGCCGGGTTCGTTTTCCAGAAGCAGGGAAATAATGTGCCGCATGATTAAGTACGCTCCGTCTTGCTCAGCCACATATCGCGCATGGAGCCGTCTTTGATCTGCATCGGGTAGACGTGCTCGCTGGTGTCGACCGAAATATCGATCACAACCAGACGATCCTTCATCGCAAACGCTTCGGCCATCTTCGACTTCAAATCTTTCGATTCGGTGATGCGTACGCCAACGTGGCCGTAAGCTTCAGCCAGCTTGATGAAGTCGGGCAGCGATTCCATGTAGGAGTGGGAGTGACGGCTGCCGTAGCTCATGTCCTGCCACTGACGAACCATGCCCAGAACACCGTTGTTGAGGATGACGATCTTTACCGGCAAGCCATATTGCATGCAGGTCGACAGTTCCTGGATGTTCATCTGGATACTGCCTTCGCCAGTGACGCAGGCAACGTCGTCATCCGGGAAGCTCAGTTTGATGCCCATTGCAGCTGGCAGACCAAAGCCCATCGTGCCCAGACCACCGGAGTTGATCCAGCGGTTCGGCTTGTTGAACGTGTAGTACTGCGCGGCGAACATCTGGTGCTGGCCGACGTCGGAGGTCACAAAGGCGTCGCCCTTGGTCACTTCGCAGAGGGTTTCGATCACGGTCTGCGGCTTGATCTTGCTGCCGTCGCCCTTTTCGTAAGGGAACAGGCCGCGATCGCCACGCCATTCATCCACCTGCTTCCACCAACTGGCCACGGACTCCTTGTTCGGGGTCTCGCCGATTTCCTTGAGAATCGCGACCATTTCGGTCAGGACGCTCTCGACCGGCCCGACGATAGGCACGTCGGCCTTGATGGTCTTGGAGATCGACGCCGGGTCGATGTCGATGTGAATGATCTTGGCATTCGGGCAGAACTTCGCCGGGCCGTTGATCACGCGATCGTCAAAACGAGCACCGACGGCGAGGATCACGTCGGCATGGTGCATTGCCAGGTTGGCGGTGTAGCTGCCGTGCATGCCAAGCATGCCGATGAACTGACGGTCAGTACCGGGGAAAGCGCCCAGGCCCATCAAGGTGTTGGTCACCGGCAGGTTGAGCATCTTCGCCAGTTCGGTCAGTTGCGCGGAGCCGTTGCCGAGGATTACGCCGCCGCCGGAGTACAGCACTGGGCGCTTGGCTGCCAACAACATTTCTGCTGCTTTGCGGATCTGCCCGGAGTGACCGCGAACGGCCGGGCTGTAGGAGCGCAGCTTGGCTTTTTTCGGGAAAACGTATTCGAACTTCTCGGCCGGGTTGGTCATGTCTTTCGGAATATCGACCACGACCGGGCCCGGACGACCGGATTGCGCCAGGTAGAAGGCTTTCTTCATGACTTCCGGGATTTCCGAAGCGTGCTTGATCATGAAGCTGTGCTTCACGATCGGCCGGGAGATGCCGATCATGTCGGTTTCCTGGAACGCATCGGTGCCGACCATGGTGCTTGGCACCTGACCGGAAATGATCACCATTGGAATCGAATCCATATAGGCGGTGGCGATACCGGTGATGGCGTTTGTGGCGCCAGGACCGGAAGTCACCAATACCACGCCGGCTTTACCGGTGGCACGGGCGTAGCCGTCAGCCATATGGGTTGCCGCTTGTTCGTGACGAACCAGGATGTGGGTCACTTCCGGTTCTTTGAACAGGGCATCGTAAACATGCAGAAGAGCACCACCCGGGTACCCGTAGATATATTTGACGCCTTCGTCACGCAAGAAGCGGACGAGCATCTCACCGCCAGATAAAAGCTCCACGTTGTTCACCTCTAAAACGCCAGAATACCGTCCACAAAAAAGGGGCGGGTCTTAATAGGTTTACTTCTCGGCAGAGCATGAGCGACGGTGGTCGCCGACTACGTCAGCACTGACTGAGCAAGTATTGGGATCGTCCCAAGTGTTGCGGGCCTTTCCCACCCAGCGCGAGGTAACGCGTTGCGGGTGTAACAGGTCGGCGCGGATGTGCGCCTCATGATCTACCGAGCGGGCCTGCTTCTGGCAGTCCCTCTACAGCGGACTTTGGATTCTTCTGTTTCGCCCCCTGCAAGTCAAGTCGTCTGTGGGGTTAATTGTGGGTAAGCACATGAGAACGCAAGAAAAAACCTGAAAAGCGCTACTCTGTTAGCGTCAATTGCGCATTTTTACCAAGGAATCAGCATGCGAACGCTCCTTCTCACTCTACTGATCGGCCTCAGCTCATGGTGCTCGGCCGCTCAAATCTACAAATGGGTCGATGCCCAGGGTGTCACGCATTTCGATGCGCAGCCGCCGCAGGGCCAACCGTCCATGACCGTGCAAACGCCCTCCTCGCCCACGCCGAAAGCTGCGCCGATGCCGGGCGGCGGCGTACTCGGCGACCAACAAGCCATTGATGCGAAGGTGAAGAAACAGGTCGCCGAGCAGCAGGCGCAGCTCAAAGCGTTTTGCGAGCAGGCACGCACGAACCTGGCGCAACTGCAGAACAATCCGCGGTTGCGTGAGGAAGTCGAGGGGGATTTACGGCGGCTCGACGATGCGCAGCGTCAGGAGCGCATTGTCGAAGCGAAGAAGCAGATTGCCGAGAATTGCTCGTAGAGCTGTGTAGGAGCTGCCGAAGGCTGCGATCTTTTGACTTATTTGAAGAGCAAGATCAAAAGATCGCAGCCTCGTTGCACTCGTCAGCTCCTACACAACCGTATTCAGCGCGATGCGGTGATCAGCAGGTCGAACTCTTTGAGCAACACCTGAAGCTGCCGATCCTTGCCCTGCAGATTGCGCTGGGCGAAGACCATCTCGGCCATTTCCTGAATGCCCGAGGCATTCGGCAAGGGCAGATCCTGTTCAAGGATCATCTTCATGCGCGGCAGGAAGATCCATTGCAGCCACTGCTCGAAGTCCAGCGTGTCGACCGAAAACGGTTCGACACTGCTGAGCGCTTCGGCCGACGGCTCAACTTCATCCCACCAGCCCTGGGTGCGCAGCTCTCGCTCGATCAGCAACAACTGATCGGCGATTTTCGGGAAGCGCGCATCCATCACAGGGAAACCTTGGCCTTCTGACGCGCCTGAGCAGCGCCGGCGGCATCGCCTTGTTTCTCACGGGCCTGAGCGATGATTTCCCACAGGCTGGCTTGCAGATCGGGACGACCGTTGGCCATGGTCAGCGCGCGACGGGCGAACTGTTCGGCTTGCGGCGCATCGCCCTGGGCCATGCGCACCTGCGCCAAACGGTAGAGCACTTGCGGCTCACGCGGGGCAACCCGTTGCGCACGCTCCAGACTCGAGGACGCACCATTGAGGTCACCACCGGCCTGTTGCTGTTGCGCGGTGGTCAGCAAGGCGAGCACCGGGCCATCCAGTTGCTCATCCGCCGACAGACCGCCACCGCTGCTGGCCGAAGGAATTCCACTCGGCGTCGACGGCATGCTGTAGCTGCCTGAATTGATTGGCGCCGACTCGACCGCCGATGGGTTGTACGGCCCCGATGTGATGCCGCCCGATGCCGGGCCCGGGACGATCGGCGAAGAGCTGATCGGTGTCGCCACCGCAGCACCGCCACCCGGCACCATTACCACCACGCCGGTATCGCCTTGCGGAATCGCCTGAGTCTGGCCCTGCGCCGGACGCTTGACCGTGGTCTGGCGGAAGCCGCCGTTGGCGCCAATGCGTTCGCTGTTGGACACGGCCGTGCCCGAATCCACCACGGGAATCGAGCCACGCTGTACGGTAGAGCAGCCGCTGAGCAAAGCCACGGCGGTCACCGCTGGAATCAACCACTTGTTCACTTGAAACCCTCTTTGCTTAATTCATCCAGCCCTTGACCCAGTCCATCACCGACTCCGGTGAGGCAGGTGTTTCGCTTGCGCACGCGGCGCCGGGTGGCGGCTCGCTGCCGCGAATATACGGCATCTGTACCGCGCCGGGGCAGTTGGCATCGGAACCCTGCCCGGTGCGCGAATCGACCCAGGCCTGCACGACGTTTTCCGGCTGCGGCATGTCCAGCGGCAGCGGATCGGCCTTGCGCATGAAGCTGGTCCAGACCTGCAGTGCACCGGTGGCCCCGGTGAACGGGGTTTTGCCGTTGTCATCGCGACCCAGCCACACCACCGCCAGCAGATCCTGACTGAAACCGGCGAACCAGCTGTCGCGCGAATCGTTACTGGTACCGGTTTTGCCCGCCAGCGTCAGGGTCTTGGGCAGCACGTTATAAACCGAACTGCCGGTACCTTCACGCATCACCCGCTGCATGGCGTTCTGGATCAGGTAAATCGAGGCCGGATCGAAACGTTGCTCAATCTGGAACGGATACCGCTTGAGCGGCTCGCCCTCGGCGGTCAACACACTGCGAATACCGCGCATTGGTGTATTGAAGCCACCGTTGGCCAGGGTCTGGTACATGGTTGCCACTTCGATCGGCGTCATACCGCCGGCACCCAGCAGCATCGACGGGAACGCTGGGAACTCACGGGTGACACCAAGTCGACCGAGAGTCTTCAGCACGTTCGGCACCCCCACTTCCAGGCCCAGACGCGAGGTCGACAGGTTGTAGGAATGCGCCAGGCCCTGATACAGGAACACAGTGCCGTGGGAGCGGCGATCGTAGTTCTGCGGCTTCCACACCTGACCGTTCGCGCCTTTGACCGATAACGGATCGTCCGACAGCCAACTGGTCAGCGTGTACTGGCTCGGCTTCTCCAACGCGGTCAGGTACACCGCCGGTTTGATCAACGAACCGATCGGGCGCACCGCATCCAGTGCGCGGTTGAAACCGGCGTAACTGGCCTGGCGGCTGCCGATCATCGCCTGGACTTCGCCGGTTTCCGGGTTGGTCACGACCATCGCCGCTTCCACGTCATCGGAACCCTTGCGCCCGGCCAGACGTTTGAACGTGTCGTTAACCGAGGCTTCGGCTTTCATCTGCAGGATCGGGTCGAAACTGGTAAAGATGCGCAGACCTTCTTCGGTCAAGTCTTCGTCGCGGTAGTCTTCGCGCAACTGGCGCTTGACCAGATCGATAAAGCCCGGGAACGAGCTGTCCGCCAGCTTGCCGCGCGTGGTCACGCCCAGCGGCATTTTCTTCGCCGCTTCGACTTGCTCGGCGGTTGCCACGCCTTGCTGCGCCAGCACATCGAGAACCAGATTACGCCGCTCCAGCGCGCGCTCAGGATTACGCCGCGGGTTGTAGTAGGACGGCCCCTTGACCATGCCGACCAGCAACGCCACTTGATGCAGTTTCAACTCGGACAATGGCTGGCCGAAGAAGAACTGGCTGGCCAGGCCGAAACCGTGCACCGCACGCTGGCCGTCCTGCCCGACGAAGACTTCGTTGAGGTAGGCCTCAAGGATCTCCTTCTTGTCGTAATGCAGTTCGAGCAGCATGGCCATCATCGCTTCGGTGAGCTTGCGGGTCAGGCTGCGTTCGCTGGTCAGGTAGAAGTTCTTCACCAACTGCTGGGTCAGCGTACTGCCGCCCTGGGTCATCTTGCCGCCGGAGGTGTTGATCCACACCGCGCGGGCAATCGATTTCGGTGACACGCCCCAGTGGCTGTAGAAGTCGCGGTCTTCGACGGCGATCAGGGTCTCGAGCAGATACGGCGGCACCTGATCGAGCTTGATCAGGATGCGGTCTTCAAGATTTTTCGGATAAATGCCGCCGATCATCAAAGGTTCAAGACGCACCACGGACAGCTTCGAGCCGTTGGACGCGGACAACTCGGCGACGTAATCGCCAGAGAAGCGCACACGCACCGGCTGCGGTTTTTCCAGACCTTCGTAGAACTGGAAGCCACGGGTGTTCAGATCAACCGTGCTGCCGCTGACGGCTGCAGCGCCAGGACCGTTGCTCACGGCTTCGCGGCGATAGCCGAGGGCATCGAGCTCGGTGAGGAAATCGTCCTTGCTGAGCTTCTGTCCGACGAACAGCTCGAGCGGGCGCGCGTACACCTTGGCCGGGATGGTCCAGCGCTTGCCGGAGAACTTCTCCTGCACCACGGCATCGAGGTAAACGGCGAAGCCGGCCAGCACCACAAGGCCGACCAGACTGAGTTTAATGGCCCAGCTCAGCCACGGGCTGAGGCCCTTGGCTGGTGGTTTTTTCTTGGTACGGGGGGATCGGGATCGAGTCATGGCGGCGGATTATACGCACTTTATCGATCCTCAACAGGCACGCTCGGAGGTTTGCGTCAGGCGGGCAAGCAGCCATAATGGCCGCCTCGAATCTCCCCCGCCTCTGAAGGATCGCCCGTGAGCCAGTCCCTGATCGCTGCCCTGCAAAACCCGGCCCTCTACCCGCATCCCGTCGAAGGATTTCAGGTCATCGAAACCCACATTTCGTGGGTGATCCTCACCGGCCCCTTTGCTTATAAAGTGAAGAAGCCAGTGAACTTCGGCTTCCTCGACTTCACCAGCCTCGACGCACGCGCGCACTTCTGCGCGGAAGAACTGCGCCTGAACCAGCGTCTGACCGCTGATTTGTATCTGGACGTGTTGCCAGTCACCGGCAGCGTCGATGCACCGCAACTGGGTGGCGATGGCCCGGCAATCGAATACCTACTGAAAATGCGCCAGTTCCCGCAGAGCGGCCTGCTCAGCACCCTGCAAGCCAACGGCGAACTGACCACCCAACACATCGACGCGCTGGCCGAGCAGATCGCGCACTTTCATCTCAACGCCCCGAAAGTCCCGGCTGAACACGAAGCCGGTACTCCGGACAGCGTGATGGCGCCGGTTCGGCAGAACTTCGAACAGATCCTGCCGTTCCTCAGCGACAAGAATGACCTGCTGCAACTTGAAGCCCTGCAAGCCTGGGCCGAAAGCAGCTTCGAACGCCTGAAGCCGCTGCTTGCCCAGCGCAAGGCCGACAGTTTCACCCGCGAATGCCACGGCGATATCCACCTGGGCAACGCCACGGTCATCGACGGCAAGGTGGTGATTTTCGACTGCATCGAGTTCAACGAGCCGTTCCGCTTCACCGATGTCTACGCCGATACCGGTTTCCTGGCGATGGACCTTGAAGACCGGGGTCTGAAGTCGCTGGCGCGTCGTTTCATCAGCCAGTACCTGGAGCTGACCGGAGATTATCAGGGCCTGGAAGTACTGAATTTCTACAAAGCCTACCGCGCCCTGGTGCGTGCCAAGGTTGCGTTGTTCAGCATGCCGGCGGAAGCGACTGCGGTGCAACGCGCCACCACCCTGCGCCAGTACCGCAACTATGCCAACCTGGCGGAAAGCTACAGCACCATTCCTTCGCGTTTCATGGCCATTACCCACGGCGTCTCCGCCGTCGGCAAGAGCCACGTGGCCATGCGTCTGGTCGAAGCACTGGGCGCGATCCGCCTGCGTTCCGATGTCGAGCGCAAGCGTATGTTCGGCGAGCAAACCGTTGGCAACGATGTGCAGGCCGGCATTTACAGCGCTGACGCCAGCGCCGCGACTTACGCGCGCCTGCATGAGATCGCAGAAGTGATCCTGCACGCCGGTTTCCCGGTGGTGATCGACGCGACTTACCTCAAGCGTGAGCAGCGCGATAACGCCGCGAAGATTGCCGAAGCCACCGGCACGCCATTCCTGATCCTGGACTGCAACGCCCCGCAAGCCGTGATCGAAAGCTGGCTGGCGGTTCGGCAGGCCGATCAAAAGGATCCGTCCGACGCCACCCTGGCAGTCATCGAAGCACAGCAGGCCAACCGCGAAGCGCTGACGCCGGAAGAAATCCTGCGTAGCAAACGTGTGCAGACCAATGAATCCGGCACGCTGGACACCGTGGTGGCGCAGATCCGCCAGCGCTTGCCAGGTCTGTAAAAAACTATTTCGGCCGTGAAGCCCTCGCTCGCTTCACGGCCGTCAAATAGTGGCACTATACTGGCGTCATAAAACCAACAGGTGATCTGACATGAGCCAGCCGAAACTGCTCGACACACCGCTTTACACCCTGCTGCACAAAGATGACGTCACAGGCTTCAACAAGGAACGTCCACAGGACGGCCAGATCGATATGGTCGGCGGCGATTTCCGTGGCCTCGATCTGCGTGAACTGAACGCCGATGGCGTGGATTTCCGCGACGCGTACTTCCGCTCCGCCGATTTGCGCGGCATCGATTTCCGCAAGGCATCGCTCGAAGGCGCCAGCCTGGCCCATGCGCAGATTTCCGGCGCGTACTTTCCACCGGAACTGAGTGCCGACGAGATTCTGATGTCGATGAATTTTGGTACGCGGTTGCGATATCGCACGCGCTGAGATCTGGAAATCTTCCTGACACCACGCCTTTCCCCTGTGGGAGCGAGCCTGCTCGCGAAGGCGTAGTGTCAGTCGATATCGATTGTGTCTGATACACCGTCTTCGCGAGCAGGCTCGCTCCCACATCGTTAACCGCTTACCTCCCTCCCTTCTGCGTTCGCAGCTCCTTCATCGGCTTTCTTAGAATCATTTGCGTCGAATCCTACCAAACAACCACGCTTTTCCTACTGATGACTACACTGCTGAGAAGCTTGCCCACGCACCATTCGGCCGTCGCAAGGAGGCTTGATGAATGATGAACTGCAACACTTGAAAAATCTTGGCAAGACGTCGGCGCAATGGCTGCATGCCGTGGGCATCCACAGCGCCTCTGACTTGCGTCGCCTGGGCGCGGTGGATGCCTACCGGGCCGTGCGTACCCGGGGGTTCCGCGCTTCGAAGGTGTTGTTGTATGCGATCGAGGGCGCGTTGATGGATGTGCACTGGAACGACATTCCCGCCGAGCGCAAGGACGCACTGAACAAGCAGCTCGAAGCCATTTCCGCGCGCCACAAGAACTGAACAGGCGCGCACGCCATGTATTTACTGGGGGAACAATCGGCATATGCCGACACATTGATCAATCGCTTGCAGGGCTTGCCCGGGCAATGGCTGCAGAACCTGCCGTCCTGCGGGGCTGTTCTGGAGCTGGAGGCCACTGACGACCTGCTCGCGCAGTTGCCGGGCGATCAGTTGTTTCTGCTGACCGAGGGCATTGTTCATGGCTGCATCGCAGGACGAGCGCTGTTGTATTGGCAGGAAGGCGATCTGATTGGTCTGCAACGTGGCGAGCAATGGAACGATTGCCGCTTGTACACTGAGGGAGTTTTGCGCCTGCTGCCCTATCGGCGTGTTGAAGTCTTGCAATATCTATACGCCGAGCCTGAACGGGCGGAGCAGTTGCTCAACTACTTGCTCGGGCAGATGGCGCTGCTCGCCCATGCCGTCGCCGAACTGAAACCTCGGGAGTTTCGCAGCACCAATGGCTTCAAACGGGTCGAGGCCGGCGCCGTGCTGATTCAGCAGGGCGACGCGGCAGACCATGTATTCGTGATCATCGACGGGCATGCTGAGGCATTTGTTGACGGGCACAAGGTCGGCGACGTGCGCAAGGACGAGATTTTCGGCGCGATGGCGTTGTTCACCGGCGAACCGCGCAACGCCACGGTGGTGACGCGCGAACCGAGCACGGTGATGTTGATTCCCGGTGATCAGTTTTTGAGCATGACCCGCAGCAATCCGAAGATCGCGCACAACCTGATCGTGGGGATGGCTCGACGCATCGGCCAGTTGAACCGGCAGATCACTCAATTGACGACAAGTCGCAGTTGACCTGGAGCCCCGTTCCTGCGGGCCTTCGCCTCCGCTCGCAAGATTAGATTACATAAAAGCGGAAACACGGGTTGACTCGGTAATGAGAATCGCTATGATTATCACAACTGGTCGCGAGATCAGTCGATATTCTGAAAAGCCCTTGGTTCGGACTCTCAGATTATCTCCTCATCAGGCTAATCACGGTTATTTGACCCGGTTTTTACCGGGTCTTTTTTTGTCTGCGGAAAGTCACTTGGCGAACTGTTGGCGCATTTGCTCGCAGTAATCCACCTTCGGTGTGGCCTGGGTATACCAAACGTAATCGGCCATCGCGGCAGTCACCGCATCGCCCTGCTCCGCCAGCATCAATACGACCGGCGCTTCGCCAGCGCCCAGATCCAGCAGATGCAGCGGCACGCCGACATCCCTGCGCGCATGCCATGCCCCAGCCAGCAGGATTGCAGGCGTGGGCGCTGCCAGCATGCGTTCGGCCATGCGCCGGTCACGCTGTTGCTGAATCGCCAACATCGCTGGCAGCTGTGATTCGGGCAACAAGCCGCAGTGAGATTCACTGACTTGTCCAAGCAACGTTTTTCTCACCGCCAGCGCGTTACTGCGCGGCCCGTCAAGAGCAGGTGGTTTTCGGTAGAACGCGCGGATTTCGCTGTCATCGAGATTGGCCGCCAGCAGCGGATACGGCTGCGTCAGGGCGAAGCGCACGATCGGCCCGTAGAGATTCCAGTCCCAGCCATCCTGCCAGGCCAGTGCAGTGGGCAGATCAGTCGGTATGGATTTCGACTGGCGCAACGCATCGACTTTCAGTTGTTGATCCGGCGTGAGCATTTCCAGCAGCAGACTGCCCTGCGCTCGTTGCTCGCCGAGCGACTGCAACAGCCACAATTGCGCAGCATGATGATCGGCATTGTCATGCTGCTCACCCATGATCAAACGTTCAGGCTCAACCAGCCTTGTCAGCAGTTGCTGCGCGGTAAGCACCTCGCCGCTGCGCAGATCGCGAATTTCGCCGCTCACCGGCGGAGCCGCTAAGTGCTGACATCCCGCAAGCAACACCAGCGCCAACAACCACAATCCACGCATGCGACACCTCGATGATTGATCAGCGGGCGATGATCAACGGATGCCCACGCTCCGGGTGCGGTTGCACCAATACTTCAAGACCGAAAACGGCTTTGAGGGTGTCCGGGCGCAGCACCTGCTGCGGGGTGTCCAGCGCAACCGGGCGCCCCTGCTCCAGCAACAACACCCGATCACAATAGCGCGCCGCCAGATTCAGATCATGCAGGATCACCAGCACCGCTGCGCCACGACCGGCAAACGCGCGCACCGCCTGCAAGGTCGTGTGCTGATGCAGCGGATCGAGCATCGACGTCGGTTCATCGAGCAACAAGGTTTGCCCAGCCTGCCCCGGCCAGAGTTGCGCCAGCACCCGCGCCAGGTGCACGCGCTGACGCTCCCCACCGGACAACGCCAGATAACTGCGCCCACTCAGATGCCCGGCATCTGCGGCCGCCAGCGCCGCCGCGACGATTTCGTCATCACGCACGCGCCCGGTCTGGTACGGCAAACGGCCCATGCCGACGACCTCTTCGACGGCGAAGGCAAAATCCAGCGTCGACACCTGCGGCAACACCGCCAGACGCTGCGCGCGCTGCGTGCCGCTCCAGTGACTCAACGCCTGACCATCAAGCGAAACGTTGCCGTCACTGGCGAGCAATTCTCCGCACAAGGCGCCGAGCAAGGTGCTTTTCCCGGCGCCGTTCGGCCCCAGCACGCCGAGCACCTCACCCGGTTCAAGTTGCAGCGTGACCCCGCTGAGCACGGTTTTACGGCCACGGCAAACATGCAGATCGCGCGCGCATAACATCAGGCACGCCCTCGCAGCAGCAGATAAAGGAAGAACGGCGCGCCAATGAACGCGGTAACAATACCGATCGGCAACTCCGCCGGCGCCAGCGCCAGCCGCGCCACCAGATCGGCCAGCAACAGCAGGCTCGCCCCCGCCAGCACCGAGGCTGGCAGCAGCACTTTATGATCGGGACCGGCCAGCAGGCGCACCAGATGCGGCACCACCAGCCCGACGAAACCGATCATGCCCGCTGCTGCCACTGCCGCGCCAACGCCCAATGCGGTGCAGAACACCAGTTCGCGCTTGAGCCGTTCGACATCGACACCCAAATGCCCAGCCTCGGATTCCCCCAGCAACAATGCATTCAACGCCTTGGCCCGACGCGGCAGCCACAGCGCTACGCCAATGGAGATGACCAGCAATGGCCACAGCCGTGCATAACTGGCGCCATTGAGGCTGCCGAGGTTCCAGAATGTCAGGGTACGCAGCGTTGCGTCATCGGCCAGATAGGTGAACAGGCCGACCGCCGAACCCGCCAGCGCGGTCAGCGCGATGCCGGCCAGCAACATGGTCGCTACGTGGGTCTGACCGTTACGCCGGCCCAAGCGATAGACCAACGCCGTCACGCCGAGTCCACCGAGAAACGCGCACACGGATAACAGGTAAGGGCCGAGCCACTCCGGCAGGCCGCCAAAGAAAGAGCCGCCGACAATCGCAATCGCCGCGCCCAGTGCCGCACCACTGGAAACCCCGACCAGCCCCGGATCGGCCAACGGATTGCGAAACAAACCCTGCATCGCCACTCCAGACAGCGCCAGCACGCCGCCGACCGCCAACCCGAGCAAGGTTCGCGGCAGGCGAATCTGCCCGAGAATCAGTTCTGCCTGTTCCAGCCCATCGGGCGCCAGCGGTATGCCAATCAGGCGCAACGCCGCGCGCAAGGTATCCACTAGCGGCAGGCTCACCGGCCCCAGCGCCAGCGACAGCCAGATCGCCAGCAGACACAGCAATGTCAGGCCGGTAAACAAGCCACGAGGTTTGACCAGTGTGGTCATTGGCCGCCCTTGGCCGGGTAGAAACCGTCAGTCAGGGCTTGCAAAGCAGCGGGCAGCCGCGGCCCGAGTCCGCCAACCAGCAGGGTCGGATCGAGCTCCATCACGCGTCCGGCCCTGGTCGCTCGGCTTGAAGCGAGAATCGGGTTTTCCTTGAACAACGCTGCTCTTGCTGCTTCGCCGCTCAGCGCACGGTCGGCGAACACCAACACCTCGGGATCGAGGCTGGCGAGCGACTCGACGGAAAAGGGCTTGTAACCGGTGTGCGTCGCAAGGTTGTGGCCACCGGCCTTTTGCAGTAGCCAATCGGCGGCAGTGTCCTTGCCGGCGATCAACGGCTTGCCACCGGCATGCCCGAGCAACAGCACGACGCCTGGGGCTTTCTGCGTGGTTTGCACTTGTGCGACCCGCGCTGCCTGCGCCTGAAGTTGCTGTTGATAAGTCTGCAGCAGCTGCGCCGCCTGTGTCTGCGCGCCGAGCAACTGGCCCAGATGAGTGACGTTTTTTTCCAGCGTCGGCAGATCAGGCTGCGCCGAAAACAACTCGACCCTGACCCTGGCCGCTTTGACTTGCGCCAGAACCGGTGGCGGCCCCATTTCTTCGGTGCCGATGAGAATGTCCGGGCGCAGGCTTAAAATGCCTTCTGCCGACAGACTGCGCTGATAACCAATGCTCGGCAGCGACTGCAACGACTCGGGATGCTGGCTGGTGGTGTCGACCCCCACCAGTTTCGACTCGCCGCCCAAAGCGCTGACCCATTCCGATAACGCACCGCCGGCGCTGACCCAGCGGTGCGGCAAATCCGCCGCTGTCGCCTGATGGCTGACAAAGAGGCCGACACACAGCACGGCAACGCGGGTTTTCAGGCGCATACACAGCTTCCTTGAACAAGGTTTCCCGGGCATGGGCGCAGCGAGCCAAGTATCCTCGACAACGGCCAGACTCCCTTTGGGAGAAGGCCGCCATTTGATAATTGTTTGCATTTGAACGTCAAGCTCGGACATATCCACACACCAGCGGACACTAGAGGATAGCCATGAAGTTTCTCTGCGCCGGCAGCGATCTTGCCGAAGCCTGCAGTCGCGGTTTCGTAATCGAAGGCAAAAAGCTCTTTGCTGTACGTCGCGGCGGGCAGGCCTATGTCTATTTCAATCGCTGCCCGCACCGTGGCGTCGGACTGGAATGGCAGCCACACCAGTTTCTCGATCCGAGCAACAGCCTGATCCAGTGCGCCACCCACGGCGCACTGTTCCTTATTGAAGATGGCGAATGCGTTGCAGGCCCCTGCGCCGGGCAGTCGCTCATGGCAATTGAATGCCGGGAAGATACACAAGGCGTGTGGGTCGACGTTTAACCGTCGAGCAAGACGTCGAGCCGGCGGTCGATGACCATCTCTTCATGGTCGAGACGCACGCCGTAGGCCAGCACTTCGACACCGCAGGTGACTGCTTCACGCAGCGCCTCGGCATAGGCCCAATCGATCTCCTCGGCCGGGCGTACCGCATCGATTCCGGTCAGATTCACGCAGTACAACTGCACCGCCCTGATGCCGTCGCGCGCCAGATGCGCCAGTTCACGCAGATGCTTGGCGCCGCGCTGGGTCACCGCATCGGGAAACGCCGCCACCGCCGTACCATCGAAGCCCAGGGTGACGCTCTTCACCTCGACATAGGCTGGGCCGTTGGGGTATTCGAGACGGAAATCGATACGGCTTTTTTCCTGGCCATACGCGACTTCACGCTTCAGCGCGGTAAACCCGGCCAATTCGGTAATGACGCCAGCCTGCAAGGCTTCCTCGACCAGTCCATTGGCTCGTGCGGTGTTCACGCAAAACAGGCGGCCCTGCGGGGTCTCGCCGATTTCCCAGGTCCCGGGCAATTTGCGTTTCGGGTCGTTGGAGCGGCTGAACCAGACCTGTCCGCCCTCGACCTGACAGTTGAGCATCGAACCGGTGTTCGGACAGTGAATGGTCAGAAAGTCACCACTAACCGTTTCGATATCGGCAAGAAAACGCTTATAGCGACGAATCAGCCGCGCCTCTTCCAGAGCCGGATAAAAGCGCATCAGCCTTGCCAGCTCTTCAAGCCGCGCGCAATGCGTTCCACCGCTTCCTGCAAACGCGCAAGATTTTGTGTGTAGGCAAAACGCACATGGTGGCCGGCCTGATAACGGCCGAAATCCAGACCCGGAGTAAAGGCCACATGCTCGGTTTCGAGAAAATGTCGACAGAACGCGAAGGCGTCACCGCCGAAACGGCTGATATCCGCGTACAGATAAAACGCGCCCTCAGGTTCAACGGCGATGTTGAAACCCAGTTCACGCAACGCTGGCAGGAGAAAGTCGCGACGGCGCGCAAATTCGGCGCGGCGCTCTTCGAAAATGGCAATGGTGGCCGGCTCGAAACAGGCCAGCGCCGCGTACTGCGCCATGCTCGGCGCACTGATGTAGAGGTTCTGCGCGAGTTTTTCCAGTTCGCTGACTGCCGCCTCCGGCGCCACCAGCCAACCCAGGCGCCAACCGGTCATGCCGAAATACTTGGAAAAACTGTTGAGGACAAAGGCGCTGTCATCGACTTCCAGCACACTGGCGGCATCGGTGCCGTAGGTCAGGCCGTGGTAGATCTCGTCCACCACCAGATGCCCGTGCCTGGCCTTGATCGTGGAGGATAACCCGGCCAATTCATCGCGGCTCAGCAAGGTCCCGGTCGGGTTGGCCGGCGAGGCGACGAGGGCGCCGACGCTGTCGTGATCCCAATGCCGCTCGACCAGATCCGGGGTCAGCTGATAACGCACATCCGGCCCGACCGGCACCAATTGCGCCGCGCCTTCGACCAGACGCAAAAAGTGCCGGTTGCAGGGGTAGCCCGGGTCCGCCAGCAACCAGTGTTTACCCGGATCGACCAATAATGCGCTGGCCAGCAACAGCGCGCCGGAGCCACCCGGCGTGACCAGGATCCGGCGCGGGTCGATGTTCAGGCCATAGCGCGTCCGGTAGAACCCGGCAATCGCCTCGCGCAGCTCGGGAATGCCACGGGCGGCGGTGTAGCGGGTCTTGCCTGCGGTCAACGCGGCTTGCCCGGCGCGGATGATCGGCTCGGCGGTGGTGAAGTCCGGTTCGCCGATTTCCAGATGAATCACGTCGTGGCCCTCGGCCTGCAATTCATTGGCCCGCGCCAGCAGCGCCATTACATGGAACGGTTCAATCGCACGACTGCGCGCACTGTAGGGGGCCATTGGAATGCCTTCGACGGGAAAAAAGAGACGATTCTACCCGTCTGCCGGAACGAGCGAGAACCCGCGAAGGTCACAGCCTCAAGAACGCTGGACTGTAACGATCTGAACGTACACTCCAGGATTGACTAAAATCAGTGATTGAACAGGCCTCCACCCCCACAGACACGGCTTGCCAAACATCTGCAAGCGCCACCCGCCGGGGACTCGACATCCGGGAGTAGCGCAGGCTGATTTGATCTGGTAAGTTCGCCCGCTTGCAGCCGCAGGGCCGGCAGGTGTCGGTGATGGAGCAATCCTGCGCAATGGATTACAAGAGTAGAGGCGGTCTATTTCATGTCCACCCAAGCAAAGCAACAGCAGCAAGCGTCGATCAGCGGCTTCGAACCTTACGTTTCGAAGGCGGGTGAAGAGTACATGGGCGCTCCGATGCGCGCGCACTTCACCAAGATCCTGAACAAGTGGAAACTGGACTTGATGCAGGAAGTCGACCGTACGGTTGATCACATGAAAGACGAAGCGGCCAACTTCCCTGACCCGGCCGACCGTGCCAGCCAGGAAGAAGAGTTCGCCCTCGAACTGCGCGCCCGCGACCGCGAGCGCAAGCTGATCAAGAAAATCGACAAGACGCTGCAGCTGATCGAAGACGAAGAGTACGGCTGGTGCGAGTCCTGCGGCATCGAGATCGGCGTCAAGCGCCTCGAAGCCCGTCCGACCGCGGATCTGTGCATCGACTGCAAGACCCTGGCGGAAATCAAGGAAAAGCAGGTCGGCAAGTAATCTCGACCTGAACGAAAAACGGAGCGTGCGAACGCTCCGTTTTTGTTTCTACGGTTTGCCCGCCGAACTTGCCCCTGCCTTTGTGGGAGCGAGCCTGCTCGCGAAAGCGTCCTTTCAGACAACTCATTATTGACTGACACACCGCTTTCGCGAGCAGGCTCGCTCCCACAGGGGTAACCTGCGTACATTCTGAATAGCTTTTATCGTTTCCATGACCGCCAACACATCCCCCGCCTACATCGGCCGCTTCGCCCCCACGCCCAGTGGCCACCTGCACTTCGGTTCGCTGGTTGCTGCGCTGGCCTCCTACCTCGACGCCCGATCGGTCGGTGGGCGCTGGCTGGTGCGCATGGAAGACCTCGACCCGCCACGGGAAGAGCCCGGTGCGCAAGCGGCGATTCTCAAGGCGCTGGAAAGCTACGGCTTCGAATGGGACGGCGAGATGGTGCGCCAGAGCGATCGGCACGCGGCCTACGCTGAAGTGCTCAACAGCCTGTTCAACCATGGCCTGGCCTACGCCTGCACCTGCTCGCGCAAACAGCTGGAGCCGTATCACGGGATTTATCCGGGTTTTTGCCGCAACGCTGGGCATGATCAGCACGACGCCGCGATCCGCCTGCGCGTGCCGGAGCTGGAGTACCACTTCATCGACCGCGTGCAGGGCGAATACCGCCAGCATCTGGGCCGCGAGATCGGTGATTTCGTGATCCGCCGCCGTGACGGGCTCTACGCCTATCAACTGGCCGTGGTGCTGGATGACGCCTGGCAAGGCATCACCGACATTGTGCGCGGCGCCGATCTGCTCGATTCGACGCCGCGTCAGTTGTACCTGCAGGAACTGCTCGGCCTGAAACAGCCGCGCTATCTGCACCTGCCGCTGATCACCCAGCCGGACGGCAACAAGCTTGGCAAGTCCTACCGTTCACCACCGCTCGAGGCCGATCAAGCCACGCCGTTGTTGCTGCGGGCCTTGCGTGCGCTGGGGCAAAACCCCGGCAACGAACTGGCCCACGCTTCGCCGCACGAACTGCTCGCCTGGGGCAGCGCCCACTGGGACGCCGACAGGATCCCGCGCACACTGACCCTGCCCGAAGCGCAACTGCAATGACGGCACTTGCAGTCGCGCGCCCATCCGTTACCATCGCCGCACGTTTTCGGGCACGCGCATAAAAAAGAGAGGCCGGGATGTACATTTATCGCTTGGTCCTGCTTTTGGTCGTCGGGATCTACCTGTTCTCCCCCGCCATCATGGATTGGTGGATCGACGCGACGGGCGCCTGGTATCGCCCTTATCTGCTCTGGCTGATCCTGATTGTCGTGACCTTCATCCTGCAGAGCCAAAAAGATGCCGATGAGCTTTAGCCTGACCCAGATGATCCTGATCAGCGCCGCGTACCTGGCGGCGCTGTTCGGCGTAGCCTGGGTCAGCGAACGAGGCATGATCCCGCGCGCGATCATTCGCCACCCGTTGACCTACACCCTGTCGCTGGGGGTTTACGCCAGTGCCTGGGCGTTCTACGGCACGGTGGGTCTGGCCTATCAGTATGGTTACGGCTTCCTGTCCAGTTATCTCGGTGTGTCCGGCGCGTTTCTGCTGGCGCCGGTGCTGCTTTATCCGATTCTGAAAATCACCCGCACCTACCAACTGTCGTCATTGGCCGACCTGTTTGCCTTCCGCTTTCGCAGCACCTGGGCCGGCGCGCTGACCACGATTTTCATGTTGATCGGCGTGCTGCCCTTGCTGGCCCTGCAAATTCAGGCGGTGGCCGACTCCATTGGCATTCTCACCGGCGAGCGCGTGCAGAGCCGCGTAGCGCTGGCGTTCTGTGCGCTGATCATCCTGTTCACGATTTTCTTCGGTTCCCGGCATATCGCCACCCGCGAGAAACACGAAGGGCTGGTGTTCGCCATTGCTTTCGAGTCGATCATCAAGCTGATCGCCCTCGGCGGCGTGGGTCTGTATGCGCTGTACGGCGTTTTCGACGGCCCGCAACAGCTTGAACTGTGGCTGCTGCAAAACCAGACCGCCCTCGCCGCGCTGCACACGCCGCTGCAGGAAGGCCCGTGGCGCACGTTGCTTTTGGTGTTCTTCGCCTCGGCCATCGTGATGCCGCACATGTACCACATGACCTTCACGGAAAACCTCAATCCGCGCTCGCTGGTCAGTGCCAGTTGGGGGCTGCCGCTGTTTCTGCTGCTGATGAGCCTCGCCGTGCCGCTGATTCTCTGGGCCGGCCTGAAACTCGGGGCCACCACCGACCCGGAATATTTCACCCTCGGCATCGGCATCGCCGCCAACAGCAAACCGCTGGCGTTGCTCGCCTATGTCGGTGGTCTGTCCGCCGCCAGCGGTCTGATCATCGTCACCACGCTGGCCTTGTCGGGTATGGCGTTGAACCATCTGGTGCTACCGCTCTATCAACCGCCGGCCGAGGGCAATATCTACCGCTGGCTGAAGTGGACGCGCCGGGCGCTGATCGTCGCGATCATCATGGCCGGTTTCGGTTTCTACCTGATGCTCGGCGTCGAGCAGGATCTGGCTAACCTTGGCATCGTCGCGTTCGTTGCGACCCTGCAATTTCTGCCCGGGGTGTTGTCGGTACTGTACTGGCCGACCGCCAATCGTCGCGGCTTTATCGCCGGTCTGCTGGCGGGGATCACGGTCTGGGTAGTGACCATGTTGCTGCCGCTGGTCGGCAATCTGCAGGGTTTCTACATCCCGCTGCTGAATATGATCTACGTGCTCGACGACACCAGTTGGCACATGGCGGCCATTGCCTCGCTGGCCGCCAACGTGTTGATGTTCACTCTGGTCTCGCTGTTCACCAACGCCAGCCCCGAAGAGGCCAGCGCCGCCGAAGCCTGTGCCGTGGACAACGTCCGGCGCCCGCAACGGCGCGAACTGCACGCGGCCTCGCCGCAGGAGTTCGCCACACAACTGGCCAAACCGCTGGGCGCCAAGGCGGCGCAGAAAGAAGTCGAGCAAGCGTTGCGCGATCTGTATCTGCCCTTCGATGAACGCCGCCCTTACGCCTTGCGCCGCTTGCGCGACCGCATCGAGGCCAACCTGTCCGGCCTGATGGGGCCAAGCGTGGCCCAGGACATGGTGGAAACCTTCCTGCCCTATAAGGCCGGCGGCGAAAACTACGTCACCGAAGATATCCACTTCATTGAAAGCCGTCTTGAGGATTACCACTCGCGCCTCACAGGCCTGGCCGCTGAACTCGACGCCCTGCGCCGCTACCACCGGCAGACCTTGCAGGAACTGCCGATGGGCGTCTGTTCGCTGGCCAAGGATCAGGAGATCCTGATGTGGAACAAGGCCATGGAAGAGCTGACCGGGATCGCCGCCCAACGGGTAGTCGGTTCGCGCCTGAGCACCATCGCCAACCCGTGGAAAGAACTGCTGCAAGGCTTCATCAACCTGCCCGACGAACATTTGCACAAACAGCACCTGGCCCTCGATGGCCAGACCCGCTGGCTGAACCTGCACAAAGCGGCGATCGATGAGCCGCTGGCGCCGGGAAACAGCGGCCTGGTGCTGCTGGTCGAAGACCTGACTGAAACGCAGATGCTCGAAGACAAACTGGTGCACTCCGAACGCCTGGCCAGCATCGGTCGCTTGGCGGCGGGCGTGGCCCATGAGATCGGCAACCCGATCACCGGCATCGCCTGTCTGGCGCAAAACCTGCGCGAAGAGCGTGAAGACGACGGCGAGCTGACGGAGATCAGCGGGCAGATTCTCGAGCAGACCAAACGCGTCTCGCGCATCGTCCAGTCGCTGATGAGTTTCGCCCATGCCGGCAGCCATCAGCACAGCGACGAACCGGTGTGTCTGGCCGAAGTCGCGCAGGATGCCATCGGCCTGCTGGCGCTAAACCGGCGCAATTTCGAAGTGCAGTTCTACAACCTGTGCGATCCCGAGCATTGGGTCGAAGGCGACCCGCAACGACTCGCCCAGGTGTTGATCAATCTGCTCTCCAACGCCCGTGACGCCTCGCCGCCGCACAGTGCGGTACGGGTCAAGAGCGAAGCCGGCGAACACACGGTCGATCTGATCGTCGAAGACGAAGGCAGTGGTATTCCGTCGAGCATCATGGACCGATTGTTCGAACCTTTCTTCACCACCAAGGATCCGGGTGAAGGCACCGGTCTGGGCCTTGCACTGGTCTATTCCATCGTTGAAGAGCATTATGGACAAATCACCATCGACAGCCCGGCTGATGTACAAAGCCAACGCGGCACCCGGATCCGGGTGACTTTACCGCGTCATGTCGAAGCGACGTCCGCTGTGAACTGAGACCGTCGAGAGTATCGAATCAATGCCGCACATTTTGATCGTCGAAGACGAAACCATTATCCGCTCCGCCTTGCGCCGCCTGCTGGAACGCAACCAGTACCAGGTCAGCGAAGCCGGATCAGTGCAGGAAGCACAAGAACGCTTCACCATTGCTGAGTTCGATCTGATCGTCAGCGACCTGCGCCTGCCCGGCGCTCCGGGCACCGAGCTGATCAAGCTTGGCCAGGGCACGCCGGTGCTGATCATGACCAGCTACGCCAGCCTGCGCTCGGCGGTCGACTCGATGAAAATGGGCGCGGTCGATTACATCGCCAAGCCGTTCGACCACGACGAAATGCTCCAGGCGGTTGCGCGCATCCTGCGTGATCGCCAGTCGGCGCCCACTGCCGGCGAAGCCACGGCGAGCAAGTCTGCCAATGGCGGCAAAGCCACTGTGGACAACAGCAACGGTGAAATCGGCATCATCGGCTCCTGCCCGCCGATGCAGGACTTGTACAGCAAGATCCGCAAGGTCGCGCCAACCGATTCCAACGTGCTGATCCAGGGCGAGTCGGGAACCGGTAAAGAACTGGTGGCCCGCGCCCTGCACAATCTGTCGAAGCGCGCCAAGGCGCCGATGATTTCGGTGAACTGCGCGGCGATTCCGGAAAGCCTGATCGAGTCCGAGCTGTTCGGCCACGAAAAAGGCGCGTTCACCGGTGCCAGCGCCGGGCGTGCCGGTCTGGTCGAAGCGGCTGACGGCGGTACCTTGTTCCTCGACGAAATCGGTGAATTGCCACTGGAAGCCCAGGCGCGCCTGCTGCGGGTCTTGCAGGAAGGCGAAATCCGCCGCGTCGGCTCGGTGCAATCACAGAAAGTCGATGTGCGCCTGATCGCCGCGACCCACCGCGACCTCAAGAGTCTGGCGAAAATCGGCCAGTTCCGTGAAGACCTTTATTACCGTCTGCACGTCATTGCCTTGAAGCTGCCGCCCCTGCGCGAACGTGGCGCCGACGTCAACGAAATCGCCAATGCCTTCCTCGCCCGGCAGAGCGCACGCATCAATCGCACTGACCTGAAGTTTGCCGCCGACGCTGAACAGGCGATCCGCCACTACTCCTGGCCGGGTAACGTTCGTGAGCTGGAAAACGCAGTCGAGCGCGCGGTGATTCTCAGCGAAAGCCCGGAGATTTCCGCCGACCTGCTGGGCATCGACATCGAGCTGAGCGATCTGGAGGACGACGAGTTCATCGGCCTGCCGCCGCAAACCGGCGGTAACGCCAGCAACAACAGCCATGAGCCGACCGAGGATCTGTCGCTGGAAGACTATTTCCAGCACTTCGTCCTCGAGCATCAGGACCACATGACCGAGACCGAGCTGGCACGCAAACTGGGCGTCAGCCGCAAATGCCTGTGGGAACGCCGCCAGCGCCTGGGCATTCCACGGCGCAAGACCGGGGTTGCCAGCGAAAGCTGAGCGTCACCCACCGCGTGCGCGGGTAACGCATGACAATGTGAAAAAACTGTTACCGCAGTCGATTCACGTAACAGAAGCCGGGGTTATCGGTAACGAAACCCCGGCTTTTTTTCGCCCCTGCAAAACGGTTATATCGACCTGACCCCTTGTTTTACTGGGCGGGACAAAAGTTGGCACGCACCCTGCTATATGTCTGGTACAAGAACAATAACAAGCAATGCACAAGACAATAAAAATAAGACGAATCGACTCACGCACAATAAAAACAAGACGGCGAGAGGCGCAGCTAACTGATTCTTTTGGAGAGGCGTTGTATTTGGGGCTTGCCCCACGACCAGGCCGAGAACAACAAAAACTGTCCTAAGACAGAGCCTGTACTGGTTGGATCGACAGATCACTGCAATTCAGCGACCAAAGCAATCCGTTTGCTCTTGGCTCCCGATTGGGAGGGTCACGAAGGAAACACCTCGTGGCGAGGGCACTCAACAAAAACAAGAAGCCCGAATCAATAATAAAAAGAGCACGCAACTACTTCTTGGGGAGCTTCGGCTCCCCTTGTAGTTTCTCCCGCCCGACAAAATCCCCCTGCTTTTCTTTGCTTGACCCTTCTAGCATGCGGCTTGCAGCTCATATCCGCCGCGTCCTACACCATCCCCCGACTAAATGCTAGAATCTGCGCCCATCATGCGGTCATTCTTTTGGTATGGCCGAACATTCCTTCAAACAGTGCATCCCATGCTGAAGAAGCTGTTCCAGTCATTCCGAACTCCCGTGCGTCGTACGCAACACATCCGCAGCACCCCTGAAGTGCTCAACAGCGGCCAACATTCGCTGCAGAAAACGCAATTCAGCCGCTATGCGGTGAATATCGTCGAACGCCTGCAAGGTGCTGGTTACCAGGCTTACCTGGTCGGCGGTTGTGTGCGAGACATGCTGCTGGGCATCACGCCCAAGGACTTCGACGTCGCCACCAGCGCCACCCCCGAGCAGGTGCGTGCCGAATTCCGCAATGCGCGGATCATCGGCCGTCGCTTCAAGCTGGTGCATATCCATTTCGGTCGCGAAATCATTGAAGTCGCGACCTTCCGCGCCAATCACCCGGTCAACGAAGACGACGAAGACAGCAATCAGTCTTCGCGCAACGAGAGCGGGCGGATTCTGCGCGACAACGTTTACGGCACGTTGGAAGAAGACGCGCAACGCCGTGACTTCACCATCAACGCCCTGTATTACGACCCGGTCAGCGAGCGCATTCTCGACTACGCCAACGGCGTGCACGACATCCGCAATCACTTGATCCGGCTGATCGGCGATCCGAAGCAACGCTATCAGGAAGACCCGGTGCGCATGCTGCGCGCCGTGCGTTTCGCCGCCAAGCTCAACTTCGGTATCGAAAAGCACACCGTGCAGCCGATTCGCGAACTGGCGCCGATGCTGCGCGAGATCCCGTCGGCGCGGCTGTTCGAAGAAGTGCTCAAGCTGTTCCTCTCCGGGCACGGCGCAATCACTTTTGAAATGCTGGTCGATCTGCAACTGTTCGCCCCGCTGTTCCCGGCCAGTGCCGAGGCGCTGGAATACAACCCGGAATACACCCACACGCTGATCAGCGAAGCGCTGACCAACACCGATCTGCGCATCAAGCAGAACAAACCGGTGACCCCGGCGTTCCTCTTTGCCGCCCTGCTCTGGCCAGCGCTGCCCGCCCGCGTGTTGCGTTTGCAGGAGCGCGGCATGCCGCCGATTCCGGCGATGCAGGAAGCCGCCCACGAACTGATCGCCGAACAGTGCCAGCGCATCGCGATTCCGAAGCGCTTTACCATGCCGATCCGCGAAATCTGGGACATGCAGGAACGCCTGCCACGGCGCAGCGGCAAACGTGCCGATCTGTTGCTGGACAACCCGCGCTTCCGCGCCGGTTACGACTTCCTGCTGCTGCGTGAAAGCGCCGGCGAGGAGACCGATGGCCTCGGTGAATGGTGGACGGATTATCAGGACGCCAACGACAGCGAGCGTCGCGACATGATCCGCGACCTCAGCGGCAAGGGCGAAGACGCCAGTGGCGCGCCACGCAAGCGTCGCCGCAGCAGCGGTGCCAAGCGCAAGCGCGCCGGTGCCCCGAGCGCGACGGGCGAGTAAGCTATGGAACGCGTCTACATCGGCATGGGCAGCAACCTCGCTGACCCGGCCGGTCAATTGCGCAGCGCCGTCGCAGCGCTGGGGCAATTGCCGCACACCACCCTCGCTGGCGTCTCGGCCTACTATCAAAGCGACTCGTTGCTGCCGGGCCAGCCGCGTTACACCAACGCCGTGGCCGCGCTCGACAGTGGCCTTGCACCACTGGAGTTGCTCGACGCCTTGCAGGCGATCGAAAACGATCAGGGACGCGTGCGGCTGGAGCGCTGGGGGCCGCGCACGCTGGATCTGGACATCCTTCTGTTCGGCGATCGGTTGATTGACGAGCCCCGCTTGAAAGTCCCGCATTACCAGATTCAGGAGCGGGCCTTTGTTCTCTATCCCCTCGCTGAACTGGCGCCGCAAGATCTGCGTCTCGCCGATGGCCGCACGCTGACAGACCTGCTGACCGCCTGCCCGTTTGTCGGACTTGAACGTCTGTAGGAGCTGCGGAACGCTGCGATCTTTTGATCTTGATGCTGAAAATCAAAGATCGCAGCCTCGTTTCACTCGACAGCTCCTACAGTTGATCGTGTGATATTCACCATTCTTGTCGGACAAAATCTCCTCGATTCAGGCCCGCCGCGCCGCTGAATCGCATCAGTAACGCCGGTAACACCTCTCGCGTAACAATGCGGTAACACACGCAATTGACTTCCTGTTGGCTCATCACGACTATAGGCGTCCCGCTGCCGCCAACCCGGCACTTACGGGCGCAATCCAGGCCTTTTTAAAGCACGACACAAGACCGTGCGCCTGAGTAGATGAAGAATCACGCGCGTGACTCGCAGTAGTTTCCAGAGCGCCTGAACGAGGATTTTTTACATGCCAGCCATCACCCTGACCACGCTCCAGAGCCTCAAGCAGAAAGGCGAAAAAATCACCATGCTGACCTGCTATGACGCGACCTTCGCCCACGCCTGCAACGAGGCCGGTGTCGAAGTGCTGCTGGTCGGCGACTCCCTCGGCATGGTCCTGCAGGGTCACGACAGCACCCTGCCGGTGACCACGGCGGAAATGGCCTACCACGTCGCCAGCGTCAAGCGTGGCAACCGCGATGCCCTGATCCTCGCCGACCTGCCCTTCATGGCCAATGCCACCCTCGAACAGACCATGACCAACAGCGCCCAGTTGATGCAGGCCGGCGCGCACATGGTCAAGGTCGAAGGCGCGCTGTGGCTGGCCGAGTCGATTCGCCTGCTGGCGGAGCGCGGTGTGCCGGTCTGCGCGCACATGGGCCTGACTCCCCAAGCGGTGAACATCCTCGGCGGCTATAAAGTGCAGGGCCGCAACGAGAATCAGGCGCGGCAGATGCGTGCCGATGCGATCTCGCTGGAGCAGGCCGGCGCAGCCATGCTGCTGCTCGAATGCGTACCGAGCGAACTGGCGGCCGAGATCAGCCAGGCCGTGAGCATTCCGGTGATCGGCATCGGCGCCGGCAATGCCACCGATGGTCAGGTCCTGGTGCTGCACGACATGCTTGGCCTGTCGATCACCGGCCGCGTACCGAAATTCGTCAAGAACTTCATGCATGGCCAGGACAGCATCCAGTCCGCTCTGAAGGCTTACGTCCACGAAGTCAAAGCCACCACGTTCCCCGGCATCGAACACGGATTCTCTGCATGAACACCGTCAAAACCGTACGCGAACTGCGCGCCGCCGTCGCCCGCGCCCGCAGTGAAGGCAAACGCATCGGCTTCGTGCCGACCATGGGCAACCTGCACAGCGGCCACGTCGCACTGATCACCAAAGCCACCCAACGAGTGGACTTCGTGGTCGCGAGCATCTTCGTCAACCCGCTGCAGTTCGGTGCCGGCGAAGACCTCGACAAATACCCGCGCACCCTCGCCGCCGACCAGGAAAAACTCCTCGAGGCCGGTTGCGATCTGCTGTTCGCACCGAGCGTCGAAGAAATGTACCCCGACGGCATGGCCGGGCAGACCCGGGTCAGCGTGCCGCAACTGTCCGAAGGCCTGTGCGGCGCCAGCCGTCCGGGGCATTTCGAAGGCGTGGCGACGGTGGTCAGCAAACTGTTCAACATGGTCCAGCCCGATCTCGCGATCTTCGGTCAGAAGGATTACCAGCAACTGGCAGTGATCCGCGCGCTGGTCCACGACCTGAACATGCCGATCCAGATCATCGGCGAGCCGACCGTGCGCGCGGCGGATGGTCTGGCGCTGTCGTCGCGCAACGGCTTTCTCAGCGAGGATCAGCGGGCCGTGGCGCCGGTGGTCTATCGAGTGCTGAGCGACATTGCCGAAGCGATCAAGCAGGGTGAGCGTGATTATCCGGCGCTGATTGCTGCGCAGTTGCAGGTGCTGAAGGCGGCGGGGCTGCGTCCGGATTATCTGGAAATCCGCCACGGCCTGACGTTGCGTCCGGCGGTGGCTGAAGATCGTGATCTGGTGATTCTGGTGGCGGCGTTCCTCGGCACCACGCGGTTGATCGACAACCTGCACTTGAATCTCGATAGCCCGATTTAAGCAGCGACGAATTTCCCTGTGGGAGCGAGCCTGCTCGCGAATGCGGTGTATCAGCTGACATAAAGGTCGCCTGACACGTTGCTTTCGCGAGCAGGCTCGCTCCCACAGGCGTTTTCGGCGCTGCAAAAATCATCGGCCAGCCCATGCCGAGTGCCTGAAAGTCTTCCAGGCATCTCCGTTTGTCGGCCAAATTCCCGTGCAGATGTTAAAAAAGTACAGGGATCTGGTCAGACAAAGTCAAGACAGAACGCAGCGCGAGGTTTACTGTATTCGCCCTGTGTCCAGAAATCGTGTCGACGCAGTTGATCCCACGCTCTAAAAGGACGTGCCGGATCTGCACCGTGTTCAAAAGGCCGTTCAAGTAAAAAGGAAAACCGCAGCGATGGCGTACTACCGCACTCCTCACGACGTTACCGCTCTGCCCGCCTGGCAAGCGTTGAAAGATCACCGCCAGGCCATGCAGGATTTCAGCATGCGCGAAGCCTTCAACGCCGATCCGCAGCGTTTCAATCAGTTCACCCTCAGCAGCTGCGGACTGTTTCTCGATTATTCGAAGAATTTGATCAACGCCCAGACCCGCAACCTGCTGGTGGGTCTGGCCAATGAAGTCGATCTGAAGGGCGCGATCAAAGCGCTGTTCGACGGCGAAATCGTCAACTCGTCCGAAGGTCGCCCGGCACTGCACACCGCCCTGCGCCGCCCGGTAGGCGACAAGCTGTCGGTCAACGGCGTCAATGTGATGCCGGAAGTGCACAAGGTCTTGAACCAGATCACCGATCTGGTCGGGCGCATCCATGATGGTTTGTGGCGTGGTTACACCGAGAAGCCGATCACCGACGTGGTCAACATCGGCATCGGTGGCTCGTTCCTCGGCCCCGAGCTGGTCTCCGAAGCGCTGCTGTCCTACGCTCAGAAAGGCGTGCGTTGCCATTACCTGGCGAACATCGACGGCAGTGAATTTCATGAACTGACACAAAAGCTGCGCGCTGAAACCACACTGTTCATCGTTTCATCGAAGTCGTTCAATACCCTTGAAACCCTGAAAAACGCTCAGGCTGCGCGCGCCTGGTATCTGGCTCAGGGTGGTTCGGAAGCCGAGCTCTATCGTCACTTCATCGCCGTGTCGAGCAACAACGCCGCCGCTGTAGCGTTCGGCATTCGCGAAGAAAACATCTTCCCGATGTGGGACTGGGTCGGCGGTCGTTATTCGCTGTGGTCGGCGATCGGTTTGCCGATCGCACTGGCCATCGGCATGTCCAACTTCAAGGAACTGCTGTCCGGCGCGTACACCATGGACCAGCATTTCCAGACCGCGCCGTTCGAACAGAACATGCCGGTGCTGCTGGCCCTGCTCGGCGTGTGGTACGGCAACTTCTGGGGCGCACAGAGTCACGCGATCCTGCCGTACGACCATTACCTGCGCAACATCACCAAACACCTGCAACAGCTGGACATGGAATCCAACGGCAAGAGCGTGCGTCAGGATGGCACCTCGGTGTCGACCGATACCGGCCCGGTGATCTGGGGCGGCGTCGGCTGCAACGGTCAGCATGCTTACCACCAGTTGCTGCACCAGGGCACCCAACTGATCCCGGCTGACTTCATCGTGCCGATCGTCAGCTTCAACCCGGTCTCCGACCATCACCAGTGGCTGTACGCCAACTGCCTGTCGCAGAGCCAGGCGCTGATGCTCGGCAAGACGTTGCCGGAAGCCGAAGCCGAACTGCGCGACAAAGGCATGAGCGAAGACGACGTGCGCAAACTCGCGCCGCACAAGGTGATCCCGGGCAACCGTCCGAGCAACACTTTGGTGGTCGAGCGCATCAGCCCGCGTCGTCTCGGCGCCTTGGTGGCCATGTATGAACACAAAGTGTTCGTGCAAAGCGTGGTCTGGGGCATCAACGCCTTCGACCAGTGGGGCGTGGAACTGGGCAAGGAGCTGGGCAAAGGCGTCTACAACCGTCTGGTTGGCAGCGATGAGACCGTGGCTGACGATGCCTCGACTCAGGGCCTGATCAACTACTTCCGCGGTCGTCATCGCGGATAAAAGCGGCCTTCGGTCGAACGCTATGCCCTTGTGGGAGCGAGCCTGCTCGCGAAAGCGGTTTTTCATTCAACACCTTCGTTGACTGGTCCTCCGCCTTCGCGAGCAGGCTCGCTCCCACAGTTGTTTTGGCGCATGACTTGAACCTGCGCAGCGCTCGGCGCATCTTTATTCGTGTCGCACCACAAGAATAAGGAACCGTCATGTTCGATATCAGCACGTTCCCCAAAGCCGATGCCGTGCGCCAGGCGGCTCAACTGAGCCAGGACGAATATCGGCGTCTGTACCGCGAATCGATTGAACACCCCGACACTTTCTGGGCCGAGCAGGCCACGCGTTTCCTCGACTGGAGCACGCCGTGGCAGCACGTCCAGCGCCATGACCTGAAAACCGGTGAAGCGGCGTGGTTTACCGGCGGCAAGCTCAACGTCAGTTACAACTGCACCGACCGCCACCTCGAACGCCGTGGCGAACAGACCGCGCTGCTCTGGGAAGGCGATGACCCGGCCGAATCGGCGCAAATCACTTACAACAAACTCCATCACCATGTCTGCCGCTTGGCCAACGTACTGAAAAGCCGTGGCGTGAAGAAAGGCGACCGGGTATGCATCTACATGCCGATGATCCCCGAAGCGGCTTACGCCATGCTCGCCTGCGCACGGATCGGCGCGATTCATTCGGTGGTATTCGGCGGATTTTCTCCAGACTCCCTGCGCGACCGCATCCTCGACGCCGACTGCCGCACGGTGATCACCGCCGATGAGGGCGTGCGTGGTGGCCGTTTTGTGTCACTGAAAAACAACGTCGACAAAGCCCTGCAAAGTTGCCCGAACGTCAGCACCGTTGTGGTGGTCGAGCGCACTCAGGGTAAAGTCGACTGGGTCGAGGGTCGCGACCTCTGGTATCACCAGGCCGTGCGCGAAGTCAGTGACGATTGCCCACCAGAACCGATGGACGCCGAAGACCCGCTGTTCATCCTCTATACCTCCGGCAGCACCGGCAAACCCAAAGGCGTGCTGCACACCACCGGCGGCTACCTGCTGCAGGCGGCGATGACCTTCAAATACGTGCTCGATTACCGCGACGGCGAAGTGTTCTGGTGCACTGCCGACGTCGGCTGGGTCACCGGCCACAGTTACATCGTCTATGGCCCGCTCGCCAACGGTGCAACCACATTGATGTTCGAAGGCGTGCCGAGCTACCCGAGCAGTTCGCGTTTCTGGCGGGTGATCGACAAGCACAAGGTCAACATCTTCTATACCGCACCTACCGCGTTGCGCGCGTTGATGCGCGAAGGCGCCGAACCATTGAAACAAACATCGCGTGCAAGCCTCAGACTGCTCGGCAGCGTCGGTGAGCCGATCAACCCGGAAGCGTGGGAATGGTATTTCAACGTCGTCGGTGAGCAACGCTGCCCGATCGTCGACACCTGGTGGCAGACCGAAACCGGCGGCATCATGCTCAGCCCGCTGGTCAGTGCGCAACGGATCAAACCCGGCTGCGCGACGCAACCGATGTTCGGCGTGCAACCGGTGCTGCTCGACGAAACCGGCAAGGAAATCCAGGGTGCCGGCAGCGGCGTACTGGCGATCAAATCCAGCTGGCCGGCGCAGATCCGCAGCGTCTACGGCGATCCGCAGCGGATGATCGACACCTACTTCAAGCCCTACCCCGGCTATTACTTCACCGGCGACGGCGCCCGCCGCGACGAGGACGGCGATTACTGGATCACCGGACGCATCGATGACGTGATCAACGTCTCCGGCCACCGCATCGGTACCGCCGAAGTGGAAAGCGCGCTGGTACTGCACGACAGCATTGCCGAGGCCGCTGTGGTCGGTTACCCCCATGACGTCAAAGGTCAGGGCATCTATGCCTTCGTCACGCCCATGAATGGCACGGACGCCAACGATGAGCTGAAGAAAGACCTGCTGGCGCATGTCAGCAAGGAGATCGGCAGCTTCGCCAAACCGGACTTGATCCAGTGGGCACCAGCGCTGCCGAAAACCCGTTCCGGCAAGATCATGCGGCGGATTCTGCGCAAGATTGCCTGCAATGAACTCGACACGCTCGGCGATACGTCGACCCTGGCTGATCCGAGTGTGGTGCAGGATCTGGTCGACAAGCGGCTCAATACTTGAGAGCTGCAAGTTTCTAGCTACAAGCTGCAAGCTAAAGCGGCCTGCGTTGGCCTGTAGCTTGTAGCTCGCCGCTTGAAGCTAGTAGCTGATAGAATTCGCGTTTTTTCAGCAAGGCGCCCGCATGTCTTCCTTGAATCAGGCGCTGCGCGCCGCCCTCGATCAACGCCAGGACTTGCTCGCTGTCCTGCACAGCCAGGGCACCGATTGCTACCGCCTGTTCCATGGCAGCCAGGAAGGTGCCGGCGGTCTGACGATTGATCGTTACGGCCCGCAACTGCTGGTGCAGAGCTTTCACCAGACGCTGGAGCGTGATGACCTGCTGCAACTGCATGCGATGGTCAACCAGACGCTGGGTTTTGAAACCCTGCTGGTCTACAACGACCGCTCCCGGGGCAACTCGCGAATCGATCGCGAAGACAGCGTCTACAGAGCCGAAGACGCCGCGCTGGCGGATCTGGTCGGTCACGAATGGGGCTTGAACTACCGCGTGCGCGGGCGGCATGCCGGGCAGGATCCGCTGCTGTTCCTCGACCTGCGCAACACCCGCGGCTGGGTCAAGGATCACGCTGACGGTAAAAGCGTGCTCAACCTGTTCGCCTATACCTGTGGCGTGGGCCTCAGTGCCGCGGCTGGCGGTGCGCGTGAGGTATGCAATCTGGATTTCGCCGAGGGCAATCTGGCGGTCGGGCGCGAAAACGGCCTGCTCAACCCGCAACTGCCGCCGATGCAATTCATTCAGTCCGATTACTTCCCGGCGATCCGCCAGCTCGCCGGCCTGCCGATCAGCCAGCGCCGCGGGCAGAAACTGCCGAGCTATCAACGCCTCGAACAACGCCAATACGACTTGGTGCTGCTCGACCCGCCGGCCTGGGCGAAAAGCGCGTTCGGCACCGTCGACCTGCTGCGCGATTATCAAAGCCTGCTCAAACCGGCCCTGCTCACCACCGCCGACAACGGCGTGCTGATCTGCTGCAACAACCTCGCGAAAGTAAGCATGGATGACTGGCGCGAACAGGTGCTGCGTTGCGCCGAGAAGGCCGGGCGCCCCGTGCGCGAGTGGAGCGTGATGACACCGGGCGCCGACTTCCCGTCGCTGGACCAGCAACCGCCGCTGAAGACGCTGATTCTGCAGTTGTGATCCCCAATTCTCGGATAGCCACACTCCACTGTGGGAGCGAGCTTGCTCGCGAAAGCGGTGCATCAGTCACCAAAAAGGCTGCCTGATACGACGCCATCGCGAGCAAGCTCGCTCCCACATGGGATTTGTTCGTACAGATAAAACTGAACAATCCTGTCCCACATCAAGCACTTCGGAACCAGAATCGCGTGCCATACTCCAAGGCACTCCGATTCAGACAGATGAAGCCGCACATGCCCAAAGGATTGATCCGCGCGATTGGCGCCCTTTTGACTGCCCTGGCCTTGTACAGCCTGCTGGGGTTTCTGATCCTGCCGGGCATTGCCTTGCGTGTGGCCAACCAGCAACTGGCGAACTATGCGACCCTGCCAGCGCACCTGCAGCGTATCGAACTCAACCCGTTCAGTCTTGAGGTCACCTTGTGGGGGCTGGTCATCGGCGAGCCGGGCAAGGAGCAGGTCGGCTTCGATCGCCTGTACGCCAACCTGCAACTCGACAGCCTGTGGACCAAAGCGCTGCACCTGTCGGACATCGAACTGGACAAACCCAAGAGCGAAATCCTCTTCGCCAAGGACGGCAAGCTCAATCTGCTGGGCCTGTTCAACGTACCGCCCAGTGAGCCGACACCCGCCGATCCTGACGCCAAGCCGTTTCCGCTGCGCATCGACAACATCAAACTGGCCGGCGGCGTCGTGCATTTCGAGGACGTGCGCCCCAGCGAGCCCATCGAGTTTCTTTACGACGACCTCAGTTTCGAGCTGAAAAACCTCAGCACATTGCCTGAGGACAGCGCTGACATGACCCTCGTAGCCATCGGCCCCGCTGGCGGGCGAATCGACTGGACCGGCAACTTCAGCCTGATCCCGTTCACTTCCGAAGGCACGCTGAAAGTCACCGATGGCCAGATGAAATCCTTCTGGCCATACGTGCGCGACGCGGTGCCGCTGGTGCTGGAGAACGGCGTGGTCAGCCTCAGCACCGAGTACAAACTCAACCTGTCGAAACAAACCGAACTGCTGCTGAACAACGTGGCACTAAGCGTCGCGCCATTCGCCATCAAGGCCCCGGACGGACGTCCGCTGGCCAGGCTCGAACGCCTCGACGTCAGCGAGACCTCTGTCGACCTGGCCAAACAGCAAGTGGTGGTCGGCAAGATCCGCAGCAACAAGCTGGAAACCTGGGCGGCGCTGGAAGCCGACGGCCAACTGGACTGGCAGAAACTGTTCGCCAGCCAGCCTTCGAAACCGGCCGCCAAAGCCGCCGCCGAACCGGCCAATGCCCCCGCTGCCGCCGACTCGCCCAAGACTGACTCTACCGCACCGAGCAAGCCATGGCAGGTGCTGATCAAAGACGTGCAACTACGCAACTACACCGTCCATCTAGCCGACCGTTCGGCGCAACCGGCGGTGGCGCTGGACATCACCCCGCTGAACGTCGACCTGCAGGATTTCGACAGCCTCAACGGTTCGCCTTTCAAGCTCAAACTCGACAGCGGCCTGGGCAAACAAGGCAGAATCAGCGCCGACGGCACGGTCAATCTGGCCCCGGTCAACGCGCAGCTCAACGTGAAAACCCAGGACGTCGACTTGCGTGTCGCGCAGTCCTATATCAACCCGTTCATTCGCCTGGAACTGCGCAGCGGCATGCTCGGCAGCGACCTCAAGGTCAACCTCAAAAGCACCGAACCGCTGGCGCTCAGCGTGACCGGCCGCGCGCAGATCGATCAATTGCACACCCTCGACACGCTCAAGACCCGCGACTTCCTCAAGTGGCAGCAAGTGGTGGTCGAAGGCCTGAATTATCAGCACGGCGACAGCCTGTCGATCGACAAGGTCAACCTGTTGCAGCCGTACGTGCGTTTCATGATCAACGATGACCGCACCACCAACGTCGATGACCTGCTGATCCCGCAACCGGCGGACAACGCCGCAAAAAGTACGGCGCCCAAACCGGCCAGCCAGGACAAGCCGCTGGGCATTCACATCGGCGCCATCGCGATCAACGACGGTTCGGCCAACTTCGCCGACTTCAGCCTGACGCCAAATTTCGCCACCGCCGTGCAGCAGCTCAACGGCCAGATCGGCACCATCGACAGCCGTCAGGCCAAACCCGCCAGCGTCGACGTCAAAGGCAAGGTCGATCGTTATGCACCGGTGACCATCAAGGGTGCGGTCAACCCGTTCGACCCGATGGCCAGCCTCGACATTGCCACCAGTTTCAAGCGGGTCGAGCTAACAACCCTGACGCCCTACTCCGGCAAATTCGCTGGCTATCGCATCCGCAAGGGCCGGCTCAATCTTGATCTGCATTACCTGATCACCAAGGGTCAATTGAAAGCCGAAAACAAGGTGGTGGTCGAGCAACTGCAGCTGGGCGAGAAAGTCGACAGCCCGGATGCGGTAAGCCTGCCGCTGAAACTGGCGATCGCCCTGCTCAAGGACGTCGACGGCAAGATCTCCATCGAATTGCCGGTGACCGGCGACCTGAACAATCCGCAGTTCAGCGTGATGCCGATCGTCTGGCAGACCCTGCGCAACCTGATCGTCAAAGCCGCCGCCGCGCCGTTCAAGATGATCGGCGGGCTGGTCAGGGGTGGCGGCTCCGAAGATCTCGGTACCGTGTCCTTCGCGCCGGGCTCCAGCGACTTGAGCAAAGACGCCGAGGCGGCGCTGGTGAAACTGTCGCAAGCACTCAAGGAGCGTCCGGCGTTGCGCCTGGAAATCGAAGGCACCGCCGCGAAAAGCAGCGATGGGCCGCTGTTGGCCGAGCAACGTCTGGAACGTGAATATCAGTACAACTACTACAAGATGCTCCAGCGCCGTGGCGACAAAGTCCCGGCTCAGGCCTCGCTGCTGCAAGTGCCCGAGAGCGAGAAAGGTGCGTTGCTGGAAGGTATCTACCGCACCCGCCTGAAAACCCAACCACCGGCAGAATGGAAAGATCTGGGCAAGGAAGAGCGCACGGCGAAAATGCGCGCGGGCGTGATCGCGTTCTGGAGTGGCAGCGATGTACTGCTGCGACAGTTGGGCCAGGACCGCGCCAGCACGATCAAGGATTACCTGGTCGACAAGGGCAAGCTGGAAGATGACCGGGTGTACTTCATCGACGCCAATCTCGGCGAGGCTGAAAGCGATGGTCGGGTGGTGACGCAAATGCATCTGGATGCCGAATGACCGTGCGTAACTGGCTGGCTGTGCTCGCACTGGCGTGCGCCGCTGGCCACGCGTCGGCTTCGGACACCTTGCGCTGCGGCAGCCAGTTGATCAGCCTCGGCGACCGCGCCAGCGAAGTGCTGCAGAAGTGTGGTGAGCCGGTCAGCCGCGACGTGCTCGGCTACAAGCGCAGCGCCAATCGCCGCGAGGAGTTTCAGGTCGAGGAATGGACCTACGGCCCGAACAACGGCATGTACCAATACCTGCGCTTCGAAGGCAATCGCCTGCGGCAGATCAACAGCAAACGAGGTAACTGAACCGAACGAAATCCGCCCTGTGGGAGCGAGCCTGCTCGCGAATAGGGTTTGTCTGCGACGAATTTGTCGGCTGACACTACGCATTCGCGAGCAGGCTCGCTCCCACGTTGATCTTCGGTCGATGCCACTGGCAGCGCGGTAACTGAGAAGAGCAAAAGATCGCAGCCTTCGGCAGCTCCTACATTGGGAATGCATTCCCGGTAGGAGCTGCCGGAGGCTGCGATCTTTTGATTCTCCAAATAGAACAAGCCCCGACACAAGTGCCGGGGCCTGTAATGGTCACATCCGTGTGACCGTTCGCATGAACTCTAAAGTTGCGGCGGACGTATGACTCGGCCCGTCTGCCGCGTCTTCTCCCGGTCCAGGCGAGAAGTCTTGCCTTACTCGGCTTTCAGGCCGTCAGCGGATACCGCTTTAACGCCTTTGATTTTCTTGGTGATGTTCACAGCGGTGGTTTTCTGAGCTTCGGTAACAGCGACGTCAGAAGACAGGGAAACTACACCTTTGTTGGTTTCGACTTTGATGTCGGTGCCTGGAATACCTTTTTCGGTAACCAGATCGCTTTTCACTTTGGTGGTGATCCAAGTGTCGGAAGTAGCTTCTTTAGCCTTGGTAACTTCACCGGCAGCCAGAACCATTGGCGCCTGGGTAGCCTGAGCGGTCTGGGCGAAAGCGCCACCAGCCATGGTCAGGGTCAGAGCGGTAGCAGCGGCAGTGATAGCGAACTTCTTCATACGAGTAACTCCTGTTTTTACTGGAAGTCTGCTGTAACGCTTGTCAGCAGGGTTACCGGAGATATTGCGAACGCTGTGCCAACTTTTTCGACCGCATAAAGTCGTTTAAAAACAATGAGTTATAAAAAACGCTGGTTTTCATTTTCATGCAAAATGCATGACTCAACGCAATTTCGCATGCAAGTTGCGGTTTTTTGGAAAGTTCATAAGCTGCTGAAATTATTGGAGCTTTTGTGAAGCGGTCGCGATAAGAAAATGCCCCGCAGTGCGGGGCATTCATTCGTCAGGTGCGTGCTGAATCAAGTACCGCTGGCAGTGCAACCCCGTGGGGAGTAATCAGCATTTACCGTGGTTGCGCACGTCCATGCGCCCGAGGTATTACCCGTAGCGGCTCCTGAGCGCGAGAGCGTAATGGTCTTGCCGAGTACCGGGCCAGGAGCATTCAGCAGAGTGCACGTGATAGTACCTGCACCTGTCGCCGCCGTACCTGTCACTGCCAAGGTGCAGTTGGAAGTGGTTGTCGTACCGTTAGCCACGTTGGTGATATCCGGAGCAGTCCCCTGATTGATGGTGTCTTCAAACGGCACTTTCAGCGCAGTAATTTCCGCCAGCCCCGCCGTCACCTTCGACCGCGCCTGATACTTCGAATACTGCGGCAGGGCGATAGTCGCCAGTATGCCGATGATCGCCACAACGATTAGCAGCTCGATCAATGTAAAGCCTTGTTGTTTTTTCATAGACACGCTCCATGCATGAGTCGAAATCTCATGATCTGAACAAGGCCCAGCACAGCCCATGCCAACGCCCTTTTGGCCCCGTCTGCTGGGCGCGCTCATTCCCCAACGCCGTTTCCTACAACCCGCAACCGCATTATCTGACACTTTTTGTCACCTGCACGCGCCGTGTTTGGCGCTGTCACTTGACTAGGCTATAAGTCATGAACGGCAAGCGTGCGGAATCCCCATGAATGACATCGCTCTGAGCGGTCTGGCCAAGCAATTGGTCCAGGCCGAACTGCTCACCGAAACAAGCGCCCGGCAATCCTGGGCGCAGGCCCAGCGCAATCGCGTGTCGCTGGTGAACTACCTGGTGCACAACAAACTGGTCAACAGCCGGCAGATCGCCGAGATCGCCTCGGAACATTTCGGCATGGCCTTGCTCGACCTCAATTGCCTCGACAAAGAGGTACAGCCCAAGGGCCTGGTCAGTGAAAAACTGGTGCGTCAGCATTGCGCCCTGCCCTTGTGGCGACGTGGCAACAAGCTGTTTGTGGGGCTTTCCGACCCGAGCAATCAGCAGGCGATCAGTGATATCCAGTTCAGCACCGGCCTGAGCACCGAAGCGATTCTGGTGGAGGATGACAAGCTCAGCGACGCCATCGACAAGTTCTTCGACAGCCACGCCTCCGGCCTGGAAGACATGGCCGACGTCGATCTCGACGGGCTCGACGTCGAAGCCATCGATGACAGTAAGCAAGATGTCATTGGCGGCCTCGATGCCGACGACGCACCGGTCGTGCGCTTCGTGCACAAGATGCTGCTGGATGCGATCAAAAGCGGCTCTTCGGACCTGCACTTCGAGCCCTACGAGAAAAACTACCGGGTGCGGATGCGCACCGACGGCATGCTGCGCGAGGTGGCCAAGCCACCGATTCAACTGGCCGGGCGCATCGCCGCGCGCTTGAAGGTGATGGCCAGCCTGGATATTTCCGAACGGCGCAAACCCCAGGACGGGCGGATCAAGATGCGCCTGTCGAAAAGCAAATCCATCGATTTCCGGGTCAACACACTGCCGACGCTGTGGGGCGAAAAAGTGGTGATCCGGATTCTCGACCCGTCCAGTGCGCAAATGGGCATCGATGCGTTGGGTTACGAGGCCGAGCAAAAAGCCCTGTACCTGGCCGCCCTCAAACAACCGCAAGGGATGATTCTGGTCACCGGCCCCACCGGTTCCGGTAAAACCGTGTCGCTGTACACCGGCCTGAACATCCTCAATACCGTCGACATCAACATTTCCACCGCCGAAGACCCGGTGGAAATCAACATGGAAGGCATCAACCAGGTCAACGTCAATCCTCGGCAAGGGCTGGACTTCGCCCAGGCACTGCGCTCGTTTCTGCGTCAGGACCCGGACGTGATCATGGTCGGCGAGATCCGCGATCTGGAAACCGCCGAGATCGCCATCAAGGCCGCACAGACCGGCCACCTGGTGCTGTCGACCCTGCACACCAACAGCGCAGCGGAAACCCTGACGCGTATGCACAACATGGGCATTCCCGGTTTCAACATTGCCACCTCGGTCAGCCTGATCATCGCCCAGCGTCTGGCGCGCAAGTTGTGCGCACATTGCAAACGGCCGCTGGAGATCCCGCACGAAACCTTGCTCAAGGAAGGCTTCCCCGAGGAACGCATCGGTCATTTCACGATCTACGAGCCGGTCGGTTGCGATCACTGCAACGGCGGCTACAAAGGACGCGTGGGGATTTATGAAGTGGTGAAGAACACACCGGACCTGCAACGGCTGATCATGGCGGAAGGCAATTCACTGGAAATCGACATTCAGATGCGTCGCGACGGTTTCGCCGATCTGCGCACTTCCGGGCTGCACAAGGCCATGCAAGGCATCACCAGCCTTGAGGAAATCAACCGGGTCACCAAGGATTGAACATGGCGGTCAAGGCAGCGAAAGTCAGCATTTACGCTTGGGAAGGCACGGACCGCAAAGGCAGTAAAGTCAGCGGCGAGTTGAGCGGACAGACCCCCGCGCTGATCAAGGCGCAACTGCGCAAACAAGGGATCAACCCCGGCAAGGTGCGCAAGAAATCCGCGTCTTTGCTGAGTTTCGGCAAACGGATCAAGCCGCAGGACATCGCCCTGTTCACCCGGCAGATGGCGACCATGATGAAGGCCGGCGTGCCGTTGTTGCAGTCGTTCGACATCATCGGCGAAGGTTTTGAAAACCCGGCGATGCGCAAACTGGTCGACGAGGTCAAACAGGAGGTTGCGGCCGGTAACAGCTTCGCCACGGCGCTGCGCAAAAAGCCGCAATACTTCGACGAGTTGTACTGCAACCTGGTCGACGCCGGCGAACAGTCCGGCGCTCTCGATACTCTGCTCGAACGGGTTGCGACCTATAAGGAAAAAAGCGAAGCGCTGAAGGCCAAGATCAAGAAGGCCATGACTTACCCTACCGCCGTGGTGCTGGTGGCGGCGGTGGTGACCGGCATTCTGCTGGTCAAAGTAGTGCCGCAATTCCAGTCGGTGTTTTCCGGTTTCGGCGCTGAGTTGCCAGGCTTCACCCTGATGATCATCAGCCTGTCGGAATTCATGCAGCAGTGGTGGTGGGCGATTCTGCTGGCATTGGTCGCGGCGTTTTTCGGCACGCGCCATGCGCTGAAGACTTCGCAGGCCCTGCGTGATCGCCGCGACGCCTGGTTGTTGAAACTGCCCTTGGTGGGCACGTTGATGTACAAGTCCGCGGTGGCACGTTTTGCCCGCACCCTGTCGACCACATTCGCTGCCGGTGTGCCTTTGGTGGAAGCGCTGGACTCGGTCGCCGGCGCTACCGGCAATGTGGTGTTCAAGCGTGCGGTGCTGCGGGTTCGTCAGGACGTCTCGACCGGCATGCAGCTGAATTTCTCGATGCGCACCACCGGCGTGTTTCCGAACATGGCGGTGCAGATGACCGCCATTGGCGAGGAGTCCGGGGCGCTGGATGACATGCTCGACAAGGTCGCCGGTTTTTACGAGGCCGAAGTCGATAACATGGTCGACAACCTCACCAGCCTGATGGAACCGTTCATCATGGTGGTGCTTGGGGTCATCGTCGGCGGATTGGTGGTGGCCATGTACCTGCCGATCTTCCAGCTCGGCTCAGCGATCTGACATGCCTATCGACGAACTGTTTGCCGTGTATCCGCTGGCCTTTGTGGTCACCGCGCTGCTGCTTGGCCTGGTGGTTGGCAGCTTTCTCAATGTCGTGGTCTGGCGTCTGCCGAAAATGCTCGAGCGCGACTGGCGCCAGCAGGCCCATGATGTGCTCGGCCTGCCCATTGAAACACCTGGGCCGACCTACAACCTGATGCTGCCGCATTCCGCGTGCCCGCATTGTGGACACCGGATCCGCCCCTGGGAAAATATTCCGCTGCTCAGTTATCTGTTGCTGCGCGGGCGCTGCTCGGCCTGCTCGGCGCCGATCAGCAAACGTTACCCGCTGACCGAAGTGGCCTGCGGCCTGCTCTCGGCCTTCATCGCCTGGCATCTCGGCTTCGGTTGGCCGGCAGGTCTGCTGATCTTGCTGACATGGGGCTTGCTGGCGATGAGTCTGATCGACTGCGAACATCAGCTGCTACCCGATGTGCTGGTGCTGCCGTTGTTGTGGCTGGGGCTGATCGTCAACAGCTTCGGCGTATTCGTGCCATTGCCCGATGCGCTGTGGGGCGCGGTCGCGGGTTATCTGGCGCTGTGGTCGGTGTTCTGGCTGTTCAAACTGCTCACCGGCAAGGACGGCATCGGCCACGGGGATTTCAAGCTGCTGGCCTTGCTCGGGGCTTGGGGAGGCTGGCAGATTCTGCCGCTGACGATTCTGTTGTCATCGCTGGTGGGCGCGGTTGTCGGGGTGGTGATGCTGCGCCTGCGCGCCCAGGAAACCTCGACGCCGATCCCGTTCGGGCCCTTTCTGGCAATTGCCGGCTGGATTGCCTTGCTCTGGGGTGGTCAAATAACCGACTTCTATTGGCAGTCTGTCGGTTTGAAATGAATACCCCTGTGGAAAAACCCTGGATTCTCGGCCTGACCGGCGGCATCGGCAGCGGCAAAAGCGCGGCGGCGCAGCACTTCATCGACCTCGGTGTGCATGTGGTGGACGCCGATCATGCGGCGCGCTGGGTGGTCGAGCCAGGGCGTCCGGCGCTGGCGAAAATCGCCGACCATTTCGGCCCCGATGTGTTGCAGGCCGACGGCACGCTGGACCGCGCCGCCCTGCGCAAATTGATTTTTGAAGACCCGGAACAACGGCGTTGGCTCGAAGCGCTGCTGCATCCGTTGATCGGCGAAGAAATCGCGCATCATCTGGCGCAGGCAAAATCGTCTTACGCGATTCTGGTTTCGCCGTTGCTGATCGAGTCCGGGCAATACGCAATGACTCAACGCATTCTGGTCATCGATGCGCCGCAGCAACTGCAAATCGAACGTACTCTGCAGCGTGACCAGACCAGCGAACAACAAGTGCAGGCGATCCTCAAGGCGCAATCGAGCCGTGAAGACCGCGTGAGCCGTGCCGACGATGTGATCGTTAACGATCGCGACCTCGCCTGGCTGCACAGCGAGGTCGAACGTCTGCATCACTTTTACCTGACTTTATCCGGAGGCCAAGCATGAGCCAGATTCCAACCGTTGAATGCCCAACCTGCGGCGCCCCCGTCGAATTCACCCCGGCGAACAAATTCCGTCCGTTCTGCTCCGATCGCTGCAAACTCATCGACCTCGGCGCCTGGGCCTCGGAAGAACACAAGATTCCGCTCGCTCCGGATGCCGAAGACGAGTTGTTCTCCGGCGATTTCGATCCCCGTCACTGACCGCTCAGGGCCGCATAAAAAACGTAGCCGGTTTGCTGTGGATCAGGACTTCGGATCGTCGTCCTTCCACGGCGCCGACAGGTAGCGGGTGCGGTTGAAGGTCTCCAGCCATTCCGGGCAGAACACCACCAATGCGCTGACGACCATGCCGTTGATGAACGCTTCGGGAAACAGCAGCAGCCACAGATAACCGACGAAATCCTCCAGCCATTCCGGCATGGCGAAGAGGCCGTCGTACCAGAGCAGCGTCAGGCTCAGAATCAGACACGACAGGCCGGACAACGCGGCGGCGAAGAACCCGGAACAAAAGATATAAACAAAAGGGTTTCGTGGTTGCGCACGCTCGACGAGGATCGCCACCCATTCGGTGATCAGCACCGGCAACAGGATCAGCAACGCGCCATTGACACCAACCGCGGCCAGATCCTGACGCCCCAACAGCACCAGGCCGATCTGCGCAACCAGGCCGCCGACGATTGCCAGCGGCCAATCGAGCAACAGCGTCACGGCCGTCATGCCGATGAAGTGATAGGACACGCCGGTGTCGAAATCCCTGCGCACCAGCCACAGCAGAAACAGTGCGAACACCGTGCCGAACAACAAGTGCTGACGACGACTGTCGCTGAACAACTCGACCCAGGGCGCGCGAACGATCGCCCAGAGCAGCACCGGCAGGTAAATCAGCCAGCCGAGCGTCAGGCTTGCCGAGGACAGCAGTTCAGCTCCAATCATGACCCTTCACCTTCCCAACGACATATCCCCCGTAGGGCTGCCGACGGCTGCGATCTTTGACTTTGAAAGAACGAGAGTAAAAGATCGCAGCCTTCGGCAGCTCCTACAAGGGCGCAATCGCACGACGTTTATATCTGGGCCAATGCAAAGCTATCTGCCTGTCGCATTTGGACGCTAAGCTTGGCCTTATGGATGACTCAGATTATTTACGCCTGCTGACCATCGCGGCCGAGCAAGCCAACGCGTTCCTGTCCAATGCCCGCAAATGGGAGCGTGAGCGTTGGGTCTGCCAGCGCCTGCTGCAAGGCTTGAACATCCCCTACCGCGCCGACGAATTCGCCCCGGCCGGTGAGCCGCCGGACGTGCTGTTCCGCGATGCCAATTTCGAAGTATTTTTCGTCCTCGATGAAGGCCGCCGCCTCAACGATGAGTGGCGGGACGAATTGCAGCGCCGACGTAGCGCGTTTTCCCTGAGCCAACTGGTGCGCCGCGAGGCCAAGCCCAAACGCATCCCGGCCAATGAATTTCTCCTGCGCCTGGCGCCGACCCTGCGCAAGAAAGCGCACAACTACAAGGAGCGCGGCATGGATCTGGGTGAGCTGGACATCATCGCTTTCGCCAGCCTCAAACGCGAAGTGTTGGACCTCAACAGTCACTTCCCGCCACCGACCGAATACCTGCGCCAGGGTTGGCGTTCGCTGTCGCTGGTTGGCCCGACATTCGCCCGCGTGCTGTTCGCCCACCCCGATGCACCGGACTTCCTGCGCAGCAACCTCGGCCGCAGCATCGTGTTCGACGTAGGCATCAGCCTGTGACGCCGCTGCAGCAGTTGATCGCCGAAGTGCCGCAGACCGGCCGCGTGCGCTGGATAGGCGTGCGTCCCGAATCCCGTGGGCCGATGCTTGAACTCGAGGCGGTCGAGGCGCGCCTGGAAGCCGGACTCACCGGCGACCACGCCCGCCCGGGCGTTCGCAATGCGCGACAGGTGACGCTGATTCAGTGGGAGCACCTGGCGGTAATCAACGCATTGATGGGCCGCCCCGATGACCAGCCTATCCGGCCTGAAGATCTGCGGCGCAATCTCGTTATAAGCGGAATCAATTTGTTTAGCCTGAAGGGGCGGCGCTTTCGCATCGGGCAGGCGATACTCGAAACCACTGGCTGGTGTCAGCCCTGCGCACGTTTGCAGAACAATCTCGGCCCGGGCACTTTTCAAGCCGTGCGCGGGCATGGCGGGATCACCGCTCGGGTGTTACAAAGCGGCATCATTCGCCTCGACGATAGCGTGTGCGTCGAACCGGTCCCGGACAGCGGCTACGCTGCGTTCAATCCGGGCTGAAAACCGCTGTAGCCTGTGCTCATTCAGTAACGTCTACCTGACGAGGCAAATATGACCAGCCGCCTGAACCCCGAAGACCAAAAGCATGTCGAAGAGTACCTGCAATTGTCCCAACACCGTGTCGAGCGCCGGCCTTTCCGGCCGTGGATGCTCCTGGTGCTGGTGCTGGCGGTGACCATTGGTCTGGGCCTGTTGAGCCGATTTATCAGTTACCTGACGCTATGAGCTGCCTGGCGCTCGCTTGGGTAACTGCGAAAAAGATTTCCTTTAAAAACCTTGCGAGTTATCCCTATGTCCCATCGTATTGTCATTGTCGGCGGCGGCGCCGGCGGTCTGGAGCTGGCTACCCGTCTGGGTAAGACTCTGGGCAAGCGCGGCACGGCCAGCGTCATGCTGGTCGACGCGAACCTGACCCACATCTGGAAACCGCTGCTGCACGAAGTGGCCGCCGGTTCTCTGAACTCTTCCGAAGACGAACTCAACTATGTCGCCCAGGCGAAATGGAACCACTTCGAGTTCCAGCTCGGGCGCATGAGCGGGCTCGATCGCGCGCAGAAGAAAATCCAGCTGGCCGCAACCTACGACGAAAACGGCGTCGAACTGGTGCCTGCACGTGAAGTGCCGTACGACTCACTGGTGATCAGCGTCGGCAGCACCACCAACGATTTCGGCACTCAGGGCGCGGCGCAGCATTGCCTGTTTCTTGATACGCGCAAACAGGCCGAGCGCTTCCATCAGCAACTGCTCAATCACTATCTGCGCGCCCACGCCGGGCAGACCGATGTGGTCGAGCAGATCAGCGTGGCCATCGTCGGCGCGGGCGCCACCGGTGTCGAACTGGCGGCCGAGTTGCACAACGCCGCCCATGAACTGGCGGCGTATGGTCTGGACCGGATCAAACCGGAAAACATGCACATCACCCTGATCGAAGCCGGTCCACGGGTGCTGCCCGCCCTGCCGGAGCGCATCAGCGGGCCGGTGCACAAGACCCTGGAGAAGCTCGGAGTCAATGTGATGACCAATGCGGCTGTCAGCGAAGTGACCGCCGACAGTCTGATTACCGCCGATGGCAACGAGATCAAGGCCAGCCTGAAAGTCTGGGCAGCGGGCATCCGCGCACCGGGCTTCCTCAAGGACATCGACGGCCTGGAAACCAACCGCATCAATCAGCTGCAAGTGCTGCCAACCCTGCAAACCACCCGCGATGAAAACATCTTTGCCTTCGGTGACTGCGCGGCCTGCCCGCAACCAGGCACCGATCGCAACGTACCGCCGCGTGCACAAGCTGCGCATCAGCAGGCATCGCTGCTGGCCAAATCGCTGAAGCTGCGCATCGAAGGCAAGACCCTGCCGGAGTACAAATACACTGACTACGGCTCGCTGATTTCGCTGTCGCGTTTTTCTGCTGTGGGTAACTTGATGGGTAATCTGACCGGCAGCGTGATGCTCGAAGGCTGGCTGGCGCGGATGTTCTATGTGTCGCTGTACCGCATGCACCAGATGGCGTTGTACGGGCCGTTTCGCACGGCGATGCTGATGCTGGGAAGCAAGATTGGCCGTGGCACCGAGCCGCGTCTGAAACTGCACTAAAGCGCCAACCTGTGGGAGCGAGCTTGCTCGGGAAAGCGGTGGGTCAGTCAACACTGTCGTTGAATGATTCGGCCCCTTCGCGAGCAAGCTCGCTCCCACATTGTTTCGTGTTGTGCGCAAATCAGCAGGCGAAGGCCTGCAATTGATCTCTGTTCATCAGAGCTGAAAGCGTCGCACCATGCCCTGTAGCGCATTGGCCAGTTGCGACAATTCATGGCTCGACGCGCTGGTCTGATCGGCCCCCGCAGCGGAACGCACCGACAGGTCGCGGATGTTCACCAGATTGCGGTCCACTTCCCGTGCCACTTGGGCCTGTTCTTCGGCGGCGCTGGCGATCACCAGATTGCGCTCGTGAATCTCGTGTACCGAAGCCGTGATCGTCACCAGCGCCTCTCCGGCCCGCTCAGCCAGGATCAAGGTACTCGCCGCCCGGGAAGCGCTGGCCTGCATCGAATCCAGCGCCAGACTCGATCCGCTGCGCATGCCTTGCACCATCTGCTCGATTTCCTGCGTCGATTGCTGCGTGCGATAAGCCAGTGCACGCACCTCATCGGCCACCACCGCGAAGCCACGTCCGCTTTCACCGGCACGCGCCGCTTCGATGGCGGCGTTGAGCGCCAGCAGGTTGGTCTGCTCGGCGATGGCGCGAATCACATCCAGCACCTTACCGATGTCTTGCGACTGATTCGCCAGCGACTGTACCAGCTCGCCAGTGTGCTGGACGTCGCTGGCCAGTGCATTGATCGCAGTCGCGGTTTCGCTGACGCGCTCCTGGCCCAACTGCGCCGACTGGCTGGATTGGCGCGTGGCATCGGACGTCGATACGGCGTTGCGTGCAACCTCCTCAACCGCCGCAGTCATCTGGTTGACCGCGGTCGCGGCCTGTTCGATTTCGTCGTTCTGCTGCTGCAGGCCCTGGGTGCTGTCGACGGTGACGGCGCTCAGTTCGTCGGCAGCGGTAGCCAATTGCGTCGCCGACCCGCTGATGCCTTGCAGGGTTTCGCGCAGGTTCTGCTGCATGGTCGCCAACGCCTTGAGCAAGCGGCTGACTTCGTCATTGCCATGGGTTTCGATCGGTCGCGTGAGATCGCCCTTGGCCACACTTTCAGCGGCATCCACGGCGCTGCTCAGGGGACGCACGATACTGCGCGTGAGCAACATCGCCAGCACTACCGTGGCCAGCGCTGCCAAGGCAATGAACAGCGTGACGATGGTCCGCGAGGTTTCATAATGCGCGGCGGACTTCTCGCTTTCGGCAGCCACCTGGCGGGCGAACATATCGGCGAGATCGTTGAGTTGCTTGCCGGAGCCATCGACCACGGTCTTCATGTCAACCAGCAACAATTTGGTCAACTCGTCACGCTTGCCTTGCTCGGCGAGGGTGAACGACTGGGCAATGCCGGTGCGATAGGCGGCGAAGGTTTTCTTGAACTGGTCATACAGCTGCTGGCCTTCGGCAGTGTCGACCAGTTTGTCGTAGGCGGCGATTTTCTCGCTCAGCTCCTTGTCGCGGGTGTCCATCTGGCCGCGATAGGTGGCGATATTGGCCGGATCCTGATCAAGCGCCATGCGCAGGGAAATGGTGCGGATGCGCAGCATCAGTTCGCGGATCTCGTCGCCGCCACGAATGCTCGGCAACCAGCGATTCTCTACCGCCACCTCACTGTCACGGATGCTCGACATCTGCCCCAGCGCAAATACGCCGAGCAAGGCCACCAACACCGCGATGAGGGCAAATCCCAAGGCGGCCCGGGGAGCAATATTCAACTGACGAAGCAACATGACGAACGCCCTTATTCTTGTAATGGCCAGATTCAGGGGCGAAGCGTTGACAGTCCCCTCGTGTTAGCGGGCTATCGGCAGGTTGTATGACGACTTGAACGGATCGGCCTTTCGAAAGGCAAAAAAAATCCCCGTATCTTTCGATACGAGGATTTTTCAATATGGTCGGGGTAAGGGGATTCGAACTCCTGACATCCTGCTCCCAAAGCAGGCGCGCTACCGGACTGCGCTATACCCCGGTAAAAAAAAGGCGACCTTTCAAAGATCGCCTTCTTCGATCAGCGCTTTTGGCCTCTGATCTTAAGATTCGATCCCAGCGCTAACTGGTTTCAAAAATGGTGGGTCGTGTGGGATTCGAACCTACGACCAATTGGTTAAAAGCCAACTGCTCTACCAACTGAGCTAACGACCCAAATATGGTCGGGGTAAGGGGATTCGAACTCCTGACATCCTGCTCCCAAAGCAGGCGCGCTACCGGACTGCGCTATACCCCGATTTGAAATTGGCTCCGTGACCAGGACTCGAACCTGGGACCCAATGATTAACAGTCATTTGCTCTACCGACTGAGCTATCACGGAACTACATATTTCAAGTTACAACGGTGAAGCTTTGTTGCATCTCGCCACCCGTTCGCATCGCTGCGTTCGTGTGTCTGAGGCGCGCTATTCTACAACCTGTCGCACCTCTGTCAACCCCCTAAATTGCTTTCAAGTTAATGATTTGCAACTTATTTCAGATTCCAACCCAGTGAGTTGAAACGCTGCCGATGACTGACTGCGGGGCGCACTTTACAAGCCTTTTCCTTTGAGTTCAACAGGCTGGCGAAAAAAAGGCCTCGCAATGCGAGGCCTTCACGGTTTCATTGCCGCCGAGGCTTAGCCGAAAACGATTTCGTCGTTCTCGACCTTGCCGGTGGCGGTGTCGCCAGGCATGAAATGACCCGACAGGATCAACTGTGCCAGCGGGTTTTCGATCCAGCGCTGGATCGCCCGTTTCAAAGGACGCGCGCCATAAACCGGGTCGTAACCGACGGCGATCAGCTTGTCCATCGCCTCCGGGCTCAGCTCCAGCTTCAGCTCGCGCTCGGCCAGACGAGTGCGCAGACGTCCCAACTGGATCTCGGTAATGCCGGCGATCTGATCGCGCGCCAGCGGCTCGAAGATCACCACTTCGTCGACGCGGTTGATGAACTCTGGACGGAAGTGCGACGTCAGCGCGTCCATCACCGCTGCACGTTGTGCTTCACGATCACCGACCAGTTCCTGGATTTGCATCGAGCCGAGGTTCGAGGTCATCACGATTACCGTGTTGCGGAAATCCACGGTGCGGCCATGGCTGTCGGTCAGGCGACCGTCCTCAAGCACTTGCAGCAGGATGTTGAACACATCCGGGTGCGCCTTCTCGACTTCGTCCATAAGGATCACCGAGTACGGCTTGCGACGCACCGCTTCGGTCAGATACCCGCCTTCTTCATAACCGACGTAGCCTGGTGGCGCGCCGATCAGACGAGCCACTGAATGTTTCTCCATGAACTCGGACATATCGATCCGCACCATCGCCTCTTCGGTATCGAAGAGGAATTCGGCCAGCGCCTTGCACAGCTCGGTTTTACCGACACCGGTCGGGCCGAGGAACATGAACGAGCCGCTCGGACGATTGGGGTCGGACAAGCCGGCGCGGGAACGCCGCACGGCGTTGGCCACTGCAACCACGGCTTCTTCCTGACCGATCACCCGTTTGTGCAGCAGGCTTTCCATCTTCATCAGCTTGTCGCGCTCGCCCTCGAGCATTTTCGACACCGGGATGCCGGTCCACTTCGACACGACCTCGGCGATCTCTTCTTCGGTCACTTTGCTGCGCAGCAACTGGTTTTCGCTCTTGCCGTGCTGGTCGACCATTTGCAGGCTGCGCTCCAGATCCGGGATCACCCCGTACTGCAACTCGGCCATGCGGTTCAGGTCGCCTTTGCGGCGCGCCGCTTCCAGTTCCTGACGCGACTGTTCGATCTTCTGCTGAATCTGCGCAGAGCCTTGCACCTCGGCTTTTTCCGAGTTCCAGATTTCTTCCAGATCGGAATACTCACGCTCATGACGCTCGATTTCTTCCTGGAGTTTTTCCAGGCGTTTCTTCGCCGCGTCGTCGCTTTCTTTTTTCAGTGCCTGGGATTCCACTTTCAGCTGAATCAGGCGCCGCTCCAGACGATCGAGCACTTCCGGCTTGGAGTCGATCTCCATACGAATACGGCTGGCCGCCTCGTCGATCAGGTCGATGGCCTTGTCCGGCAGCTGCCGGTCAGTGATATAGCGATGACTGAGTTTGGCCGCCGCGATGATCGCGCCGTCAGTGATCGCCACCTTGTGGTGAACCTCGTAACGTTCCTTGAGGCCACGCAGAATGGCGATGGTGTCTTCTTCGCTCGGCTCATCCACCAGGACTTTCTGGAAACGCCGCTCGAGCGCCGCGTCCTTCTCTATATATTGGCGGTACTCGTTGAGCGTGGTCGCGCCGACGCAATGCAGCTCGCCACGAGCCAGCGCGGGCTTGAGCATGTTGCCGGCGTCCATCGAACCTTCGCCCTTACCGGCGCCGACCATGGTGTGCAGTTCGTCAATGAACAGAATGATCTGCCCTTCCTGCTTCGACAGTTCGTTGAGCAGGCCTTTGAGGCGCTCTTCGAACTCACCGCGATACTTGGCGCCAGCGATCAACGCGCCCATGTCCAGCGACAGCAGGCGCTTACCCTTGAGACCATCCGGTACTTCGCCGTTGATGATGCGCTGCGCCAGCCCCTCGGCGATCGCGGTTTTACCCACTCCAGGCTCACCGATCAGCACCGGGTTGTTCTTGGTGCGGCGTTGCAGAACCTGAATGGTGCGACGGATTTCGTCGTCACGACCGATCACCGGATCGAGCTTGCCGTCTTCGGCACGCTTGGTCAGGTCGACGGTGTATTTATCCAGGGCCTGACGCGACTCTTCATGGTTGGCGTCATTCACCGCTTCGCCGCCACGCAGGTTGTTGATCGCGTTTTCCAGCGCTTTCTTGCTCACGCCCTGGCCGAGCAACAACTTGCCGAGCTTGCTGTTCTCGTCCATCGCCGCGAGCAGTACCAGCTCGCTGGAAATGAACTGGTCGCCCTTCTGCTGGGCCAGACGGTCAGCCTGATTGAGCAGGCGCGCCAGATCCTGCGACATGTTCACGTCGCCGGTCGGGTTCTGGATTTTCGGTAATTGATCGAGTTCTTTGGTCAGCTCTTTTCGCAAGCTGTTGACGTCAAAGCCCACCTGCATCAGCAGCGGTTTGATCGAACCGCCCTGCTGTTCAAGCATGGCCTGCATCAAGTGCGCCGGCTCGATGGCCGGATGATCGTGGCCAACCGCCAACGACTGGGCGTCGGACAAGGCCAACTGCAATTTGCTGGTTAAACGGTCTATACGCATGGGTCACCTTCCTTTTGAGCAGGCCGGACCTGAGAAACCATCCTGAATAAAGAAACCTGCCAGATACCGCTATAGATGCGGCCGATTCTGCAAGATTCAAGCGTCGGAGGGTTGATGCAGATCAGAGAGTTTAGCTGGCGCCCAGCTTCGCAAATACGATCCTCTTTTGACGAGTGGCTGTTTTCGTCAGGCAAGGCGCCGCGACGAGTCATAGCCCGCTATGGCGAGGAGCGGCAACGCAGCATGACGGAAACAGACGCCGTCAAAAAGGAATCGTATTTGTGAGGCTGGGCGCCTCAAGCCAGACCAGGGAAGCGAAGCGACCGGTGCGCGACGCACGGCGATAAGAGAAGAAGCGCGGATCGGTCACGGTGCAGAAACCGCCACCATAAACAGCGGTGACACCGCGCACTGCCAGGCGCAGGCGCGCCAGTTGATAGATGTCAGCCATGAACTTGCCAACATTGCTGCTCGGTACAAAGGCTTCGGCTGCTTCAGGCAATTGATTGATGAAGGCTTCGCGTACTTCCGGGCCAACTTCGAAGGCTTGTGGGCCAATGGCCGGGCCGAGCCAGACCAGAACGTCTTCAGGCGCAACATCGAGGCTGTCGAGGGTGGCTTCAAGTACGCCCGCCGCCAAGCCACGCCAACCAGCATGGGCTGCCGCAACCCGGGTGCCGGCACGGTTGCAGAACAGGGCCGGCAGGCAGTCCGCCGTCATTGCCGCGCAGGCGATTCCCGGTGTTGCCGTCCAACTGGCGTCTGCGGTCGCAACAATGCCCGGATCAGCATGCGCCACGGTAATGCCGTGCACTTGCTGCAACCAGGCAGGCTGTATGGAGAAATGATCGGTCAAACGGCGGCGATTTTCGGCCACTGCCTCCAGACGATCACCCACATGATCGCCCAGATTGAGGCTGTCGAACGGCGCCTCGCTGACACCACCCTCGCGGGTCGTGACACAGGCCCTGACGCTGGCCGGCGCAGGCCAGTCCGGCGTCAGCCAGTTCATCCGACGAAGGCCTCGCGATCCTGCTTGAGCAGGGTCAGCAGCCAGACGAAATCTTCCGGCAGCGGCGATTCCCAGCTCATGCGCTCACCACTCGTCGGGTGGTCCAGTTCAAGGAAGCGCGCGTGCAGGGCCTGACGCGGGAAATGCTTGAGCGATTCAACCATGGTCGGATTAGCGGCTGGCGGAATGCGGAAACGCCCGCCGTATGCCGGATCGCCCACCAGTGGGAAGTTGATGTGCGCCATGTGTACGCGAATCTGGTGCGTGCGACCGGTTTCCAGTTTCACCCGTACATGGGTGTGGGAACGGAAGCGCTCCAGCACGCGGTAATGACTGACGGCCGGCTTGCCGCCTTCCATCACCGCCATGCGCTGGCGCTGCTGGCCGTGACGGCCGATCGGCGCGTTGATCTTGCCACCGGCCGTCACCACGCCGATCACGATGCACTCGTAGATACGGCTGACGCTGCGGCTCTGCAACTGCGCGACCAGTTTGGTCTGCGCCTGAATGGTCTTGGCCACCACCATCAGACCGGTGGTGTCCTTGTCCAGACGATGCACGATACCGGCGCGCGGGACATTGATGATGTCCGGCACATGGTGCAGCAGGGCGTTGAGCAGGGTGCCGTCGGCGTGACCGGCAGCCGGGTGCACCACCAGGCCCGCAGGCTTGTTGATCACCAGGATGTCGTCGTCTTCATAGACGATGTCGAGCTCGATGTCCTGGGCGATCCACTCGCCCTGGGCTTCCTGCTCGGCAGTCAGCTCGAGGACGGCACCGCCATGCACAATGTCGCGCGGGCGGATGACCGCCCCGTCCACAGTCAGGCGACCTTCTTTGATCCAGGCGGAAAGGCGCGAGCGTGAGTGCTCAGCGAAGAGTTGGGCGGCGACTTGATCGAGGCGTTGGCCGCCCAATTCGGACGGCACCTCTGCGCGAAGTTCAATTTTATCGGACATGCTCGGACTGGGCGTCGGCACAGCCTTTGGTTTCGGCTGCGCGCTTGTGGTTAAATACGGCGTCTTTTGCCCCGAGGCTTTTCAACGGGGCGCTCATCATAACAGGACGGCCCCGCCCAAGACAGCGGCCGTCATAGGGACGCAAGCCGCCATGCAAGTGAAACACCTGCTGCTGATCGCCATCCTCGCATTGACCGCTGCTTGCTCATCGAAGGAAGTCGTAGACGAAAACCTCAGCGAAGCCGAGCTGTATCAGCAGGCTCAGACTGATCTGGACAACAACAGCTACACCAGCGCCACAGCCAAGCTGAAGGCTCTGGAGTCGCGTTATCCGTTCGGTCGCTACGCCGATCAGGCTCAGCTGGAGTTGATCTACGCCAACTACAAGAACGCCGAGCCGGAAGCTGCAAAGTCCGCCGCCGAGCGTTTCATTCGTTTGCATCCGCAGCATCCGAACGTGGATTACGCGTACTACCTCAAGGGTCTGACCTCGTTCGACCAGGACGTCGGCCTGCTGGCGCGTTTCCTGCCGCTGGACATGACCAAGCGTGACCCGGGCGCCGCCCGCGACTCGTACAACGAGTTCGCCCAGCTGACCAGCCGCTACCCGAACAGCCGCTACGCGCCGGACGCCAAGCAGCGCATGATCTACCTGCGCAATCTGCTGGCGGCCTATGAAATCCACGTGGCTGACTATTACCTGACTCGTCAGGCTTATGTAGCCGCTGCCAACCGTGGCAAGTACGTGGTAGAGAACTTCCAGGAAACCCCATCGGTCGGTGACGGCCTGGCGGTCATGACCGAAGCCTACCAGCGTCTGCACCTCGATGATCTGGCAGCGACCAGCCTGGAAACCCTGAAGCTCAACTACCCGGATCACCCGAGCCTGCAGGACGGTCAGTTCGTGCCGCGAGTGGCCGAAGCCGACAACCGCTCGTTCCTGAGCAAGGCGACCCTGGGCCTGATCGAATCGCGCCCACCGCTGCCGCCGGGCGAAACCCGCGCCAACCAGGACGTGCAGAAGCAATTCCAGGACGCGAAAGACGCGATCCCGAACGAGCTCAAGCCCAAAGACGAAAACGGCGACGTGATCGAAGAGCCAGAGCCGGAATCCAGCGACACCGACCGTTCCTGGTTCAGCTACATGACCTTTGGTCTGTTCGACTGATTGCACCGGATGCACGAAAAAGGGAGATCTGCGGATCTCCCTTTTTTATTGCCGCGCTTTTATTAGGCTGTGCGCTGATCGGCTCCTTGGCTAAACTGCCGGATCATCAGTCGAAAAGCCGCTCATCATGCTTCGTTTATTGTTCTGGATTGCCCTGATCTTCGCCGCCATCTGGCTCTGGCGCAAATTCAAGGCCCCCGCCTCGTCCGCCCAGTCACCGCGCGAACACGATGCCCCGCCGATGGTGCGTTGCGCCCATTGCGGCGTGCACTTGCCGCGCGACCGCGCTCTGGGTAACCAGCAACAATGGTATTGCAGCCAGGCTCATCTTGAGCAAGGCCCGGGCGCCAGTGGCCGCTGAGGCCACCAACGCCGACCACAAACAGGCTCAGCGTCTGCTGCGCCTTTATCATCTGTACCGACTGAGTGTCGGCATCACCCTGGTGTTGCTGATCTCCAGCAACATGGACAACCGGCTGCTGACGTCGGCCAACGACGATCTGCTGCGCGGCGGCAGCTGGCTGTACCTGATCATCAATATGCTGCTGGTGGTATTCCTCGAAAACACCCGGCGCCCGGCGCAACTGTTCGCCCTGGCCTTCGTCGATGTACTGCTGTTGTGCGGCTTGTTTTACGCGGCCGGCGGCGTGGCCAGTGCGCTGGGCAACTTGCTCGTCGTCTCGGTGGCGATCAGCAACACCCTGCTACGGCGGCGCATCGGCCTGCTGATCGCCGCCATCGCTGCCATCGGCATCGTCGGCCTGAGCTTCCTGCTGAGCCTGAGCCATCCCCTGAGCGCCAACGCCTACCTGCAAGCCGGCACGCTCGGCGCGCTGTGTTTTGCCGCCTCATTGCTGGTGCAAGGGCTGATCCGGCGCCTGGAGGTCAGTGAGACGCTGGCTGAACAGCGCGCCAGCGAAGTGGTCGGTCTGGAAGCGCTCAATGCGTTGATCCTGCAGCGCATGCGCACCGGCATTCTGGTGCTCGACCAGGAACGCCGGGTGCAACTGGCCAATCACAGTGCGCAGAGCTTGCTTGGACATACTCACCTGCACGGCCATCTGATCGACGAATACTCGCCGGCACTGGTCGAGCGCCTGCAACTGTGGCGCAACAACCCGACCTTGCGCCCGCCAAGCCTGAAAATCCCCGGCAACGGCCTGGAACTGCAACCGAGCTTCATCGCCCTCGAGCAGAGCCCGAATCAGCAGACCCTGGTCTTTCTCGAAGACCTGGCGCAAATCACCCAACAGGCCCAGCAACTCAAGCTCGCCGCGCTCGGGCGCTTGACTGCCGGCATCTCCCACGAAATCCGCAATCCACTGGGCGCGATCAGCCATGCCGCGCAGCTATTGGCCGAGTCCGAGGAACTCGACAGCGCGGATCGGCGTCTGACGCAGATTATTCAAGACCACTCCCAGCGCATGAACCGAGTCATCGAAAACGTCCTGCAACTGTCCCGCCGCCAGCAAAGCGCACCGCAACGACTGGACCTCAAGCCATGGCTGGAAAACTTCGTCACCGAAAGCCGCGAGCAGGCCAGCGAACGCCAGCACATTCACCTGCGGATCAATTCGGGAGATTTCACCACCCTGATGGACCCCAACCAGCTCAGACAGATTCTCGATAATCTGATACGCAACGGCTGGCGCCACAGCGCCCTGCTGCACGATCAGGCCGAGGTCTGGCTGGCGCTGTTCGTCGACCCGGACAGCCAGTTGGCGGTACTGGAAGTGCAGGACAATGGCCCCGGCGTGCCGGTCGATGAACAGGCGCATCTGTTCGAACCGTTCTTCACCACCAGCAGCCAGGGCACCGGCCTTGGCCTTTATCTGTCCCGTGAGCTGTGCGAAAGCAACCAGGCACGCCTAGACTTCAAATCACGCCAAGGCGGCGGCTGCTTTCGCATCACCTTTGCTCACGGACGGAAACAAAGTTGAATACAAGCCCACGGCAAAAAATTCTCATCGTCGACGACGAACCGGATATCCGCGAGCTCCTGGAGATCACCCTGGGACGGATGAAACTCGATACCTTCAGCGCACGTAATCTGGGCGAAGCTCGAGCGCTGTTGCAGCGCGAGCATTTTGACCTGTGTCTGACCGACATGCGCCTGCCCGACGGTACCGGGCTGGAGCTGGTGCAGCACATCCAGCAACGCAACCCGCACCTGCCAGTAGCGATGATTACCGCTTACGGGAGTCTGGAAACCGCGATCAATGCGCTGAAGGCCGGGGCGTTCGATTTCCTCACCAAACCGGTAGAACTGCCGCGACTGCGCGAACTGGTCAGCTCGGCGTTGCGCATGCCGACAGCCGCTGGCTTGAGTAGCGCAATCGAGCGACGGTTGCTGGGCGATTCACAGCCGATGGCCAATTTGCGCAGACAGATCGACAAACTCGCACGCAGTCAGGCGCCGGTGTACATCAGCGGTGAGTCCGGCAGTGGCAAAGAGTTGGTCGCCCGCCTGATCCACGAACAAGGTCCCCGCGCCAACCAGCCGTTTGTGCCGGTGAATTGCGGAGCAATCCCGTCGGAGCTGATGGAAAGCGAATTCTTCGGCCACCGCAAAGGCAGCTTCACCGGTGCCGTCGAAGACAAGCCCGGGCTGTTTCACGCGGCCCACGGCGGCACCTTGTTTCTCGATGAAGTCGCGGATCTGCCGCTGTCGATGCAGGTGAAACTGCTGCGCGCGATTCAGGAAAAAGCCGTGCGCAGCGTCGGTGGTCAGCAGGAAAACGTGGTCGATGTGCGCATTCTCTGCGCCACGCACAAGGATCTCGAAGCCGAAGTCGCGGCCGAGCGCTTTCGCCAGGATCTGTATTACCGGCTCAATGTCATCGAATTACGCGTGCCCTCCCTGCGCGAACGCCGCGACGACATCGAATCGCTCGCCACGCACGTGCTCAAGCGCTTGGCCAAAGACACCGGGCAACCCGAAGCGCGTCTGCATCCGCAGGCGCTGGAGACCCTGAAAAACTATCGGTTTCCCGGTAACGTACGCGAACTGGAGAATGTCCTCGAACGCGCGCACACCTTGTGTGAAAACCGCACGATCGAGGCGCAGGATCTGCGTTTGAGCGAAGGCAATTGCTCGGCGGATGGCGCATTGGCCGATCTGACGCAAATCGACAATCTCGAGGATTATCTGGAGAGCGTCGAGAGAAAGCTGATTCTGCAAGCGCTGGAGGAGACTCGCTGGAACCGCACGGCGGCGGCGCAGCGGCTGAGTCTTTCGTTCAGATCGATGCGCTATCGGCTGAAAAAACTGGGTTTGGATTAGATCGCAAAGATCGCAGCCTTCGGCAGCTCCTACAGGGAACGCATTCCAATGTGAGAGCTGCCGAAGGCTGCGATCCTTTGTTCTTGCTTCAGATGCGGCCCTCAGGCGCATACGGCGCCGGATCAATGATCGGCGCTCGCCCCAGCATCACATCGGCAAACAACTGACACGACGCCGGCGCCAGCACCAAGCCGTTGCGGTAATGCCCGCAGTTCAGCCACAGGCCCTCGAACCCCGGCACGCGTCCGATATACGGTACCCCTTGCGGCGACCCCGGCCGCAGCCCGGCCCAATGCCCCACCACTTCAGCGTCCGCCAGTGCCGGTAACAACTCGATCGCTGAAGCCTTGAGACTTTCCAGCGCCACATCGGTCGGGGTCTTGTCGTAGCCTTCGTGCTCCAGCGTGCTGCCGATCAGAATATGACCGTCGCGACGCGGGATCGCATAACGCCCCTTGGCCAGCACCATGCTCGGCAGAAAATCAGCCGCGCACTTGTAGAGAATCATCTGGCCTTTGACCGGTTCGACCGGCAGCGTCAGGTTCAGCGTCTTGAGCAGATCACCGCTCCACGCCCCCGCTGTCAGCACAATCTGGTCGCCGCTGATCAAGCCAGTGGAGGTCTGCACGCCGACCACGCGCTTGCCTTCGCGGACGAAGCCACTGACGTCACATTGCTCATGAATCGTCACGTTCGGCAGCGCCAGCAAGGCGGCCTTCAGCGATTTGACCAGTCGTGGATTGCGCACGTTGGCGACATCGGCCATGTAGATCGCCCGGCTGAAACCACTGCCTAGCACCGGCACCGCATCATGCGCCGCCGAGATATCCACAGCCCGCAATGGCCGGTGTTCCCGCCCCGCCCAAGCCAGCGCTTCGACCTCATCGTCCAGATCCAGCCAGTACAGACCGGTGGTGTGCACTTCAGGATCAACCCCGGTGCCGGCAAACAGACGCTCGCCGAGCTGTGGATAAAAATCCTGCGACCAATGCGCCAGCGCGGTAACCGCCGGACTGTAGCGCCATGGGTACAGCGGCGAGACGATGCCGCCGCCGGCCCAGGACGATTCCTGGCCGACATTCGAGCGATCCAGCAGGACTACGCTGCGCACTTCGGAGGCAAGATTGTAGGCAGTGAGCAGGCCAATCACCCCGCCACCGACAATCACCACTTGCTGTTGCCTGGTCATGTTTGATCCAACCGTAAAAAAGACAGGGGGCGCAAAAGGCGCCCGAAAGAGAATACGTCAGCGGCCCCAGCAGTCCTTGGCGGTCACTCCGGTGGTCGCGTTGTTCATGCTGCGCACGCCGGTGTTGGTCAGGGTGAAGTCCCCGCACTTGTCGGTGGCCATGGCCGTGCCGGTTTTACGGGTCGCGGTCAGCAGGAATGTCTGGTCGGTGAGGGTCGGGGTGATGGTGTAGAAGTCATTTCCCGTACTCAGCCCGGTGACGCCGGTGTAGACATTATTGCGGGTGTAGAAACGTTCGAGGGTCTGCGCCTGCTCCGAGAGCAGCGCTACCACTTCGGCGCGCCGGCCCTTCTTCACGTATTCGTTGTAGCTGGGGACGCTGATGGTGAGGATGATCCCGATAATCGCAATGACGATCATGATTTCGATCAGGGTAAAGCCTCGGCTGGATCTGCGCATGCCTCAAACTCTCGCTTACTGGATTTGTCGCCACATGATACGACGGCTGCCGCCGCCACCCTTTTCCACAACGGTGGTGATGACGCCACTGGTATCGGTCAAGACCTTTCCCGTACCACCGGCCGATATGACGTTAAGGGTCGGAATGCCACCGGTGAATACCACGCCACTGGATATCGTGTCATTGCTGTCGACCAAGCGGTCACCGTTGGTATCAATCACGGCGTAGTTGAGCATCTTACCGTTGAACGCATCCAGTTCGACCAGTCTGCCCGTACCAAAGCTCGAACACGGGTCGGTGGTGTCGACGCTGGCAGTGGTAAAAACGACTCGCCCCAACACAATGCTGGCCTGGTTGATCACGCGCTCGCCGGTCAGCACGTTGTTGTACACCAGCGGCAAATACCAGCCTTTCTCCCCCGGATACGTCGTTTCATTCTGGCTGGTGGTGAGGAACTGCCCGGAACTGCCGGAGAACGAACCGGTAATCGCCTGTGCCTGCAAACTGCTGACGGTGATTTGTCCGGCCCCACCTTCTGCATCCCAGATTGAATAGAAAGCCTGCAGATCCTTGTTCGTCTTGTCGGCGGTTTCGTTGAACTTGCCGGTGCCAAAGAACACCTGCTTGCCACCCTGTGGGTTATCCGCCAGCAGCGGTTGCGCGGTGATCGGCTGCGTTGCCCCACCCGGGGCGGTGAACAAGGGCTTGCCGGCAAACGCCACGCCCCAGCTTTCAGGCGCCGTTGCACTCAAGTCGAATTTCCACATGCGTCCTTTCAGGTCGCCACCGTAGGCAGCCTGCACCACATTCGAGGAATTGACCCTGAGCTTCACCGAAGAAAGACCGTTAGTGGTTTCCGTGCTGTCGATCACGATTTTCCTGATCAGCGAGCCATCCAGCGCATCCAGTACATACAAAGCCGCAACCCCCGAATTGCTGCCGTAGCCATTGGCGATGAAAGTCGCCCAGCGACCATTGGCCAAGCGTGCCACTTCCGGACGGGCATAGGCGTAACCCAGATCATTGAACGCGTTCGCCGTGCTGGCGGTGACCGGCGCACTGACCTCCCACAATGCCCTGATGACATTGCCCGCCGAGGCATCGAACAGTTGCAGCCCATAGAAGGTTTTGCCGCCGGCTCCCGTTCCGCCAATGGCCAGCGTTTTCCAGGTGGTACCGGCCTGCGCATCGAACACGCCGACCTGACCATCCACCAGAAATTTGTGGCTGACGCCGTTGACGTAATTGGTGTCCGCGATCAGCCGCAACGACGGCAGCACGCTGGAAGGCATGTACGCGTAACGTCGGGTGCCGTTCGCCGAATTGATCACGTTGACGAAACCGTCATTGGCGTTCACTACCAGACTGGCATTCATGTTCGCAGCCTTGGTGGTCAGGTAGCTGGTGTAAGTGCTATCGCCCGACAGATCGGATGCGGTCTTGTCCGACGGCGACGCGAGCACCAGCGGTGAATTGATGATGTCGCCGAGCAGCGCGGTGCGCACTTTGAGCCCGGCCTTGTTGGTGCCTTTACTCCATTCAACCAGATCATTGCCATTGATACTGGTGGGCAGGCCCTGATTCAGCGTGGTCTGCTGAGCTGGGGAAAAGTTGCCGAAGGCCAGGGCAATCGGCGCATTGCTCACGGTGTTCCATGACTGGAAGGTCGGCGCTGTGGCCGAGGGCACGATAGTGGTGTCGGTCGTCCATTGCGCCGTCGAGGTATTCACCGTACCGGTCGAGGTGAAGCCGAACGACCTGATCGTGCCGCGCCAATCCTTGGGGTCGTAAGTGGTCTGATAAAAGCTGCTGCCACTGGTCAAGGTGCTGCTGCTGGCAACGCCGGCGCCACCAGAGCCGGCCTTGGAAGTGATATCACTTAATGCCGACGATAAAGCCGCATTGAGCCCGGAGCTGTCCGTGGCTTGATAATACCTGCCCTGCCCATAGCTGGCGGCGTCGGACAACATGTCGTTGTCCGACGCGAAACCCACCGTGTAGGTGTTCATGTTCTGTCTGGGAAAATCCACTGCGTTCCAGCTTTTGCCGGCGGCATCGGTACCGGTCGAGCGCATGTCGATGTCGAAAGCAAACTTGGCAATGTCATCCAGATACAGCGTGTCGCCTTCGCCGTCGCCGTTGAGGTTGTCGCCGTCATTATTGACGCCGTCCCAGTTTGGCAAGCGGTTGCCGCCCAGCGGGTCGTTGGTCGGGAAGGTGCGATCATAGGTCGGCAGGCCATCGGTGATCACCACACCGTAATTTTTCTGGCAGCGATACTGAATCGGGCTGGTATAGGTCGCTGGCGTGCCGTTGTAATAAGGCGGCAGGCCGCGCATGTAGCGAGTGACTTCGTAATAGCTCTCGGCCAACGGCGTATTGGCCACGGCGTTCAAGCCGTTGATCGATGAAATCAGCGCGTTGTAGTTAGCGTCGGCCTGGGCCTGGGTCACACTGCCGGTGACGGGCGACAGATCGGTGATCGAGCGGGCGATGAAGCCGCCATTGCCCGGGTTGCTGCTGGTGGCCGGGTTGAACGTCGACAGGCCCATGCGCAAGGTGCGGTTGCTGCTGACCAACGCGGTGGAAACGTTGCGCGCGACATTCATCCGGAAATCGTTGGGAATTGCGCCGGTGGTGAAATCCCGGGTGCCGCTGCTGATGGCCTGGCTGACAATCCAGGAAATGTAATCGGCGGAATACCGGGTATTCTCATTGCCTACCGGGTCGGGCAGCTTAAGGCACAACGGTGTGACGCTGTTGTTATAGAACGCATACGCGCCCCCCGAGCACCCGGAGGTCGGCAGGCTCGAAAGAAACACCGTGTCGCCGGTGATCTGTGGAGCATTCAGCGCAGAGCACAGTCCCAGAAAAGCATTGCACTGCCGGGCGGGTGTGCGGTTGACAGACGGATCAAATCCGGTGGCGTAAATGATGCTGTTCATGCTCCCCGAATCGTCGATCATCAGCATCACATTCGGCGCCACTGCGGCCGCGCTCAACAGCGGTGAATCGGAGGGAGTGAATGCCCACGCTGGCGCCGCCAGATAAACACTCAGCAGCATGCCGATCAGCAGTGACGCACAGCGCTCAATACTTCGCATAGACACTCTCCACCACGCTACGCGAATTGCCGGCGATGCCGACCGCAGTGACTCGATACAAGGTCGCCGAAGTGTTGCTCGGCACATTTACCGCAGTCAGCGTCGTGCCGATGTTCTGTACCCCATAAAAGCCATTACCGGCAGCGATCCAGGTCACCCCGGAGGTCGAATTGAAGCCGGCTGAATTGACCACTGACGATTCTGCCGGCGGCGCACACTGCGTCGTGCCGCTGCACACCGCCAGCGCGTAGCTGTCCAGTTGCACCGCGCTTTCACCGACTCGCAACGCCGCTTCGGCAGCCTGAAACGATTGATTGCGCAAGCTCACGCTGCCGGCCATTTTTTCCTGCAGGTTGGCGCTTTGCATGGATGACAGACCGATCAAGGTGAGCAACAGCAGAAACACCAGACTGACCAGCAAGACCATGCCGCGCTGTGCCTGGCGTTGCTGCAAGGGAATCCTCATCGCCGCCCCCCTCACTGCAAGCGGTTGCGCAATGCCGCAACCACGTTGAAGGTTTGATTGCGCACCCGATTGTTCGGGTCGGTGAGGGTCAGGCTCAGGCGCACACTGCGGATGCGCGCGGGGTCGCCGGGGTTGCTGCTGTAGGTTGACGCCGCTACATCGGTCGCGGAGCTGGCCAGACCGAACGTCACGTTGAAGGCGCTGACGTTGTTCACCAGCACTTGCTGTGCCGGGTTGCCGCCGCCGGTGCCCATGAGGATCTGGTTGTTGCTGAAGCTGTAGAGCAGACGCCGGATCGGAAAAGCGATCTGCCCTGTCGTCGGGCTGCGCAAACCGCTGTAGGCGACCGCACTGTTGCGACAATCGGAAATCACCGTCCAGGTCGGCGTCCCCCCGCCGCTGCCGACATCGGCAGTGACCAGGGTCAGTTTGAGATTGGTGTTATCCCAACTGATCGGGGTGAGCTGCGCTGTGTTGAAATCGCCCGCGCTGCTCGAATCGGTGATAGTGCCGAGGCAGCCGAACATGCCGACCATGCGAATTTCCTGAATCATCTTGCTCAAAACAAAGCGTGCGTCTTCCTGCATCGCCGCCGCGCTGTTCTGGCTGACGTAGGTGTTTTTTGCGGCGATGAAAATCTGCACCACGCCGAGCACGACGATCAGCCCCAATGCCAGGGCGATCAGCAATTCGATCAGGCCGAAACCACGATTCCAGCGCTTCATGGTGTCACCACCGGATCGACCGTTGCCCGGCTGGTCAGCACGAAACTGCGCTGGGCACTGGCAGCGTTGGCCGCACGGGCATCGCTCCAGGTGATGGTTATGGTGTAAACCCGTTGGTTGAGGGTAATGCTGCCCGTCGCGGTCGGACCACCGAAACTGGCGATATTGGTGGTGAAGTCATAGAGATCCTGATCACGCGCAACGCTGAGGTTGCCCGAGGTCGGCGGCGTAACGGTGTAGTCGGCGCCGGAGTTGGCGCGAATGCGATCCATCATGTCATAGGCGATGAAACTGGCCTGGCTGGTCATCCGCGAGCTGTCGGTGTACTTCAGCGCATTGAGTTGCACCGCCGCCGCGCCCAACAGCCCGACAGTGAGAATCAGCAACGCGACCAGCACTTCGATCAGCGTCATGCCCTCCTGTGCGTTTTTGCTCCCTGCCCTCATCCGCAATTTCCACCCAGTTGAATGCGTCCGTTCAAACACACGTTCAGCGTCCTGCTTTGCGTGCCCAGCGTGTAATTGATGACCACCGCCGTCGACGGCGCAGCCAGACCGCCGAGATTGTTGAAGTCCAGTGCGGTCACTCCTGAGGGTAGCGTCAGAGTCGCGCCACTGCTCATCGCTGGAACAACCCGCAACACATTGGCCGGATTGCCAGTACCGTCGTAGACCGCCAGCTCACCGATCCAGACGCTGCCGCCAGCGGTCGGACGCAGTCGGGTGGTCACGCCGCGATTGATCGCCTCCAAGCGAGCGAAATTGATGGCGCGCTGCAGGTCGCCGACTTCGGTATCGGCCTTGCTGCTTTGAATCGTGCGGGTAAACGCCGGCACCGCCAGCGTGATCAGCACCAGGAACACCGCGATGGCGACCAGCAACTCGACCAGCGTGAAACCTTTTGTACGAAGATCCATCGATGCCCTCCGTTGCCGTCGGCTATACCTGCTTCTACACGCTAGAACATTCGCTCGGTATGCGCCGAATGATTTGCCCTGCGCAGCGCACGGATTGCGCCGCTCATTCCATTCCACGGAGGGATTTTTCATGCCGCAACACGGTTTCAGCCTGATTGAACTGCTTATGGGACTGGCGATTGGCGCAATTGTTCTGCTGCTGGTGAGCCCGGCGTTCGCCGCGCTCAAGCAAGCGACTCAACGCGACCACGCCGCGCAGTCGCTGCTCGAAGGGATCCGCAACGCTCGCACACTGGCGATCACCCACAATCAGAGCGTAGTCATCCACGGCATCGACGATGACTGGAGTCGGGGCTGGCGGATCATTCTGGATATCAGTGGCAAGGGCCCGGAGGACAGCAGCAATCCGCTACTGTTGGAGCGCGCCAGTGAGGCGAAGGTGCCGATTGTCGGCAATTGGTGGGTGAGCCGTTATGTGCGGTTCAGTCATCTGGGCCAACCGCTGATGCCGGGACGCCGGTTTCAGGCAGGGACAATACACATCTGCTCGCCGCGCGCACCGGTCAGTCAGCGTCAGATCGTGCTGGCGGCGACCGGTCGCGTGCGCCTGAGCAGTCAGGAGGCTGAACAGGCGCTGTGCGACAAAAGCAGAAACCTCAGATCGAACGCACGCGCAGCTCTTTCGGCATCGAGAACGTGATGTTCTCCTCACGGCCGGCCAGCTCATCGGCACCGGTTGCGCCCCAGGCCTGCAATTGCTGGATCACCCCACGCACCAGCACTTCCGGTGCCGAAGCGCCCGCGGTGATACCGATACGCTCGACGCCGTCGAACCAGCTCTGTTGCAGGTCTTCGGCACCGTCGATCAGGTAGGCCGGAGTCGCCATGCGCTCAGCCAGTTCACGCAGACGGTTGGAGTTGGAGCTGTTCGGGCTGCCGACTACCAGCACCACATCGCACTCGTCGGCCAGTTGCTTGACGGCGTCCTGACGGTTTTGCGTGGCGTAGCAGATGTCGTCCTTGCGCGGGCCACCGATGGCCGGAAAGCGCGTGCGCAGGGCATCGATAACGCGGCTGGTGTCGTCCATCGACAAGGTTGTCTGGGTGACGAAGGCGAGTTTTTCCGGGTTGCGCACCTGCAACTCGGCGACGTCTTTCTCGTCTTCGACGAGGTAGATCGCGCCGCCATTGCTGGCATCGTACTGACCCATGGTGCCTTCGACTTCCGGGTGACCGGCGTGACCGATCAGGATGCATTCGCGACCGTCGCGGCTGTATTTGGCCACTTCGATGTGCACCTTGGTCACCAGCGGACAAGTGGCGTCGAAGACTTTCAGGCCTCGACCGGCGGCTTCGTTGCGCACGGCTTGCGAGACACCGTGGGCGCTGAAGATGACGATGACGTCATCGGGCACTTGATCGAGCTCTTCGACGAAAATTGCGCCGCGGCTGCGCAGGTCTTCGACGACGAACTTGTTGTGCACCACTTCGTGACGCACATAGATCGGCGGCCCGAAGACTTCCAGGGCGCGGTTGACGATTTCGATCGCCCGGTCCACGCCGGCGCAGAAGCCACGGGGGTTGGCGAGTTTGATTTGCATGCTGTGCCTCGTGTCTTGCGCGCAAGAAATAACGAATTCTGTGGAAAACAGTGTGGGAGCGAGCCTGCTCGCGAAAGCGGTGTGTCAGACAACATCAACGTTGAATGTCATTCAGCATTCGCGAGCAGGCTCGCTCCCACATTGGTTTTGCATTATTACTCAGATCGCTTTGACGCTGATGATCTCGACGTCAAAGGTCAGCGTCTTGCCTGCCAGCGGGTGGTTGAAGTCGACGGTCACTTGCGCGTCGTCAAACTCTTTCACCACGCCCGGCAATTCAGTATTGGCCGCATCGTTGAAGATCACCAGCAGACCCGGTGACAACTCCATGTCGGTGAATTGCGAACGCGGGATAGTCTGCACGTTCTGCGGGTTCGGCTGACCGAAAGCGTTTTCCGGCTCGACGGTCAGAGTGCGCTTGTCGCCGGCCTTGAAGCCGAACAGTGCCGCTTCGAAGCCCGGCAGCAGGTTACCGTCGCCGACCTTAAAGGTCGCCGGAGCCTTGTCGAAGGTACTGTCGACGGTGTCGCCGTTCTCCAGGCGCAAGGCAAAGTGCAAGGTGACTTCCGTGTTCTGGCCGATGCGTTGCTCAGCCGATACCTGTTCAGTCATGAGCGGTCTCTTCGGTTTTCTTCGGTTTGAACATGTCCAGTGCCAGCATGATTGCACCAACGGTAATCGCGCTGTCAGCAAAGTTGAACGCCGGGAAATACCAGCGGTTCTGCCAGTGCACCAGAATGAAGTCGATCACATGGCCCAGGGCAATGCGGTCATACAGATTGCCCAGCGCACCGCCCAGCACCAGCGCCAATGCGACGGCCAGCCAGGTCTCGTTACGCCCCAGGCGCTTGAGCCAGACCACCAGCACCGCGCTGACCACGATTGCGATCAGAGCGAACAACCAGCGCTGCCAGCCGGAACTGTCAGCCAGGAAGCTGAACGCAGCGCCGGTGTTATACGCCAGGGTCCAGCTGAAGTAATCGGGAATGATCACGATCTGCTGGAACATTTCGAGCTTGCCTTCGAAGTAGAACTTGCTGGCCTGGTCGATGACCAGCACCAGCAAGCTCAGCCACAGCCAGCTCAGCCGTCCGAAACGGCCCACGGCGTCAGGCATAGTGACGAACCTCGCCAGCGCCGCTGATATTGTCGACGCAACGGCCGCAGATTTCCGGATGTTCCGGGTTCACGCCAACGTCTTCGCGGCAATGCCAGCAACGCGCGCACTTCGGGAACGCCGATTTGACGATCTTCAGTTTCAGACCGCTGACTTCGGTGGCCACTGCATCGGCCGGAGCCTGAACAAATGGCGCGACACTGGCCGTCGAGGTGATCAGAACAAAGCGCAATTCGTTGCTCAGCCTGGCCAGGTCGGCGCTCAGCGCCTCTTCGGCAAACAGCGTGACTTCGGCCTGCAGGTTGCCACCGACGGCTTTCGCCGCACGCTGGATTTCCATCTCTTTGTTGACCGCGACTTTCACTTCCATGATGCGATCCCAGTAGGCGCGACCCAGCTCGAAGCCTTCCGGCAGTTCGGTCAGGCCTTCGTACCAGGTATTGAGCATGACCGACTCGTTACGCTCGCCCGGCAGGTATTGCCACAGCTCATCGGCGGTGAAGGCGAGGATCGGCGCGATCCAGCGCACCAGCGCTTCAGAGATGTGGAACAGCGCGGTCTGGCACGAGCGTCGCGCCTTGCTGTCGGCGCCGGTGGTGTATTGACGATCCTTGATGATGTCAAGGTAGAAACCGCCCAGCTCCTGTACGCAGAAGTTGTGGATCTTCGAGTAGACGTTCCAGAAACGGTATTCGCCGTAGTGCTCTTGCAACTCGCGTTGCAGCAGCAACGTGCGATCCACTGCCCAGCGATCCAGCGCCAGCATGTCTTCGGCCGGCAGCAGATCGGTGGCCGGGTTGAAACCGGTCAGGTTGGAAAGCAGGAAGCGCGCGGTGTTACGGATACGACGATAGGCGTCGGCGCTGCGCTGCAGGATCTGCTCGGACACCGCCATTTCGCCGGAGTAGTCGGTCGAAGCGACCCACAGACGCATGATGTCGGCGCCCAGGGTGTCGTTGACCTTCTGCGGCGCGATCACGTTGCCCAGCGATTTGGACATCTTGCGGCCGGACTCGTCGACGGTGAAGCCGTGGGTCAGCAGCTCGCGATACGGCGCGTGGTTGTCGATGGCGCAACCGGTCAGCAGCGACGAGTGGAACCAGCCACGGTGCTGATCGGAACCTTCCAGGTACAGGTCGGCGCGCGGGCCGCTCTCGTGGCCCATCGGGTGCGAACCGCGCAGCACGTGCCAGTGGGTGGTGCCCGAATCGAACCAGACGTCGAGGGTGTCGCTGATCTTGTCGTACTGTGGCGCTTCATCGCCCAGCAGTTCGGCGGCGTCGAGTTTGAACCAGGCTTCGATGCCCTCGACTTCAACGCGCTTGGCGACTTCTTCCATCAGCTCGACGGTACGCGGGTGCAACTCGCCGCTTTCCTTGTTGAGGAAGAACGGGATCGGCACGCCCCAGTTGCGCTGACGCGAGATGCACCAGTCCGGACGGTTGGCGATCATCGAGTGCAGACGCGCCTGACCCCAGGCCGGAACAAACTTGGTGTCTTCGATGGCTTTGAGCGAGCGCACGCGCAAGGTGTCGCCGCTGACCGGCTCTTTGTCCATGCCGATGAACCACTGCGCAGTGGCGCGGTAGATCAGCGGGGTCTTGTGACGCCAGCAATGCATGTAACTGTGTTCGATGACGGTGGTGTGCATCAGCGCACCGACTTCGGAGAGCTTTTCAACGATCGCCGGGTTAGCCTTCCAGATGAACTGGCCGCCGAAGAATTCCAGCGACGGCACGTACACACCGTTGCTCTGCACCGGGTTGAGGATGTCGTCGTTGACCATGCCGTACTTCTTGCAGGTCACGAAGTCGTCCACGCCGTAGGCCGGGGCGGAGTGAACCACGCCGGTGCCAGCGCCCAGTTCGACGTAGTCAGCCAGATACACCGGCGACAGACGATCATAGAACGGGTGACGGAAGTTGATCAGTTCCAGTTCTTTACCGGTGGTGGTGGCGATCACCGAACCTTCCACGCCGTAGCGCGCCAGGCAGGCTTCGACCAGTTCTTCAGCCAGCACCAGCAGCTTGTCGCCGATATCGACCAGGGCGTAGTTGAATTCCGGGTGCACGTTCAGTGCCTGGTTGGCCGGGATGGTCCACGGGGTGGTGGTCCAGATCACGATCGAGGCAGGTTTGCTCAGCGACGCGAGTCCGAACGCGGCAGCCAGTTTGGCCTCGTCAGCGATCGGGAATGCCACGTCGATGGTCGAGGACTTCTTGTTCTCATACTCGACTTCCGCTTCAGCCAGGGCCGAACCGCAGTCGAAGCACCAGTTCACCGGTTTCAGGCCCTTGAACACGAAACCGCCCTTGACGATCTCGGCGAGGGCGCGGATTTCACCGGCCTCGTTCTTGAAATCCATGGTCTTGTACGGGTTGGCGAAGTCGCCCAGCACGCCGAGACGGATGAATTCGGACTTCTGCCCTTCGATCTGCTCGGTGGCGTAGGCACGGCACAGCTCGCGGGTCTTGTCCGCGCCGAGGTTCTTGCCGTGGGTCACTTCAACCTTGTGCTCGATCGGCAGGCCGTGGCAGTCCCAGCCCGGGACGTACGGCGCATCGAAACCCGCCAGGGTTTTCGAGCGGATGATCATGTCCTTGAGAATCTTGTTCAGTGCGTGACCGATGTGGATCGTGCCGTTGGCGTACGGAGGGCCGTCGTGCAGGACGAACTTCGGACGATCCTTGCCAATCTCGCGCAACTTTCCGTACAGGCCAATACTGTCCCAGCGCTGCAGGATCTGCGGTTCGCGCTGTGGCAGGCCGGCCTTCATTGGGAAGGCGGTGTCCGGAAGGTTTAGCGTGGCTTTATAGTCGGTCATTTAAGGCTCTTCATTAGCGATGGGCGCTAGGTGCGGCTAGTGCACGGGCGGTGGCGACATCCGCATTGATCGCCGTTTTCAATGCCTCCAGAGAGGCGAAGCGCTGCTCTTCACGCAGCTTTTGGTGGAAAACCACCGTCAAACGCCGGTCATACAGATCGCCGGCAAAATCTAACAGATGGACCTCGAGGTGGGCTTTGCCATCCCCTTGCACCGTCGGGCGCACGCCGATATTGGCGACGCCGGGCCAGGTCTTGCCGTCGATATCGACGTTCACCAGATAGACCCCGGTGAACGGCACGCGACGACGCTTGAGTTGAATGTTGGCAGTGGGCGTTCCCAGTTGCCGGGCCAGTTTCTGGCCATGCAGCACGCGACCGGCGATGCGGTACGGGCGCCCGAGCAAGCGTTCGGCCAGGGCAAAATCGGCGGCGGCCAAGGCGTTGCGCACTTGCGTGCTGCTGACGCGAATGCCGTCCAGCTCGACGGTTTGCGCAGCCTCGACAGAGAAACCGTGGACCTGCCCGGCCTGCAGCAGGAAATCGAAATCACCGAGGCGGTCACAGCCGAAGCGGAAATCGTCACCGACCTCCAGATGCTGCACGCCGAGGCCATCAACCAGGATGGTAGCGACGAACTCACTGGCGCTGAGCTTGCTCAGACGCTGGTTGAAGGCCAGGCACAGAACCCGGTCGACGCCTTCGGCGGCCAGCAGCTGCAGCTTGTCGCGCAGCCGCGCCAGACGTGCCGGCGCGGTGTCAGGGGCAAAGAATTCCCGTGGCTGCGGTTCGAAAATCACCACGCAGCTGGGTACGCCCAACTCGAGCGCACGCTCACGCAGTCGGGCCAGGATAGCCTGGTGACCACGGTGAACACCGTCAAAGTTGCCAATAGTGGCGACGCAGCCCCGATGCTGGGGGCGCAAGTTGTGGAGGCCTCGAACCAGCTGCATAACGCGCTTCTTGCTCATAAAGTGGTCGATTATAACCACACCCGACGGCCGACGACAGGCAACACCGTAACGCAAAGTGAACGAGCCGACAAAACTGCCGGCCCGTGCCTGTATATAAAGGCTGAAACCTTAGCTCAAGGCCTTGCGATTGAAGTCGCGCAGGCGAAAACCCATCAGCAGCAGCATACCGAAATACGCCACCACCCCGGCCACCACCAGCGCGCCCAGGCGCAGGAAGCGCTCGAGCATATGCCCCTCATCCCAGGCAGGCATGAAATGCATGCCTGCCAGCAACACCGCCGACATCACCGTCACGGCCACCACCAGTTTGAAGCCGAATTTGCCCCAGCCCGGTTGCGGTTGATACATCTTTTGCTTGCGCAGTTGATAGAACAGCAACCCGGCGTTCAGGCAGGCGCCGGCACTGATTGCCAGCGCCAGGCCGGCGTGGGCCAGCGGACCGATCAGCGCCAGGTTGAACAACTGAGTGCAGACCAGCGTAAAGATCGCAATCTTCACCGGCGTCCGGATGTTCTGTTGCGCATAGAAACCCGGCGCGAGCACTTTGATCACGATAATCCCGAGCAGGCCGACCGAATAGGCGATCAGCGCACGCTGGGTCATCTCGGCGTCAAAGCCGCTGAACTGGCCGTACTGAAACAGCGAAGCGGTCAGCGGCTCGGCAAGAATCCCCAGCGCCAGCGCGCACGGCAGCACCAGCACAAAGCACAGACGCAGGCCCCAGTCGAGAATCCGCGAATACTCGTGGCGATCCTTGCTGGCGTAAGTCTTGGCCAATGTCGGCAGCAGAATCGTGCCAAGCGCTACACCCAATACACCCGACGGTAATTCCATCAAGCGGTCGGCGTAATACATCCACGACACCGACCCGGCAACCAGAAACGAGGCGAAGATGGTGTTGATGATCAGCGAAATCTGACTGACCGAGACGCCGAGAATCGCCGGCAGCATCTGCTTCATCACCCGCCACACACCGCTGTCGCGCAGGTTCAGGCGCGGCAGCACCAGCATGCCGATCTTTTTCAGGTGCGGCAGTTGATAGAGCAACTGGGCGAGACCGCCGACCAGCACCGCCCAGCCAAGGGCCATGACCGGCGGATCGAAGTACGGCGTGAGGAACAGGGAAAATACGATCATGCTGACGTTGAGCAGGGTCGGCACAAAGGCCGGCACCGAGAAACGGTTCCAGGTATTGAGAATCGCCCCGGCCAGCGACGACAGCGAGATCAGCAATATATAAGGAAAGGTCACCCGCAACAGATCGGAGGTGAGCTGGAATTTTTCCGGGGTATCAGTGAAACCCGGCGCCGTAGCCCAGATCACCCAGGGCGCAGCGATCATGCCCAGCGCGGTGACCAGCGCCAACACCAGGGTCAGCAACCCCGAGACATAGGCAATAAAGGTGCGGGTCGCCTCTTCGCCCTTTTGGCTTTTGTATTCGGCCAGGATCGGCACGAACGCTTGGGAGAAAGCGCCCTCGGCAAAGATCCGCCGCAGCAGGTTGGGCAGTTTGAAGGCAATAAAGAAAGCGTCCGTCGCCATCCCGGCGCCGAATGTCCGCGCGATCAGCGTGTCACGAACAAACCCCAGAATCCGGGAAAGCATCGTGATAGAGCTGACGGCGGCCAACGATTTGAGCAGATTCATTGAGAGAGTTTGTGCCTGTCGATAAACAGCAGGCGAACAATGCGCCCACTTGTGCGATACTCCGCGCCGCAACAGCACAGAGCCAAAGCTCGCGAGTTTACAGGTCAAGCGCCGGAAATAAATATCCCGCCTCTTTCTACCTACCACTTAGCGGAACGATTCAAGTGCCCTTGACAAGACAAGTCTTCATCGGCATGATTCGCGGCCTATTTTGTTTGCTATTTCCTAAAAAGTCTTTCGAGGAGCTCGACGGTGGCCAACTCACCTTCCGCCAAAAAACGTGCAAAACAGGCTGAGAAGCGTCGCAGCCACAACGCCAGCCTGCGTTCCATGGTTCGTACCTACATCAAGAATGTAGTTAAGGCCATCGACGCAAAAGACGCTGAAAAAGCTCAAGCTGCATACGTTCTGGCTGTGCCAGTTATCGACCGCATGGCCGATAAAGGCATCATCCACAAGAACAAGGCTGCTCGTCATAAGAGCCGTCTGAATGGCCACGTCAAGGCACTGAAAGAAGCTGCCTAAGCGACGTAGTCATTAAAAAACCGACCTCAGGGTCGGTTTTTTATTGCCTGGAATTTGGTGAATGCGACGCAAAAAAATGCAGGAGTGAGCCTGCTCGCGATAGCGGTGTGTCAGATAGAAACCCTCATCTGACACACCGCTATCGCGAGCAGGCTCACTCCTGCAGTTGGTTTTGCGGTGTTATTGCTGGACCGGCACCCACGGCAGGATCGGGATCGCCGTCACAGCATTCTGCGGACTGCCTTCAATCAAGCGATCGCTGTAAACCAGGTACACCAGGGTATTGCGTTTCTTGTCGAGGAAACGCACCACCTGCATGGTCTTGAACACCAGCGAGGTGCGCTCCTTGAACACCTCGTCGCCATCCTTAAGCTCACCCTTGAACTTGATCGGCCCGACCTGACGGCAGGCGATCGACGCTTCGGCGCGATCCTCGGCCAGCCCCAGGCCACCCTTCACCCCGCCGGTCTTGGCGCGCGACAGATAGCAGGTCACACCCTCGACTTTCGGATCATCGAAGGCCTCGACCACGATCCGGTCATTCGGGCCGACAAACTTGAACACAGTCGATACCTGACCGATCTCCTCGGCCGAGGCCAGCAACGGCATGGCCATCAGCAGACCCAACAATCCTTTCGCTACACGCATCGAATTTTCCTTAGACCAGAATCAGGTTGTCACGGTGAACCAGTTCCGGCTCCGCCATGTAACCGAGCAAACCGACAATCGCATCCGACGACTGACCGATGATTTTTTGCGCCTCCAGGGCGCTGTAGTTGGCCAGACCACGGGCGATCTCACGACCGTCCGGCGCCACACAGACAACCATCTCACCCCGACGGAAACTGCCCTGAACCAGTTTCACCCCCACCGGCAGCAGGCTCTTGTTGCCTTTGGACAACGCCGCCACCGCCCCCTCATCAAGCACCAAAGTGCCACGGGTTTGCAGATGCCCGGCCAGCCATTGCTTGCGCGCCGCGAGCATGCCGCGCTCGGGCGACAGCAGCGTGCCGATGCGCTCACCCGCCTTGAGGCGATCAAGCACACGCTCAAGCCGACCGCCCACGATGATGGTGTGCGCACCGGAACGCGCCGCCAGCCGCGCCGCGCGCAATTTGGTCTGCATGCCGCCGCGCCCCAGCGCACCACCGGTACCGCCAGCCACCGCATCCAGCGTCGGATCATCGGCGCGCGCTTCAAAGATCAGCTGCGCATCGGGATTGTTGCGCGGATCGGCGTCGAACATGCCGTCACGATCGGTCAGGATCACCAGCAGATCAGCCTCGACCAGATTGGCCACCAGTGCCGCCAGCGTGTCGTTGTCGCCGAAACGGATTTCGTCGGTAACCACGGTGTCGTTTTCGTTGATCACCGGGATGACTTTCAGCTCGACCAGCGCCCGCAAGGTGCTGCGGGCGTTCAGGTAGCGCTTGCGATCCGACAGGTCGTCGTGGGTCAGGAGAATCTGCGCGGTATGCCGGCCATGCTCGGCGAAGCTCGACTCCCACGCCTGCACCAGCCCCATCTGACCGATTGCAGCAGCCGCCTGGAGCTCGTGCATGGCACTGGGTCGCGCCGTCCAGCCCAAGCGACTCATGCCAGCCGCCACCGCCCCGGAGGACACCAGCACCAGCTCGACGCCCGCCTCATGCAGCGCCACCATCTGCTCGACCCAGACACCCATTGCCGCGCGATCCAGCCCCTTGCCATCCGCCGTCAGCAAAGCGCTGCCGATCTTCACGACCCAACGCTGCGCACCTGTCACCTTGCTCCGCATCATCTTCAACCTTAGCTTGAGGACAGCGCGACCTGGCACTGCCCGTAACGTTAATCGTGGCTATTGGCGACCAACGATCGATTTCCAGATACTAAAACGCCGCTCGATTGAGCGGCGTTCAAGTTTATCGCAACGGATCAGTCACGCACGTAAATGATTTCCGGACCGTCCTCGTCATCCACATCTTCTTCGTCCCAGTCGTCGTCACCGATGTCATGGACCGACTTCACGCCGCTGCGGCGCAGGGCACGCTTGTCGTCCAGCGCCTGCAACTGCGCACGGGCTTCGTCTTCGATGCGCTGGTCGAGATCGGCCAGCTCTTCCTTGTACGCAGGATCTGCGGCGAGCCGATCGGCACGGTCTTCCATGTAGCGCATGATGTCGTGGCACAGACGCTCGGTACCGATCTTGGCGATGGCCGAGATCACGTACACCGGACCGGTCCATTCCAGGCGATCAACGATCTCCTTGACGCGAGCATCGTGCTCTTCTTCAAGGATCTGGTCGCACTTGTTCAGCACCAGCCAGCGATCACGCTCGGCCAGCGACGGGCTGAACTTGATCAGCTCGTTGACGATTACCTCAGCGGCATCCGGAGCACTGGAGTCATCCAGCGGCGCCATGTCGACCAGGTGCAGCAGCAAACGGGTACGCGCCAGGTGCTTGAGAAAGCGAATGCCCAGGCCGGCACCGTCGGAAGCGCCTTCGATCAGACCCGGAATGTCGGCAATGACGAAGCTCTTCCAGCGATCGACGCTGACCACGCCCAGGTTTGGCACCAGGGTGGTGAACGGGTAGTCAGCGACCTTCGGCTTGGCGGCCGAGACCGAACGGATAAAGGTACTTTTACCGGCGTTCGGCAAGCCCAGCAGACCGACGTCGGCCAGCACTTTCATTTCCAGTTTCAGGTCGCGCTGCTCACCCGGCTTGCCTGGCGTAGTCTGGCGCGGCGCGCGATTGGTGCTGGATTTGAAACGGGTGTTGCCCAGACCGTGCCAGCCGCCCTGCACCACCATCAGTTTCTGACCGGCCTTGGTCAGGTCGCCGATCACTTCCTGAGTAGCGGAGTCGATCACGGTGGTGCCGACGGGCACACGCAGGATCAGGTCTTCGCCTTTCTTGCCGGTGCAGTCGGTGCTGCCGCCGTTGGAGCCACGCTCGGCATCGAAGTGACGGGTGTAACGGTAGTCCACCAGCGTGTTGAGGTTTTCGTCGGCCATCATGTAGATGGAGCCGCCGTCACCGCCATCACCGCCGTTCGGGCCGCCGTTTTCAATGAATTTTTCCCGACGGAAACTCATGCAGCCATTGCCGCCATCGCCGGCCTTTACGCGAATCGATACTTCATCAACAAACTTCATAACCAACGCCTCTCGCCATACGGACGAGCCGAAAAACAATCAAGACATAAGACTCTTGCAAAAATGAGCGCAGCGCCCCCAAGACACGACCTGCAGCGCACGCCGACAGCCCATACAAACAGTTTTGCAAGAGACTCACCCCACAAACGAAAAAGCCCCGTCGCAAGACAGGGCTCTTCCAGCGATCTCGCGATTATGCCGCGACAACGCTCACGTAACGACGACCGAAGGCGCCTTTTACTTCAAACTTGATCACGCCTTCGATTTTCGCGAAGAGGGTGTGATCCTTACCCATGCCAACGCCGTAGCCAGCGTGGAACTGGGTGCCGCGCTGACGCACGATGATGTTGCCGGCCTTGATGACCTGGCCGCCATACATCTTCACGCCAAGGCGTTTGGCTTCTGAGTCGCGACCGTTACGGGTACTACCACCAGCTTTTTTGTGTGCCATGAGTTCAATTCTCCTAGTGAGGAATTAGGCTGTAATTAAGCCTGAATACCGGTGATTTTGATCTCGGTGAACCACTGGCGGTGGCCCATACGCTTCATGTGGTGCTTACGGCGACGGAACTTGATGATGCGGACTTTATCGTGACGACCTTGGGAGATCACTTCAGCCTTGACGGTTGCGCCAGCAACAACTGGTGCGCCGATGTTCACGTCGTCGCCGTTGGCGACCAACAGAACGCGATCAAAAGTAACGGATTCGCCAGTAGCGATTTCCAGTTTTTCGATCTTCAGGTATTCACCTTCAGCGACCTTGTATTGCTTACCGCCGGTAACGATTACTGCGTACATGGTATTTCTCCGATAATCCTGCTCACCCAGCTCTTTATAAGAAGAGGTATTGGCTGGCATGGCTGCATGGGGCTGGAACGGCCCAAGTGCAATTGCGTAAGGCAGGTGCTGCCCAGGAAGTTCAGGGTGCGCGATTGTACGCAAGCCGCCGCAGGCTTGCAAGTAGCCGTCTATCGCGCCTTGACAGCTCTGGACGGGGGTCCTAGCATGCCGCGCAACCCTTCTGGAGCGACTCTCGCTGATGCAACCCCAAGCTTTCTACCGCGCGGTGGCGGACGATTTTAGCGCCGTCGACGGCATCATCAAGAAGCAGCTGACGTCTCGAGTGCCGCTGGTATCGAAAATCGGCGATTACATCACTTCGGCCGGCGGCAAACGCCTGCGTCCTTTATTAGTGTTGCTGTGTGGCAAGGCCCTGGGTCGCGAAGGCGATGACATGCGCCTGCTGGCCGCCACCATCGAATTCCTGCACACCGCGACTTTGCTGCATGACGACGTGGTCGACATGTCCGGCATGCGCCGTGGCCGCTCGACCGCCAACGCCATGTGGGGCAACGCTCCGAGCGTGCTGGTCGGCGATTTCCTGTATTCGCGCTCATTCGAAATGATGGTCGAACTCGGCTCGATGCCGGTAATGAAGATTCTGTCGCAAGCCACGCGCATCATCGCCGAAGGCGAAGTGTTGCAGCTGTCCAAGGTGCGTGACGCTAGCACCAGCGAAGAAACCTACATGGAGGTCATCCGCGGCAAGACCGCGATGCTCTTCGAAGCGTCGACCCACAGCGCCGCCGCCCTGGCCGGCGCCACCGCCGAGCAGAGCGAAGCCCTGCGCACCTTCGGCGATCACCTGGGTGTGGCGTTCCAGCTGGTTGATGACCTGCTCGACTACAAAGGTGACGCAGAAACCCTGGGCAAGAACGTCGGTGACGATCTGGCCGAAGGCAAGCCGACTCTCCCGCTGATCTACACCATGCGCGAAGGCACGGCGGAACAGGCAGCACTGGTGCGTCAGGCGATCCAGAAAGGCGGGATCGAAGACCTGGAAAGCATCCGCATCGCCGTGGAAGCGTCCGGTTCGCTGGAATACACCGCACAACTGGCCCGTGATTATGTGGCCCGTGCGATCAAGTGCCTTGAAGCGCTGCCGGCGAGCGAATATCGCGATGCGCTGGTTGAACTGAGCGAGTTCGCGGTCGCCCGCACGCACTGATTCATTCCCCTGTGGGAGCGAGCCTGCTCGCGAAAGCGTTCTGCCAGCTGACAGTCATGTTGTCTGGCAGGACGCCTTCGCGAGCAGGCTCGCTTGTATGTTTAGACTTGAAGGGGTGGGCGGGACTACAGACTCGATTCTGACTCTGACCAGTACAGACCGTGGGAGACTTCTCCTCCCGCCCCTTCTACCCAAAGCGCCGATAAGGAATTCA
>NZ_DATMIV010000002.1:0-82866 GCF_035554175.1 Pseudomonas sp. | reverse complement strand
TGCAGATCGTACTTGTAGGCGAGCGGCCAATGGCCGTCGTCGACGCTAACGAGGCGACCCAGCGCGTCGTAGCTGTAGTGAATTTCTTCGCCATCGGGCAGCGTTTTTACAAGCAAGCGACCTGCGGCATCGCGCTGGTATTCGGTGACCAGTTCGCTACCGTCATCGCCGAACTCGGTTTTCTTCAGCAGTTGGCCGTTGAGGTCGTATTCGTACGCGGTGCGACGACCGTCGAAACCGGTTTCTTGTTGAATCAGACCGTTGGCGTAGTAATCGAGGTGGTAGTGCTCGCCGCGCTCGTTTTCGATTTCAGTGAGCAACAGGCGCGAGTTGTCGTAGCGATAGCGCAGTTGGCTGCCGTCGGGATTGATGCGACGGCTGACGAGGTGCAGGTTGTCGGCGTATTCGTAGCGGGTGATACGGCCGAGTTCGTCGCGTTCGGCGGTGACTCGCCCGTATGCGTTGTATGTAAATGCCCGTGTCGCTCCACCGGGCAAAGTGATCTGTGTCAGGCGATTCGCGGCATCCCATTGGTAGTGCGTGATGGCACCGTTTTCGTCCTGACGTGTGATCTGCCGGCCGAGTGCGTCGTAGCGGTATTTGCGCTGACTACCATCAGGCAGGCGCTCTTCCAATAGCTGGCCGAGGTTATTCCAGCCCAACTGGTGCCGGCTGCCATCGGGCAGGCCGATTTCCTGCAAACGCCCCCGACGGTCATAGCTGTAGTAGGTGGTGTTGCCGTCCGGATCTGTCTGCTGGGTGATATCGCCTTGATTATTGCGCTGATATTTCCAGACTGCTTTACCGCGAACGACCTTACTTACGAACCCACGGCTATATTCATAGCCCGTTGGTTCGTCTTCTGGAGGTATGACTGCGACCAGATGCCCTGATTCGTTGTATCGATACTCGGTGATAGCTCCGAGCGGATTTTGCTCTGCAACCAAGCGTCCCTTATCGTCATATGCCTTGAGATTTTCGGCTCCGTCCGGATCAATTTGAGCAACCAGTCGGGCTTGGTCGTCGTGGGTGTATATCTCTTCGCTACCGTCTGCGTTCGTGACAGTAACGCTTCCTTTATCATCCCAAACATAGCGAGTATCCATCTGCGAGAAGTTCGCCCAGTGATGAATACAGCGTGCAGATTTGCCCTCTTTTTCCCATTCCCAATAGAAACTGGCACCTCCGGCTAAACGGCGCTCGAGAATGACGTTTTGATCGTTATAGGCGTAACGCTCGGCTTCTCCAGCGGCGTTTTTCGCTTCAATCAAGCGATGTTGCGAGTCGTAGGCGTAACTGATGATCGTCTGGACAGTGGTCCATACATCTTCCAGATTGTCTGCGGGTGTGAACTGTTGATAGTCGACTGCCACAATGTGTTTGCGGTCGTAGCGCAACAGCAAGGCACGACCAGCACCATTGTCGATACGTTTGATCCGACCGTGAATATCGCGCGTGACATGAAGGCGGTTGTCGTATTTGTCACTGATGGCTATCAGTGTTGCGCCTTTGCGATCGTAGCGGAAGTGATAGAACTGAGCATGCTCACCAGCCTGAGTGAGAATAAGTTCTGATGGATCGTCCCCGATGAAGATGGCTGCTTCCGAGAGGCTATTGGTTATCGCCGGGCGTTGGATGCTTGGAAGTGGGAAGGTGATCACCCGGTTTTCATGATCAGTCCATATCACTTCATCGGCATTGATTTCTATCCGTTGGGCTAACGCGTGGCTCCAGCCAAAACCCAGCCCACAATCGATTTCCGCTGCGCTGGTCCGATAGAGACGAGTCCAGCTAAATGGTGCAGGCCCTCCGAGCTCTCCATCGGTCAGCGTCAGTAGCTCTTCGCCAGTGACCATGGAGACCGGGCAGCCGTTAGTGCAAGTGTTCTTTGCGCAAGTTGCGCTTTTTTCATCTGGGGTCTTGGATTGTGCAGGGGCATCGTGCCGGGTTTTCGGGGTTTCGACGGTGGTCACACGCTTCCCATCAAAACGCAACTCGGAAATCCCGTTCCTGACCTTCGCCGTCACCCCTCGAGCCGCCACTGCGGTGTACTTGGCGACATACTCCATAAAGCCGTTGATGATCTTGAACACCGACTTCACGAAGCCGACGACAGCCTTGATGACGAGCTCTCCGTACTTCTTCAGTCGGGCCGCAAGGTAGATGACGCCGGTACCTTCGGCGGCGATGGTCAGGACGACACCGATCACGATGTCGATCACAATACCTACGACAATGGCCGTGGTCATCTTCGCTACATCGCCTGCCATCTTCATCGGCGGCAAGCCCGCCAGCCAGATCACCGCACTGCGCACCAGCAAAAACAAAGCGGCTTCGTCACTGGCCAGCAACATGGCTTTTTTCATGACGTCCGGCGTGCTTTTTGCCACTTTGATCAGTTCGTCTGCGCCAGCGCCGAGATCCTTCGCAAACTTCCCGGGGTCCTGAAGGATGTCGAGCACGAGACTGATGCCGTCCCACACGCCTTTGATCGCTTCCCAGCCGCCGTCAAGAATGCCGTTGCCGATGGCCATCGCCGTGCCGGAGGTGGAGAGATTCGACCACTGCGGTTTGAAGCCGGCCCATTCCTTGCGCAGGAAACCTTCGAGGTCAGCGGTCACACCGCTGTAGGAGCTGAAGAGGGCGTCGATCTGCGCCGGAGTCACTACGTTATGCACGCGAATTTTGTAGAACTTGCCTGGCACACCGCCGTTCCACGCGGCTTTGCCTTGCGCGTCGAGTTTGACCTTGCTGACCGCACCACCGTCCACGGCCACAATTTCGACTTCGATATCGCCTACGGGAATGTCGTAAACCGATTCGAATTTGCTCTCGATCAGCAACGGCCCCTTGAGCGGGCATTGAGCCACGTTCGAGGTAAAGTTACCGTCGGTCATGCTCACCGCTTTACTGGTGTTGCCCACCTTGATGACACGTTCCATGCCCAGCAAAGACGGCATGTCAGCGGCACGGCTACCTTTGTCTAGCGCCTGCGCGTACCAGGTTTTGGTTTGTTCCTGATACAGCTTCAGACTGTCCTTGAAGGTGTCCAGTTGGTTGTCAACAAAGGCAACGCGATCCATCAGCCTTGCTCCAGAATCAGGTGGTTTATCAATGCTTCTTTAAGATTTTGCGGCGCATCCGGGCGGCGCACGAAGCGGGTGATTTTCAGCTTCAGATTGTTCTCGGGCCACGCGGTGTAGAGGTCCGGGCGGTCTTCTTCCAGCCACTGCATCAGGTTGCTCACCAGCGTCGCCGGATTGTCCTTGCTCAACCCCTCCAACAACCCCTTCGGCACCTCCCACCACGGCCAGTCCCGCACCTTCGGCACCACCCGCGTGCCCACTTCCAGCGCCTGCCCATTGATCAGATACCGCTCAAATACCGGCAGCACTTCTCCAGCCTTCTCCCCAAGCCCCTGCAGAATCGGGTAGACATGCCGTCCATCCCAAAACCGAAAAAACACCTCGGTGCCATCCGGCATTTTCACCTGCGTCAGGCTGCGCAGATGTTCGAACACCTCATTCGGCGCTGAACGCGACACCGCCAGCCAGCCCCAGTCCAGCGCATCGGTTTCGGCGATCCAGGGCAGGAAGGCGGAGTTGGCTTTGAGTTCGGTGAGGTAGGGCATCACCGGTTGCCAGGTGGAGTAGGGCGTGCCGCCCCAGATCGGCAGGAGCTGGGCGGTGGGCTCGGTGAGGTAGAGGGTTTTCAGGGCGTCAGCGTCGCTGGCGGCGCTGATGACCAGGTACAAACGCTCGCCGCTTTGCAGCGGCTGTTGCGCCAGCCAGTCCTTGGGGGTGATTCGTTCAGATGGCACAGGCACCTGCCTTGCATTTTTCGCATTCTTCGCAGAACGGCGCGTTACGTTTTAGGGTGTTGATCTGCGCCGGGGTCAGCACCTGGCCGGCCTTGTCCGCATCGGCCTGTTTCAACACGCCGGGCATCAGCGGAGCCGCCGGCGTGCCGCTGCCCGGACTGCCGCCGGAGTTCATGTTGATCACCGGGCCGCTCAGGGTTACGCCGCCGGCGTCGATCTTGATGAAGCTGCCGCCGCCGACCAGGGTCAGTTCCGCGCCGGCTTCCATCACCACTTTCATGCCGCTGCTCAGGTGGATTTCCTGGCCGGCGTCGATGAACTGGCCGGTGCCGATCTTGATGTGTTGGTTGACGCCCACGGTGAGGTGGTCGTTGGCGCGGGTTTCGACTTTGCGGTCGGCGTAGACGGTGTGGTGTTCTTCAGCCTTGAATTCGGTGTAGCTGTTTTGCTCGACGGTGTCGTGGCGTTCGTTGCCGACGCGGATTTTCTGGTCGTGCTCGATGTTCTCGTCCCAGTCGCGCTGGGCGTGCAGGTAGATCTGTTCCTGGCCTTTCTTGTCTTCGATGCGCAGCTCGTTGTAACCGCCGCCACCCATGGAACTGAGGGTCTTGAAGGTGCTGCGGGTCTTGTTCGCCGGCAGTTCGTAGGGGACGGTGTTTTCCTTGTGGTACAGGCAGCCGCTGATCAGCGGCTGGTCGGGATCGCCTTCCAGGAAAGTCACCAGCACTTCCATGCCGATGCGCGGGATGGCGATGCCGCCGTACTGGGCGCCGGCCCAGGCGCTGGAGACGCGCAGCCAGCAGCTGGTCTTGTCGTCGGCCTGACCTTCGCGGTCCCAGTGGAACTGCACTTTGACCCGGCCGTATTCGTCGCAGTGGATTTCTTCGCCTTTCGGGCCGGTGACCACCGCGCTCTGGCTGCCGAGGATGCGCGGTTTCGGGTGGCGCAGCGGCGGGCGGTTGGGCACGTCCCATGGCGTGGCCTGGAAGCGGTTGCGGTAGCCCTGATGAAAATCGTCTTTCAGCGCGGTGGTGTCGCTGGTCACCGACTCTTCGAGCACCTGCGGCTGCTTGCCTTCGTGCAGCACTTCGGTGAGCAACCACAGGTCATTCCATTTGGCTTTCGGGTGCTCGGTCAGGGCGAGGAAATGGCCGCTGACCAGCAATGGCTGATCACTCTTGCCTTCGGCGAGCTGGAAATCGCTGCGATGGCGTTCGAGGGCGCGTTTGGCCAGGTGCTTGCCGCGCTCGCGGTCAATGAAGCGGCCGGGGTAGTCGTAGTCTTCGAGGTCGGGCAGGGCGTCGCCACGGTTTTCGCTTTCCAGGGTCAGGCGCGGTTTTTCGAAATCGTAGTCGCGGCGCGTGGTGCGGCTGGTGCGGGTTTCCAGGCGCAGGTCGAAACGCTTGATCACCGGGTTGCTGGCGACCATGCCTGAGTCTTGCTGATAGGCCACAGGGGCGAGTTTCGGGAACACCGTCTGGTCATCGCCGAACAGCAGTTTGTGACCTGTTGGAGTGTGCTGGAAGTGAAAGTGAATGCCTTCTTCTTCGCACAGGCGCTGGATGAAATGCAGGTCCGATTCATCGTATTGCACGCAATAAATGCGCTCGGGGTAGATCGAGCCGGTCTTGAATTCGTAGGCGTTGCTCTGAATGCCGTGCTCTTCCAGCACCTGGCCGATGATTTTCGGCACGCTGAGGTTCTGGAAGATGCGCTGGTTGATGCGGTGCGCGAGGTACGAAAGCTGCGGGCGCAGGGTCACCGAATAACGGGTCAGTCGTTTGCCGGAATCGCCTTGCGCGGCGCGGTAGATCTGCCCATGAATGCCGCTGCCGTCAGGCGCCAGCTGCAGGAAGGCCGGCTTGTGCAGCAGGGTTTCGAGGTCCAGCGACGGCTGCTCACTGACCAGCTCCACCTCGAAAACAAAAGGCTGGCTGATGGCTTCCCGGCCGGTGAGGGTAAACACCTGGAAATCGGCGGAGAGCCCTTCGATGGTCAGGGCAAAGTGGGTTTCATTGGCCGGCGCGAACATCCCTTGTTCCTCGTGCTGTACAGCGGCGCTCGTCGACGGCCGCAAAAAAGCGGCTCAACGTACGCGAAATTCTGGAGGGGCGTAAACAACATCGACCAGCAGAGCTGGCCGATGCGTGTAACGGTCAGCCGTAATTAAACGACTGGAGCACGCCAGTCATCGGAACCCGAAGTACCGGATACTTCGTGGGTCCAGGTGATTTTACGGTAGGTGAACTGCACTTCTTCCAGGTGGGTAAAGTGGGCGTTCGACGGGTCCTGGCAGTTGTGCATTTTGTTGTTGATGGCGACGATGATCGCGTCTTCCAGTTTGGTGGTGTAGTAGTGCTCTTGGGTGCCTTGAGCCGAAGTGCGGTACCACTGGATAACGATTTCGCTCATGCGCTCGCCGGAGGTCAGAGCGGCTTGCAGCAGAGGCGACGACTTGTCGTAGACCTTGGTGATCACGACTGGCTTGTGTACGCGCTGACCGGTTGGCTGACCGGACTGTGGGTCACGCGGGATGATCACGTCGTGGCTGAAAGCCTGAACCATGACCTGGTCTTCGTGGCCTTCCTGGTAGGTGTTGCCAACGGAGTCGGCGGTGAACGCGCCGGCAGTGATCAGGCCTTGTTTTTCGCCGGTAACCGACATGTACGCTGGTGTTGCCATGGGTGCTCTCCTTGCGGAATAAAGTTAAGGGCCCGGAGGCGAAATCGCCCGGTGGGTGCCTGACTGTTATCAAGGAGCGTGCCAGAGTGGGTGAAGTGCCCGGGAGACGGGGGCGAGACGAGTGTCAGTGGTCATTCGGGGCGATTTTCAGTGGGATAATCAGGAGAAAGTGCGCAAGAAGTTGCGCAGTACTGCGCAACTTCTTGCGCACTTGGCTGCAGGCCTTGAACTGCGTGGGCTGAAGCGCAATTTTCCCCTGAAATATTATGGCCAACTGCGCAACTTCTTGCGCAGTTGGGCATTGGTCGAGACCAAGGTGTTTGCTTCGCGAGCAGGCTCGCTCCCACAGGGATTTGTGGTTTGCCCCGAATTCAAGTTCATCCGCGAAACCTGTGGGAGCGAGCCTGCATGGCATTGCGGAAGTCGGAAGTACAAGTCAGGTCAGCTTGATACGCAGTGCCTCGGCGCATTCCTCGATCGAACGCTGTTGCGTATCGGCATACAACCCCAACTCATCAATGGTCGGGCGGCCCAGCGCCTGTTCGAAAGCCAGGCGATTGGAGTGATCGCCATAATGCGTCTGCGCGGTGTCCCCCAGGTTTGACTGAAAAATCCCCGCCGCACTCACCGGCAGGAAATCTTCGTACACCAGGGGCTCCGCTTTCACATAACCATCGCGGAGCAATTCCTGGAGGGAAGCTCCACCAAGTCCTTGCGCAGCCAATCCCTTTTCCGTGGCGAAATAACGAAAGTACGCCAGCTCTTGTTCGCGCATGCCCTCGACGCTGTCAGGAAATTCCGCAAAGTGCTGAGTCATCAGCGCGTTATAGCGTGCGGCGTTGGCTTCATTGGGGAAGTCGCCCAGCTCATCGCGAGCGGCGTTCAGCAAGCGGTCATACAACGCGCGACCTTTTGGCGTGAGGGCTGCGCCACGTTGTTCGATTTCACCGAAACGCGCGCTGTGGCTGCCGCGTGTTTCGTGCTGATCGGTGAAAGCGATCGGCTCGTCCAGCGCCTTGAAGCTGGTCTGGCGCAACAGGATCGGACAGTGGCGACGCGGCGGGCCTTCAATCACCGCTTTGGGCGTGATGCCGTGGGCGGGCATCTTTTCTTGCACCGTGTCGATGTCCAGCGTGCGCGGGGTCAGATGATTGATGTGCGGGCCCTTGAACGCGACGACATCGGCGACCAAACGGTGCTGGGCGCTGAGTTTTCGATACTGCGCGCCAGTGACGGTGGCGCTGTGGTGCCAGCGAAAAGTCTCCAGTGCCTGTCGGATGAATTCTGCGGCTTCACCTTCATCCAGCCCGCCCGCTGTTTCCGCCTGTTGAATCAGGTGCAGTGCCTCTTCGGTAAAAATCGAACGACGTGCCAGCACCGATTCGGCAAATGAGCGCAGTTCAAGATCTTCAATCAGCTCCAGGCGCAGCAACGAGGTGAACACGCGAAACGGGCTGATCTGCAGCGCCTCCTCGTGCACTGCACGAAATGCAGTGGAATGCACCGGCACGCCCGCCGGAGTCAGGTCGTAATAACCCACCGGCTGCATGCCCATCACCGCGAACAGGCGGGCGAGGGTGGCCAGTTCGGTCGCGGTGCCGACGCGAATGGCGCCATGGCGCTCCATGTCCAGTCGTTCGATTTCGCCGCTGCGTTTGAGTTGTCCAGCGATATCAGGCTGACGTGAAAGCACATCGCGGTTGGTTTTTTCCACCAGTTGCATCAGCGCGCCGTACAGCGGGACCTCGTCACGGTACATGTCGGACATCGCTCGGGAGAAGCGTTGGCGGATCAGGTCGGGGCTCACGAAAGGCTGCACGGTCATGAAAAAAATTCCTGCGACGGTCACGGAATGGATGCCGGAAAGATCGCAGCCTTCGCCCACGCGGGCAAACGAAGAAACCTACGAACTTCATTCTGCCAACGACTGATCCACCAGTTCGATCCAATGATTGACGGGCGTGCGCCCGGCGCTGGCGAGATGACTCTGGCAGCCCACATTGGAGGTGACGATCAACTCCGGCCGGCCGCTCTCCAGAGCGTTAAGTCGCTGATCGCGCAGTTGCCGCGCCAGCAGCGGTTGCGTCAGCGAATACGTGCCCGCCGAGCCGCAGCACAAATGGCCGTCCGGCACCGCCGTAAGATTGAAACCGAGCCGGGTCAGTAGCGCCTCCACGGCGCCGCCGAGTTTCAGTGCGTGCTGCAAGGTGCACGGGCAATGCACGGCGATGCGCCGTTCGCTGGCGGCGCAGACCTGTTCCAGCGGTTCCTGCGCGATGACCTGCACCAAGTCCCGAGTCATTTCGCTGATCTGCCGAGCCTTGTCGGCATACACCGGATCGCTCGCCAGCAAATGCCCGTAATCCTTGATAAACGCGCCACAACCGCTGGCCGTCTGCACGATGGCTTCGGCGCCGTTTTGCAGGTGCGGCCACCAGGCGTCGATGTTCTGCCGGGCGCGGTCGAGGCCCTTGGCCTGCGCGTCGAGGTGATAGTCGAGCGCGCCGCAGCAACCGGCTTCGCGCACTGGCGTGACGCTGATGCCCAAGCGATCAAAGACCCGCGCCGTCGCATCATTGGTGTTAGGCGCCAGACCCGGTTGCACGCAGCCTTCGAGCAACAGCACCCGGCGCGCATGCCGCGGGGCCGGACGCGAGCCCGCCACGGCGACATGCTGCGGCAGTTTGCTTTCCAAAAGACGCGGCAGCAGTGGTCGAAACGTCGCGCCCATTCGCAGCAGACCTTTGAACAACCCCGGATTCGGCGCCACCGCGCGCAAGCCCTCGCGCAGCAAACGCTGGGCTGGCGGGCGCGGCACCGCGTCATCGACCACCGCGCGACCGATGTCGAGCAGGTTGTGATAATCGACCCCGGACGGGCAGGTGGTTTCGCAGTTGCGACACGACAGGCAGCGATCCAGATGCAGTTGCGTCTGCTCGGTGGCTGGCGCGCCTTCCAGCACCTGTTTGATCAGATAAATGCGCCCACGCGGACCATCCAGCTCATCGCCGAGCAATTGATAGGTCGGACACGTCGCGTTGCAGAACCCGCAATGCACACAGGTACGCAGAATCTTTTCCGCTTCGGCGGCGCGGGGCAGCCGGCGCGATTGCTCACTGAGGGTGGTTTGCATGGCTAGACCTCCGCGTACAGTCGACCGGGGTTAAACAGCCCTTGCGGGTCGAGTTGCGCCTTGAGTTGCCGGTGATAGCGCAGCAGGGTCGGTGCCAAGGGTTGGAACGGCGAGTCAGTGGCGCCATGGGTGAAGCACATCGCATGGCCACCGAAGGACTGGGCGAGGGCGTGAATCCCGGTGCTGGCGGATTTCAGCCAGCGTTGCGCGCCTGCCCAGTCGATCAGTTGTTCGCCCGGCAGGTCGAGCGGGCCGAGATTGTTCGGCAACGACAGACGCCAGAGCGGCAAGCCTTCGTCGAAAAAGCGCAGGCGCTGCTCGTTGAGATCGCGCCAGAAAACCGAGTCCAGCGGCTCGCCACCGAGGCGCTGATGCGCCGCCGTCACCGAACCTTCGCCACCCTCGAGCCGTAGATACAGGCTCTGTCCATCGTGACACGCGGCGCTGATCGGCAACGGCTGCTGACCCCATTCGGCGAGTTTGCTCAAGGCGCGGGCACAGTCGATATCGAGGCGGATGCTCAGGCATTGACGCGGTTTCGGCAGGACTTTCAGCGACACTTCGGTCAACACGCCAAGACAACCGAAACTGCCGGCCATCAACCGCGACAGGTCATAGCCGGCGACGTTTTTCATCACCTCGCCGCCGAAACGCAGATGCTGGCCGAGGCCGGTGATCACCCGCGTGCCGAGGACGAAATCGCGCACCGAGCCCGACCAGGGTCGGCGTGGCCCGGACAACCCCGTAGCGATCATGCCGCCGACCGTGGCGCTGTCAGCGAAGGATGGCGGTTCGCAGGGCAACATTTGTCCAGCGTCATCCAATGCCGCGAGCAGCTCGGACAATGGCGTGCCGGCGCGTGCCGTGACCACCAGTTCCGTGGGCTCATAGCGAACGATGCCGCGATGGGCGCGGGTGTCGAGCACTTCGCCAGCAACTTCGCGGCCCAGAAATGCCTTGCTGTTGCCACCCTGAATCTTCAGCGGCGTGGCATTGGCCCGCGCAGCGTTGACCTGATCGAGCAGGGTCTGGGCAGCATCGACGTCGGCCATCAGAATCGCTCCAGCTCGGGGAACGGCAGTTGCCCGGCGTGAATGTGCATCGCCCCGAATTCGGCACACCGATGCAGAGTCGGGATGTTCTTGCCGGGGTTGAGCAGGCCCTGCGGATCGAAAACGGCTTTGACCGCGTGAAACAACAGCAGCTCGTCATTGTTGAACTGCGCGCACATCTGATTGATTTTCTCGCGGCCGACGCCATGTTCGCCGGTGATGCTGCCGCCGACTTGCACACACAGTTCGAGAATCTTGCCTCCCAGTGCCTCGGCGCGATGCAGCTCGCCCGGCTGGTTGGCGTCGAACAGAATCAGCGGGTGCATGTTGCCGTCACCGGCATGGAACACGTTGGCCACGCGCAATCCGTACTCCTCGCCGAGGCGGGCGATGCCTTGCAAAACAGCGGGCAATTCGCGGCGCGGGATGGTGCCGTCCATGCAGTAATAATCCGGCGACAAGCGACCAATGGCCGGGAAGGCGTTTTTGCGTCCGGCCCAGAAGCGCACCCGCTCGGCTTCGTCCTGGGCCTGGCGCACTTCAATAGCACCAGCGCTGTTCATGACCTCGCGCACCCGCCCGCAATCGTCGTGCACATCGGCTTCGACGCCATCGAGTTCGCAGAGCAGAATCGCTTCGGCATCGACCGGGTAACCGGCATGGATAAAGTCTTCGGCAGCGCGAATCGCCAGGTTGTCCATCATTTCCAGACCACCCGGAATGATCCCGGCAGCGATGATTTCGGCCACCGCGCGTCCGGCCTTTTCCACTGAATCAAAGCTGCCGAGCAAGACCTTGGCGACTTGCGGCCTGGGCAATAACTTCACCGTGACTTCGGTGATGATCCCCAGCAGGCCTTCGGAGCCGGTGAACAGGGCGAGCAGGTCGAAACCGGCTGAATCGAGCGCCTCGGAGCCCAGCGTCAGGCGTTCGCCTTCGATGGTCAGCACTTCGATTTTCAGTACGTTGTGCACGGTCAAGCCGTACTTGAGGCAATGCACGCCACCAGCGTTTTCCGCGACGTTACCGCCAATCGAACAGGCGATCTGGGATGACGGATCGGGCGCGTAATACAACCCGAACGGAGCCACGGCCTGGGATATGGCGAGGTTGCGCACACCCGGCTGAACCCGTGCGATACGGGCGGCGGGATCAATGTGCAGGATGTTGTTGAACCGCGCCATGACCAGCAGCAGGCCTTTTTCCAAGGGCAGGGCGCCGCCGGACAAACCGGTGCCGGCGCCACGGGCGACGACGGGCACGTTGTTCTGGTGGCAGAGTTTCAGCAGGGTTTGCACCTGCTCGAGACGTTGGGGCAGGGCGACCAGCATCGGTGTCGTGCGGTAGGCGGAGAGGCCGTCGCATTCGTAGGGTTTGAGCTCGTCCTCGCGCCAGAGGATGTCCAGATCCGGCAGGAGTTGCTGCACAGCCTTGAGCAACCTGGCCTTGTTCACCTCGGGCAACGGCCCGTCGAGGCGTTCGTCGTAAAGAATGCTCATCGCCAACCGCCGATTTCCTGGAGCTGAAATACCCACCTGTGGCGAGGGAGCTTGCTCCCGCTGGGGAGCGAACCGGCCCCTCTCCTGAGAACGCGCGGTGTCCGATTAAACTGGCTGGCATTGGGTCTGCTGCGCAGCCCAGCGGGAGCAAGCTCCCTCGCCACAGGGTAAGCGGTCATTGTTGCGACCCCAGGAATTGCTGATACAACCGTGCCGTATTCCCCGGCTGTTCAACCATCGGCATGTGCCCGACGTGATCCCAGACGTCCACTTCCAGATTGGCGATGCCCTTGCTCCACACCGGTACGCTGCTGACGTCGATCAGGCGATCCTTGCGCCCCCACAGCAACAGCGCCGGGCATTTGATATCGGCCAGTTTCGGCTCCATCGGCGGGCTGGCGTGGAAGTCCCGGAAGATTTCTTCGAGTTCATCGCGTTGATGCTGGTAACGCTGGGCGACGGCGTCCAGCACCAGCTTCGGCACCCACGGTGGCGATTCCATGGTCATCGCGTAGAAACGCTGAAATTCTTCGCGGGAATTGATCAGGAACGGATTGTGCCCGCGCGCCAGGTGGCGCTCCATGTCGCTGGGCTGCGGTGCAGTGACGCCGGCGGGATCGATCAGGGCTACCGAAGCGATTCGCTCGGGGTAGGTCGCCGCCAGCCAGGCAGCGATGTAACCGCCCATCGAATTGCCGATCACATGGACTTTCTCCACGCCGCACACGTCGAGCAACTGAATCATGCGTTTGGCCTGAACCGGGATGTCGTAGCCGCCACCGGCCTTGAAGCCGGTTTCGCCATGGCCGGCCAGATCCGGAATGATCACTCGATACTGGCGAACAAAATGCCGGGCACAGCGCAGCCAGAGGTTTTTGTCGGCGCTGAAGCCGTGCAGCATCAGAATCGCGCTGGACGCCTCGTATGGCCCGCCTTGCCAGGTCGACACGCTCATTTCGGCAATCGGCACTTCGATCTTGTGCAACTTGTACAACTTGGCCTCGATGGCCATGTTCAAGTCGTACAGCCAACGGCCGATCGCCGGATAACTCAACCAGCTCCAGGCGACGAAAACTGCGAGAGCGACAAACAGCAAAAGCATCGACGTCTTCCTTATTACGTGTTCAGGACAGAATGTGGTCGGCCGGTTTCAACGCCCGCGTCAGCAGGTGATAGCTGAAACTGAAGCCGGGAAACATCGCGATCACATGACCGCTCTTGCTCTGGTACCAACTGTGGCAACCGCCGGACTTCCATACCGTGCGCTGCATTTCCCGGTGGATCATTGCAGTGTAGGTATGTTCCGCGTCATGGCGCACTTCGATGCTGCGCAGGCCTTTGGCCCGCACGGTGCGGATGCAGTCGAGGATGTAGTTCATCTGCGATTCGATGATGAACAGCGCCGAAGTGTGGCCAATGCCGGTGTTCGGTCCGGTGACGATAAACAGGTTGGGGAAGTCCGGCAGACTGGTGCCGAGATAGGCGTGGGGATATTCGGCCCAGACATCTCTGAGTTGCACGGCGTTTTTGCCGCTGACCGGGTAGGAAATCACCCCGTCCGTGGCGTCATAGCCGGTCGACCAGACGATCAGATCGGCAACGATGTGCTCGCCATCCACGGTGTTGATGCCGGTTTCGTCTAGCGAAGCGATGCCATGCTCGCGACTGTGCAGCGTGACGTTGGTCCGGCTCAGGGCCGGGTAATACGTGCTGGACACCAGCACCCGTTTGCAGCCGATGGTGAAGTCCGGGGTGAGTTTTCGCCGCAGCACCGGGTCCGCGACCTGACGTTTGAGAAAACGCAGCGCGTGTTGCTGCACCAGGTGAATCGCTGCTTTCGAGTATTTGAAGGCGATCACCCGGGTCTCGAATTTCCAGTAGATCAGCCAGCGCAGCAGCTTGTACGCTGGCTTCCAACCAAGCAGCCAACGCTGGAATCGACCGAATTGGCGATCGGCGCGGGGCAGTACCCAATGCGGCGTGCGCTGGAACACATGCAAATGTTCGACTTGCGATGCAATCGCCGGAATCACCTGGGCCGCGCTGGCGCCACTACCGACGATCGCTACACGTTTACCGCGGTAGTCGTAGCTGTGATCCCAATGATTTGTATGAAAGGTCTTGCCTTGAAAGCGATCCATTCCGGGAAAGTGTGGGATGACTGGCTGACTCAGCGGCCCGGAGGCATTGATCAGGAACTGCGTGTAAAAGATTCCCTTGGCGCGGGTATGCACCGCCCAGCGTTTTTCCACCTCGTCCCATTCGACGCGCTCGACATCGGCTTGCAGCTCCACCCGTTCGCGCAGGGCAAACTGCTCGATCACCTGTTCGGTGTAACGCTGCAGTTCCGCCTGTTCGGCGAACATCTGCGACCAGCGATAGGGCGCGAACGACAGTGAATACAGCGGCGACGGCACGTCCACCGCTGCGCCGGGGTAAGTGTTCTGGCACCAGGTGCCGCCGAAAAAATCGCGTCGTTCGAGTATGCGAAAGTCATCGATCCCGGCCTTGAGCAGGTTGACCGCCGCGCACTGGCCGCCGAAACCGCTGCCGATGATCAACACAGGGTAGGTGTGCATGGATCCCCTTTTTAGAGTTGTTTTTCCATTTCCCGTGTTTCATTTATAGCCAACTCTTGGCGGCGTGCGCGGCGATGTATGCGCTCGATGACGCCGGTCAGGCGCTGTACGAGGCCAAGGCGAGTGGGCGCAATCGAGTGATCTGCAATAGCGACAACAAGCCAAGGCAGGCGCTGCTGGATTCGGTTTGACGGACACCGGGTGACCACTGTGGGAGCGAGCCTGCTCGCGAAAGCGGTGGGTCAGTCAGTATCAATATCGTTTGACATGACGCCTCCGAACAGGCTCGCTCCCACAGGGTTAGGTGTTGTCGGTTAGATCAGTGTCGCATCCGGTGTAGAGCCTTGCGCCAATGTCGGTTACGGTTGAATTCCCCCGACACGAAACAAGGACTGCTTCATGACGTTCTCATTGCCCCGCTCTCTGCTGGCCGCCAGTCTCGGTCTGTCCCTCGCGCTCTCGGCCGCAAACGCCGTCGCAGAACCGCATAAACAAGTGCTCGCCGATGCCGAGCAGTACCAGCCCGAAGCCCTGAAGTTGTTGGAACGACTGGTCAATATCGATTCGGGCTCAGGTTATGAGCCTGGCCTGAAACAGGTCAGCGAGATTGCCATCGATGAGCTGAAGAAACTCGGCGCAACTATCGAGCTGGTGCCGAACACTCCGGAAAAATCCAACCACGTGCTGGCCACGCTCAAAGGCACCGGCCAGGCGAAAATCCTGCTGATGGCGCACATGGACACGGTGTTCAAGGAAGGCTCCGCCGCCCAAAGGCCATTCCACATCAAGGACGGCCGCGCCTACGGGCCGGGGGTGATGGATGACAAGGGCGGCATCGTCGCCGGCATTTATGCGCTGAAAGTGCTGAAGAACCTAGACTTCAAAGACTACGCGCAGATCACCTTCTTGCTCGACGCCAGCGAAGAAACCGGCTCTGACGTCGCCACCGACCTCATCAAGAAAACCGCAAAACAACACGACGTGACCCTCAACCTCGAACCGGGTCGCCCGGCTGATGGCCTGGTGGTGTGGCGCAAGGGCAGTGCGACGGCGTTGGTCGAGGTCAAGGGCAAAGCCGCCCACGCCGGTGTCGCGCCAGAGTTGGGGCGTAACGCAGCGATGGAAGCGGCGCACCAGATTCTGCAACTGGGCAAACTCGGCGACGAGGCGAAGAAAACCACCATCAACTTCACCGTGCTCAAGGCCGGTGATCGCACCAACGTGATTCCTGATCAGGCCACGGCCAAGGGAGACGTGCGCGCGGCGGTGCCGGAGGAGTTTGATCGCATCGAGAAGGATATGGCGCGGGTTTCGCAAGACAAGCTCATAGCTGAAACTGAAGTGAAAACTTCCTTGCAGCGCGGATTGCCGCCGATGCCGCAGACGGCTGAGTCGGATCGCTTGATGGCCATGGCTCAAGGGATTTACGGCGAGATTGGCCGCAAGTTGACCGAGGAGGGCAGTGGCGGTGCGGCGGATGCGAGTTTGTCGGCCGGGGTCGGCACGCCGACGCTGGATGGTTTCGGGATTGTTGGCGGCAATATTCACACGCCGGAGGAATACGCCGAAGTGGCGAGCGTGGCGCCGCGGATTTATTTGTTGTCGCGGATGATCATGGAGTTGGCCAAGCCGCGGTAATGGAATTGTTGGTGTGAATGCTTGGGGCGGGGTGTCGGTTGACTCATCCTGGCCCTCTCCCCTGTATGTACCGGACACATGGTGGGCTTCGGTGCATACAGGGGATCGCGTTTCAACTGTGGGAGCGAGCCTGCTCGCGAAGGGGCCGGTGCAGCGTTTGCATCACTCCTTGACGCTCATGTATTCCTTGGCCCAGAGAATGTATTCCTCCGGCTGGGTATAGGTGTGCGTCAATTCGGTCGCGCTCAGGTCGGACGCCTGGGTGAAGATCTGCCGCTGCTCGCGCAGGCTGTCATAAGTCGCCTTGATCGCGGCGAAATAGGCGCCGTGGCCGTCGATGGTCACCCGCACACCGAGTTCGGCGAGGCGCTTGTCGTCGCGCAGGGCCGGGTTGCCGTAGGTGACCAGCATCAGCGGCACGGTCAGGTGCTCGGCTATCTGTTCCAGTTGATCGAAGTCCTGCACGCCGACCATGCAGATACCGTCAGCGCCTGCCGCTTGATATTGGCGGGTGCGGCTGATGATTTCCTGGTTGGGCAGGATGCCGGCGTTGGTGCGGGCGATGATCGCCATTTCCGTGTCGACCCGGGCTTCCAGCGCCGCGCGGATCTTGCCGACGCCTTCGGCCACGGTGATCAGGTCGGTGGATTTGCGCCCGAATTGCGCCGGCAGCAAGGTGTCTTCAATGGTCAATGCGGCGACGCCTGCGCGTTCCAGCTCGACAATGGTGCGCATCACGTTAAGCGCATTGCCATAGCCGTGATCGGCGTCGGCGATCACTGGCAGTTGGGCGACGCGGCCAATGCGCGTGGCCTGCTCGGCGAATTCGCTGAGGGTGATCAGGGCGAAGTCCGGTGCGCCGAGCACCTGCAACGAGGCCACGGAACCGCCGAGAATGCCCACTTCGAAACCCAGGTCAGCGGCGATGCGGGCGGACATCGGGTCGAATACCGAGGCCGTGTGATAGCAGGTGTCGGAGGCCAGCAACTGACGGAAATTACGGCGCAAATCTTGATGGGAAAGCCTGGTCATACGAGTCCACCAACACATAAGGAATGGAGAGGCTTGAGCAAAGGTGTCAACGCCGAAGAATGAAAAGGCTATCACGCGGATGGGTGAGGAATCATGACGAATTTGCGCGGCGGGACTGACGGCTGAAAGGTTTAACCTCGCGCACTGACAATATCAGGCCGCCACGGCGTGCTGCTGTTGATGGGGCAGCAGCACCGCGCGCACCGAGTTGCCCGGCTGCAATTGCAGGCGTTTGGCGGTCAGCCGGTCAACCATCAGGCTGTTGCCGAGCAGTCGGCCGGGCGCCACGGTGATTCGGCAGTTCTCCAGGCGGCGGTTGTGAATCAGCCACAGCGGCGCCTGGTCATCCGGGGTGCCAAGGCTCAAGGTCAGCTCAAGGCTGTCGCGTACCGTGCGGATATTGCGGATCGGCGCTTCGATCACCGGGCCACCGTCGAAAATATCGATGTAGCCTTTGTGCGCGAAGCCTTCAGCCTGGAGGATTTTCAACGCCGGCTGAGTGTTCGGGTGGGTCTGGCCGATCGCGGCCTGCGCCTGTTCGGTCAACAGGCAGGTATACAGCGGCTGACGCGGCATCAGCTCGGCGATAAAGGCTTTGTTGCCCAGGCCCGCCAAGTGATCGGCATGAGTGAAATCTATCTGGAAAAAATGCCGGCCGAGGCTGTCCCAGAACGGCGAACAACCGTTTTCATCGGCACTGCCGCGCAGTTCGGCAATCATCTTCTCGCCAAACAAATGCGGGAATTCGGCGGCAAACAGCAGACGCCCCAGCGACAGCAAGCGGCCATTGCTGCCGTTGCGCTGATCGTGGCGCAGGAACAGCGAGCACAGCTCCGATTGTCCGGTCAGTTCATTGTTGAGAAACAACGTCGGGATCTGTCGTTGAATACCCAGGTCGGGTGCAGAACTGACGGTCACGCCAAGCCGGTAGTTGTACCAGGGCTCGCGCAAACCCACGGCGCCAGCCATCGCGCTGACGCCGACTACCCGCTGGTCATCGTCCTCGAGCACGAACAGGTAATCGGCATCGGCCCGTTCCACCTGCTCGGCGAACGCCCGTTGCGCCCAGCGCACCCGATGCGCCAGTCGGTCCTCGTTGGCCGGAAGGGTGGTGAAGCCTGGTCCTGCTTGCTCCACGAGGGTCATCAAGGCAGGCAGGTCACTGACTTTTACCGGACGGACAATCATGCTCTAACTCCTTTTGCGTGCCGATTCAGGCACGAACGGGGCGCGCGGATCACAGGGCGATCAACCGAATCGAACTGCCATCGCTCACTTTCAGCGCTGCACAGATCGCCGGAGTGAGGGGCAGTGGTTGTTCGGGGTGATAGTCGAGCTCGGTGACGATGGCGCGGTAGTCATGCAGTGCGTCGTTGCTCAACAAATAGCGACCACGGGCGTCCATCGAAGCTTGTTGCCGGACGATGGCGGTCTGGCTGCCAGTGATCGAACGAATGTTCACGGTGCGCGCATACAGGGTCGGACCGGCGTCGAACAGGTCGATGTAGCTGTTGGTTTCGAAGCCTTCGCGCTCAAGGATGTCGAACGCTTCCTGGCCGTCCGGATGGACGCGGCCGATGCAGTCCTGCGCCGCTTGCGGCAGCATCGGCACATAGATCGGGTATTGCGGCATCAGTTCGGCAAGGAACGTGCGACTTTGCAACCCGCACAGGCGCTCGGCTTCCGCGTAGGGCAGGTCGAAGAAATGCTTGCCCAGCGCATCCCAGAACGGTGATTGACCGTTCTCGTCGCTGTAGCCGACGATTTCGGTGATCACCGCGTCAGAAAATCGCTCGGCATGCGCGGCGATAAACAGCAGGCGCGCCCGTGACAGCAGCTCGGAAAACGGCGTGCGCACCAACGTGGCGTCGATGTGAAAACCACGCAGCAAGGTATGCCCGCTGAGGTCATGGCACAACGACAAGGCCGGCACGCCATGCTCGATGTTCAATTCCCGCGAAGCACTGGTGAAATGTCGATTGCGCAAGCTGTAGAACGGCTCTTTGCAACCCGCGGTAGCGAGGATTTCCGAGCAGCCGACCAGTTGCTGACGTTGGAGATCTTCGAGTACGAAGAAATAGTTCTCCGGGCCGTGGGCTGTGGCGGCACTGTCGAACGAGGCGCACGAGGCAGCGATTTTCTCGCGCAGGTGTTCGCTGTCATCGGGCAGCGATGTCACGCCGATCAGGCTCTCGCGAGCCAGGCGCTGTAGCTGGGGCAGATCGTTCTGCTCGACTGGGCGTAAGACCAGCATGGATGTACTCCTGTATCAAAAGGTTCGGCCGGTTCGCCGAACCTGACTATCACTGTCGGTTTCCACGCGTTAAAGCGGCGGTCGCCTGATTTGTTGTCAGACGCCGCTCTTTTTCTTGTCAGCCATTGCTCGGATCGGGCAGCACCGTGCTGGCGCCGAGCTTGTTGAGGAAAAACAGATAAACCAGACCCAGAGCGATCCAGATCAGGCCGAGCTTCTGCGCATCGACGCCCATGTTGTACATGATGGCCGCAACGATGATGAAGCCGATCACCGGGCAAAGCAGATGGCGCACAACCTGCCCCGACTTCTGCCGACGCCAGTAGTGGTTGATCACCGTCAGATGCAGCAGCATGAAGCCGCTGAGTGCGCCGAAGTTGATCAGCGAGGTGAGGATGTCCACCGCCTCGATGAACAGGTAGCAGATCAGCAGCGACAACACCGCCACCAGATAAATGCTCAGGTAGGGCGTGTTGTGTTTCGGGTGAACCCTGGCCAGCACCTTTGGCAGCTTGCCGTCGCGCGCCATGCCAAACAGCAGGCGCGACACGGCGGCTTGCGAGGTAATCGCCACGGCCACGCCCCAGGCCAGCGCCGTCGCCACCGCGGTCAGGGTCGCCAGCCAGCTGCCGGCGGCGATTTCAGCGATTTCATAGAACGCGGTGTCGGCGGACTTGAAGCCCATGCCTGCGGCCAGATCGGTGGCGATCCACGTCTGGACCACGAAAATCGTGCCCATCACCGCCAGAGTGATCAGGGCTGCCTTGCCAACACTGCGCCCCGGGTCTTGCTTGATTTCTTCGGCGAGCGTCGATATCGCATCGAAGCCGAGGAATGACAGCACCGCGATCGACACCGCTTGCATCAGCAGGGCAAAGTTGAAAGTTTCCGGGTGATACAACGGCGCAAGGGTCAACTCACCGTTACCGCCACCGTTGTGCAGAGCATTCCAGGCGTAAAACAGGAAGATGCCCAGCACCACCAGTTGCGCCAGCAGGAACAGGATATTCATTCGCGCGGTAAAGGTGATGCCACGCAGGTTGACGAAAGTCGCACTGACCAGGAACGCCAGAATGAAACCGACCTTGGGGATGTCCGGGTACAGATGGTTGAGCGCCATCGCCGCATACAGGTACAGCAACGGCGGAATCAGCAGGTAATCGAGCAGCATCAACCAGCCGGCGATAAAACCGACGTGTTGATCAAGTCCGCGCTGCGCGTAGGAATAGACCGAGCCGGCAATCGGAAACGCCTTGGCCATACTGCCGTAACTCAGCGCGGTGAACAGCATCGCCACCATGCCGATAATGTACGCCAGCGGCACCATCCCCGGTGCCTCTGCGTTCACGTAGCCGTATACACCGAATGGAGCGATGGGGATCATGAAGATCATCCCGTACACCACCAGATCGGTCAGCGTGAGGCTCCGTTTCAACTCTTGCTTGTAGCCGAAATCTTCAATTTCCATGAAGCGCAACTCCTTGTCAGCCATCGGTCGTTTCAGTTGTTCTATCGATCCATCGTTTACCGCAATTCTTACAGCAAAGGTGCGAGGTAGCCGGCCCAACGCGAGACCGCTTCAGGACTGCGCAGCAAATCATTGCGCACCTCGATCAGCACCGCTTCCAGGCCACGTGCGTCGCCGTGCACCGGCACGGTCATGTCGCCTAGTGGATCAATTTTGTACGGCTGGTTGCCGGCGATTTTCAGCGGATGCACTTGCAGTCCGTCGAGCAGACGCTCGGCGTAAGCCTTGGCCTGGCCAAACAAAATGCCGATTTCCAGGGGGCGCGGCTGACCGTAGTACACCGGGGTGAAACTGTGAATGCCAACCACGCGCACCGCCTGGCCTTGCGCGATGCGCTCGTCGATCAACGTCTGCAAACGTGCATGAAAAGGTTTGAACAGAGTCTGGCGGCGATACTCGCGGGCTGCTTCGTCGAGCTCGCGGTTGCCGGGGATCTGATAGATCTCGCTCTGCACGGGAATGCTGTCCGGCGCATGGCGCGGCCGGTTGAGGTCAATCAACAGCCGGGAATAGTTGGCACTGAGCAGCGTGGCACCGAGCTGCTCCGACAATTGTTCGGCCAGTTGCAGCGTGCCGATGTCCCAGGCGATGTGTTCGCGCGCGGCAGCTTCGTCCAGGCCCAGATTGTTCAGGGCTTCGGGAATGTAGCGACTGGCGTGTTCGCACACGAGGATCAACGGATTCGTGGAATCCTCGCGACTCAGGTTGTAGACCGGCCGGGTGTACAACCCCAGCTCGGCGGATTCAGTACAGGCGTGCATAGTGCTCACACAGGTCAGCGGGCGAGAGCTGTTCCGTCAGCGCCAGTTCCTCGGTTTTCAGGGCGTAATAAGTGTCGAGCAGCGGCTTGGGCAGCCATTCGTTAAAGGCCGCACTGTCGCGCAGGCAATCCAGCGCCTGGCTCAGCGAAGCGGGCAGGGCGACGATGCCCCGGGCCTTGCGTTGCTCGTCGTTGAGTGAATCGGGAATTTCATCGGTAATCGCGTTCAGTGCCAGCCGCTGTTCGATGCCCAGCCGCCCGGCGATCAACAGCGCGGCCATGGCCAGATGCGGCGAGGCGGTGGCGTCCAGGGCGCGGAGTTCCAGGTTGAACTGCTGCGCGGCAGACTTGCCACTCAGGGTCACGGTCGGGCAGATGCGCAGCGCCGCTTCCCGGTTCTGCTGCCCCAGGCACGCGTATGACGCGCTCCAGTGGTGTGGTTGCAAGCGTTCGTAAGACAGCGGCGTCGGTGCGGTGAATGCGCACAGCGCCGGCAGATAGTGCAGGATCCCAGCCGCCCAGTGTTGGCCAAGGCTCGACAGGCCATTGCTGGTGCCAGCATCGTAGAGCATTGGCTGACCGGCCAGATCCAGCAGGCTGACATGCAGATGCACCCCGTTGCACACCGCGTCGGCGGCGGTCTTCGGCGCGAAACTGAGGTTGAGCCCCATCTGCCGGGCAATTTCCCGGGTGATTTCGCGCACATTCACCGCACGATCCGCCGCCGCCACGCCAAGGGTCGGGCGGCAAGTGATTTCGTATTGGTGCTTGCCGTATTCCGGCAGAAACATTTCCGGCTCGACGCCGCCGGCGCGCAGGGCACTGAGCAGCCAGCCACCGAATTCGGCACCCTGGCGCTGGGCTTCGAGAGAGAACGCTGCGTGTTCGGCGAACCCTGCGTGCAGGTTGAACTCATGTTCGAAGGCGGCGTTGACCTGCAAACCCAGTTCATCGCGATAGCGCTCGATCTCATCGCGCAGCAGCGTGCGTGGGCAGGCGCGCCACGGCCGGCCGTCGGTTTCGCGAATGTCGGCGTGGAAGTAGTCCAGCACCGGCGCGTCGGCATCCGGGCCGCTGCCGACAGTGACGCGGCTGCTCGGATCCGGGATCAGCCGCAGGTCGCCGTACGCGCCCCACGGATTGCTTGAGGCGATGATGTCTTGTGGCGTCAATGCGCTGTTGGCCGGCACCCAACCGCAACCGGCTGCCTGGTAATGCTCCAGTTCATCGGTGGGAAACGAGCGGCCTCGGCTGATGCCGATCAGATCCGTAGTCACCAGCGTAGTCATCGGCAACGGCTTCAGGCGCAGGCTCATGGCTGCATCTCCTGCAGGCGACCGAGCACCGTGTCGGTGTCGGTGATCCAGCAGTAACCCTTGATCGCGTTCAGGCAGGCGTGATGGCGTTCGGCGCTGTAAGTGGCGCAGGCGTCTTCGACGAGGGTCACCAGATAGCCACGGTCAGCGGCGTCGCGCACGGCCATGTCGACGCACTGGTCGGTGACAATGCCGGCGATGATCAGATGACGGGTTTGCAGGTTGCGCAACACGTAATCGATGTTGGTCGAATTGAACACCCCGGACGAGGTCTTCGGCAGCACGATTTCGTTCTCGGCCGGGGTCAGTTCAGCAATGATCCGGGCTTGTGCGCTGCCCTTGGGCAGGTGCATGTCCGACAGCTTGTGATCCAGCGAGCGGTCGCGACCGTCGGCGGTCAGGCTTTCGATAATCGTGTGCAGCACGTTCTGTCGCGCCTGGCGAAAGGCACTCAGCAGACGTTGTTGATTGGGCACCACCTGAGTGCGCGCGCGCTGGAGAAAATACTCGGCGTCCGGCCCGATCAGGTGCGGGTCGAACTGCGGTTCGAGCCAGGCACGCTGCATGTCCACCAGTAACAATGCGGTGTGGTCGGACGCGAACGGCAGGTCTCGTGGCGAGCGGTGGGGAAGGCAGAACATCCTTATTTTTCCTCCAGCAGATGAGTCGCAAAGTCGTTGCGCACGGCATCGATGCCTTCCAGGCGATCGGCCGGATTCGGCACACGCAAGGTCAGGCAGGCGATCAACGCCTCGACCTGAGCCAGCGCCGGCACCATGGTGTCGAACGGCGACGCCGATTCCACCGGCGCACTGATGATCAGATCGGCCATTTCGCGCAGCGGCGAGGCGTAGACATCGGTGAACAGCACCACTCGTGCGTTGTGGTTCTTCGCCGCCGTGGCCACGCGCAGGGCTTGAGTCTGGTAGCGCCGATAGTCGAACACCAGCACCACGTCCTGCCGTTGCAGATCGAACAAGCGATCGGGCAGCAGGGCGTTGTCTTCCAGGGCAAAGCAACCGGGACGCAGCAGGCGCAGATGGTTGAGCAAATAATTGGCCATCAGAATGCTGAAGCGGCCACCGAAGCAGTAGACCTGATGGCGGCTGTCGAGCAGCCATTCAACCAGGATTCGGACGTCTTCTGGTTGGGTCAGGGCTTGAGTGTCCACCAGCAAGCGGTGGCTGTCGGCCAGATAATGACCCCAGGCATCGTCCTTGTTCTGCTGTGAGCGCGGCTGCAGCAGGGTGCGTGGCGAGCGCAGGCGATGATCCATGTCGCTGAGCAAGGCTTCCTGGAATTCGGCATAACCGCCAAACCCGAGTTTCTTCACCAGCCGCACGATAGTCGGATCGCTGACACCGGCATGTTCCGCCAAACGCGCCATCGGCCCGAGACCATTGCGTGGATACTGATCGAGCAGGGCGCGCACGACTTTGCGCTCTGAGGGCGTCAAGTCCAGACCGGGGTCGGTGATCAGGTCTCTGAGAGGCGGCATCCGGGCTCCTGCTGGATGAGGTGTTGAATTCGTTTCACAATCCGTTGAAAGAGTATTTATGTAATAGGCGCTACATGTCTAGCGGATTTTTGTACAAGTTTTCAGGGCAGCAAAAGCGTGCAAGGTGCCTGTGTAACAAGGGTTGCGCGCAGGTCGCACGAAGTTGTAGGCCATCGCCTTTTACTGTGTCAGCTATTGCTTATATCCCGTGCGCGCCGGCAGTCCTGACAGTCACTGTTTACGGCACAATGGGCCGCGAGCCTACCGCGGGCCATCGCTTTTATCACTTTCGACCGAGTACCTGCTTGTGCCAAGTAGCCGTTTGACACTGATTTGCCATGCGCGAACCGTCGCACAAAAGCTGGCGCGTTTTCCTACGAACGAGCCTGTTGAAGATTTGCCTTTAGCGTCTGAGGCGTTCTGCGCACGATTCGCCTCGCCACGACGCCTGGTCTGCGGGCCTGAGCTGCGGACACAGCAAACGGCGGCGTGGTTTGGTGCTGATGCGCAGATCGACCCGGCTCTGCGCGATTGCGACTGGGGGCGCTGGCACGGCCAGTCGATCAAGGACCTGCAAGCCAAGCAAGACGAGGCGTTGCAGACCTGGCTGGCCGATCCTGAAGCGGCGCCCCATGGCGGCGAATCTGTCAGGCAACTGACGCAGCGAATCGCGAAGTGGCTCGATACAGTCGCCGTGATGCCCGGACACGTGGTCGCGGTCACCCACCCGTTCGTTGTGCGTGCGGCGCTGATGCAAGTACTGCAAGGCACGGCGTTCAATGCAATTGATGTTGAGCCGCTATCGATGATTGAGCTGCGCTTCAACGGCATCTGGCGGCTACGCTTGCCGGGCATGGACCTTCAAGAGGAATCCTGATGAAACAGCTGCTGGTCATCGGTATTGGCGCGGGGAATCCGGACTACATCACGATGCAGGCGGTGAAAGCGCTGAATCGGGTCGACGTGTTCTTTCTCATGGATAAAGGCCAGAGCAAGCACGCTTTGATCGATCTGCGCCGCCAGATCTGCGAGCGCTATATCACCGATCATGCCTACCGCTTTGTCGAGGCCTCGAGTCCGGAGCGTGAGCGGGGCGACGTCGACTACACGGCGAGTGTCGATGCGCTGAACCGCGCCAAGCAACAGACTTTCGAACGGCTGATCAATGATGAATTGTCCGACGGCCAGTGTGGCGGTTTGCTGATATGGGGCGATCCGATGTTGTACGACAGCACGCTGCGGATCCTTCAAGCGATTCAGGCGTCAGGTCGCTGTGCGTTCGAGTACGAGGTGATTCCCGGGATTACCAGCGTGCAGGCTTTGGCGGCGCAGCACAAAGTCCCGCTGAATACGATTGGCCGCAGCGTGGAAATCACCACGGGACGACGGCTGGCGGCGGGACGGGTGAGTGAGGCGGACAGCGTCGTGGTCATGCTCGATGCCGAGGATGCCTATCAGCGGGTGGCAGATCGGCAGACCGAGATATTCTGGGGAGCTTACCTGGGCACGCCGGACGAAATACTGATCAGCGGCCGATTGGCGGATGTCGCCGACGAAATCGAACGGGTGCGCAAAACGGCGCGGGCTGAACACGGGTGGATCATGGATACCTATCTGCTGCGCAAGCCTTAGCTTTTCGCTGGCTGATCCGGCCCTTTCGCGAGCAAGCTCGCTCCCACAGTGGCATGCATTGCAAAATGTGGGAGCGAGCTTGCTCGCGAAGGGGCCGGAATATCCAAAGCACATTCCGAATGAGCAAAAGAAACCCGGTCCACCGCAAGGCGCACCGGGTTTTTTGTTGCCAGCCAACAGCGGATGTCGTGGATCCGCCGCTGGCCTTGAACTCCGTATCAGGCCCGTTCCAGCGCCAGCGCCACACCCTGGCCGCCGCCAATGCACAAGGTCGCCAGACCTTTTTTCGCATCACGCTTGAGCATCTCGTGCAGCAATGTCACCAGCACGCGGCAGCCCGATGCACCGATCGGGTGACCGAGGGCGATGGCGCCGCCGTTGACGTTGACCTTGTCCAGATCCCATTGCAGGTCCTTGGCCACGGCCAGCGATTGCGCGGCGAATGCTTCGTTGGCTTCGATCAGATCGAGTTGACCGATATCCCAGCCGGCCTTGTCCAGGCAGCGGCGGGTGGCCGAGACCGGGCCGATGCCCATGATCGCCGGGTCGACGCCAGCGTTGGCGTATGCGGCAATGCTGGCCAGCACCGGCAGGCCCAGTGCTTTGGCTTTCTCGGCGCTCATCAGAATCACGGCGGCGGCGCCGTCGTTGAGCGAAGAGGCGTTGCCAGCGGTGACGCTACCGTCCTTTTTGAATGCCGGGCGCAGTTTCGCCAGGGATTCGGCGGTCGTGTCGCCGCGTGGCTGCTCGTCGACCTTGAACGCGACCGGATCACCCTTGCGCTGCGGGATCAGGATCGGGGTGATTTCATCGACGAAGCGCCCGGTCTCGATGGCAGCCGCGGCTTTCTGCTGAGAAGCGGCGGCAAAGGCGTCCTGCTGTTCGCGGCTGATCTCGTACTTGTCGACCAGATTTTCTGCGGTGATGCCCATGTGGTAATCGTTGAATGCGTCCCACAGGCCATCGCTGATCATGGTGTCGACGATCTGCGCGTGACCCATGCGCAAACCGGTGCGCGCGCCCGGCACGATGTAGTTGGCCAGACTCATGTTTTCCTGGCCGCCGGCGATGATCACCTCGGCGTCGCCGCAGCGGATCGCCTGCGCGCCCAGATGCAGGGCCTTGAGGCCCGACCCGCAGACCTTGTTCAGGGTCATTGCCGGCACCGCGTGGGGCAGGCCGGCCTTGATCGCGGCCTGACGCGCCGGGTTCTGCCCGGCACCGGCGGTCAACACCTGGCCCATGATCACTTCATCGACCTGCGCACCGTCCAGGCCGGTCTGTTCGAGCAACTGGCGGATCACCGCCGCGCCCAGATCAACCGCGGAGACATTGGCCAGGGAGCCCTGAAAACTGCCGATCGCGGTACGCGTGGCGGCAACAATGACGACGTCTTGCATTTTCGAACTCCTCACTCGGCAGCGAACTGCATTTCCGGTACGTGATCCGGGACGATCAGTTTACCAGCGGTTTTGGCGACGATTTCCTCGACGCTGACGCCAGGTGCGCGTTCCTTGAGGACAAAAGCGCCATTTTCGATTTCCAGATAGGCGAGGTCGGTCAGCACGCGCTTGATGCAACCGGCGCCGGTCAGCGGCAGGCTGCATTTGGCCAGCAGCTTGGACTCACCGTCCTTGGACGCGTGGGTCATGATCACGATGATGTTGTCGGCACCGGCCACCAGATCCATCGCGCCACCCATGCCCTTGACCAGTTTGCCGGGAATCATCCACGAGGCAATGTTGCCTTCGACGTCCACTTCGAACGCGCCGAGTACGGTCAGGTCGACGTGGCCGCCGCGGATCATCGCGAAGGATTCGGCGGAATTGAAGATCGACGCGCCGATTCGCGCGGTCACCGTTTGTTTACCGGCGTTGATCATGTCGGCATCAATGGTTTCTTCTGTGGGAAAAGGCCCCATGCCGAGCAGGCCGTTTTCCGATTGCAGCATGACTTCCATGCCATCGGGGATGTAGTTGGCGACCAGGGTCGGAATGCCGATGCCGAGGTTGACGTAGTAGCCGTCCTGCATTTCGCGGGCGACGCGCTGAGCCATTTGTTCGCGGGTAAGTGCCATGTTGTTCTCCGTAGCCCTGGATTATTTGCGGATGGTGCGCTGTTCGATGCGTTTTTCGAACGTGCCGCAAATGACTCGATCGACGTAGATGCCCGGGGTGTGGATCTGGGTCGGGTCGAGTTCACCGGGTTCGACGATTTCTTCGACTTCGACCACGGTGATCTTGCCGGCGGTGGCGGCCAGCGGGTTGAAGTTCTGCGCGGTGTGGCGGTAGACGACGTTACCGAAATGGTCGGCCTTCCAGCCTTTGACGATGGCGAAGTCGCCGGTGATGGATTCTTCCATCAGGTATTTGCGGCCTTTGAATTCACGCACTTCCTTGCCCTCGGCAACCGGAGTGCCTACGCCGGTGGCGGTGAAGAAGGCCGGAATGCCGGCGCCGCCCGCGCGCATTTTCTCGGCGAGGGTACCTTGCGGGGTCAGGATGACTTCGATGTCCCCCTTGAGCAATTGTTCTTCGAACAGCTTGTTCTCGCCGACGTACGAGGCGATGACTTTGCTGATCTGACGGTCGGTGAGCAGTACGCCAAGGCCGAAACCATCGACGCCGCAGTTATTGGAAACCACGGTGAGGTCGCGAGTGCCCTTGCGCTTGATCTCGGCGATCAGGTTTTCCGGAATGCCGCACAGTCCGAAGCCGCCGGCGATGACGGTCATGCCGTCTTCCAGCCCGGCCATCGCTTCCTCGTAGGAACTCACACGCTTGTCGAAACCTGCCATAGGTACCTCTTTTATTATTTGCGGGCGGCTGGCTAGCCGGATGACGGGAGTGTCTCTCTGAGGAATATATTTGTTAAGTTGATTTTTGCGGTTGATTGATTGATAAATCTTGATAATTAATTTTTTGGCGATCTCCTGTAGGCGCTGCCGAAGGCTGCGATCTTTTGATCTTGAAAATCAACGGCAAAAGATCGCATCCTTCGGCAGCTCCTACATCGGGCCATCGCGTTACGGCTTGCAGCTACAACCGGAGCAAAGCGACCATGACCATCAAACAGATCCGTGCCTTTCTCGCCGTGGCCAACAGCTTGAGTTTCGCCGTAGCCTGCGAGCGTCTGCACCTGTCGCAGTCCGCGTTGAGCCTGACGATCAAAGCACTGGAGGAGGGGCTGGGCGGGCGTTTGTTCAGCCGCAATACGCGCAACGTCGCGCTGACCCCGGAAGGCGAGTCCTTGTTGCCGCTGGCGCGCCGGCTGATCGCCGACTGGGACAACGCCGAAGACGAAATGCGTCAGCGTTTCAGCCTGCAGCGCGGGCGGGTGACGCTGGCGGCGATGCCGTCATTTGCCGGCAATCTGCTGCCACCGATCCTCAAGAATTTTCGCGCGCGTTATCCAAACGTCAACGTCACGGTCAATGACGTGATCAATGAACAAGTGCTGGAAATGGTCCGCGATCGGCAGGTGGAACTCGGTGTGGCGTTCGCGCCGATGCAGAACACATCGATGACGTTTACGCCTTTGTATGTGGATCGCTTTGTCGCCGTGGTGCCGGCGGATTCAGCCCTGGCGGAGCGCGCGGATATCGATTGGCAAACCTTGTTGCAGGAGCCGTTCATCACCTTGCAGCGGCCATCGACGGTGCGGGTGATGCTTGAAGAGCATTTGCAGGCGCGCGGGATGAAACTGCCGGTAGAGTTCGAGAGCCATCAATTGGCGACAGTCGGCCGGATGGTGGCCAGCGGGCTCGGGGTCAGCGCGGTGCCGGCGTTGTGCGCGGGGCAGATGCAGGAGCTGGGCGCGCATTGTCTGACCTTGAACGATTCGGTCGAACGGGCGATTGGTGTGTTGACCGAGCCGGGCAATGAATTGTCGGCGGCGGCGCAGGCGCTGTTCGACATTCTCAAGGCTGAAAATTTGCAGCGCCAGTTCGATTTTCCCGTCACCCCAGCAAGAGAGGAACAGGCAGTCGAACGCTGATTCAGTGTGGGAGCGAGCCTGCCCGCGAAAAACGGTAACGCGATCTAAACCTTCGCCATCCGCCATAGATACCACGCCGCCACTGTCCGGTAAGGGCTCCAGGCCTGGCCGATTTCGATCATCTGCTTGCGCGTCGGCTGCGCTTCGAGGCCTTTCAAGCGCCGATAACCCTCGCGCACACCGAAGTCGTCGGCCGGCAGGATGTCCATGCGTTCAAGGCTGTAGATCAGCAGCATTTCCACGGTCCAGCGGCCGACGCCGCGCAGGCTGGTCAGACGTTCGATCAGGGTTTCATCGTCCATCGCCCGCGCCGTCGGGTAATCTGGAACCACGCCATCGAGCGTCGCCTGGGCAATCCCCTGAATCGTCGCAATCTTGCTCGCCGAAAATCCACAGCTACGCAGTTGCTCGACCTCAGCCGCCAGAAGCTGCGCCGGACGAGGAAAAGCCAGGCCGGGAAACAACCGGGTCAAGCGCCCGAGAATCGCGTCGCCGGCCTTGGCATGCAGCTGTTGATAGGCGATCGCCCGCACCAGCGACTCATACGGATCGCGCGCCGGATGCGGCTGATGCAGGCAGGGGCCGACGGCGCTGATGTGGCGCTGCCAGTCGCAATCCACTGCGGCCAGAAAGGCACTGGCCGCGTCATAAACGTCAGCCATGCTGTTTCAGCAAACCATTGACTTCGCTGTAGGTAAATGCCTTGAGTTCGCGGGTATCGAGGGTGCCAGTGGCAAGGAAGCTTTTCACCAGGCCACCCATCGCGCCGTAGAGGAATTCGGCAATCCCGGAGCCGGCACTCAGGCGGCGCACACCAATATCTTGCAGTTCCTGCGGTGAAGGCAGGCCCGGCAAGCCGAGCACGTTCACCGGCAGCGCCGTGCCCTGGCAGATCGCCGCGATTTCGTCAGCCGCCATGACCCCGGCGGCAAACAGCCCATCGGTGCCGGCAGCCTGATACAGCGCAGCGCGGCGCAAGGTTTCGGCCACGCGCTGCTCGGCCGGCACCAGAGCGCGCAGGTAAACATCGGTGCGCGCGTTGATGAACAGCTTCACACCGCGCTTGCCCGCCACCTCGCGGGCCAAGGCGATCTTGCTTGCGAGCAATTCAGGATCGCCCGAGCCGTCCTCGATGTTGATCCCCACCGCGCCAGCGGCAATCACCGCGTCCAGCACTTCAGCTACGCCGCCGAGATCATCGGAATAACCGGCCTCGACATCCACGCTCAGCGGCACGCTGACCACCCGTGCAATCGATTCCACCGTCGCCACCAAACGTTCGAGGGGCAGGGCGTTGCCGTCCGGATAGCCATGGGCCCAGGCCACCGCCGCGCTGCTGGTGGCGACAGCCTGACCGCCCAGGCTCTCGACCAGCCGCGCCCCAGTAGCGTCGGCCACGTTGGTCAGAATCAACAGGCCCTGCTGGTGCAATTGGTGAAACTGCGCATCGAGCGTAGTCATCGAAATCCCTTCTCGTTTGATTGATTGAATGCTTCAGAAAGCCAGTTGTCGGGTCATTTGCAGCGCAGCGTTTTCCAGCCTGAGCAGGAAGGCCTTGCGCGGCTGTCCTCCACCATAGCCGGTCAGCGAGCCGTCCGCGCCGATCACCCGGTGACACGGCACCACGATCGACAACCGATTGTGCCCGTTGGCCAGGCCCACCGCACGGCTGGCACCGGGTTTGCCCAACGCCGCCGCGATAGCGCCGTAGGTGCTGGTGTGACCGTAGGGGATTTGCAGCAGCGCCGCCCACACCTCGCGGGCGAACGCGCTGCCGGGCAGATGCAATGGCACGCTGAATTGCTTGAGTCTGCCGGCAAAGTAATCGGCCAACTGCGCCTCGATTTGTTGCAGATGCGCATTGTGACCGGGTGCGATCGCGTAACCATAACGGTTCTGCAACGCTTCGACTTCGCGGGTCAGCGCCGGTCGATCGAGGAACTCCAGCAGCACCAGCCCCCGACGCTCGGCCATGGCTATCATCGGTCCCAGCGGTGTCGTTAGGCGGCTGAACAGCAACGGTTCACTGTTGGCCGTGCGGCCCGGGGTGATGTGGAAGGACTTCTGAAACGCGTCGCGAAAACCACTGAGCGATTCATAACCGGAATCGAATGCAGCGTGATCGATCGAAGCACCTTGCTTGATCCCGCCCAGCGCCATGCCCAGACGGCGGGTGCGCAGCCACGCGTGGAAGGTCATGCCGAAATGTTGCTTGAACCAGCGCCGCAGCTTCAGCGGCTCGATGCCTTCATCGAGCAACTGTGCGTCGCTCCAGCGTCGTTCGGGCATGGCGTCCACTGCATTGAGCAGGCGCTGCACCCAGTCTGGCGCGATGGCCGCAGCGTCCAGTGGCTTGCAGCGCAGGCAGGCGCGATAACCGGCACACAGGCACTCATCGGCGTGAGCGAAGAATTCAACGTTTTCAGGTTTCGGCTTGCGTGCGGTGCAGCTGGGGCGGCAGAAGATCCCGGTGGTTTTCACGGCCGTGAAGAATACGCCTTCATAGGCAGTGTCGCGTTCGAGCATGGCGCGAACCATCTCGGCGTGTGGGGGCAGGACAGCGGCTGGTATGTTCATGGCCTGAGGGTAAATCCGCTTGTTCGATGGCTCCACCGAAAAATCGACAGTGAATTTTTTTGATTGTGCACCACAATGAGCGGGTTGCCGCATTCGAGGAAGCGAAGCATGCATCCGTTCTCCATTCATCACATCGATCACATCGTCCTGCGCGTTGCCGACCTGCAACGCAGCATCGATTTCTACCGCCAGGTGTTCGGCGCCGAGGTGGTCAGGCACAACGAGCCCTTGGGGCTGGTGCATCTGCGTGCCGGCACGTCGATGATCGATCTGGTCGACCTGCAGGGCGAACTGGGGCGCAAGGGTGGCGGCGCGGCCGAAGCCCGGAAGCGCAACGTTGATCACTTCTGTCTGCGCGTCGAACCGTTCGACGAAGCGGCGCTTATTGCGCACTTGCAATCGTTCGGTTTGACGGTCGAAAAAGCTGCCCGGCGCTTCGGAGCCGAAGGTTACGGCCTGTCCTTGTACTGTTTCGATCCGGACGGCAATCAGGTCGAACTCAAAGGTCCGTCCGAAGGCGCTCAGCCAGTCGTTTCCTGAAGCAGCAGGTCGGTCACTTGCAGCAAGGCCGAGCGGCCGATCTGCGGATGTTGCAGTGCCCGGCTGAACAGCGCCAACTGCCGGTCGGCGCTGGTGCCGCTGGCGATGATTGCCCGGGCCTGCTCAAACAACTGCGGCGCGCCCAGTGCCTGCGCGGTATCGGCAAAGCGCTGTTCGGCCGACTGGAGCCATTGCCCGATCGAACAATCGCCATCGATGCCCTCGACCAGAAAGCGCGCATGAACCCCCAAACGCTTGGCCCGCCAACGATTCTCCGTGAGCATCGCACGAGCCGTCTGGTCGTACAGCAGGCCCGGCCGTCGCTGTGAGCTGGCGTGAGCCACCAACACCCGAAAAAACGCCGCGATCACCAGCGTATCTTCCACCCGAGGGCAGGCGTCGGTCATGCGCAGTTCGAGGGTCGGATAGCGCGCCGACGGGCGCACGCCCCACCAGCACTCGCCAGGATGCCTGATTGCGCCGATACGCGTCAGAAACGCCAGATGCTCGTCGTAATGGCGCTGATCGGCAAACAGTGGAGGAATTCCCATACGGGGCCACTCGTCACAGGCCGTCTGGCGATAACTCATGAAACCGCTGGCGGCGCCGCACCAGAGCGGCGATGAACAACTCAGTGCCAGCAACAGCGGGGTCCACGGCAGCACCTCGTTCATTACCGCGATGCGATCCAGCGACTCCGCCACCTCGACGTGCACGTGCAAGCCCGAGAACACGCTGCGCCGGGCAACGTGACCGTAGTGTTCGAACAAATGCCGGAAATGTTCCTCGTCGGTGGGGACCTGCTCGCGCCAGTCGGCCAGCGGATGACTGCCAGCGCTGAGCACGCCCATGCCAAACGGCGCAAGGGCGGCGCGCAAGGCCTGACGGCTGCCGCGCAGAAAATCGCCCGCGTGCGCGAAATCGCTGAACACTGGCGAGGCCACTTCGATCTGTCCTTGAAACATCTCCGTGGCAAACCACACGCCCATCGTCTCTCGGCAAGCCTCGATGGCCTGGGCCGGCGGGCTACCGACCATGGTCAGGGTTTGCAGGTCAGTGAGGAAATACTCTTCCTCGATGCCAAATCGCGGGGCGGCCATGGTGGTACTCACGCGCGTGTTTCTCATGGGAACCGCGCGTGGCAGTGGTGGTTCAAGCCAGGCGACCAGTGCCGTGGATGCACCGTTGGTCTTTTCCATTGCACTTGGGCTGCGACGACGTTTCCAAACAAGTTCGATGAAACTGCTCCGGAGGCAGACATGAACGACCCATCCAGCAAAGACAAGGCGCTCAATGAGACCGTCAACCCGAACGACGACGGTTTCGTTCTGGGCACTGCCGGGCGTGATGAAGATCCCAACGCCACCACCGACTGGGACGTCAGCCGTGACAACGAAGATGTCATGAAACCGGACGATACTCGCGGTTTGCCTGGTTATCCGGGTGGCGAAAAGGCCGACCCGTCACGCCCCGTGCCCGACACCCGGGTGCCGGCCAATGGTGATCCATCCGTGCAGAACGACAGCGCTGCCGAGTAAGGTGCTGCGGGGTGGCGAGATAGTGGCGCGGGTCGAACTTTTTCGATTCGGCGCCACTCAGAACGAGGCATAGGGTTGCGGTTCGGCAGAAAAAACCATGCTGGCGGTCAGAAACGCTGTCTGGCGTGATAAATTCCCCTCACGTCGTGCCCACCCAGAATGGCCCCTGCCGGGTCCCACCAAGAGCGATCTACATGCAAGCAAAGGCCCGTGAGGTTTATGTGCCACCGGTGCTGCAAGATCTGCGGGCCGGCACAGCCGAACTGCACATCGCACTGGAAAAACGCCTTCCTTTTTTCTCCGATACCCTCGATACCCACGCTTTCGAGCGGTTGATGCAGGCCTATTACGGTTTCTATCAGCCGCTGGAGCACGCGTTGCTCACCAGCGGCGCCATCCCTGATGACTTCGACCTGACTCCTCGCCTGAAGACCGAAACACTGCGCGCCGACCTGCGGGCGCTGGGCGCGGCGGCCAACGAGCTGCCGTTGTGCGCGCAACTGCCCGTGATCGATTCCAGCGCCTCCAGCCTCGGCGTGCTGTACGTGCTCGAGGGCGCCACCCTTGGCGGGCAGATCCTGCGCCGGGAAATCGCCGCTCGACTGAACCTGGATGCGGACAATGGCGCCGCGTTTCTTGATATCTATGGCGCCGCCACCGGACGCCGCTGGCGCGAGTTCATCGAATACCTGAGCAACCGCCCCATGGATGCCACCGAACGCGCGGCCGTCGTCAGCGCAGCACAAACCACATTCAGCTGTTTCGAGCAGTGGCTCGAGCGCCAGGAGGTACTGGCATGAACCTGCAAGACCAACAAGCCTTCGAAGAACTGCTGGCCAACTGTGCCGACGAGCCGATCCGCTTCCCCGGCGCGATTCAGCCCCATGGTTTGCTGTTGACCCTGACCGAGCCTGCGCTGCAGATCATTCAGGTCAGCGCCAACGTCGAAACCCTGCTGGCCCGTGACCCGCAATCGTTGATCGGCGAGCCGCTGCACAGTCTGATCGGCGCCGGGCATACCGCGCAAATCCTTGAGGCGTTGCAGCAATCGGCCTTTTCCGAGGCGGGGCCACTGCATTTCGACCTCAATGGCACCGCGTTCGAAGGTTTGCTGCACCGGCATCAGGGCGTACTGATTCTCGAGCTGGAAATCCACGTAAAGAATTTCCAGCCGCGCAATGTCGCTGGGGTCAAGACCCATTTGGGGCGGATGCTCCAGCGCCTGCAAGCGGCGACCACGCTTCAGGCGCTCTACGACGTCAGCGTCAAGGAAATCCAGGCGATGACCGGTTACGACCGGGTGCTGATCTATCGCTTCGAGGAGGAGGGCCACGGTCAGGTCATCGCCGAGGCCTCCGATCCGTCGATGGAGGTGTTCAATGGCCTGTTCTTCCCGGCCTCGGACATCCCCGAGCAGGCGCGCGAGCTGTATCGCACCAACTGGCTGCGGATCATCCCCAACGCCGATTACCAGCCGGTGCCATTGGTGCCGAAACTGCGCCCCGACACGCACACGCCGCTGGATCTGAGTTTCGCCACTCTGCGCAGCGTGTCGCCGATTCACTGCCAGTACATGAAGAACATGGGCGTGCTGTCATCGATGAGCATTTCCCTGCTCAAAGGCGACAAGCTATGGGGCCTGATCAGCTGCGGCAACCGCCAGCCGCTGCACGTGCCGCATGAATTGCGCATGGCCTGCCAGACCATCGGCCAGGTCCTGTCGTTGCAGATCAGTGCAATGGAAACCCTCGAACTGACCCGCCAGCGCGAGGAAAAACTCGAGGCGCTGGCGCGGCTCAATCAGGCCATGATCGAGTCGCCGCAAAACGTTTTCGATGGCCTCGCGCAGCAGCCTGCAACGTTGATGGCGCTGGTCGATGCCGGCGGCATCGCGATCATCGAAGACAAGCAATTGCACCGTTACGGCAACTGCCCGGCGCCGGAAGAAATCCGCGCATTGCACAAATGGTTGCAGGAGCGCGGCGAGCCAGTGTTTGCCAGCCATCATCTGTCCAGCGTTTATCCGCCGGCCGCGCAGTATCAGTCGGTGGCCAGCGGTTTGCTCGCCATGAGTCTGCCCAAACCGGTGGACAACGGCGTGCTGTGGTTTCGCCCGGAAGTGAAAGCAAACATCAACTGGAGCGGTGATCCGCGTAAACCGCTGGATCTGGAAAACTCCGACGCCGGACTGCGCCTGCGTCCGCGTACCTCGTTTGAAATCTGGAAGGTCGAGATGGCCGGGATTTCCACCAAGTGGAGTCACGGTGATCGCTTCGCAGCCAACGATCTGCGCCGCTCGGCGCTGGAAAACGATCTGGCGCGCCAGGTCCGCCGTGAGCAGGAAGCCGTGCAGGCGCGGGATGACCTGGTCGCGGTGGTTTCCCATGACTTGCGTAACCCGATGACTGTCATTTCCATGCTGTGCGGCATGATGCAGAAGGCTTTCAGCTCGGACGGCGCGCATACTTCGCGGCGCATCTCCACGGCAATCGACACCATGCAGCAGGCCACTGCGCGCATGAACACGCTGCTTGAAGACTTGCTCGACACCTCGAAAATCGACGCCGGGCGTTACTCCATCACTCCGCAACCGCTGGATGTCGGGCTTATCTTCGAAGAGGCCCAGGCCTTGCTGCTGCCGCTGGCGCAGGTCAAGGACATCAGCATTTCGTTCCAGGCCGATCCTGACCTGCGCATCCACGGCGATCCCGAGCGGCTGTTTCAGGTGCTGTCGAATCTGGTCGGCAATGCGATCAAATTCACCCCGCGCATGGGTACGGTGGGCGTGCACGCCAAATCGGTCGGCGATGAGATTGTCTTCACTGTGCGTGACAGCGGCGAGGGCATACCCAAGGAGCACTTGCCGTATGTGTTTGATCGGTACTGGACGGTGAAGGAGGGCAATCCGACCGGTACGGGCTTGGGCTTGTATATCACCCAGGGCATCGTCGAAGCCCACGGCGGGCAGATCTTCGCCGAGAGTGAGCCCGGGCAGGGCAGTGAGTTCCGCTTTACCGTGCCGCGTCTGGCCTGAGGGTTTTTGTGAGAGCGAGCCTGCTCGCCAAGGCGTCCATCCCGTCAGCACTGGGTTGAATGACCCACCGCAATCGCGAGCAGGCTCACTCCTACAGGTTTTGCGGTGTGTTCGGGATTTGAGTCTCACCCGAAACCCTGTGGGAGCGAGCCTGCTCGCGAAGGCGCCAGTCCCGTCAGCGCCGGGTTGACTGACGCACCGCTTTCGCGAGCAGGCTCGCTCCCACAGGTGATTCGCTTTCTCAGGGGCATTTTCTTCAATACCGCGAATCCCGCGCTCGTTACCGTGGCCACCTCGTTCCTCGTTCTGAAGCAGGTATGCAAATGAGTCTGATCGTTTCAATGGCGGCGTTTGCCCTGGCCGCGTCCATTACTCCCGGGCCGGTGAACATCGTTGCGTTGAGCTCAGGCGCACAATACGGCTTTCGCGCCAGCCAGCGCCATGTGGCCGGGGCGACGCTGGGTTTTGTGCTGTTGCTGGTGCTGATGGGTCTGGGCCTGCATGAAGTACTGCAACTGTGGCCGTTCATGACCCGCGTGGTGCAGTGGGCCGGGGTGGCTTTTTTGCTGTTCATGGCCTGGAAACTGGCCAGCGATGACGGCCAGTTGAACACCAGCGATTCTGCCCGGGCGCCGTCGATGCTCTACGGCGCGGTCATGCAATGGCTCAACCCCAAGGCCTGGCTGGCGTGCGTGGCCGGCATGGGCGCGTTTGTCGCCGACGGCGAGGCGCGGCTGGTCTGGCAATTTGCAGCGGTGTATCTGGTGATTTGCTACCTGTCGGTAGGCTGCTGGGTGTATGCCGGTACGTTCTTGCGCGGGTACCTGAGCAACGCGGCGGGGATGCGCTGGTTCAATCGGTTGATGGCTTTGTTGTTGGCAGTCAGCGCGATCTACTTGCTGTTCACTTGATCGCCTGACCGCTGTAGGAGCTGACGAGTGCAACGAGGCTGCGATCTTTTGATCGTTAAAAGCAAAATCAAAAGATCGCAGCCTCGTTGCACTCGTCAGCTCCTACCGGGGGATCGGGGTTGATCGTGGAACGGGGTCAGCCGCGATACTGCCCCGGTGTCGCGGCCAGATGTTGTTTGAACGCCCGCTGAAAATGCGCCTGGTCGGCAAATCCGGCTTCCAGCGCCACATCGGCAATCAACTGGCCGCTTCGCAAACGCTCGCGGGCGAACTGGATGCGCTGGTTGACCACGAAGGCATGTGGCGTTATCCCGTAACGCTGCTTGAACGCACGAATCAGGTACGACGGCGACAGCTGTGCCGCCGCGCAAATTGCGTCAAGGCTCAATACCTCGGTGCAATGTTCGCGGATGAAGTCAGCCGCGCGTTCGAGCTTGAAATTGGGCTCACCGACTGACTGACCGGCCGGGTTGAGGCGCCCCTGCAACTCACTGAAAAACTCCACGGCCGCGCTGTGTTTGCGCAGCGTCTCCTGCTGATCGTCGACCAACACCCCGTACAACGCCATCAATTTGCCGAACAGCTCGGCATCGGTCAGGTGCGTGTCCGAAAACCGGCGCAATTGCAGCTGCGCCGCAAATCCCGACTGATGCTGCAAGTCCGTCAACCACGGCGTCTCGACATACAGCATTACATACGACCAAGGCTGATCATCGATCGGATTGCAGGCATGTACATCGCCCGGATTCATCAGCACCACCGTGCCCGCCGCCACTTCGAACTGCGCATTTTCATGCACATACGTGCTGCGCCCGGCAGTGATTGCGCCGATGGAGAAGTGCGCGTGGGAATGCCGCGCGTAGCAGACTTCACGGCCATCGGCGATGCCTCGTGCCTCGATGAAGGGCAGGGCATCGTCGCGCCAGAAAAGTGGAGCTTTTTCAGGGTTCTTCGCAGCGGCGTGTTTCATCGTGGTCATCCCGGCTGGTCTGTGCCCGAGTGTATTAGCTCTGGCCGTCGAATGCCCGTTGCAGTGCAGCGACATCGAGCTTTTTCATCTGGAACATCGCCTGCATCGCCCGCTGCGACTTGCGTGTGTCCGGGTCTTGCAGCATTTGCAGAAACCCGACATGGACGATCTGCCACGACACGCCAAACTTGTCCTTGAGCCAGCCGCATTGCTGTGCCTCCACCGGGCCACCGGCGGACAGGTGGCCCCAGAAATGGTCGATTTCTTCCTGGTCCTGGCAATTGACCTGAAACGAAATCGCCTCGTTGAAGGTAAACACCGGCCCGCCGTTGAGTGCGGTAAAGGAATGGCCGTCGAGCTCAAAGCTCACGGTCATCACCGCACCGTCCGGCTGCCCGTGAAATTCCTGGCCGACCTTGCTGTAGTGGGTCAGAGCGGTGATTTTCGAATGATCGAAGATGGAACAGTAAAACGCCGCAGCGGCTTCGGCCTGATCATCGAACCACAGGCACGGCGTGAGTTTCTGAACGCGTTGCATGGCAGTCACCCTCGGCAGGTTGCAGGCTGGACTATCAGCGTAGCCATTTGCGAGGCGGCGGGTGATGCCGTAGATCGGCCCGTCGAGCACATCGGCAGGTGGTCGTCTAATTGTGTTATCGACGATGCAAAGGAGAGAAACCATGAATGCTTTTAGCGGCGGATGCTTGTGCGGCGCTGTGCGTTTTCAAATCACTGGCGAGCCCTATCGCGTCGGGCTCTGTCATTGCCTCGACTGTCGCAAATTCCACGGCGCGCTGTTTCATGCCTCGGCAATTTTTCCCGAAGACGCAGTGACCATCCGTGGCACAACCCATGAATACGCCGGGCGACATTTTTGCCCGCGCTGTGGCTCGTCAGTGTTCAACCGCAGTGGTGATGAGGTCGAGGTGAACCTCGGCGCGCTCGATGCGCCGGATCAGCTGAAGCCGACCTATGAAAGCTGGACGGTACGCCGCGAGTCGTGGCTGCCACAGTTTCCGCTGACCAGGCATTACCGCGGTGACCGGGAGGGCACGGGACGCAGCGAGGAATAAAGGATTCATCGCATTCACCGGCTGATCCCCGTCCAGGCGGGATCCGCATGACCGCTGGTCACAACGTCTGGCTTCGTGCGCAATTTAGGCTTTGCTGAAAGGGATAAGCGCGGCCGTCCGCAGGTTTTATGGCCACAGTGACGTCCCTTCGCAACACCGTGAGTCTGAGGAAATTCACCGATGCTGACCCTCAATATCAATGGCAAGGATCAGGAGCTCGATGTCCCCGCTGACATGCCGCTGCTCTGGGTACTGCGCGATGTCGCGCACCTGACCGGGACCAAGTTTGGTTGTGGCATGGCCCAGTGCGGCGCCTGCACTGTGCACGTCGACGGTGCGCCCTTGCGCGCCTGCATCACCCCGGCTACCGCTGTCGCCCACGGCCAGAAAATCCTCACCATCGAAGGCTTGTCCACGGATGGGTCGCATCCGGTACAGCAGGCCTGGGCCGAACTCGACGTGGTGCAGTGCGGGTACTGTCAGTCCGGGCAGATCATGTCCGCCGCCGCATTGCTGGCGAAAATCCCCAAACCCACTGACAGCGATATCGATCAGGCGCTCGCCGGCAATATCTGCCGCTGCGGCACCTATCCACGGATCCGCGCAGCGGTCAAACGCGCGTCGGAACTCGGCTGATTGATTGTGGGGAGAGGGATGATGAACAGTCCTGTATCGCGTCGGGGGTTTCTCAAAGGCAGCGCCGTGCTGGGCGGCGGCCTGATGGTCGCGTTCGTGGTGCCCGGAGCCAACCGCTTTGCCCGGGCGGCGGAGAATGAAAACACGGTGTTTGCGCCGAATGCGTTTCTGCGCATCGCGGCGGACAACAGCGTCACCGTGTTGCTCGGTCATTCGGAGATGGGCCAGGGCATCTGGACCGGCCTGACCATGCTGATTGCCGAAGAACTGGACGCCGACTGGTCGAAAATCCGCGTCGAACATTCGCCAGCCTCAGCGGCGGATTACGGCTTGCCGGCGTTCGGCGGCATGCAGATTACCGGGGGGTCGACCTCGACGTCGATGGAGTTCGACCGCTATCGACTGGCCGGCGCGACGGCGCGGCAGATGCTGGTGGAAGCTGCGGCGAAGCGCTTCGACGTGGCACCCTCGGCGATTCGCACCGAATCCGGCGTGGTGATTGCCGCAGACAAACGCGCAACCTACGGCGAACTGGCCGATGCCGCCGGGCAATTGCCGGTGCCCGATCCGCACACCATTCAATTCAAGCACGCCCAGGACTGGAAGGTCATCGGCAAACCAACCAAGCGCCTCGACACGCCGGAGAAAATAACCGGCCGCGCCAAATTCGGCATGGACGTGCAGTTCGAAGGCTTGATGACCGCCATGGTTGCCCGCGCACCGGTGTTCGGCGCCACGGTCAAATCCTTCGAGGGCGCCGCAGCGCTGGCGATTCCCGGCGTGCACAAAGTGCTGCAGGTGCCCAGCGGGGTCGCGGTGGTGGCCGAGCATTTCTGGGCAGCAAAGCTGGGCCGCGATGCGCTGAAGGTCGATTGGGATCTCGGGCCGCTCGCCGACATGAGCAGTGAAAAGCTGCTGGAGAGTTTTCGCAAACTCGCGGCGACACCGGGTACGTCCGCCACTCAGGCCGGGGACGCCAAGGCCGGTTTCGGCAAAGCCGCGAAGAAGATCGACGTCGAATACAGCGTGCCGTACCTGGCCCACGCGCCGATGGAGCCGCTCAATTGCACGGTGAAAATCAGCGCCGGCAAATGCGAAATCTGGACTGGCACGCAGTTTCAGACCCTCGACCAAATGGTCGCCAGCAAGATCACCGGGCTCAAACCTGAGCAGGTGGAGATTCACACAGAATTCCTCGGCGGGGGTTTCGGTCGCCGCGCCAATCCGACCTCGGATTTCGTCGCCGAAGCCGTGCAAGTGGCGAAAGCGGCGGGTATGCCGGTGAAAACCGTGTGGGCGCGGGAAGACGATATACGGGGCGGCTATTACCGCTCGATGTTTCTGCATCGGGCTCAGGTAGGGCTGGGCGCCGATGGCCTGCCGTTGAGTTGGCAGCATGTCCTGGTGGGGCAGTCGATCATGGCCGGGACGATGCTCGAGGCGGCGATGGTCAAGAACGGTATTGATACGACGTCGGTAGAGGGCGTCGCCGACAGTCCCTATATCAAAGACCTGGCGCATCATCAGGTCGACCTGCATTCGCCACAGACCGGTATCAACGTGCTGTGGCTGCGTTCGGTGGGGCACACCCATACCGGGTTCGTCATGGAATCGTTGATCGACGAACTGGCGACGGCGGCGGGCAAGGACCCGGTGGAGTACCGGCGAACGCTGCTCAAGGCGCATCCGCGCCATTTGGGCGTGCTCAATCTGGCGGTGGAGAAGGCCAACTGGGGCGCGCCATTACCGGATGGCCATGCCCTCGGCGTGGCGGTGCACGAGTCGTTCGGCAGCTACGTGGCGCAGGTCGCCGAGGTGTCGCAGGACAACCTGGCGATACGTGTGCACCGGGTAGTCTGCGCGGTGGATTGCGGGATTGCGGTGAATCCGCAGAGCATCGCCGCGCAGATGGAATCGTGCATCACTTTCGGCCTCGGTATGGCCCTGCACAGCAAGCTCACGCTCAAGGACGGCGGCGTCGTGCAGTCCAACTATCACGATTATCAGGTGCTGCGGCTCAACGAAATGCCGGTGGTGGAAGTGCACATCGTTCCCAGCAGCGAGAAACCCGGGGGCATCGGCGAGCCCGGCGTGCCACCCACTGCACCGGCGGTGGCCAACGCAGTGTTTGCCCTGACCGGGCAACGTCTGCGCGAACTGCCACTGCAACTGTCGGGGGTGTGAGATGAAACGACATCTGCTGTTGGGCACCGTGGCGTTGCTCGGTCTTGGCGGCTATGCCCCGGACTTGTTCGCCGAGGATCAGCAAGCGTTGAAAGCCTTCGCTACGGTGCAGAAAGTCTTTCAGAGCCCGCGCTGCCAGAACTGCCACATTCCCGGCGATTCGCCGCTGCAATTCGACGCCGGCATCCCCCACGCGATGAATGTGGTGCGCGGCATGGACGGCAAGGGGGCCGCCGGTCTGCCATGCGCCACCTGCCATGCCGAAAGCAATCCGCCGGCCAGTTACGGCCCCCATGCGCCACCGGGCGCGCCGCACTGGAGCCTGCCACCGGCGGCGCACAAAATGGCCTGGATCGGCCTGCCCGCGGACAAGCTCTGCGCGATGATCAAGGATCGGGCGAGCAACGGTGATCGCGATTTCGCCGCGCTGTTAAAACATGTCAGCGAAGACAAACTGGTGCTCTGGGGCTGGAATCCCGGAGCAGGGCGCGCGCCGGTGCCAGTGCCGCATGACATTTTCGTTACGCAGTTCAAGCTCTGGGTCGATGCCGGCGGGCCGTGTCCGGTGGCGCAAATGTGAAGCCGCGGCGATTTGGCGCTAAGCTCAACGCATGTCTGCCTACGGAGTGTGCGAATGCTGGTGCCCGGAAAACCTGCCAATGAAGCTGCAAGAATTGAAGCGCTGCATAACCTCAACCTCGACGCGGCCCCCGAAGAGCGCTTCGATCGCCTGACGCGCCTGGCCAAGCGCTTGTTCAACGTGCCGATCGCCCTGGTCACGCTGGTCGACAAGGATCGCCAGTGGTTCAAGTCCTGTGTGGGGCTGGAGGCCAAGGGAACCTCGCGGGATGTGTCGTTCTGCGGCCATGCGATTTTGCAGGACGAACTGATGCTGGTGCCTGACGCGCTGGAAGATGTGCGTTTTCACGACAATCCGCTGGTCACCGGCGCGCCGAATATTCGCTTTTATGCCGGGTATCCGCTGACCGTGCCTGACGGCAACAAGCTGGGAACGTTGTGCCTGATCGACACCCGACCCCGTGATTTCGATGATGAAGAGCGGGCTCTGCTGCGTGACCTTGCGCAGATGGCCGAGCAAGAGCTGACGGCGGTGCAGATGGCGAGCATGGACGAACTGACGCTGCTGTCCAATCGCCGCGGGTTCAAGCAACTGGCCCAGCATGCGCTGGACGCCTGTACCCGCCTGAGCCGGCCGGCGACGCTGCTGTTTTTCGATCTCAATGACTTCAAGCAGATCAACGATCTGTATGGCCATGCCGAAGGCGACAGTGCGCTGAAGACCTTCGCTGACGTGTTGCGCATCGCCTTTCGCGAAAGCGACGTGGTCGGGCGTCTGGGCGGCGATGAGTTTGTCGCGCTGCTGACCGGCTCCAGCCACGTCGAAACCGCGGCGATCATGGCACGGCTCAAGGAAATCCTCGAAGAACGCAACGCCACGCTGCACCGAGGGTACGCCATCCGTTTCAGTGTCGGCCAGATCGAATACGATCCCAAACGCCACGAAACGGTGGATCGGCTGCTCGCGGATGCGGACAGTGCGATGTATGAGCACAAGCAGGCGCTGAAGCGCTGTTAGCGCTGGCCGACTCGCTGGCAAGCCAGCTCCCACAGGTAGCGGTGGCGCTGATGGTTTTTGAATCCACCGCGAAACCTGTGGAAACGAGCCTGCTCGCATAGACGTCAGCCCAGTCAACGGGATTTTCGCCAGGGCTCAGGGTTTGGGCGGGCTGAGCTTTTGGTAAAACGCCAGCCATTTCTCATGACAGGCTGCGGCATCCTTGAGCTCGGGCACAAGCAGCGCCTCTCGCAAGGCTTGTGCTTCATGGGCTTCAAACAGATGCTGGACAGCAGTGCTGGCAATGGCGTTGACCTTGTCCGACGAAAATGTGTCGGGTACAGCCAGGGGCGGCTTTTGCACCAGCGGAGCTCCGCGAATGTCGAGACGGGTAATGAAGGCATTGCAAGTGGCGTTGGCCACGGGAGGGCTTCCGTGTCGATAAGCCCCGGCATCGACCGGCAGCACTCGCGCTGCTTCATCCTCGGCAAAGGGCAGCAGCAGGCAGATGTCGAGATCGGGACGCGGAATCACTTCCGACCTGCAGGGGAAAATCTCGAATACTCGGGTTGGCCTCTCGTTCAACAGCGCGATTATGCCGAAGGGCGCAGCGTCGGCGGCAGTGAGCTTGTCGGTGGCAGCTGCTACTGGCCGCAGAGCAAACAATTCAAGCTTGTGCACTTCGATGTCGAAGCGTTGCTCCAACGGCAAGCGACAGAACGCTTCCTTGAGAAACGCGATAAGGGCGTCCTTCATTTGCTTGAGGCGTGCAGCCAGTGCCGCATGGAAGAGGGTCGCCACTTTATGCAGCTTGGGCAACGACGCAATCATGGGCGCCAGTTGCAATTGCGCATTGCTCGATTGCCATCCTTGCATGTTGCCCGCCAGCTTGTCGGCAATATGCAGCTCGCTCAGAGAGTAATGCGGTGCCGCAGTCCCAGTGCTCGAGGCTGGAACAGACAAAGCCCTGTCGGTCAGATGGGGATTATCGGCGAACACCGTGCGCAGATCCGCAAGGGCAACAGTGGCGGGCGTGGGCGGCGCGCTCAGGAAGGCCCGGCGATACAAATCGTTTATGAGACGATTGTGGTTGCGAAAGACTAGATCGGCCTGCTTCAGCGTGGCGGCGTCATAAACCGTTACCGCGCACTCGGCGTCGCGCTGGATCAGCCCTCTGGCAACCGCCCAGTCGACTACGAGTGAGGCACAGGAATCCTTGCGCAGGAAGTTGTAGAAGTGCGTGGGGGCCGGGCCTTTCGTCAGTTGGCTCAGCTGCTCGTAGGTCATCAGGCGTGCCACGCCCGGCATTTGGCTTTCGATATACAGCACGACCTGCTTGATCCTTACCCAGCGCAAACAGCTCATGTAAGCGAGCGATGCAGGAATATTCCGGGTCAGAAACTCCGGGGCAATGCCTGACAGTAACAGGTGGGTTGCCAATGTCTTGTTCTTGATGGGTGCAAGGTGCGGCTGCGAATCGATGATCCGGCGTACCTCGTCATAACTCTGGCCCCACGTGTCAGAGCCCTCCAGTCGATGGGTGACGATGCGGTTCAAATCTTCGCCGGCGCTTGGCTCCAGGCTGAGAATCAATGCTGCGAGTAACAGGCGGTCGCGATTGGTGGCCATAAGGCGTTTCGAGTGAGTCGGAGCGCCCAACTTCTTTACTAACAGATTGCTAAGCGTGCGGGCGCGTGGCGTGATCAGGATACGGCTGATCAGGTAGTCGGCTTTGGCTTTGAGCGTATTGAGCGGCAGATCGGTATCGACTCCTTCACTGAGGTAATCGATCAACGTTGAGTATTTGGGCAAAAACGTTCGAGTGGTGTCGATGATCATCTGCCGTTGCGGCGCAGTGAACCGTTCGGTTTGTGTCCAGGGCTGGCCCAACAGATACCAGTGATTCATGTGCGCGGGACGGGTGTGCAGTTTGATCCTGTACCATTTCGTCAGCGCGAGGGCTTGCTCGACAGTTTTCGGCGAGGGCAGCTTGTAGAAGCGCAACATCTGCCCAAGCGTAACTTTCCCGCTCGAGCGCAGTGCTCCGCCGGCTTTGCTTGCCTTGGCTTTGAGCTGGTCGCGGAAGAGTTTCAGATCAGCTTGTTTTTCCACATTCGCCGTCAGGGTTACCCAGCCTTTTGCACTGGCGGTACCGACATGACCGGATTCGGTGATCAGCAACTGGCTGTCGGCGGGCAAGCCGTGCAGCCGCAAAATGGCTTTAAAATCCACGTCGGCGCTGAGTGTCTGCAATTGACGTTGGCCATACTTCATCCATTCCGCCAGCGCAGAATCCGGATTTGGCTCGCTTAACTCCTCATAATCGATTTTGGTCTCGGGTGCCTTGTTCCAGCTCAGCGCTTCAAGACGTCTGACGATGTGCCGGACGTCTTCCAGATTGGCAAACTCTTCGCGAAAACTGCCGATCGGCTTGCTGGTTTGAACGTACTCGCTGACGTAGGGCAGCTCAGGCCAGGTATGCTGGCGCAGGCGTTGCGCGAGCGCTTTGGCCTCCCCGGCATCTTCCGGCACAGCAAACTCATAGCGACCCAGCAGCTCGCCCAGTTTGCGCCGTGGCCCTCTGACAGGCGCGGAAACCGAGGACGAGGTGAGCGTTACCGGGGTGGCGAGAAAGCTCCGCTGCTCGAACGGATCGCTCGCCAGCAACACCTCATCGATCCGATCGGCGATGGCCCGAAAGTCTTCCAGTTGCGCGTTTCGCTCCTTCACCACAGCCGAAGTGGTGTGACCGTTTTCATCGATGGCGGCCAGACCTTTGGTCTTCAACTCGGCGACAATGACTCGGGCCTGAACTTCGTTTTGCGGTTCCGGATAACCGTAGAACGCCAGTACCACTTGTCGTGGAAACCGATACAACGGGTTGGCGGATTTACCGCCAATATAAGGCAGGCCCAGGCCCGCAGGATCGATACGCTGGGAAATCGCCAGCAGCATCGGCGCCATCTGCCACCAGCCGGAATCGTCCTCCAGCGTGAAGATGCGCTCCCCGGCCGAGCCATTCGAGGGGATCTGCGCTTGCAGGGTGTCACCCTTGATCCGCAGGGTATCCAGATCGATGTGGAAGCCGCTGGCCCAGTCGAGAAATTCGGGACGTTCGAGAGCGTTCCAGTAAAGCTCCATCCATTCACGCAGCATGCATGGCCGCGGGACGTCAAGCGTACGTGCTGGTTCAGCGGCAGCGACCACCGGTTTGGCAGTCAATTCGGCAATGAGATTCTGGATCAGCGTCTGTTCGGGTACCGGTGTGTCGTTCATCTGTGCCTCCCTGGCGGTTGATAAGCATCGAGCGCCGAGTATCGAAGGGAGGGCAGGGTCGGGGGTGGTACATATGTAGTGCAGTAACGTTTTTCTCCCGGCATGAAAAAACCGCCAGATCGTCACCGATCGGCGGTTTTTTGCTGGCTAGGCGAAGATCACTCTTCGATGTTGCCCATCGCGGTGGTGTTGAAGCCGCCGTCGACGTACATGATTTCACCGCTGATGCCCGACGCCAGGTCGGAGCACAGGAAGGCGCCGGCGTTGCCGACTTCTTCGATGGTGACGTTGCGGCGCAGTGGAGTCTGCGCTTCGTTGGCGGCCAGCATCTTGCGGAAGTTCTTGATGCCGGAAGCGGCCAGGGTGCGGATCGGGCCGGCCGATACGCAGTTGACGCGAGTGCCGTCCGGACCGAGGGAACCGGCCAGGTAACGGACGCCGGCTTCCAGCGAAGCCTTGGCCATGCCCATCACGTTGTAGTTCGGCATGGTGCGCTCGGCGCCCAGGTACGACAGGGTCAGCAGGCTGCCGTTGCGGCCTTTCATCATTTCGCGACCGGCCTTGGCCAGGGCCACGAAGCTGTAGGCGCTGATGTCGTGAGCGATGCGGAAGCCTTCACGAGTGGTGGCTTCGGTGAAGTCGCCGTCCAGCTGGTCGCCCGGGGCGAAGCCTACGGAGTGCACGATGCAGTCCAGGCCGTCCCACTTCTTGCTCAGTTCTTCGAAGACCTTGGCGATTTCTTCATCGCTGGCCACGTCGCACGGAAAGCACAGCTCAGGGCTCGAACCCCAGCCTTGTGCGAACTCTTCGACGCGACCCTTGAGTTTGTCGTTCTGATAAGTGAAGGCAAGCTCAGCGCCCTCGCGATGCATGGCGGCAGCGATGCCGGATGCGATGGACAGCTTGCTGGCGACACCGACGATCAGTACGCGCTTACCGGCGAGAAAACCCATGTGTTGCTCCTCTTTCAGGTTATTGCGCAGTGGCTGGTGCCAGAAAAGCGGCTTCCAGCAACTGCTGTGTATACGGATGTCGGGGGGCGGCAAAGATACTTTGCGCGTCTCCCTGTTCGACCACTTGGCCATGCTTGACCACCATCAACTGGTGGCTCAGCGCTTTGACGACAGCCAGGTCATGGCTGATGAACAAATACGTCAGGTTGTACTTGGCTTGCAGTGAACGCAACAGCTCCACCACTTGCCGCTGTACCGTCCGGTCGAGCGCCGACGTCGGCTCGTCCAGCAGGATCAGCGCCGGTTTCAGCACCAAAGCCCGGGCAATGGCGATACGCTGCCGTTGCCCACCGGAAAATTCGTGGGGGTAGCGGTGCCGGGTTTCCGGATCCAGACCTACCTCCTTCAATGCCGCGATGATCGCCGCTTCCTGCTCGGTCGCGGTGCCCATCTTGTGTATCCGCAGGCCTTCGCCAACGATGTCATTGACGCACATGCGCGGGCTCAGGCTGCCAAACGGGTCCTGAAACACCACCTGCATCTCCCGTCGCAACGGGCGAACCTCGCTCTGGGTCAGGCAGTCCAGCTGCTTGCCTTCAAAGCGGATCGCGCCTTTGCTGCCGATCAAACGCAAAATCGCCAGACCGAGGGTGGATTTGCCGGAACCGCTTTCGCCCACAATCCCCAGGGTCTGGCCCTGAGGCAGGCTGAAATTGATGCCGTCCACTGCCTTGACGTAATCCACCGTGCGCTTGAGCAGGCCTTTCTTGATCGGGAACCAGACTTTCAGGTCCTCGACTTCAAGCAGCGGCGCGCCGATTTCATTGCTTGCCGGGCCACCGCTGGGCTCAGCGCCGAGCAATTCCCGAGTGTACGGATGCTGCGGCGAACGGAACAGCTCTGCGCACGATGCCTGTTCGACGATGCAACCGCGCTGCATGACACATACACGGTGCGCAATTCTTCGCACCAGGTTCAAATCATGACTGATCAGCAGCAGCGACATGCCCAATCGAGCCTGAAGTTCCTTGAGCAAATCGAGGATTTTCAGCTGAACGGTCACGTCCAGCGCAGTGGTCGGCTCGTCGGCAATCAGCAGTTCCGGCTCGTTGGCCAGGGCCATGGCGATCATCACCCGCTGGCGCTGCCCCCCGGATAATTCGTGAGGCAGGGCCTTGAGGCGCTTGTGCGGCTCGGGGATGCCGACCATTTCCAGCAGCTCGAGGGTGCGCCTGGTCGCGACTTTACCGCTCAGGCCTTTGTGGATGCCGAGGATTTCGTTGATCTGCTTCTCGATCGAGTGCAGCGGATTCAACGAGGTCATTGGCTCCTGAAAGATCATCGCAATGCGGTTGCCGCGAATATGGCGGATGGTCTTTTCGCTCAGGCCCAGCAGATTTTGTCCGGCGTAATTGATGCTGCCGGCGGGATGGCGGGCCATGGGGTAGGGCAGCAGACGCAGGATCGAATGCGCCGTCACCGACTTGCCCGAGCCTGATTCGCCGACCAGCGCCAGGGTTTCGCCGCGCTTGATATCGAAGCTGACGCCTTCGACTACGCGGTGTACGCGTTCGCCGACACCGAATTCGACGGCGAGGTCGCGCACTTCGATCAGATTGTCCTGATTCATTTCACTTCCTCGGGTCGAAGGCATCGCGAGCGGACTCGCCGATGAACACCAGCAGGCTCAACATCAATGCCAGCACGGCAAACGCGCTCATGCCCAGCCACGGCGCCTGCAGGTTGGATTTGCCCTGGGCGACCAGTTCGCCCAGCGACGGACTACCGGCCGGCAAGCCGAAGCCGAGGAAGTCCAGCGCAGTCAGTGTGCCGATGGCGCCGGTGAGGATGAACGGCATGAAGGTCATCGTCGAGACCATCGCATTGGGCAGGATGTGACGGAACATGATCGCACCGTTCTGCATGCCCAGCGCCCGCGCCGCGCGCACGTATTCGAGGTTGCGACCCCGCAGGAACTCGGCACGCACCACGTCGACCAGGCTCATCCACGAGAACAGCAGCATGATCCCCAGCAGCCACCAGAAATTCGGCTGGACGAAACTGGCGAGGATGATCAGCAGGTACAGCACCGGCAGCCCCGACCAGATCTCCAGAAACCGTTGCCCAGCCAGATCGACCCAGCCGCCGTAGAAACCCTGTAACGCGCCGGCAATCACACCAATGATCGAACTCAGCACGGTCAGCGTGAGGGCGAACAGCACGGAAATGCGGAAACCGTAGATAACCCGCGCCAACACGTCGCGGCCCTGATCGTCGGTGCCCAGCAGATTGTCCGCCGAGGGCGGCGCCGGCGCCGGGACTTTCAGGTCGTAGTTGATGCTCTGGTAGCTGTAGGGGATCGGCGCCCACAGGATCCACGCGTCCTTGGCCTTGAGCAGTTCGCGGATGTACGGGCTCTTGTAATTGGCTTCCAGCGGGAATTCGCCGCCGAAGGCGGTTTCCGGGTAGCGCTTGATCGCCGGGAAATACCAGTTGTTGTCGTAGTGCACGATGAGCGGCTTGTCGTTGGCGATCAGCTCGGCGCCCAGACTCAGGCCGAACAGAATCAGAAACAGCCACAGCGACCACCAGCCACGCTTGTTGGCCTTGAACAGTTCGAAGCGCCGGCGATTGAGGGGGGACAGGTTCATCTCAATGCTCCCGGCTTGCGAAGTCGATGCGCGGATCGACAAAGGTGTAGGTCAGGTCGCCGATCAGTTTCACCACCAGCCCCAGCAGGGTGAAGATGAATAGCGTGCCGAACACCACCGGGTAATCGCGGTTGATCGCCGCTTCGAAACTCATCAGACCGAGGCCGTCGAGGGAGAAGATCACCTCCACCAGCAACGAGCCGGTGAAAAAGATGCCGATGAACGCTGAGGGAAAACCGGCAATCACCAGCAGCATCGCGTTGCGGAACACGTGGCCGTAAAGCACGCGATGGCGGGTCAGGCCTTTGGCCTTGGCGGTGACCACGTACTGTTTGTTGATTTCATCGAGGAAGCTGTTTTTGGTCAGCAGGGTCATGGTCGCGAAGTTGCCGATCACCAGCGCGGTCACCGGCAATGCCAGGTGCCAGAAGTAATCGATGATCTTGCCGCCCAGGCTCAGCTCATCGAAGTTGTTCGAGGTCAGGCCGCGCAGGGGAAACCAGTCGAGATAACTGCCGCCGGCGAACACCACGATCAGCAGGATCGCAAACAGAAACGCCGGGATCGCGTAACCGACGATGATCGCCGAACTGGTCCAGACGTCGAAGTGGCTGCCGTGCCGCGTAGCCTTGGCGATGCCCAGCGGAATCGACACCAGGTACATGATCAGCGTGCTCCACAGCCCCAGCGAGATCGACACCGGCATCTTTTCCTTGATCAGGTCGATGACCTTGGCGTCGCGGAAGAAACTGTCGCCGAAATCCAGCTGCGCGTAGTTCTTGACCATGATCCACAGACGTTCCGGGGCCGATTTGTCGAACCCGTACATGTGCTCGATTTCCTTGATCAGCGCCGGATCCAGCCCCTGTGCGCCGCGATAGGACGAGCCGGCCACCGCCACTTCGGCACCGCCGCCGGCAATCCGGCTGGTGGCGCCTTCGAAGCCTTCGAGCTTGGCGATCATCTGCTCGACCGGCCCACCGGGCGCGGCCTGGATGATCACGAAGTTGATCAGCAGAATGCCGAACAGGGTCGGGATGATCAGCAGCAGTCGCCGAAAGATATACGCCAGCATCTGATTACTCCGTTCCCGCAGGGTCGGCTTGCAGTTGGGTTTCGACTTCTACGGCAGGCTTGGCGTCGGGCTTGACCCACCAGGTATTGATGCCGATGTCGTACTTGGGCGAGGTTTTCGGGTGGCCGATGTGGTTCCAGTAGGCCACGCGCCAGCTCTTGATGTGCCAGTTGGGCACCACGTAGTAGCCCCATTGCAGCACCCGGTCCAGGGCGCGGGCGTGGGCTACCAGGCTGTTGCGTGAGTCGGCGTTGATCAGGCTTTCGACCAGTTGATCGACGGTCGGATCCTTCAGGCCCATGCTGTTGCGGCTGCTCGGTTTGTCGGCGGCGGCGCTCATCCAGTATTCGCGTTGCTCGTTGCCCGGTGAGTTGGACTGCGGAAAGCTGCCAACCATCATGTCGAAGTCCCGCGAACGCACGCGGTTGATGTACTGCGAGACGTCGACGCGGCGGATCACCAGGTCGATGCCGAGGTCGCTGAGGTTGCGCTTGAACGGCAGCAGCACGCGTTCGAATTCGGTCTGAGCGAGGAGAAATTCGATCACCACCGGCTTGCCGGTGGCGTCAACCATTTTGTCGTCGACGATCTTCCAGCCCGCCTCTTGCAGCAGTTGATACGCCTCGCGCTGCTGGGTGCGGATCATGCCGCTGGCGTCGGTCTTCGGGTTTTCGAAGGCTTCGCTGAACACCTGGGCCGGCAGTTTGCTGCGGAACGGTTCGAGGATCGCCCGCTGATCGGCGTCGGGCAGGCCGGTGGCGGCCATTTCCGAGTTTTCGAAATAGCTGCGGGTGCGCACGTAGGCGCCGTTGAACAGTTGCTTGTTGGTCCACTCGAAATCGAACAACAGACCGAGCGCCTGGCGCACGCGCACATCCTGGAACACCGGGCGGCGCAAGTTGAAGACGAACCCCTGCATGCCGGTAGGGTTGCTGTTCGGGATCAGTTCCTTGATCAAACGGCCCTCGGTAACCGCGGGAACGTTATAGGCGCTGGCCCAGTTCTTCGCGGTCATCTCCAGCCAGTAATCGAACTGCCCGGCCTTCAGTGCCTCAAGGGCGACAGTGTTGTCGCGGTAGTAATCGGTGGTCATCGTGTCGAAATTGTAGAAACCCCGGTTGACCGGCAGATCCTTGCCCCAGTAATCCTTGACCCGCTCATATCGCACCGAACGCCCGGCCTTGACCTCGGTGACCTTGTACGGGCCGCTGCCCAGCGGGATTTCCAGATTGCCCTTGTTGAAGTCGCGACTGGCCCACCAGTGTTTCGGCAGGACCGGCAATTGACCGAGGATCAACGGCAGCTCGCGATTGTTGCTGTGCTTGAACTTGAACAGGACTTTCAGCGGGTCTTCAGCGACGGCTTCGGCGACGTCGTTGTAGTAGCCACGAAACATCGGCGAGCCTTCTTTGGTCAGCGTCTCGAAGCTGAACACCACGTCTTCGGCGCGCACCGGGTGGCCGTCGTGAAAGCGCGCTTCAGGGCGCAGGTAGAAACGCACCCAGCTGTTGTCGTCGGCTTTCTCGATCTTGCTGGCGATCAGGCCGTATTCGGTGAAGGGCTCGTCCAGGCTGTGTCTGGTCAGGGTGTCGTAGATCTGGCCAATGTCATCGGCGGGCACGCCTTTATTGATGAACGGATTGAGGCTGTCGAACCCGCCGAAACCGGCCTGACGGAACACGCCGCCTTTGGGCGCGTCGGGGTTCACGTAGTCGAAATGCTTGAAATCGGCAGGGTATTTCGGCGGCTCGTTGTACAGGGTCACGGCGTGTTGCGGGGCGGCGCAAGCCAGCCCGGCGAACAGCAAGCCGCTGGCCTGCACGAGCAGGGCGCGAACAGGGTTCATCGATCTTTCTCCGAAGACTTCAGCCACCACGCGCTCAGGCCCAGGGTGTAGGGCGGCGTGGTGACAAAGGCCAACCGGTTGCGGTAGGCCAGACGGTGATAATTGAGGTACCAGTTGGGAATGCTGTAGTGCTGCCAGAGCAGCACGCGGTCGAGCGCCTTGCCGGCGGCGACCTGTTCGTCGCGGGTGCGTGCGGCGAGTAATTGTTCGAGCAGATGATCGACCACCGGGTTGGCGATGCCGGCGTAATTCTTGCTGCCCTTGACGTTCACCTGACTGGAGTGGAAGTACTGCCACTGCTCAAGGCCCGGGCTCAAGGTCTGGCCCAGTGTCATCGAGATCATGTCGAAATCGAATTGATCGAGGCGCTGTTTGTACTGCGCCCGATCCACGGTGCGCAGGCGCGCGTCGATGCCGATGCTGTTGAGGTTCTCGATATACGGCTGATAGAGACGCTCCAGGCTCGGATTGACCAGCAGCAGTTCGAAGCGCAGCGGTTGGCCTTCGGCGTTCTGCAGGCGCTGACCGTTGAGCTTCCAGCCGGCTTCGGCGAGCAGGGCGAGGGCCTTGCGCATGGTCTCGCGCGGAATGCCGCGGCCGTCAGTTTTCGGCAGGGTGAACGGCTCGGTGAACAGCCTGGCCGGGAGCTGATCCTTGTACGGCTTGAGCATCAGCCATTCATGGCCGACCGGCAGGCCGGACGCAGTGAATTCGCTGTTGGGGTAATAGCTGGTGGCGCGTTTGTAGGCATCGCTGAACAGCGCGCGGTTGGTCCACTCGAAGTCGAACATCAGGCCCAGCGCTTCGCGAGTCCTGACATCGGCGAAGGTCGCGCGGCGGGTGTTCATGAACAGACCTTGGGTCTGGGTCGGGATCTGATGCGGGATCTGCGCCTTGATCACCTCGCCACGCCGTACGGCAGGGAAGTTGTAACCGTTGACCCAGTTTTTCGCCTGATGCTCGATGTAGATGTCGAACTCACCGGCCTTGAACGCTTCGAAGGCCACGTCGCTGTCGCGGTAGAACTCGACTTCCATTCGATCGAAATTGTACTTGCCGCGATTGACCGGCAAATCCTTGCCCCAGTAATCCTTGACCCGTTCGAAGATCAACTGCCGCCCCGGCGTGACTGAAGTGATGCGGTACGGCCCGCTGCCCAGTGGTGGCTCAAAGGTGGTGGCCTTGAAGTCACGGTCTTTCCAGTAATGCTGGGGCAGCACTGGAAGTTCACCGAGACGCAGGATCAGCAACGGGTTGCCCGAGCGCTTGAGTACGAAGCGGATGCGCTGCTTGTTGAGGATGTCGACCCGCAGCACTTCCTGCAACGCGGTGCGATACAGCGGGTGACCTTCCTTGAGCAACAGACGATAGGAAAACGCTACGTCGTAAGCGGTAATCGGCGCGCCGTCGTGGAATCGCGCCTCAGGGCGCAGATTGAATACCACCCAGCTGCGATCTTCGCTGTACTCCACCGATTGTGCGATCAATCCGTAACTCGACGCGGGTTCGTCGCCGGACGGCGAATACTGCCCGGTGCCGACCATCAGCGGCTCGTTCAGTTCGTTGATGCCGTACTGGAGGAAATTTGCTGTAGTGACCGGGCTGGTGCCCTTGAACGTGTACGGGTTGACCGTATCGAAGGTGCCGAACGCCATCACCCGCAACGTACCGCCCTTGGGCGCTTGCGGGTTGACCCAGTCGAAGTGGGTAAATCTGGCCGGGTACTTGAGCGTGCCGAACTGCGCATAACCATGACTTTCGGTAATCGTCGCGCTTGCGGTAGAGCTCAAGGCCAGGCTGATCAGGAGCAGGGAGAGGGCACGCTTCAAGTCAGATCCGATCCAGCGGCTTGGGCTTTGTGGGCCGTACAGTAACAGCTTGTCTGGACAGGAAAAAGATGCGGGTTAATGCCGCGTTAATGCAAAAAAAGATCGCAACCTCCGGCAGCTCCTACAGGGATCGATGTAGGAGCTGCCGAAGGCTGCGATCTTTTGATTTCAAATCAGTGCGGCTGATAAACCGTGAGCATCTGTCCAGGCTTCAACGCCTTGCCCGCACCCGGGTTCCAGCGCTTGAGATGTTGCATCTCGACGTTGAACCGCTTGGCCACCACGTACAGGGTGTCGCCACGCTTGACCTTGTACTGGGTCTGCTGCTTGCTCTCGTCCTTGCCTTTGCTCTTGCTGTTGGCCGCGATCACAGTATTGACCCGGCCGGACTTGCGCGCCGGCGCTCGCTTGGTGTTGTCCTGCATGACCAGGGTCTGGCCGACCTTGAGATTCTTGCCGGTCAGCTTGTTCCAGCGCTGCAGATCCTTGACTTCGACCTTGTTGGCCTTGGCGATGGAGCCGAGGTTGTCGCCACGCTTGACCCGATAGGCACGCTTGAGCTGCGCTACCTCGGAAGGATCAGCACCCTCGAACACCGGTTTCAGCGAGCGCGGGCTGATCAGTTCGTCCGGGCGCATGGTCTGCAGACTCGCCGTCAGCAGTTGCGCCTTGGACGTCGGCACCAGCAGATGCTGCGGGCCGTCGATGGTGGTGCGCTGTTTGAACGCCGGATTGAGCTGGAACAGTTCGTCCTCGTCGATATTGGCCACGGCAGCGACCTTGGACAGGTCCATGCGCTGGTTGATTTCGACGACCTGGAAGTACGGCTCGTTGGCGATCGGGTTGAGATTGACACCGTAGGCTTCTGGCGCCAGTACCACTTGCGACAGCGCCAGCAGTTTCGGCACGTAGGCCTGGGTTTCTGCTGGCAGTGGCAGGTTCCAGTAATCGGTGGGCAGGCCGAGCTTTTCGTTGCGCTCGATGGCGCGACTGACCGTGCCTTCACCAGCGTTATAGGCTGCCAGGGCCAGCAACCAGTCGCCGTTGAACATGTCGTGCAGACGGGTCAGGTAATCCATCGCCGCAGTGGTGGAGGCGGTGATGTCGCGACGGCCATCGTAGAAACGGGTCTGGCGCAGGTTGAAGTAACGTCCGGTGGAAGGAATGAACTGCCACAGGCCCACGGCATCGGCGCGGGAGTACGCCATCGGGTTGTAGGCGCTCTCGATCACCGGCAGCAGGGCCAGCTCCAGCGGCATGTTGCGCTCTTCGAGGCGTTCGACGATGTAATGAATGTAGAGGCTGCCGCGTTCGCCGGCATTCTCAAGAAAAGAGGGGTTACTGGCGAACCACAGGCGCTGTTGCTCGATGCGCGGGTTCACGCCAAGGCCTTCCTGCAGCTGGAAGCCCTGGCGCATGCGCTCCCAGATGTCCTGGGGCGCCACTGGTGTGGGCTTCTCGGTCAGCCAGATGGGCTTCTGCTTGGCTCGCGCAGCAATGTTCGGCGTATGCGTCGCTTCAGGCTGCGGAGCGTGGCTGGAACAGCCCGCCAGCGTGGCGGACACAGCCACCGCGATGGCTTGCGCCAGGCGGGTCAATGCATCTGAATTGACGGACTTACGTATGGATGACGACATTGGCTGGAAGTAAGTTCCGGGCAAAAATGTCGGGCGATTCTAGAAAGCGCACCCCCTGCGGTCAACCATTGAGAATTTGGCCACCCGCCAGCGCGGGCATCAGAACGTGTCTTTCCAGGCGCGCAACACTGCAAACACCTCGCTCGGCGCCCGGTCTTGAGCGCCTTCCCGTTCGTCCACTTTTTGTGTAACCAATGTTTCAGAAGTGCGTAAAAACGGATTGGTGAGCTTTTCCAGGGCCAGGGTCGACGGCAGGGTCATGACGCCGTTCTGTCGCTGTTGGGTGACCTTTTCCAGACGGGCGGCTATGTGCGGGTTGCCTGGCTCGACCGCGGCGGCAAACTTGAGATTGCTCAAGGTGTATTCATGGGTGCAATAGACCAGCGTATCTTCGGGCAGGGCGGCAAGACGGCTGAGCGATTGATGCATCTGCTGCGGCGAGCCTTCGAACAGGCGACCGCAACCGGCGGCGAACAGGGTATCGCCGCAGAACAGCAGACCGTGGCGGTAGTAGGCGATGTGCCCCAAAGTGTGACCGGGCACCGCATGGACCGCGAAATCCCAGCCGAGCACGCTGACGCTGTCGTTGTCCTTGAGCGCTACGTCGCGCCCCGGGATCTTTTCGCTGGCCGGACCGTAGACTTTTGCGCCGGTCGCCGCTTTCAGGCGCTCGACGCCGCCGACGTGGTCATGGTGATGATGAGTGATCAGAATATCGCTGAGCACCCAGCCCGGATGCGCATCGAGCCACGCCTGCACCGGAGCGGCCTCGCCCGGATCGACCACCGCGCAGCGCTGGCTCTGGTGATCCTGTAACAACCAGATGTAGTTGTCGGTGAACGCGGGCAGGGCACTGATCTGTATCATCGTCGGAATTCGCCAAGCGGAAAACATTGGCGCATCTTAGTAGTTCCTGGCGCGTTGGAGAATGACATGACCGATAAAGCGTTCGCTCAGGCCGATCCCGAATGGCTGGAATTGATCAGCGCCGCCCGTGAATGGCTGGCGGGGCCGCTCGGGCAGTTTCTGCTGGATGAAGAGCGGCGCATGCTCGACGACGAGCTCGGGCGTTTCTTCGGCGGCTACCTGGTGCATTACGGCCCGTCCGCCGAAACCCCGCCGGCTGCCCCGCAAGTGCAGCGCAACGTGCGTCTCGGCGCGCCGTTGCCCGGGGTCGAGATCGTCTGCGAGGAGCAGGCCTGGCCGTTGAGCGAGCACGCCGCCGACGTGGTGGTGATGCAGCACGGTCTGGACTTTTGCCTGTCGCCCCACGGTTTGCTGCGTGAAGCGGCCAGCAGCGTGCGTCCCGGTGGGCACCTGCTGATCATCGGCATCAATCCCTGGAGCACCTGGGGCCTGCGCCATTTCTTCGCCAATGATGCCCTGCGCAAGGCGCGCTGCATCTCGCCGTCGCGGGTGGCTGACTGGCTCAATCTGCTGGGCTTCGCGCTGGAGAAACGCCGCTTCGGGTGCTATCGTCCGCCGCTCGCGTCGCCCAAGTGGCAGAATCGTCTGGCCGGCTGGGAACGCAAGGCCGGTGACTGGCAATTGTCCGGCGGTGGCTTCTATCTGCTGGTGGCGCGCAAGATTGTGGTGGGGCTCAGGCCGTTGCGCCAGGAGCGCCGCGAACCGATGGGCAAGCTGATTCCGTTGCCGATGGCCAAGGTCAATCGCCGCCGCATCGAACCGTAAAACCTCTTCTATTCAGTGGCCGGGCTTGTCCCGGCCACGGTCATTGTCGATCCGTGATTGGCAGGACAGGCATTTTTCTGGAAAGACTGGCATGAGCGAAAGCGTTGAAAGCGTCGACACCGTAGAACTGTTCACTGACGGCGCCTGCAAGGGCAACCCCGGCCCTGGCGGTTGGGGCGCTCTGCTGGTGTGCAAGGGCGTGGAAAAGGAACTGTGGGGCGGCGAGGCCAATACCACCAACAACCGCATGGAGTTGCTCGGCGCAATCCGCGGCCTCGAAGCACTCAAGCGCCCCTGCGAAGTGCTGCTGGTGACCGACTCGCAATACGTGATGAAAGGCATCAACGAGTGGATGGCCAACTGGAAGAAGCGCGGCTGGAAAACCGCTGCGAAGGAACCGGTAAAAAACGCCGATCTGTGGAAAGAGCTGGACGAGCAGGTCAACCGCCACAAAGTCACCTGGAAATGGGTGCGCGGGCACATCGGCCATCATGGCAACGAGCGGGCCGACCAGTTGGCCAACCGTGGTGTGGATGAGGTGCGCGGGTACAAGCAGAGCTGACTATCAGTGGCGCGCCCATTCGCGAGCAGGCTCGCTCCCACATTGGAATGCATTCCCCTGTAGGAGCTGCCGAAGGCTGCGATCTCTTGATCTTGGTGTAGGAAAAAATCAAAAGATCGCAGCGTGCCGCAGCTCCTACAGGGTTCGAGTCCAGCGTGTTAACATCCGCGCTTTTGCACGATTGACCCGTTGAGAGCTGAGCACTGATGGCCACCAGATCCGTTGTACTCGATACCGAAACCACCGGCATGCCGGTGACCGATGGTCACCGGATCATTGAAATCGGTTGCGTCGAACTGATCGGTCGGCGCCTGACGGGCCGGCACTTTCACGTTTATCTGCAACCGGATCGCGAGAGTGACGAAGGTGCGATCGGTGTACACGGCATCACCAACGAATTCCTCGTCGGCAAGCCGCGCTTTGCCGAGGTCGCCGACGAGTTCTTCGAATTCATCAAAGGCGCGCAGCTGATCATCCACAACGCGGCGTTCGACGTTGGCTTCATCAACAACGAATTCGCCTTGATGGGCCAGCACGATCGCGCCGACATCACCCAACACTGCACGATCCTCGACACCCTGATGATGGCCCGGGAACGTCACCCAGGGCAGCGCAATAGCCTCGATGCGTTGTGCAAACGTTATGGCGTCGACAACTCCGGTCGTGAACTGCACGGCGCCTTGCTCGACTCGGAGATTCTCGCCGACGTCTACCTGACCATGACCGGCGGCCAGACCAGCCTGTCGCTGGCCGGCAATGCGTCCGACGGCAATGGTACGGGCGAGGGCGCGGATAACTCGGCCACGGAAATCCGCCGTCTGCCGGCCGATCGTCAGCCAGCGCGGATCATTCGCGCGACCGAAGAAGAACTGGCGGCGCATCTGGTACGGCTGGAGGTCATAGCCAAATCGGCGGGTGCGCCGGCGTTGTGGACGCAGATTGCCGAAGCTGATGCGCAGGCCTGAAAGCTCGAAAAATCAAAGGATCAGAGGATCAAAAGATCGCTGCCTTCGGCAGCTCCCGCGGGGATCGCATTCCAAAGTCAAGAGACGAGGAAGGTCGCGATCTTTTGCGTCTGGCGACATGAAGCCAAGTTGCCACCCTCGCCACAACCGCTGCAACCTTCTACCCTGAGTGCATTGGCAGAAGCGAACCTGCCGCCTCAGGACACTGAGTCTCATGTACAAAGATTTGAAATTTACGCTGGCGATCATCCATCGCGACATCAACGTCGACCCTGTTGTCACCGTCGACTGCGTCAAGGAATGAGGACTTTCCCCAGTATGCAACCGGTCATGAATCCAAAATATCCAGGGTTGTCGGTGCGCGTCGCCGACGAAGGCTTTGCGCCGTACATCTGGGGCAGCGACTTCAGTTTCGAGGTCGCCGCCTATGGCGCCGCCGTGATCGGCAAACCGGTCGAGCAATGGCCGGTGACGCCGATCGTGCCGTACCGCAAATGCTATGGAATCGATCCCGAAGAGTTCAGCGCCTTCCACAACGCGCCCGACAGCGCGATTTTCATGGCGTATCTGGACGATGAGCCGGTCGGCCACCTGGTGATCAGCACCAACTGGAACGGCTTTGCCCACATCGATGAACTGGCGGTGCATGCACCGGCCCGGCGTCACGGGGTGGCCAAGGCGTTGCTTGATGTCGCGCAATTCTGGAGTCGCAAGAAGAAGCTGCCGGGCATCATGCTCGAAACCCAGAACAACAACCTTGGCGCCTGTCGCCTGTACGAACGCTGCGGTTATGTGATTGGTGGCATCGACCAGTTGCGCTATCGCGGCATCGATCCGCACACCGCCGAAGTGGCGTTGTTCTGGTATCGGCTGTTCGATAACCCGCTGGAAAACCCGCTCAGATCGACAGCATCGCCTCGGCTTGTTCCGTGACGATTGCCAGCAAGGTCTGAACCGCCGATGACGGCGCGGCGTGTTTCAAGGTCAGGGCGTAGAGACTGACAGGCACAGCGGGCGACAGCGGGCAGACGTCGAGGCCGGCAGCGCGTGCACCCAGTGCGGTGAACGGGTCGACGATACCCAGGCCTTCGCCGGCCTCGACCATGCTGCGCATCATCTGGTGGGTCTGCACGCGGGTTTGAATGCTCGGTGCCGGACGCAAGGCCTGCAGTTTGTTTTCCAGCGCCGGGCTCAGCGGATCCTGCCCTTCGAGGCCGACCATGGCTTGGCCAGCCAGGTCCGCCAGCGAAATATATTTCTGTTTCGGCTGTAGCCAGCCATGCGGCGCGAGCAGTTGCAGCTTGCCCTGGGCCAGCGGCTGGCAATGGATGTCGGGATGTTCGGGATTGTGCAGGCTCAGGCCCAGATCGCTCTCGCGCAGTAACAGGCTGCGGACGATGTCGCGAGTCGGCGCACTGAGCAGGCTGCAGGGTGCCTCGGGCAAGCGTCGGCGCAGGGCGGCCAGGCTTTGCGGCAACAGGTGCTGGGCCAGCGGCGGGGTACCGATGATGCGCAAGGGCGGGGCGAGGTATTGCTTGAGGCTGCTGGCCAGACGCTGCACCGGTTCCAGTGCCTCATAGACGTGCGCGATTTCCACTTGCAGAGCCCGCGCTTCGGAGGTCGGTTGCAAGCGCCCGCGGACGCTGGCGAACAACATGAACCCCAACTGACTCTCGGCTTCGCGCAAACGCTCTTCGACCTCGGTCACCGGCAGTTGCAGCCATTCGGCGGCGGTACCCAGATGACCGGTCTGCAACAGCGCCTGAATCACTTCGATGTGGCGTAAACGCATGCGTGAAGTCCATGTTCAGCAGGTGGGGTCAGAGGCTGAATCCTACCCCAAGTCTGCACGCATGACTTCTGCTCATGACAGCCAGTTATGAAGCAACGTATGGCTCAGGTTCACGGGTCAGGGTAATGCCCGACTGAACCAGCAGGAATTCGCTCTCGCTGACCTTGTTGATGCGGTCGCCGATGGCCAATTTATAGGTGGTAACGGGCTCCGTGCCGCTGAAGCCGTCTGCAGACGGGTTCGATTCCTGGAATTCATGCACCGAATAAACGCGGCCTTCCGCATCTCTTGCATGAAACTGACCGACGAGTACTGCTGCCATCTGCTTAGAACCTCTGGAGATAAAACGCTTGATTTGCGGCTTTGTAGACCGCCATCAGGCTCGGTAAGTTTTCTTACAGGAAAAAAATATTCTTGCCGCAGGAAAATCCAACGACCGCTGGTGAAATTGTCATCGGATCATCTATAACTAGCGATTCTTCCCACAGACCATCGAGAGTCTTCCATGAGCAATGTCTACAACGTCGCTGTAGTAGTCGGTAGCCTGCGCAAAGCATCGATCAATCGCAAAGTCGGCCTGGCCCTGGCCGAACTGGCGCCGGCCAATCTCAACCTCGAGATCGTCGAAATCGGTGATTTGCCGCTGTACAACGAAGACATCGACGGCGCTTCCCCGCCAGCAGCCTACAGCACTTTCCGTCAGAAAGTGGCGTCATCCGACGCGGTGCTGTTTGTAACCCCCGAGTACAACCGCTCGATTCCTGCGCCCTTGAAGAACGCCATCGACGTCGGCTCCCGTCCCTACGGCCAGAGCGCGTGGAGCGGCAAGCCCGGCGCGGTGATCAGCGTTTCGCCTGGCGCCATCGGCGGTTTCGGCGCCAACCAGCACCTGCGTCAGACCTTCGTGTTCCTCGACATTCACTGCCTGCAGCAGCCGGAAGCGTATCTGGGCGGCGCGGGCAATGCGTTTGACGAAGCGGGCAAGTTGAGTGATTCGGTGAAGCCGTTTCTGCAGAAATTCATCGATGCCTATGGCCAGTTCGTAGAGCAACACAAGAAATAACCGCACCGAGACTCACTGTGGGAGCGAGCCTGCTCGCGAAGGCGGTCTGTCGGACAGGAAAATGTTATCTGACACTCGGCCTTCGCGAGCAGGCTCGCTCCCACATTTATTCGATCTCCACCCATTTCGATATTGAAGGCTTCTGCGAATGCTCGCTGCGTCACTGATTTTCCTGCTGACCATCACCCTCGTCATCTGGCAACCCAAAGGGCTCGGCGTCGGCTGGAGTGCAACGTTGGGCGCTGTGCTGGCGTTGATTTTCGGCGTCGTCCACCTCACGGATATTCCGCTGGTCTGGCAGATCATCTGGAACGCCACCGGCACCTTCGTCGCGCTGATCATCATCAGCCTGTTGCTCGACGAGGCTGGCTTCTTCAATTGGGCAGCGCTGCACGTGGCGCGTTGGGGGCGGGGCAGTGGGCGCAAGTTGTTCGCGTTCATGGTGCTGCTCGGCGCGCTGGTCTCGGCGCTGTTCGCCAATGACGGCGCGGCGCTGATCCTCACGCCGATCGTGATTTCAATGCTGCTGGCGCTGCGCTTTTCCCCGGCGGCGACGCTGGCATTCGTCATGGGCGCCGGGTTTATCGCCGATACGGCGAGTCTGCCGCTGGTAGTGTCGAACCTGGTCAACATCGTTTCGGCGGACTTCTTTCACATCGGCTTCAACCGCTACGCCGCGGTGATGGTGCCGGTCAACTTCGTCAGCGTTGCAGTGACGCTGGGCATGTTGCTGTGGTTCTTTCGCCGTGACATTCCTGCGGCTTATGACCCTGAACAGCTGGAAAACCCGCACACCGCGATCCACGACAAGGCGACGTTCTATGCCGGTTGGGCGGTGTTGGTGATCCTGTTGATTGGCTGCTTCGCCCTGGAACCGCTGGGCATTCCCATCAGTGCGATTTCCGCCGTGTGCGCCGCGCTGCTGCTGGCTATCGCCGCCCGTGGCCACAAGATCTCGACGCGCAAGGTGATGAAAGAAGCGCCGTGGCAGATCGTGATTTTCTCGTTGGGCATGTACCTGGTGGTGTACGGGCTGCGCAATGCCGGGCTCACTGGTTACCTCGCCGGTTGGCTGGATGTGTTCGCCGGTCACGGCGTTTGGGGCGCGGCGATGGGCACCGGGGTACTGACGGCGCTGCTGTCGTCGATCATGAACAACCTGCCGACCGTGCTGATCGGCCTGCTGTCGATCGATGCCAGTCAGGCGAGCGGGGTGATCAAGGAAGCGATGATCTACGCCAACGTCATCGGCAGCGACCTGGGGCCGAAGATCACGCCGATCGGCAGTCTGGCGACGTTGTTGTGGTTGCATGTGCTGGAGCGCAAGGGCATCCATATTGGCTGGGGCTATTACTTCCGGGTGGGGATTGTGTTGACCGTGCCGGTGTTGCTGGTGACGTTGGCGGCGCTGGCGGTGCGGTTGTCTTTTTAGAAGCGAGATCAAAAGATCGCAGCCTTCGGCAGCTCCTACATTTGGAATGCGTACACCCTGTAGAAGCTGCCGAAGGCTGCGATCTTTTAAGCTTGGCCGGGGACATTCGGCCAAAGATCCGCCACCAGAAACAACCGTTCGGCCTCTTCCCATTCCCCCAGGGCATTCTCGGTCAGGCGCACCATCAACTGCGCCGGGGCCAACGCTGGCAGGTCTTCCAGCCACAAACGCAAATGCTCATCCGCCCAGACCTGGTCCGCCGGATAGTGCGCCGGCGCCAGCCAGGCGTGGCGGGGCAGCGGTTGCCAGCGTCCCGGCGGGCGTTGCGCGACGAACGCCGGCCAGTTCTTCTGGTGCAGCCAGCTGCCGCGCAAATGGTGTGGATGCGCGCCGTGCGGTGAAGCACAGGTTCCCGGCCACGGGTACAGCAGATAACCGCCGAGCCACAACTGTGCGCTGAACTTCTCGATGTCCAGCGCCGCCAGCACTTCGCGGCTTTCCGGGCGCGCCGAGATCGGCAATTGATGCTCGGCCAGATGCGCCAGTTTGCGATCCAGTCGATCATGGCAGCCCGGCCCCAGCCACTGCGCCGGATCGCGGCCGTCACCCGCCTGCGGGCCGAGGTAGAGCTTGATCGCCAGTTCCAGATGATGCACGCCGTCGCGGTCACGCAGCAGCATGTCCAGTTCGCCGAGCGTATGGCCGCCGCGGCGAATCGGCAGGTTGGCAGCGATCAGTTCGATGCCCGGCGCATGCTCCACGGCGAACTGCCACAGCCGCTCGTAATACAGCCCCAGGCGTCGGGTGCGCGCCTGCGCCAGCCACTGCAGCAGACCGTAACTGTCACGGTCGAGCTGACGCAGCCAGTGTTCGAGACGCTGCGGGTCTTGCACCCAGTCGCTGCCGGCCAGCGGGTGGCGTTGCGGCCACGGCGTGGTGGCGAGCATCGGCGGCGCGAGGATTACCCACGCCAGGTCCCGCACTTCGGGATGGCGTAATTGATGGGGCAGCTGAAGCAAATCGGGAAACAGGATCATCTTGCGAGCATAGCCTTAAACCTGAGCCCACCCTTGAGGCTGAAAGGATTTTGTCTATCTGGCGCTTTCGCCCATAATCGGGTTTTCGCGTTTTCGATTGTCCGCAGAGGTCCCATGGAGCAATTTCGTAATATCGGCATCATCGGTCGCCTGGGCAGTTCCCAGGTGCTGGATACCGTCCGCCGACTGAAACGCTTTCTGCTCGACCGTCACCTGCACGTGATCCTCGAAGACACCATCGCTGAAGTTCTGCCGGGCCACGGCCTGCAAACTTCGTCGCGCAAGATGCTCGGCGAAGTCTGCGACATGGTCATCGTCGTCGGCGGTGACGGCAGCCTGCTCGGCGCCGCGCGGGCGCTGGCCAGGCACAACATTCCGGTGTTGGGCATCAACCGTGGCAGCCTCGGTTTTCTCACCGATATTCGCCCGGACGAGCTGGAAATCAAGGTCGCCGAAGTACTCGACGGCCACTATCTGGTAGAAAACCGCTTCCTGCTGCAAGCCGAAGTCCGTCGCCACGGCGAAGCCATCGGCCAGGGCGATGCGCTCAACGATGTCGTGCTGCACCCGGGCAAATCGACGCGAATGATCGAATTCGAGCTGTACATCGACGGCCAGTTCGTCTGCAGCCAGAAGGCCGACGGCCTGATCGTCGCCACGCCGACCGGCTCCACCGCGTATGCGTTGTCCGCTGGCGGCCCGATCATGCATCCCAAGCTCGACGCTATTGTGATTGTGCCGATGTACCCCCATACCTTGTCGGGACGACCGATTGTGGTCGATGGCAACAGTGAGCTGAAAATCGTCGTGTCCAAAGATATGCAGATCTACCCGCAAGTCTCCTGCGACGGCCAGAACCATTTCACCTGCGCGCCGGGCGACACCATCACCGTGAGCAAGAAAGCGCAGAAATTGCGCCTGATTCATCCGCTCGATCACAACTACTACGAGGTGTGCCGTACCAAGCTTGGCTGGGGCAGCAAGCTGGGGGGTGGAGGCGACTGATGCTCGATCCCGCGCGCAGTTACGACCTGATCGGTGACGTGCACGGATGCGCTCTGACCCTCGAACACTTGCTGGACCGTCTCGGTTATCACAAGCAGGGCGGGGTCTGGCGCCATCCTTCACGCATGGCGGTATTTGTCGGCGACATCATCGACCGTGGCCCGCGCATTCGCGAGGCGCTGCACATCGTTCACGACATGGTCGAGGCAGGGCAGGCGCTGTGCATCATGGGCAACCATGAATTCAACGCGCTCGGTTGGGTGACCCCGGCGCCACCGGGCAGCGGCAAGCAGTTCGTGCGCGAACACACCAAGCGCCATACGCGGCTGCTGCAGGAAACCCTGAGTCAATTCGAAGACCATCCGGGTGACTGGCATGACTTCCAGCGGTGGTTCTATGAACTGCCGCTGTTCGTCGATGCCGAACGCTTTCGCGTCGTCCACGCCTGCTGGGATGCCGGCCTGATCGAACCGCTGCGCGCCTTGTTCCCCGACGGCTGCGTCGATGAGCATTTCCTCCAGGCCTCGGCCGTTCCCGGCAGTTTTGCCTGCACGGTTTTCGACCGCTTGCTGCGTGGCACCGACATGCGTTTGCCGGGTGGCCTGACCATGACCAGCGGCGACGGCCTGGTGCGTTCCTTCTTCCGCACCAAGTTCTGGGAAGATGACCCGAAAACGTACGGCGACATTGTCTTCCAGCCCGATGCGTTGCCGGAACCGGTGGCGCAGACGCCGCTGACTTCAACGGAGAAAAATTCCCTGCTGCGCTATGGCGTCGACGAGCCGTTGCTGTTTGTCGGCCACTATTGGCGCAGCGGCAAACCGGCGCCGATCCGACCGAACCTGGCCTGCCTGGATTACAGCGCGGTGCTCTACGGCAAACTGGTGGCCTATCGTCTGGATCAGGAAACGCGCCTGGATCCGCAAAAATTCGTCTGGGTCGATGTCGAGCGGCCGGAGGTGCTGCAATGAGTGCGGTAGCGGTATTGCGCCTGCCATTGGCGGTGGATTTGAGCGGCTTTGTCAAACTGTTGCAACGCATGCAGGTGCCCCATCGGGTCAGCGAGGAGGCGGGCGAGCAAGTGCTGTGGGCGCCGGAGGAAATCAGCGCGGACGTGCGTTCGTTGTATGAGCGTTTTCCTGCCGGCGATCCCGATCAGCAACTGGACATTCCAGTCGGTCAGACTTTCAAGCGCCCGAGTTTCACTGAACAGTTGAAACACGCCAGAGCCACCGGCTTCATCCTGTTGCTGAGCCTGATCGTCGGCGGGCTTACCTTTCTCGGTGAAAACCTCGAGACGCTGCGCTGGCTGACCTTCCTCGATTTCCGCGTGATCGGCGAGTACATCCAATTCACGCCGCTGGCCGACAGCCTTGCCGCAGGGCAGTGGTGGCGGCTGGTCACGCCGATGCTTATCCACTTTGGCATTCTCCACCTGGCCATGAACGGCATGTGGTACTGGGAGCTGGGCCGGCGCATCGAATCGCGTCAGGGCAGCATCAATCTGATCGGTCTGACGCTGCTGTTCAGTCTCGTATCCAACTATGCACAGTTCGTCTGGAGCGGCCCGACTCTGTTTGGCGGTCTGTCCGGCGTGCTTTATGGTTTGCTCGGGCATTGCTGGATCTTCCAGCTGCTGGCGCCGAACCCGGCTTATCGCCTGCCGCGTGGCGTACTGGTGATGATGCTGGTGTGGCTGGTGGTGTGCATGTCCGGGCTGATCTCGCTGATCGGGTTCGGTCAGATTGCCAACGCCGCGCACCTGAGCGGGTTACTCATCGGATGCTTCACCGGTTTATTGGGCGGTTTGTATAACCGCCGTAAACTGGCCGTCTAACATTTCTGTTTCAGTAAAGAGCGCGGAGACCCTGATGTCCTCTTTTAACGACATGATCAACAACATTACCCCGGACATCTACGAGAGCCTGAAACTGGCCGTGGAAATCGGCAAATGGTCCGACGGTGGCAAACTCACCGCCGAGCAGCGTGAGCTGTCGTTGCAGGCGATGATCGCCTGGGAAATCCAGAACCTGCCGGAAGACCAGCGCACCGGTTACATGGGCCCGCAGGAATGTGCGTCGAAGTCGATCGAAGTGCCGAACATTCTGTTCAAATCGGATGCCATCCATTGATCGAGATTGGCCGCGGTGCAATCAGCAAAATGTCGGCGCGCCTGGACGGGCCCAATGTGCAATACGCGTTTCGTCTGGATGATGTCGAGGTGCCGGTCAACCCGTTGATCGGCACCACCGTGCGTCTGGAATATCTGGGGGCGATCCACTGCACCCATTGCGGGCGCCGGACCAAAACCAGTTTCAGTCAGGGTTATTGCTACCCGTGCATGACCAGACTGGCGCAGTGCGACCTGTGCATCATGAGCCCGGAGCGCTGCCACTTCGACGCCGGCACCTGCCGCGATCCGGTGTGGGGCGAGCAGTTCTGCATGACCGATCATGTGGTGTACCTGGCCAACTCGTCGGGGATCAAGGTTGGCATCACCCGTGCCACGCAGTTGCCTACGCGCTGGCTCGATCAGGGCGCCAGTCAGGCGCTGCCGATCATGCGCGTGTCCACGCGGCAGCAATCGGGATTTGTCGAAGACCTGTTCCGCAGCCAGGTGGCGGACAAGACCAACTGGCGCGCGCTGCTCAAGGGCGACGCGGCGGCGGTGGATCTGGCGCAGGTGCGCGATCAGTTGTTCGAAAGCTGCGCCGAAGGCCTGCAAGGCTTGCAGGAGCGATTCGGCCTACAGGCGATTCAGACGATTGCCGACGTCGAACCGCTGGAAATCCGCTATCCCGTCGAGCAATACCCGGCGAAAATCGTCAGCTTCAACCTGGACAAGAACCCGATTGCCGAAGGCACGCTGCTGGGGATCAAGGGCCAGTACCTGATCTTCGACACCGGCGTGATCAACATTCGTAAATACACGGCTTACCAGCTCGCCGTGCATCAATAAGGATTCCAGCATGCGCACCGAACAACCGAAGATGATTTACCTCAAGGACTATCAGGCGCCCGAGTACCTGATTGACGAAACGCACCTGACCTTCGAGTTGTTCGAGGACCACAGTCTGGTCCACGCGCAACTGGTGATGCGCCGCAATCCGGAGCGCGGCGCGGGCCTGCCGCCGCTGGTGCTCGACGGCCAGCAACTGGAGCTGCTCTCGGTGACGCTGGCGGACAAAGAGCTGAGCGCTGCTGACTATCAAGTCTCCGACAGCCATCTGACCCTGCAGCCGACCAGCGCAACCTTCACGGTTGACACCAGCGTGCGCATTCATCCGGAAACCAACACCGCACTGGAGGGGTTGTACAAGTCCGGCACGATGTTCTGCACCCAGTGCGAGGCCGAAGGCTTCCGCAAGATCACCTATTACCTCGACCGCCCGGACGTGATGAGCAAGTTCACCACCACGGTCGTGGCCGAACAGCACAGCTACCCGGTGCTGCTCTCCAATGGCAACCCGATCGCGTCCGGTCCCGGCGAAGACGGTCGGCACTGGGCGACCTGGGAAGACCCGTTCAAGAAACCGGCGTACCTGTTTGCGCTGGTCGCCGGTGATCTGTGGTGCGTCGAAGACACCTTCACCACCATGAGCCAGCGCAACGTCGCGCTGCGCATTTATGTCGAGCCGGAAAACATCGACAAGTGCCAGCACGCAATGAACAGCCTGAAGAAATCCATGCGCTGGGACGAAGAGGTCTACGGTCGCGAGTACGATCTGGATATCTTCATGATCGTCGCGGTCAACGACTTCAACATGGGCGCAATGGAGAACAAAGGCCTCAACATTTTCAACTCCAGCGCCGTGCTGGCCCGCGCCGAAACCGCCACCGACGCCGCGCACCAGCGGGTCGAGGCGATCGTCGCCCACGAATATTTCCACAACTGGTCGGGCAACCGCGTGACCTGCCGCGACTGGTTCCAGTTGTCGCTCAAGGAAGGCTTCACGGTGTTCCGCGACGCCGGCTTCTCCTCGGACATGAACTCGGCGACGGTCAAGCGCATTCAGGACGTCGCCTATCTGCGCACCCATCAGTTCGCCGAAGATGCCGGCCCGATGGCCCACGCCGTACGCCCGGACAGCTTCATCGAGATTTCCAACTTCTACACCCTGACCGTGTACGAAAAGGGCTCGGAAGTGGTCGGCATGATTCACACTTTGCTCGGCGCCGAAGGCTTCCGTAAGGGCAGTGATCTGTACTTCGAGCGCCACGACGGCCAGGCCGTGACCTGCGATGACTTCGTCAAGGCCATGGAAGATGCCAATGGCGTCGACCTCAGCCAATTCAAACGCTGGTACAGCCAGGCCGGCACGCCACGTTTGGCAGTGACCGAGTCCCATGACGCGGCCGCGAAAACCTACAGCCTGACCTTCCGCCAAAGCTGCCCGCCGACCCCCGACAAGGTGGAAAAACTGCCGTTCGTGATTCCGGTCGAGCTCGGGCTGCTTGATAGCCAGGGCAACGAAATCGCCCTGCGTCTGGCTGGTGAAGCTTCGGCGCAAGGCACCACCCGGGTGATTTCGGTGACCGAAGCCGAGCAGACCTTCACCTTCGTCGACATCAACGAGCAACCGCTGCCGTCGCTGCTGCGTGGCTTCTCGGCGCCGGTGAAACTGAGCTTCCCGTACAACCGCGATCAACTGATGTTCCTGATGCAGCACGACAGCGACGGCTTCAATCGTTGGGATGCCGGTCAGCAGTTGTCGGTGCAAGTGCTGCAGGAATTGATCGGTCAGCATCAAAAGGGCGAGAGCCTGACGCTCGACCCGCGTCTGGTGTCGGCGCTGCGCACGGTGCTGTCCGACGAGTCGCTGGATCAGGCGATGGTTGCCGAGATGCTCTCGCTGCCGGGTGAGGCCTATCTCACCGAGATCAGCGAAGTCGCCGACGTCGAGGCGATCCATGTCGCTCGCGAATTTGCCCGCAAGCAACTGGCCGAAGGTTTGTTCGAAGCGCTGTGGCTGCGTTATCAGGCTAACCGCGATCTGTCGAAGAAAACCCCGTACGTGGCCGAGGCTGAGCATTTCGCCCGTCGCGCGCTGCAGAACATTGCCCTGTCGTACCTGATGCTCAGCGGCAAGCCAGAAGTGCTGGCGGCGGCGCTGGAGCAGTTCGAGACTGCCGACAACATGACCGAGCGCCTGACCGCGCTGGCGGTGCTGGTCAACTCGCCGTTCGAAGAACAGAAGGCCCTGGCACTGGCCAGCTTCGCCGAGCACTTCAAGGACAACCCGCTGGTCATGGATCAGTGGTTCAGCGTACAGGCGGGCAGCACTTTGCCGGGCGGACTGGAGCGCGTGAAGGCGTTGATGCAGCACCCGGCGTTCAACATCAAGAACCCGAACAAGGTGCGTGCGCTGGTCGGCGCGTTTGCCGGGCAGAACCTGATCAACTTCCACGCGGCGGACGGCTCGGGCTATCGTTTCCTCGCCGATCTGGTGATCGAACTGAACGGCTTCAATCCACAGATCGCCTCGCGCCAACTGGCCCCGCTGACCCGCTGGCGTAAATACGACAGCGCCCGTCAGGCGTTGATGAAGGCTGAACTGGAGCGGATTCTGGCGTCGGGAGCCTTGTCCAGTGATGTGTATGAAGTGGTGAGCAAAAGCCTGGCTTAACCCCGATCAAATGTTGGGGCGTTTGATTGATCGTTCCCACGCTGAGCTTGGGAACGATCAAAATCAGATGTAGGAGCTGTCGAGTGAAACGAGGCTGCGATCTTTTGATTTTGAAGATCAAAAGATCGCAACCTTCGGCAGCTCCTGCATGGGGGGTGAGTTTCGTCAGTTATCTCAGGTCAAACCGATCCAGATTCATCACCTTCGTCCAGGCTTTAACGAAATCATTGACGAACTGCGTCTTCGCATCAGCGCTGGCATACACCTCGGCCAATGCGCGCAACTGTGCATTGGAGCCGAACACCAGATCCACCCGGGTCGCCGTCCATTTCGCCGCCCCGGTCTTGCGATCGCGGCCTTCGAACTGGTCGGCATCCCGTGACGTTGGCGTCCACTCCACGCCCATGTCCAGCAGGTTGGTGAAGAAGTCATTGGTCAGCGCTTCGTTTTTATCGGTGAACACACCGTGCCGCGTTTGCCCGACGTTGGTGTTCAACATTCGCAAACCACCCAGCAGCACAGTCATTTCCGGTGCGGTGAGGGTGAGTAATTGCGCCTTGTCGATCAGCAAGGTTTCCGCCGCAACGGTGTATTTGCCTTTGCTGTAATTGCGGAAACCATCGGCGATCGGCTCCAGGAAACCAAACGATTCGACATCGGTTTGCTCCTGCGAAGCATCGACGCGGCCCGGTGAGAACGGCACCGACACCGAATGCCCGGCGTTCTGCGCGGCTTTCTCTACCCCGGCGTTGCCGGCCAGGACGATCAGGTCTGCCAACGAGATCTTCTTACCATTGGCAGCAGAACCGTTGAACTCGTTCTGAATGCCTTCCAGTGTGCTCAGCACCTTGTCCAGTTGCTCGGGCTGGTTGGCTTGCCAGAACTTCTGCGGGGCCAGCCGCAAACGCCCGCCGTTGGCGCCGCCGCGCTTGTCCGAACCACGGAAAGTCGACGCTGACGCCCACGCAGTAGAAACCAGTTGCGACACCGACAGCCCTGAGGCCAGCACCTTGTTTTTCAACGCTGTGGCGTCGCTGTCGTCGATCAGCGGGTGCGTCACGTCGGGCAGCGGGTCTTGCCAGAGCAGTTCTTCTTGCGGCAATTCCGGGCCGAGATAGCGGGACAGCGGACCCATGTCGCGGTGGATCAACTTGTACCAGGCACGGGCGAACGCGTCGGCAAGCTGATCGGGATTGGCCAGGAAACGTCGCGAGATCTGTTCGTAGGCCGGATCGAAGCGCAGCGCCAGGTCGGAGGTGAGCATGGTCGGTGACAGGCGTTTGTTCGGGTCGTGGGCGTGGGGCACGGTACCGGCTCCGGCGCCGTTTTTCGGTTGCCACTGATTGGCGCCTGCCGGGCTCTTGGTCAGTTCCCACTCGAAGCCGAAGAGGTTTTCCAGATAGTTGTTGCTCCATTGCGTCGGCGTGGTGGTCCAGGTCACCTCCAGACCGCTGGTGATGGTGTCGGCGCCTTTGCCGGTGCCGAAGGCGTTTTTCCAGCCCAGGCCTTGTTGCTCGAGGCCAGCCGCTTCCGGCTCGGGGCCGACGTTGTCCGCAGGGCCGGCGCCGTGGGTCTTGCCAAACGCATGGCCGCCGGCGATCAACGCCACGGTTTCTTCATCGTTCATGGCCATGCGGCCGAAGGTTTCGCGAATATCCTTGGCCGAGGCCACCGGATCCGGGTTGCCCTCAGGGCCTTCCGGGTTTACGTAGATCAGGCCCATCTGCACGGCGGCGAGGGGGTTTTCCAGGTTGCGTTCGCCTTGATCGGTGCGGCTTTCTTCACGGCCATGCAGATCCGGCTCGGCCACGAGCGTACCGTCGCCGGGCTCCTGCACCGGGCCGTTGCTTTTGCCATAACGGTTATCGCCGCCCAGCCACTCGGTTTCCGAACCCCAGTAGACGTCTTCATCCGGTTCCCAGACATCGGCGCGGCCACCAGAAAACCCGAAGGTCTTGAAACCCATGGATTCCAGCGCGACGTTGCCGGTGAGAACTATCAAGTCGGCCCAGGAAATGTTGCGCCCGTATTTCTGCTTGATCGGCCACAGCAGGCGGCGGGCCTTGTCCAGGCTGACGTTATCCGGCCAGCTGTTCAGTGGCGCAAAGCGTTGCTGACCAGAACCAGCGCCGCCACGGCCATCGGCAGTGCGATAGGTCCCGGCGCTGTGCCAGGCCATGCGCACGAACAGCGGGCCGTAATGACCAAAGTCAGCGGGCCACCAGTCCTGCGAATCAGTCATCAGCGCTCTGAGGTCTTGTTTCAGGGCCTGGAAGTCGAGGCTTTTGAAGGCTTTGGCGTAGTCGAAGTCCTGGCCCAGCGGATCGGACTTGGCTGAGTGCTGGCTGAGGATTTTCAGGTTGAGTTGATTCGGCCACCAGTCACGGTTCGTCGTACCACCACCGGCAGCGTGGTTGAACGGGCATTTCGATTCGTTTGCCATGTTCGGTTCCCTGTCAGGTCGTCTGCGGCCGGCTCGTGCCGGCTTCGGACTGGTAAGGCTAGACCCGAGTTGGCGAGTCGGCTAATAGCCCGACTATTGCTTGCCAATAGACAAACTCTCTCACCGCACATGTAGGAGCTGCCAAAGGCTGCGATCTTCTGCTTTTGTTTGATCGTTCCCGCTCTGCGTGGGAATACAGCCGGGGACGCTCTGCTTCCCAAAAGATCGCAGCCTGCGGCAGCTCCTGCAGGGGTTAGCTGGATTGCGCGGTTTCGTCCTCTGGCCCATCGTCGAGGATGTCTTCCTGGCCAGGCAATTGGGTGATGACGCTGAAGTCGCTGACTTCAACCGCGCCATTCCCATACCCCAGCAAATGAAACGAGAAGGCTTTGCGCGGCTGCGGGTTTTCAAAGCTGAAATCCATCTCCAGCGGTTGATCCGCAGTGGCGACCATTTCTGCCGGCAGGCCCAGTTGCACGTCCTGTTCGAATTCCTTGGCCTTGAGCTGGATGTACGCCGCCTGCTGCGGATCGACCGAGCGCACGGTCAGGCGCACGCGGGTGTGCGAGCCTTTGGGCATTTCCAGGTATTGCGCGCCGATCAGGTTGTCGGCCCAGTCATCCTTGATCTGCGCTTGCAGGGGAATGATATTGTTGCTGCCGAACTGGTAGCGATGGTTGAGCGGGGTGCGCAGCAGGGACAGGTCCAGCGCATCGGCGCGCGCGGCGATCTGTCGGGCCGGATGGCCGCTGTAGGTGCCTTTGTAAATGGCGCTTTCGGCGATGAAACCGGCGCTTTGGTAGTAGCGGCAGCGGCGTGGCAGATCGCACTCGGAGAAGATGCCCTGACCGTCGTGGTAGCGCAATTTGCCGTTGGTGAACGACATGATTTCGCGCCCCGAATCGTAGTCGCGAAACAGCGAACGGCCGCTCAGCGCAGCCGGCACCGGCAGGTCGAAATAGTCGAGGATCGAGGTGCTCAGATCGACGTGACCATAAACGCCGGCATTCAGGCGTGGCAGTTGCGCCTGTTCCGGCGCCAGCGTCAAGTTGAAGCCCCACGACGAGGCCAGACGTACGCCATCGATGCCGTGGGATTCATCGGAGGTGATCACCACCAGTGTGTCCTTGAGAACGCCTTGGCGCTCCAGCCCTGAGAGAAACTGATCCAGCGCATCGTCGAGATAACCGACGGCGGCCTGTTTTGGCGTTTCGTATCGTTCCAGATAGTCGTCCGGTGCGGAGTAGGGCTGGTGGGTACCGACCGTCAGCAGGGTGAGCATCCACGGTTGCTTTTGCTTTTTCAGTTGGCCAACGTAATCCAGCGCACCTTCGAAGAAAGCCTTGTCATCCTTGCCCCACGGAAATTCCAGATAGTTGCTGTTGCTGAACCACTCCAGCCCGTGGGTCGCATCGAAACCGATGTGCGGCATGATCTTGTCTTTGGCCATGAAACGCAGTCCCGCGCCCTGTAAATAATGGGTGCTGAAACCATGCTCGCGCAGCTGCGCCGGCAGGCAGGCCTGATTGCGCTCATTCAGGGTGAGCATTTCCACGCCCTTGGGCGTGCCGTTGTTGAGCTTGTCGTAATCGCCGCAGAGCATGGCGTACAGGCCACGAATGGTCTGATGGGTGTGCAGCACGTAATCCGGTGTGTTCATGCCACGCTCGGCCCAGCGGCTGAGGTTGGGCATCAGGTCTTCCTGATAGTGGCTGCCAATTGCCTCGCGGTTGGCGCGGATGTAGGCGCCGGGAATTCCCTCAAGCGCGATGATCAGCACATTGCGCGCCTGACCTGGCGCGGCCAGCAGTTTCTGGCCGTTGAGGTCGACATCGGTAAGTCCGGCCATCGCTGGCGTCGGTTCTTTGGTATCGCCGTCGAGCCATTCCTCGGCCTGGATCTGCAGGTCGGCGACTTCGCTGGCGAGCAGTTGGTGCGGCAGGTTGTACAGACGCCAGGCGTCGCCGTCGTTCGGCCAGAGGTTTTGCGCTGCCCAGTGTGCGGCGAACAACACTATGGGCGCGGCCCACACGGAGCGCGGCAGAGTCGGGCGAGGCACGTCGCGCGCGACAAATCGGGTCAGCAGCCAGACAACCAGCGCCACCAATAAAGCGATGGCCAGGGCCGGATGCGCAAGCCCGCCACCTGTGGAGTTCTCCACGAACTGCGGGTCGATCAGATAATGAATATCGGAAGGCGTTGGCAGACGGCCGACCGCGCTGACCAATTCCGCAGTGGCGATCGCCAATAGCGCCCAGAACAACAGCACCGGCAAGGCCAGCCACCACGCGCGGCGATGCAGCGCTGCGACCAGCAGACTGCCGACGGCCAGATCCGACAGAAAGCCCAGCGCTGTCGACCAGCCCAGGGCCGCGCGCAAGCACACCGGTACGATCAGCACCAGGACGATGAGGGAAAGGAGACGGGCATCCGGCCGGCGCGGCCAGTTAAAAAGAGCGCTCACAAAAAAAAGGCCTGCATGTCATCAAAGGGTCAAAAAAGTGTGGGTGATGATACCAAGGGTCGAAGGGCTGATCGGCTTTTTAAACGTGTGCCCTACGCTGGGTAAAACGCTGGGCGGCCAGTGTGGCTGGGCTTTTCGGTCATCAGGGCGGCTTCCTGCAACTCGGTTTTTTTGTTTCAGGCTGTTGTTCGAGCAATCCCGCTCGCGTTGTCCGTGGAGAGAATGGCAAACGGCTCAGTGCTATCGATATGCAATAAAGATATTTAATTTCTATTTTTTATATCGATAAAGTCAGGCCTTTCAGCCCATTCCCATGCTGCGAGGTAGTCATGGCCACACCGTTCAAACGTTCTGCGCTGACTTTGTTGGCCGCTACTCTGGCAGCGGGTGCGCTGTTCAGTAGTGGCGCCCGGGCCGAGGGCAAGATCAGCATCGCCCAGCAATTCGGCATTGGTTACCTGATTCTCGATGTCGTGCGCGACCAGCAGCTCATCGAGAAACACGGCAAGGCCCAGGGGCTGGAGATCAAGGTCGACTGGAACAGCATTTCCGGCGCCACGGCGATGAACGAAGCGCTGCTCACCGGGGCGCTGGACGTGGTATCAGCAGGCGTGCCGCCGATGCTCACCGTGTGGGATCGCACCAAGGGCAAACAGAACGTCAAAGCCATCGCCGCGCTGGGCTCGATGCCCAATTACTTGCTGACCAACAACCCGGACATCAAAACCCTCAAGGACTTCAGCGACAAGGACCGCATCGCCGTGCCTGCCGCAGGCGTGGGTTTCCAGTCGCGCACCTTGCAGATCGAAACCGCCAAGGAGTTCGGCGACGACCAGTTCAAGAAATTCGATAACATCTCGGTCAGCCTGCCGCACCCGGACGCTACCGCCGCGCTGATCGCCGGCGGCTCGGAGATCAATTCGCATTTTTCCAGCCCGCCTTTCCAGTACCAGGCGCTGCAAAACCCGAACGTGCACAAAGTGCTGAGTTCCTACGACATCCTCGGCGGCCCGGCGACGTTCAACGTGCTCTACACCACAGAAAAATTCCACGACGAAAACCCGAAAACCTATAAAGCGTTCTACGACGCATTGGCCGAAGCCGAGAAGATCATCAAGGCCGACAAACCTGCCGCTGCACAGGCCTACATCCGCGTAGAACAATCGAAACTGCCGCTGGCGCTGGTCGAGCAAATCGTCAAAGACCCGGAAATCGACTTCACCGTCGTGCCGCAGCGCACGTTTATTTATGCGCAGAAATTGCAGGAACTGGGTGTGTTGAAAAACAAGGCGGCGAGCTGGAAGGATTACTTCTTTGAAGAGGCGCATGGTGATGCCGGGAGTTGAGGGATCGGGCATCACCCAGAACTACTGTAGGAGCGAGCCTGCTCGCGATTGCGTCAGGTCATTCGACCTTTTCGTGACTGACACTCCGTGATCTCGAGCAGGCTCGCTCCTACAGGGGGATTTGTGGCGGATGCGCAACGGCATCACTAGAACTACTGTAGGAGCGAGCCTGCTCGCGAAAGCGGAGTTTCAGCCACAGATGATTTGGCTGACCTGACGCAATCGCGAGCAAGCCCGCTCCCACAGGTTTTTCTGTCAGGCGAACAATATTTCCGTCAGCGATCAATGCATCTTGCTGTGATCGTGGCCGCCCATGTTGGTCAGCCCGCGAACCGGCGCCTTGACCTCGATGGTTTCTTTCTCGCCCTTGGCGTTTTCCACGGTCAGGGTCAGCGGCACGCTGTCGCCTTCCTTCAATTGTCCGGTCAGGCCCATCAGCATGACGTGGTAGCCGTTCGGGTCGAAGCTCACGGCTTTGCCGGCAGGCAGCTCAACCGACTGCACCGGGCCCATGTTCATGACGTCATTTTTCATGGTCATTTCATGGATCTGCACGTCCTTGGCCACTGGCGAGGCAACGCTGAGCAGCTTGCTGTCGCTGTCAGCGGTGACGGTCATGAACGCGCCGCTGGCGGACTGGGTCGGCACGGTGGCGCGCACCCAGGCGTCGTCGACCTTGGTCTGGGCCGACACCTGGAAGGCCAGGCCGAGCAGGGACAGTACGCACGCGGCGCGTTTGATGTGATTCACAACGGGATGCATCAGCAGACCTCCATAACAGTAAGCAAATCTTCCGTGCACTCTTGGGCCGTCAACGAGGTGGACAGGCCCAGGCGCAACTCACCACGCGAGTCATAGACGTAGCTGGTGGACGTGTGGGAGATGGTATAGGTGTCGCCGGCCGGGACTTTTTCGTAGAACACGTCGAATTCCTTGGCGGTGGCCCTGGTTTCCTCAAGCGTGCCGTACAGCGCAACGAAGCTCGGGTCGAAGGCTTTGACGTAGGCGTCGAGGATCTGCGGAGTGTCGCGTTCGGGGTCGAGGGTGATGAACACCACTTGCAGGCGGTCGCCGTCGCGCCCCATCAGTTTCTTGATTTGCGCGGCGCGGGCCAGGGTCGTGGGGCAGACGGCCGGGCACTGGGTGAAACCGAAGAAGATCATCGGCATCATGCCGCGAAAGCTCGACAGCGACATGGTTTCGCCTTCGGGGTTCTTCAGCTTGAAGGTGCGTCCGAGGATCTTGTCGCTCAGATCCTTGCCGTACTTGTACGACAGTTGGCCACGGGTATCGCAACCGGCGAGCAGGCCGAGCCCGAGCACGCCCATTCCCGCAAGTACCTTGCGGCGAGTCAACAAAGCCGTCATCTAATACCGCCTTTTGCAGCCCGCAAGTCGACAGGACTGGCGGGGGGTTAACCGTAAAAGCGGCGCATGATAGCAAACTGAGCCTGATCGCCGGCCGCCGATCGCCGCGCGGTGCAGGATCGGGCGACAAAAGGTGTAAGAAAAAATGACGTATACGCAAATACGCCCACCGCCACCATCTGGATTTAAATAGTATGACGATTGGAGCGCAGCGCAGAAACACGTACTCTTGCCGCTGCGCTGCAAAGACCAGAACAACAACAGGAGTCTGTAATGCAACCGATTCGTCTCGGCTTGGTGGGCTACGGCAAGATCGCCCAGGATCAACACGTCCCCGCCATCCTCGCTAACCCGGCGTTCCAGTTGGTGGCGGTCGCCACTCAGGGCAAACCCTGTGCAGGGGTGGAAAACTTCCAGTCCCTGGGCGAGTTGCTCGAAAACGGTCCCACCGTCGACGCGATCGCGTTCTGCACGCCGCCGCAGGGGCGGTTCGCGCTGGTGCAGCAGGCATTGGCGGCCGGCAAGCACGTACTGGTGGAAAAGCCGCCCTGCGCCACCTTGGGTGAAGCCATGGCTCTGGTCGATCAAGTCGCCGGGCAAGGCGTCAGCGCGCTGTTCGCCTGGCACTCGCGCTACGCACCGGGCATCGTCGCCGCCCGCGACTGGCTGGCGAGCCGCACCCTGCAAAGCGTGCGAATCGATTGGAAGGAAGACGTGCGCAAGTGGCACCCGGGTCAGGCGTGGATCTGGCAGCCGGGCGGTCTTGGTGTGTTCGATCCGGGCATCAATGCGCTGTCGATCGTCACCCACCTGCTGGCGCTGCCGCTGTTCGTCGAAGCCGCCGAGCTGCGCGTGCCGAGCAACTGCCAGTCACCGATCGCTGCATCGATCAAGATGTCCGATGCGCGTCAGCTGGACGTCCGCGCTGAATTCGACTTCGACCATGGTCACGATGAACTGTGGAGCATCGAGATCCGTTGCGCCGAAGGCGTCCTGCGTCTGGACAACGGCGGCGCCTTGCTGAGCATCGACGGCCTGCGGCAGGCCGTGTCGGAGGAGGGCGAGTACGCAGCGGTCTATCGTCACTTCCAGCAATTGATCGGGGATAAGACCAGCGATCTCGATCTGCAGCCACTGCGCCTGGTGGCAGACAGTTTTTTTGTCGGCAGCAGGGCGTTGGTCGAGCCGTTTTATGACTGAAGCGAATTGTCCTGTTTGAGTGGACGGTGAAACGCTTTTCAGGCGATTTATCCCTTCGGTGTGCGTCAGTAATCTGTACCCAACTTGAACGCAACAACAAACTTCAAACTTCAAAAGGGACGCACACCATGACCACTCCAGCCTAC
>NZ_DATMIV010000001.1:0-198683 GCF_035554175.1 Pseudomonas sp. | reverse complement strand
AGGCTTTGCTCCGGCGTACGGCCCGCTCGCTAAAGCTCGGGGTTCCTTCGTTACGGAACCGATCCGGGCGCAGCGAAGGAACCCGAGCCTGCGAGGGCCGAACGCAGGAGCAAGCGTTTTTTTGCTTACTTTTTTTAGGCGCTTGTAAAAAAGTAAGTCGCCGTCAGGCGAAACCGCCAGCCGCAGCTCCCGAAGCAACGGATATGCCCCCAAAAGCAAGATCGACAGCTACCCCCTCACCCCAACCCTCTCCCCCAAGGGGGCGAGGGGGAAAGGGAGCAGATCTTCATGCAACGCAAAATCCCGGTCCAGCTCAAAATCAGTCACGGAGAAATTCAGCCACCTTCTGCGCAGCACCCGCCAAATGATCGGAATGCGTAAAGCCAGAAGCCTTGAGCGGCTTCAAATCATGATCCCCCGCCGCCAGCCACATCACCTCAATACTCGGTGACAACGTGTAAGCCTCGACAGCTTCACGATTGCCAAGCGCATCCCGCTCCCCCTGCACAATCAACGTCCGCGTGCGCAACGAAGCCAGATGCTCAACCCGCGGTTTCTCCGGCTTCCCGGCCGCATAAAACGGATAACCCAGACACACCAACGCATCAACACCCAATTCGTCCGCCACCAGACTCGCCATCCGCCCGCCCATCGACTTGCCGCCAATCGCCAACCGCCCAGCGACATGACGCCGCACTTCGCCATACACCTCCCGCCAACACTCCTGCAATTTCGGCGCAGGATTCGGCGGCCGCTTCACCCCATCAACGCGCCGCTGCACCATGTAAGGAAACTCGAAGCGCAACACGTTCACCCCTAGCGCAGCCAGCCGCTGCGCCACATCGTTCATCCAAGCGCTATCCATCGGCGCCCCCGCCCCATGCGCCAGAATCAACGTCGCCGAAGCCTCACCAACAGCGGCATCCCACAGCCATCCATGCTCGAGCACACACTGCGCCCATTGATCCCCGTCAATACTGGCCTTGTGCTGTTTGTCCATGCTTGCCTCGCTTTTAGTCTGCCTATAACTCCAGGCGAAGGATTCGCGCCGTTTACGCGCGCACTTCGGCTGAACCGTGGATGGGGAACCATGAACACTTCTATCAGTACCGCCTACAACTACAAGGTGGTCCGCCAATTCGCCATTATGACGGTGGTATGGGGCATCGTCGGCATGGGCCTCGGGGTTTTTCTCGCGGCACAATTGGTCTGGCCCGAGCTCAACTTCAACTTGCCCTGGACCAGTTTCGGCCGTCTGCGCCCGCTGCACACCAACGCGGTGATCTTCGCCTTCGGTGGCTGCGCGCTGTTTGCCAGTTCCTTCTACTCGGTGCAACGCACCTGCCAGACGCAATTGTTCGCGCCGAAAATCGCCGCGTTCTGCTTCTGGGGCTGGCAACTGGTGATCCTCCTGGCGGCGATCAGCCTGCCGCTGGGCTACACCAGCTCCAAGGAGTACGCCGAGCTGGAATGGCCGATCGACATTCTGATCACCATTGTCTGGGTCGCCTACGCCATCGTGTTCTTCGGCACGATCATGCAGCGCAAGACCAAACACATCTATGTGGGCAACTGGTTCTTCGGCGGTTTCATCATCACCGTGGCGATTCTGCACATCGTCAACAACCTTGAATTGCCGGTGAGTTTCACCAAGTCCTACTCGTTGTACGCCGGTGCAACCGACGCGATGGTGCAATGGTGGTACGGCCACAACGCCGTAGGCTTTTTCCTCACCGCCGGCTTCCTCGGGATGATGTATTACTTCGTGCCGAAACAGGCCGAGCGTCCGGTGTATTCGTATCGCCTGTCGATCGTGCACTTCTGGGCATTGATCACTCTGTATATCTGGGCCGGCCCGCACCATTTGCACTACACCGCGCTACCGGACTGGGCGCAGTCGCTGGGCATGGTGATGTCGCTGATTCTGCTGGCACCGAGCTGGGGCGGCATGATCAACGGCATGATGACGCTCTCGGGCGCCTGGCATAAGTTGCGCAGCGACCCGATCCTGCGCTTTCTCGTGGTGTCGCTGGCGTTCTACGGCATGTCGACCTTCGAAGGGCCGATGATGGCGATCAAAACCGTCAACGCCCTCTCCCACTACACCGACTGGACCATCGGCCACGTTCACGCCGGCGCGCTCGGCTGGGTGGCGATGATTTCCATCGGCGCGCTGTACCACATGATCCCGAAAATCTTCGGCAAGGCGCAGATGCACAGCGTCGGCCTGATCAATGCGCATTTCTGGCTCGCCACCATCGGCACGGTGCTCTACATCGCCTCGATGTGGGTCAACGGTATTGCTCAGGGCCTGATGTGGCGCGCGGTCAACGAGGACGGCACGCTGACCTACTCCTTCGTCGAAACCCTGGTGGCCAGCCATCCGGGCTTTGTCGTGCGGCTGATCGGCGGGGCGGTTTTCTTAAGCGGCATGTTGCTGATGGCTTACAACACCTGGCGCACCGTGCGGGCCTCGCAGCCTGCCGAAGTCGTCGCTGCCGCGCAGATGGCCTGAGGAGTCCGCCATGAAACACGAAACGATTGAAAAAAATGTCGGCCTGCTGATGCTGCTGATGGTGTTCGCCGTGAGCATCGGCGGCCTGACCCAGATCGTCCCGCTGTTCTTCCAGGATGTCACCAACAAACCGGTGGAAGGCATGAAGCCCTACACCGCGCTACAACTGGAAGGCCGCGACATCTATATCCGCGAAGGCTGCGTCGGTTGCCACTCGCAGATGATCCGCCCGTTCCGCGCCGAAACCGAACGCTACGGGCACTACTCGGTGGCCGGCGAGAGTGTCTGGGATCACCCGTTCCTGTGGGGGTCGAAACGCACCGGGCCGGATCTGGCCCGAGTTGGCGCGCGCTATTCGGATGACTGGCACCGCGCGCACTTGTACAACCCGCGCAACGTGGTGCCGGAATCGAAGATGCCGGCATACCCGTGGCTGGTCACCCAAGCGGTCGACAGCAGCCACACCGAAACCAAGTTGAAAACCATGCGTACCCTCGGCGTGCCGTACACCGACGACGACATCAGCGGCGCGGTGGCAAGCCTCAAGGGCAAAACCGAAATGGACGCCCTCGTTTCCTATCTGCAGGTGCTCGGCACTGCGATCAAGAGCAAAAGGTGAGCACGATGGTCATTGAAATGAGCAATGGCATGATCCGTGGTCTGGGCACGGTTGTCGTGTTTGTAGCGTTCGTCGGCCTGACCTTGTGGGTGTTCAACCGCAAGCGCACCGCCGAATTTGCCGAAGCACGCCTGCTGCCGTTCGCCGACGAACCACTACCCGAAACAACCCCCGCCTCTGAACCAAGGAGTACCCGGCCATGACCACCTTCTGGAGTACGTGGATCTGCGTACTGACCATTGGCAGCCTGATCGGCCTGACCTGGTTGCTGATCGGCACGCGCCGGGGCGAAACCAAGGGCAGCGTCGACCAGACCATGGGCCACAGCTTCGACGGCATCGAGGAATACGATAATCCGCTGCCGCAATGGTGGTTCATGCTGTTCGCCGGCACGCTGGTGTTCGCGGTGGGCTATCTGATTCTGTATCCGGGCCTGGGCAACTGGAAAGGCATCCTGCCCGGTTACGAGGACGGCTGGACCGGCGTGCACGAGTGGGAAAAGGAAATGAACAAGGCCGACGCCCGGTTCGGCCCGATCTTCGCCAGATTCGCCACCATGCCCCTGGAAGAAGTGGCGAGGGATCCACAAGCGCTGAAAATGGGCGGTCGCCTGTTCGCCTCCAACTGCTCGGTGTGCCACGGCTCGGATGCCAAGGGCGCGTTCGGCTTTCCTGACCTCACCGACAGCGACTGGCGCTGGGGCGGCGATGCCGAGACCATCAAGACCACCATCATGGGCGGCCGCATGGCCGCGATGCCGGCCTGGGGCGAAGTACTCGGCGAGGCCGGGGTGAAAAACGTTGCCGCGTATGTGCGCCACGAACTCGCCGGCCTGCCACTGCCCGCCGACAGCAAGGCCGATCTGCAAGCCGGGCAGCAAGCGTTCAGCACCACGTGCGTGGCTTGCCACGGCGCAACTGGCCAAGGCACCCCCGCGATGGGCGCGCCGAACCTGACCCACCCGGCGGGCTTCATTTATGGCACCAGCCTGACGCAACTGGAGCAGACCATTCGCCATGGCCGCCAAGGACACATGCCGGCGCAAAGTGAGTTGCTGGGTAACGATAAAGTGCAGTTGCTGGCCGCTTATGTGTACAGCCTATCGAAAAACAATGAGCAACTGAGCGGCAAGCTTCAAGCAGAAAGCTCCAAGTAAAATCAACATCAATGTATACAATCCTGCAAGCGACTTGAATCCACTTGTCGCTTGCAGCTTGCAACTATCGCCTGCTTCTTTTTGTCGCACCCCTCCCACCCTGACCTTTCGGATCCCCGCATTCGGGTCTACGCTTCATCGAAGCGGACCGGTTTACGCCGGTTTTCAGATCAATCCCGAGCGATGCGTTCGATGAACCGGCTGCCACATTCGCCGCAAACGCTGATGGATAACGGCTGTTGCGCCGATTGTCTTTCATCCCCCGATCACGACGTATAAAAAGACGCGGTCGGTGGCCATCCGAACTCCGCGCTTTTTTCACTCACTGCGACATTTTGGCAGGGGCCATTTTTGACCCTACACGGCGCATGGAAAGGCCGCAGAATCAGCGTTGGAAAGCATTGACCCAGGTCATGGCGCGTTGCATTGACCCCCTGCTCTCTGCATACTTGCGGCCGATTCCAATCCTAATAAAACACCCAAACCGTGGAACCTTAGAATGAGCACAGCAATCAGTCCGACTGCTTATAACTATAAGGTAGTCCGCCAGTTCGCCATCATGACGGTGGTCTGGGGGATCCTTGGCATGGGGCTTGGTGTCTTCATTGCCTCACAACTGGTCTGGCCGGAATTGAACTTCGGTCTGCCATGGACGAGCTTTGGACGCCTGCGCCCGTTGCACACAAACCTGGTGATTTTCGCCTTCGGCGGTTGTGCACTGTTCGCCACTTCCTACTATGTCGTGCAGCGAACCTGCCAGACGCGACTGATCTCCGACAGCCTCGCGGCCTTCACCTTCTGGGGCTGGCAAGCGGTCATCGTCGGCGCCATCATTACCTTGCCGCTGGGTTACACCACCACCAAGGAATACGCCGAACTGGAATGGCCGATCGCCATTTTGCTGGCCATTGTCTGGATCTCTTACGGACTGGTGTTCTTCGGCACCATCACCAAGCGCAAAACCAAGCACATCTATGTCGGTAACTGGTTCTACGGCGCGTTCATCGTCGTCACCGCGATGCTGCACATCGTCAACCATATGTCGCTGCCGGTCAGCCTGTTCAAATCGTATTCGGCCTACTCGGGCGCTACCGACGCAATGATCCAGTGGTGGTACGGCCACAATGCCGTGGGCTTTTTCCTGACCACCGGTTTCCTCGGGATGATGTACTACTTCGTGCCGAAGCAGGCCGAACGCCCGATCTATTCCTATCGCCTGTCGATCGTGCACTTCTGGGCATTGATCACCCTGTACATCTGGGCCGGCCCGCACCACCTGCACTACACCGCTTTGCCGGACTGGGCACAGTCGCTGGGCATGGCGATGTCGATCATTCTGCTGGCACCAAGCTGGGGCGGCATGATCAACGGCATGATGACCCTGTCGGGCGCCTGGCATAAGTTGCGCACCGACCCGATCCTGCGCTTTCTGGTGGTATCGCTGGCGTTCTACGGCATGTCGACCTTCGAAGGGCCGATGATGGCGATCAAGACCGTCAACTCGCTCTCGCACTACACCGACTGGACCATCGGCCACGTCCACGCCGGCGCGCTCGGCTGGGTAGCGATGATTTCCATCGGCGCGATCTATCACATGATCCCGAAACTGTTCGGCCGGGCGCAGATGCACAGCACCGGTCTGATCAACGCGCACTTCTGGCTCGCCACCATCGGTACCGTGCTCTACATCGCCTCGATGTGGGTCAACGGCATCACCCAGGGCCTGATGTGGCGTGCAATCAACGATGACGGCACCCTCACCTACTCGTTCGTCGAAGCGCTGCAGGCCAGCCATCCGGGCTTCATTGTCCGTGCGCTGGGCGGAGCGTTCTTTGCCAGCGGCATGCTGCTGATGGCTTACAACGTGTACCGCACCGTCCGTGCGTCGGATCCGGTTGAAGCCGAAGCCGCCGCTAAGATTGCCGTCGTTGGAGCTCACTGATGAAGCATGAAGCTGTCGAGAAGAATATTGGCCTGCTGGCCTTCTTCATGGTCATCGCCGTCAGCGTCGGTGGCCTGACCCAAATTGTTCCGCTGTTCTTCCAGGACGTCACCAACAAGCCGGTCGAGGGCATGAAGCCGCGCTCGGCCCTGGAACTGGAAGGCCGCGACGTCTATATCGCCAACGGTTGTGTCGGCTGCCACTCGCAGATGATCCGCCCGTTCCGCGCTGAAACCGAACGCTATGGCCACTATTCGGTTGCCGGTGAAAGCGTCTGGGATCACCCGTTCCTGTGGGGTTCCAAACGTACCGGTCCGGACCTGGCCCGTGTGGGCGGTCGTTACTCCGATGACTGGCAGCGTGCGCACTTGTACAACCCGCGCAACGTGGTGCCTGAATCGAAAATGCCGGCTTACCCGTTCCTCGTGGAAAACAAGCTCGACGGCAAGGAAACCGCGAAGAAAATGGAAGTGTTGCGCACCCTCGGCGTGCCTTACACCGACGAAGACATCGCCGGTGCTCAGGAGGCTGTGAAGGGCAAGACTGAAATGGACGCGCTGGTGGCCTATCTGCAAGGCCTGGGCACCATCATCAAAAGCAAACGGTGAATCTGATGGATATCGGGATGATTCGAGGCCTGGGCACCGTTGTCGTGATGGTGGCCTTCATCGGTCTGGCGTTGTGGGTGTTCAGCCCCAAGCGCAAGTCGGAGTTTGACGACGCGACCATGCTGCCTTTTGCGGATGATCCCGAAGCCATCAAGCACGTCGAGCAAGCTTCTAGGAGTAACAAAGAATGACTACATTCTGGAGTCTGTACGTCACAGTCCTCAGTCTCGGTACGATCTTCGCCCTGACCTGGCTGCTGCTGTCGACCCGCAAGGGCCAGCGCAGCGAACAGACGGACGAGACGGTCGGCCACTCCTTCGACGGGATCGAGGAGTACGACAACCCGCTGCCGAAATGGTGGTTCATGCTGTTCGTCGGCACCATCGTGTTCGCCCTAGGCTATCTGGTGCTGTACCCGGGGCTGGGCAACTGGAAAGGTCTGCTGCCGGGTTACGACTATCTGGACACCGAAAAACAGACCGCCTTCGCCAACGGCCAGACCGGTTGGACCGGCGTTCACGAATGGGAAAAGGAAATGGCCCGTTCGGACGCCCGCTTCGGTCCGATCTTCGCTAGGTTCGCGGCGATGCCGATCGAAGAAGTCGCCAAGGATCCGCAGGCATTGAAAATGGGCGGCCGTCTGTTCGCCTCCAACTGCTCGGTGTGCCACGGTTCCGACGCCAAGGGCGCTTACGGCTTTCCCAACCTGACCGATGCCGACTGGCGCTGGGGCGGTGAGCCGGAAACCATCAAGACCACGATCATGGGCGGCCGCCACGCGGTGATGCCGGCGTGGGCCGAAGTCATTGGTGAACAAGGCGTGGCCGACGTGGCAGCTTTTGTGGTGACCAACCTCGATGGGCGCAAACTCCCGGAAGGCACCAAGGCCGATCCGGCCAACGGTCAGAAACTCTTCGCCGCCAACTGCGTAGCCTGCCACGGCCCTGCCGGTAAAGGCACGCCAGCCATGGGAGCGCCTGACCTGACGCATCCGGGCGCCTTCATCTACGGCTCGAGCTTCGCGCAACTGCAGCAGACCATCCGTTACGGCCGTCAGGGCCAGATGCCCGCGCAGGAACAACTGCAAGGCAACGACAAGGTCCACCTGCTGGCAGCCTATGTCTACAGCCTGTCCCACGGTGAAAAGGCGCCGGAGGCGAAGGCCGAGTAAGGTTACGCCCGATGTAACAGAAAGCGGCCCTGCCCATGAAGATGAGCAGGGCCGTTTTTATGGGCGGTTGGCCCAGGTGGATTTCACCGCAACGGTGTCGATCAACTCGCGGTCTTGCCATTGATTGTTTTTCACCAGATAGATTTCCAGCTCTCTGCGATCCTCGGTAAAACGACTGATCAGATAGGTCTGCTGAGAAGTCGCGCCACTCAGGTACATCGGTACGCTACCTTTCCAATAAACGTCGCCGCCGTCCTTGTGCAGGTGACCGGCAAATATTGCGGTGACCTGGTATTTATCGATCATGTCAAAAAACCGCTTCTGCTGAGTGGCATCGCCCATCATTCTCATCGGCTTATGCATGTTGATAATGATGGTGTATCCCCCGACTCTTGCCAGTCGCAGATCGTTTTCCAGCCAGTCCAGAGCGTCATTGATTTTGAACTCGGTAGGGTTGAGAGGATGCGAAATACTTCGGTTATAAGTCGGCTCATTATTGAGCTGAACCATATGCACGTCACCAATGGTCTTTGAATAAGCGAGGCTGCCGGTATACGTTCGATAAAAGAAACCTTGCCTGGACGCCACATCAAAGTTGTCGACCCTGGACTCATGATGTTTCCTGAACTCAACGATGCTCCCTGCAGCGCAACTATTACTGAAACAATCATCAACGTTGTTTTCATAGTCGTGATTACCCAGACCGTACAGAAAATCTCCATTGAAATGCCTGTCCAGCGCCGCCCTCATATAAGAGCGCTGCCAGTCATGGCCGAAAGCAGTGATATCGCCATTGATCATCAGTGGTACTTTCGCCTGCCCACCATGGGCATTCCGGAAGGCGGCAATACTCGCCAGTTGCGTTTCAACCAGCCATTTCGAACGCTCGGTAAACGCCTCGTCGGACTCCGGTTCTTTACTGTCAGTCTTGTCTGTCCAGGGATATTGCGTATCCGAGGCGAATACCATGTACTGCGGGCCATTCGGCGTCGCATGCACCAGAGGCATAGATAACAGCAAACACACACCCACAACTAACCCTACAAGTTTATTAATCACCATCAGATACTTCTCCATTAAATTACATAGCACCGGCTTAATGCCGGCGAATCAAACTATTCGAAAGCACAAAAAAACTCAAAGAAGCAAAACCGATTAATTAAATGCTTTTATTTCCAGCCACACACAACACACACCAAGCAAGTAACAACTATCAGGTTCAATACAAAGTCAGTAGCAGAAACTTGCTGCCAAAGAAACAAACCGGAACGATTGCCCGCTGGACGCGCAATCGTGTGCCCTTTAGTTTTCCTTCGCCCATCACGGGCCACGGCGGAACACTTCGCCGCCCCTGGACTTCAAGGAAGAAAGCCATGCGAGACAACGACCACGATTGTGTGCAGTCATACGAGGACTTCACCTACACCGAGCAGGACGTCGAGCCTGCAACTCCCCCTTCCACCGCCGTTGAGATCAGCATTGACGACGGCGGGAAAAAACGCGGCAACCAACTCGACGGCCTCGGTGGCGGCAGGCTGGACTGACGCTTTTGCAGAGAGTGCAAGTGTCGAAACAGGCCCGCCCGCCAGGGCGGGCCTGATCAATCGTCTATAGTCAATTGATCTGGATCATGATTTGTTCAGTCCACTACACCATTTAAGCCTCGCCCCCAACGCGACCAAAGGTCGCACCCGTTCATCAGCGTGACAGGCGTATCATTGCGCCACTGCAACATCTCTTTTTGACCTGGGTTGGCACGTATCGACCGAGGCATTTTTCCACTGCCGTGGGATGCAATGATGAGCAATCAGATTCCGGTACACGACGTCACGCCGCCGAGCAAGAACGCGAACAACAGCGTCGATCTTTATGCCTCACGAGAAAAAATCTACACCCGTGCCTTCACCGGCCTGTTCCGCAATTTGCGGATGCTCGGCGGTGCGGCGTTGTTTCTGCTGTATTTCGGTACGGTGTGGCTGAACTGGGGTGGCCATCAAGCGGTGTGGTGGAACCTGCCGGAGCGCAAGTTCTTCATCTTCGGCGCCACATTCTGGCCACAGGATTTCATCCTGCTCTCGGGCCTGTTGATCATTGCCGCGTTCGGCCTGTTCTTCATCACCGTTTACGCCGGTCGGGTCTGGTGCGGCTATACCTGTCCACAGAGCGTGTGGACGTGGATTTTCATGTGGTGCGAGAAAGTCACCGAAGGCGACCGCAACCAGCGCATCAAGCTCGACAAGGCGCCGATGAGCGCCAACAAGTTCATGCGCAAACTGGCCAAGCACTCGCTGTGGCTGCTGATCGGTTTTGTCACCGGCATGACCTTCGTCGGCTACTTCTCGCCAATCCGTGAATTGGTCATCGATTTCTTCACCGGCCAAGCCGATGGCTGGTCGTATTTCTGGGTCGGTTTTTTCACCCTTGCCACGTACGGCAATGCCGGTTGGTTGCGCGAGCAAGTGTGCATTTACATGTGCCCGTATGCGCGCTTCCAGAGCGTGATGTTCGACAAGGACACACTGATCGTTTCCTACGACCCACGCCGTGGCGAAAGCCGTGGCCCACGCAAGAAAGGCATCGACTACAAGGCGCTCGGCCTGGGCGATTGCATCGATTGCACGATGTGCGTGCAGGTCTGCCCGACCGGCATCGACATCCGCGATGGCCTGCAGATCGAGTGCATCGGCTGCGCCGCGTGCATCGACGCCTGCGACAGCATCATGGACAAGATGGATTACCCGCGCGGGCTGATCAGCTACACCACCGAACACAACCTGTCCGGGCAGAAAACCCATAAACTGCGGCCACGCCTGATCGGTTATGCCGTGGTGCTGCTGGCGATGATCAGTCTGCTGGTCGGAGCATTCTTCATGCGCTCTCTGGTCGGTTTCGACGTCAGCAAGGACCGCGTGCTGTATCGCGAAAACGCCGAAGGCCGGATCGAAAACGTCTACAGCCTGAAGATCATGAACAAGGATCAGCGCGACCACACCTACGTCCTGCAAGCCGAAGGTCTGCCGGACCTGCGCCTGCAAGGCCAGCGCGAGATCAAGGTTGCCGCCGGGGACATCATCAGCATGCCGGTCGAGTTGTCGAGCGCACCGGAGCAATTGCCGTCGAGCACCAACGAGGTGAAATTCGTCCTCAAGGACGCCGATGACGACAGCGTCCACGTTGAAGCCAAGAGCCGATTCATCGGCCCACAAATCCGCTGAGAGAATTTTGAACATGCCCGCTGCAAACGCCGCAAGCCCTTGGTACAGGCACCTCTGGCCATGGATCATCATCGCGATTCTGGCCTGTTCGGTGGCCTTGACCCTGTCCATGGTGACCATCGCGGTGAACAACCCGGACAATCTGGTCAACGACAATTATTACGAAGCGGGCAAAGGCATCAACCGTTCACTGGACCGTGAATTGTTGGCGCAAACCCTGAAACTGCGCGCGGCAGTGCATCTGGATGACGTGACTGGCGAAGTCGATGTGCGCTTGAGTGGCGACAGCCAGCCGCAGTCCCTGGAACTGAACCTGATCTCGCCGACCCAGCCGGAAAAGGATCGCAAGATCGTGCTGACCCGCAGCGAAAGCCAGACCGGGCGCTACATTGGCCAATTGAGCGACAAGGTCGAGGGGCGGCGCTTTGTCGAGTTGCTCGGCAGTCAGGATGAGCATGTGTGGCGCATGTTTGAAGAAGAGCTGGTCAGTCATGACAAGGATCTGCTGCTGGGAGATGAGCCGCTGCAGGGCGCGGAAGACCTCAAGAAGTGAACCGCCCCCCCTGTAGGAGCTGTCGAGTGCAACGAGGCTGCGATCTTTTGATTTCAAAGACCAGATCAAAAGATCGCAGCCTCGTTGCACTCGACAGCTCCTACGGGGATGGTGCTGACTCAGCAGTATTAGTGACCATTCGATGACCAGTCCAACCCCCTGCTACCACTGCGCCCTGCCCGTCCCATCGGGCAGCCGCTTCACCGCCGTCGTCCTCGGGCAGGCCCGCGAATTCTGCTGCCCGGGCTGTCAGGCGGTGGCCGAAGCGATCGTCGCCGGTGGCCTGGAAAGCTACTATCAGCATCGCAGCGAAGCCTCGGCCAACCCCGAAGCCCTGCCAGTCCAACTGACCGATGAACTGGCGCTGTACGATCGCGCCGACGTGCAGCAACCCTTCGTTCGCCACGAAGGCGATCTGGCCGAAGCCACCCTGTTAATGGAAGGCATCAGTTGCGCCGCCTGTGGCTGGCTGATCGAGAAACACCTGCGCACCCTGCCCGCCGTGGCCGAGGCGCGGCTGAACCTGTCCAACCATCGCCTGCACGTGCGCTGGGCCGATGGGCAGTTACCGTTGAGCCAGATCCTCGCCGAGCTGCGCCACATCGGCTACGCCGCCCATCCCTATCAGGCCGACCGCGCCAGCGAACAACTGGCCAGGGAGAATCGCCTGGCCCTGCGCCAACTCGGCGTCGCCGGGCTGCTGTGGTTCCAGGCGATGATGGCGACCATGGCCACCTGGCCGGAATTCAACATCGACCTCAGCCCGGAGCTGCACACCATCCTGCGTTGGGTCGCGCTGTTTCTGACCACGCCGATCGTGTTCTACAGCTGCGCGCCGTTCTTCAAAGGCGCGATGCGCGATTTGCGCACCCGCCACCTGACCATGGACGTCTCGGTGTCGCTGGCGATCGGCAGCGCTTACATCGCCGGAATCTGGACTTCGATTACCGGGGTGGGCGAGTTGTACTTCGATGCCGTCGGCATGTTCGCACTGTTTCTTTTGGCCGGACGCTATCTGGAACGTCGCGCCCGCGAACGCACCGCTGCCGCCACTGCGCAACTGGTGAATCTGTTGCCCGCCTCGTGCCTGCGCCTTGATGCGCATGGCCAGAGCGAACGCATCCTGCTCAGCGAATTGCGTCTGGGCGAGCGGATTCTGGTGCCGCCCGGCTCGATTCTGCCGGCCGATGGCAAGATCATCGACGGCCAGTCGAGCATCGACGAATCGCTTCTGACCGGTGAGTACCTGCCGCAAGCGCGCACGTTGGGCGATGCGGTTACCGCTGGCACCCTCAATGTCGAAGGCGCACTGACCGTGGAAGTGCAGGCGCTGGGACAGAACACGCGGCTCTCTGCCATCGTGCGCCTGCTTGACCGTGCTCAGGCGGAGAAACCGCGTCTGGCAGAAATCGCCGACCGCGCCGCTCAGTGGTTTCTGCTGGCGTCGCTGAGTGCTGCGGCAGCCATCGGCCTGCTGTGGTGGCAGCTGGATGCGTCGCGGGCATTCTGGATCGTCCTTGCCATGCTGGTGGCGACCTGCCCGTGCGCGTTGTCGCTGGCGACGCCGACCGCGCTCACCGCCGCCACCGGCACGCTACACAAACTGGGTCTGCTGTTGACGCGCGGGCATGTGCTCGAAGGCTTGAACCAGATCGACACGGTGATCTTCGACAAGACCGGTACGCTCACTGAAGGTCGCTTGGTGCTGCGCTCGATTCGCCCGCTCGGCGCGCTCGACAGTGAACAATGCCTGAGCCTCGCCGCCGCTCTGGAAAACCGTTCCGAACACCCGATCGCCCGGGCGTTCGGTCGCGCACCGTTGGCGGCCGAAGAGGTGCACAGCACGCCGGGCCTGGGCCTTGAAGGGGTGGTCGGCGAACAACGTTTGCGCATCGGCCAGGCTGATTTCGCTTGCGCTCTGAGCGGCGCAGCGCTGCCATCGATGCCCGAAGAAGCCGGGCAATGGCTGCTGCTGGCCGACACGCGAGGGCCGCTGGCGTGGCTGGTGCTCGACGACCGCTTGCGTGACGACGCCCCGGCCCTGCTCGCAGCCTGCAAAGCGCGGGGCTGGCGCACCTTGCTGTTGTCCGGCGACAGTTCGCCGATGGTCGCCAGTGTCGCCGCCGAACTGGGCATTGACGAGGCCCGTGGCGGTTTGCGCCCCGATGACAAACTGCAAGTGCTGCAGCAACTGCACAAGGAAGGGCGCAAGGTGCTGATGCTCGGCGACGGCGTCAATGACGTGCCGGTGCTGGCTGCGGCGGACATCAGCGTGGCCATGGGCTCGGCCACCGATCTGGCGAAAACCAGCGCCGACGCGGTGCTGTTGTCCAATCGCCTCGACGCCCTGGTGCAAGCTTTCACACTGGCGCGGCGCACGCGCCGGGTAATCATCGAAAACCTGCTGTGGGCGGCACTGTACAATGGCCTCATGTTGCCGTTCGCCGCCCTCGGCTGGATCACTCCGATATGGGCGGCGGTCGGCATGTCGATCAGTTCGCTGACCGTGGTGCTCAACGCCCTGCGCCTGACTCGCCTGCCGAGCGCGGCGGCCGCCAGCAGCCCGGCACAAACCCGCCCGCTGCCGGCCTGAACCGCGCGGGCCTGGAGTTACTAATGCCAGCTCTCTACGTGATGATTCCCGCTGCCTTGCTGATCGTCGCCATCGCCGTGTACATCTTTTTCTGGGCGGTGGACAGCGGTCAGTACGATGACCTCGACGGCCCGGCCCACAGCATCCTGTTCGACGATCAGGACCCGAATCACACCGCAGCAGTGGACGAAGCCAACGCCGGCAAACCGGACGACAAGGCGCCCCCCCATGCTTGAACTGGCGCCCCTGCTGGTTTCGGCGCTGATTCTGGGCCTGCTCGGTGGCGGTCATTGTCTGGGCATGTGCGGCGGCTTGATGGGCGCGCTGACCCTGGCGATTCCCAGGGAACAGCGCAGCCGGCGCTTTCGCCTGTTGCTGGCGTACAACCTCGGGCGGATTCTCAGTTATGCCACGGCGGGACTGCTCATCGGCCTGGCGGGCTGGGCAGTCGCCAACAGCCCGGCGGCGCTGTTCATGCGCCTGCTGGCCGGGCTGCTGCTGATCGCCATGGGTTTGTATCTGGCCGGTTGGTGGAGCGGCCTGACGCGCATCGAATCGCTTGGGCGTGGTTTGTGGCGTTACATCCAGCCAGTGGCCAATCGCTTGCTGCCGGTCTCGAGTTTGCCGCGCGCCTTGCTGCTCGGCGCGCTGTGGGGCTGGCTACCATGCGGGCTGGTTTACAGCACGTTGTTATGGAGCGCGAGTCAGGGCAATGCGCTGGACAGTGCACTGTTGATGCTGGCGTTCGGTCTCGGCACCTGGCCGGTACTACTGGCCACTGGGCTCGCGGCTGAAAGAGTTACCGCGATCCTGCGCAAACGCAGCGTGCGCATGGCCGGTGGTTTGCTGGTGATTCTGTTTGGTTTGTGGACCTTGCCGGGGCCCCATCAGCATTGGCTTATGGGACATTAAGATCAAAAGATCGCAGCCTTCGGCAGCTCCTACACTGCGATCTTTTGATCTTGTGCTGTTGATGCAAATCAACAGCGCCATCGCCGCGCCCCGATAGACTCGCCACACTGCCAGCCTATCCGGGGGAATGCCCGCATGCTCGACGCCATTCGTTGGGACACCGATTTGATCCGCCGCTACGATCTGGCGGGGCCGCGCTACACCTCGTACCCGACGGCCGTGCAATTTCACGGTCAGGTCGGCACCTTCGACCTGTTCCACGCCCTGCGCGACAGCCGCAAGGCGCAGCGGCCGCTATCGCTGTACGTGCATGTGCCGTTCTGCGCGAACATCTGCTACTACTGCGCCTGCAACAAAGTCATCACCAAGGATCGCGGCCGCGCCCAGCCGTATCTGCAACGGCTCGAGCAGGAAATCCAGCTGATGGCCTGCCACCTCGACCCGGCGCAAACCGTCGAGCAGTTGCATTTCGGTGGCGGCACGCCGACCTTTCTCAGCCACGACGAACTGCGCCAGCTGATGGCGCACCTGCGCAAGCATTTCAATCTGCTCAATGACGACTCCGGCGATTACGGCATCGAAATCGATCCGCGCGAGGCCGACTGGTCGACCATGGGCCTGCTGCGTGAACTGGGTTTCAACCGGGTCAGCATCGGCCTGCAAGACCTTGACCCGGCGGTGCAGCGCGCGGTCAATCGCCTGCAAAGCCTGGAAGAAACCCGCGCGGTAATCGATGCCGCGCGCACCCTGCAATTTCGCTCGATCAACATCGATCTGATCTACGGCTTGCCCAAGCAAACGCCGGACAACTTCGCCCGCACCGTCGCTGAAGTGATCAGCCTGCAACCGGATCGCCTTTCGGTGTTCAACTACGCGCACCTGCCGGAACGCTTCATGCCGCAGCGGCGGATCAACAGCAGCGAGTTACCGAGCCCGGCGCAGAAGCTGGAGATGCTCCAGCGCAGCATCGAGCAATTGACGGGGGCCGGTTACCGCTATATCGGCATGGACCACTTCGCCCTGCCGGATGACGAATTGGCCGTCGCTCAGGAAGAACACACCCTGCAACGCAACTTCCAGGGTTACACCACTCACGGTCATTGCGACCTGATTGGTTTGGGCGTGTCGGCGATCAGCCAGATTGGCGATTTGTATTGCCAGAACAGCAGCGATCTCAATGCCTATCAGAACGCCCTCGCCAGCGCGCAACTGGCAACCAGTCGCGGGCTGGTGTGCAGCGCCGACGATCGCTTGCGTCGCGCGGTGATTCAGCAGCTGATCTGCAATTTCACTCTGGTATTTGCCGAGATCGAGCAGCAATTCAACATCGATTTCCAGGGCTATTTCGGCGCGCTGTGGCCGCAGCTGCAAGGCATGGCCGAAGATGGCCTGATCAAACTCGATCGCGAGCGGATCGAAGTCTTGCCGGCGGGGCGTTTGCTGGTGCGCTCGGTGTGCATGGTTTTCGATGCGTACCTTGAGCAGCACAACCGCCAGCGTTTCTCGCGAGTGATTTAAGGCTTGGTCAGCAATGAGCCGACCTTGAGGTTCTGATCCGGGCTCAGCGCCGACTGATTCATGACTTTGGACAGGGCCAGACTGGCGGTGATCAGGCCGCTGTTCAGGGCCGCGATGGCGCCACGCAGTGCGGCGAGCTTGTTGATCTTTTCCTCATTGGAGAGGGTTTTGTCTGACATCACCGCCGCCATGCGGGCTTTCTTTTCGATGATTTCTTTTTGGATTTTGCGGATCATTTTCAGCAACTGCTGAATGTTCTCCGGCAAACCGCTGTTGTCGATATCGCTGTTTTCGCCGCCGACAGCGGCGGATTTGGCGATGGCCGCCCCGGACAGCGACACTTTGACGCCCTCGACCAAGGCCGGGGTTGCCGTGTTTGACATGTCGTCATCGCGGTCGATTGCAGTGTCGGTGCTGGTTACCTCTGGCGAAGCAGCAACGCCGCTGCTACCGGGGCTTAGCGTGCCAATGGCGGTCATCGGGGCCTTCCTTGGATGAATGCTGATAGCGGGTTATCGGCCGCAGGTGCTGCGGCTTTATGTCTGTAGGACAACGCCGCCGCGTGCTGGCCTGAATGTCCTTCCGTGGGTTACCCTTACGGCTTATGTGTGTTTTCCCACAAGGATTGAAGAAATGTCCGAGCCAGTCAAACTGCGCGCTCACAACCAGGCTCATTGCAAGGATTGCAGCCTGGCCCCTCTCTGCCTGCCACTTTCTTTGAATCTGGAAGACATGGATGCGCTGGACGAAATCGTTAAACGCGGCCGCCCGCTGAAAAAAGGCGAGTTCCTGTTCCGCCAGGGCGACACGTTCGATTCCGTTTATGCAGTACGTTCCGGCGCCCTGAAGACCTTCAGCCTGAGCGATGCCGGCGAAGAACAACTGACGGGCTTTCATTTGCCAAGCGAACTTGTCGGCCTGTCGGGCATGGACACCGAGAAGCACCCGGTGTCGGCCCAGGCACTGGAAACCACTTCGGTCTGCGAAATCCCCTTCGAGCGCCTCGACGAACTGGCCCTGCAGTTGCCACAACTGCGCCGTCAGCTGATGCGAGTGATGAGCCGCGAGATTCGCGACGACCAGCAGATGATGCTGCTGCTGTCGAAGAAAACCGCCGACGAGCGCATCGCCACCTTTCTGGTCAACCTCTCGGCGCGTTTCCGCGCCCGCGGCTTCTCGGCCAACCAGTTCCGCCTGAGCATGTCGCGCAATGAAATCGGCAATTATCTGGGCCTGGCGGTGGAAACCGTGTCGCGAGTGTTCACCCGCTTCCAGCAGAACGAACTGATTGCCGCCGAGGGCAAAGAGATCCACATCCTCGACCCGATCCAGCTCTGCGCGCTGGCCGGCGGCTCGATCGAAGGCTGATCACGACCCGCGGTTGAGCGAATCGTTTCAGCCGCGGGTATACTGCGCCGTTTGCAGCCCTGCCAGGACACCCCGATGGTCTTCGACTCCTTCGACATCAAATCCCTGATCCGCCCCGTGATCGACTTCCCCAAGCCAGGCGTGATCTTTCGCGACATCACCCCGCTGTTCCAGTCGCCCACCGCCCTGCGGCTGGTGATGGACAGCTTCGCTCATCGCTACGTCGAAGCCGACTTCACCCACATCGGCGCGATGGATGCCCGTGGCTTTCTGATCGGTTCGGTACTGGCCTATCAGTTGAACAAGCCGCTGGTGCTGTTTCGCAAGCAGGGCAAACTGCCGGCGGACGTGCTGGCCGAAGGTTACGCGACCGAATACGGCGAAGCGTTTCTGGAAGTGCACGCCGACAGCCTGTGTGAAGGCGATTCGGTGGTGATGTTCGATGACCTGATCGCCACCGGCGGCACGCTGATCGCAGCGGCCAACCTGATTCGCCGCATGGGCGCACGGGTGCATGAAGCGGCGGCGATCATTGACCTGCCCGAGCTGCAAGGTTCGCAGCGTCTTGAAGACATGGGCATTCCTACCTTTTGCCTGACGCAGTTTGCGTTGACCGATAAATAATCAAGATCAAAAGATCGCAGCCTTCGGCAGCTCCTACACAGGGATCCGCATTTCCCTGTAGGAGCTGCCGAAGGCTGCGATCTTTTGCTTTTAGAGCCCCATCTGCTTGCTGATGATTTCGTTCATCACTTCCCGCGTCCCGCCACCGATCGACAGAATCCGGTTATCCCGATACAGCCGCTCCACCAGACTTTCACGCATGTAACCCAGGCCGCCAAGGATCTGCACCGCTTCGCTGGTGATCCGGTGCGAGGTGTCGGTGGCGAAATTCTTGGCCATCGAAATCTCCTTGATCACACTCCGCCCCGCCGCCATTTTCGCCGCTTGCCGATAGGTGAATTCCCGCGACACTTCCAGCGCGGTGGCCATCTCGGCAAGGCGGTGCTTGATCACTTGAAACTTGCCGATCGGCTTGCCGAACGCTTCGCGCTCGCGCGCCCATTTCAGGCTTTCCTCCAGCGCCAGCTGTGAGGTCATGTTGGCCATCAGTGCCAGCGCCAGGCGTTCGCTCTGGAAGTTGCCCATGATGCAGGCGAAGCCCATATTCTCGGCACCAATCAGATTGCCTACGGGTACGCGGCAATCATCGAAAAACAATTCAGCCGTATCCGACGCCCACCAGCCCATTTTCTTCAGCTGCCGGCCAACGTTGAAGCCTGGCGTGCCTTTCTCGATCAGCAACAGGCTGATGCCGCCGAACCCCGGCGCACCTGTGCGCACCGCGACGGTGTAGAAATCGGCGCGGACGCCGCTGGTAATAAAGGTTTTGCTGCCGCTGACCCGGTAGAAATCACCGTCCCGCACGGCACGGGTTTGCAGGTTGGCAACGTCGGAACCACCGCCGGACTCGGTCACCGCCAGGGCGATGATCTTCTCGCCGCTGAGCACCTGTGGCACGACCCGCTCTCGCACTTCTGGCCGCGCCCATTTGATGATCGGCGGCAAGCCGATATCCAGCGAACCCAGCCCGGCGACCAGGCCAGCGGAGCCGCAGCGCATCAACTCCTCGCTGGCGGCGACCTTGGCGAACACGTCGCCTTCATGACTGCCACCCAACGTTTCTGGATAGCCGATGCCGAGAATCCCGGCTGCACCGGCCTTCAGGTACAGCTCACGGGGAAAGCTTTCGGCTTCTTCCCACTGATCAACGTCCGACAGAATCTCGCGTTCGACGAAACGTCGGACGCTGTCACGAACCAATTGGTGGCTGGGGTCGAAGTATTCCTGAAAGGCAGGCATGGGCGAGCTCCACGGAAGGGTTCGCCGACGTTAACCGAGCGCTTGCTTGGTATTCAAGATGCAGAAGATCAAAAGATCGCAGCCTTCGGCAGCTCCCACATTGGAATGCGTTCCCCTGTAGGAGCTGCCGAAGGCTGCGATCTTTTGATTTTTATCAGAGGGAAATCGGCTTACGCCCGGCAAACGAATGCGCCAGCGTCCCGCCATCGACCAGCTCAAGCTCACCGCCCAGCGGTACGCCGTGGGCAATCCGCGAAGCAATCAGGCCTTTGTTCTGCAGCAACTGGGCGACGTAGTGCGCGGTCGCCTCGCCCTCCACCGTCGGATTGGTGGCGAGGATGACTTCGGTGAACGTCCCCGCCTCTTCAATCCGCGCCATCAATTGCGGAATGCCGATCGCTTCCGGCCCCAGTCCGTCAAGCGGCGACAAATGCCCCTTGAGCACGAAATAGCGGCCACGGAACCCGGTTTGCTCGACGGCATAAACATCCATCGGCCCTTCCACCACGCACAGCAGCGTGTCGTCGCGGCGCGGATCGGCGCATTGCGGGCACAAATCGTCTTCGGTCAGCGTACGGCACTGGCGGCAATGGCCGACGCCTTCCATGGCCTGGCTCAGGGCCTGGGCCAGGCGCGTACCGCCGCTGCGATCACGTTCGAGCAACTGCAACGCCATGCGCTGAGCGGTTTTCTGACCCACGCCCGGCAAGGTGCGCAACGCGTCGATCAGTTGGCGAATCAAAGGGCTGAAGCTCATGGGTAAACAGTCCGACTAAACAACGAGACGCGGTTTATACCCGCGCCTCCGGCCAGCGTCAAATCCTCAGTCCTGGGCGACCCGGACCACCAGTTTGCCGAAGTTGCGCCCTTCCAGCAGACCGATAAACGCCTCGGGCGCCTGCTCCAGGCCTTCGACCACGTCCTCGCGGAATTTCACTTTGCCGTCACGTACCCATGGCACCATGTGGCTGATGAATTCCGGCTGACGATCACCGTAGTCATCGAACACGATGAAGCCCTGAATGCGTACGCGCTTGGTCAACAGCGTGCGTTGCAGCATGGGCAGGCGATCCGGGCCGGTCGGCGCTTCGGCGGCGTTGTAACCGGCGATCAGGCCGCACAGCGGAATGCGCGCCTTGGGGTTGAGCAGCGGCACGACCGCATCGAACACATGTCCGCCGACGTTCTCGTAATAAATGTCGATACCGTCCGGGCAAGCCTTGGCCAGTTGCTCGGCGAAGTCATCGGCCTTGTGGTCGATGCAAGCGTCAAAGCCCAGCTCTTCGACTACGTATCTGCATTTCTCGGCACCGCCAGCCACACCGACCACGCGCAAACCTTTGATCTTCGCCACCTGGCCAACCACCGAGCCGACAGCGCCGGACGCCGCCGCCACGACCAGGGTTTCGCCTTCTTTCGGCTGACCGATGTCCATCAGGCCCATGTACGCGGTCATCCCCGGCATGCCCAGCACACCGAGGGCCATTGACGGGCTCGGCAGTCCTGCGGGGATCGGCATGATGTTGCGGCCGTCACTGATGCTGTGGCTTTGCCAGCCGGTCGCGCCGACCACCAGATCACCGGCATGGAATTTCGGATGGTTGGAGCGCTCGACCCGGCTGACCGCGCCGCCGGTCATGACTTCACCGATCTGCACCGGGGCGGCGTAGGACGGTGCGTCGCTCATCCGCCCGCGCATGTACGGGTCGAGCGACAGGTACAGGGTTTTCAACAGCACTTCACCGTCCTGCAGATCCGGCAACGCCTCGCGCTCGAGACGGAAGTTTTCCGGAGTCGGCGCGCCGGTCGGGCGCGAAGCGAGGACAAAGCGTTGATTGAGGGTGAGAGGGTCAGACATGTCAGCGTCTCCTGGGAATGGGGAATTCGGTGGTATAGGGAGCAGACCGTTGTGGCTGTTGCGCGTTCGATGTTTCGCACTGCACCACATTCATGTAGGAGCTGCGGAACGCTGCGATCTTTTGATCTTGCTTGTAAACAACAGAATCAAAAGATCGCAGCCTCGTTTCACTCGACAGCTCCTACAGGGCGCAGTGGTAACGGGTCAGAAACAAAAATGCCAGGCGCGATGCCTGGCATTTTTTGTAGCTCATCTGTCGCCCGATGGCGAATCAGAATGGCAGTTTCATACCCGCTGGCAGGTTCATGCCGGCGGTCATGCTGCCCATTTTTTCCTGGCTGTTGGCTTCGATCTTGCGCACGGCGTCGTTGACGGCGGCGGCGACCACGGCTTCCAGCATCTCTTTGTCGTCTTCGCTCAGGCCTTCGACCAGGCTTGGGTCGATGCTCACGCTTTTAACGTCGTGACGACCAGTCATCACCACGGTGACCATGTCGCCGCCGGCCTTGCCGGTGACTTCGGCGTTGGCCAGTTCTTCCTGCATCTTGGCCATTTTTTCCTGCATCTGCTGCGCCTGCTTCATCAGGCCGGCCATGCCACCTTTCATCATGGGAATCACCTCAAACGTACTTGGATCAAAACAGCGCCCGGCCATCGAGGCCGAACACCTTCAGTTATTAGCCTTGGGTGACCAAGGCGTCGACAGGTTCAATAGTATCGCTTCGCACCACCGCGCCGAACTGCTGAACCATCTGCTGGATGAACGGATCGGCGTGGATCGATTCCTCCGCCTCGCGCTGACGGTTGGCGCGGCGGCGGGACGCGGCCTGGGCCGGGGTTTCCTGCTCGGGCTTGATCAGCTCGATGGTCAGGCTCAGCTGGCGCCCGTGGAACTGGTTCAACGCATCGTTGAGCCTGCGCTGTTGTGTGGCATTGAACAGTGCGCTGTGGGCAGGGTCGAGGTGCATCAGCCAATGGTCACCATCGACCGCAATCAACGTGCAGTTGGCGGCGATGCTGCCAGTCATGCCGGAAATCGGCAGTTTCGGGAACAGCTCCAGCCATTGCAAGGCCAGGCCTGTCGCTGGCGCGGCGGCAGGTTCCGGCTCGGGCTCAGGTTCGGGATCGGCGGCGTGTTCGCTGGCCAGTTCGTCGAGGTAGCTGTAAGCCGAATCCATATCCGGCTCAATGTAGTCCTCATCCAGCGGCGGTTCGTCGTCGAGGTCAATGCCCGGCGTGGCGGCATCGACGTCAGCGACCGACGGCTCGGGAATCGGCGCAGCGGCCCACTCCGGAGCGTCCGGCACTGCACTGTCCGGGGTCGGCAGCGGCATTGGCGGCAGCTCGGGCTGCTCGCTGGCGGTTTCCAGCACCGGCTCGACGGCAGGCTGCTGTACCGGCGCCGGCTCGGGCTCGGCTTCCACCGGGTCGTTCCACGGCAGATCGACCACGGCTGCGACGGCGACCGGCTCGGGCTCAGGCTCAGGCTCCGGTTGCGGTTCAACCACCGACGCAACGGCGGTGGGCTCTGCAACAGGCGCGGCAACCGGCGCTGGCTCAGGCGCGAGCGTAGGTGTCGGCGCAACTATTGCAGCGACCACCGGCGCAGGCTTCGGCGCGGCAGCCACTGCGTTTGCGGAATCAACTGTGGCCTGGCTGATCCCCACTGGCTTTAGCGGTTGCCTCGGCGCGTCCGCCGTATCCGCCGGTCGGAACGCGAGCATGCGCAGCAAGACCATTTCGAAACCGCCGCGTGGGTCTGGTGCCAGCGGCAAGTCGCGGCGACCGATCAGGCCCATCTGGTAATAGAACTGCACGTCTTCGGCCGGCAACGCCTGCGCCAGGGCCAACACGCGATCACGGTCGCCGTGGCCATTGTCGACCCCTTCCGGCAGCGCCTGAGCGATGGCCACGCGGTGCAGCACGTTGAGAATTTCCGAGAGCACGCCGTTCCAGTCCGGGCCTTGCTCGGCCAGATGGCGCACGGCCTCGAGCAGCGCCTTGGCGTCGCCTTCGATCAGCGCATGCAGGACGTCGTAGACCTGCCCGTGATCCAGCGTGCCGAGCATCGCCCGTACGTCGGTGGCGAGGACTTTGCCTTCACCGAAGGCGATGGCCTGATCGGTCAGGCTCATGGCGTCGCGCATCGAACCATCGGCGGCGCGGCCGAGCAGCCACAGCGCATCGTCTTCGAACGGTACGTTTTCCGCCGTCAGCACGTGGGTCAAATGCTCGACCACACGCTCAGGCGTCATGTTCTTAAGAGAGAACTGCAGGCAGCGCGAAAGAATCGTTGCCGGAAGTTTCTGCGGATCGGTAGTCGCCAGGATGAACTTGACGTAGGGCGGCGGCTCTTCGAGGGTTTTCAGCAGCGCATTGAAGGAATGGCTGGAGAGCATGTGCACTTCGTCGATCAGGTAGACCTTGAAGCGCCCACGGCTCGGCGCGTACTGCACGTTGTCGAGCAGTTCGCGGGTGTCTTCGACCTTGGTGCGGCTCGCGGCGTCGATCTCGATCAGGTCGACGAAACGGCCTTCATCGATCTCGCGGCACACCGAACATTCGCCGCAGGGACTGGAGGTGATACCTGTCTCACAGTTCAGGCATTTGGCAATGATCCGCGCAATGGTGGTCTTGCCCACCCCGCGCGTCCCGGTGAACAGGTAGGCGTGGTGCAGCCGTTGGCTGTCCAAGGCATTGATCAGAGCCTTGAGCACATGGGTCTGGCCGACCATTTCGCGGAACGAGCGCGGACGCCATTTACGTGCAAGAACCTGATAACTCATCGAAAACCGTCGCAGCGAAGGAAGCAGAAGCGGCTAATGCTAGCGGAGCAAGGGCAAAATTGCATCCGGTGTCCTCGTCTAATATGGCTAAGCTGCATCAGCAGAGGCTTTTATCGGTTCGGGACGGCGATGACCGGAGCGTTTATGCGGTGGGCCTTAGGGGCATTGATAGCGATCAGCCTGAGCGCGACGGCAGCGCAACCGCCGTTGCGCATCGCCGTGCCGGACAGCTGGGCGATGCCGATGGTGCAACTGGAGAGCGGCAGACCGACCCAGGGCATTCTCCACGACATCCTGCTCAGCCTGGCGACCCAGGTCGGGGTGCCGGCGCAATTCATCGTACTGCCGCGCGCTAGGGTACAGAGCGCCATGGAACACGGCGACATCGACGTGCGCTGCTATGCCGCACAGTCGTGGCTGCCGAATCAGTCGGGCGATTACATCTGGAGCGTGCCGCTGTGGTTTCAGCGCGACTTGCTGGTTGGCCGCCAGGATCAACCCGCGCCGGTCAACCCCGCTCACCTGCCGCGCCAGGCCATCGGCACCGTACTCGGTTATAGCTACCCGACCCTGCAACCGCTGTTCGATGCCGATCAGTTGCAACGTGAAGACGCGCGCAATCAGGAACAGGTGCTGGAGAAACTGCTGGCCGGGCGTTATCGCTACGCGGTGAGCAACCAGTGGACGCTGGACTGGATCAACCAACGCCTGCTGCCAGAGCAGCAATTACGAGGGGTCACGGTGCTGCAGGAACAGAACATTGGCTGCTATGTGAGGAACGCCCCCGAGGTGCCGGTGCAACGGATTTTACGTACGTTGCTGCGGATGAAGATGTCCGGCGAGATTGACGAGATTATCCGACTCTACACCGGCACCTCCGAACACACCCCTTAACGCCTTGTGGGAGCGAGCCTGCTCGCGAAAGCGCCGTGTCAGGCGACACAGTTGTTGAACCTGCCGACGCGTTCGCGAGCAGGCTCGCTCCCACAGGGTTGCCCGTCAATAACCGTGGGACTCGCGGAATTTCTGATAATCGTGAAAGTCGATCCACTCGACCACGTCGTAAGGCAGGTAAAGCTGTTGTCGGGCGCGGGAAATGCCGATGTACACGGCGCAGATGCGCTGATCGAACTCGTAGGCGTCCTTGAATTTCTCATTGCTGAGCAACGCCCGGGTCAACAGCACCCGCCTGAACTCCATACCACCCGCCTGCTCGGCCATCATCAACAGGCAGGCTTTGCCCGGCTCGATGATTCTCTGGTTCAGCCGGGTCAGATCGGCAATCATGAAGCCGTTTTGCAACTGCGCTTCGATCCACAAAAAAGCTTCGTCGAACTGGTTGGCATCACGCACCTGCTGCCAGTCGGCCATGTCGCTGAAATACGGATGCGGCCCCTTTTCGCTATACCCGGCGTTGTAGAAATCACGCCGGAACAGCTCGATGGCGGTGCTCATGAAATGCTTGATGTCGTCCTGCGCCTCCTTGTCGGGAAAACTGAACGCAGCACTGGAATCATGCAGGTGGATGGCCCACATCATCGTGTCCCAGGGTGATGCGGTCAGCACCACGCAGCCCTCGGGCGGCACGAAGGCCTCCGGGTAATACTCGATATCGACATCCGCATGCCGGGCGCCTTCGAAAGGCACTTTGCTCTTGTGCGTGTGGCGCGAGATGAGCGGGTTGACCAGCCGTTCGACGTTACGACCCGAGCGCACCGAGTAGCAAATATCGCTTTGCCGGACTTCACGCTTGCGCTTGACCGGTTCGCCGCTGGCCTGTTGATACTCATCGCCCAGGGTGATCAGCACCTGCCGCCCCCGCTCGATGATTTGCAGCAGCGACGCCGGCACGTCCTGGCTTTCGTCGATGATTACATGGGTATAGCGCGGCGGAACCCGGCAACCCGCGAGACTGGCGCGCTTGATCATCAGCAATGTCTGAAAGCCGCTCTGGCTGGCCCAGGCCGGATTGGCCTCAAGATAGACCCACAGGCGACTGGAGTATTCCAGCAGTGCCTGCGCGTCCATGCCGCTCAAGGGTTGCTGGAAATGTGGCAAGTGCCTGGCGCACAGGGTGTGATCACGTGAAGCGCAATAGAGCTCCAGCACGCGCAGACAAACTTCAAGGGTGCCCTGCCCATCGTGGTGTCGAAAACCGAAAATATTAAGTTCCTGGGCGAGCGCCTGTTTGCTCGGGATCCTCGATGGGGTCTTTGCCGCGTGAAACCTGGGACCCAGCAGTTGGGCCTGGGCAAAATCGAAAAACGTCTGGCCGACCTCAGTGTCGTGCACTTGCACGATGTGCTTGCGCAACGTCTCGAGTTTCGCCGCAGTGCGCGCCAGCACCAGGGTTCTTTTCGAGCGCAGGCATTCAATCAGGGCACTGAGCATGTAGCTCTTGCCGATGCCCGCATAACCCTGAACATGCAGGTCTTCGTCCAGATTGGCACGAAAGGTTTTGAGCAGTTTGTCTTGCGCAGCGCTCAACCAGTGCTCGCGCTCGCGAGGGGTGACCATTTGCTGACTGAACGGATTGTTCTGCTTCTGGTGGCGGATCTTGTAGTCCACATCCCACTGCCCACCGGGCAACAGATACTCCTGCGCCGCCACTTCATCGGCCATCAAAAACCGCAGATTCAGGCGTTTGAGCGCATTGAGCCCGAAATACAACTTGCGCGAATCGAACAGACGCAGCGCCTCTGAAACCAGCCCAGCCGAGCCCGAACGCCGGGATGTGACGGACCAATCGATGAGTCTGGCGAGAATTTTCTCCGCTGCGCTGGCGCTCAGATCCTTTTCCGTGGCCTGAGCCAGGTTCTGAATAACCAGTACCGCTGCCAGTTCCGGGTCGCTCAGATTGCCCAGGGCTGCATCGCCACCGGGCTGCAGCAACGCCGTACACACATCGTGGGTGATGGGCAAAAATACCGGGGTGGCCAAATCAAAATGTTCCGGGTGCATACAACCTCGCCGCCTGGGCTTTGACACATCACCAGATTAGTCCTGGTCATTCTCGTCGTGCATTTCATGGGTGTGCGGCAAGTAGCCCTCATTGCCGGCCTCGGGATTGATACGAAGCTCGAAGGAGTAGTCGCCCAGCGTCCCCGCCATGCCGCCCGGATAGCGTCGATCTGCGTCGCCAGCCATCGAGCCTGTATCAAGCTGCGCCTGCACTTCGTAGAGCGCCATTTCCAGAAGCCTGCGCAGGTGTTCAGGGCTTTTAGCGGTGGCGTGCAGTTGCAGGTCGTACTTGCCGGGCATCGAGGCTGGTTCGTGCGCGACGATGGCCGGTTGAGTCTCTAACGCGTTCGGCTGTTCGGTCTCTTCGGCCGCGTTGAAAACAGCAGATGCCGCCAGAATCGCGGCGTGCTCGTCATCCATCAGGTCGAGCAATCGCGACAGCTCCAGCGTCCGCTCGGGCTGCTCCTGCATCTGCTCTTTGACTTGTAGACGACGTAACTGCCATTCACGCAGTTTTTCCCGGGTCAGATCGTCAATTTCACCCACTTGCCTTACCTCTCGATGCCTGGCGAGGGAGTATGCCACTGTTCAGCTTCGACAGCCGAACGGGCACCGGGACGTGCGCTGCTGATGACGGATCAACGTCAAACGCCAAATCACAGGCATAAAAAAACCGCAGTGGGCGAAACCCATGCAGTTCTGTCTGAAGCCTTCAATGGTTCGTTAAGGTGGTGCCCCCACCAGCCACACCCCGGCACACAATGTTCCCGCTGTGGCTGCTTCCTTCCGGATCTGACCAGGTTCACGGGTAATCGTTGCGGGGGGACCGATGGGGTCACCATAACGACGCTTGCCTGTCGGCGAGCCGCGCCATTGTACCTGTCTGAGATGAAGTTACAACCGTTGGTTGCAGATTAAAAATACCAACAGGTTCAAAGACATGCGGTGACGGCAAAAGATCGCAGCCTGCGGCAGCTCCTACAGGGCCAGGACTTCGTCTGCGCGACCGCCCGCCTGCTGGATCACCAGATGAATGAAGTGCAACTTGGCAATCGCCGCTGCCGGCAGCACGAACGGGTAGAAATCCGGCTGGCCCATGCTGCGCGACAGTTCGTTGAGCATGCCGGCCAGTTCGATCCACGCGTTGACGAATGACAGGAACGCCGTGCCGCCCGGGTGCTCCGGGTCATACAGGGTGCTGGTCGGAAAGGGCTGGTAGTCAAAGTCCATTTCCCGCGCGCTCATGCCGAAACCCAGTGCCGTATCCACTGCATCCATCATGTGCAGGTAATGCGCCCAGGTTTCCGCCCAGTCTTCCCACGGGTGCATGGTGGCGTAGGCACTGACGTAATGCTGCGGCCAGTCCAACGGTGCGCCTTGCCGATAGTGGCGATCCAGCGCGTCGGCGTAACTGGCGCGCTCGTCGCCGAACAGGTTACGGAATGCGTCCAGCCACGGGCCGTTGGCGATCAGTCGATCCCAGTAATAGTGGCCGACCTCGTGGCGAAAATGCCCGAGCAGTGTGCGATAGGGTTCGTGCATCTGCGCCCTGACCTGCTCGCGGTGGGCATCGTCGGCTTCCTGGATGTCGAGGGTGATCAGGCCGTTGGCATGACCGGTCATCGGTGCGTTGCCTTGCAGATCGACACCGATGAAATCGAAAGCCAGGCCGATTTCTTCGTCCGCGGTTTTCGCAATGACCGGCAGTCCGAGGGTGATCAATTGCGCGACCAGTCGGCGCTTGGCGATTTCAACCTTGCGCCAGCGTTCAGGGTTCTCCGGGACAGAAAGATCGGGGATGGTGCGATTGAGGCTGCAGGCGAGGCACAAGGTGTCGTGATCGTTGGCCGGCAGCAGCCAGTTGCACGCGGCGGGCATGTCCAGGTTGGCGCAACGGCGGAACAGTCCGGCGTCGGGGTCGACGTCGAGTGTCCAGGTGCCCTCCTCCGGTCCCGGTTGCAGCGAGGTCAGGCGACTTTCTTGCGGCTGATAGCCGAGCAAGGCGTTACAGGCCAAACACTGACTGTTGCGAAAGAACAGAGACTGGCCGCAACGACACGGCCAGACTTTGCTGTTGCGTGAGGAGCCGGCCACGAACGGCGCGATGATGCGGGAACTGAGCTGCTCGAAAAAGCGGTGCATGGCGATCTCTCCCTGGGACTGGCCAAGACTAGATCATCCCCGCGCGAAGATCGTTCCCACGCTTTTGCGGGGTGCAGAGCAAAAGATCGCAGCCTTCGGCAGCTCCTACAGGAGATCAGAGAACACCCGCGCTATCGTGGTGGAACACTAGCCCTGTAGGAGCTGCCGAAGGCTGCGATCTTTTAATCTTAAACCGTGACGCCATGGGTTTTGAGGAAGGCGATAAACGCCTCTTCATCCATGACTTTCACGCCCAGTTCGTTGGCCTTGGTCAGTTTTGAACCGGCACCCGGGCCGGCGACCACACAATGGGTTTTTGCCGAGACGGAACCGGCAACCTTGGCGCCCAGGCTTTCGAGGTGATCTTTCGCCACATCGCGGCTCATCAATTCGACCTTGCCGGTCAGCACCCAGGTTTCGCCGGACAAAGGCAGACCTTCGACGACTTTCTTCTCGCTCTGCCAGTGCATGCCGAAATCACGCAACTGCTGCTCGGTCTGCTCGGCCAGTTGGCGGTTCTCGGGCACGGCGAAGAACTCGCGCACCGAGTTGGCCTGTTTCTCGGGCAATGCCTGACGCATATCCAGCCAGTCAGCATTCATCACTGCGTCGAGCGAGCCAAACCTGTCAGCCAGTTTCTGTGCGCCACCGGGGCCAACGAACGGGATGTGCAGTTTGTCGAGCAAACCGCCCAGCGTAGTGCTGGCGGCAAACTCGGCGCCCAGTTCGCCCTCATCCTGGATCTGCAAACCATGACCCAGCAGTTGCGTGATCACCTGCCGGTTGTGCGCGTCCTCGAAGAAACTGTGAATCTCGTGCGCCACTTCCAGGCCGACGTCCGGCAGGTAGGTCAGCACATGCGGCAGTGCCTGTTGCACGCGATCGAGCGAACCCAGCGAGCGCGCCAGCACCTTGGCCGTCTCTTCACCGACATCGGGAATGCCGAGGGCGTAGATGAACCGTGCCAGGCTCGGTTGCTTGCTGTCTTCGATGGCTTTCAGAAGCTTGTTGCTCGAGACCTCGGCAAAGCCTTCCAGATCGACGATGTCATCGAACTTCAGCGCATACAGATCGGCGGGTGAGCTGACCAGACCTTCGTCAACCAGTTGCTCGACGCTCTTGTCGCCCAGGCCTTCGATATCCATGGCCCGGCGCGAAACGAAGTGGATGATCGCCTGCTTCAGTTGCGCGCCGCAGGCCAAACGGCCGACGCAGCGGTACACCGCGCCTTCGCTGACGGTTTCCTTGCCCTTGCTGCGCTTGATCAGTTGCGTGCGCTCGACGTGCGAGCCGCACACCGGGCAGCTTTCAGGGATGGCCACCGGGCGCGCGTTATCAGGCCGCCGCTCGGCGACCACTTGCACCACTTGCGGAATCACGTCACCGGCGCGGCGGATGATCACCGTATCGCCGATCATCAGGCCCAGGCGCGCCACTTCGTCCATGTTGTGCAGCGTGGCGTTGGCCACGGTGACGCCGGCGACTTTCACCGGTTTCAGGCGTGCCACCGGGGTAACGGCGCCAGTGCGACCGACCTGAAATTCCACAGCGAGCAACTCGGTAAGTTCTTCCATCGCCGGGAATTTGTGCGCGATCGCCCAGCGCGGTTCGCGGGCGCGGAAGCCCAGCTCACGCTGATCGGCAATGCTGTTAACCTTGAACACCACACCGTCGATTTCATAAGCCAGCGCATTACGCCGTGCGCCGATGTCGCGGTAGTACTCCAGACACTCGTCGATGCCTTTGGCCAGCTTCAGTTCGTGACTGATCGGCATGCCCCACTTCTGCAACTGCTTGAGGTTGCCGATGTGGGTGTCGGCAATATCGTGGGACACCTGGCCGATGCCGTAGCAGCAGAATTCCAGCGGCCGGTTGGCGGTGATTTTCGAATCGAGCTGGCGCAGACTGCCCGCTGCTGCATTGCGCGGGTTGGCGAACGTCTTGCCGCCGATCTCCAGTTGCGAAGCGTTGAGGCGTTCGAAACCGGCCTTGGACATGAACACTTCGCCGCGTACTTCCAGCGTCGCCGGCCAGCCTTCACCGTGCAGCTTCAAGGGAATGTTGCGCACGGTGCGCACGTTGACGCTGATGTCCTCGCCGGTGGTGCCATCGCCACGGGTGGCACCGCGTACCAGCAGACCGTCCTGATACAGCAGGCTGACCGCCAGGCCATCGAGCTTCGGCTCGCAGCTGTACTCCACCGCCGCGCCACCACCGAACAGATCGCCGGCCGGCACGTCGAGACCTTCGTTGACGCGGCGATCGAACTCGCGCATGTCGGCTTCTTCGAAGGCGTTGCCGAGGCTGAGCATCGGGATTTCGTGACGCACCTGAGTGAACGCGGTCAGCGCCATGCTGCCGACGCGCTGGGTGGGCGAGTCGCTGGTGATCAGCTCCGGGTTGGCCGCTTCCAGTGCCTTTAGCTCGTGAAACAAGCGGTCGTACTCGGCATCCGGAATGCTCGGTTCATCCAGTACGTGATAACGGTAGTTGTGCTGATCGAGCTCAGCGCGCAGCTCTAGAATGCGGGTTTTGGCGGCGGTCATGGGTGTTCTCTCATAAAGCAAAAGAGCAGCCGAGGCTGCTCCAGTTTTATTCCATTATCGGCGGCGGGGCCAGAAGATCGCAGCCTCGTTGCACTCGTCAGCTCCTACAGTATCGCGACCCTCTGTAGGAGCTGCCGAAGGCTGCGATCTTTTGATCTGGCCTTAGCGCTTCTGGGTCAATGCGCGGCGTTCGAATTCGACGATGCGCTGACGGTAGTGCTCGATCGTCTGCGCGGTCAGCACGCTGCGCTGGTCATCCTTCAGTTCGCCGTTCAACTCCTGGGACAGCTTGCGTGCTGCCGCCACCATCACGTCGAAGGCCTGCTTCGGATGACGCGGGCCTGGCAGGCCGAGGAAGAAGCTCACCGCCGGGGTACTGAAATGGTCGATGTCGTCCAGATCGAAAATGCCCGGCTTGACCGCATTGGCCATGGAGAACAGTACTTCACCGTTGCCGGCCATGCTTTCGTGGCGATGGAAAATGTCCATTTCGCCAAAGCGCAGGCCGCTTTCCAGAATGTTCTGCAGCAGCGCCGGGCCCTTGAAGCCGGCCGGGTCACGGCAGATCACGCTGATCACCAGCACTTCTTCGGCTTGCGGCTGATCTTTTTCCGCTGCGGCCGGTGCAGGCTTGCTGTCTTCGGCAAAATCGTCGTCACGGCTGCTGAAGCTCGGACCGCCGTCCAGGTCCAGGTCGAGGTTCAGGTCGCCCTGCGCCGGGCCATTACTGCCGCGCTTGCCGCGTTTGGATGCGGTTTCACGCGGCTCGCGGGCTTCGCGGGCCGGCATGCTCACCGACGGCAGATCATGCTCGTCCAGTTGCGGCTCTTTGTGCGTGTCCAGCACGCGGGCCGGGCCCAACAGCTCGGCGCTGGTGTCCTCGTCCGGCAGATTGGAAAGGCTCCGGTCGAGACGGAACTTCAGCTTTCCCTTGCCGCCGCGCATACGGCGCCAGCCATCGAAAAGAATACCGGCTATCACAATGATGCCGATGACGATCAGCCACTCGCGCAGACCGATTTCCATGTAATCCCGTGCCTCTATAAAAAATGCTGAAAAATAAGGGGTTTACACTGCGTAAACCGCTTTAAAACGTGGCGCCAACTCTATGTTCTGACAGGCGTTTTGCCCACGTATACGAAAAATTGACATTAAACTAGCACGACCAAAGACAACTTTACACCGTCTGTCTCATTTGGCTTGCGCGAATATGTCGATTGGCCATTCAGCCGGTGTCTGTAAAAAGTCCTACAGACCTCCAAAACTATTCCGACACCTCACCGACTCAGGCGTCCACCATCGCCATCGCCTCCTCGACATCCACCGCCACCAGTCGCGAACAACCCGGTTCATGCATGGTCACGCCCATCAACTGCTCGGCCATTTCCATGGCGATCTTGTTGTGGGTGATGTAGATGAACTGCACGGTCTGCGACATTTCCTTGACCAAGCGCGCATAGCGTCCAACGTTAGCGTCATCCAGTGGTGCGTCAACCTCATCGAGCATGCAGAACGGTGCCGGATTCAACTTGAAGATGGCAAACACCAGTGCCAGCGCGGTCAGGGCTTTTTCCCCACCGGAGAGCAAATGGATGGTGCTGTTCTTCTTCCCGGGCGGCTGCGCCATGATCGTCACCCCTGTATCGAGTAGATCTTCGCCCGTCAGTTCCAAATACGCCCGTCCGCCACCGAAAACTTTCGGGAAAAGTGCCTGTAAACCGCCGTTGATCTGATCAAAGGTATCCTTGAAGCGATTGCGGGTTTCCCTGTCGATCTTGCGAATGACGTTTTCCAGGGTCTCCAGCGCCTCGACCAGATCGGCGTCCTGCGCATCCAGATAACGTTTACGCTCCGATTGTTGCGTGTATTCGTCGATGGCCGCGAGGTTGATCGCGCCCAAGCGCTGAATCCGCGCGTTGATGCGTTCGAGTTCCTCTTCGGCTTCGCGTTCACTGGCTTGCGCAGTCAGTGTCGCGAGGACGCCGTTGAGATCGTAGCCGTCTTCGAGCAGTTGATCCTGCAAGGCCTTGCGGCGCACGGTCAGGGCCTGCCACTCCATGCGCTGCTGTTCGAGCTGGCCGCGAATCAACTGCGATTGCTGTTCGGCCTGAGTCCGGCGTTTTTCCGCGTCGCGCAGTTCGCGATCGGCATCTTCCAGAGCGATCTGCGCGGTCTTGAGTTCCTCGTCGACGGTCATGCGTTTGTCGAGCAGTTCTTCGAGTTTCAGGCGCAGCTCTTCCAGCGGCGCCTCACCCTCCTCCAGATTCAGACTCAATTGCTCGCGTTTTTCCGTCAGGCGTTCGGCCTGCATTTCCAGGCGCTCCAGCGCCTGACGCGTGGAGTCGTGCTGAGCGCGCAACGAGCCGAGACGCACGGCCAGTTGGTGGGCATGATCCTTGTGCTGCCGCGCTTCCTGGTGCACGCGGTCGAGGCGTTCGCGCAGGCTGTCGCGCTGGGCCAGCAATAGCTCGCGCTGCTCGGTGTCCAGCGCCATGGCATCAAGTGCTTCCTGCAATTGCATGCGCGCTTCGCCGACCTGCTCGTGCTCAAGCTCGCGCTGTTCGCCGAGCTCAACCAGCTCTTCATCGAGGCGGGTTCGACGCAACGTCAGCTGTTCGGCCTTGGCTTTGCCGGCGGACAGCTGCGCTTTCAGTTCACCTTGCTGGCGCGCTTCGTCCTGCAGCAAACGGCGCAGATGTTCACGGCCGTTTTCCTGCTGGCGCTGTTGCGCGCGCAGGGTTTGCAGGCGGTTTTCCATGGCCTCGACCGTGGCTTCGCGTTCTTCGCGTTCAAGCTGCAGGTCTTCGATTTCCTGGCCGCGGGCGAGCATGCCGCTTTCCGCTTCACTGGCACGGCGCACACGCAGAAAGTGCCGGCCGACCCAATAGCCATCGCGACTGATCAGGCTTTGGCCTTCGTTCAACTGACTGCGCAAGGCCAGGGCCTGCTCAAGACTGTCGACCGGTTTGACCTGGCCGAGCCACGGTGACAGATCGATCTGCGCCTCGACTTTATCCAGCAAGCTACCCGCGACGCGCACGCCATCGCCGGCCGGGCTGAGCAGGCGCAGATCGCCCTGGGTGAAACCGGAGAGATCAAAACCGCTGAAATCGTCGACCAGCACCGCTTGCAAATCGGCGCCGAGCACGGTTTCCACCGCCAACTCCCAACCCGCCTCGACCTTTAAACCCTCGGCCAGACGCGGGCGTTCGGCGAGGTTATGCTCGCGCAGCCATTCGGCAGTGCCGGTGCCTGGATCGAGCGCGGCTTGCTGCAAGGCTTCAAGAGAAGCCAGGCGACCGTTGAGCCGCTGCAAATCACCCTGCGCCTGCTGCTGGGCGGTCAACGCCTGCTGCAATTCCTGACGCAGTTGTTCAAGTTTTTCGACCTGCGCTTCTTCGCTGGTCTGCAAATCTTCCAGGGTCGCTTCGGACTCGGCGAGCTGCTCGTTGAGCGCCATGATCGCCGCATCTTCCGGATCGGCTGAAAGCAACGCACGTTCTTCGCCGAGGCGTTTCTGCCGGTCGGCCAAGCGCTCCATACTGCTTTCCAGCTGCTGGATGCGCGACTGCTGGACTTCGGCCTGACGGCGCGGTTCGGCAGCAGTGAGGTTGAAGGCGTCCCACTGCTCCTGCCAGCCGTGCATGGTAGTTTCGGCTTCTTCGAGGGCTGCGGCGGCTTCCTCGGCGGCGGCGCTGGTGACTTCCTGCTCGGGGGTGAGCATGTCCAGCTCTTCGCCGAGGGTCAGCAGCAAGGTGTGGTCGTGACCCAGGTGCGATTCGGTTTCCAGACGCGCCCGCTCGGCTTCTTTCAGATCATCCTGCAACTGGCGCAGGCGCTGCTGGCCGTGCTGGATGCTCTGCTCGACCCGGGCAATGTCGCCGCCGACCGAATAGAAGCGCCCCTGCACCAGATTGAAGCGCTCGGACAGGTCGTGGTGACCGTCGCGCAGGCGTTCGATGGCGGCGTCAGCGTTACGCTGCTCGGCGACCAGGGCTTCGAAACTGACTTCCTGATTGCCGATGATTGACTCGCGCTGACCGACCTGCTCGTTCAGATCCTGCCAGCGCAGGGCCGACAGTTGCGCCTTGAGCTGACGCTCTTCAGCCTTGAGTTCCTGGTACTTTTTCGCAGCCTCGGCCTGGCGGTGCAGGCGTTCGAGCTGGCGTTCGAGCTCTTCACGCAGGTCGGTCAGGCGCGCGAGGTTTTCGTGGGTGCGGCGGATGCGGTTTTCAGTCTCGCGCCGACGCTCCTTGTACTTGGAGATGCCCGCCGCTTCTTCAATGAAGTTGCGCAGATCTTCAGGCTTGGACTCGATCAGCTTGGAGATCATCCCCTGCTCGATGATCGAGTAGCTGCGCGGGCCGAGGCCGGTGCCGAGGAAGATATCGGTGATGTCGCGACGACGGCACTTGGTGCCGTTGAGGTAATAGGTGGTCTGGCTGTCGCGGGTGACTTTACGGCGAATGGAAATCTCCGCGTAGGCGGCATACTCGCCCAGCAGCGTGCCATCGGAGTTGTCGAACACCAGTTCGATGCTTGCCTGACTCACCGGTTTGCGGCTGGTCGAGCCGTTGAAGATGACGTCGGTCATCGACTCGCCACGCAGATTCTTCGCCGAACTTTCGCCCATCACCCAGCGCACGGCGTCGATGATGTTCGACTTGCCGCAACCGTTCGGCCCGACGACCGCCGCCATGTTACTGGGGAAGTTCACCGTGGTCGGGTCGACGAAGGATTTGAACCCCGCCAGTTTGATGCACTTTAGCCGCACGCTCAGGCAACCGTCAGGGCAGACACCACCAGATCGCAACTGCGCTGGGCGTACGCCGTGAGCACGATGCGGATCTGCGGCAAATCACGAGCGAGTACGGCGGCGAGCAAGCGCTCGAACAGATCGAGGAATTCGCTCATTTCCGCCTTGCGCTGTTCGAGGGCCAGAAAGTAGGCGCGACTCATGGCGGGTTGCAGGTTCTCGACGGTTTCTTGCAGGTACGGGTTGTTGGCGAACGGATAGGCGGCGCGCATCACCGCGAAGCTGTCATCGACGAAGCTGCGGATATCGCCGCGTTCGTAGCTGGAGGTCAAGCGCTGCTGGATCTGCACGAACGGCGCCATGTCCGACTGCACCTGCCAGCCGTTGGCCACCGAATTGCCGAGCAGGATGTACAGTTCGCTCATCAGGGTGCACAGACTCTGCACCTTGTGCGGCGTCAGCTCGGTGACGTGGGCGCCACGACGCGGCAGGATCGCGATCAGGTGACGGCGCTCGAGGATCAGCAAGGCTTCGCGAACCGAACCGCGACTGACGTTGAGCGCCAGCGTGACCTTCTGTTCCTGGATGCGCTCTCCCGGCTTCATTTCGCCACGAATGATGCGTTCGGCGAGGTGGTGAGCGATTTGCTCGGCGAGGCTGTCCGGCGCCTTGAACGTCATGGTTGTCCTTCAAACTCTGTCGATGTGCACAAGCGGCGCAGTGTAGCGCAAATGCACGGTCATGGCGGAGTGCCCACTCAGCGGTTTTTGGCACGAATCCCGCAAAAAAGCGCAGTGACCGATGAAGGTCAATACTCAATAGACACGCTGTTGATCGACGCAACAGATTTTCCTGACCTTTAAGTCAGAAAACCATTGACCGAAAAGTCAGACCTGCTAAATTCGGCTCACGTCGGTTAACAACAATAATGAGTCTGCGAGGCCTTCCGTGATCCAGTTTTTACTCAACCAGGAACTCCGTAGCGAGCACGCCCTGGACCCGAATCTGACTGTGCTCAACTACCTGCGTGAACACGTGGGCAAGCCCGGCACCAAAGAAGGCTGCGCCAGCGGTGACTGCGGCGCCTGTACGGTGGTGGTCGGCGAGCTGCAGACGGATGACGATGGCCGCGAGCACATTCGCTACCGCAGCCTCAATTCGTGCCTGACGTTCGTATCGTCACTGCACGGTAAACAACTGATCAGCGTCGAAGACCTCAAGCACAAGGGCGAATTGCACAGCGTGCAGAAAGCCATGGTCGAGTGCCACGGCTCGCAGTGCGGTTTCTGCACCCCCGGTTTCGTCATGTCGCTGTTCGCCCTGCAAAAGAACAGCGATGCACCGGATCAGGCCAAGGCTCACGAAGCGCTGGCCGGCAACCTCTGCCGCTGCACCGGCTACCGGCCGATTCTCGCCGCCGCCGAACAATCCTGCTGCGGCAAGCCAGCGGATCAGTTCGACGCTCGCGAAGCCGAGACCATCGCCCGTCTCAAAGCCATCGCGCCGACCGATATCGGCGAGCTCAACAGCGGCGACAAACGTTGCCTCGTGCCGTTGACCGTTGCTGATCTGGCCGACCTCTACGATGCTTATCCACAGGCGCGCCTGCTCGCCGGCGGCACCGACCTGGCGCTGGAAGTCACCCAGTTTCACCGCACGCTGCCGGTGATGATCTACGTCGGCAACGTCGCCGAGATGAAACGCATTGAAACCTTCGAAGACCGCATCGAAATCGGCGCCGCCACCGCCCTCTCCGACTGCTACGAAGCGTTGAACGCCGAATACCCGGATTTCGGCGAACTGCTGCACCGCTTCGCCTCGTTGCAGATCCGCAATCAGGGCACCCTCGGCGGCAACATCGGCAACGCCTCGCCCATCGGTGACTCGCCGCCGCTGCTGATCGCCCTCGGCGCGCAGATCGTGCTGTGCAAAGGCGCAACCCGCCGCACCCTGAACCTGGAAGATTACTTTATCGACTACCGCGTCACGGCGCGGCAGGAAAGCGAGTTCATCGAAAAAATCATCGTCCCGCGCGCCAGCGCCGAGCAGTTGTTCCGTGCCTATAAAGTGTCCAAGCGTCTGGACGACGACATCTCCGCCGTGTGCGCCGCGTTCAATCTGCGCGTGGAAAACGGTGTGATCAGCGATGCCCGGGTGGCCTTCGGCGGCATGGCGGCGATCCCGAAACGCGCCGCACATTGCGAAGCCGTGCTCAAAGGCGCGACGTTCAGCAACGCCGTGATCGAACGCGCCTGCGCCGCTCTGGCTGAAGACTTCACGCCACTCTCGGACTTCCGCGCCAGCAAGGAATATCGCCTGCTCAGCGCGCAGAACCTGCTGCGCAAATACTTCATCGAACTGCAAACACCGCACATCGAGACTCGGGTGACCGCTTATGTGTAACCATCACGCCGCAGAGAAGACTCAAGCTGAACTGGCCGAACTGTTCGCACGGGAACTGACCACCGGTGTCGGCCGCAGCGTCAAGCACGACAGCGCCGCCAAGCACGTGTCCGGGGAAGCGCAGTACATCGATGATCGTCTGGAATTTCCCAACCAGTTGCATCTGTATGCACGCCTGTCGGACCGCGCCCACGCGAAAATCATCAGCATCGATACCCGGCCGTGCTACGCCTTCGAAGGCGTGCGCATCGTCATTACCCACGAAGACGTGCCGGGGCTGAAAGACATCGGCCCGCTGATGCCGGGCGACCCATTGCTGGCGATTGATGACGTGCAGTTCGTCGGCCAACCGGTGCTGGCGGTCGCGGCGAAAGATCTGGAAACCGCACGCAAAGCGGCGATGGCGGCGATCATCGAATACGAAGATCTCGAGCCAATACTCGATGTGGTCGAAGCCCTGCGCAAACGCCATTTCGTACTCGACAGCCACACCCACCAGCGCGGCGATTCGGCTGGCGCGCTGGCCACGGCGGAGCATCGAATTCAGGGCACGCTGCACATCGGCGGCCAGGAACATTTTTATCTGGAGACGCAGATTTCCTCGGTGATGCCCACTGAAGACGGCGGGATGATCGTCTACTGCTCGACGCAGAACCCGACCGAGGTGCAGAAACTGGTCGCCGAAGTGCTCGACGTGTCGATGAACAAAATCGTCGTCGACATGCGCCGCATGGGCGGTGGTTTCGGCGGCAAGGAAACCCAGGCCGCGAGCCCGGCGTGCCTGTGCGCAGTGGTCGCGCACCTCACCGGCCAGCCAACCAAGATGCGTCTGCCGCGGGTCGAAGACATGCTGATGACCGGCAAGCGTCACCCGTTCTACGTGGAATACGACGTCGGCTTCGACAGCAACGGGCGTCTGCACGGGATCAACATGGAACTGGCCGGCAACTGCGGCTGCTCGCCGGACTTGTCCGCTTCGATCGTTGACCGTGCAATGTTCCACTCGGACAACTCGTACTACCTGGGCGATGCGACCATCAACGGTCATCGCTGCAAGACCAACACCGCGTCGAACACCGCTTATCGCGGCTTCGGTGGCCCGCAGGGCATGGTCGCGATCGAAGAGGTGATGGACGCCATTGCCCGCCACTTGCACCTCGATCCGCTGGCAGTGCGCAAGGCCAACTATTACGGCAAGACCGAGCGCAACGTCACCCACTACTACCAGACCGTCGAGCACAACATGCTCGAAGAGATGACTGCCGAACTGGAAGCAAGCAGCCAGCATGCCGAGCGCCGCGAAGCGATCCGCCGCTACAACGCCAACAGCCCGATCCTGAAAAAAGGCCTGGCGTTGACCCCGGTGAAATTCGGCATTTCCTTCACCGCCAGCTTCCTCAATCAGGCCGGTGCACTGATCCACATCTACACCGACGGGAGCATCCACCTGAACCACGGCGGCACGGAAATGGGCCAGGGCCTGAATACCAAAGTCGCTCAAGTCGTGGCCGAGGTGTTCCAGGTGGAAATCGATCGCGTGCAGATCACCGCGACCAACACCGACAAAGTGCCGAACACCTCGCCAACCGCGGCTTCCAGCGGCGCCGACCTGAACGGTAAGGCCGCGCAGAACGCAGCGCAAACCATCAAGCAACGCTTGGTCGAATTCGCCGCGCGACACTACAAGGTCAGCGAAGAAGACGTCGAATTCCGCAACGGCCACGTGCGGGTGCGCGAACAGATTCTGACCTTCGAAGCGCTGATCCAGCAGGCGTATTTCAATCAGGTCTCGCTGTCGAGCACCGGCTTCTACAAGACCCCGAAAATCTACTACGACCGCAGTCAGGCCCGTGGCCGTCCGTTCTATTACTTCGCTTTCGGCGCAGCCTGCTGCGAAGTGATCGTCGACACGCTGACCGGCGAATACAAGATGCTGCGTACCGACATTCTTCACGACGTCGGTGCCTCGCTGAACCCGTCCATCGACATCGGCCAGGTCGAAGGCGGCTTCGTTCAGGGCATGGGCTGGCTGACCATGGAGGAACTGGTGTGGAACAAGAAGGGCAAGCTGATGACCAGCGGCCCGGCCAGCTACAAGATCCCGGCCGTGGCCGACATGCCGCTGGATCTGCGGGTGAAGCTGGTGGAAAACCGCAAGAACCCGGAAGACACGGTGTTCCACTCCAAAGCCGTCGGCGAACCGCCGTTCATGCTCGGGATCGCCGCGTGGTGCGCGATCAAGGATGCCGTGGCGAGCCTGGGCGATTACCGGCATCAGCCGAAAATCGACGCGCCGGCGACGCCGGAGCGGGTGTTGTGGGGCTGTGAGCAGATGCGCCAGCTGAAAGCTGCGAAAGCCGTCGAAGCTGAAACCGAGCTGGCTCCGCTGTAAAGACCGAGGCGCGGCCATTCGCGAGCAGGCTCGCTCCCACAGGGCCATGCATTGCCAATGTGGGAGCGAGCCTGCTCGCGAAGATGCCGGCACAGACAACGAAGATGTCGAGGTGAACATGTACAACTGGATCGACGCCCTCGCCGACCTGCAGAACCAGGGCGAGCCCTGTGTGCTGGTGACGATTATCGAAGAACTCGGCTCGACACCACGCAATGCCGGCTCGAAAATGGTCGTCAGCGCCAATCGCTGTTTCGACACCATCGGTGGCGGCCACCTGGAATTCAAGGCCATGCAAATCGCTCGCGAAATGCTCGCGAGCGGCAAGCAGGACACACATCTGGAGCGTTTCAGCCTCGGCGCCAGCCTTGGCCAGTGCTGCGGCGGCGCCACGGTGTTGCTGTTCGAACCGATGGGCCAGGTGCAGGCACAGATTGCCGTGTTCGGTGCCGGCCACGTCGGTCGCGCCCTCGTGCCGCTGCTGGCCAGCCTGCCCTGCCGGGTGCGCTGGATCGATTCGCGCGAAGCGGAGTTCCCCGAACACATCCCCCATGGCGTGCGTAAAATCGTCAGCGAAGAGCCGGTGGATGAGGTCAATGACCTGCCCGCCGGCAGTTATTGCATCGTCATGACCCACAACCACCAGCTCGATCTTGAGCTGACCGCCGCGATCCTCAAGCGCAACGACTTCACCTGGTTCGGCCTGATCGGCTCGAAAACCAAACGCGCCAAATTCGAACACCGCCTGCGTGATCGCGGTTTCGACCCCAGCGTCGTGCAACGCATGCGCTGCCCCATGGGCATCGGTGAAGTCAAAGGCAAGCTGCCGGTGGAGATCGCCATCTCCATCGCTGGCGAAATCATCGCCACTTACAACGCCAGTTTCGGCCAGCACACTGCCAGCGCCGAACCGATTGCCCGACTGCTGCCCGTTTCGCGCCGCAGTCAGGCCGCCAAACTCAAAGCCTCAAACTGATTAGAGAACCCTCATGCCTCTGACTCGCAAAGCCTACCGCGCCGCCATCCTGCACAGCATCGCCGACCCCGCCGAAGTCGGCATCGAAGCCTCCTACGAATATTTCGAGGATGGTCTGCTGGTGGTCGATGACGGCAAGATCAGCGCCCTCGGCCACGCCAGCGACCTGTTGCCGACCCTGCCGGCGGAAATCGAGATCAACCATTATCAGGATGCGCTGATTACCCCGGGCTTTATCGACACCCACATTCACCTGCCGCAAACCGGCATGGTCGGCGCCTACGGCGAGCAGCTGCTCGACTGGCTGAACACCTACACCTTTCCATGCGAAAGCCAGTTCGGCGACAAGGCCCATGCCGATGAAGTGGCGGATATTTTCATCAAGGAACTGCTGCGCAACGGCACCACCACGGCGCTGGTATTCGCCAGCGTGCACCCGCAGTCGGCGAATTCGTTTTTCGAAGCCGCTGAAAAGCTCGACCTGCGCATGATCGCCGGCAAGGTGATGATGGACCGCAATGCCCCGGACTACCTGGTCGACACCGCCGAATCAAGCTACATCGACAGCAAGGCGTTGATCGAGCGCTGGCACGGCAAGGGCCGTCTGCACTATGCAGTGACCCCACGTTTCGCACCGACCAGCACCCCGGAGCAATTGACGCTTGCCGGGCAATTGCTGAGCGAATATCCGGATCTGTACATGCAGACCCACATCAGCGAAAACCTCAAGGAAATCGAGTGGGTCAAGGAGCTGTTCCCGGAGCGCAAGGGCTACCTCGACGTCTACGACCACTACCGGTTGCTCGGCGAACGCTCGGTGTTTGCCCACGGCGTACACCTGTGCGATGAAGAGTGCGCGCGGCTGGCGGAAACCGGCTCGGCGGTCTCGTTCTGCCCGACCTCGAACCTGTTCCTCGGCAGCGGCCTGTTCAACCTGCCGATGGCCGAGAAGCACAAGCTCAACGTCGGCCTCGGCACGGACGTAGGCGGCGGCACCAGTTTCTCGTTGCTGCAAACCCTTAACGAAGCCTACAAGGTGATGCAGTTGCAGGGTGCGCGATTGAGCCCGTTCAAGTCGCTGTATCTGGCGACCCTGGGTGGTGCGCGGGCGCTGCGTCTGGAAGATAAAATTGGCAACCTGCAACCGGGTTCCGATGCCGACTTCCTGGTGCTGGATTACCACGCCACGCCGCTGCTGAGCTACCGCTTGAAGCAGTCAAAAGATATTGCCGAGACGTTGTTCGTGCTGATGACCCTGGGAGATGACCGCACGGTGGCACAGACGTATGCGGCGGGGGCGTTGGTGCATCAGCGCTAAGCTTTTTCCAAGGCATAAAAAATCCCCCGGTGGTGTACATCCCGGGGGATTTTTGTTGCCGTCGAATAGATCAAAAGATCGCAGCCTCGTTTCACTCGTCAGCTCCTACAGGGGAATGCGTTCCATGTAGGAGCTGCCGAAGGCTGCGAGCGTTAGAGCTTGGCGCTCGAGCGCCCCGGCTTCTTGGTCTGCAACAAATGCGAGAACACCGCATGCAGGTCATCCGACGCACCTTCCTCGTCGAGGTTGAGCTTGCTGTCGATGTGATCCATGTGATGCATCATCAGATTGACCGCCAGCTCTGCGTCGCGCTTTTCGATCGCGTCGATCAACTGCGTGTGTTCGTCGTACGAGCAATGCGAGCGGTTGCCGCTTTCATACTGGGCGATGATCAGCGAGGTTTGCGAAACGAGGCTGCGCTGGAAGCTGATCAACGGTGCATTCATCGCCGCTTCCGCCAGTTTCAGGTGAAACTCGCCCGACAGACGAATACCGGCGCCACGATCGCCGCGAGAGAAACTGTCGCGCTCGTCGTTGACCATCTGCCGCAATTCGGCAATCTGCTCGGCGGTGGCGTGCTGCACGGCCAATTCAGTGATCGCGCGCTCGACGAGACGCCGGGCGAGAAACACCTGACGCGCTTCTTCAACGCTCGGGCTGGCAACGACAGCGCCACGGTTCGGCCGCAACAGCACCACGCCTTCATGGGCCAGACGCGACAGCGCGCGGCGAATGATGGTGCGGCTGACCCCGAAGATTTCCCCCAGCGCTTCTTCGCTCAACTTGGTGCCGGGCGCCAGACGTTGTTCGAGGATGGCCTCGAAGATATGTGCGTAGACAATATCGTCCTGGGTACCGCTGCGGCCGGCTTTGCCTGCTCGCGGTTGTTTCTTGAGGGGTTGCAACTGTTCGTTCATGGGCACTCGAGTCGGGAAAACTGCGGCGATGAGACCGTGACTGTAATACGGCACAGCAGGTCGCTGGCAAGTATCGCGTAAAAAACAGCGCGATTGTACACAATGAATGGTGGCAACACGACTGTACGGCTGTTTGCGCCTTCGGCTGTATTGCAACGGATGGCAATGTTTGAGTTTAGGCTTGATCGCAGAATCCGCCGCCCGAACACCATCCACTTTGCAGGAGCTGCCGAAGACTGCGATCTCTTGATCTTGCTTCTCCAAATCAAAGTCAAAAGATCGCAGCCTTCGGCAGCCCCTACAGGGATTCGCGTTGAGGCGGACCTCTTCATTGGTATAAGGAACTTCGCCGTCATGTCCGACGCCACCCACGCCCGCCTGCGCCCTCTGGCCGACACCTCTCCCTCCGCCATCGTCGCCGGCTTCATCGCGATGATGACCGGTTACACCAGCTCGCTGGTGTTGATGTTTCAGGCCGGGCAAGCGGCCGGCCTGACCAGCGGGCAGATTTCTTCATGGATCTGGGCCATTTCGATCGGCATGGCGGTGTGTTCGATCGGTCTGTCGCTGCGCTATCGCACGCCGATCACCATCGCCTGGTCGACGCCCGGCGCAGCGCTGCTGATCACCAGCCTGGGCGGCGTCAGTTATGGCGAGGCGATCGGCGCCTACATCACGTGCGCGGTTCTGGTGACGATCTGCGGCATGACCGGCAGCTTCGAACGGTTGGTGAAAAAGATTCCGGCGTCTTTGGCGGCGGCTTTGCTGGCGGGGATTCTGTTCAAGATCGGCAGCGAAATCTTCGTCGCCGCGCAACACCGCACCGGACTGGTGCTGGGAATGTTCTTCACCTATTTAGTGATCAAACGCCTGTCGCCACGCTACGCCGTCCTCGCCGCGCTGCTGATCGGCACCGCGTTGTCGGGCTTCATGGGGCTGCTGGATTTCAGCGGCTTTCATCTGGAAGTAGCAACGCCGGTATGGACCGCGCCGCACTTTTCATTGGCCGCGACCATCAGCATCGGTATTCCGCTGTTCGTGGTGGCGATGACCTCGCAGAACATGCCCGGCATCGCCGTATTACGCGCTGACGGCTACAACGTGCCGGCCTCGCCACTGATCACCACCACCGGCATTGCCTCGTTGCTGCTGGCGCCTTTCGGTTCGCACGGCATCAACCTGGCCGCCATCAGCGCGGCGATCTGCACCGGCCCGCATGCCCATGAGGATCGCAACAAGCGCTACACCGCCGCAGTGTGGTGCGGCGTGTTCTACGGGATTGCCGGGGTGTTCGGGGCGACGCTGGCGGCGCTGTTTGCGGCGTTGCCCAAGGAACTGGTGCTGTCGATTGCCGCGCTGGCGCTGTTTGGCTCGATCATCAACGGTTTGAGCATCGCCATGAGCGAAGCGAAGGAACGCGAGGCAGCGCTGATCACCTTTATGGTCACGGCGTCGGGGTTGACGCTGTTTTCCATTGGTTCGGCGTTCTGGGGAATTGTTGCAGGGGTGGTGACGCTGGTGATTCTGAATGGGCGTAAAGCTTGAAAGCAAATATCGCAGCCTCGTTGCACTCGTCAGCTCCTACAAAAGTTCGCGTCCCCTGTAGGAGCTGTCGAGTGCAACGAGGCTGCGATCTTTTGATCGACGAAAAAAAACGGCGACCCGAAGGTCGCCGTTTTTTTTAGTATCACTTGGCCGCGTTGATCGGCTTTTCCGGATACCACACGTCCAGCAGCGGGCTGACTTCGTACTTGGTCAGCTCGGAACGGTTTTTCAGCCAGGCTTCAACGGCAGCGCGCTGCTCTTCGTTGACCGAGCCACGCTTCTGCAGGCACACCAGACCGAAGTCGTCGCCGCCGACATAGCCCAGACCGTTGGCTTCCATGGCTTCTTTGATGAATGCTTCGAGGAAAGCGTCAATGGCTTCTTCGGACAAGTCTTCTTTGAAGTCCAGGTTCAGTTCGAAACCCAGCTCTTGAAATTCATCAACGCACAGTTTTTTGCGCAGACGCTGGGAACGGTTAGTCGCCATTGGAACAATCCTCTTAAGTAATAACGGCCGGCACTTTACCAGTTTAAGCCGGCGATTGCCCGACTCTCTGGCCGCTGCGGCCGACCGCCGGTAAAAAAATAACCGATCGGCCACCCCTGACACGGCACAAGCTGTTACAGCTTGGGGCATAATGCCGACACTTTCATGACCACTGAGGGCCTTTTCATCCATGCCCTCGTCTTTTTTTCCCCTCTCCAGCAGGGTTTTATTTCATATGATCAAATCGTTGCGTCCACTGCTTCTCGCCGGCCTCCTTCTGCCTCTGGCCCTGCCTGCTTCCGCTGCCACCATCAACACTTCCCTCACCCCGAACGTTGAAAAAGCCCTCAAGGCCAGCAAGCTGCAGCCCACCGCGCTGTCGCTGGTGATGGTGCCGCTCGACGGCCCGGGCACGCCGACCGTGTTCAACGCCGATGTGTCGGTCAACCCGGCCTCGACGATGAAACTGGTCACCACCTACGCGGCGCTGGAAATGCTCGGCCCCAACCATCAGTGGAAAACCGAGTTCTACACCGATGGCGATCTAAGCGGCGGCATTCTCAATGGCAACCTCTACCTCAAGGGCGGCGGTGACCCAAAGCTGAATATGGAAAAACTCTGGCTGCTGATGCGCGACCTGCGCGCCAACGGCGTCACCCAGATCACCGGCGACCTGATTCTCGACCGCAATTTCTTCGTACAACCGCAATTGCCGGAATTCAACGATGACGGCAACGACGACAACAAGCCGTTTCTGGTCAAGCCCGATTCGCTGCTGGTCAACCTCAAAGCCCTGCGCTTCGTGGCCCGCAATGACGGTGGCCGGGTACTGATTTCGGTGGAACCTCCCATTGCCAGCATCCGCATCGAAAACACCGTCAAGGCGCTGCCGTCCAAGCAATGCACTGGCGGCGTACGCTACAACCCGGTGCCGCAGGCCGATGGCAGCGTGACCGTGACCGTCGGTGGCCAGTTGGGTGAAGGCTGCAGTTCGCAGACTTACCTGTCGCTGCTCGACCACGCGACCTACACCGCTGGCGCCGTACGGGCGATCTGGAAGGAACTGGGCGGCAGCATTCAAGGCAAGGATCGTCTGGCGCCAACGCCGAGCAGCGCGAAACTGCTCGCCCGTGCCTACTCGCCGGATCTGGCGGAGATCATCCGCGACATCAACAAATACAGTAACAACACCATGGCCCAGCAGTTGTTCCTAAGCCTCGGCCAGCGTTTCCGCAACGACGCCGACGGTGATGACGCCCGGGCAGCGCAGCGCGTGGTGCGTCAGTGGCTGGCGAAGAAAGGCATCACCGCGCCGCATCTGGTGATGGAAAACGGTTCCGGCCTGTCGCGGGCCGAGCGCGTCAGCGCGCGTGAGATGGCCAACATGTTGCAAGCCGCCTGGCACAGCCCGTATGCCGCCGAATACATCAGCTCGCTGCCGATCGCCGGCACCGACGGGACCATGCGCAAACGCCTGAAGACCACGGCAATGCGCGGCGAAGCCCACGTCAAGACCGGCACCCTGAACACCGTACGCGCGATTGCCGGCTTCAGCCGTGATGTAAACGGCAATACCTGGGCGGTGGTGGCGATCCTCAACGACAAGGCTCCGTTTGGCGCCTCGTCGGTGCTCGATCAGGTGCTGCTGGATCTGTACAAACAGCCGAAACTGCCGCAGACCGCTTCGGTCCTGTAACCCTCAAAAGCAAAAGATCGCAGCCTTCGGCAGCTCCTACAGGAGTCCTCATAACCCTGTAGGAGCTGCCGAAGGCTGCGATCTTTTGATCTAACCTAACTCCCGCTCCACCCGATCCCGGCCATTCTGCTTCGCTGCATAAACCCCGGAATCGGCACGCAACAGCAGAGCATCCGCGCCTTCCCCCGGGCGCCAGCCGGCGATGCCGAAACTGGCGGTGACCACGCCTACCACGTCCACCGGCGCGCTACGCAAGCCTTCCCACAATTCCATCGCGAGCATGTAGGCGTGTTCGCCGTCGATGTCCGGGCACAGCACCATGAACTCTTCGCCGCCCAAGCGGCAGAACACGTCGGTGCGGCGCAGGCGATGGCCAATCCGCTCGCACACCGCTTGCAGCACGCGGTCGCCCACCGCGTGGCCGTAATGATCGTTGATGCGTTTGAAGTGGTCGATGTCGAGCATGATCACCGACAACTCGCCGCCGCCGCGCTCGACCCGGGCCATTTCGGTGGTCAGGCGCTCCTGGAAATAGCGACGGTTGTAAATCCCGGTCAGCGAATCGGTGATCGACAGCGCACGCAATTCTTCCTCCACCCGCTTGAGATCGGAGATATCCGAGATATAGCCGTGCCACAGCACCCCGCCACCGGGCAGCTCTTCCGGTGTCGCTTCACCGCGCACCCAGCGCAGGCCGCGCTCGGGCAATTGCACACGATATTCCTCGCGCCATGGGCTGAGGTTTTCCGCTGACTCGCGGATCGATGCGCGCACGCGAATGGCATCTTGCGGGTGGATGCGACTGAAGATCGCCTCGGCGTCGAACAGCAGCGCGTCCGGCTCCAGTTCGTAGATCTCGCGGATACCGTCGCTGGCGTAGATCACGCTGAAGCGCCCGTCGAACTCCATCCTGAACTGATAAATGCCACCAGGAACATGAGCGCTGAGTTTCTTCAGCAACACATCGCGCGCCGCCAGCACCTCGTGGACACGCTTGCGTTCGGTGATGTCGATGCAGATCGCCAGATGCCCGACCCACAGGCCCTGCTCATCGAGTACCGGCGTGGCGAGCATGTTCACCGGCAGATGACTGCCATCGCTGCGCACGAGCGTCCACTCGCGCGCCTCGTGGCCGCCGACTTCGCCGCCTTCGACCAGCATCGCGTGGCAGGTCGGGATGCTTTTGCCGTAACGCGCACTCAACTCGGCGGCGCGCGCGGCCAGTTCCCGCGGCAAATGCAGGTTCTCCAGGGTCATGCGCCCGACGACTTCGGCGCTGCTGTAGCCAAGCATCTGCTCGGCACCGGGGTTGAAGGTATTGATCACCCCGCGCAGATCGGTGGCGATGATGGCGACCTGGGTGGCGGCATTCAACACGCCGCGCAACTGGCCGTGAGTACCGCGCAGTTCCTGCTCGCGCTCATGCAACTCCTGGGTGCGCACCTGGACCAGACGCACCGCGCGCTGACGCTGACTGACCAGCACGTAAAGCAATGCGCTGAGCAACAGGCTGAGCAATCCGCCGAGGATGATCACGCTGCTGACCGACGAATGGTTGGCCTGCATGAACGCCTCGCTCGGCAGGATATCGACTTGGTAGTCGTGGTCGGCCATGCGCAGCAGTCGCGTCGCCGCCAGATCGCCGGGCACCGCCTCATTGCTCGACTCGAACAGTGCCTCGTGCTGGTCGTGGGTCGACAGATCGAGAATGCGTACCCACAGATAATCGTGCAGGGCATCCGGCAAGCCGTCGGCCAGCAACTGGCGCATGCTGATCACCGCCATCACATAGCCGAACGGCTGCGACTCGCCCGGGCGACTGACCGGCGCCAGCAGCAACACCCCACGCGCGTAGGACGGCTCGATCCCGACCAGATGCATCGGTTGCGACACCACCAGACTGCCGACCCGGTCGGCACGTTGCAGGGTTTCGCGGCGCAAGGGTTGGGCGAGCAAGTCGTAGCCCAGCGGTGGAGCCAGTCGGCTTTGGGTCTGGGTGTACAGCACCGGCACGTATTCATCGCGCGGCGCCGCCAGCTGCAGTTCGCCCTTGGCATCCAGCTCACGAATGGTGAAGGTGCTCAGGCCTTCATCGCGCACTCGTTGTTCGAACGCGGCACGCTCGGCGCCGCTGACCCTTGGGGCAAACGTATAGGCTTGGGTGCGCAGCAACAAAGGACGGGAGTAACCGTCGAATTCGGCACGGGACACCGATTGGGAGTTGGTGAAGAACCGGCGCAGTCCATCGAGGCGTTGCTCCTGATCCTGAAAGCGTTCGGCGATGCGGCTGTAGCGTTCGTTGGCCAGCAGTAGAAAGCGCTGACGCGTTTGTTGCTGGAACTGATTGAAGGTGCCCCACGCCAGCAACCCGGTGAGAATCCCGCCGGCAAGCAATACCAACAGCACCACCAGCCAGGCGGAGACGTCTTCGCTGATGAAACCGAGGATTTTCGGGCGCACGGGGTGCAACGACATAGAGACAACTCGCTACGCCAGATTCACGGGAAAAACCCCATTGGCGGTGTGTGAGTTATAGCTATTAGCCACTAATTTAGCCAGCTCCGCTGGAGCCACCGAGCCTTTGAAAATCAAGGCTCTGTGGATCCAACCGGTGAAAGTGTCAACGAGCCGTGATTTTCCAGGCGCGGTGGATCCTGGTATTGCGGGCGAAATCCGGATCAATGGTCTGTGCGCTGATTTCCTCGACCGCATAGCGCTCGGCGAGGTTTTCTTCCAACTGGAACTTGCGGAAGTTGTTGGAGAAATAGAGCACGCCACCGGGCGCCAGCCGCGCCATCGCCAAGTCGATCAACTGCACCTGATCGCGTTGCACGTCGAAGATGCCTTCCATGCGCTTGGAGTTGGAGAACGTTGGCGGGTCGATAAAGATCAGGTCGTACTCGTCGCGACTGCTTTCCAGCCACGCCATCACATCGCCCTGCTCGAGACGGTTCTTGTCCGAGAAGCCGTTCAGCGACAGGTTGCGACGCGCCCAGTCCAGATAGGTTTTCGACAGGTCGACGCTGGTGGTGCTGCGCGCGCCACCCTTGGCGGCGTGCACGCTGGCGGTCGCGGTGTAGCAGAACAGATTGAGGAAACGCTTGCCGGCGGCCTCTTTCTGAATGCGCATGCGCATCGGCCGGTGATCGAGAAACAGGCCGGTGTCGAGATAGTCGGTGAGATTGACCAGCAACTTCACGCCGCCTTCATTGACCTCGACGAACTTGCCCTGCGCAGCCTGACGCTCGTACTGCTTGGTACCGCTCTGCCGCTCGCGGCGTTTGACCACTACGCGATTCTTGTCGACGTTCAACGCCTGGGGGATTGCCGCCAAGGCGTCGAACATGCGCGCCGAGGCTTTTTCCGGGTCGATGGATTTCGGCGCGGCGTATTCCTGAACATGCACCCAGTCGTGGTACAGGTCGATGGCCATCGCGTATTCCGGCATGTCGGCATCGTACACGCGGTAGCAATCGATGCCTTCGCGCTTGACCCACTTGCTCATCGCCTTGAGATTCTTTTGCAGACGGTTGGCAAACATCTGCCCGCCTTCGCTCAGGCGCGGCTGCTCGATCACTGGCGCCGGGGCTGGCGTCGGCTTGATCGGGTTGCCGTTCTTGTTGAACTTGCGCTCTTGCGGCTCGTCCGGAGTCTGGTCGTAAGCCGCTTGCTCGCGCTCGGCCTGCCGCTGTTCCGGGGTGCGTCGCTCGCCGGTGACGAACTGATCCGGCAGCACCTTGATCAGCAACAGTTTGCACGGCAGCGCGCCGTTCCAGAACGAATACTGTTTGTGGCTGCGAATGCCCATGCGCTTGCCCAGATCCGGGGCACCGGTGAACACCGCCGCTTCCCAGTTCAGGCAGGCCTGACGCAAACGCTCGCCCAGATTCTGGTAGAGATACAGTAGGCTGGCTTCATCGCCGAGACGCTCGCCGTACGGCGGGTTGCAGATCACCATGCCTTTCTGGTTCTGATCCGGGCGCGGCTCGAAGGTCGCGACTTCGCCCTGGTAGATCTTGATCCACTCGCTGAGGCCAGCGCGTTCGACGTTGTTGCGCCCCGGCTGAATCAGCCGTGGGTCGGCTTCGTAACCGCGAATCCACAACGGTGGCTTGGCCAGACCGGCCGCGGCACGCTCGACGGCTTCTTCGTGAAGCTTTTTCCACAGCGCCGGCACGTGACCGAGCCACGCGGTAAAGCCCCACTGCTCGCGACGCAGGTTCGGCGCTATATCGGCGGCGATCATCGCCGCTTCAACGAGGAACGTACCGACACCGCACATCGGGTCAGCCAGCGCGCCGCCCTCGGCGGCAATACGCGGCCAGCCGGAGCGAATCAGGATCGCTGCCGCGAGGTTTTCCTTCAGCGGTGCGGCGCCCTGCTGCAAGCGATAGCCGCGTTGATGCAGGCTGTGGCCAGAAAGGTCGAGGGAGAGAATGGCTTCGCCGCGATCCAGGCGCAGGTGAATGCGCAGATCCGGATTGAGCTTGTCGATCGATGGACGGTCGCCCTGAGGGGTGCGCAACTTATCGACGATGGCGTCTTTGACTTTCAGCGCGCCAAAGTGGGTGTTGTCGATGCCCGAGCCATGGCCACTGAACTCCACCGCCAGGGTGCCGTCGCTGAGCATGTGATCCTGCCAGTCGATGTCGAGCACGCCGTGGTAGAGGTCTTCGGCGTCCTTCATCGGGAAACGCTTGAGCACCATCAACACACGGTTGGCCAGACGCGACCAGAGGCACAGGCGATAGGCGGTTTCCATGGTTGCCATGCCACGCACGGCGGAGGTGTGCTCGCGCGCTTCTTCAAGGCCAAGCCCGACGGCTTCCTCGATGAGCAGGCCTTCAAGGCCTTTGGGGCAAGTGAGGAAGAGTTCGAAACGATCGGACATGGTAGTTCCAGAGCCTTTGGCTAGTGGGCCGGCAACGCATTGCCGACCCGGTTTTCAATCAGGCGCTTTTCTGAAAGAGCGCCCGCGTGGCACGAAGGTGTGCCATTCCATCCCCGCTGCTCGGGTTAAAGGAGCTTAGATGCCGGGACAGATAAAAAAGTTGGTGTAACAAAAAGACTGATAACGACCCTTCGTCGAATAGTACCCAAGCGCAAACGTGGGTCATTCTCACTAACGGGTGAACCCGCTGGATCAGCGGGGCGCCGATCATACCGGGGTTTGCCCAGGGAACGTTGAAGAAATTCTCGGTTACTTATCGCCATAGCATTCTTTACGTTACGTGCTTATGACAAAACGATCATTCCCTCGATGTGACTCATTGGTTAGAACTGAACACAGGTTGACGTCGCAACGGCGTCAACACCTTGGCTCGCCACGCCGGCAGCGAGCCGCACGATGGCAGGTTTTTTCTGCCTGACCTCAATTGAGGTCAAACGCGATACTACAGTCAACAAGTGAGGGAAACACCCTATGAGAAGACTTAAGCGTGATCCGTTGGAAAGAGCATTTTTGCGCGGATATCAATATGGCGTTGGTGGCAAATCCCGTGAGCTTTGCCCATTTACTCTACCGTCGGTACGTCAAGCCTGGATCAACGGCTGGCGAGAAGGACGCGGCGACAACTGGGACGGTATGACCGGCACTGCGGGAATCCACAGACTCAACGAACTTCACGCCGTCGGCTGACACAGGGCATTTATTCCGACACGACAATCTGAATCTGCATTGAATTAACCACGCACGTCCTTCCCGGACGGCGGGCTACGGCCCAGGGGCTCCTTTGAGGAGCCCTTTTTTATCCCTGCATTTCCGTGCCGAGCACATAACCTGTAGGAGCTGCCGAAGGCTGCGATCTTTTGATATTGTCTTTTCAAATCAAGATCAAGATCAAGATCAAAAGATCGCAGCCTTCGGCAGCTCCTACGGGGACCGGTGTTATTTGCGCAGTGCGGCGATGGCATCCACCGATTCGCGAATCAGCGCCGGCCCCTTATAGATGAAGCCGGAATAGATCTGCACCAGACTCGCACCGGCCAGAATCTTCTCCGCCGCGTGCTTGCCTTCGGTAATGCCGCCAGCAGCAATGATCGGTAAACGCCCGGCCAATTCGCCCGCCAGCACTTTCACGGTGTGGGTGCTCTTCTCACGCACCGGCGCACCCGAGAGACCGCCCGCCTCGTCGCCATGTTCCATGCCTTCGACGCCGACACGGCTCAGGGTGGTATTGGTGGCGATTACCGCGTCCATGCCGGTTTCGATCAGCGCCTGGGCGACCTGCGCGGTTTCTTCATCGCTCATGTCCGGCGCGATCTTGATCGCCAGAGGCACATGCTTGCCATGACGCAAGGCCAGTTCGGCGCGGCGCGTGGCCAGGTCCGCCAGCAGCTGCTTGAGCGAGTCGCCGAACTGCAGGCTGCGCAGGCCCGGAGTGTTCGGCGAGCTGACGTTAACGGTGACGTAGCTGGCGTGGGCGTAGACCTTGTCCAGACAGATCAGGTAATCGTCGACCGCGCGCTCGACCGGGGTGTCGAAGTTCTTGCCGATATTGATGCCCAGCACGCCTTGGTATTTCGCTGCAGCGACACGCGCCAACAGGTTATCCACGCCGAGGTTATTGAAGCCCATGCGATTGATGATCGCCTCGGCTTCCGGCAGACGGAAGATCCGTGGTTTCGGATTGCCCGGCTGTGGACGCGGGGTCACGGTGCCGATTTCGACAAAACCGAAACCCAGTTGCACGAAGCCATCGATGGCCGCGCCGTTCTTGTCCAGACCGGCGGCCAGCCCCACCGGATTCGGAAATTCGAGCCCCATGACCGTCACCGGCATCTTCGCCGGCGCCTTGCACAGCAAGCCGTTTAAGCCCAAACGCCCACCCGCGCCGATCAGATCCAGCGACAGGTCGTGGGAGGTTTCCGGGGAAAGTTTGAACAACAGCTGACGGGCCAGGGTGTACATGGGCGGCGATGACTCGGGCGGCGAAAAGAGGCGGCGATTATAGCCGGGCATCGTCCTTTGGCGCGAGGCGCCTGCACGAATCAGGCGACTGGCATATGCCTTGCACCGGCCTGCCTATCAGTCTGCGGACCAATGAAGGCGCGCAGGCCAGGACAATGGCGTCGTCCTCGGGTTTGCCTGCGCAGAATCCGCGACGACGTTTTTTTTGAGGTAGCGTATGAACGAAACGTCCTTGGGGCCTCTGGCCTGGGTCAATGGCAGCGATGCGCCAGAAAAGAGCGCGATCAATCTCGGCTTCATGGCATTGAGCGATTGCGCCTCGGTGGTGGTCGCCGCCACCCAGGGTTTCGCCCAGCCTTATGGCCTGACCCTGAACCTCAAGCGCCAGACGTCATGGGCCAATCTGCGCGACAAACTGGTCTGCGGCGAACTGGACGCCGCGCACAGCCTGTACGGGCTGATTTATGCGGTACACCTGGGCATCGGCGGCATCGCCTCGACCGACATGGCGGTGCTGATGGGTCTGAACCAGAATGGCCAGAGCCTGAACCTGTCCCACACCCTGCAAAACGCTGGCGTGAACAGTCCTGAAGCGCTGGACCGCCACGTGCACCAAAGCCGCGCAAGACTGACCTTCGCCCAGACCTTCCCGACCGGTACCCATGCCATGTGGCTCTATTACTGGCTGGCGAGTCAGGGCATCCATCCGCTGCAGGATGTCGACAGCGTGGTGGTGCCGCCGCCGCAAATGGTTGCGCACCTGCAAGCCGGGCGCATCGACGGCTTTTGCGTCGGCGAACCGTGGGCGGCCAGTGCGGTGCAGCAGGAACTCGGTTTCACCCTGGCGACCAGCCAGAGCATCTGGCCCGACCACCCGGAAAAAGTCCTCGGCTGCACCCGCGAGTTCGTCGAGCAATACCCGAACACCGCGCGGGCGCTGGTCATGGCCATTCTGGAGGCCAGCCGCTTCATCGAAGAAAGCCCAGAAAATCGCCGCAGCACCGCGCAGTTGCTCAGCGCTGCGGAGTACCTCGACACCCCCGCCGCGTGCATCGAGCCGCGTTTTATGGGTGACTATGCCGATGGCCTGGGCAATCGCTGGCAGGATCCTCACGCGCTGCGCTTTCACGGCAATGGCGAGGTCAATCTGCCGTACCTTTGCGACGGCATGTGGTTCGTGACCCAGTTCCGGCGCTGGGGTTTGTTGCGCGAGGATCCGGATTATCTGGCGGTCGCCCGTCAGGTTCAGCATCTGGACTTATACCGCGAGGCCGCCAGCGCCGTCGGTGTTGCCACTGCGCAAGCCGATATGCGCAGCAGCCAGCTGCTCGACGGCAAGGTCTGGGACGGCAGCGATCCGGCGGGCTATGCGCGCAGTTTCAAGCTGCACGCCCTGAACGACACCGCCCTCCTACTCGCCCAGCGCTGACAGGAGACCGCGAACATGTTGCGCATTCTGCTGATCAACGACACCGCGAAAAAAGTCGGACGCCTGAAAGCAGCGCTGACCGAGGCCGGGTTCGATGTCATCGACGAGTCTGGCCTGACCATCGACCTGCCCACGCGCGTCGAAACGGTGCGCCCGGACGTGATCCTGATCGATACCGAGTCACCGGGCCGAGACGTCATGGAGCAAGTGGTGCTGGTCAGCCGCGACCAGCCACGGCCGATCGTGATGTTTACCGACGAGCATGACCCGGGGGTGATGCGTCAGGCGATCAAGTCCGGGGTCAGTGCCTACATCGTCGAAGGCATTCACGCACAGCGCTTGCAGCCGATTCTCGACGTGGCGATGGCGCGCTTCGAAAGCGACCAGGCCTTGCGCGCGCAATTGCAGGCCCGCGACCAGCAACTGGCCGAGCGCAAACGCATTGAGCTGGCCAAGGGCTTGTTGATGAAGATGAAGGACTGCAATGAAGAAGAGGCGTACACCCTGATGCGCCGCCAGGCCATGAGCCGTCAACAGAAACTGATCCAGGTGGCGGAGCAGATCATTGCCATGAGTGAGTTGCTGGGCTGAATGGAGATCAAAAGATCGCAGCCTCGTTGCACTCGTCAGCTCCTACAGGAGGGTGCGTTCATTTGTAGGAGCTGACGAGTGCAACGAGGCTGCGATCTTTTCAAGCCTTGGCACAAATCTCGCTATGTAAAACGCACAGGTAACCAACGGCGGTTGCCCCACCTACGACAAAGACGTCGCTCACCCCGTTCGCCCCCAGGCGAATCAGGTAGCGGCGTTTTTGCGTTTTGGCCCCACAGAGCGGGGCCGGTGGTGCAGCCGTGAGGCGCTCCACCTGCTGTGCATGACTCCTTTCGAGACTCTTTTTCAGCCGAGGTGCGCGATGAATTCAAGCTTCTGGAAATCCGGCCATACCCCGACCCTGTTCGCGGCCTTCCTGTATTTCGACCTGAGTTTCATGGTCTGGTACCTGCTCGGCCCACTGGCCGTGCAGATTGCCGCCGACCTGCACCTGACTACCCAACAACGCGGCCTCGTCGTCGCTACGCCGATTCTGGCCGGCGCAGTGTTGCGCTTCGCCATGGGCATGCTCGCCGATCGCTTGTCGCCGAAGACTGCCGGACTGATCGGCCAGGTCATCGTTATCTGTGCGCTGTTCGGTGCCTGGAAGCTCGGTATTCACAGTTATGAACAGGCGCTGATACTCGGCCTGTTTCTCGGCATGGCCGGTGCGTCGTTCGCCGTGGCCCTGCCACTGGCCTCGCAGTGGTACCCGCCAGAGCATCAGGGCAAAGCCATGGGCATCGCCGGTGCGGGCAACTCCGGCACCGTGTTCGCCGCGCTGCTCGCGCCGGTGATCGCCGCGGCGTTCGGCTGGAGCAATGTCTTTGGGTTCGCCCTGATCCCGCTGGTTTTGACGTTGGTGCTGTTCGCCTTGTTGGCAAAAAATGCTCCACAGCGGCCGAAACCGAAAGCCATGGCGGATTACTTCAAGGCCCTCGGAGACCGTGACAGCTGGTGGTTCATGTTTTTCTACAGCGTCACCTTCGGCGGCTTCATTGGTCTGGCCAGTGCCCTGCCCGGTTACTTCAACGATCAATACGGGTTGAGCCCGGTGACCGCTGGCTACTACACCGCGGCCTGCGTGTTCGGCGGCAGCCTGATGCGCCCGTTGGGTGGCGCGCTGGCCGATCGCTTCGGCGGCATCCGCACCTTGCTGGCGATGTACACCGTCGCCGCCATCTGCATCGCTGCCGTCGGCTTCAACCTGCCAAGTTCCTACGCCGCGCTGGCGCTTTTCGTCTGCACCATGCTCGGTTTGGGCGCGGGCAACGGGGCGGTATTCCAATTGGTGCCACAGCGTTTTCGCCTGGAAATCGGTGTGATGACCGGGTTGATCGGCATGGCCGGTGGTATCGGTGGCTTCGCACTGGCGGCAGGCATGGGCGCGATCAAGCAAAGCACCGGCAGCTATCAACTGGCGCTGTGGTTGTTCGCCAGTCTGGGCGTGCTCGCCTGGTTCGGCTTGCACGGCGTCAAACGTCGCTGGAGAACCACTTGGGGTTCGGCGGCGGTCACGGCGGCGCGGGTCTGAGGCCTCAATGGCCCTGCAACTGAGTTGCGCCGAAGCCAGCGCCACCGGCCCGCGCGCGGAGAATCAGGACGCCCTGCGTTGCGTGACACCGGCGCCAGCACTGGCGGTGAGCAAGGGTTATCTGTTCGCCATCGCCGACGGCGTCAGCCAGTGCGCCGACGGCGGCCTCGCCGCGCGTTCGACCTTGCAGGCCCTGGCACTGGACTACTACGCCACGCCGGAAACCTGGAGCGTGGCCCAGGCGCTGGATCGCCTGCTGCTCGCGCAGAACCGCTGGCTGCAGGTCAATGGCGGCGGGCAACCGCTGCTCACAACCGTCAGCGCGCTGGTCATGCGCGGTCGGCGCTTCACCCTCGCTCACGTCGGCGATTGCCGGGTCTATCGCTGGCATGCCGAGCGCCTGCAGCGCCTCAGCGACGATCACGTCTGGGAGCAACCGGGCATGCAACATGTGCTCAAACGTGCGCTCGGGCTGGATCAACATCTGGTGCTGGATTTCCTCGACGGCGAACTGCGTGAGGGGGAAAGCTTCGTCCTGCTCAGCGACGGCGTCTGGTCGACGTTGGGCGATACCGCGATTGCGGCGATTCTGCGTGATCAGCCGGATCTGCACAGTGCGGCACAGACATTGGTCAACGCTGCTCACCTGGCCGGTAGTCAGGACAATGCCAGCGCCCTGCTGGTGCGGGTCGACGCCCTTGGCGAATCAAACATCGGCGATGCGCTGGTGCACTTGCAGCAATGGCCGCTGCCGCCGCCGCTGAAACCCGGACAAGCATTCGAAGGCTGGCAGGTGCAGAGCATCATCGGTCAGAGCCAGCAATCGCTGCTGTATCGCGTGCTCGATGGCCAGGGCCAGCCATGGTTGCTGAAAACCCTGCCGACGCGTCTGGCCGACGACCCGCAGGCCGGGCAGGCGCTGCTGTCGGAAGAGTGGTTCCTCAAGCGCGTGGCCGGCCGGCATTTTCCGCAAATCCATGCGTGCACTCAGCGTCAGCATTTGTACTACGTGATGCGCGAATATGCCGGGACAACGCTGGCCGAGATATTTCGACACAGCGGCCCACTGCCACTGACGCAATGGCAGGACATCGCCGAGCGTCTGTTACGCGCGGCGGGACTGCTGCATCGGCGACAGATTCTGCATCGCGATATCAAACCGGAAAACCTGCTGCTGGGCGATGACGGCGAATTGCGTCTACTGGATTTCGGCCTGGCCTATTGCCCGGGCTTATCCGAAGACGCGCCGTCAACACTGCCCGGAACGCCAAGCTTCATTGCACCGGAAGCGTTTCGCGGGGAATTGCCGAGTGCGCAGCAGGATTTGTATTCGGTCGGCGTCACTCTTTATTACCTGCTCACCGGGCATTTTCCATACGGCGAGATCGAAGCGTTCCAACGGCCCCGATTCGGCGTGCCAGTGAGTGCCAGTCGCTATCGACCGGACTTGCCGGAGTGGCTCGCACAGAGCCTGGAACGCGGCGTGGCAGCCGACCCGCAGCGACGCTTTGAAACCGCAGAAGAATGGCTGCTGGTGCTGGAACAGGGCGAGCGGCGCAGTTTGAGCGTACGGCCCCGGCCGTTGCTGGAGCGGGAGCCGTTGAGGGTCTGGCGAACCATGGCTTTGGTGGCATTGGTTGGGAATGTCGTGCTGCTGGTTTTGCTGTTTCATCAGCCCTGAAAAGATCGCAGCCTTCGGCAGCTCCTACAGTTGATTGCGTACACCTGTAGGAGCTGCCGAAGGCTGCGATCTGTTGATCCTGCGCTCCAAAAAAGCGCAACACGCCTCCCGAAAGTGCACTGAGACATCGCTATACGCGCAAAAAGCCCAGCAATTCCGGCGCCCACCCAAGTTGGCACAACCACTGCATTACCCTTCCCAACAGACACAAAGCCCAACCTTCAACGATGAAGGCTGCGCTTCCCGAGAGAACGGGACCAGGACAAAGGCGTCCTCGCTAGGCAACTAGCGGGACGCCTTTTTTTGTTTGCGCACAATTTGTCGAGCCAGGCCCGACGGCCCACCAGAGGCCAGCCGCAGCTCCCGGAGAACCTGATGAAAAAACTCAAACTGGTGATGATCGGCAATGGCATGGCCGGGGTGCGTACCCTGGAAGAACTGCTCAAGCTGAGCGACGAGCTCTACGACATCACCGTCTTCGGCGCCGAACCGCACACCAATTACAACCGCATCCTGCTCCCGCCGGTGCTGGCCGGCGAACAGACCTTCGAAGAGATCGTGCTCAACGACCTCGACTGGTACCTGGAAAACAACATCAGATTGCTGCTCAACCGCAAAGTGGTGGAGATCGACCGGGTCAAACGCCGGGTGATCGCCGAGGATGGCACGGAAGCGGAATATGACCGCCTGCTGATCGCCACCGGCTCGACCCCGTTCATTCTGCCGATCCCCGGCAACACCCTGCAGGGTGTGATCGGCTACCGCGATATCGCCGACACTCAGGCGATGATCGACACCGCCAGAACCCACAAGCACGCCGTAGTCATCGGCGGCGGCCTGCTCGGTCTCGAAGCGGCCAATGGTCTGATGCTGCGCGGCATGCACGTCACCGTGGTGCACCTGGGTGAATGGCTGCTGGAGCGGCAGCTGGACAAGACCAGCGGCCAACTCCTGCAATCGGCGCTGGAATCCCGTGGCCTGCACTTCCGCCTGTGCGAACAGACTCAGGCCCTGCACGACGCCGGCAATGGCCGCGTCGGCTCGGTGCAATTCAAGAACGGCGACATCATCCCGGCCGATCTGGTGGTGATGGCCGCCGGCATCCGCCCCAACACCGAACTGGCGGAAAAGGCCGGCATCCCGTGCAATCGCGGGATTCTGGTTAACGACACTCTGCAGACCTACGACCCGCGCATCTACGCCATCGGCGAATGCGCCAGCCATCGCGGCATCGCCTATGGCCTGGTCGCGCCGCTGTTCGAACAGGCCAAGGTCTGCGCCAACCACCTTGCCCAGCTGGGTTTCGCCCGTTATCAGGGCTCGGTGACCTCGACCAAGCTGAAAGTTACCGGCATCGACCTGTTCTCCGCCGGCGACTTCATGGGCGGCGAAGGCACCGAGACCATCACCCTCTCCGACCCGATTGGCGGCGTGTACAAAAAACTGGTGATCAAGGATGACGTGTTGGTCGGCGCCTGTCTGTACGGTGATACGGCAGATGGCGGATGGTATTTCCGGCAGATTCGTGAGAATCACGCCATCGGCGAGATCCGCGATCACCTCATGTTTGGTGAAAATGCGTTAGGCGACGCAGGACATCAGGGCCAGGACAAAGCCATGGTCATGGCCGACAGCGCCGAAGTCTGCGGCTGCAATGGTGTGTGCAAGGGCACCATCGTCAAGGCGATTCAGGAACACGGCCTGTTCAGCGTCGATGAAGTGAAGAAACACACCAAGGCTGCCAGCTCGTGCGGCTCCTGCGCCGGGTTGGTCGAACAGATCCTGATCAACACCGTAGGTGGCGCGGCTGACGTCAAACCGAAAAGCGAAAAAGCCATCTGCGGTTGCAGCGACCTCAACCACGGGCAGATTCGCCAAGCGATTCGCCAGGAACACCTGCTGACCATCGCCAGCACCATGAGCTACCTCAACTGGCGTACGCCCAATGGCTGCGCGACCTGCCGCCCGGCGCTCAACTATTACCTGATCTCCACCTGGCCGGGCGAAGCCAGGGACGATCCGCAATCGCGCCTGATCAACGAACGCGCCCACGCCAACATCCAGAAGGACGGCACCTACTCGGTGGTGCCGCGCATGTGGGGCGGCGTGACCAACCCGTCGGAACTGCGCCGAATCGCCGATGTGGCCGACAAGTACAACGTGCCGATGGTCAAGGTCACCGGCGGTCAGCGCATTGACTTGCTGGGGATCAAAAAGCAGGACTTGCCCGGCGTCTGGAAAGACCTCGACATGCCGTCCGGCCACGCCTATGGCAAATCCATCCGCACCGTTAAAACTTGCGTAGGCAGCGAGTTCTGCCGCTTCGGCACGCAGAATTCGACGCAACTGGGCATCGACCTCGAACACGATCTGTTCAACATGTGGTCGCCGCACAAAGTGAAACTGGCAGTGTCCGGTTGCCCACGCAACTGCTCGGAAGCGGGGATCAAAGACGTAGGAATCATCGGTGTCGATTCCGGCTGGGAGATGTACATCGGCGGTAACGGCGGGATCAAGACCGAAGTCGCCGAGTTCTTCGTCAAGCTCAAGACGGCCGAAGAAGTGCGTGAATACAACGGCGCGTTCCTGCAGTTGTATCGCGAAGAAGCCTTTTACCTCGAACGCACCGTGCACTACCTGCAGCGAGTCGGCATGGAGCACATCAAGAAGAACGTGCTCGAAGACGCCGAGCGGCGCAAAGCCCTGAACGAGCGCCTGCAATTCTCCCTGTCGTTCGAACAGGATCCATGGAAAGAACGCCTGGCGCAGCCGCAACTGAAAAAAGAGTTCGACGTGATTCCTGTGAAACACCTGGAGGTGCCGGCATGAACTGGCTGGATATCTGTGCGCTGGAAGAGATCAACGCCCTCGGTTCGCGGATCATTGCCGGGCCGAAAGGTGATATCGCGATTTTTCGTACAAGCGACGACGAAGTTTTCGCCCTTGACGACCGCTGCCCGCACAAGGGCGGCCCGCTGTCGCAGGGTCTGATCTACGGCAAACGCGTGGCCTGCCCGCTGCACAACTGGCAGATCGACCTCGAAACCGGCGAAGCCCAGGCGCCGGACATCGGCTGTGCGCATCATCATCCGGCGCGGGTCGAGAACGGCCGGGTGCAACTGGCCCTGCGGGACGCCATCTGATGAACCGCCAGACGACCGCCTCGACCTGCTGTTATTGCGGGGTCGGCTGCGGCGTACTGATCGAGCATGACGGCGAGCGCATCCTCGGCGTCAGCGGCGATCCGGCGCACCCGGCCAACTTCGGCAAACTGTGCAGCAAAGGCTCGACGCTGCACCTGACCGGCGACCTCGCCGCCCGCGCCTTGTACCCGGAACTGCGTCTGGGCAAAGGCCTGGCACGCGGGCGCACTGACTGGGACAGCGCACTGGAGCACGCCGCCAACGTGTTCGCCGCAACCATCACCGAACACGGCCCGGACAGCGTGGCGTTTTACATTTCCGGTCAGTTGCTCACAGAGGACTATTACGCCTTCAACAAACTGGCGCGGGCGCTGGTCGGTACCAACAACATCGACAGCAATTCGCGACTGTGCATGTCGTCGGCGGTGGTCGGCTACAAGCGCAGCCTCGGCGCTGACGCACCGCCGTGCAGCTACGAAGATCTGGAGCTGAGCGACTGCGTGATGATCGTTGGCAGTAACATGGCCTACGCCCATCCGGTACTTTTTCGCCGGCTCGAAGAAGCAAAATCCCGCCGCCCGCAAATGAAAGTCATCGTTATCGACCCGCGTCGCACCGACACTTGCGAGCTGGCTGACCTGCATCTGGCGATCCTGCCCGGCACCGACGTCGCGTTGTTCCATGGGATTTTGCATGTGCTGTTGTGGGAAGACTGGGTTGATCGCAACTTCATCCAGGCACATACCGAAGGCCTCGCCGAGCTTAAAACGCTGGTACGCGATTACACCCCGCAGATGGTTTCGCAACTGTGCGGCATCAGTATTGAGCAATTGCAACATTGCGCGGAATGGGTCGGCACGGCACCGAGTTTCCTGTCGCTGTGGTGCATGGGCCTGAATCAGTCCACCGCCGGCAGCGCAAAAAACAGCGCGCTGATTAATTTGCACCTGGCTACCGGGCAAATCGGCCGGCCCGGTGCAGGACCTTTCTCCCTGACCGGTCAGCCGAACGCCATGGGCGGGCGGGAAACCGGCAGTCTGTCCAATCTGCTGCCTGGCCACCGCGATGCTGCCAATCCAGAGCATCGCGCCGAGGTGGCGGCCTATTGGGGCGTGGACAACTTGCCCGAAGCGCCTGGCCTGAGCGCCATCGAGCTGTTCGAAAACCTGCGCAGCGGCAAGATCAAGGCGCTGTGGATCGCCTGTACCAACCCGGCTCAATCGATGCCAGATCAGGGCGCCGTTCGCGCTGCGCTTGAGGCCTGCCCGTTTGTGGTGTTGCAGGAAGCCTTTCGCACCACCGAGACCGCCGCGTTTGCCGACCTGCTGTTGCCCGCCGCCAGTTGGGGCGAGAAGGAAGGTTCGGTGACCAATTCCGAACGACGCATTTCCCACGTGCGCAAGGCCGTTGTCGCACCGGGCGAGGCGCGCGCGGACTGGGCAATCACGGTGGATTTCGCACAACGGCTGGAGAAACGCCTGCGCCCGAAACAGCCGAGCCTGTTCGCTTTCGATCAGCCTTCGCAGTTGTTCGACGAATTCAAATTACTCACCAAGGGGCGAGACCTCGATCTGTGCGGAATCAGTCATGCCCTGCTCGACGAGATCGGCCCGCAACAATGGCCCTTCCCTGCCGGCGCCCGCCAAGGCACGCCACGCTTGTACTGCGACGGCATTTTTCCTACGACCAATGGCCGCGCGCAGTTTATTGCCGAGCCGTATCGCGCCGCCAAGGAACAAAGGGACGCGCGCTTCCCGCTGACGCTGATCACCGGCCGCTTGCGCGACCAGTGGCACGGCATGAGCCGCACCGGCACCGCCGCGCAATTGTTCGGTCATGTCAGCGAAGCCGTACTGAGCCTGCATCCAGACGAAATGCGCCGGCACCGATTGCAACCCGGCGATCTGGTCAACCTGAAAAGCCGTCGTGGCGCCGTAATCGTCGCGGTCGCCAGCGATGACAGCGTGCGTCCGGGGCAGGCGTTTCTGCCGATGCATTGGGGCGACCGCTATCTCAAGGGCGGCGTGAACAACCTGACCCTGCCGGCCTTTGATCCGTTGTCGAAGCAACCCGAACTCAAGCACAGCGGCGTAAGGCTGGAACCGGTAAAACTGCCATGGCACCTGTTCGCGCTGATCGAGGGCAATGTTCAACGGCATTTCGAGACGTTACGACCGCTGTGCGAGGCATTTTCCTACGTCAGCCTCAGCCTTGTCGGTCGTGAGCGACCGGCGCTGCTGATACGTGCTGCCCACGCCGAAGCGCCCGATTCACGCGTGCTGGGGGAAATCGACCAGTGCCTGGCGCTGATCGATGGCCCGGTTCTGGCCTACGACGATCCGCGTCGCGCGATTGGCAAGCGAGTGCGCATCGAAAACGGCCGTATCACCGCCATTCGCCTGGCCGGGGAAACCCTCGCGCAACACTGGCTGCAGAACCTGTGGCTCGAGGGCCGCGCCGACGAACAATTGCGGCGCTGGCTGCTGGCGCCGATGAGCGCGCCGCCGGGCAGTGCCGGGGCCATCGCTAGCGACAAGACTTTGTGCAATTGCGAAAACGTCAGCCTTAGTGCGGTCTGCGCCGGCATTCGCCAGGGCCTGGATCTGCAAGGTCTGAAAAACAGTCTGCGATGCGGCACGCAATGCGGTTCCTGCGTGCCAGAAATCAAGCGCCTGCTGACTGCGCAAGCGCGGCCGGTCGCGGTCATTTAACGAGGGAAACATCATGAATGCGAAAGTCTGGCTGGTGGGCGCAGGCCCTGGCGATCCGGAACTGCTGACAATCAAGGCAGTGCGCGCATTGCGCGAGGCCGATGTAGTGATGATCGATGATCTGGTCAACGACGCGGTGCTGGGACATTGCCCCACGGCGCGGGTGATTGCCGTAGGCAAGCGCGGCGGCTGCCGTTCGACGCCGCAGGCATTCATTCATCGGCTGATGTTGCGTTATGCCCGCCAGGGTAAATGCGTGGTGCGGCTCAAGGGCGGCGATCCATGCATTTTCGGTCGGGGCGGTGAAGAAGCGCAGTGGCTGCGCGAGCGCGGCGTCGAGGTGGAATTGGTCAACGGCATTACCGCCGGGCTGGCCGGTGCGACCCGATGCGATATTCCGCTGACCCTGCGCGGCGTGGCGCGTGGTGTGACGCTGGTCACCGCACATACTCAGGATGACAGCCAATTGAACTGGCAGGCGCTGGCGCAAGGCGGGACGACGCTGGTGGTTTATATGGGCGTGGCCAGGCTGGGCGAAATTCGCGACCAGTTGTTGGCCGGAGGGATGGCGGCGGATACGCCGGTGGCGATGATCGAAAACGCCTCTTTGCCGCATCAGCGTGAGTGCCGCAGTGATTTGAATGCGATGGCTGAGGATGCGACTACTTTCGAGTTGAAGAGCCCGGCGATTCTGGTGATTGGTGCGGTAGCGGCTGTTGTCGAAGATCAAAAGATCGCAGCCTTCGGCAGCGCCTACCGGACGTAAGCAGCTCCAATGTAGGAGCTGCCACAGGCTGCGATCTTTTAAAGCAAAAAAGCCAAATCGCAGACAAAGAAAAGCCCAGCCTGAGCCGGGCTTTTCCATCAGCGGCAGCTAATTACTTAGCTTGAGCTTCAACCTGCGCTTCTACGCGACGGTTTACAGCGCGGCCAGCGTCAGTTTTGTTGTCAGCAACTGGGCGGGATTCGCCGTAGCCAACAGACTGAACGCGGGACGATTCAACACCGTACTGGTTGGTCAGAACCTGCTTAACGGCGTTTGCACGACGCTCGGACAGTTTCTGGTTGTAAGCGTCAGGACCGACGGAGTCAGTGTGACCTTCAACAGTAGTGGTGGTGGATGGGTACTGCTTCATGAAGTCAGCCAGGTTTTTGATGTCGCCGTAGCTGTTAGGCTTGACTACCGACTTGTCGAAGTCGAATTTCACGTCCAGCTCAACACGAACAACTTCAGCAACTGCTGGGCAGCCATCAGCGTCAACGGTTACGTTGGCTGGGGTGTCCGGGCACTTGTCAACGTTGTCGCAAACGCCATCGTTGTCGCTGTCGGAGCAGACTTCAGCAGGTGCTGGAACTGGAGCAGCAGCTGGCTTGGAGCCGCCACCGAAGTTCACACCGATACCGACGCTAGGAGCCCACTCGGTGTCGCCCTGGTCGATGTTGTACTGAGCTTCAACGCCGGCACGGGCGTAGAAGTTCTCGGTGAAGTACAGCTTGGCACCGCCGCCAACGTTGGCGAAGGTGGAACGGTTACGACCGTTCGAACCGTTCTGATCGATGCTCTGGTCAGAGAAACCGGCCGAAACGTATGGACGAATCATGTCGCCTGGGTTGTTGAAGTGGTACAGAGCGTCCAGAGCGGTGTTAGCGCCTTTGACGTTCTTGCCATCGTCGGCACGTACGTTGTGCACTTCGTCGTAGCCCAAACGCAGTTCTACGTCGTCGGTCAGGAAGTAACCGATCGAGCCGCCGAACAGGTTGCCGTTGTTCTTGAAGTTACGAGCGCTGTCGAATTGTTCTTTCTTAGCGAAGCCTTCGATTTCAACTGCGCCTTGGCCTTGTGCCAGAGCGCCGAACGAAGTGGCGGCAATCAGAGAACCAATGGCCAAGCCCAAGGTGTTTTTCAGTTTCATCCGTTAAATCCCCATCTGGTGATTGTGAAGCAGTCCCGCAAACCGGGGGACAACTCGGCGGCAAGTCTATCAGAACTTGCCTACACGTAAGAGATATTTGCGCTGAACTAAGTTTCAGCAATGCCTGCAAATTTCTCACGCAATTTATCTAGAGCGCGTTTGTAACGCATTTTTGTCGCACTCAAACCCATGTGCATGATGTCTGCGATCTCCTGAAACTCCAGCTCTGCGACAAATCGTAGCACCAGAATTTCGCGGTCAATCGGATTCACATACACCAGCCAGCGATCAAGCCCACCCTTCTCCTCCGGCTTCGGCGCCTTTTCTTCAGACGCTTCTTCGAGAGGGTCCAGACTGAGAGCGTCCATCAAGCGACGCTTACGCCGTTCCTTCCGATACTGCGTGATGCATTCGTTGTAAGTGATGCTGTAAAGCCAGGTTTTGAACTTCGATTTCCCCTCGAAGTTCTTCAGGCCGTACAGCACCTTCAGCATCACTTCCTGACAGACATCGTCTGCGTCGCGATCGTTCCCGAGATATCTCGCGCAGACGTTAAATAATGTTCGCTGGTAACGCCGCATCAACTCTTCGTAGGCGCGCGTTACGTGAAACAGCTCGGTATGCGAGCGCGCGACCAACTCCTCATCAGAGAGCTCGCGGGGGTCGTAGCGCGTGGATAGCGGTTGGGCTTTATTCAAAACAAGTCGTGCCGACAGTCAGGTCAATGTCCGCCACAACCAGCCTCGGCTGGCATTTTGCGGCGGCATACATTAGCAGGGTTTGCCGGTTTAGCGGCTACTCACATGCTGTTCCAGCAGGATCCGATTGGAGAGAGAGACTAGCTCACCCTCATCGGTCAGCAATGTGGTTTTAACCGTGCCGATCTCTTCGATCTGGCCTTCGACCTCGCCAACACGCACTTGTTGCCCAACCTCGTACAACTCACGCACATAGATTCCCGCAAGAATCTGACCGGCAATTTCCCGGCTTCCCAAACCCATGGCCAGCGCAACGGCCAGACCAACGGTAATCAATACGATGACAATTACATGGTTCAGCAGGTCAGTCTTGACCTCGAGCTGGCTGATCGCAACCGAGATGCTGATGATGATCACCAGCCCCTGCGCAATCCGTCCCAGCCCGGAAGCATAGTCCAGGCCTACGCCTTCTGCCGCCCCGCGCACCAGCCCGTTGGCCAATTGCGCCAGCAAAACACCGACCAGCAACACCAGTGCGGCGCCGAATACTTTCGGCAGATACAACGCCAGCATGTCCAGCGTAGCTGAAACTCGCTCAAGGCCAAGGGATTCTGCTGCAGAAACCAGAAAGATCAGCAGAACGAACCAGTAAACGATTTTACCGATCAGGGTCGAAATTGGCACCTGCAGCCCGGCCCGCGACATCAACTTGGTCAGCCCGGTGCCGCCCATCAGGCGATCGAGGCCCAATTTGGCCAGCAGTTTGGAGAGCAAAGTGTCGAGCAGCTTCGCTACGACGAAACCCAACAGCAGCACGACCAGTGCGCCGAACAGGTTCGGGATGAAATTGGCGACTTTTGTCCACAACGCAGTCATTGCAGTGACGAGGCTCTGAGTCCAGAGATCAAGTTCCATATTCAATCAGCCTTATCAGCAGTGCGAGCAGTGGTTTTACGAAGACGGGAAACCGGCGAGACGTGAGCCGAGCCGTTGTTCAGGGCAATCATCAGCGCGGGCAGCCAGCGGCCCAGCAGGCTGAACAGATCGCCGGCGCCGACCTGGCGGTTGGCGGTTTTGAGTACGCGGCCCAGGCACGCATCGTCGTCGCGGCTGGACGGCGAAGCGTTGAGCATGTCGCGCAAAGACTGTTCAAACGGGTCGTGCATACGCACCTCTCGTGATGTCTGTGAAAGACGCGGGCAGATTTGCTCGGGTCACATACGCCATGTTCACACCCAGCGCAAACGGCGGAACAACCACCACTGGCCGAACGCCAGGGCGAGCACTGTCATGCAGGCGATCAGGAAACCATACGGGCTGTCGGCGAACGGAATACCGCCGACATTGATACCCAGCAGCCCGGTGATGAAACTCATCGGCAAGAAGATGCAGGTGATGATGCCGAAGCGGTACATGGTGCGATTCATGTGCACGCTCAAACGCCGGTCCTCAGCCTCCAGCACAAGCCCCACGCGCTCCCGGGTCAATTCGAGTTCTTCCAGATAGCGGGTCAGGCTGTTGTTCAATTCGTTCCAGTAGTCGGCGTCGTCTTCGACGAACCACGGCAGTTTTATCCGCGTCAGCTGTCCGAAAATATCCCGCTGCGGTGCGAGAAAACGCTTCAGTCCGGCGGCCCTGCGGCGGATGTGCAAAATGGCGCCGTGCTCGGGAGTATACCGTTCGTCGGCGTCGAGTTTTTCTTCCTCTTCGTCGACCACTTCCGACAGGCACGTAACCAGATCCTGCACCTTGTTGGTGAGAAACTGCGCAAGATACAGCATCAATTCGGAGGACGTTTTCGGCCCTTTGCCCTCGCCAAGCAGTGCCAGCAACTCGTCGGTGGCGCGCAACGGCCGCAAACGCAGGGAAATCACCCGCTGCGCCGAGGCGAAAATCCGCACCGAAACCATGTCTTCCGGCTCGGCACCGGGGTTGAGATTGACCCCGCGCAGAAACAGCAGCAACGCGGAGTCGGGCAATGGCAGCAGCCGCGGTCGGGTGTTCTCTTCCAGCAGCAGATCGCAGGTGAATTCGTTGAGTCCGCTGGATTTGCGCAGCCAGGTCTGGGTCTGCGGATGGCTGCGATCCCAATGCAGCCACAGGCTTTCGTGGCCCTGCAACTGCAAGTCGTCCAGTTCAGTCCGGGCTATCGAACGCGCGCCGCCCTTGCCGTCCAGCACCAGGGCATGCACCAGCCCCCACTGCGCGTTTTCTTCCTCGAACATCCGCATCCCTTGTCGAAATCTTTATTCAGGCATTTTCAGCGGGCTTGGCGAAACGATCACGCCATTGTTGTCCGCATAAATGTACTGCCCGGGGTGAAACGTCACGCCGGCGAAAGTTACCGGAATATTGAGGTCGCCAATCCCGCGCTTGTCGGTTTTCATCGGGTGGCTGGCCAGCGCCTGCACACCCAGATCGGTCTGGGCGATGACGTCGACATCACGGATGCAACCGTAGATCACCAGCCCTTCCCAGCCGTTCTGCGCGGCCCTGGCGGCAATCATGTCGCCCAGCAGCGCGCGGCGCAGCGAGCCGCCGCCATCGACCACCAGCACTTTGCCTTTGCCATTGAGTTCGGCTTGCTCCTTGACCAGCGAGTTGTCTTCGAAGCACTTGATGGTCACGATTTCGCCACCGAACGAATCGCGGCCGCCGAAATTGCTGAACATCGGCTCCAGCACCTGCACCAGCTCCGGGTAGGCGTCGCACAGATCAGGCGTAAGGTAATGTTCCATCGAAAAACTCCTGTAACAAGGAAGACGATCAAGGATGCCGCATTCTGATGAGACGAGTTCCGGCGGTCGCTGTTTACCTTAGACCATGCCATGGTCGCTGAACGAACCTGAACCAGGGCTGAAACGTTATCGCCAAACAGTCACGAAATATGACCAGAACCGCACAACGCGTCATATCTTAGCCGCAAGCCAACCTGAACGGAACGCCCTTTACACCGCAGCGGCCAGATCAGCCGTCTGCGCCAGCAACGGCGTGTGCTGATCGCGCAACCAGCGCGCCACCAATGGCCACACCTCAACCTGCGCCGCTTTGCTGACCAGCATCTCGACATGGCCGAAATCATCCGAAAAACCCTGCTCGCGGCCCAGATTGACGAACTGCCTGTGCTCGGAGCCGATCTGCTCGAACAGCTTGCGACAGGCCCATGCCGGGTCCTGCTGATCGCCCGCCGCCGTCACTGCCAGCACCGGCACCTGAACCTCAGCGAGCCCGGCCCACCAATCCTTGTCCTTGTCGCCGAAGCGGCCGAACAAGCCGTACCAGCGCATGCTTTCGATGGCCAGACCGATCGGCTCGTCTTCCGGGCCGCGCTTGAGACGTGAGCCGGACAACTGCGCGAAACGCTTGAGAATAAAGCGCCCGCCCCACTCCACCGGTGGAATTTTCAATGGCCAATAGGTGCGGCTGACCTGGGTACCGAAAAACGCTGCCGAGGCCACCGCGGGTTCGCCAAGGTATTGGCCACCGAGTGCGGCCGCCAGGGTGATGCCGCCCAGGGAATGGCCAATCCAGTGCGGGATCTGCCCGCTCTGCTCGCGGACAAACGCGGCAATCGCCGGCAGATCGTAACGGGCGTAATCGGCCACGCGGTTGCGCCGGTAATCCTCATTGCGCTGGGACAATCCGTGACCGCGCATTTCCGGAATCCACACGTCAAAGCCCAGCCGCGTCAGATACGCGCCGAGCCCCAGGCCTTTGGGGGAAAACCAGAAACGCCGATTGGAAAAGCTGCCGTGCAGCAGAATCACCGGCACGCCGCGTGGCGCCGCGTCATCGGCCATGCCCAGGCGGGTGACGGCGATTTCCACGGACCAGTCCGGGCTGTTGCCGGGTTTCAATCGATAGACGTCTTCGCTCAGATCGCCGCGCCGCTCAGCGCTGATCAGTGCGACAGGAAACAGGTTGCTGCTGCTTTGCATAATGCTCTTGCACAAAAAAGGGCGGCATCCAACGGAGCCCGCCCTACTTCAATCTCAAGGCTCGCTCCCACACGGTAGAGCCGTCGTTCACATGTTGATCAAGCCTGACCTTCGGCGAGGAAGAACCAGGTCTCCAGCACGGTGTCGGGGTTCAGCGATACGCTTTCGATACCCTGCTCCATCAGCCACTTGGCCAGGTCCGGGTGGTCCGAAGGCCCCTGACCACAGATACCGATGTACTTGCCGGCCTTGTTGCACGCCTGAATGGCGTTGGCCAACAGTTTCTTGACCGCCGGATTACGCTCGTCGAACAGATGGGCGATGATCCCCGAGTCGCGATCCAGACCCAGCGTCAGTTGGGTCAGGTCGTTGGAGCCGATCGAGAAACCGTCGAAGAATTCGAGGAATTCCTCAGCCAGAATCGCGTTGGATGGCAGTTCGCACATCATGATCACGCGCAGGCCATTCTCGCCGCGCTTCAAGCCGTTCTCGGCGAGCAGATCGACCACCTGGCTGGCTTCGCCCAGAGTGCGGACGAACGGCACCATGATTTCCACGTTGGTCAGACCCATCTCGTTGCGCACGCGTTTGAGCGCACGGCACTCGAGCTCGAAGCAGTCGCGGAACGATTCGCTGATGTAACGCGAGGCGCCACGGAAGCCGAGCATCGGGTTTTCTTCTTCCGGCTCGTAGAGTTTGCCGCCGATCAGGTTGGCGTATTCGTTGGACTTGAAGTCCGACAGCCGCACGATGACTTTCTTCGGCGTGAACGCAGCAGCCAGGGTGCTGATGCCTTCCACCAGTTTGTCGACGTAGAAGTCGACCGGGTCGTTGTAACCGGCGATGCGTTTGTCGACGCTATCCTTGATTTCCTGCGGCAGACCGTCGTAGTTCAGCAGCGCTTTGGGGTGCACGCCGATCATGCGGTTGATGATGAATTCCAGACGCGCCAGGCCTACGCCGGCATTCGGCAGTTGTGCGAAGTCGAAAGCGCGATCCGGGTTGCCGACGTTCATCATGATCTTGAACGGCAGCTCCGGCATGGCGTCGACGGAGTTCTTCTTGATGTCGAAACCCAGTTCGCCTTCGAAGATGTAACCGGTGTCGCCTTCGGCGCAGGACACGGTCACGCCCTGGCCATCCTTCAGCAGTTGGGTGGCGTTGCCGCAACCCACCACCGCCGGAATGCCCAGCTCACGGGCGATGATCGCCGCGTGGCAGGTACGCCCGCCACGGTTGGTGACGATGGCACTGGCGCGCTTCATTACCGGTTCCCAGTCCGGGTCGGTCATGTCGGAGACCAGCACGTCGCCCGGCTGGACCTTGTCCATCTCGGAAACGTCTTTGATGATGCGCACTTTGCCGGCGCCGATGCGCTGGCCGATCGCGCGACCTTCCACCAGCACCGTGCCGGTTTCCTTGAGCAGGTAACGTTCCATGACGTTGGCCTGGGTGCGGCTTTTCACGGTTTCAGGGCGCGCCTGCACGATGTACAGCTTGCCGTCATCACCGTCCTTGGCCCACTCGATGTCCATCGGGCAGCCGTAGTGCTTCTCGATGATCATTGCCTGCTTGGCCAGCTCGCTGACTTCGGCGTCGGTCAGGCAGAAACGCGCGCGCTCGGCCTTGTCGACATCGACGGTCTTGACCGAACGACCGGCCTTGGCCTCGTCGCCATAGATCATCTTGATCGCTTTGCTGCCCAGGTTGCGACGCAGGATTGCCGGACGGCCGGCCTCCAGCGTGCCTTTGTGCACATAGAACTCATCCGGGTTGACCGCGCCTTGTACGACGGTTTCGCCCAGGCCGTAGGCGCCGGTGATGAACACCACGTCACGGAAGCCCGATTCGGTATCGAGGGTGAACATCACGCCGGCGGTGCCGGTTTCCGAACGCACCATGCGCTGCACGCCGGCAGACAGGGCGACCAGTTTGTGGTCGAAGCCCTGGTGCACGCGGTAGGAAATCGCACGGTCGTTGAACAGCGATGCGAACACCTCTTTGGCCGCGCGGATCACGTTGTCCACGCCACGGATGTTCAGGAAGGTCTCCTGCTGACCGGCGAACGAAGCGTCGGGCAGATCTTCGGCGGTGGCGGAGGAACGCACGGCCACGGCGACGTCAGGATTGCCGGCCGACAGCGCGGCGAACGCGGTGCGGATCTCGGTGTTGAGTTTTTCCGGGAATTCGGCGTCCATGATCCACTGGCGGATCTGCGCGCCGGTCTTGGCCAGGGCATTGACGTCGTCGACGTCGAGGGCGTCGAGTGCCTTGTGGATCTGATCGTTCAGGCCGCTCAGTTCGAGGAAGTCACGATAGGCCTGAGCCGTCGTGGCGAAGCCGCCGGGGACCGAAACACCGGCGCCTGCCAGGTTACTGATCATCTCGCCCAGGGATGCGTTCTTGCCCCCCACATGCTCAACATCGTGTTTGCCGAGCTTATCGAGGGAAACTACGTACTCTACCAAGGTGATCTCTCCACTAACTGTGTTGGAAAAGCTCAGAAACCGGCAGCCCGGGGGAGCCTTGACCGGTCGTATGGCCTGGACCTGGAAAATAAGTGAGAATGCGGGCCAATCGCGGCCGACAAATCGCGCCTATCATATCCAAGAATCTTCTTTAGTCTAAGGCCCAAGGTGCAAATGAAACGATCTGCTTTCTTCATCTCCGATGGCACCGGCATCACCGCCGAAACCCTGGGTCAAAGCCTTCTGGCGCAGTTCGAAAACATTACCTTCAGCAAGTTCACGCGGCCCTACATCGACAGCGTGGAAAAAGCGCGGGCCATGGTACAACAAATCAACAAAGCCGCTGAAACCGACGGCTTTCGGCCGATCATCTTCGACACCATCGTCAATCAGGACATCCGTGAGATTCTCGCAACGTCCAATGGTTTCATGATCGACATTTTCTCGACCTTCCTCGCGCCGCTCGAACAGGAGCTCACCGAGCATTCTTCCTACACCGTCGGCAAGTCCCACTCCATCGGGCACAACTCCAATTACATGGAGCGCATCGAGGCGGTGAACTTCGCCCTCGATAACGATGACGGCGCGCGCACCCACTATTACGACAAAGCCGATCTGATACTAGTAGGCGTGTCGCGATGCGGCAAAACCCCGACGTGTCTGTACATGGCGATGCAATTCGGCATCCGCGCGGCCAACTATCCGCTGACCGAGGACGATATGGAACGCCTGACCCTGCCGACGGCCCTGCGCGCCCATCAGCACAAGCTGTTCGGCCTGACCATCGACCCTGATCGCCTCACCGCGATCCGCAACGAGCGCAAGCCCAACAGCCGCTATTCGAGCTACGCGCAGTGCGAGTTCGAAGTACGCGAAGTGGAAAACCTGTTCCGCCGCGAGAACATCCCGCACATCAACTCCACGCATTTTTCCGTGGAAGAGATTTCGGCGAAGATTCTCGTGGAGAAAGGGGTTGAGCGGCGGTTCAAGTAGTTCGGCGTCGCCTGAACTGCCGTATTCGCGAGCAGGCTCGCTCCCACAGGAGATCCAGTGTGGGAGCGAGCCTGCTCGCGAAGAACGATGACACGGTCTGTCAGATAACAAACAGGTCGATGAACCGATTCACCGGTGTGGCCTCCAGCCGCGCCTGATCCTCGCATAGCGCAAAAATCTCGGCGCAACGCTGCCCGGCGAACCGCGTGGCCAGGTTGGCCTTGAATTTCTCTTCCAGCAACGGAATGCCCTCTGCCCGGCGACGACGATGGCCGATCGGGTACTCCACCAGCACGTTCTCGGTACTGCTGCCGTCCTTGAAAAACACCTGTACGGCATTGGCAATCGAGCGCTTGTCGGCTTCGAGGTATTCGCGGCTGAAACGTGGCTCTTCGACAATGACCATTTTCTCGCGCAGCACGTCGATGATCGGGTGCGCTTTGTGGAAATCGTCTTCGTAGTGCTCGGCCACCAGATTGCCGAACGCCAGCGGCACGGCGGTCATGTATTGCAGGCAGTGATCGCGGTCGGCGGCGTTGGCCAGCGGGCCAACCTTGGAAATAATGCGGATCGCCGATTCGTGGGTGGTGATGACGATACGATCGATTTCATGCAGGCGATTACGCACCTGCGGATGCAACGTCACCGCCGCCTCACACGCCGTCTGTGCGTGGAATTCAGCCGGGAAGCTGATCTTGAACAGCACGTTCTCCATCACATAGCTGCCGAACGGTCGGGAAAAGCTGAACGCGCGTTTGTTTTCGGGTTTCAGCGACAAATCGTTGTTGGTGTGGCTGAACGACACGTCGTAGAAACCCCACTGCTTCGCACTCAATACTCCTGGAATGCCCATCTCGCCGCGCATGGCGATGTCGGCCAGACGTACGCCGCGACTCGCCGCATCGCCCGCCGCCCAGGATTTGCGCGAGCCGGCGTTTGGCGCATGGCGATAAGTGCGCAGGGCCTGACCGTCGGCGAAGGCATGGGACAGCGCCGACAACAGCTGCTCGCGATTGGCGCCCATCAGTCTGGCGCTGACGGCGGTTGACGCGACTTTCACCAGAATGACGTGATCGAGCCCGACACGATTGAAGGAGTTTTCCAAAGCGATCACGCCTTGAATCTCGTGGGCCATGATCATCGCTTCCAGCACATCGCGGACGGTCAGCGGCGCTTCGCCATTGGCGACACGTTTCTGCGACAGGTGATCGGCGACCGCAAGGATGGCACCAAGGTTATCCGACGGATGCCCCCATTCGGCGGCAAGCCAGGTGTCGTTGTAGTCGAGCCAGCGGACGATGCAGCCGATGTCCCAGGCGGCCTTGACCGGATCGAGACGATAACTGGTGCCCGGCACCCGCGCGCCGAATGGCACAACCGTGCCCTCGACAAGTGGCCCCAGATGCTTGGTGCACTCGGGAAAGCGCAGGGCCAGCAGGCCGCAGCCGAGGGTATCGATCAGGCAGTTGCGGGCAGTGTTCAGCGCTTCGCTGGATTCGGCTTTGAAGGTGAGAACGTAGTCGGCGATGTCCTGCAGCACACGGTCGTAATCGGGGCGGTTGTTCAGGTCGACGTTGGCGCTCATAGTGGTTCCCTCGTGACGTGGTTCGTTGATGGGACCTCGGTTCAGGGCTAACTTTTTATGGTTGGAATGCAATCCCTGTAGGAGCTGCCGAAGGCTGCGATCTTTTGATTTTGTTTTTCAAGATCAAAATCAAGATCAAAAGATCGCAGCCTTCGGCGGCTCCTACAGGGAAATGTGTTATGTCAGTAAGAGTCTGCAGGCACGCGGACGTAACCTTCCATGAGCACCCGTGCACTGCGGCTCATGATGGCTTTCTTCACCATCCACTCGCCGTTCTCCAGCGTCGCCTCAGCGCCCACGCGCAACGTTCCCGACGGATGCCCGAAACGCACGGCATTGCGTTCAACCCCACCCGCAGCAAGATTCACCAGCGTGCCGGAAATCGCCGCCGCCGTGCCGATCGCCACCGCCGCCGTACCCATCATCGCGTGATGCAGCTTGCCCATCGACAACGCGCGCACCAGCAAATCCACGTCACTGGCGGCAATCGCCTTGCCGCTCGACGCGACGTAATCCGCAGGCTTGGCCACGAACGCGACTTTCGGCGTGTGCTGCCGTTTCGCGGCCTCGTCCAGATTGGAAATCAGGCCCATGCGCAACGCACCGTAGGCACGAATTGTCTCGAACATCAGCAGCGCTTTCGGATCACCGTTGATCGCGCCTTGCAGCTCGGTGCCGGAGTAGCCGATGTCTTCGGCATTGACGAAGATCGTCGGAATGCCAGCATTGATCATGGTCGCCTTGAACGTGCCGACGCCCGGCACTTGCAGCTCATCGACGAGATTGCCGGTGGGGAACATCGAGCCACCGCCGCCCTCTTCTTCCGCCGCCGGATCGATGAATTCGACCTGCACTTCGGCCGCCGGAAAAGTCACGCCGTCGAGTTCGAAATCACCGGTTTCCTGGACTTCGCCGTTGGTGATCGGCACATGGGCGATGATGGTCTTGCCGATATTGGCCTGCCACACGCGCACCACCGCCACGCCGTTGTGCGGAATGCGGCTAGCGTCAACCAGACCGTTGCTGATGGCGAACGAACCGACCGCCGCCGAGAGATTGCCGCAGTTGCCGCTCCAGTCGACGAAAGGCTTGTCGATGGATACCTGGCCAAACAGGTAATCAACGTCGTGATCGGCCCGGGTGCTTTTCGACAGGATCACGGTTTTGCTGGTGCTCGACGTCGCGCCGCCCATGCCGTCGATCTGCTTGTCGTACGGGTCGGGGCTGCCGATCACCCGCAGCAGCAACGCGTCGCGAGCCGGGCCGGGAACCTGCGCGGCTTCGGGCAAATCGGTAAGGCTGAAAAACACGCCTTTGCTGGTGCCGCCACGCATGTAGGTGGCGGGGATTTTGATCTGCGGTGCGAAATTAGCTGCGTGAGCCATGATGCTCCTTACCGAAGGCATGGGACATAAAATCCCATGCCCACAAGTTGATTTAAACGGCCACCGCCGCCCCTTCGAGGAAGTCCTGAGCAAAGCGCTGCAACACGCCGCCAGCCTCGTAGATCGACACTTCTTCTGCAGTATCGAGACGGCAGGTCACCGGCACTTCCACACGCTCGCCATTCTTGCGATGGATCACCAAAGTCAGATCCGCGCGCGGTTTGCGCTCACCTGCCACGTCGTAGGTTTCGCTGCCATCGATGGCCAGAGTGTGGCGGTTGGTGCCGGGTTTGAACTCCAGCGGCAACACGCCCATGCCCACCAGGTTGGTGCGGTGAATGCGCTCGAAACCTTCAGCGGCAATCGCCTCGACTCCGGCCAGGCGCACGCCTTTCGCCGCCCAGTCGCGGGACGAACCCTGACCGTAATCGGCACCGGCGATGATGATCAGCGGCTGCTTGCGCTCCATGTAGGTTTCGATGGCTTCCCACATGCGCATCACCTTGCCTTCCGGCTCGACGCGAGCGAGCGAGCCCTGCTTGACCTTGCCGTTTTCCACGACCATTTCGTTGAACAGTTTCGGGTTGGCAAACGTCGCACGCTGTGCGGTCAAGTGGTCGCCACGGTGGGTGGCGTAGGAGTTGAAGTCCTCTTCCGGCAAACCCATTTTCGCCAGGTATTCGCCGGCGGCGCTGTCGAGCATGATCGCGTTGGACGGCGACAGGTGATCGGTGGTGATGTTGTCCGGCAGCACCGCCAGCGGGCGCATGCCCTTGAGCGGACGGGCGCCGGCCAGCGCGCCTTCCCAGTACGGCGGACGGCGGATATAGGTGCTCATCTCGCGCCAGTCGTACAGCGGCGCAACTTTCGGGCCGGTGTCTTCATGCACGGCGAACATCGGAATGTAGACCTGACGGAACTGCTCAGGCTTGACCGACGACTTCACCACCGCATCGATTTCTTCGTCGCTCGGCCAGATGTCTCTCAGGCGGATTTCCCGACCATCGACCACGCCCAGCACATCCTTCTCAATATCGAAACGGATGGTCCCGGCGATGGCGTATGCGACCACCAGCGGCGGCGACGCGAGGAATGCTTGCTTGGCGTACGGGTGAATGCGTCCGTCGAAATTGCGGTTGCCGGACAGCACGGCAGTCGCATACAGATCGCGGTCGATGATTTCCTGCTGGATCGCCGGATCGAGGGCACCGGACATGCCATTGCAAGTGGTGCAGGCAAACGCCACGACGCCAAACCCGAGCTGTTCCAGCTCAGGGGTCAGCCCCGCTTCGTCGAGGTACAGCGCCACGGTTTTCGAACCCGGGGCTAGCGAGGATTTCACCCACGGTTTGCGGGTCAGGCCGAGCTTGTTGGCATTGCGCGCCAAGAGGCCTGCGGCGATGACGTTGCGCGGGTTGCTGGTGTTGGTGCAACTGGTGATCGCTGCGATGATCACTGCGCCATCAGGCATTTGCCCCGGCACGTCATCCCACTGGCCGGAGATGCCATTGGCCGCCAGATCCGAGACCGCGACGCGAGCGTGCGGGTTGCTCGGGCCGGCCATGTTGCGCACTACCGAAGACAAATCGAACGTCAGGCCACGCTCGTATTGCGCACCTTTCAGGCTATCAGCCCACAGACCGGTCAACTTGGCATATTGCTCGACCAATTGAACCTGCTGGTCTTCGCGGCCAGTGAGCTTCAGGTAGTCGATGGTCTGCTGGTCGATATAGAACATCGCCGCCGTGGCGCCGTATTCCGGGGCCATGTTGGAGATGGTCGCACGGTCGCCGAGGGTCAGCGCCGCCGCGCCTTCGCCGAAAAACTCCAGCCAGGCGCCGACGACTTTCTGTTTGCGCAGGTATTCGGTCAGGGCCAGCACCATGTCGGTGGCGGTGATGCCCGGTTGCAGCTTGCCGGTCAGTTCGACGCCGACGCTTTCCGGCAGGCGCATCCACGAGGCGCGGCCGAGCATCACGCTCTCGGCTTCAAGGCCACCGACGCCGATGGCGATCACGCCCAACGCATCGACGTGGGGGGTGTGGCTGTCGGTGCCGACGCAAGTGTCGGGGAACGCCACACCTTCACGCACCTGAATCACCGGCGACATTTTCTCCAGATTGATCTGGTGCATGATGCCGTTGCCCGGAGGGATCACGTCGACGTTCTTGAAGGCCTTTTTGGTCCAGTTGATGAAGTGGAAACGGTCTTCGTTGCGACGGTCTTCGATGGCGCGGTTTTTCTCGAACGCCTGAGCATCGAAACCGCCCGCCTCGACGGCCAGCGAGTGGTCGACGATCAATTGCGTCGGCACCACCGGGTTGACTTGCGCCGGGTCACCGCCCTGCAACGCGATCGCGTCCCGCAGGCCGGCGAGGTCGACCAGCGCGGTCTGACCGAGGATGTCGTGGCAGACCACCCGTGCCGGAAACCATGGGAAATCCAGATCGCGTTTGCGCTCAATCAGTTGCTTGAGCGAATCGGTCAGCGTGGCCGGGTCGCAGCGACGCACAAGGTTTTCCGCCAGCACACGGGAGGTGTACGGCAGGGTGTCGTAGCTGCCAGGCGCAATCGCCTCGACTGCCGCGCGGGTGTCGAAGTAGTCCAGCGGCGTGCCGGGCAGGTTCTTGCGAAATTGTGTGTTCATCGGGTCAGGACTCGGGTCACGGTGGTAGCAAGTGATGGGCGTTACACCGACCTTGAGGTTCACACCGCCCTGCAGGAGCTGCCGAGTGCAACGCGGCTGCGATCTTTTGATCTTGCATTTAAAAAATCAACGTCAAAAGATCGCAGCCTCGTTGCACTCGTCAGCTCCTACAAGGGATTGCGGTGTACTCGGGTCAGCCCACCGGTCAGCGACGTTCGATTGGCACGAACTTACGCTGTTCGACGCCGACATACTCGGCGCTCGGGCGGATGATGCGGTTGTTGGCGCGCTGTTCGAACACGTGCGCAGCCCAGCCGGTCAGGCGCGAGCAGACGAAGATCGGCGTGAACAGCTTGGTCGGAATGCCCATGAAGTGATACGCCGAGGCATGGTAGAAATCGGCATTGGGAAACAGTTTCTTCTGCTCCCACATGGTCTTGTCGATGGCTTCGGAAACCGGGAACAGCACCTTGTCGCCAACCTCGTCAGCGAGTTTTTTCGCCCAGCCCTTGATCACCTCGTTGCGCGGGTCGCTGTCCTTATAGATCGCATGGCCGAAGCCCATGATCTTGTCCTTGCGTTCGAGCATGCCGAGGGTGCCTTTGATCGCCTCTTCGGGCGAGGCGAAGCGCTCGATCATTTCCATCGCCGCCTCGTTGGCGCCGCCGTGCAGCGGGCCGCGCAGCGAACCGATGGCCGCGGTCACGCAGGAATACAGATCCGACAGGGTCGATGCGCAAACGCGGGCGGTGAACGTCGAGGCGTTGAATTCGTGCTCGGCGTAAAGGATCAGCGACACGTTCATCACTTTGACGTGCAGTTCGCTCGGTTTCTTGTCGTGCAGCAAGTGCAGGAAGTGGCCGCCAATGGTCGGTTCATCAGTTACGCAATCGATGCGCTTGCCATCGTGGCTGAAGCGATACCAGTAGCACATGATCGCCGGGAACGCGGCGAGCAAACGGTCGGTCTTGTCGCGTTGCTCGGAGAAGTCTTTCTCCGGCTCGATGTTGCCAAGGAACGAGCAACCGGTGCGCATGACGTCCATTGGGTGGGCGTCGGCCGGGATGCGCTCAAGCACCTCTTTGAGTGCTTGCGGCAGGTCGCGCAGCTTGCTCAGTTTGCTCTGATAGTCGGCCAGTTGCGCCTTGCTCGGCAGTTCGCCGTACAGCAGCAGGTAGGCGACTTCTTCAAACTGCGCGTCGGCGGCCAGTTCACGCACGTCATAGCCGCGATAGGTCAGCCCGGCACCGGCCTGGCCCACGGTGGACAGTGCGGTTTGCCCGGCCACTTGGCCCCGGAGCCCGGCGCCACTGAGTACTTTTGCTTCGGCCATTGTTGTCTCCAGTTTTCTTGAATTTGTAGGGGAAACATGTGGGAGCGAGCCTGCTCGCGAATGCGTTGTGTCATTCACATAGTGATTGCCTGATTCACCGCTTTCGCGAGCAGGCTCGCTCCCACAGGGTTTTGTTCAGCCTTTTTTCTGTGCAAACAACGCATCGAGCTTCTGCTCGAACGTGTGGTAATCGATACGCTCGTAAAGCTCCATGCGAGTCTGCATGGTGTCGATGACATTCTGTTGCGTGCCGTCGCGGCGGATCGCGGTGTAAACGTTTTCCGCCGCCTTGTTCATCGCGCGGAACGCCGACAGCGGATAGAGCACCAGCGACACATCGGCAGCGGCCAGTTGCTCGGTGGTGTACAGCGGCGTCGCGCCGAACTCGGTGATGTTGGCCAGGATCGGCGCTTTCACTCGATTGGCGAACAATTTGTACATGTCCAGTTCCGTAATCGCTTCCGGGAAGATCATGTCAGCGCCGGCCTCGATGCACGCTGCCGCACGATCCAGTGCCGACTCCAGCCCTTCCACCGCCAGCGCATCGGTGCGCGCCATGATCACGAAGCTGTCGTCGGTGCGCGCATCGACGGCGGCCTTGATGCGATCGACCATTTCCTGCTGGCTGACGATCTCTTTATTGGGACGGTGGCCACAACGCTTGGCGCCAACCTGATCCTCAATGTGAATCGCCGCCGCGCCGAACTTGATCATCGACTTGACGGTGCGTGCCACGTTGAACGCCGACGAACCGAAACCGGTGTCGACATCGACCAGCAGCGGCAGATCGCAGACATCGGTGATGCGGCGCACGTCGGTCAGCACGTCGTCCAGCCCGGTGATGCCCAGGTCCGGCACGCCCAGAGAACCTGCGGCCACACCGCCACCGGACAGGTAGATCGCCTTGAAACCGGCGCGTTTGGCCAGCAGCGCGTGGTTGGCGTTGATCGCGCCGACCACTTGCAAAGGATGCTCGCTGGCGACCGCGTCGCGGAAGCGCTGGCCCGGCGTGTTCAGGTTGGAACTCATGAGTCACCTCGTTCAGTGGCTGTCTGGTGGTGGTCGCCGTCTTCGTAGTGACGGGCGATGTTGCGTTTGGAGGCGCCGATATGGCGGCGCATCAACAGTTCCGCGAGTTCGCCGTCACGGTCGGCGATGGCATCGAGAATACGGTGGTGTTCGGCGAAGGCCTGGTGCGGGCGATTCGGCGTGGTGGAAAACTGGATGCGGTACATGCGCACCAGTTGATACAGCTCGCCGCAGAGCATTTGCGTCAGCGTGCGATTGCCGCTGCCCTGGATAATCCGGTAATGGAAGTCGAAGTCGCCCTCCTGCTGGTAGTAACCGACACCGGCCTGAAACGCCGCATCGCGCTCGTGGGTTTCCAGAACCCGGCGCAATTCGTCGATTTCCTCGACGCTCATGCGCTCGGCCGCGAGGCGGCAGGCCATGCCTTCGAGGGATTCACGGATTTCGTAGAGCTCGATCAGCTCGGCATGGCTGAGCGAAACCACCCGCGCACCGACGTGCGGCACGCGCACCAACAGGCGCTGACCTTCCAGACGGTGAATCGCCTCACGCAATGGCCCCCGGCTAATGCCATAGGTGCGCGCCAGCTCCGGCTCGGAAATCTTGCTGCCGGGGGCGATTTCACCCTTGACGATCGCGGCCTGAATGCGCCGAAAGACGTTTTCCGACAGCGTCTCGGAGTCGTCGCCGCTGATGACCGGGGGATCGAGTTGATCCAGCATGATTGTCGACACCTTGAAATCCAATGCGGCAAAAACTAGCCAATTAGCGTGCACCAGTCAAAGGATAAATAGGTATTGTCGACAATCGTCTAATAACCTAAAAAGATCGCAGCCTTCGGCGGCTCCTACAGAATGTACGCCGATCGCGTGTGGGAGCTGCCGAAGGCTGCGATCTTTTGATCTTGCTACAGGCTGCCCCAAGCGCTGGCGCCATAAAACCACCGTGCTAGAATGCCGCCCGCATTTGCGGGTCTTTGTACGGCTTGCCATAAAAAGCTGCCAGGCACACGCAGGGGCTCGCGCACGGTCGTGCGGGCACCTGAACCGATAACGGAACGCTGCGCACCAGGATTTATGAGACTCAAGCCTTTCCCCACGTTTTTCGCCTTGTTTTGCCTGCCCGGCCTCGCCGCCGCGGGGGAAAAAACCGTGTACGGCCTCAACGAATACGCTTCGCTTGACGGTATCAATCTCGAAGTCGCAGCCAAGCTCGACACCGGGGCGAAAACCGCCTCGCTGAGTGCCCGCGACATCAAACGCTTCAAACGCAACGGTGAATCCTGGGTACGTTTCTACCTGGCGATCGATACCGCGCACTCACACCCGATCGAACGTCCGCTGGCCCGGGTCAGCAAGATCAAGCGCCGCGCCGGCGACTACGATCCGGAGGAAGGCAAGCAATACACCGCCCGTCCGGTAATCGAGCTGGATATCTGCATGGGTTCGGCCATGCGCAGCATCGAAGTGAACCTGACCGACCGAAGTGCGTTCCAATACCCGCTCTTGATCGGCTCCGAGGCGCTGAAACGCTTCGACGCGCTGGTCGACCCCAGTCTTAAATACGCTGCCGGCAAACCTGCCTGCACCATCGCCGCTCATACCGCCGAGTAATTTCCATGCGTTCTCTAACCTTCCACCTGAAAATCCTGATCGCCGTGCTGGTGCTGCTGGGCGTTTCGATTACGGCCTATCAGATTTTCGTACTCGGTATTCCGGTGACCGAAGACGCCACCGACGACCTGTGGAACATCGACGCCAAAGTCGAGTTCGTCGCCAGTACCAAGGATCCGGTGAAGATCCAGATGTTCGTGCCGCCGTTGAGCCGCGATTACGTCAGCCTCAACGAGAGCTTCATCTCCAATAACTACGGCGTGGCGGTAAACCGCGTCGACGGCAACCGCAAGGTGACCTGGTCGGCCCGTCGCGCCAAAGGCAACCAGACGCTGTATTACCGCCTGGTGCTGACCAAGCGCTACACCGCTGAGAAATCCAAGGTCAAAGGCCCGACCTTCCGTGACAGCATGGTCATCGAAGGCCCGGAAAAAATCGCTGCCGAAGCCCTGCTCGCGCCGATCCGCCAACACTCGGCCGACGTCGAAACCTTCATTGGCGAGGCGATCAAGCGGGTCAACAACGTCAACGACGACAACGTAAAGCTGCTGCTGGCCGGCGATCCGTCGACTTCGCACAAAGCCAAAATTGTTGAATTGCTGCTGTCCATCGCCCACGTCCCGGTAGAAAAAGTCCACACCATCCGCCTCGTCGCCGATCAGCCGCAAATGCCGGAACTGTGGCTGCGCAGCTTCAATGGCAACGACTGGCTGTACTTCAACCCGGAAACCGGCGAACAAGGCCTGCCGACCGACCGCCTGCTGTGGTGGACCGGCGATGAAAACCTGATCACCGTCGACGGCGGCAAGAAAGCCAACGTGACCTTCAGCCTGAACAACAGCGAAATGAACGCGATTCGTCTGGCCAAGCTGACCGACGAAAACACCGACGCCAATTTCCTCGAATACTCGCTGTACGGCTTGCCGCTGCAGACCCAGCAGACCTTCATGATCATGGTGATGATCCCGATCGGCGTACTGGTGATCCTGATCCTGCGCAACCTGATCGGCCTGCAGACCCTGGGCACGTTCACCCCGGTGCTGATCGCCCTTGCCTTCCGCGAAACGCAACTGGGCTTCGGCATTCTGCTGTTCACGGTGATCACTGCGCTGGGCCTGTCACTGCGTTCCTATCTGGAACACCTGAAACTGCAAATGCTGCCGCGCCTGTCAGTGGTGCTGACCTTTGTGGTGGTGTTGATCGCAGCGATCAGCCTGTTCAGCCACAAGCTCGGGCTCGAGCGCGGCTTGTCGGTGGCGCTGTTCCCGATGGTGATTCTGACCATGACCATCGAACGCCTGTCGATCACCTGGGAAGAACGCGGCGCCAACCATGCGCTGAAAGTCGCGATCGGTACGCTGTTCGCCGCCTCCCTGGCGCACCTGATCATGACCGTGCCGGAGCTTGTGTACTTCGTCTTTACCTTCCCGGCGATCCTGCTGATTCTGGTCGGCTTCATGCTCGCGATGGGTCGCTATCGCGGCTACCGCCTGACCGAACTGGTGCGCTTCAAGGCCTTCCTGAAGAAGGCTGACGCCTGATGTTCGGTTTCTGGAAGACCTGGAAGGCCCTCGAGGCGCGCGGCATCATGGGCATCAACCGCCGAAACGCGGACTACGTGCTCAAGTACAACAAGCGCAGCCTGTACCCGATCGTCGATGACAAGATCCTCACCAAGGAACGCGCCATCGCCGCCGGCATTCATGTGCCGGAGCTGTACGGGGTGATCTCCACCGAGAAGGAAATCGACAAGCTCGACGAGATCATCGGCGGGCGCAGTGACTTCGTGATCAAACCGGCCCAGGGCGCCGGCGGCGATGGCATCATCGTCATCGCCGACCGATTCGAAGGCCGTTATCGCACGGTGTCGGGCAAGATCCTCGCCCACGAAGAACTTGAGCATCACATCTCGAGCATCCTCACCGGCCTGTATTCGCTGGGCGGCCACCGTGACCGGGCATTGATCGAATACCGCGTAACCCCGGACCAGATCTTCAAAAGCATCAGCTACGAAGGTGTGCCGGATATCCGCATCATCGTGCTGATGGGCTACCCGGTGATGGCGATGCTGCGCTTGCCGACCCGCCAGTCCGGCGGCAAGGCCAACCTGCACCAGGGCGCCATCGGCGTCGGTGTGGATCTGGCGACCGGCTTGACTCTGCGCGGCACCTGGCTGAACAACATCATTACCAAACACCCCGACACCACCAACGCGGTGGACGGCGTGCAACTGCCCTACTGGGACGGTTTCATGAAGCTCGCCGCCGGCTGTTACGAGCTGTGCGGGCTGGGTTATATCGGCGTGGACATGGTGCTCGATCAGGAAAAAGGCCCGCTGATTCTCGAACTGAATGCCCGGCCGGGGCTGAACATCCAGATCGCGAATGACTGTGGACTGACCTTGCGTACCCACGCGGTTGAAGCGCGGCTGGAAGAGCTGAAGGCGCGTGGCGTGACGGAGTCGGTGGAAGAGCGGGTAGCGTTTACCCAGGAGATGTTTGGGCATATTCCTGCGGTCGAGGGCTGATCAGATTTGTGGCGAGGGAGCTTGCTCCCTCGCCACAGGTTGCTCGCCCGCCGCTGCTGATCTGCCAATCCCCGACATCCCCTCTAGGAGCAATTCCCGCAGAGGACTACAATCCCCACCCCGCCTCAACGGCCGATCTGCCCCGCCCATGCTGACCTGCTCCGTATACCCACTGCCCTACCGCGCCAATCCCGCCGCCTATTTCGCGGCCATTCACAACGCCCCTGGCGCCGTGCTGCTCGACAGCGGCCGACCAAGCGCGGAACGCGGCCGTTATGACTTGCTCAGCGCTTGGCCGCTGGAGCAGCTGGCGGTGTTGCCGGACGAAAGCGGTGCGCATTTCCTCCAGCGCCTGCGTGACAACCTCAGCCGCCTGGGCGAAGCGCAATTGCCTGCCGGGTACGAATTGCCGTTCGCCGGCGGACTGATTGGTTATTTGAGCTACGACTTTGGCCGGCATCTGGAAAATCTGCCAAGCCAGGCGCGGGATGATCTGCAATTGCCTGATGCGCGCTTTGGCCTGTACGACTGGGCGCTGATCAGCGATCACCAGGCGCAAACCAGCCAGTTGGTCTTTCACCCCTCGCTTGTCGACACTGAGCAGCAGCGCCTGATCGCATTGTTCACCCAGCCGACCGCTGAACCGCTCACCCCGTTCAAAATCAACCAGCCAATGGCCGCCGACCTCTCGGCTGACGATTACCGTCAGGCGTTCGAGCGCATTCAGCACTACATCCAGGCCGGCGACTGCTATCAGGTCAACTTCGCACAACGCTTTCGCGCTTCCTGTCAGGGCGACCCGTGGCTGGCCTATTGCGCCCTGCGCCAGGCCTGTCCGACGCCGTTCTCCGGTTTCCAGAGCCTGCCCGACGGCGGCGCAGTGCTGAGCCTGTCACCGGAACGCTTCGTCAAAGTCAGCCGGCGTCAGGTCGAAACCCGTCCGATCAAGGGCACCCGCCCTCGCGGCCTGACCCCGGCCGAAGACGCGGCCAACGCCGCCGAGCTGCTGGCCAGCCCCAAGGACCGCGCGGAAAACCTGATGATCGTCGACCTGTTGCGCAACGATCTCGGGCGCAGCTGCCGGATCGGCTCGGTACGGGTTCCGGAGTTGTTCAGTCTGGAAAGCTATCCCAACGTGCATCACCTGGTCAGCAGCGTGACCGGTGAACTGGGGCCTGACCGTGATGCGCTGGATCTGATCGCCGGCAGCTTCCCCGGTGGTTCGATCACCGGCGCACCAAAGATTCGCGCGATGCAGATCATCGATGAGCTGGAGCCGACCCGGCGTGGTCTGTATTGCGGGTCATTGCTGTACCTGGACGTGCGCGGCGAGATGGACAGCTCCATCGCCATTCGCAGTCTGTTGGTCAAGGACGGGCAAGTGTGCTGCTGGGGCGGCGGCGGCATCGTCGCCGATTCGGACTGGCAGGCGGAGTATCAGGAGTCAATGACCAAAGTGCGGATCCTGCTCGATACCCTGCAGAACCTCTGAATGACACACCCCCTGTAGGAGCTGCCGAAGGCTGCGATCTTTTGATTTTCAAAAGCAAAGATCGCAGCCTTCGGCAGCTCCTACAGGGACGGTTTACAGACTCAAGTCCCGGTTTGAGGCTTTGAGGAATTCCCGCTTCAGCTCTTCAAACGTATGCACCGCCGGAAACTGCGGAAACTCGCGAATCACATTATCCGGCGCATGGAACAGAATCCCCGCGTCCGCCTCGCCGAGCATGGTCGTGTCGTTGTACGAATCCCCCGCTGCAATCACCCGGTAATACAGGCTCTTGAACGCGAGCACCGACTGCCGCTTCGGATCCTTCTGACGCAGTTGATAGCCCGTCACCCGCCCGCTTTCGTTGGTGACCAACCGATGGCAGAGCAATGTCGGAAAGCCCAGTTGGCGCATCAACGGCTGCGAAAATTCGTAGAAAGTGTCCGAGAGAATCACCACCTGAAAGCGTTCGCGCAGCCAGTTGACGAATTCTGCCGCACCGTCCAGCGGCTTCAGAATGGCGATCACTTGCTGAATGTCCGCGAGCTTCAAGCCGTGCTCATCGAGGATGCGCAGGCGCTGCTGCATCAGCACGTCGTAATCGGGAATATCCCGGGTGGTGGCCTTGAGGGATTCGATTCCGGTTTTTTCGGCGAAGGCGATCCAGATTTCCGGTACCAGTACCCCTTCAAGATCCAGGCAAGCAATTTCCACAAGACACTCCCGTTTGTAGTGATTATCGAGTCGAGCGACGCCAGACTCTAGCGGCTGCACCTGAGGTGCGCAACGCAGAGGACGCCCCGGGCGCGGCAGCTTTTTGTTACCATCGGCCCCCTATAGAGCGCCCGAGCGCCACTGACCTGTAGGAAGCCGCCCTGATGAGCCCAACGTTCGACGTCGTGGAACTCGCCACGACCTATGCCAGCAAATCCGCCCAGGACATCCTCAAACTCGCCTTTGCCGAGTTCGGCGATGATTTGTGGATATCTTTCAGTGGCGCGGAAGACGTGGTGTTGGTGGACATGGCGTGGAAGCTGAACAAGAACGTCAAAGTGTTCAGCCTCGACACTGGCCGCCTGCACCCGGAGACCTACCGCTTCATCGAGCAGGTGCGCGACCATTACAAGATCGATATTGAAATCGTCTCGCCGGACTACACGAGACTTGAACCGTTCGTGAAGGAAAAAGGCCTGTTCAGTTTCTACAAGGATGGTCACGGTGAATGCTGCGGCATCCGCAAGATCGAACCGCTGCGGCGCAAACTGTCCGGCGTCAGAGCCTGGGCCACTGGCCAGCGCCGTGACCAGAGCCCGGGCACCCGCAGTGCCGTGGCGGTGCTGGAGATCGACACTGCTTTCTCGACACCGGAACGCACCCTGTACAAGTTCAACCCGCTGGCGCAGATGACCAGCGAAGAGATCTGGGGTTACATCCGCATGCTTGAGCTGCCGTACAACAGCCTGCACGAGCGCGGCTTCATCAGCATCGGTTGCGAACCCTGCACCCGGCCGGTCCTGCCGAACCAGCATGAGCGCGAAGGCCGCTGGTGGTGGGAGGAAGCCACGCAGAAAGAATGCGGGTTGCATGCGGGGAATATCATCAGCAAGAGCAAGGTTTGATCGCCTGCTGAATGAAATCCCTGTGGGAGCGAGCCTGCTCGCGAAGGCGTAGTTCCAGTCTGCGTTTTAGTTGCCTGATCCACCGCATTCGCGAGCAGGCTCGCTCCCACATTGAAATATGCCAGGCGCGCAAGGTGTACACAGGAATGTCACCATCGGTGCCATTTATGTGTGCACTTTCCATTTCCACGCCCTGAAAAGTTACATAACCCACCAAAATCCCCGCGTACTCGCACCTCCGCACAATCCCTGCGCTGAAAAAATACCTGTCCGACCGATCAATCTATATCGCCTTTTTTTCAGTCACTTATGACGTATCGATGGCTTTCCGAAATCAGCCCTGCCATCCCTGGATTCGCAACTGGCACAAATCTGGCTTTAGTGCATACATGTTTTGTATACAAAAATGCAAAACATGCACACTTTCGATCCGCAAGCCTGAAGCGCCCTATCCCGTACAGGCTGCAGATGCCCCGTAACCAGTGATGTTTCATTGCCGCGACGAAGATTTGTCGAGCCTGATCGCTCATGTACAGTCATCGCGGCCCTGAACATCAGGAGCCTGCCGGAATGCGTACAAGTCTTTCGAATAACATCGCGCTGAATCTGCCTTCCTCCACGCTTGATCAACCGTCGCCCCATGACGGACTGAGCGAGCCGCTGCAACTGAGCCCGCGTCTGCACAACAGCGATCTGGCGCCAACCAAAGCCGAAGGCCGGCGCTGGGGTCAGTACAGCATCTTTGCCCTGTGGACGAACGACGTACACAACATCGCCAACTACTCGTTCGCCATCGGCCTGTACGCCCTGGGCCTGGGCGGCTGGCAGATTCTGCTGTCGTTGGGGATCGGTGCGGCGCTGGTGTACTTCTTCATGAACCTGTCCGGCTACATGGGGCAGAAAACCGGGGTGCCGTTTCCAGTGATCAGCCGGATCAGTTTCGGCATCCACGGTGCGCAAATTCCTGCATTGATCAGGGCGGTTATCGCCATCGCCTGGTTCGGTATTCAGACGTACCTGGCCTCGGTGGTTTTCCGCGTGTTGCTGACCGCTGTGCATCCCGGCTTCGCGGCCTACGATCACAACTCGATTCTGGGCCTGTCGAGCCTGGGCTGGGTGTGCTTCGTGGTGATCTGGCTGGTGCAACTGGCGATCCTCGCCTACGGCATGGAAATGGTTCGCCGCTACGAAGCCTTTGCCGGACCGGTGATTCTGCTGACCGTTGCCGCCCTCGCCGGATGGATGTACTCCCAGGCCAACGCGACCATCGCCTGGTCGGTCCGCGATCCGCTCACCGGTGGCGAGATGTGGCGCAACATCTTTGCCGGTGGCGCGTTGTGGCTGGCGATCTACGGCACGCTGATTCTCAACTTCTGCGACTTCGCCCGTTCCTCGCCGTGCCGCAAGACCATCAAGGTAGGAAACTTCTGGGGTTTGCCGGTGAACATTCTGGTGTTCGCTGCGATTACCGTGCTGCTGTGCGGCGCACAGTTCCAAATCAACGGGCGCATCATTGAGAGCCCGACCGAAATCATCGCCTCGATCCCCAATACATTCTTCCTGGTGCTCGGCTGCCTGGCCTTCCTGATCGTGACGGTCGCCGTGAACATCATGGCCAACTTCGTCGCCCCGGCATTTGTCCTGAGTAACCTGGCGCCGAAGTACCTGACCTTCCGCCGCGCCGGGCTGATCAGCGCAACCATCGCGGTGTTGATCCTGCCGTGGAATCTCTACAACAGCCCGTTGGTGATCGTCTACTTCCTGTCGGGCCTCGGCGCCCTGCTCGGCCCGCTGTACGGCGTGATCATGGTCGACTACTGGCTGCTGCGCAAAGGCCGGATCAACGTGCCGCAGCTCTACAGCGAAGATCCCGCCGGCGCTTATTACTACAGCCGCGGCGTCAATTTCCGCGCGGTGGCGGCGTTTATTCCTGCAGCGCTGATCGCCATCGTCCTGGCGTTGGTGCCCGGGTTCCACAGCGTTTCGCCGTTCTCCTGGCTGATCGGTGCCGGAATCGCCGGCATGCTTTACCTGATCATTGCCAAACGCCAGCCGCACTACGCCGACGTCAGCGGCGAATGCATCGCTGTGGATAACGTCAGCCATTAATCCCTTCGCGGCCCGGTTTTCGGGCCGCACCACTGCCTGCAATAAGGATTTTCCATGCGTATTCTCGTGGTCAACGTCAACACCACCGAGTCCATCACCGACGCCATCGCCCGCTCGGCCCAGACCGTCGCTTCACCGGGTACCGAAATCGTCGGCCTGACCCCGTACTTCGGCGCCGAATCGATTGAGGGCAATTTTGAAAGCTATCTGGCCGCCATTGCCGTGATGGATCGGGTGATGGCCTATGAACAACCGTTCGATGCGGTGATCCAGGCCGGCTACGGCGAGCATGGACGCGAAGGTTTGCAGGAACTGCTCAACGTGCCGGTGGTGGACATCACCGATGCAGCAGCCAGTACCGCGATGTTCCTCGGCCATGCCTACTCGGTGGTGACCACGCTCGATCGCACCGTGCCGCTGATCGAGGATCGGCTGAAATTGTCCGGCCTGTGGGACCGCTGTGCCTCGGTGCGTGCCAGTGGTCTGGCGGTTCTGGAACTGGAACATGAACCGCAGCGCGCACTGGAAGCCATCGTGCATCAGGCCGAACTGGCGGTGACCCAGGACAAGGCCGAGGTGATTTGCCTGGGTTGCGGTGGCATGGCGGGGCTGGATGAGCAGATTCGTCGGCGCACCGGCGTGCCGGTGGTGGACGGGGTGACGGCGGCGGTGACGATTGCCGAGTCGCTGGTGCGCTTGCGCTTGTCGACGTCGAAGGTGCGGACTTATGCAGCGCCACGGCCGAAGAACATTATTGGTTGGGCGCAGCGGTTTGCTCGCTGAGTTACCGTTTCGAAACCGAGTTGCCCTTTTTCGCGAGCAGGCTCGCTCCCACATTTGGAACGCGCCTTTCCTGTGGGAGCGAGCCTGCTCGCGAACGGGGCGACCCGGTCTGAGATCTTGTTCAGACAGCACTGAACCGCCGCGCCAACCCCTGCTCAACAAACTGCTCAATCACAAAATCGACAAACGCCCGGGTCTTGCCCGGCAACAATTTGTGCTCGGCGTAATAGATCGAAATGTTGCCGTCATCGACAAACCAGTCCGGCAACACCCGCTGTAACGTCCCTGCCTGAAGATACGGAACCGCAAACGGCATGCTCACCAGCGCAATGCCCAAACCTTGCATCGCCGTTGCACAGGCAGCCTCGGAATCACTCATGGTCATTCGCGCGCGCAACGTAAGCGGATTGTGTTGCTGATCGCGATGGGTGAGTTGCCAGGAACGCACCCGCCCGGTTTGCGGAGAGCGAATCAGAATCCCGTCGTGTTGTTTGAGGTCATCGGGATGGGTGATCGGCGCGTGGCTCTGCAGATAATCCTGCGATGCCACCAGCACCCGATGCGCCGGCGTCAGTCTGCGCGCGACCACGCCCTGCGGCAGTTCAAAGCCACCGCCAATCGCCGCATCGAAGCCCTGCCCGATCAGGTCGACCTGACGGTTATCGAAGTGCCAGTCCGGGTTGATCGCCGGAAAGCGGCGCAAAAATTCGCCGAGCAGCGGCACGATGTACAGACGCCCGAACACCGTGCCCATGCTGACTTTCAGCGTGCCGGTCGGCTGTCCTTCGGCGCTGGCCAGATTGGCCACGGCGTTCTGGATGGTGGTTAGGCTGGCACTGACTTCACTCAAAAACAGCTGCCCTGCTTCGGTCAGGGTCAGGCTGCGTGTACTACGCTGGAACAGCCGCACACCGAGCCGCGCTTCGAGTTTCGCCACGCTTTTGCCTACCGCCGCCGGGGTCAGACTCAAGCGTCGCGCGGCCTCGGCGAAACTGCCGACTTCGGCGCTGCGTACAAAGCATTCGATACTGCTGAAGGTTTCCATGGCTGCCACTATAAACTTCTGGTTTACACAGACTATAGCAATCAAGGTCTACACGACCGTGCATCAGAGGTCGATACTCGGCTCCAACAACAGGGCATCCCGCCTTGAACATTCTGGAGATCGCACATGACCACTCAACACCTCAGCGGCAAAGTCGCTCTGATTCAAGGCGGATCGCGCGGTATCGGCGCAGCCATCGTCAAACGTCTCGCGGCTGAAGGCGCCGCTGTAGCCTTCACCTACGTCAGCTCCGCAGCAAAAGCCGAAGCGTTGCAGAACAGCATTACGGGCAACGGCGGCAAAGCCTTGGCAATCAAGGCCGACAGCGCCGACGCGGGCGCCATTCGCCAGGCAGTCAGCACTACAGTCGAAGCGTTTGGTCGGCTGGACATTCTGGTGAATAACGCCGGCGTGCTGGCCATCGCGCCGCTGGAAGATTTCAAACTCGAAGACTTCGATCAGACTCTCGCCATCAACGTGCGCAGCGTGTTCATCGCCTCGCAGGAAGCAGCCAAGCACATGAGCGAAGGTTCGCGGATCATCAACATCGGCAGCACCAACGCCGACCGCATGCCCTTCGGCGGTGGCGGTGTGTATGCGATGAGCAAATCGGCACTGGTCGGCCTGACCAAAGGTCTGGCCCGCGATCTCGGCCCACGTGGTATCACCATCAACAACGTGCAGCCCGGCCCGGTCGACACCGACATGAACCCGGCCCATGGCGACTTTGCCGACAGTCTGATCCCGCTGATGGCCGTGGGCCGTTACGGCACAGCCGATGAAATCGCCGGTTTTGTCGCCTACCTCGCCGGGCCGGAAGCCGGTTACATCACCGGTGCCAGCCTGACCATCGACGGTGGTTTCGGCGCCTGATAAACCGCAAAGAAAAAACGCCGCCCTGCATGTATTTACAGGGCGGCGTTTTGTGTTTGCCGGTCAGGCCCATTCCAGCGCCGGCAAGCCAAAGACGCCAGGCGTGAAGTCTTTCAACGAACGAAGAATGCCGTCAGCGTGGGCATACTTTTCATCGGCCATCGCTGCGTCGGGAATGGCAATCGCTGTCATCCCCGCCGCTTTTGCAGCGGTTACACCGAACGGCGAATCCTCGAACACCAGGCAGTCGCTGGGCGCGACACCCAGACGCCGGGCAGCGGTGAGGAAGATATCCGGCGCCGGTTTGGCCGCGCCGACTTCCGGATCGTCCGCCGTAACGATGAAGTCGAACAGCGCGAACCAGTCCCGATGCAATGTGGTTTTCTGGCCAAACGACTGACGCGACGAACTGGTGCCGACCGCGATCGGGATGTTATGCGCCTTGAGATGACGCACCAGCGCTTCAGCACCCGGCATCGCCTGGGCCTTGGGGAAACGCTCGCGCATCAGCGGCTCGCGAATGGTCAGAAATTCTTCCGCAGTGATCGGTAGCTCGAGCGCCTGCACCACGTAATTGGCCAGGTCGTTGGCCCCGCGACCAATGATGTTCTGCTTGACGCTCCAGTCGAAGGTGCGTCCGTAACGCTCGGCAATCATCGAGGTGACCTCGGTGTAAATGCCCTCCGTGTCCAGCAGCAAACCGTCCATATCGAAAATCACGGCCTTGATCGGGCCGAACGCTTTCAGCGATGCATTCATCATCGGATCCGTTATCAAAGATATCCCGGGCGACATGCAAGTGCCGCAGCGCGGATCTGATTAATGGGTTCAGCAGCATAGCGAGGCCGGTGGACATTGAGCAACGGGCAATCCCGTCGGTGCGCTTGTCAGCTCGCCGCCATTTAGCGAAACCCCCTACAGACACTGCCTACTTCCCGACTTATTTCCTGTTTGATCCCCCGCACAGTCCGCGCTCCTGTCTTTTCATGTGCGCGAGCGACTGCGAATGTTCCAACCCGATCGGCTCCAGACGCTTGACGATGGTTTCTCATGTGAGGTTCATGGGCGCTTGGAAGGCGATACCTTCAAGTCATTCGTCGAATTTGCAGATCAAGACATTCACTTCGATTTTCCGCAGCTCAATGAGCAATTTGTGAAAATTACAGCAGAAAGAATCGACGTCTCGTTCTGAGGAACTGATCTTCTGTAGGGGCCTGCTGAGTCAGGCCCTTAAACCAGAGTTCAAACCCTCAATATCCACTCACTGCTCATCCCCATCCTCCTCATCCTCCATATCTGCCTCATCCGCATCCTTCAACGGCACCTTCGCATCATCCGTCACCGATCCAGGATCTTCACTGCCCGGGTCATTGATAAACGGCACTCCACTCGGGCCCTTCTCTTCTTTGCCTTCAGTTTCAGGAGTCATGGCGAACCTCTTGATCGCGTGGGATGTATGACTTTCGAAAAGCCCTACAGTCAATCGTTCCTCTTCCTGACCGCCAGACACGAAAAACCCGGCGCCGGGCCGGGTTTTCGCTGATCAATCAGCGATGTTTATTTTTGTGTTTGTTCTTGTGCTTGTGGCCGCCGGAATGAGATCCACCGTCGTCGTCGCCGAGATTGTTACCGACCGCACCGCCGGCTGCGCCGCCCAGGCCCGCGCCAATGGCGGAACCGGTGGAACCGCCGAGGCTGTTGCCGACGACCGAGCCGCCAGCTGCGCCAAGCCCGCCACCTATCGCAGCCTCGGTACGGTTGCGTTTGTTCGCGCCAACGGCACTGCCGGCCGCGCCGCCAACACCTGCGCCGACCGCCGCCCCCGTGCTGCCGCCGAGTTGTCCGCCAACCACATTACCCAGCGCACCGCCGAGACCACCGCCTACGGCAGCGGTGCCGTCTCCGGCCGCCATCGCGCCTTGCGCCACGAACAAGCCGAAAAACAGTGCAGATAATGACAATCGCATATGAACCTCGCAGTTCCCGAATCGGGACAGTCCGCCCAAGCGGGGCGTATGCAGATTGGAGATGATTTCGGACGAAACGTTCAGCCATGAAAAAGCCCGACATCAAGTCGGGCTTTTTCTGACAGACAATCAGTCTCAGTGGCGCTTGTGACCTTTGCCCAGGTTGCTGCCAACTGCACCGCCGGCCGCGCCGCCCAGACCCGCGCCGATGGTGGCGCCGTTGCGGCCGCCGAGGCTGTTGCCGATCACCGAACCACCGGCCGCGCCGACACCGCCGCCGATGGCCGCTTTGGTGCGGCTGCCCTTGCGCGCTGCGACTGCGCTGCCCGCTGCGCCCGCGACGCCAGCGCCAATGGCGGCGCCGGTGCTGCCGCCCATTTTCTGACCGACCACGTTACCCAGCGCACCACCCAGGCCACCGCCCAGCGCCGCTGTGCCATCACCGGCAGCCATCGCACCTTGAGCAACCAGCAGGCCAAGAACCAGAGCAGGCAGTGTTAAACGCATGACGAAAACCTCAAATAAACAGGATAACGAGAAGGAGCCGGATTTAATGCGCTCGGCGCAGGAAAGTCCAGACACAGGCAACAGCGTCGATTGGACAGCGATCCAGGAAAAGGTTTTATGCCGGACAAAAAAAAGCCCGCTGGGGAGACGGGCTGGAGACTTGCTTTCTAACGGATGGCTTCACCCTACGTTGACCGACGTGAAAAGTTTGTGAAAAAAAACCTACATTAATGTCAACGTCGGCCAGGAATTTGAACCACATAGTTGCGCGCAGAAAAAACCCCGTTCAGTGACGGGGCTGCGGTGCGAGATCACTTTCTGTTCCTGGCCGTGACCTTGGGTAGAAATTTCGCTTTCGGCCCTTTCGGGGCTGTGGATTTGATTTTGCCGTTGCTCACCGGGTCTTCGCCAAAGCCCGATTGATACTCCGTCTGACCGCAGCGCACACAGTTGTTGAAAGAAAACTCAGCGCCATCGTCTTCGATATACGAACCTGTCATAGCTTCTCCCCTTCACAACCGGGTCGACACCGGCAAAACTGTTTTGCCTGAAAAATATCGACCCTCAGCGCTTTTGAGACTAGCCGGTCATTCCTGGACTTGTGATTCAGACCCCCTTGGCTCCGACGAATGGCGAATGTTGCCGCCGGCTGGACTGATCCTGAGCGGCAATTCCATCCTCAGCGCAACTTGACCGCAGTCCCCGTCACAAACACCACAACCATTCCGCCCTTCCCAGCCGGCATGCTGATTTCAAAATCCACGCCGACCACCGCGTCAGCCTGCAGCGCCCGCGCTCGATCTTTCAGTTCATCGGTTGCCTGGATGCGTGCCTCCTTCAGCGCCCTCTCCAAAGTCTGCGACCGCCCACCAAAGAAGTCGCGCATGCCCGCGAACATATCGCGGATAACGTTGACGCCCTGCACAGACTCGGCGCTGACAATATCCAGATACGTTGTGATCTGCCGCCCCTCGACGGAATGAGTGGTGGAAATGATCATGAAAGTCGTCCTTTTACCGCAAAAGTGAAGGCGGCGATTGTAACGCAGCACCAAACGTGGCACCCGTGGCTTCAATTACATTTAACGACCCACAACTGATCGATCCTCGTCGTAAAACTCGAACTCATCATCTCCCGCCGCATCCTCCAGGCAGGATCGGCCGGCACACTACCCGCTCGCAACGTCCCATGCCCCCAGCGCTGGTTGATCTGATCCAGCACCCCCATCACCCTCTCCGCCGCTTGAGGTTGGGACTGAGCAAACAGGTCTTCGGTAAATTCTCCGGGCTGCCGAAGATCCATCAATAACACCTCGGCCTTGCTGTATTTGAAGCCTGGCCTGAACAGTCGATCAATCGCGTCAGTCGCTACTTTGCTCAGCAGTCGCACATCATTGGTGGGGTAAGGCAATTCAATCAGCGCGCCATTGGCGTACTTGGCCTCCTCCGGATTAAACATGCCGGTACGGATGCTGACGCGGACCTTCTTGCATAACGAGTTCTGTGCACGCAGTTTTTCCGCTGCCCGATGCACATAAGTCGCCACCGCTTCCTTGATCGGCTCGATGGTGGTCAGGCGTTTACCGAACATGCGACTGCTGCAGATCTCTTGCTTCGGCGGCTCTTTTTCCGATAACTCCAGACACGACGTCCCGCCCAGCTCGCGCGCAGTCTTCTCGATCACCACGCTGAATTTACGTCGCAACGTCCACGGATCGGCCCTCGCCAGATCCATGGCGCTGTTGATCTGCATGCTTTGAAGATGGGCTTTCATCCGCCGGCCAATGCCCCACACTTCGCCGACGTCGGTGTTGCGCAGCACCCAGTCGCGCTTGACCGGGTCGCAGATATCGACAACCCCGCCGGTATGCGCCTGCAGGCGTTTCGCAGTGTGGTTGGCGAGCTTGGCCAGCGTTTTCGTCGGAGCGATGCCGACGCCGACCGGGATGCCGGTGCATTTATAAACGGCGGATCGAATGCTTCGACCCAATATCGTCAGGTCGCCAGAAATGCCGCTGAGATCGGCAAACGCCTCATCGATGCTGTAAACCTCGACGGCGGGCACCATGGATTCGATGATCGTCATCACCCGCTCGCTCATGTCGCCGTAAAGCGCATAGTTGCTGCTGAACACCTGGATGCCGTGGCGGCGCAGATCATCGCGAATCTGAAAATACGGTGCGCCCATTTTCACGAAGGGCTTGGCGTCGTAGCTCCGCGCAATGACGCAACCGTCGTTATTGCTCAGCACGACGATCGGCGTCTTCGCCAGATCGGGCCGGAAGACTCGCTCACAGCTGGCATAGAAGCTATTGCAATCGATCAGCGCGAAAACCTGGTCACGATTTGCCATGGTCGCGCACGCTATAAGTCACCACACCCCAGATAACCAGCTCGTCCCCTTCCATCACGTAGCGAGGTGGGTATTTACTGTTGGCCGACAACAGAATGATGGTGTTATCGCGCTTATGCAGGCGCTTGCAGACAGGCTCGGAGTTCAGACCAGCGATAACGATATCGCCATGTTCGGCATTCAGGCTGCGATTGACGATCACCAGATCGCCGCAAAAGATGCCGGCGTCCTGCATGCTCTCGCCTTCGATCTTCGCCAGATAAACGTGCGGCGCACGAATGTCGAAAACCTCATCGAGCGAGATGTGCTTTTCAATGTGATCAGCCGCCGGCGAAGGGAAACCGGCCGGAATCCGAAACGAATACAGCGCAAGCTTTTCGCCCGCGCCTGACAAAGGGCCGAGGATGGTGACGCTCATGATACGAACCTGATAGTGAATTTACTGTATGCACATACAGTAGACTCGGGACGGTTCGGGGGGTCAATGAGGCGTGTAGGAGATTTCGACGGGTGACAGGATTTTGTATAACTCTGGAGAGAAATTGATCGCCAAAACACATTTCATGGACGCCGATCATCAACGGTTCCACATCATTATTTTGCAGACGCCAAAAACCACAAACCCCCGACTTTCTCTAGGAAAATCAGGGGTTTGCGTTTACTGAATGTGGCGGTGAAGGAGAGATTCGAACTCTCGATACAGTTTCCTGTATACACACTTTCCAGGCGTGCTCCTTAAGCCACTCGGACACTTCACCGTATCTCTGCAGACATGTTCTGTCTGTCGAGGCGCGCTAATGTAGTCGAAAGCTTTTCCGATGGCAAACTTTTTTTCAGAATTTTCATGCGCTTAAGAGAGCACGCTGCCTTCTGCCATAGCGGGCGATGGCAAACCCGCCAATGTCGGGTAAGCCGTGCGCTTCATTTATAGCAGGCAACACGCGTGCAACGCTGGCCGGGGCGCAAAACGGTGACTGGCAGGTCAGTCACGGCGCTTTACCTTGCCCGCGACGGTGGGTAACGTCTGCCCATCTTTCTAATAAGGAATAGCGTCATGAGCGAGTTGATTGCCTACCACCTCGAAGACGGTATCGCGACCCTGATCCTGAATAACGGCAAGGTAAACGCCATTTCACCAGACGTGATCGCGGCGTTTAACGGGGCGCTGGATCGGGCGGTAACTGATCGGGCCGTGGTGATCATTACCGGGCAGCCGGGAATTCTGTCGGGAGGTTATGACCTTAAAGTGATGACTGCCGGTCCGAAAGAGGCCGTTGCGCTGGTGACTGCCGGCTCGACGCTGGCCCGTCGCCTGCTCTCTCACCCTTTCCCGGTGATCGTTGCCTGTCCGGGACATGCCGTAGCCAAGGGGGCATTCCTGCTATTGTCCGCTGATTACCGAATCGGTGTTGAAGGTCCATTCAGCATCGGTCTGAACGAAGTGCAGATCGGCATGACCATGCACCACGCCGGGATTGAACTGGCGCGCGATCGCTTGCGCCGTTCGGCTTTCCACCGTTCGGTGATCAATGGTGAGATGTTCGATCCGAACAGCGCTGTTGACGCAGGCTTCCTCGACAAGGTCGTGACTGCTGAAGAATTGCAGGGCGCTGCCCTGGCTGCCGCGCGTCAGTTGAAGAAGATCAATATGCTGGCGCACAAGAACACCAAGTTGAAAGTGCGCAAGCAACTGCTGGAAACCCTCGACGACGCCATCATTCAGGATCAACAACATCTGGGATGACGCATCCGAAAATGCACGCCAGAGCACAGCCCGACCATCGCGTCGGGCTTTTTCTTACGCCCGAGTTGAGATGCGCTACAAGCTCTAGGACGCGCCTGACAGCCATTGCTGAAACATGCGCTTAAACATCGGCCATCTCCGCACTCTATAGCGGCAATTGCCGAAAACAGTGCACATCCGTACACTGCGCCACCTTTTGTCCCGGTGGGCCTGCAAAAATGCTGTTTTTGTTGCGTATGTTGTTGATGGGCCTGCACTTTATGCTGGCTGGCGTACTGGGCGTGATTGTCGGTTTGTGCCGGCCGTTCAATCCGGACAATAGCCGCCTGTGTGCTCGTCTCTACGCCCTGCCGGCGATGTGTATCTTGCGTTTACGAGTAAAGTCGGACGTCAGCGGCCTGACGAACAAGCCCGACAGTTGCGTGATCATTGCCAATCACCAATCCAACTACGATCTGTTTGTGTTCGGCAACGTTGTCCCCCGCCGTACCGTGTGTATCGGCAAGAAAAGCCTGAAGTGGGTGCCGTTGTTCGGTCAGTTGTTCTGGCTGGCTGGCAATGTGCTCATCGACCGAGGCAATGCGCACAAGGCACGGCAGTCGATGCTTACCACCACCCGCACCTTGCAGAACGAAGACACCTCGATCTGGGTGTTCCCGGAAGGCACGCGCAACCTCGGCGAGGACTTGCTGCCTTTCAAGAAAGGCGCGTTCCAGATGGCGATTGCCGCCGGCGTGCCGATCGTTCCAGTGTGCGTAAGCAGCTACATCAAACACATGCGCCTGAATCGCTGGCGCAGTGGCAACGTTTTAATACGTTCTCTGCCGGCCATTCCTACAGCCGGATTGACGATGGATGACATGCCGATGCTCATCGAGCGATGCCGTGAACAGATGCGCGAGTGCATCGAATCCATGGATCGGCAACTGCAAGTTGCCTGACAAGCGAACCCGCCCAGTGCGGGTTTTCTTATGCCGGATGAACTGTAGAAGTTTCACTGACTCTCAAGCAGCGACACGGCTAAGCTGAAGCCATGTTTCCCCTGCCATCTGCCAAGAAGAAGTGAATCACCACCATGGGTCGAGTTGTTGCTGCTGCGGTGTACAGCGAGGGTAAGAAAGTCACCAATATTTCCTTGGATGAAGGCGCCGCCTGGGCAGCAAAGCCTGGTCACTTCGTCTGGATCGGTCTGGAAGAGCCAGACGCACAGGAGTTATCCAACCTGCAACGCCAGTTCAATCTGCACGAACTGGCTATCGAAGATGCCCTGGAAAAACACAGCCGGCCAAAGCTGGAAACCTTTGGTGACGCTCTGTTTATCGTCACTTACTCGCCTGTGCGCGAAAACGGCGTTTTGCAATTTATCGAGACGCATATTTTCGCCGGCCGGGGTTACATCATCACCGCACGCAATGGCCACTCCGCGTCCTACGCGTATGTGCGCCAACGCTGTGAGGCGCGCCCACTGCTGCTGGAGCACGGTGAAGATTTCGTTTTGTATGCGTTGCTCGATTTCGTCATCGAAAACTATCAGCCCGTTGGCGAAGCGATCCATGCGGAAATCGATGAGCTGGAGCGCAACGTACTATGCAGCGCCCTCAACGAGCGAGATATCCAGAAGCTCCACGGTTTGCGCCGCGATGTCGTACGCCTGCGTCGGTATGCAGCGCCGATGGTGGAGATTGGCGAAGAACTGCAAAAGCTCAGCTTTCCGTTCATCGACAAAAACATGCGCCCGTATTTTCGCGATGTGCAGATTCACGTGACGCGGCAGATGGAAGACCTGAGCACGCTGGCGGACATTGCCAGTCAGACCATCGAAATTGGCGTATTGCTCGAAGCGTCCCGGCAGAGCGTGGTGCAGCGCAAGTTTGCGGCGTGGGCGGCGATTCTGGCGTTTCCGACGGCAGTGGCGGGGATTTACGGGATGAACTTCCAGAACATGCCGGAACTGACCTGGCATTACGGTTATTTTGCGGTGCTGGGATTTATTGCAGTGGGCTGTGTCAGTTTGTGGGCGAGTTTCAAGAAGTCAGGCTGGTTATAGAAAGCAAAAGATCGCAGCCTTCGGCAGCTCCTACACTGAAATTCTGTAGGAGCTGCCGAAGGCTGCGATCTTTTGATCTTGCGACTGTCAGGCAGCTTCTGGTTTGTGCGCCACGAACCGCATCATCCACTCCGCAACCGTGGCGCCGTGGTGCTCCTGCTCAAGGCTCGCCACACCCTTGCTGTAGATCTGCGAACCTAACGCTTCCTGACGCAGATCGAGCAGCGCGCGGGAGTAATCGTGAATGAATTCCGGGTGGCCCTGGAAACATAACACTTGATCGTTGATGTGATACGCCGCGAACGGGCAGAAATCGCTGGAGGCGATCACGGTCGCATTTTCCGGTAGCGCGGTGACCTGGTCCTGATGACTGATCAGCAGTGTCAGCTCTTCGCGCACTGGGCTCATCCACGGCGCCTTGGCCGCCAGTTTGTAGCTGTGGGTACCGACGCCCCACCCCTGGGAGGCCCGCTCGCTCTTGCCGCCAAGCAGCAACGCCAGCAATTGATGGCCGAAGCACACGCCGAGCAGTTTGTCGCCACGCTCGTAGCGATTCAGCAGATAAGTCTTGAGGGTCTGGATCCACGGATCGCTGCCGAATGAATCAGCTTTGCTGCCGGTGACCAGATACGCATCGAAAGTCAGATCGTCGCTCGGATACTCGCCGTTCACCACGTTGAAAACAGTGAATTCAGCGGCAATCGGTTGTTGCGAGAACAGACGCTGAAACATCTGCCCATAGCCTTGATATTGATCAATCAATTCAGGACGCAGGATGTCGGTTTCGAGAATGCAGATGCGCAACGACATAAAAAATACCTGACACGTGATGGGAATAATGAACACTCCAGAGCCTGCCTTGAAACACCCGATCAAGGCAAGCCCCAAAGCATTCGTCGATCCTAGAACATCTGACCTTTCGCCGCTTTATCCAGCAGCAACGCTGGCGGCGCAAACCGCTCGCCGTATTGCTCGGCCAGATACTGCGCACGGGCGACGAAGTCCTTCACGCCGTACTGGTTGATGAACTGCAGCGCACCGCCGGTCCATGGGGCAAATCCGATGCCGAAGATCGAACCGACGTTGGCATCCGCCGTCGAGGTCAGCACGCCCTCCTCCACACAGCGCACGGTTTCAATAGCCTGCACAAACAACAGACGATCACGCACATCCTTCGCTGAAATCTGTCCGCCAGCCTGTTCGAAGCGTGTTTTCAGTTCCGGCCACAAATGCTTATGGCCACCGGCCGGATATTCATAGAACCCGGCACCTGCAGCTTTGCCCGGGCGCTTGTATTCATTGAGCATCAAGTCAATCACGGCGAAGGCCGGGTGCTCAATCAGTGGTTTCCCTTCCGCCTGTAGGTCCTTGGCTGTCTGCTGACGGATATGGTTCATCAGGCTGAGGGAAACTTCGTCGGAGATTGCCAGAGGCCCGACCGGCATCCCGGCCTTGCGTGCTTCGGTCTCGATCATCGGCGCACTGACGCCTTCGCCGAGCATGGCGATGCCTTCATTGGTGAAAGTGCCGAAGACGCGTGAAGTGAAGAAGCCGCGACTGTCGTTGACCACGATCGGGGTTTTCTTGATTTGCAGGACGAAATCGAAACCGCGCGCCAGGGTTTCGTCGCTGGTTCGCGCGCCCTTGATGATTTCCACCAGCGGCATTTTTTCTACAGGACTGAAGAAATGCAGGCCGATGAATTTGCCCTGATCCGGTACGGCCGTCGCCAGACCGGTGATCGGCAGTGTCGACGTATTGGAGGCGATCACAGCCTCGGCGCCCACAACCTGCTGCGCTGCGGCAGACACCTTGGCCTTGAGCTGGCGATCCTCGAATACCGCTTCGATGATCAGATCGCAACCGGCCAGATCGGCATCGCTTGCGGTCGCAACGATCCGCGCCAGCACCGCGTCGCGCTGTTCAACAGTCATCTGGCCACGGGCAACTTTCTTGTCCAGCAATGTCGTTGAATGCGCCTTGCCCTTCTCGGCAGCGGCGAGATTGATATCCTTGAGCACGACTTCGATACCGGCCGAGGCGCTGACGAACGCGATGCCGGCGCCCATCATCCCGGCACCGAGCACGCCCACCCTGCGCGTGACATAAGGCGCAAAACCCTGGGGTCGTGAGCCGCCGGCGTTGATCTCATTCAACTGGAACCAGAACGTGCCAATCAGGTTTTTCGAGATCTGCCCGGTCGTCAGTTCCGTGAAGTAGCGGGTTTCAATCAGGTGCGCCGTATCAAAATCAACCTGAGCGCCCTCCACCGCCGCGCACAGAATCTTCTCCGGTGCTGGCAGCGTGCCTTGGGTTCTGGAGCGCAGGATCGACGGCGCAATCGCCAGCATCTGCGCCACTTTCGGGTTCGATGGCGTGCCGCCAGGAATCTGGTAGCCCTTGACGTCCCAGCGCTGCACCGCCGACGGATTGGCGACGATCCAGGCGCGCGCCTTGGCCAGCAGCTCATCGCGATCCGCTGCCAGTTCATCAATCAATCCGACCTGCAGCGCCTGTTGCGGGCGAATTTTCTTGCCTTCGAGCAAGTACGGCAGGGCTTTTTCGATACCGAGCATGCGCACCATGCGCACCACTCCGCCGCCGCCCGGCAACAGGCCGAGAGTCACTTCCGGCAGACCGAGTTGCACCGAGGCGTCATCCACAGCGATGCGGTGGTGACAGGCCAGACAAATTTCCCAGCCACCGCCCAGCGCCGCGCCGTTGATGGCCGCAACCACCGGTTTGCCGAGGGTTTCCAGCGTACGCAATTGGCCCTTGAGGGTCAGCACCATGTCGTAGAAGGCTTTGGCTTCAGGCTTGCCGACCTTGATCAATTCATTGAGGTCGCCGCCAGCAAAGAAGGTTTTCTTCGCTGAGGTGATGATTACCCCGGCGATGCTGCCTTTTTCCGCTGACAAGCGAGCAACGCAGGCTGCCATGGCCTCGCGATACACAGCGTTCATGGTATTGGCGCTCTGGCCCGGCATATCAATGGTCAGTACGACGATGTCGTCCTGGCCTTTTTCGTAACGAATGGCTTCGCTCATAACAGGGTTCCTTGAAGTCGGGGCTCAGAGGCGTTCGATGATGGTGGCGATGCCCATGCCGCCGCCGACACACAGCGTCGCCAGGCCATAGCGCAAGTTGCGCGCCTCCAGTTCATCGAGCAGGGTGCCGAGGATCGCGCAGCCGGTGGCGCCCAGCGGGTGGCCCATGGCGATGGAACCGCCGTTGACGTTGACCTTGTGCGGATCGACCGCCATGTCCTTGATGAACTTCAACACCACCGAGGCAAACGCTTCGTTGACCTCGAACAGATCGATGTCCTCCACGCGCAGTCCAGCCTTGGCCAACGCTTTGCGGGTCGCCGGCGCCGGGCCGGTGAGCATGATGGTCGGGTCGGTACTGGTGACAGCCGTGGCGACGATGCGTGCCCGTGGTTGCAGACCCAGCGCCCGGCCCTTGGCTTGGGAGCCGATCAGCATCAACGCTGCACCGTCGACGATCCCGGAGCTGTTGCCCGGCGTATGTACATGATTGATCCGCTCGACATGGCTGTAGACCCGTAACGCCGTCGCATCGAAACCCATCTGGCCGATCATTTCGAAACTCGGCTTGAGCTTGCCCAGGCCTTCGAGGGTCGATTCGGCGCGGATGAACTCATCATGATCGAGCAGGACGATGCCGTTCTGATCCTGCACCGGCACCAGCGATTTGTTGAACGAACCATCAGCCCGCGCCCGTGCCGCTTTCTGTTGCGAGTACAGCGCGTAGGCATCGACGTCCTGACGGCTGAAGCCTTCAAGGGTAGCAATCAGATCCGCCCCCACGCCTTGCGGTGTGAAGTGGCTGTGCAGATTGGTCTGCGGATCCAGCGCCCAGGCGCCGCCATCGCTGCCCATCGGCACGCGCGACATCGATTCGACGCCGCCAACCACTACCAGATCCTCGAACCCCGAGCGCACTTTCATCGCGCCGAGGTTGACCGCTTCCAGCCCCGACGCGCAGAAGCGATTGATCTGCACGCCGGCGACGCTGATATCCCAATCGGCCACTTGCACCGCAGTCTTGGCGATGTCCGAACCTTGATCGCCGATGGGCGTGACGCAGCCCAGGACCACGTCATCGACCTGACTGGTATCCAGCGAGGTGCGCGTCTGCAACGCGCTCAGCAAACCAGCCACCAGATTCACCGGTTTAACGCTGTGCAGTGCACCGTCGGCCTTGCCTTTGCCACGCGGGGTGCGTAACGCGTCGAAAATCAAAGCTTCAGTCATGACGTCCTCGAACCTGATTTATGGTGACTTGACTCTCACGCTGTGCAGGCTTGCAATCAATGACCACATTGCTCAAAGCGCTTGACGCACACGCTCAGACGGACGGTCATCAGACCTCAGGTGAACCGGTTCAGGTCGCCGAGTTGTCTAGCCAGCGGGCGGCGAAGAAGCTGGCAATACGCCTCATGCCTTTTTAAGAGCTTTTCGCGAGTGCTCCATATGAAATGGGTCTAAGCCAACGGTGACGTGGGCCCTAAGGTGAACATGTACGCCATCGTCGTCGGGTTTTGCCGAGACGGGCGTCCTTCAACAGGAAGTGCAACGCGTGCCGTCATGGATATGCAGGCACGCATCAGGAAATAACAATAAAGGCGGTCAAGCCATGTTCAAACAACCGAAAGTTCGTCAAGCAGGACTCATCCTTTTCGCCACGACGCTGTTGTTGATCTTGCCGAATCTCACGAAGATCATCGGCTGATTCAAGCGCCGCGTGCTGTATATCGCCACTGAAAATGTGACTGGCCCGCTACCCGGGCCAGCGCGGTTGTGCCAACCTTTGCGCACTTCCACGACACGGATGGCGATCATTTGAAAACGCTCATTGCGCTCAGTGCCTTGCTGCTGAGCTTGCCCTTGTCTGCCGCGCAACTGGAACTGCAGTTGGGTGCAAATAGCCGCACCTGGCAGACAAAGGAGCTGCTCGAACATCCTCAAGTGCAAACCCTCACGATCAACAATGATGTTTCCTACAAGAAGGACATGACCTATCGCGCCGTGCCTGTGGCGGCGCTGTTGACGGGCGTTACATCCGAGGACCATCTGCAGGCGGTAGCGCTGGACGGCTTTGCCGCCGAGTTGGCCGCGGCGCCATTGCTGAACGAGAGCGGTGCGCGAGCGTGGCTGGCAATCGAAGACCCGGCCCAGCCGTGGCCGCCCTTGTCCGCAGGCAAACCCGGCGCAGGGCCGTTCTATCTGGTCTGGACCGATCCGCAGGCCGGCAATATCAGCCCCGAGCAGTGGCCGTTCGAAGTCGCCAGCATCAAGCTGATGGCGCCGGTGGCACAGCGCTTCCCTGCCCTGCTGCCCGATCCGGCCTTGAAGCGCGATGACCCGGTGAACCAGGGCTTCGCACTGTTCCAGAAAAACTGCCTGGCCTGCCACCGGCTGAATGGTGCCGGGGATGCGCAATTCGGCCCTGATCTCAACATTCCGTATAACCCGACCGAGTATTTCGGCGCGGACTTCCTGAAGCGTTACATTCGCGACCCGCAGAGCTTGCGCCAGTGGCCGCAGGCGAAGATGCCGGGGTTTTCCACTGAGGTGTTGCCGGATGGGGATCTGGAGATGCTGGTCGGGTATCTCAGGCACATGGCCGGGCGCAAAGCCAAGCCTTGATGCAGTCTCACTTGTGGGAGCGAGCCTGCTCGCGAAGGCAGTGTGTCAGCCACTGATTTGCTGGCTGATGAACCGCTTTCGCGAGCAGGCTCGCTCCCACAAGGATTTTGCCTGCGTCGAGCTATTGTTGTTGAACCGAGATCACCGGCGTCGGCGAAACCAATACCTTCGCATGCATCTGCTCGCAGCCACCGCCCCGGCGCATGCCGCGTACCGGGCAGGCATCCAGATAATCCAGGCCTACCGCCAGCTTCAGGTGACGCTCCGGGCGCGCCAGCTGGTTGGTCACGTCGAAGCTGTACCACGCGTCGTCCAGCCACGCTTCCGCCCAGGCATGACTGGCCAGATGTTCGCAATCCTCGCTGTACAGATAGCCCGAGACATAACGCGACGGCACGCCGAGACTGCGGGCGCAGGCGAGAAATGCGTGGGCATGATCCTGACAAACCCCGGCACGGCCGGCGAAAGCTTCGGAGGCGCTGGTGTCGACCTCGGTGGAGCCCGGCGTATAGGTCATGTGCTGATTCAAACCGTGCATCAAATCGATCAGCGCGGTGCGATCACGCCGTTGTTTGCAGTGCTTGCCGGCAAACTCGCGCAAGGCCTCATCCGCTTCGGTCAAGCGCGTGAAGCGCAGGAACGGCAGCGCTGACTGGCTTTCATGTTCGGCCTCGCGTAATTCATCGATATCGACCTGACCACGGGCGCCGATGATGATCGCATCGTGAGGCTCGTCCATGGTCAGCACATGCAGGATGTTGCCGAAGGGATCGAGCTGCGCGCGCACCGGGCGCGGCAGATCGAGTTGCCAACTGAGCACATGCTGGCGCTCGCTGTCGTGGGGCGTCAGGCGCAGGTACTGGATGCTTGCCCGCACCTGATCTTCGTAGTGATAGGTGGTCTCGTGGCTGATGGAAAGTCTCATGCGGCCTCCAGGTAGGAACTGTGAATGGCGTTGCCCAACTGGCGCACCAGCGGAATGAATTCGGTCAGCCAGGCGTGCAGGCCTTCCTCGAGGATTTCGTGGATGCCGGTGTAGCGCAGGCGCGCGTCCATTTCCGCCGCCAGACGTTGTGCCGGACGACCGTTGGCACCGGGCAGTTGCGCGAGAATCTGGTCAATCTCTTCGGTGCAGGCGCGCAACGAACGCGGCACGTCGGCGCGCAATAACAGCAACTCGGCGACATGCCGGGCGCCGGGCGCATCGCGGTAGATTTCGGTGTAGGCCTCGAACGACGACAAGGCCCGCAGCAACGCACTCCATTGGTAATAGGCGTGCGCAGTGCCGTCGCTGACCGCTTCGGCCTGATCGCCGGCCATTTCGTAGCGCGCATCGAGCAGGCGCAGCGTGTTGTCTGCGCGTTCGATAAACGTGCCCAAACGGATGAAGCGAAACGCATCGTTGCGCATGATCGTGCCGTAGGATGCGCCACGAAACAGGTGCGAGCGCTCCTTGATCCATTCGCAGAAACGGCTCATGCCGTAGCGGCTCAGACCCTGCTCGGCGATACCGCGAATTTCCAGCCAGGTCGCGTTGATGTTTTCCCACATGTCGGCGGTGATTCGGCCACGTACCGCATGGGCACTCGCTCGCGCCGCACCGAGGCAGCTGAAAATACTGGCCGGGTTGGCCGCGTCGAGTGCAAAGAAATGCAGCAGCCGTTCGGCATGCAGTTCGCCGTGACGCTCAAGGTAATCGTCGAGGGTGCCGGTGATCAGCAACGGCATGGCGAGTTCGTGCAGACCATCGCCGCGACCGTCCTGCGGCATCAGCGACAGCGAATAACTGATGTCGAGCATCCGCGCGAGATTCTCCGCACGCTCCAGGTAGCGCGACATCCAGTACAGATCCGAGGCAGTTCTACTTAACATGGCAAGCTTCCTTCAATCCTCGACTACCCAGGTGTCCTTGGTGCCGCCGCCCTGGGAGGAATTCACCACCAGGGAGCCCTCACGCAAGGCGACACGGGTCAAACCACCGGGTACGACCCGGGTTTCGCGACCGGACAGCACAAACGGACGCAAGTCGATATGCCGCGGGGCGATGCCGTTTTCGACAAAGGTGGGGCAGGTCGACAGCGACAGCGTCGGTTGCGCGATGTACGCATGGGGCTTGGCTTTGATGCGCTCGCGAAAGGCATCGATTTGCGCCGTCGTGGCGGCCGGTCCGACCAGCATTCCATAACCACCGGAGCCCTGGGTTTCCTTGACCACCAGTTCCGGCAGATTGGCCAGTACGTGGGACAGTTCAGACGGGTTGCGACATTGCCAGGTCGGCACATTCTTGAGGATCGGCTCTTCGTCGAGGTAGAAGCGGATCATGTCAGTGACAAACGGGTATACCGATTTATCGTCTGCCACACCGGTACCGATGGCATTGGCCAGCACCACGTTGCCGGAGCGGTAGGACGACAGCAGCCCGGGCACACCAAGCATCGAGTCGGGGTTGAACGCCAGCGGATCGAGGAACGCGTCGTCGAGGCGACGATAGATCACGTCGACCGCCTTCGGGCCGTCGGTGGTGCGCATGAACACCTTGTCGTCACGCACGAACAGATCCGCGCCCTCCACCAGCTCGACGCCCATTTCCCGAGCCAGAAACGCATGTTCGAAGAACGCACTGTTGAAGCGCCCCGGTGTCAGCACCACGACGCTGGGGTTGTCGATCGGACTGGAGCTTTTCAGAGTGTCGAGCAACAGATTCGGATAGTGATCGATCGGCGCAATGCGCTGGGCGGCGAACAGCTCGGGGAACAGGCGCATCATCATTTTGCGGTCTTCAAGCATGTAGCTCACGCCGCTGGGTGTGCGCAGATTGTCTTCGAGGACGTAATAGGTGCCATCGCCGTCGCGCACCAGATCGACACCGGAGATGTGCGAATAGATGTCGCGGTGCAGATCCAGACCTTGCATCGCCAACTGGTATTGCTCGTTGGCCAGCACCTGTTCGGCGGGAATGATCCCGGCCTTGAGGATGCGCTGCTCGTGGTAGAGGTCGGCGAGGAACATGTTCAACGCCTTGACCCGCTGGATACAGCCGCGTTCGACAATCCGCCATTCACTGGCAGGAATACTGCGCGGAATGGTGTCGAAGGGAATCAGGCGCTCGGTGCCCTGCTCATCCCCGTAGAGGGTGAAGGTGATCCCGGCACGATGGAACAGCAGATCGGCCTCGCGCCGACGTTGCGCGAGCAATTCGTCAGGCGTCTCGGCCAGCCAGCGGGCAAATTCACGGTAATGCGGGCGAACCAGGCCGCCAGCATCGTACATTTCGTCAAAACAGGTGCGGATCATGCCGTACTCCTTGTCACTCCGGACATACAGGCCTTCGCAAGGCCCGTGCCATCGGCATAAACGCTTTCAATTCAATCGGTTGTATATCCCCGCCGCAGACCGCGCACCATTCCTGTGCGGCAAATGCCCCGCCCCGATTGCCCCCGCTTCATTGCGACGCATTGCATCGCCTATCACCAGCATAGTCAGAGTTGATTTCACTGCCCGCCGGTGTCTGCGGATAATCCGCGCATCCGCTGCAAAACTTCGCCGGCCAGTGCGCCGCGAAATCGCCAGCTCAACTGACCTGATTTGCCCTCACAGCCCCGGCCGTCGTGACTTTCTTCGCGTTATCCGTATTCCCTTTTAGCCACCCTCTCCGGTGGCTTTTTTTTGCTTTTTTGAAATGTTTTGAATGCAAAAGCAAAAGACCGCAGCCTTCGGCAGCTCCTGCACGATCACATGTAGGAGCTGCCGAAGGCTGCGATCTTTTGATCTTTTAATACGACAACGGCCGACCCAAAGGTCAGCCGTTGCTTAATGGTTGAATCAGGAGATCAATTCAAGCGGTAGCGATTGCGCACCTCCTGCTTCACGCCCCAACCCTCGATAATGCCACCCAGCGGCTCGACCACGGCAGAAAAGCCCTGCTCGAAATCGCCAATGTCGTCATAGGTCGCGTACATCACTTTGCTCAATTCCAGCGACCAGGCGCCATCGTCGCGCGCGCTGACCTGAGCATTGATGGATTCACCACGAAACTTGCCTGCGGCCCTGCGCGCCCGCTCCTCGTCCGGGAAGATCGCGTAGAACTCGATGGGGTGAAAACGGGAAAAATCGAAACCGCCTTCTTTCATGCGGCGCAGAACGTTGCTGCTGATGTCTTCTTGATAGGCTGTGCTCATGAATCGTCCCCCTCGATTGATGGATAGACTTTCCGTATTCCCGCCCCGGGCCTTTTGGCCAAAGTACGACGGCAACGTGGTTGCGCGCGGGAAACAAGCATGTAGCTGACAAGACCAGACCTTAGCGATCCATTCGCTGATCTCGGTTGCAGAGTAGCCCCAAGAGAGCGCTGCTGCCAAGGCCTGGTTTTCGAGATGACAGGAACTGTTCAGACGGGGGTGATGCTGCGGATTTCGATGCCATTCTGGGTCTTGAGGTTTTTCACCCCGGCATCGGCGGTGCGCCCTTCCAGATCGTTCAGATCCAGCTGGGCGGCGACCGGAAGAAGCCGCTCCTTGATCAGCCGCGCGGCTTCGTCATCGGACGGGCATTCCTCACGTTCGAAGACTTCATCAACGACTTCACCATGATCATCCACGAAAGTGACTTTCCACTTTTGCATCGCTGCCTCCTCGATCAAACCCGTAAATGGGCTTACCTCTATCTCGACTTTTTACCGCCAGAGTTGGTTCAAAAGGATTACAGCCGATGATCGCGAATTGTAGGAGTGAGCCTGCTCGTGATTGCGGTCTGCCAGTCACAGATACATCGACTGGGAAAAAGCTATCGCGAGCAGGCTCACTCCTACAGGGGTTTTGCGGGGATGTGTCAGTCGTTGCTCGGCTTGTTGACCGCCTGCAGCACGTATTGTGGCAAGGCGAATGCGCCGATGTGGATTTCCGGGTTGTAGTAGCGGGTGACGATGCCACTGCCGATGAAGCGTTGTTGCAGGGTTTCACGGCTCAGCTTGCGGTAGGCCGGGTTGGTCGAGCCCCAGGCGAAGGTCATCGAACCGCCAATGTAGGTCGGCACGGCGGCCTGATAGAAGTGCCAGTCCGGAAACAGACTGCGCAGGCGCCCGGCGGTGGTTTTGACTTCGTCGATCTGCATGAACGGCGTGCCATTCTGGGTCACCAGGATGCCGCCCTCGTTCAGGCACCGATGGCAAGCCTGATAGAAGTTCTCCGAGAACAGCACTTCGCCGGGACCGATCGGGTCAGTGGAGTCGGAGATGATCACGTCGAATTTTTCGCTGGTGGTGGCGACGAAACGCATGCCGTCATCGATCACCAGATTCAAGCGCGGGTCGTCATAGGCGCCTGCGGAATGGTTCGGCAGGAACTCCTTGCACATGTCGACCACGGTGCCGTCGATTTCGACCATGGTGATGTGCTCGACACCGGCGTGCTTGGTCACTTCGCGCAGCATGCCGCCGTCACCGCCACCGATGATCAGCACGCGCTTGGCGGTGCCATGGGCGAGGATCGGCACGTGGGTGAGCATTTCGTGGTAGATGAATTCGTCGGCTTCGGTGGTCTGGATCACGCCGTCCAGGGCCATGACCCGGCCCATGCGCGGGTTCTGGAAAATCACCAGATGCTGGTGCTCGGTGCGCACCTCGTGCAGCAGTTTTTCCATGCGAAAGCGCTGGCCGTAGCCTTCGTAGAGGGTTTCCAGGTACTCGCTGGTCTTGGTGACGGTCATGGTCAAGTGCTCCGATAAATGCGCGGGCGCCATCGTGGGGACGATTGCCCGGGAAAGGCGCGCATTCTACGTTGCCGAAGATGACAGGTCGAACGTCACTTGATGGCGTGGACACAATCGTTGTAGGAGCTGCCGAAGGCTGCGATCTTTTGATCCTGGTTTCAAAATCAAAAGATCGCAGCCTTCGGCAGCTCCTACAAGGTCATGCGGTGTTGTCAGATCCGCACGTTGCCTCGCGGCCCGGCAATCGCCCAGATGATCAGGCCCAGCACCGGCAAGAGGAGGATCAACAACACCCAGACGATTTTCATCCCGGTGGAGGCGCCGCTTTTCAGCACGTTGATGATGGCCCAGATGTCGAGGGCAAGGATGATCAGGCCAATCAGACCGTTGAACGTGGAACCCATGGTGTCGCTCCAGAATAGTGGCATGCACTTTTAGGATAGACGGTCGCGGGCAGGGTTCCCTTTTATTGCGTTCAGACGTGGACAGCGATCTTCAGAGCTTCCAGCGCCGGAGCGGCTGCGATGCCGACCTCGGCACATAACTCCAGCACCCGTGGCACGTCGTTGCCGTAGACCAGCACCATTTGCAGTTCATCGTCGAGCAACTGGCTGAAGTTCATCAGTGTGTAACCGCCGTTTTCCTTGTTCAGGCTGCTCATCTGCACCTGGATGCGGTTGAGTGCGGTCAGCGCTTCGGTCCTGGCCAGTTGCTTGGGCTTGAGATTGAAATCCACACCCGGGCCAAACGAGGCAACGATCTGCGCGAACAGATCGACGTAGGTATCGGCCTGGAACAGCACGGTTTCCGGCAGGCTGCCGACCACCACCCACTCGCCCAACGGAATCGGGAAAGTATCGTCGTAGTTGATGTCCGGGTTGGCTGTCAGAAAAGCATCGGCATCGGCGTAGGCCTGCGCCGCTTCTTCGGCCACTTTCAGGATCTCGTCCTCGCCCATGCAGCCGGAGCTGATTTTGCTGATGAGTTCGACGAGTGCGGCTTTCATGAGGGCGGATCCTGTGGTGACAGTAGATTTTTCGGGCGCGCAGGATAGCGCAGAAAAGCAAAAGATCGCAGCCTTCGGCGGCTCCTACAGGTTCTGCGTTCACGTGGCGAACGCGTCAAGGCAGGAGCTGCCGCAGGCTGCGATCTTTTGATCGTTTATCAAGCCAATAACTTTTCCAGCTGAGCCGTGGTATCCACCGCGCCCATGGTGCGGGCCGCGTCGAGTGCCGTCACGCCGTTGGCGTCCTTGGCTTTCGGATCAGCGCCCTGGCCGATCAGGTAATCGACAATTTCAACGCGATTGAACATCGCCGCCATCATCAGCGCCGTGCGGCCGTCGAACGACGAGCCTTCAATCTCGGCGCCCGCCTCGACCAGCGCCTTGACCACCGCCAGATCGCCTTTGAAGGCGGCACCGGCAATCGGGCTCTGGCCGTTGCCATTGCGCATTTCCGGATCGGCTTTGTGTTTAAGCAGTACCTTCACAGCATCAACATGACCATAGTAACTGGCGAGCATCAGCAACGTGTCGCCCTTGCTGTTTTTCAGGTTCACCGGCAAGCCGGCGGTCACCAGGCGATCAAGCATCTCGGCATCACCGTCGCGCGCCTTGTTGAAAACCTGCTCGGTGAATTCGGCAGCTTCTTCAGGGGTCATCTGGCGGCTTTGATCGGACATTGGGCACTCCATTTCGGTCTATCGGAAAGCCGACAGTTTCCCGAGCGCGACGATGGCTGTCACCCGGTTTTTTCCGAGCACGCTGATAGCCATACTCAATATCTGTGTTTGCCCTGGTAAATCTCAGCGAGGATTTGCGCGTTGACGTGCACGTAAGTTTCGCTGCCCGGCAGCCAGGCAAAAATCGGGTCGTCGCCCGTCTGGCCGGGGTCGAAGCCTTCTTTTTTCAGGCGGGTCTTCTGGTATTTGAAGGTGCCGGTGGTTTCCATTTTCACCTTCACCCGCAAGAACAATGGCACTGCGTAGGCCGGCATGCGTTGTCGGGCGAAACTCAGCAGTTCGGCAAAATCCAGCGTGGCCAGCGATTCGGCGGGGGTGATCGCGGCCATTCCGGCGCGCCCGTTGGTGTTGGGGATTTCCACGCCGTAGGCCACGGCTTCGGAAATCAATGGATGTTGCAGCAACAGGTTCTCGACCTCGGTGGTCGAGACGTTTTCGCCCTTCCAGCGATAGGTATCGCCGAGTCGATCGACAAACTGCGCATGGCCGAAACCGATGTTGCGCAACAGGTCGCCCGTGTTGAAAAAACGGTCACCCTTGTTGAATACGTCGTGCAGCACGACCCTGGCGGTTTTCTGCGGATCGGTGTAACCGTCCAGCGGTGCCTTGTCGTCGATCCGCGCCAGCAGCAAGCCCTGCTCGCCCTTGCCGACCTTGCGCATGAATCCGTCGCCACCGCGCAAAGGCTCGCCAGTGTCGTGATCGTAGGCAACCAGCTCCCAGGCCATCAGCGAAAACCCGACGGTGTTGTCGAAGTTGAGGATGTTGGTGAAGCCAATGTTGCCGTCGCTGGCCGCGTACAGCTCACAGATATGCTCAACGGCAAAACGCGTCTTGAATTCGGCCCAGGCACCGGGCCGTAAGCCATTGCCAATCATCTTGCGCACGTCGTGACGGCTGTCATCGACACTGGGCGGTTGCTCGACCAGGTAGCGGCACAATTCGCCGACATAACCGATGGTGGTAGCGCGGTACCGGCGCACATCACTCCAGAACTGACTGGCGCTGAACTTGCGGCGAATGGCGAAGCCAGAAGCGCCATTGATCGCCGATCCCCAGCACACGCACAGGCCGGTGGCGTGATACAGCGGCAAGGTGCAATAGACCACGTCGTCCGGGCGCATATCGAGGGCGATCATGCCGAAGCTCGCCGAGCTGCGCATCCAGCGCCCGTGCTTGAACACCCCGGCCTTGGGCAATCCCGTGGTGCCGGAGGTATAGATGTAAAAACAGGGATCGTCGCAGAATATCTGCGCGCTGCTCGGCGGGTTATCGCTGCGAGCGTCGGCACTGGCGCTGATCAGATTGACGTAACCCGCAGGCGCGATGCCCGGGTGACTGTAAGTGTCCTGATCGGCTACGAACCAGGTGCGCTGCGGCTCTATCGATACCTGATCACGCACGCCGGCATAGGTCGCGGTCAGTTCTTCACCGACGACAATGGCCACGGGTGCGACCAGATTGATGCTGTGGATAAGGGTGTCGCGCATCAGCGAGGTATTGAGCAGCGCACTGACCGTGCCGAGCTTGGCCAGCGCCAGAATCGTCACCAGCAATTCCGGGCGGTTCTCGATGAACACTGCAACCACATCGCCCTTTCCGATGCCCTGCCTGCTCAGGTAGTGCGCGATGCGATTGGCCCACTGGTTGACCTGCGCGTAGGTCAACGCAACGTCGCCCTGCAATAACGCCACGCCGTCAGGATTGCGCAGGGTCGCCTGCTCGAACGTCCAGCCCAGGCCACAGGATTGGGTCGGATCCGTGACGTTGGCTGCCTTCATGCCTTTCACCACCCGGGGAATGGCTTTGGCGATCATCGGCAGCTTGCGGAGCATCATGCCCCAGGTAATCGTGTCGCTTGGTGCATGACGCATGGAAGCTCCCCGTTCGATCCTGAGGTGCGGATCGCTGTTCTTGTTATCGGGTATTGGGCTGCAACCGGCGCGGTTACGCCGAGGGTCAAGAGGAAAGTACGTCAGCGCTTGCGTGGCTGTACACGCGGTTTTTGCAATGATTTGTATCCCGTTGCGATGGCGAGGACAGCGAGGATTCTGGTACGCCCGTTTGGTTCCGTTCTGCGGAAAAAATCACGCAAAATGCAGGATGCACGATAGCCATTCATGCAGATTGCACGACCCCTGCAAAATGCGACGATTTTAAGCCATTGATTTGTATGAGATTTTTCCAATATCAATACTGGCACAATCGCTGCAACTACCTCCGCATGCTTGCCATTCAAGTACATACGGAGCTGATGACATGAGCCTGATTCAAGAAAAATTTACATCGCTGTTCTCCAACTACGAAGTCAGCACTGCCCCACGTCCTGACGGTGGCATCCTGCTCACTCTGCGTAGCAGCGACGGCAAAGTCTTCAAACGCGCACTCTCGTATCAGCAACTGCATGCCGGTGACCAACTGTCCTGGGCGATCAGCGCGATCCGCCGTGACCTGGCCGAACAAGCCAGCGAGTTGCCGCAAATTGCAATGCTGCAGAGCCAGCAGCGTTTCGCCCTGCCGACTTATCACTCGCTGTAATCTGCTTTAAACAAAAACAGGCCGTGGAGCATGGGCTTCACGGCCTGTTTTGTTGTCCGCAGAATTCTTGTAGAGCTGCGGCACGCTGCGATCTTTCCTGTGACTAAAGATCAAAAGATCGCAGCCTCGTTTCACTCGACAGCTCCTACACAGCTCCTGCAGGGATTTGTGTAGGGGTCAGAAGGCTTCCGGTTCGATTGCGGTGAAGCTGTCCACTGTTAAATGGCCGTCCAGCTCCCCGCCTTCGCGCGCCAGACCACAGGTTTTCAGGCCGGCTGACTGAGCGGCGTCGAGTTCTTCGACGATATCCGAGAGGAACAGGATGTCTTGCGCTTCAGCTCCTATCGCCTGCTGAATATTGCGGTAGGACTGAGCCTCGCGCTTCGGCCCCGAGGTGGTATCGAAATAGCCGCTGAACAACGGCGTCAGATCCCCTGCCTCCGAGCAACCGAAGATCAGCTTCTGCGCCTGGATCGAACCGGACGAGTAAACAAACAGTTGATAACCGGCAGCATCCCAACGTTGCAGCGCTTCGACGGCGTCCGGATAAACGTGCCCCTTCAATTGCCCCGCCTGATAGCCCTGCTCCCAGACCATGCCTTGCAATGCCTTGAGCGGGGTGGCCTTGCGGTCTTCGGCGAGCCAGCTCAAAAGGATTTCAACAACCCGTTCAACATCGGCCTGCGGTTCTTGGCTGTCGCGGCGTACGGCTTCGAGTTGTTCGGCGACGTCGGCGCGGGAAGCGTTCTGACGCACGAAATCCGGCAGGTGCCTGGCGGCGTACGGGAACAGCACGTCGAACACGAAACTCACCGCGCTGGTGGTACCTTCGATGTCGGTGAGAATAACTTTGATCGACACGGTTTCAGTCCTCCAGACGCGGGAAGCGACCGGCGATGTCTTCGCCGGTGAAATTGGCAACCCAGCCTTCCGGGTTGTTGAACAGGCGGATCGCCACGAAATGCGGGTGCTCGCCCATGTCGAACCAGTGTTTGGTGCCGGCGGGAACCGAAATCAAATCGTTCTTCTCGCAGAGCACGGCGTAGACGTAGTCGTCGATGTGCAAGGTAAACAGCCCACGGCCGGCGACGAAAAATCGCACTTCATCTTCGCCATGGCGGTGCTCTTCGAGAAACTTGGCGCGCAGCTCGGCTTTTTGCGGATGGTCACTGTTGAGACTGATCACATCTACGGTGATGTAACCGCGCTCGGTCATCAGCTTGTCGATCTGCTCTTTATAGGCGCTGATGACTTCTTCCTGGCTGGCGCCGGGCTGAATCTTCGCAGCGGCTTGCCAGCGGTCGAAACGCACGCCCTGCTCGGCCAGCGTCGAAGCGATGTCTTCGAAATGGGTCAGCACCTTGTTGGGAATGTCAGGGCTGGAAACGTGATAAACGGACAGGCTGCTCATGGGCAAATCCTCGGTATCGCGGCGCCGTCCGGCTCTTCAAGACCGTTCGGGCGCAGCATGTCATCAGGCAAACGGGCTGTTTCTGCTGGACTCAGCCCTGGCGGTTCGTGATGCTGCGGGTTTTCAACTCGCATTCGAACAGGAATTCAAAGGCCTCGATCTGCCGCAGCGCATCGCTCATCTGCGCGCCCCAGGTGTAGAGGCCATGGCCGCGAATCAGATAACCGACGCAGTCGGGATGGGCGTCGAGCCAAGGCTGCACTTTGGCGGCGAGGCGCGCAATGTCCTGATCGTTGTCGAAAATCGGTACGCGCACCCGGGACTCATGGGTCGAGATGCCGCTGAAGGCTTTCTGCAGTTCGTAATCTTCGAACTCGATGAAGTCTTCCGGAGTCAGGCGCGACAGCACCGTGGCATTCACCGAATGAGTGTGCAGCACCGCGCCGATTTCCGCGCGCCAGCTGTAGAGCTGAGTGTGGAGCAAGGTTTCGGCGGAAGGTTTCTTGCCCGGCTCCAGGCTGTTGCCGGACAAGTCAGTGGCGAGCACATCATCCAGGCCCAACTGGCCCTTGTGCTTGCCTGACACGGTCAGCAACGCTTCGCTCGGCGACAGGCGGGTTGAATAGTTGCTGCTGGTGGCGGGCGACCAGCCGCGACCATAAAGAAAGCGCCCGGCGTCGACGATTTGTCGGGCGAGCTGTTCACGGGTAAGGCTCATGGCCTGTCCTCTTGCATACGTGTGGCAATGATAACGGCAGCGGCAAGCGCTGCGAGACTGGCAATACTAAAGGTCAATGTCGCTCCGAGGGCATTCCAGCTGTAGCCGGAATACAGCGCGCCGAGCGCCCCGCCGGTGCCGGCCAGTGCCGCATACAGTGCCTGACCCTGCCCTTGCTGGCGGGCGCCGAAACTACGTTGCACGAAAGCGATGGCAGCCGCGTGAAAGCTGCCGAACGTCGCTGCGTGCAGCACTTGGGCGAACAGCAACAGCCAAAGAAATTCAGCGAACGAGCCGAGCAGCAACCAGCGCAACGCCGCCAACAGGAAACTCGTCATCAGCACCCGGCGCAGGGAAAACCGCGCCAGAATGCGGCTCATCGCCATGAACATCAGCACTTCGGCGACCACGCCCACCGCCCACAGCATGCCGATGACGCCACGGCTGTAACCGAGGCGTTCAAGATGCAAGGTCAGAAAGGTGTAGTACGGCCCGTGGCTCATCTGCATCAGCGCGACGCAACCATAAAAGGCCAGCACGCCCGGACTGCGCAATTGCTTGACAAAGCCCTCGCCGGCCGGCCGGTTCCCCTGTGCCGGCTGCGCATTCGGCACCCACAGGCTGCTGAGAACGATGCCGGCCATGATCAGCACCAGCGCCGCCGGGTAGATGTCCAGACTCAGCCATTCGAACAGCCGGCCCAGGGCAACCACGGTGATGATGAAACCGATCGAGCCCCACAGGCGGATCTGGCTGTAGCGCGACGTCTGCCCCTGCAGATGCGCGAGGGTGATGACTTCGAACTGCGGCAGCACTGCGTGCCAGAAAAACGCATGCAGGGCCATGACCATCGCCAGCCAGGCGTAGGTCTGGCTGACGAAGATCAGCGAAAAGGTCAGCAATGTGCACACCGCGCCAAAGCGCACAATCGCCAGACGCCTGCCGGTGTAATCGCCGAGCCAGCCCCAGATGTTCGGCGCCACGCAGCGCATCAGCATGGGAATGGCGACCAACTCGCCGATGCGCGCCGCGCTGAAGCCGAGGTGATCGAAGTACAGCGCCAGAAACGGCGCTGTCGAACCGAGCAAGGCGAAATAGAACAGGTAGAAACTGGACAGCCGCCAGTACGGGAGCGCCGCCACGCCGGTTATGCCGCGATGGCTGTGAGCGCAGCCATCAGAGCTGACCCAGCACCGGCGTGCTGACGCGCACATCGGCGTTCTGTCCACGGTGGCGCAGCAGGTGATCCATCAGCACGATGGCCATCATCGCTTCGGCGATCGGCGTCGCGCGGATACCGACGCAGGGGTCGTGACGGCCCTTGGTGATGACATCGACCGGGTTGCCATCGACGTCGATCGAACGGCCCGGAGTGGTGATGCTCGACGTCGGTTTCAGCGCCAGATGCGCAACGATCGGCTGCCCGGACGAAATACCGCCGAGGATGCCGCCGGCGTTGTTGCTGAGAAAACCTTGCGGGGTCAGTTCATCACGGTGTTCGGTGCCACGCTGAGCGACACAGGCGAAACCGGCGCCGATCTCCACGCCCTTGACCGCGTTGATGCTCATCAGTGCATGGGCCAGTTCGGCGTCGAGGCGATCGAAAACAGGTTCGCCCAGGCCGGGCATCACCCCTTCGGCAACCACGGTGATCTTCGCGCCGACCGAGTCTTGATCGCGGCGTAACTGGTCCATGTAGGCTTCCAGCTCCGGCACTTTGTCCGGATCGGCACTGAAGAACGCGTTTTCCTCCACCGAATCCCAGGTCTTGAACGGAATTTCGATCGGGCCGAGCTGGCTCATGTAACCGCGAATGACGATGCCCTGGCTGGCCAGATACTTCTTGGCAATCGCACCCGCTGCAACGCGCATTGCGGTTTCCCGCGCCGAGCTGCGGCCACCGCCGCGGTAATCGCGCTCGCCATACTTGTGGTGGTAAGTGTAGTCGGCGTGGGCCGGGCGGAACAGATCCTTGATCGCCGAATAATCCTTGGATTTCTGGTCGGTGTTGCGGATCAGCAGGCCGATCGAGCAGCCGGTGGTGCGGCCCTCGAACACGCCGGAAAGGATTTCGACTTCGTCGGCCTCCTGACGCTGGGTGGTGTGGCGGCTGGTGCCCGGCTTGCGGCGATCGAGGTCGCGCTGCAGATCTTCAAGGGAAATCTCCAGGCCCGGCGGGCAGCCGTCGACAATGGCGACCAACGCCGGACCATGGCTTTCGCCAGCGGTGGTGACAGTGAACAACTTGCCGTAGGTATTGCCGGACATGCAGGACGCTCCGTGAAATCAAACCCGAATTCTTGATGCGCGCCAGTATACGCAGGCTAACCGAGTAGTTCATCCTCGAACCTTACCGGTGCCGGCGAGTCCAACCGGCACCTTGACCAATGATGGCGTGATGATGCTGCGAGTTCTGATCTTGAGTCTTACCCTCTTCACCGGCTTTGCCCAGGCGACAGTCCTACAACGCCCGATAACCCTCGACACCGGCAGCGGCGAACTTTTCGGTTCGCTGTTGCTGCCCAAGTCCGACAGCCCGGTGCCGATTGTTCTGATCATTTCTGGCTCAGGTCCTACAGATCGCGACGGAAACAACCCCGACGGCGGACGCAATGACAGCCTCAAGCGGCTGGCCTGGGTGCTGGCCAAACACAACATCGCCAGCGTGCGCTACGACAAGCGCGGCGTCGCCGCGAGCCTGGCGGCCGCTCCCGATGAACGTGATTTGTCAGTAGAAGGTTATGCGGCGGACGCCGTAGCGTGGGGGCAGAAGCTCAAGGCCGATCCGCGCTTCGGCAAATTGATCCTGCTCGGCCACAGCGAAGGCTCACTGATTGCCAGCCTCGCCGCGCCGCAACTGGACGCTGCGGCGGTGATCTCGCTGTCCGGCAGCGCACGGCCAGTCGATCAGGTGATCCGCGAGCAACTGGCGCGCAGCCTGCCGCCGCCCCTGATGCTGCGCAGCAACGAACTGCTCGACAGCCTCAAGTCCGGGCACACCGATGACAATGTGCCTCAACCGTTGCAGGTGATCTTCCGCCCGAGCGTGCAGCCGTACCTGATTTCGCTGTTCCGCCAGGACCCGGCACAAGCGTTCGCACAGCTGAAAATGCCGGCGCTGATCGTCCAGGGCAGCAACGACATTCAGGTCGGCACCGAAGACGCAAAGCTGCTCAAGGCAGCGAAACCGGACGCCCGACTGACCATAATAGATGGCATGAACCACGTGCTGCGCATTGTGCACAACGACATGAAGCGGCAATTGGCCTCCTACAAAGATCCGAATTTGCCACTGGCTGCCGAACTGGGCGCCGCCGTCATCGAATTTATTGACGGACTTCGCGCAAGTTAACTGCTTTTAGCCCTCCAGTACCGGCAAAAACGGCCGATAAGCCTTTGTCGCAAGCGCTATCGCTGGCGACAAGCAGGGCTTGGACAGGATCTCGCCGTTATGACTGACACCCAGACTTCACCCGATACCACCGCAGAAAAAGACGCACCGCCAGTGGTCGAACTGCCGTGGGCCGACGTCCAGGTCGAGCACCACAGGATGCTCCGCCTGGCGCCGCTGCAGACCGACCGCAACACCGGCGGGCGGCCGTTGCGCTTCGTCGAGTTCGGTTACGCCGAGCGCAACAGCAAAGAGCGCAGCCTGATGCGCATGGCGATCAAACTGCCGAACCAGCGCGTGCGCAAAGAACAGAATCATCTTGATGTGTGGGTCGATCACGCCAGCAAACGGGTGAGTTTCGGTCCCGACAGCGGCTTGCAGATCGAACCGCTGAATCGTGGCATCGGCCGTTTCATGGCCGCGCAAGGCATCAATTGGGCGAAAAAGCGCTGGCCCGGCTACACCGTCGATGGCATGGACCTGAACAACAAGGACGCGCTCAACGAAGACACCCGCCTGCGTCGCGATCATTTCCTGCGGGTGCACGGTTTCGATGTGGCCTACGCCGATGCCCAGCATTTGAAGGGCAGCATCAAGGCTGTGCAGGTCGGTGACCTGCTCGGCGACTGGAATAGCGAGAAGCTGCAGATCGTCGAAATTCTTGAAGCGGCGCAGATGCTGCAGCAGGCCGAGCAGAATCTGGCCGAGCAGGAAGTGAAGCTGAAAAAGCAGGAAGAGAAAGTCAGCAAGTTCAAGCGTGAAGACGCCGGGCTGCGCTTCACCATTACTTGCCTGGTGGCGTTTGCGGTGTTTCAGGCGGGGCTGTTGATCTGGATTGCTACGCACCGTTGATGGCTTGAGATCGCGTCGCGGCCATTCGCGAGCAGGCTCGCTCCCACCCTGGAATGCATTTCCCTGTGGGAGCGAGCCTGCTCGCGAAGCCTTCAGACGCGGGAAGCGAACAAGGCCTGATGCGCGCGGCACTGCTCGGCCGTGAGCATGAACACGCCGTGCCCGCCGCGCTGGAACTCAAGCCAGGCAAAATCGACTTCCGGGTACAACGCCTCAACATGCACCTGGCTGTTGCCCACCTCGACAATCAACAAACCCTTCTCGGTCAGGTGATCCGCCGCTTCGGCGAGCATCCGTCGCACCAGGTTCAAACCGTCGTCACCGCAGGCCAGGCCGAGTTCCGGCTCATGTTGATATTCGTCCGGCATGTCGGCGAAATCCTCGGCATCGACGTAGGGCGGGTTCGACACGATCAAGTCGAAACGCTGCCCCGGCAACCCACCGAAACCATCGCCCTGTACCGTGTAAACACGTTCATCGACGCCATGGCGCTCGATGTTCTGGTTGGCCACTTCCAGCGCCTCGAACGATAGATCCGCGAGCACCACTTCGGCGTTCTGGAACTCGTAGGCGCAGGCGATGCCGATGCAACCGGAGCCGGTGCACAGATCGAGAATCCGCGCTGGCTCGTCGCCGATCCACGGCGCAAAGCGGTTTTCGATCAGCTCACCGATCGGCGAACGCGGGATCAGCACGCGCTCGTCGACAATGAACGACATGCCGCAGAACCAGGCTTCGCCGAGCAGATAGGCGGTAGGAATGCGTTCTTCGATGCGGCGCTTGAGCAGGCGCTGCAGGTTGACCAGTTCATCGTCTTCCAGCGCGCAATCAAGGTAGCTGTCGGCGATTTCCCAAGGCAGGTGCAAAGCGCCCAGCACCAGTTGCCGCGCCTCGTCCCAGGCATTGTCGGTGCCATGGCCGAAAAACAGATCCTCCCCATGGAAGCGGCTGACCGCCCACCGGATGTGGTCGCGCAGGGTACGAAGTCGGGAAGTGATCACGGCGTAGAACTCCAGAAAAAACGACTGGCGATTCTAGCAGCCAAACCCCGCGACGACGACGCAGGAAAAACAGCACGGCGACGGTAGGAGGTTTCTTTTTTTTGCATCAGGCATTGAACAGAACGTGTAACTTGACAAGGCTGCAGGCCAAGAACGACGGCGCCTACGATGGTAGCGATTCACAGAACCGCTCAGCCAGAGGACAATGTCGCAAAAGCCCCACCCCGAGGAGCCCCAGAATGTCCGTTCCAAAAACGATGTTTCAACTCAGCGGCCGCGGTTACGCAGCGGCTACACTGAGCCATGCCACCGTGGTCATCATCGATGCCCAGAAAGAGTATCTCAGTGGCCCGCTGGCCCTGAGCGGCATGGACGCGGCCGTCGCGAACATCAAACAAGTGGTTGCCGCAGCCCGTGCCGCCGGTCGGCCGATCGTGCACGTGCGTCATCTCGGCACCGTTGGTGGGCTGTTCGACCCGCAGGGCGAACGTGGCGAATTCATCCCCGGCCTGGAGCCGCAAGGCGATGAAACCATTATCGGCAAACTGCTGCCGAGTGCGTTCCATGGCACTGAGTTGCTCGAGCGTCTGCAGAACCTCGGCTCGCTGGACCTGATCGTCTGCGGGTTCATGAGCCACTCCAGCGTCAGCACTACCGTGCGTGCGGCGAAGAACCTCGGCTTCCGTTGCACCCTGGTCGAAGATGCCTGCGCTACCCGTGATCTGCCGTTCAAGGGTGGCGTGCTCAGTGCCGAACGTGTCCAGGAAGCCGAAATGGCGATCATGGCCGACAACTTCGCGACCCTGGCCAAGACCCAGGATCTGATCTGATTCTGCCCGTGTGAGCGGTCAATGGCGCCGCTCATCCGCTATATCCGCTCATTTGCCGCAAATGCCATAGCCTCAGGAACAACCCGGTCAACTCCCGGTCGAAGGGCCGATACCATTGAGGAAGGTCGGAATGAAGTTATCCGATGGATTTGACGCACGCCGTTTGCGGCCCAAAGGCCAAAGCAACTGGCGTTTTCGATTTGGCGCGGCGATCTCCGCCATTCTGGCGACGTTCGGCGTGCTGCTGGCGATGGCCGGCGCGGCCAGTCTGCTCGGTCGCCCACCGGCGCTTGGCGACCTGAACGCTTCGCCGCTGGGTTCGGCGATCATGCTGGCAGTCGGTTTGCTGTTTCTGTACTTCGGCGTGGCACTGTGGCGCCGCTGCCGTCGTCGCGCACGGCAATCGCGGGAACTGAACATGTCTCCGCACCTGATGAAAAAACACGACTGACTGACGGCCTGGCTTTTTTGCCGGGCCGTTTTGTATGGACTTGGGTAAACTGGCCGCCCTTCGCGGAGGCTGACATGCAAGACGACGATTTTTCTCTGTTCAAAAGTGCGATCCAGGGCGTCAAGCCGATCAAGCACGACCGCGCCGACACCGGCAAACCCAAGACTGACCGCGCGCAGATCGCCAAGCTGCGTCAGTCCGCCACCGTACGCAGCGACACCACCATCATCGACGGCCTGTCCGATCAGTTCGTGATCGACGTCGGCCCGGAAGACGAGCTGATGTGGTCCCGCGACGGCGTGCAGGAAAGCCAGATGCGCAAGCTCAAGGTCGGACAGATCCCGTTCGAAGGCAGCCTCGACCTGCACGGCATGAGCGTGGAAAAAGCCCGGGAGACGCTTTGGGCGTTTCTCGCCGAAGCGACCAAATTCGAAATCCGCTGCGTGCGCGTGACCCACGGCAAGGCAGTGCGCCTCGACGGCAAGCGGCCGATGATCAAAAGCCACGTCAACACCTGGTTGCGCCAGCACGCGCAAGTCCTCGGATTCTGCTCCTGCCAGGCACGCCACGGAGGCGCCGGCGCGGTTTATGTGATGCTCAAACGCACGATGATGGAAGGTCGCGACGAATAACACCGTCGCAGCAGTCTGGTAAAACATGGCCACTTGGCGCTGCCCTTCGAAAAATTCCCCCGCAGGAGTCGCGCCAGCCGTCTCAAACGTTGATGCCGAGCAGCGACAGACTGGCTGCAAGCTCTTTCTTGCGGAACGGCTTGGCGAGCCGGGGCAGATCCGGATCCAGGCCTTCCAGTTCGGCGTAACCGGATACCAGCAGAATCTCCGTACCCGGCCGTGATTTACGCACGGCACGGGCCAGTTCTGTGCCATTGATTCCCGGCATCAGATGATCTGTGACCAGCAATTCGAATGGCTGTCCGTTTTCCAGCAAAGCCAGTGCCTCCTCGCCTGATGCAGCCTCTATGACGCTGTAGCCCAGTTCGGTCAGCATGTAGGCCGTGCTGGCGCGGACAAATTCTTCATCGTCCACCAGCAGCGCCACGCCTCGCGCCGATTGCTGGTCCGCCGCGACATCAGCGACTACGGGGGACTGCGGCACGGTCAGGCTGCGTGGAAGCCACAACTCCACGTTCGTACCCAGACCGGGTGCACTCTGGATGGTGATCGCGCCGTTCAATTGAGCAGCGAGTCCATGCACCATCGACAGGCCCAGACCGGTGCCCTTCCCCACCCCCTTGGTCGAAAAGAACGGTTCCACCGCGCGCGCAAGAGTGGTCGAGTCCATGCCAATGCCGGTGTCCGCCACGGACAACCGCACATATTCGCCGACCGGCAGTTTTGAACGGTGCCCCGTACTGACGAACTCCGTGCCTACCGAGATGCGGATGGTCCCGCCCTCGAGCATGGCGTCGCGCGCGTTGACCGAAAGATTGATGATGGCCATCTCGAGCTGATTCGGATCTGCAAGCGCCGCAGGCAGGTCTTCCGGGCCATCGACCACCACCTTGATTTGCGGACCGGTGGTGCTGGCCACCAAATGGCCCATGTCTCTGACCAGCTTCACGACATCGACCGGAACAGCCTGGAGAGGTTGCCGGCGCGCAAAGGCGAGCAATCTCTGTACCAGCGTCTTTGCGCGATCAGCCGAATGCACGGCGCCGGCAATCAGGCGCTGTTCCCGCTCACCGCCAACGCCTCTGCGCTGGAGCATGTCGAGCGTGCCGACGATCGGGGTGAGCAGATTGTTGAAGTCGTGGGCCACGCCGCCGGTGAGCTGCCCCATCGCTTCCATTTTTTGACTCTGACGCAGCGCCTGTTGCACGTCTTCACGCTCCGCGATAGCTCGGGCGATTCGGGTTTCCAGGGTTGCGTTGAGCTCTCGCAGCTCTGCTTCGATCGCCTTGCGTGCGGAGACATCCATCGCGGTGCCGGTGAATCGCACACAGCGGCCAGCGGCGTCGAAGACTGCCCGGCCTTTCGCGGCCACCCAGCGCACAGCGCCGTCCTCTCTTCCTACAGTGCGGTAGTCCACGTCGTAGAGCGCACGGCGTTCGGGGTCAACGGCCGCGGCGAAGGCCTCTATCGTCGCCTCTCGATCCTCAGGATGCAGGCCGTCATAAAAGTCCTGGATAGTGACCGACTCGTCAGCGGGGATACCAAACATGGCTTTGGTCTGCTGCGGCCAGATCAACGTGTTGTGAACCATATCCACATCCCAGAACCCGACATCGGCATGTTCTACCGCAAGACGCAGCCGCTCTTCGCTGATACGCAGGCGCGTTTCCGCGCTTACGCGTTCGATGTGCGCCCAGCAACGTTCGACGACCTCCTTGACCAGCGAGATATCGGACGGTGACCAATTGCGCGGCTGATTCTGATGAACCGCCATCATCGCCGTGAGCTGGCCTTCCTTTACCAGGGGACAGCAGATGATCGCGTCGACGCCAATCGCCTTGAAGGTCTCACGCCCCTCCCCTTGGCCAAGCTCGGCATCGACATCGCGCACGATCAAGGCGCGGCCTGTGCGCATGTCAGTCGCCGCACGTGGGCCAAAAAGATCAAGCCGATAGGTGCCCACTGAGCTGTCAATGCCGGGCGCGTTGTAGTCACTGCGAATCCAGAATCGGTCGTGGTCGCTGTCGACATCTGCGTATGCACAACGCGAAGCATCAAGCTTGCGTCCGAGCAACTCGGTCGCAGCGTTCATCGCGTCTTCGGCGTGGCGGATGTTGAAGAGTCGGCTATCGAGCTCATCAAAAAAACGCAGGCGTTGCGCGCTTTCCTGCAATGCTGCGTCGGCCTGATGCTCGGCAGTGCGATCACGGAATATCTTGACGAAGCCGCCGTGATCCAAGGCGAGTGGCATCATCAGTCCCGAGCCCCAGAAGCGCGTGGCGTTCTTGCGAACGTGCCAGCGTTCATTGATGGCGCGGCCCTGTTCTTTCGCGATCCCGAGCTCGCTGTGGAAAACGCCGTCCACCCGGTCCGCATCGGTGTAAAACAGATCGCCCTCACGGCCCACCACTTCTTCGGCGCGATAGCCAACGATGCGTTCGGCGCCGATGTTCCAACTGGTGACGATACCTTGCGCATCGAAGGTGATGATGGCGAAGTCTTCCGCGCCTTCGACGATCTGGCGATAGCGCGCCTCGCTGATCCGGATGGCAGCCTTTTCCTGTGCGCGATGAACCATCAGGCCGATGGTCTGGACGACAAAGTCGACGACCTCGATATCCTCGGGCAGCGGCTCTCGTTTTTCAGGGTGATACAAAACCAGGCTGCCGAGGACGACACCTTGCGTCGAACGAATGGGCATTGACCAGCAGACGTGAAGACCGTACTCACCGGGCGGATCCTGGAGCAGGCGCAAAGGCGCCTCGCTCGGGTCGATGGCGAAGTCTTTGTGAGCGCCATTACGCAAGCGTGGGGAGTGCGGTCCTGCGATTTCTCGCAAACGACGCTTGTCCTCATCCAGAAGGAAGATGCTCGCCAGGAAGCGGGAGGTGGATAACGTTTCCACCTCGCGGACGATTTCCCCCAGCGCCGCGTCGAGCGAACCCTCCTCGACAGCCAGACGCAAAATGCGGTTCTGCGCAGCCCTGAGCGCCGCAGCCCGGTCGCGGGCCTGCGTCAGGCGCGCGTTCTCGATGGCAATCGTGGCCAGACGCCCCAGACTCTCCAGCCGGTTGATCGTATCCTGATCGTGGGTGCGAACCTGCGCCCAGTACGCACCAAGCGCCGCGACCGGCGCAGGTCTGCCGATGGGCACCATGACAAGGCTGCGAACGAACGTCGGCGCATAGGCGTCTTGCGGAATACGCGGATCGAGCTTCACATCACTGATAGCGACGGTTTCGCTGTGATGCATCACCCATCCTGAGATGCAGTGATCCGCGGGGAAAGATTGCCCCTGCCAAAGCGGGGAAATCGAATCTTCGGCGATATATGCACAGCGACCGCCGCTCTCGACGACAATCGCGACGCCTTGCGCTCCGACCGCCGCCCGCGCCGTTTCACGAAGCACGTCCACGACCTCATCCACCGATGTCGCCATGACCAGCCGTTCGCTGGCATTCAGGACGTGAGACAGGCGCTCATCGCCACATCCTTCTTCCGCTACAGTCGGCAAAAACGATCTCCTTCATATGGCCACAGAGCCCGGCTAGCGCAGCGCTCAATGAGTTTTAACGAGCTGTGAATCATATACGGCATTCAGCCAGGAATCGTTCAATTCAACTGAGGCGAACGCGACCATCGGCGCGCCTGCGGTTGCCCACCCGCCCAGCACAAATGTTGGATCCATGCGCTTTTGTTCACTGAGGAACACGTCCTTGCTGTAGTCTCGGCTTGTCCCTGTCTCGCTCAGCGCGCCTCGTTCACGTGTTTTCCAGATATGGAGCTATCCCATGCGCTTGGCCGATTTCATTTTGCACAATATCGAACCCATCCTTCAGCACTGGGAGGATTTTGCAAAAACGTTGACGCCTGCTTCCACGACAATGGATTCGGCAGGGCTGCGTGACCATGCGGAGCAGATGCTGCGGACAATTGCTGCGGATCTCCAGACAAGTCAGAGCAGTGAAGAGAGTACGCGAAAATCACACGGCGCAGCGCCCTCGGTGGATTACGTCACCTCAGCCGAGACCCATGCTGAAACTCGCCATCTGTCGGGCTTCACGATCGGTCAGATGATCGCTGAATACAGAGCGTTGCGAACTAGCGTTCTGGCGTTATGGATGCCACCGGATCATGTCAGCAAGGAACATGAGGTCCGCGACATCATTCGTTTCAATGAAGCAGTCGACCAGGCGCTTGCAGAATCCGTGGTGACTTACACGGAAGCGGTCAACGGGGCGCGTAATGTGTTTCTGGGCATTCTCGGACATGATTTGAGAAGCCCGTTAGGGGCGATCCTGCTAAGCGCGGATGTTTTGTTGAGAGAACCCGAGCTGGCACCAAAAGTGACAAAAAACGCCTCACGCATTTACACAAGCGTAAAACGCTCGATAAAGATCGTTGGCGATCTTCTGGATTTCACTCGCACGCAGCTTGGCTCAGGTATTCCGGTACGCGTCGCCGAAGACGACCTGGCGATGGCGTGTCTGGGAATGGTCGAAGAAGCAAGGGCCTATCACCCGGATCGTCAAATCAAGTTTCAGACGCAGCCCCTGCCGCTTTGCAAATTCGATAAATCACGGATCGAGCAGGTCATCGCAAATCTCATCGGTAATGCCATTCAGCATGGTGACGCTCATTCTCCGGTGAAGGTGATTCTGGCGAAAGGCGATGGCGATGTATTGGTTCAAGTTCATAACCTTGGCGAACCGATTACAGAGGCGGCGAAGCGCAGCATCTTCAACCCGATGGCACGCCATCTGGAAAATGGCAAACCCGAATACGGTGCCAGCGCAGGGTTAGGTCTCGGCTTGCATATTGCCTCGGCAATTGTCAGTGCTCATGGTGGGACCATCGATGTTGACTCCCACATCGACAGAGGCACAACGTTCACAGTGCGATTGCCTTTGCAAGTCGACTAACCTAAAACCTCAAGAAATTTGTAAAAAAGAATTTCAATGATCGTACGTGGTCAATGGCTTACACCCACCACGGATTTTCGATTATGACGTTCGCCAAATTCTGCCAAGGGCTTTCAGACTGGGCAGGCAGCTCCAAAACATTTCTGACCGCCATTTTGCTCATCGTTGTCTGGGCCTTGACCGGGCCGTACTTTCATTACAACGACACCTGGCAACTGATCATCAACACTTCGACCACGATCATTACTTTCCTGATGGTGTTTCTGATCCAGAACACTCAGAACCGGGATAACGACATCCTTCACCTCAAACTTGATGAACTGATCCGCGCGTCCAAGGATGCGCAGAATGCCACTTTATCGCTGGACAACCTGGGGGCCAGGGAGCTGCGAGAATTGCGCAAGCGTTACAGAGAAATGGGCGAAGGCGATGAAGTCTCGGTAGAGGTGGATGTCAGCGCTGTGGTGAAGGTCGACGACAAACCTTCCTCAGGCAACCAGCCAGGGTGACCGTTGGGGCGGTGCAGCGCTCAGCCGCTGATACGCGAAACAGTACGGCATGCTCCACTTGGAGCATGCCCTGGACTTTTCAGAAAACGCAGAGAGGCTGAGTAATGTCGATCAACCGGTTGGACTTCACTACACGTTTACTGATCGACGCAGGAATCGGAAAAGGCATGCGAATCCTCGACGTGGGCTGCGGTTCGGGTGATGTCGCTTTGCTGTTGGCTGATCTGGTGGGACAACGCGGCGAGGTCATCGGTGTGGATCACGATGGCCATTCCATCGCCGTTGCGCGGCAGCGAGCCGCAGCACATGACCACTCGTGCACAACGTTTCTGCAGTGCGAGCTCCTCGCGATTCAGGACTCGATCGGAACCTTCGACGCTATCGTCGGCAGGCGCGTACTGATGTACCAGAAGGATGCGGTGGCGACGATCCGTGCGCTGTCCAGGTACTTGCGCCCCAATGGGCTCATGGTCTTTCAAGAACACGATACGACTATGGTCCCTGCAAGCCTGGATGCTTTTGCGTTGCATAAAAGAGCGCAATGCTGGCTGCAGGAAATGCTTGCTCGTGAAGGGGCCGATTTACATATCGGTTTCAATCTGCACGGCATTTTTACCCAGGCCGGCTTGACCGTTGAGACCGTGCGCGCGGAATGCATCGTGCAGACTCCCGATTCACCCTACAGCCTCGGTGCCATTGTTCGAGCGTGTTTGCCGCGAATCATCGCATTAGGGGTGGCCAGTGCAGAGGAAGTCGAAATCGATACATTGCAAGAACGGCTGGATCAGGAGCGTACAGCCTCCTCAAGCGTCTACATCGGCGATGTGATGTTCGGAAGCTGGGCGCGAAAAGTTTGACGTTGCAAATCGAGATCGATCGACACACAGGTCCAGGCGGCAATGGCCGAATCAGGCTTTCACTCTCGTCGGCAATACAACTGCCGACACACATAGGCTACCATGTGCCTCATGGCGGGTATGAATCCTGCGTTTATTGCCACTCAGCCTGGTACAAAATGGGTACAGGCAGAAACAGTACCCCTCTGAAACCCTTATGGAATCAGCCCCTGTGACACTGGAACAGAACTACACCGCGATTCTTGGCCAATTGGGCGAGGACGTGTCCCGCGAGGGCCTGCTCGACACGCCAAAGCGTGCCGCCAAAGCCATGCAGTACCTCTGCCGAGGTTATGCGCAGACGCTCGAAGAGGTCACCAATGGTGCCCTGTTCAGCTCCGACAACAGCGAAATGGTGCTGGTCAAGGACATCGAGCTGTACTCGTTGTGCGAACACCACTTGCTGCCGTTTATCGGTAAGGCACACGTTGCCTATATCCCGAGCGGCAAAGTGCTGGGCCTGTCGAAAGTCGCGCGGATCGTCGACATGTACGCCCGCCGCCTGCAGATCCAGGAAAACCTCAGCCGCCAGATCGCCGATGCAGTACTGCAGGTGACCGGCGCGCTGGGCGTGGCCGTGGTCATCGAAGCCAAGCACATGTGCATGATGATGCGCGGTGTCGAGAAACAGAATTCGTCGATGATCACGTCGGTGATGCTGGGGGAGTTCCGCGAAAACGCGGCGACTCGTAGCGAGTTCCTCAGCCTCATCAAGTAATTCGCCACAGAAAAAAAAACCGGCGTCGATCGCCGGTTTTTTTTGCCCCGTGAAAAATCGCGTAAGCTGCGCGCCTTCCTTTATTTGCACCGTGAGGCTTTCAACGTGTTCGTCAAAGCGCTTCGTGTCGGCCTCGGCCAACTGGTTATCTTCGTCGATTTCATTACCCGGCCGGGCAAGAAAAAACGCCCCGCCGCTGCTCAGGCTCAAGTCGACGCTGCTGCGAAAGACCTGACGCTGTATCAATTTCACGCCTGCCCGTTCTGCGTGAAAACCCGCCGCGCCTTGCATCGCCTGAACGTGCCAGTGGCGCTGAAGGACGCAAAGAACAACGAGCAGGATCGCCAGACGCTGCTGGAACAGGGCGGTCGGATCAAAGTGCCGTGCCTGCGCATTGAAGAGAATGGGCAGACGACCTGGATGTATGAGTCCAAGGTGATAATCGAGTATCTGGATAAGCGATTTGCGGGAGTCTAATGTGTTTGCGATGAGGGCTCGTCCAATCGCTGCAAAATCCAGATAAAAAATAGACCGGCATCTTGCCGGTTTATTTTTTTCCCAAGCTGCTTCTCTACAACTGCCCGCCGCACCACCAAACGTTACAACTCGACATAATCACACCGGATCAATGACATTTGTCCGCGAAGTGCGCCAGCGCAAAGAATTGAATCACCATCAATGAATACCGATTGAAACTTCAACAATCACAATTGAACATTTTTCGTAATACGACTGCTATATAAATCCAAAGCCGTGTTCGATACAACCGTGCACAATCACTGGCATTGGATTTCGGTAACAATGTAATTATTTATTTCCCGATATCAGCCTGAAACGGCCAGTCTCACGTCGAGACTGATTCGTTGTGGTCACAGCTGCTGTTTCAGCCAGCAATGAGAAATTTTCACCGCACAAAACAGCACGTACCTTACGAGGTTATATCGCCATCATTAAAAGATGCACAACTGAAAAAAACTGAACAAGGAAGTTTCAATGTCTACACCCTTTCCAGCTAACGGCAACTACGCCATGGACGACACCCTCGAAGTCTTGGACATCGGTATGCATGCCAATGAACGCACCGCCACGACGATCGATTTCGAAGCGACAGGTAACGATGAAACGCCAACAACACAGGCGTTGACCGGCCAACGAAAGCCCGGTCAGCTAAAGCTGCTCGACGAACTGTACGGACCGTTGAAAATAGGTCCGTACACCGTGACACGCCGTGCCCTGGATGCCTTGGGGGCGACTATCGACGGCCTGCCACTGACCGGTCATAACACGCACTTTCGGACACCCAGTCGATCTTTCGTCAACGCCCTGCAACTCAATTACGCCGAAATCGAAAAGCGCATGAAAGTCTCCACATTCGGTGATGACTATCTACTGCCTTCCTTGTTGTTCGAACTCGCCAATCTGCGCCCGGCTACTGCCCCGCCGGTCATCAGGGAAGGCGTCGGGGCAAGTGCGGAGAATAACGGTTACGCAAACAAACTGGCTCGCTTGTTGAACGCGGCTCAAAACCTCGATTTGCGCTTGGCCTATTCAAGAAAACGCATCAGTCCGAGTTGGCTCATCATCAAGAACCATTCCATGATCGGCGCCAGCGTCGGCATTCAGGCTTTTGGCATATTCATGGGGATTCGCGGCATTTTCGATGCCGTGAAGAAAAATGACCGGAGCGAAATCATCTTCAACAGCATCGGGATCGGCACAGAGGTCGCCTCGATCATCACCGACGTAGCGGTCACTAAAGCCGGCCAGCACATGATCGAAGCGGGCAGTGGCGCATTGAAGGATTTCATCAAAACCCGCGCCGGGATCCGCCTGAGCCGTTCGGGCGGCCTGGTCGGCGGCGCGCTGACGTTGCCGTTCGATATCTATAGTGCCGTCAGGGAATTTAACGCCGCCAGCAATACCACCGGCAAAGCGGCCATGGATCATTACGTCGGCGCCGGTTTGAACATCGCCAGTGCCGCCATGACCGTCATTCTCGGTACTGCCGCCATGGCCGGTTTTTCTGCCGCCGGCCCGGTCGGGCTCGCAGCGGGTGCGTTGATGGCAATCGGATCGCAGGTCTACGGCGCCGTGCGCATGGTGGACGAGATCGATGACTACATCGAACTCACTGTTGAAGAGCGCTGGCGCACCGGATGGTTTTCCTTCGTACCGTTGATGGACATAGACCAGGACATCAAGAATCGTTACGAGCTGGCCAAAGCCAAAATCGAAACCACCAAACGACTGCAAACCACCGCGCGCAAGATACTCGACGAAACGCAGCGGGACACCGTCGAAGCCGTCGTGCACGGCAGCTATGAAGATCGCCTGAAGAAAAAACGCGAACGCGTAAGGCACTGGTGGGGGGTCGAAACCATGCCGATCGTTTACGTCCCTGAGGTGGTCGGCCTTGACGATACGATTGATGCTCGCAACGGCGTGACGGCTCAAACCCCTGGTGCGGTATTGGGAGTGCCGGGGGAAAATAAAGGTATTGTATGGATGATCGGTAGTGGCAGGGACACCATCACTGGTGTCGCGAAAAAGCCCAATTTCTTTTATTACGCTGAAGGTATAAAGAATCTCACCGGGGGTGATAAGGATGACCGGTTCATTGTTCAACACGCTGCGGATGATCTGATAGGGCATGCCGAGAGCGCTGAATTTTCCCGGCTTAAGGGCGGTGCTGGCAGCGATACCTTGATAATGGATGGCAAACAGAGCCTTCCGTGTGCCGGTCGGGGTTATGACATCGACCTGGCGGCGGGCACCTTGCAAGTTTACACGCCGAACCCGGACGCAACTGTAGTGGATGGCCAGACGTACTCCCTCAATACATTGCTCGAGAGCATTGAGAACGTTCAGACGCTGCAAGACGGAAGAAGCGTTGTCACAGGGACCGAAACAGCCAACGTGATCACCGCAAAAGGCGCAGACACCATCAATGCCGGCGGCGGTGATGACAAGATTTATTTGCTCAAGGGCAACGCAAGGGCATTCGGTGAATCGGGACTGGATTTTTACCACGTGGCGTTGGCGGAGGGCTCAGTGCTCATCTCTGAAGACGGGGTAGACGAAAGTTATATTTCTCTGGGCTGGCGAATGGATCAGATCGAAAAATGGGAAGTAAGCAACTGTCGTCTTTTCATAGTAGTGAACTTCGACTTCCATTACGGTCGCAGAAGCAACATAGCCATTGACAACGTATACAAAAGAACAGACGGCCGTCGGTTTCTGCAGAATGACAAACTGACTATCATTACCCGAGACGGGTATCACCTGAAACCGGAGTTGCCTGGAACTATCGACCACGACAATCCCGTGAAGATCAACGCGGAAATTCTCAGGGAGGGAAACCCTGAAAAAACGACCATTGTTCACGCAACAGTCTGCGAAGTGCCCACCAACCAAAACAGCAACTATTACGTTCAGCGCTATCACAAGCACACTCAATTCATCACCGGCCGCGACCCAGACTCTTATTACGGCACCCGCATCTTTCTTGATTATGACTACGCCGAGATGACCAGTGCCCATGCTGTCTTTGCCACCACGCCTTCCGTTTTGATGAACAACGCGGCGGATAAGGACAAGGTCAATGTCTCATGCGACTTTCTGTTTTATTTTGGCGAGAGCCTGTTGCAGATCGCCGGATTTGGCCAATATGCAGAAACGACGCTTGATGCTGCGCTGAAGAAAGCCGCAGCCAATATCTCCACCCATGGCTACATGCTGGTATTCCGCGATGGCACATCTCACACACTGGTCCTTGAAGAGGAATACGCCGTAGCTCCGGCGCATTACCAACACAGCGTTGTCGCCAATACGCTGACCAGCCATGACTTGCGTTTCCCGCTCAGAACAAATCCTGAAGCGGTTTTCGAAATCCCCGAGACCCCGCCTTTGAAGCTGGATCACGTTTCTGCTTGCATCCGGCCCTTGCCTATCGACAAACAGACGGCGATCGAAACCTTGGAAGGTGCGGGAGCTACCTATCATCTGCATTTGCGTGAGAACAGGGTATTGAGGATTTCGACGCCGGGCGGCCTGGCGACCGCCACAACACGGCTGAACAACTCATCCACCTGGGAGATCGATGCGACGCAAATCAAAGACTTCAACATCGTCCTGGCAGGCAATCAGCTTTATATCGGAACTGTAACCCTGCATCTGCCGCAGTACGAGGCGGATGACCTGATTGACCAGATTTTGGTGATTGGGCCAGAGGGTGTGGTTCACACGGTGGACCTGGCTTTTGACCAGGTTTATATCAGCAGCCTGGACGCCCGATACTTTGAACCGCCCACGCTTGCTGATTTACCTGAGGCATTTTCAGCGATTGCGCACCGCGAACTGCCCGTGCGCCATGTTGCATTGCGCGACGGCACTCGAGGCGCGTTGAAGTACAACCTGACCAACCGCAAGTGGATCCTGGACAGCAACAAATCCCGGGACATAAATTATTCGGAGCTGGAAGTTTTGAGACGTTGCGAGCATCAGACCAAAACGGCGCCCCCGTCGCTGCCCGACCACTGATCACTGGCCATTCGACGTCAGCGCCTGAATAAACCGGCCTCCGAATCTGAGCGTGAGGGAGTTGCTGGCCTTGCCCGGCGTGAGCAAACCGTTGGCTCACAGTCAGACTGGCCATGAGTGACTGAACCGACGCCATCGCGAGCAGGCTCGCTCCCACAGGGCAATGGATTCAAAGGTGGGAGCGAGCCCGCTCGCGATCGAACTGAAAGCCATATATCCCCATCATCAAAAAAATCGTCGACAAAACCCAAAACAATATTTGCTTTATTTGTACACAAAAGCATAATCCACTGCGTGCGAGTTCCTGACTACACGGTCAACAAATTCGCGTATGCCTCAAAGGGCCGCTGCCACCCCTCATGGGTCCGGTCCTGGAAATAACAATAAAACTCTTGAGGAGTACTCGCTGTGGAAAGCCGCAAATCCGAAGCACCGCCGCTCGAGCTCACGCCGCCATTACGCAATGGCCTGCTGGAGCGTCTGTTCAAACTCAGCTTGCATGGCACCACGGTGAAGACCGAGCTGATCGCCGGTCTGACAACCTTCATCACCATGGCCTACATCATCTTCGTCAACCCCAACATCATGGCCGATGCCGGGATCGACCACGGTGCGGCCTTCGTCGCTACCTGTATCGCCGCCGCGCTCGGCTGCCTGTTGATGGGCCTCTACGCCAACTGGCCGGTCGGCCTCGCGCCGGGCATGGGCCTCAATGCGTTCTTCACTTACACCGTAGTCGGCACCATGGGCTACAACTGGGAGACCGCCCTGGGCGCGGTGTTTGTCTCGGGTGTGCTGTTCATGTTTCTGACCTTTTCGCGGATTCGTGAATGGCTGCTCAACAGCATTCCGGTGAGCCTGCGCTTTGCGATGGGCGCCGGTGTCGGCCTGTTCCTTGGCCTGATCGGTCTGAAGACTGCCGGTATTGTCGTCGACAGCCCGGCTACCTTGATAAAACTCGGCTCCCTGCGCGAGCCAGGCCCGCTGCTCGCTACGATCTGCTTCCTGATGATCGCCATCCTCAGTTACCACCGCGTGTTCGGTGCAATCCTGATCAGCATCATCACCGTCACCCTCGCCGGCTGGGGCCTGGGCCTGGTGCACTACGAGGGCATCATGTCCGCCCCGCCGAGCCTGGCGCCCACCTGGATGGCGATGAACGTCGCCGGTGTGTTCAACGTCAGCATGATCAGCGTGGTGCTCGCGTTCCTCTTCGTGCACATGTTCGATACCGCCGGCACGCTGATGGGCGTAGCCCAGCGCGCCAACCTCTTCGCGGCTGACGGTCGCATCGAGAACCTGTCGCGCGCGCTGAAGGCCGACAGCGCATCCAGTGTCTTCGGCGCCGTCGTCGGCGTGCCGCCGGTAACAAGCTACGTGGAAAGTGCCGCCGGCGTAGCCGCTGGTGGTCGGACTGGTCTTACCGCCGTCACTGTGGGTGTGCTATTTATAGCGGCGATGTTTTTCGCACCGCTGGCTGGCATGATCCCCGCTTATGCTACCGCTGGTGCGCTGATCTACGTGGCGATGCTGATGATGGGCGGCATGGCCCACATCGAATGGGATGAAGCGACGGATGCCATTCCGGCGATCGTGACGGCAATCATGATGCCGCTGACCTTTTCGGTCGCCGACGGCATCGCGCTGGGCTTCATCACTTATGTGGCGTTGAAGGCCGGCACTGGCAAGTACAAGGAAATTTCCGTGAGCCTCTGGGTACTTTGCGCGATCTTCATCGCCAAGTTCATCTTCCTGTAAGCGCTGCGCGGCTCAGGCCTCAAACCAGCCTCACCCTCACGGGTGGGGCTTTTGTGCATCTCGATAACAACAAAGGAGCAAAGCGATGAGTCTGGAAACCTGGCTGCTGTTCAGTGGCGCAGCATTGGTAGTGATCCTGATTCCTGGGCCGCTGTCGTTGCTGATGATCAGCAACAGTCTGAATTACGGTTTGCGCCGGTCGTACCCGGCGTTTCTCGGCGGTGTGATTGCCTCGATCTGTCTGCTCAGCGCTTCGGCACTGGGGCTTGGCGCGTTGCTGCTGGCCTCGGAGCAGCTGTTCAGTGCGCTGAAAATCGTCGGCGCGCTGTACCTGTTCTATCTTGCCTGGCAGAGCTGGCAGCAATCACGGCAGCCTTCAGTGGGCGCTGAAGTGCCCCTGGCTGCACCTGTGCCACGCTTTCGCACGCTGTTCGGGCGTGCCTTCGTGTTGGGCGCGAGCAATCCGAAAGACATCCTGTTCTTCGCCGCGTTTCTGCCGCAGTTTCTGAGCGCGCAACAACCGTTTCTGCCGCAGTTGCTGATCATGATTGTGACGTGGGTGGTGCTCGATCTGTGCTGCAAACTGGCGTACGGGTTGGGTGCCCATGGGGCAGCGCGATATTTGCGTAGCGGCAAGGGCCAAAGCTGGTTCAACCGGATCAGTGCCGGATTGTTCGGTGGTGCCGGTGCTGCATCGTTGCTCAGTAGTCATTAAGTATTGCGACAATTAGCCATCCCGCCTGAACGGATTCAAGTCGGGATGGTGCTGTTTACAATTAATCACAGCGCCCCAACCCTGTAATCAGGGATATGCAATACAAGGCAACAACCCATCGATGTACAGCGCTCAAAAGCACGCCGTAATATCCGTTTCGACTCGAAACAAACCTGCCTGAACAAGGAAGTTCCAATGGCAACTTTGATACACGAAGCGTCAGTACAGACTGACCCGGCAATAAACCCGAACAACGACAAAGTTACGGATACGGTCGTTATCACGGATATGCAATTCGAAACCAACGAGCGCACTGCCTCAACTATTGACCTTGCGGAAATCCCACGCAAAACAAGTCAATTGAAATTGGTCGACGAAATATTTGGCCCTTTGCAGATGGGGAATATTTCAATCACTCGAGTTGCTCTGGACAGTTTGGGGGCGACCTTCGAAGGCAATCCGTTAAATGGTCGAAATACTTTCAGCGGGGTGCCCAAACGCTCTTTTTTCAATGCGCTGCAACTGGATCTCGACAAAGTCGAACACGCGATAAAAACCGCCACGGGCAGCGACAGTTATTTACTGCCGACGCTGCTGTTTGAAATGGCCAGTCAGCGCCCGCTGACCGCGCCTCCACTGTTCGCCAAGCGCAGTGCCGCCGAGAGTGATCCGGGCAATTACCGCCGCAAGCTGATCAAACTTGCAAATGCAGCGCAGACACTCGACCTGCAGCATGTGCATCTGCCCAAGCACGATCCACGCTGGAAGACATTGACCAAAAGCTACGCGACACTCGGCTCGAGCATCGGTATCCAGGGTTTCGGGATATTCATGGGCCTGCGTGGAGTGGTCGATGCGATCAAGGCCGACAACACACCGGAGATCGTGCTGAACGGCGTGGGCGTTGCGTCGGAGCTCGGATCGATCGCGGTCGATCTGACCGTCAGCAAAATGGCCACCGAGATGCTCACCGCCGGGCAACACGCTTTCCGCGACTTCGCGAGGACGCGGATGGCCCTCAGGCTGGGGCGCTCAGGTGGTCTGGTCGGCGGCGCGTTGACGTTGCCCTTCGATATCTTCACCGCCGTCCGCTCCATGAATGCCGCTGCGAACACCACTGGCAAGGAAGCGATGGATCACTACGTCAGCGCCGGGTTAAGCATTACCAGTGCAGCCATGACCTTGATCCTCGGCGCTGCGGCAATGGCCGGATTTTCGTTTGCCGGCCCGGTCGGACTGGCTGCCGGTGCGCTTCTGGCCATTGGCTCGCAGGTTTATGGTGCGGTACGCGTCGTCGACGACATTGACGACTATATCGAGCTCACCGTGGAAGAGCGGTGGCGTACCGGCTGGTTTTCGTTCTGCATGCTGGACATCGATCAGGACATTCAAGACCGCTATCTAAAAGCGAAGACGCTGGTACAGCACTCGCTCAAAGTGAAGACGACGACAAGACAGCTGCTCGATGGCCCTCTCAAGGACAGCACCGAAGCCATCGTCAATGGCCAGTTCGAAGTTCAGCTGCGGCCAACCCGCGCCTGGAAGCGACACTGGTGGACCAAACGGGATGCGTGGGTATCGTCAAATGTCCCTGAAATAGTGGGCCTCGACGACACCATCGATGCGCGCGAAGGCGTTACCAAGGACACGCCCGGTGCGGAATTGGGGACTGCGGCCGAGCACAAGGGCATTTTGTGGCTGCTTGCCGAGGGGCGTGACGCGATCCAGGGGGTCGAGAAAAAACCGAACGTCTTTCATTACAAGTCAGGCAGAAAACAACTGACTGGCGGCGAGAAAGACGACCGGTTCGTATTCGAAAACGCGGCTGACTTCCTGAAACAAGACACGAATGCGGCAGAATATTCGACACTGCGAGGCGGCGAAGGCAATGACACGCTGATGCTCGGCGGCCGTTACTCCAGTCACCTTACGAATAAAACCGGCTATGACGTCGACCTGCTGGCCGGCACGCTCCAGATCATCTCGACCGATCAGTCTGCCGATCAGGGCAAAAAATACGCCCTGCACAGCTTGATAGACAGCATTGAAAATGTTGAGACCGTCGACGGCGCGGCAAGCGTGGTGACCGGCACAGCGCAACCCAACATTATCAAGGCGCGCGGCAGCGACGTGATCGAAGCAGGCGCCGGGGATGACCGGATCTACTTGTCGCACAGGAATGCCAAAGCATCCGGTGAAGCGGGCGCCGATCAGTATTTCATTGCTCACGTGGAGGGGCGCTTCTCGATTTACGAAGATGGCAAGCAGGCAAGTTACATTGTACTGAACTGGAAAAAAGAGCTGATTGACTCATGGAAAGTCGAGGATAACGACTTGATCATTACTTCCGGATTCGAGTTTCTGGATATCCCGAAAAACATATTAACCATTCATGATGTTTATAAAAAAGAAGACAACGAACGGGTACTGATCAATAAAAACCTGATTTTCATCACTGGCGACGGCTACTCCTTCAGCCTGGATTTACCAGAGAAAATCAGCGACGGTCAGACAGCGGATATTCCCGAAATATTCATCAAACTTGGCCAACCGCAGAAATCGATCATCGTTTACTCGGATGAATGCTGGATCAGACATCAGCAGGAAGCGAGTTATTACGTGCCCCGCTCCGGTAACATGACCACCTTCTACTCGGTAGATCGCCCTACATTAGTTACCAGAATTTATCTGGATTACCGCAGTGACGAACTGACAAAGGCCGAGGCGCATTTTTTTGCAGTCAAACACAAGTCATATCCACTCACAGCAGGTTGCCACCTGGTTTATCACTTTGGCGAAAAACGTATCAAGTTGAATTATTTTGCCGCCGCCCGTAATCAAGATGATCACGATAACCTGACAAAAATCCTGCGCACCATGGCGGCCCGGCCGTTTTATCGTTACGTGCTGATTTTCAATGACGGTGTTGCCATCAATGCCGGTCTCACGGCTGAAACCGACGCCCTGCCGGCCTTCACTGATTACGCTGTGCCAAGGAACTGGATCACTCCGATGACTCTGCCCCTGGCCGTTCGCTCTCGGCGCTACAGCTCTGCGTTGCCGGAAAGCAAAGCGCACGAAACCGGCAATCGGAATGGCTGTGTCACGCTCGTATCCCTGACCGTCCAGACCGCCATGGAAAGCCTTATAGGTGCGGGCGCAAGATACCTGATTCATCTCGTTGCCGACATGACCATCAAACTATCGACACCGGGTGCCCTCGCCAAGTCGAGCGTTAGGCTAGCGCATTCTTCCACATGGGAACTCGATGCCACAAAACTGGGCCCCGTCGAAATCAAACTCACGGAAAACCGCTTATCCATCGGCACTTGCGCTGTCCACCTGCCAGTGTATGAAGCCGAGGACTTGATCGATCAGATCCGGGTTATTACCGAGAACGGAATTGTTCACACAGTCGATCTGGTTTTTGATCAGGTCTACCGGGATGGCCTGGATGCACGATTCTTTGAGGAACCGGATGCTTCGCAGCCGCTGCCCGCAGCGCTCAGGCCATTCGCCAACGATGTGGTGAAGGTCTCGAACGCTCAGTGGATATTCGATGAGACAGCTGCATTGAGTTACAGCTTCGCCGCACACGGTTGGGTGCTGCGTGCCGACAACTCACGGGTTGAAGCGTCCGAGCTGCAAGTAACCAATCGCTGCGGTCACCAGACCCGCATCTTCGAGGTCATGCCCCCCATCACTGTCCCGCCCGCTTAACGGCTAGAGCTTTCCATCGATCCCCTTCGCGAACGTTGCTTTTTGTGCAGGCGCCTGCGCGCCTGCGCATTCACTTTATGAGTATTTCCAATGGCCAAATCACCGAAAAAAGTTCCTCTTACCACCAAAGCCGAGCTGCCCGATACCGCGGGTTCAGGTTCGCCGACGCGAAGCAACAGCGTTGGTCTGGATATGCTGGACTACTTGTTGCTGGGCATTGAGCCTACCCCGGCAAACGGCAGCCCAGACACCTCGGCAGCGGTCGAGCGCCCCCCCGCGGTGATCGTTCATGAGTTGCCGCCGACAGCAGACGAATTCAGCGCGACTCGCAGCGCGACTGCCTGGCCGCCAGAGCGTTTTCACGAGCTGGTCCCCCTGCCAGACAACAGTGGACTGTTCACCGGCCCGGATCAGCGAACGTACGCACACATCGCCGGTGAAGGACGGTTCATGGTCGAACAGGATCCGCACGGCAACTACCATTTGCCGCTGACCTTTGCGCCCGGCGTCCCTGGCCTTGCCCTGGTTCGCAACGAAGGTCAGGCGAGCTGGCGCATCCAGCGCCCTGACCCGCAATCGATCCGGCCCGCCCCGGCCCCCCCCACCTACCTGACGCCATCCGAGGCCAATTCGCTGACCCAACCAGAGCTGGCCACTGATGGCATTCGCTACAACAAGCTCAGACAGACCTTCGTCACCACGGTAGACGGCACCGTCATGGTGCGCAAAAACAAGGCCGGCGAATATCAACAGGCGTTTGCGTCAACCCGCGAGGCCCCTGAAGTTTATTTTGAACAGATCCCGGGAACGCTGTTCTGGCGGCAGAAGATTTCCAGCACAAAGCCCGAAGAAACACCGTCATCCAGCCGACCGCCGATCGCCCGGACCGAAGAGCCAATCGCCGGCCCGAGCAAACGGCCACGGCTGGACGAGCCAGCCGAACCGGCAACATCGCAGCCGGCCCTCGTTCAGGATCAGCAAACCCCGTATCACTGGTTGTCCTGGGGGCACTTCACCAAGCTTGCGGGAGTCGAGTCGGTACAGCTTGGCGGGCTGCATTATCCCATCGTACCGGTTGGCTCAAATTCCGCAGCCAACGTTTATTTTGTGCGTCATCCCGAGTTTGTACCGACGCACTTTGAGGCTTTCGAAAACATGCTGGTCAACGCTCCGATGTTGCAGCCAGTGGCAACGTCTCGAATTGGCAGCAGCCTCACCGAAATCCACCCGGGAAAACGATTTTTCGAAGAGCCGATAACACAGTCAGTTGCTCGCGCATTCCCCCAGTTTTCCGACGCCACTGCGCGCGCCGTCGCCAAGCGGATGTTTGAACTGGCGGATCACTCGCCAACCATCACCGGCACCGGGCTGGTGAATATCCAGGCCGCGCTGCATCAATGGCTACAACAGCCACTATCCACGACGCCGATGCTCCCCGACCCGATAAGCATGCTGGCCGTGGCACCCGATATCGACCTTGGGGGGAAAAGACTGATTCCGATGCCTCCCCAGGTCGACAGCGAGTTGCGACGGCTGACTTTCGATCCGCAGCGTTTTGCCCCGGCCTGGAATCACTACACAACCTATCCCTCGGACCTCAACCTGAGGCGTCTGCTGCGCGCCTTGCTGTTGGACAGCGGCTACGAATTATTCCCGCTGACGTACGAACATCGCAAGCCGACGCTGGTGTTCAAACTGGCTGAGGGCGATCAGATTTTCTTCCTCAAACTCGGATCGATAGATCAGGCGGGGCTGACACACGTGCCCGGCAACGAACTGAATGAACCGAGCCTGCCCACCAGAGTTGGTCAGGTCGCTTTCAAGGCTCTCACCGAGGCCGCCGCGCAAAGCAAAGTGGTGTGGCTGATCGGCGGAGTATTGAAGGTCGCCGACAAACCTGACTCGGTATTCATTCTCCGCGAGCGCTGAGTAATGGCGAGGATGTCCTCGAGCACGGTCTGCCGTCGAGGGCGCCCGCGCAAAACACCCTCAGTCTCATCATCAGCTCAACACCTTTATACCGCACAGGATGCTTCGCTTTCGCCAAACATCCGTCTGCCCGCTACCGGGCTCCACTACATTGATCAAGGAATGATTAAATGGCCAAGCCACCGAAAGTCGGCGCCCCCCGTCCGACCACCGAGAATCCGTCGCCGCCCCGGACCACGTCAGACATACCGCAGGTTGAACTGACACACAACGGTATTGCCGACACACTTCCTTCCGTTGGCAGGCCCCAATCCGATGGGGCTGGCACTTCGACACCTGACGATACTGCGCCGCGCGTCGTGGTCAATTCCGTTACCGATCCCATGATGACGGAACTCAACGCTCGCCTCGCAGACATCACCTTGCCCGAATCGCAGGCACACCTGTTGCGCCCGCTCGAATCCGTCGACGGTTTGTACAAGACCCCGGATGGCAGGGTCTTCGCACCTCTTGAAGACGGCGGCCACTACCGCGTTGAAATCAATGCCGACGGGAATTACCAGATTCCCTGGCCGGACGCGCCGGGCATATCGCCGCCGGTTGTGAAGAAAATCGAAGGGCGGTCGCTGTGGCGTGTAGAAGCCGATTGGTATGCACAGCGAAGGCAGCTTCCAGCGACATCCGAGGCGACTACGATCACCGCGCACGCCGGACAGACGACGTACTTCCTGGAGCCGAACCTGGCGAGTCTGCTGCCTGCGGCACAACAATCGGCAGACGGCATACGCCAGGGACCACATGGGAGAATCTATGTCGACACCGCAAACGGCACGATCATGGTGCGCAAAAACCAGCAGGGCGAATATCAATTGGCATCCTCGACAACGAGGGATGTACCGGTTGAGATTTTCGAGCAAATACCCGGCGACGTTCTCTGGCGCCGTAAATTACCGCCATCTTCGCGCCCCGCTGGGGATGAGCCACAGCCCGGACCGGCCAAGCGTCCACGTTTGAATGAAAACGAGCACATGACACTGCTGCGCCCGGCCCTGGATCCCGATGACACCTGGCGGAGCTGGGGAAGCGAAACGAAGCCGCAGGATGGGGACTCCGTCGAAATCGACGGCAAGCACTATCGGATAGTTGCTCAACCCGGCCATGCTGACGATACGCTGGTGTTTATCACTCATCCGCTACTCCTGGCCATGGATTTCGAAGCGTATGAAGGCACGCTGGCACTTACGCCGGAACTGCAACCAAGAGGGGCCATCAAACTGGCGGATAAACGGAGCGGCCAGGGAGGGGATAAATGGCGAGTTGTGGACGGGTTGCCGTTCAAAAAGCCACTGACTCGATATGTCAAAGACAGCTTTCGCAATTTCACAGATGTTTCAGCGATCGAAATTGCTCGAGAGATGTTCATCCGCGCCAACCATTCCGATGTCATAACGGGGCGTGGGATAAATGACCTGCTTGAGATGTTGACGTATTGGAAAACGCGTCGGCGTGGCGCTTGGGACCAGACAATACCGGGACGGCAGGATCTGATGGATCCGTTTGTGCTGCTTTCGAAACTGCCGAGGGATGCCAACCATTACGTTCACCTGCCACCGGCATCCGCCACCGGCTTGCAGCGCATCGACATCGATACCAGGGATTTCTTTGGCAGGCAGTATCCAGCAGGCAGAGAGTCACAGCGGGAAAGCTTCAGGGATATTCTGCAAGACCACGGCTACAGGGTTTCCAATACTTTTCGCCGGAATGCGAAGGATGCACTGCTGATCCAGCGAAGGGATGTTGATACGGTTTTTATTCTGTTTCCTGACAAATTTGGTCAAAGCCCCGCTTACGTGCCCGACACGACCCAGTGGCTGAAGAGGCGTGCGTTGGTCACTCAAATTGATCCGAGTGATAAAAAAACCCTTCAAGATGCCCATGCCGCAAACAAGATCATCTATCTGGTGGGTGGTCATGAAAAGCTTGCTTCGGGGCAAACCAATCTTGTCATCGCCAGAATTGATTGACGCGTGATAACCCGCGCATAAAAAAGCCCGCAGTGTGAGCGGGCGAAAGACCAAAGAAGCTATATGCGCAGTCGCTTCCCGGTTGGGGCAGCTGCTTGGGGGTCAGCTGCCCCGATACGTGGAATAGCTGTAAGGCGAAATCAGCAGGGGAACGTGATAGTGCTCCTGCTCGGCGCAAATGCCGAAACGCAGCACCACCACGTCGAGAAACGCCGGCTCGGGCAGTTGCACGCCACGGGCGCGGTAATAATCGCCAGCGTGGAACTGCACCTGATAAACGCCGCTGCGATAATCCTCGCCTTGCAGCAGCGGCGCATCGACCCGGCCGTCGCTGTTGGTTGTCGCACTGGCGACCAATTCCAGATGCGATCCTTCAACGCGATACAGCTCGACCTTGATCGAGCTGCCCGGGCAACCGTGTGCAGCGTCCAAAACGTGTGTTGTCAAACGTCCCATTGATTCTGCGCGCCTGGCCGCCATGGGCGATCAGACTTCGCGCCTCCGAAGTCAGTTGAAAAAGGAGACCGCACCGATTCGGAGCACGAAAAGCTGCGGCGAGCGACTGATTAAGACACTTTTCAAAAAAATTGTACACAATAAAAATGACATTTTTCCCTCCGCTCCCGCCATCCGGGCTTTTACCGCTAATCGTCGGCGAATGCGCCTGATCATTGAACCTTCGATTCATTAGCTGACTGGTCAGGCAGGTTTCTTGCAGGCTTATACCCTGAACAGCAAAAGATGACGGCCGGTGAAAAATGCAAAAATTCAGGCTTACAAAATGCCAATAAAGTTGTATACAATCAGCGCATCGCTGTGACGCCAGCCTGCCAGGCCGCCACACCAATCTGTCAACGTACAAGAAGGAAGACTGCAGTGAGCGCTGACTACCCACGCGACCTGATCGGTTACGGCAGTAACCCTCCTCACCCACACTGGCCGGGCAACGCCCGGATCGCCCTGTCCTTCGTGCTCAATTACGAAGAGGGTGGCGAGCGCAACATTCTGCACGGCGACAAGGAATCCGAAGCCTTCCTGTCCGAAATGGTTGCCGCTCAGCCGCTGCAGGGCGCGCGCAACATGAGCATGGAATCGCTTTACGAGTATGGCAGCCGTGCCGGCGTATGGCGGATTCTCAAACTGTTCAAGCAATTCGACATTCCACTGACCATCTTCGCCGTGGCCATGGCCGCCCAGCGTCACCCGGACGTGATCCGTGCGATGGTCGAGGCCGGACACGAGATCTGCAGCCACGGCTACCGCTGGATCGACTATCAGTACATGGACGAAGCGCAGGAACGCGAGCACATGCTCGAAGCGATCCGCATCCTCACCGAACTGACCGGTGAACGTCCGCTGGGCTGGTACACCGGTCGCACCGGGCCGAACACCCGTCGCCTGGTGATGGAAGAAGGCGGCTTCCTCTATGACTGCGACACCTACGACGACGACCTGCCCTACTGGGAGCCGAACAACCCGACCGGCAAGCCGCATCTGGTGATCCCGTACACCCTCGACACCAACGACATGCGCTTCACCCAAGTGCAGGGTTTCAACAAGGGTGACGATTTCTTCGAATACCTCAAAGACGCGTTCGACGTGCTCTACGCCGAAGGTGCCGAGGCACCGAAAATGCTGTCGATCGGGCTGCACTGCCGGCTGATCGGCCGCCCCGCTCGCCTTGCTTCGCTCAAGCGCTTCATCGAATACGCCAAAAGTCATGAACAGGTGTGGTTCAGCCGTCGCGTCGACATCGCGCGCCACTGGCAGCAAACCCACCCGTACCAAGGGGCCGCCAAATGAGCCGCTTTCAAACCCTGCAACCGTCGACCCTGAACCGCGACGCTTTCGTCAAAGCCTTTGCCGACATCTACGAACATTCGCCATGGGTGGCCGAAAAGGCCTACGACCTGGGCGTAGATGCTTCGATCGACGAGATCGAAACCCTGCACCAGCGCATGAGCGACATCCTGTTGAGCGCCGATCATGCAAGCCAGCTTGCCCTGATCAACGCTCACCCGGACCTGGCCGGCAAAGCCGCCGTCCAGGGCCAGCTTACCGCGGCCAGTACTGAAGAACAGTCGGGCGCGGGGATTCACCAATGCACGGCCGAAGAGTTCCAGCGCTTCACCGAGCTGAACGACGCCTACAAGGCCAAGTTCAAGTTTCCCTTCATCATGGCGGTAAAAGGCAGCAACCGGCATCAGATCCTCGCGGCGTTCGAAACGCGCATCAACAATTCGGCAGACGCCGAGTTCAAATGCGCGCTGGCGGAGATCAACAAGATTGCCCTGTTCCGTTTACTGACTCTTTAGCAAGCCTGGCCCGAGAAACCTCTAGAACGCTTGTGTTTCCCAGGGCCCTGCAAGCATCCCCAGCCACTTATTCAAAGGCAGACAAGAAGAATGAAAGCTTACGCCGTACCTTTCGAAAAATACGTCAACCTGGCCGATGCCCGTCTGGGCACCAAGATCATTTCGGTCACCGATGACTGGTTCGCAGACGCCAATCGTCTGTTTCAGCCGACTCCGGCCGTGTGGAAGGAGGGCGTGTTCGATGACAACGGCAAGTGGATGGACGGCTGGGAGTCGCGCCGCAAGCGCTTCGAAGGCTACGACAGCGCGGTGATCCGTCTGGGCGTACCGGGCTCGATCAAAGGCGTGGACATCGACACTTCATTCTTCACCGGCAACTACCCGCCATCGGCCTCGCTGGAAGCGTGCTTCCTGGCCTCGGGCGAGCCGGATGAAAACACCCAGTGGACCGAAGTGCTGTCGGCCGTCGAGCTGCAGGGCAACAGCCATCACTACCACGAAATCAGCAACGACCAGGCCTTCAGCCACCTGCGCTTCAACATCTACCCGGACGGCGGCGTTGCCCGTCTGCGCGTGTACGGCATTCCGTTCCGCGACTGGTCGGCGGTTGGCGACAACGAGCAAGTCGATCTGGCCGCAGCCCTGAACGGTGGCCGCGCCCTTGCCTGCTCCGACGAACACTTCGGCCGCATGAGCAACATCCTCAATCCGGGCCGTGGCATCAATATGGGCGACGGCTGGGAAACCGCGCGTCGTCGCACGCCGGGTAATGACTGGGTCATCGTCGCCCTGGGCCATCCGGGCGAGATCGAGAAAATCGTCGTCGACACCCTGCACTTCAAGGGCAACTACCCTGACACCTGCTCGATCCAGGGCGCGTTCGTCAAGGGCGGCACCGACAGCCAGATCGAAACCCAGTCGCTGTTCTGGCGCGAACTGCTGCCGAGCCAGAAGCTGGAAATGCACGCCGAACACACCTTCGTCGAGCAGATCAAGGCACTGGGCCCAATCACCCACATCCGCCTGAACGTGTTCCCGGATGGTGGCGTGAGTCGCCTGCGTGTATTGGGCAAGGTCGCGAAGTAATGCTGAGTCTGTAGGAGCTGCCGCAGGCTGCGATCTTTTGATCTTAAAAACAAAATCAAAAGATCGCAGGCTTCGCCAGCTCCTACAGGGATTGCGCAAGACGCACTGGCAAGTTGAACAACACAGAATTTTGGATAAGAAGAACAGCATGCGCACACTGACGATTGAACCGCTGACCAAAGAAGCCTTCGCCCCTTTCGGTGACGTGATCGAAACCGATGGCAGCGATCACTTCATGATCAACAACGGTTCGACCATGCGCTTCCACAAACTGGCGACGGTCGAAACCGCAGCGCCTGAGGACAACGCCATCATCAGCATTTTCCGCGCCGATGCGCAGGACATGCCGCTGACCGTTTGCATGCTGGAACGCCATCCGCTGGGCAGCCAGGCTTTCATTCCGCTGCTCGGCAACCCCTTTCTGATCGTGGTCGCGCCACTTGGCGATGAACCTGTATCAGGCTTGGTCCGCGCCTTCGTCACCAACGGCAGGCAGGGCATCAATTACCATCGCGGCGTCTGGCACCACCCGGTGCTGACGATCGAAAAGCGGGATGACTTCCTGGTGGTTGATCGCAGTGGCACAGGCAATAACTGCGATGAGCATTTTTTCAAAGAGGATGAGCGTTTGATCCTCGCCCCCCACCAATAAGAGAAGGTCTGATCACTCGACAACAAGAGTGACAGGCGAGAGGTAAAGACTGTGGAAGCACATCTGTTGGAATGGCTGAACCTGAGCGTGCGCTGGGTTCACATGATCACTGGCGTGGCCTGGATCGGCGCGTCGTTCTACTTCGTCTGGCTGGAGAACAACCTCAACCGCGTCAACCCGAAAACCGGTCTGGCCGGGGATCTGTGGGCGATCCACGGCGGCGGCATCTACCACCTGGAAAAATACAAACTGGCCCCTCCATCGATGCCGGAGAACCTGCACTGGTTCAAATGGGAAGCCTACTTCACCTGGATGTCGGGGATCGCGCTGCTGTGCGTGGTGTTCTACTCCAATCCCGTGCTTTATCTCGTGGCACCCGGCAGCGGCCTCAGTGGCCCTGAAGGCGTGGCCATCGGTATCGGCTCGCTGATCGTCGGCTGGTTCGTCTACGACTTCCTCTGCGATTCGGCCCTGGGCAAAAAACCCGCCCTGCTCGGCTTCATCCTGTTCGTCCTGATCATTGCCGCGGCCTATGGCTTCAGCAAAGTGTTCAGCGGTCGTGGCGCCTACCTGCACGTCGGCGCGATCATCGGCACCATCATGGTCGGCAACGTGTTCCGCATCATCATGCCGGCGCAACGCGCACTGGTCGCGGCGATCGCCGAGAACCGCACGCCGGATCCGGCACTGCCGGCCAAGGGTCTGCTGCGTTCGCGGCACAACAACTACTTCACCCTGCCGGTGCTGTTCATCATGATCAGCAACCACTTCCCGAGCACCTACGGCAGCCAGTACAACTGGTTGATCCTGGCCGGGATCGCAGTGTTGGCGGTGCTGGTGCGTCACTACTTCAACACCCGTCACGACAGCCACAAGTTTGCCTGGACCCTGCCGGTGGCAGCGGTGGGTATGATCAGTCTGGCCTACGTCACCGGCCCGACGCCGATGTCGAGCGCACCTGAAGTGGCCAAGGCGCCAGCCAAAATCGAGTACCAACCGCTGCCGGAAACGGCACTGGGCGGTGGCGCGAAACCGGCCGCAGCGGCGCAACCGGCGGCACCCGCAGCGTCTGCGGCAGCGCCGGCACAAGCCTCCAATGCAGGTCCAGGTTTTGACAAGGTGCACCACGTGATTCAAGAGCGTTGCACGGTGTGCCATTCGTCCAAACCGACCAGCCCGTTGTTCAGTGCGGCCCCGGCCGGTGTGATGTTCGACACCCCCGAGCAGATCCGCCAGAACGCCGCGCGCATTCAGGCGCAGGCCATCACCACGCAGATCATGCCACTGGGCAACATCACCCAGATGACCCAGCAGGAACGTGACCTGATCGCTGCCTGGATTGCCCAGGGAGCACAGACCAACTAAGCCGTAAAAGCTTCGCGAGCAGGCTCGCTCCCACAAGGACACCTTCAATTCCTGTGGGAGCGAGCTTGCTCGCGAAAGCGGTGGGTCAGACACATTGATGTTCAGTGAAACGGCGCCTTCGCGAGCAAGCTCGCTCCCACAGGTTTCCCTGATGCAAAGAAACAGCTGCAAGCAACCCGGCAGCTGTCAATCACAAGAATAAAAAAGATCCGAGGTGTTGCATGTCCGAGCTATCCAAAGCGCGCATCCCCGACGCACCCGCCATTCAGCGTTTGCCCCTTTTGCAACTGATTCTGGTCGGTTTGCAACATGTTCTGCTGATGTACGGCGGTGCCATCGCGGTGCCGCTGATCATCGGACAGGCCGCTGGCCTGAATCGTGAAGAAATCGCCTTTCTGATCAACGCCGACTTGCTCGTCGCCGGGATTGCCACCATCGTGCAGTCGCTCGGCATCGGCCCGATGGGCATTCGCATGCCGGTGATGATGGGCGCCAGTTTCGCCGCGGTCGGCAGCATGGTCGCCATGGCCGGCATGCCCGGTATCGGTCTGCAAGGCATCTTCGGTGCGACGATCGCCGCCGGTTTTTTCGGCATGCTGATCGCGCCGTTCATGTCCAAAGTCGTGCGCTTCTTCCCGCCGCTGGTGACCGGCACGGTCATCACCTCGATCGGTTTATCGTTGTTTCCCGTGGCCGTGAACTGGGCCGGTGGCGGTGCCGCCGCCGCGCAATTCGGCTCACCGATCTATCTGGCCATCGCCGCTCTGGTGCTGGCCACCATTTTGTTGGTGCACCGTTTCATGCGCGGTTTCTGGGTCAACATTTCCGTGTTGATCGGCATGTGCCTGGGCTACGTGCTGTGCGGCGTGATCGGTATGGTCGACCTCAGCGGCATGGCCAACGCGCCGTGGATTCAATTCGTCACTCCGCTGCATTTCGGCATGCCCAAATTCGAGCTGGCACCGATCCTGTCGATGTGCCTGGTGGTGGTGATCATCTTCGTCGAGTCCACCGGGATGTTCCTCGCGCTGGGCAAGATCACCGGTCAGGAAGTCTGCCCACGCATGCTGCGCCGCGGCTTGCTGTGCGACGCCGGCGCCTCGTTCGTGGCCGGTTTCTTCAACACCTTCACCCACTCTTCGTTCGCGCAGAACATCGGCCTGGTGCAGATGACCGGCGTGCGCTGCCGTTCGGTGACTGTCGTCGCCGGCGGTCTGCTGATCGTTCTCAGTCTGCTGCCGAAAGCAGCCTTTCTGGTCGCGTCGATTCCGCCGGCGGTTTTGGGCGGCGCGGCGATTGCGATGTTCGGCATGGTCGCCGCCACCGGCATCAGGATCCTTCAGGAAGCCGACATCGGTGACCGGCGCAACCAGTTGCTGGTCGCGGTGAGCATCGGCATGGGCCTGATCCCGGTGGTGCGCCCGGAATTCTTCGCGCACTTGCCGATGTGGATGAGCCCGATCACCCACAGCGGCATCGCCATGGCCACCCTCAGCGCGCTGACCCTGAACCTGCTGTTCAACATCCTCGGTGGCAAGGAGCGTGCGGCGATCAACGATTGCCATGCTCACCAGCATTAACGGAGTCACCACAAAACCTTGTGGGAGCGAGCCTGCTCGCGAAAGCGGTGTGTCATTTGACAGCGATGGCGACTGACACCCTCTTCGCGAGCAGGCTCGCTCCCACAGGGGCAAGCGACACCCTGCCTCAACAATAAAAACAAGAGGGAGCAACAGATGACTCGCACGCATACCAACGTTCTGTTGGGTGGCGGCCTGCTGGCCGCGTCCCAGGCCATGGCCGGCGATCTGCTGCTGTGGCAGACCAACAGCCTCAGCTATCTGTACGGCAAGAACTTCGCGATCAACCCGTCGTATCAGCAGACAGTCACCTTCGAGCATGCCGACAAGTGGAAGTACGGCGACAACTTTCTGTTCGTCGACAAGATCTTCTACAACGGCAAGGAAGACCCGAACAAAGGCCCGCACACCTTCTACGGCGAATTCACCCCGCGCCTGTCCTTCGGCAAGATCTTCGATCGCAAGATCGAATTCGGCCCGATCAAGGACGTGCTGCTGGCGATGACCTATGAGTACGGCGAAGGCGAAAGCGAGGCCTACCTGATCGGTCCCGGCTTCGACCTGAAAGTGCCCGGTTTCAATTACGTCACCCTCAACATCTTCCGCCGCCACACCGAAGGTCCGCGCCCCGGCGATGGCGTCTGGCAGATCACCCCTGCCTGGTCCTGGAGCTTCCCGCTGGGCAATTCCGATGTGCTGATCGACGGCTACCTCGACTGGGTCGTCGACAATGACGAGAACTCGCGCGGCACCTATCACGCCAACCTGCACATCAACCCGCAGATCAAATATGACCTCGGCAAAGCACTGGGCTGGAGTCAGAAACACGTGTACGTCGGCACCGAGTACAGCTACTGGAAGAACAAATACGGCATCGAAAGCAGCCACAATTTCGACACCAACCAGAACACCGCCAGCCTGCTGCTGAAGGTGCACTTCTAGGATGGCCCGCCACTGTGCTCCATACCTGTCGTCGCCGCTCTGTTGCGGGGCACTTGAGCGCTGGCCGAGGAGTCAGTATTCTCCGCGGCCTTCCGAATTCGGTCTAAAAAAAAGCCCGGATTTATTTCCTGACCGAAAAGCCAACTTACCCCGGCCACGGTCAGCACTGAGGCATCCCGAAAACACGCTCGATCGACTGTTTTTCAGCAGCCGACGGGCGTTTTTTTGCGTTTGGAAAAGCCTTGGCGCAGCTCTTGCTAACAGCAATGAAGCTGACCGATCGGATGATTTTTTCAGCAACGAAAAAAGGCGCCACACCAGAGCGCCGAACTTAAAAAAATAACGTGGAACACCTACTTTGGGAGCAACCGAATGAAACGCATGTGCACCAGCCTGATGCTGGCCGGATCGATGTTCGCCGGCGGCCAGGCCATGGCCGAAGGCCTGCTGCAGTGGCAGAACAACAGCCTGACCTACCTGTATGGCAAGGATTTCCAGGTCAATCCACGCATTCAGCAGACCGTGACCTTCGAGCACGCCGATGCCTGGACGTACGGGGATAATTTCTTCTTCTTCGACAAGATCTTCTACAACGGTGGCAAGGACTTCAGCAACGGCCCGAACACCTACTACGGTGAGTTCAGCCCGCGCATCTCGCTGGGCAAGGTGCTCGACCAGAAGATCGGGTTCGGCCCGGTGACCGACGTGCTGCTGGCCATGACGTATGAGTTCGGTGAAGGCGATACCGAGGCTTATCTGATCGGTCCAGGTTTCGACCTGGCGATTCCGGGCTTCGACTACTTCCAGCTGAACTTCTATCAGCGTCACACCCAGGGCGCACGCGCCGGTGACAATGTCTGGCAGATCACCCCGGTGTGGTCCTACACCATCCCGGTCGGCAAATCGAACATCCTGATCGATGGCTTCATGGACTGGGTGGTCGATAACGACTCCAATTCCAAGGGCGACTACCACGCCAACCTGCACTTCAACCCGCAGGTCAAATACGACCTGGGCAAAGCGCTGAATTTCGGCGAGAAGCAGCTGTATGTCGGCGTCGAATACGACTACTGGTCGGACAAGTACGGGATCAAGGACAGTCAGTATTTCAAGACTGATCAGAGCACCACGAGCTTCCTGGTGAAGTTCCACTTCTGATAGTGAAAGCTTCGCGAGCAGGCTCGCTCCCACATTCGACCGAGTTCCAATGTGGGAGCGAGCCTGCTCGCGAAGGCCTCAGCGCCGTTTTCAGGCTGGAATGAGCGCTTCGGATATCCGCAAAAACCTGCACAGCTCCTCGCGCTTGGCCAGCGCATCCCGCCGCCCCAGCTCAATCAACTCGCTGCAGTACCCCGCTTCGAACAGCAGATAACTCAGCACACCCGCCCCACTCGTCTTCGTAGCCCCAGGCCCTCGCAAGAACAGACGCAACGCCGCCGGCAATTCCTGGCGATGCCGCGCGGCGATCTCGTCGATCGGCTGACTCGGCGCAATCACCAGCACCTCCACCGGCGCGACGCCCAGCGCACGGGTCGGCGTACCGGGCGGCAATAAATGACTGAACTGGTTGAGGCGTTGCAGCAATTCGATATCGCTCTCGAGACTGTCGATGAACGTGCTGTTGAGCATGTGCCCGCCGATCTGCGCCAGCGTCGGTTGCTGGCCGGTGTAGGCGCGCTCCAGCGGCTGCTGCGGATCGAGGCCGCGCGGGTTGCCGCTGACGCCCACCACCAGCACGCGACTGGCGCCCAGGTGCAGCGCCGGACTGATCGGCGCCGACTGGCGCACCGCGCCATCGCCGAAATACTCCTCGCCGATTTTCACCGGCGCGAACAGCAGCGGAATCGCCGAACTGGCCAACAGATGATCGACCGACAGGTGTGTCGGCACGCCAATGCGGCGATGGCGCAGCCAGGCATCAATAGTGCCGCCGCCCTGATAGAACGTCACCGCCTGCCCCGACTCGTAGCCGAATGCGGTCACCGCCACGGCCTGCAACTGCTTGCGCGCGATGGACTCGGCAATGCCGGGCAGGTGCAGTTTTTCATCCAGCAGTTCGCGCAGCGGCGAACTGTTGAGCAGCGCCACCGGCATTTGCCGACCGAGGCCGAGCAGGCTGTGGCTGACAAAACGACTGGCCTGATGAATTACGCCGGGCCAGTCGCTGCGCAGCACGCGGTGGCTGCGAAAGCCCTGCCAGAACAGGGACAGGCGTTCGATGGCGGCGCGAAAGTCAGTGGCGCCGCTGGCCAGGCTGACCGCGTTGATTGCACCTGCGGAGGTGCCGACGATCACTGGAAACGGATTGTCGGAGCCTGCCGGAAGCAACTCGGCAATCGCCGCCAGCACCCCGACCTGATACGCCGCCCGAGCCCCGCCGCCGGAAAGAATCAAACCTGTGACCGGTTCAGCAGGACTCATCGCAACACTCCAGGGTGCTTTTCAGGACGGATACGTCAACGGCGCTTGGGGTAAAGCTTCGGCTCGCCCGGCGGGCGGCTCTTGAAGCGTCGATGCGCCCACAGATATTGCTCGGGGCAGGCACGCATGGCGCTCTCGACCCACTGATTGATGCGGATGCAATCGGCTTCTTCGGTTTCACCGGGAAAGTCTTCCAGCGGCGGATGGATCACCAGGCGATAACCGCTGCCGTCGGCCAGACGTTCCTGGGTGAACGGCACCACCAGCGCCTTGCCCAGGCGGGCAAATTTGGTCGTCGCGGTGACCGTTGCGGCCTGAATGCCAAACAGCGGCACGAAGATACTTTGCTTGGCGCCGTAGTCCTGATCCGGCGCGTACCAGATCGCCCGGCCCGAGCGCAGCAGCTTGAGCATGCCGCGCACGTCGTCGCGCTCCACCGCCAGCGAATCGAGGTTGTGCCGCTCGCGGCCACGGCGCTGAATGAAGTCGAACAAGGGATTTTTGTGTTCGCGGTACATGCCGTCGATGGTGTGCTGCTGGCCGAGCAGCGCTGCGCCGATTTCCAGAGTGGTGAAATGCGCGGCCATGAGGATCACTCCTTTGCCTTCGCGCTGGGCCTTTTGCAGATGCTCCAGGCCTTCGACGTGAGCCAGTTTCGCCAGGCGCTCGCGCGACCACCACCAGCTCATCGCCATTTCAAAGAAGGCGATACCGGTGGAGGCGAAGTTTTCCTTGAGCAGGCGTTTGCGCTCGGCGGCGGATTTCTCCGGGAAGCACAATTGCAGATTGCGCCGAGCGATGGTTCGCCGGTCACTGGCGACGCGATACATCAACGCACCCAAAACTCGACCGATGGTCAGCAGCGCCGGATACGGCAACTGCACGATCAGCCACAAGAGCCCCAGGCCACACCAGAGCGGCCAGAAGCGCGGAGCAAGATATGCTTTTCGAAAACGCGGGCGATCCATTAAAGCTTCCGTAAATACAGTGGCCGCGCATTCTACATCGTTCGACCCGGCTTGCGGCTCGCGGGCGTTCTCGTTATAAGTCTCGGCACTTTTAGTGACAAGCCGTTGTATGCCGACATGAGCCAAACCGACCCGTTAGACCAAGATCCCGTATTCCAGCTCAAGGGCAGCATGCTGGCCATCACTGTGCTGGAACTGGCCCGTAACGACCTCGAAAGCCTCGATCGGCAATTGGCCGCCAAAGTTGCCCAGGCGCCGAATTTTTTCAGCAACGCACCGCTGGTGCTGGCGCTGGACAAACTGCCGCCGAACCAGGGCGCCGTCGACTTGCCGGGCCTGATGCGTGTCTGCCGTCAGCATGGCCTGCGCACCCTGGCCATTCGTGCCAGCCGCATCGAAGACATCGCCGCCGCCATCGCCATCGACATTCCCGTGCTGCCGCCCTCCGGCGCTCGCGAGCGACCGCTGGAAACGCCGGAAGCTGAAGTCAAAAAGAAACCGGAAAAACCGCCTGAGCCAACCGTCAAACCGACCCGCGTCATCACCACGCCAGTACGTGGTGGCCAGCAGATTTACGCCCAGGGTGGCGATCTGGTGGTGGTCTCTTCGGTCAGTCCGGGGGCGGAACTTCTTGCCGATGGCAACATCCATGTATACGGCCCGATGCGCGGCCGCGCGCTGGCCGGCGTCAAAGGTGATACCAAGGCACGGATTTTCTGTCAGCAATTGAGCGCTGAACTGATCTCCATCGCCGGTCATTACAAGGTCTCCGAGGACCTGCGTCGCGATCCGATGTGGGGCTCGGGCGTCCAGGTCAGCCTGTCGGGCGACGTGTTGAACATCATTCGGCTTTAACGGATACTGCCGCATTTTCCAAGCATCTCTAAAACGTAGCGAAAACGGCTCAAACGAAGTAGGAAAATGGCTCAAAGCCAAATTCCAGCCAAGGCTGTCCGACTGCAGTAGTTTTCAAGAGATGTTTTTCAGGGGCTGAACAGTCCTTCTTCCTTAGGGGTGAAACACCTTGGCCAAGATTCTCGTGGTTACATCCGGCAAGGGTGGTGTGGGTAAGACCACCACCAGCGCCGCTATCGGTACCGGTCTCGCTCTGCGCGGCCACAAAACAGTGATCGTCGACTTCGACGTGGGCTTGCGTAACCTCGACCTGATCATGGGTTGCGAGCGCCGCGTGGTGTATGACTTCGTCAACGTCGTCAATGGCGAAGCCAACCTGCAACAGGCACTGATCAAAGACAAGCGCCTGGAAAATCTCTACGTATTGGCCGCCAGCCAGACCCGCGACAAAGACGCGCTGACCGTCGAAGGCGTGGAAAAAGTCCTGATGGAGCTCAAGGAACAATTCGAGTTCGTCGTATGCGACTCCCCGGCGGGCATCGAAAAAGGTGCACACCTGGCCATGTACTTCGCCGATGAAGCGATCGTCGTGACCAACCCGGAAGTTTCCTCGGTACGTGACTCGGACCGCATGCTCGGTCTGCTGGCGAGCAAATCGCGCCGCGCCGAACGTGGCGAAGACCCGATCAAGGAACACCTGCTGATCACCCGCTACCACCCGGAGCGTGTTGAAAAGGGCGAGATGCTCGGCGTTGAAGACGTCAAGGAAATCCTCTCGGTGACCCTGCTCGGCGTGATCCCCGAATCCCAGGCGGTGCTCAAGGCTTCCAACCAGGGCGTGCCGGTGATTCTCGACGACCAGAGCGATGCCGGTCAGGCTTACAGCGATACCGTCGACCGCCTGCTGGGCAAAGATAAAGCCCACCGATTCCTCGATGTCGAGAAGAAGGGATTCTTCGAGCGCCTGTTTGGAGGTAGGTAATGAACCTTTTTGACTTCTTTCGTGCCAACAAAAAGCCAAGTACCGCCTCGGTAGCGAAAGAGCGTCTACAGATCATCGTGGCGCATGAGCGCGGCCAGCGCAGCACGCCGGATTACTTGCCAGCCTTGCAGAAGGAACTGGTCGACGTGATCCGCAAGTACGTCAACATCGGCAACGACGACGTACACGTTGCACTGGAAAGCCAGGGCAGTTGCTCGATTCTGGAACTCAACATCACCCTGCCCGATCGCTGAGTCGATTTGGCAGTCGCTACGGCGGCTCGGACTATTGATGCTCGTGCAGGAGCTGCCGAAGGCTGCGATCTTTTGATCTTCAAAGTCAAAAGATCGCAGCCTTCGGCAGCTCCTGCAGGTTTATCAGCAGTTCCGAGCCGCCGTTGGCATTTGTTACGAGGCTGTTTTAATGCCGCTGTCCAACATCCGCATCATCCACGAGGACGCCGCCGTTCTGGTGGTCGACAAACCGACCCTGCTGCTCTCGGTGCCCGGGCGCGCCGATGACAACAAAGACTGCCTGATCACCCGTCTGCAGGAAAACGGCTACCCGGAAGCGCGCATCGTCCATCGGCTGGACTGGGAAACTTCCGGGATCATCCTGCTGGCCCGTGATGCCGACACTCACCGCGAACTGTCGCGGCAGTTTCACGACCGCGAAACCGAAAAAGCCTACACCGCACTGGCCTGGGGTCAGCCGGAACTGGACAGCGGCAGCATCGACCTGCCGTTGCGCTACGACCCGCCCACCAAACCACGGCACGTGGTCGATCATGAATTCGGCAAGCATGCGCTGACGTTCTGGAAAGTGCTGGAACGTTGCGGCGACTGGTGCCGCGTCGAGCTGACACCAATCACCGGCCGCTCGCATCAGTTGCGCGTGCACATGCTGTCGATCGGTCATCCGCTGCTCGGTGACGGACTCTACGCCCACGAACAAGCGCTGGCGGCGTGGCCGCGCCTGTGCCTGCACGCCAGCATGCTCAGCTTCACCCACCCGCAAACCGGCGAGCGCCTGCGCTTCGAGTGCCCGGCGCCGTTCTGACGAACACCGCCGAACCCATGTAGGAGCTGCCGAAGGCTGCGATCTTTTGATCTGGTGTTTCGTAAATCAAAAACAAGATCAAAAGATCGCAGCCTTCGGCAGCTCCTACAGGGTTCCGGTGCAGATTCAATTCCCCGGCCAATACGTTAAACTCCCGCCCATTGCTGTCTGGAGTTTCTTATGCGCGCAGAGTTGAACCAGGGCCTGATCGACTTTCTCAAGGCCTCCCCTACCCCGTTCCACGCCACCGCCAGTCTCGTTCAGCGTCTGGAGGCTGCCGGTTATGTGCGCCTCGACGAGCGCGAGCCTTGGACCACCGAGGCCAACGGCCGCTATTACGTGACCCGTAACGACTCCTCGATCGTTGCGATCAAAATGGGCCGCAACTCGCCCTTGCACGACGGCATTCGTCTGGTCGGTGCCCACACCGACAGCCCCTGCCTGCGGGTCAAGCCGCAACCGGAACTGCAACGTCAGGGCTTCTGGCAACTGGGCGTCGAAGTCTACGGCGGCGCGCTCCTGGCGCCGTGGTTCGACCGCGATCTGTCGCTGGCCGGCCGGGTGACCTTCCGCCGTGACGGCAAGGTCGAGAGCCAGTTGATCGACTTCAAGGCACCGATCGCGATCATTCCCAATCTGGCCATTCACCTCAACCGCGAAGCCAACCAGGGTTGGGCGATCAACGCGCAGACCGAGCTGCCGCCGATTCTTGCGCAGTTCGCCGGTGACGAGCGGGTCGATTTCCGCGCCGTACTCACCGATCAACTGGCCCGCGAACACGGTTTGAACGCCGACGTGGTGCTTGATTACGAGCTGAGCTTCTACGACACGCAAAGCGCTGCGGTCATCGGCTTGAGCGGTGATTTCATTGCCGGTGCGCGCCTCGACAACCTGCTGTCCTGCTACGCCGGCCTGCAAGCGTTGCTCAGCGCCGAGACCGACGAAACCTGCGTGCTGGTGTGCAACGACCACGAGGAAGTCGGTTCCTGCTCGGCCTGCGGCGCCGACGGCCCGATGCTCGAACAGACCCTGCGCCGTCTGCTGCCCGAAGGTGACGAGTTCGTTCGCACCATCCAGAAATCCCTGTTGGTCTCGGCCGACAACGCCCACGGCGTGCACCCCAACTACGCGGACAAGCACGACGCCAACCACGGCCCGAAACTCAACGCCGGTCCGGTGATCAAGGTCAACAGCAATCAGCGCTACGCCACCAACAGCGAAACCGCCGGTTTCTTCCGTCATCTGTGCATGGCCGAAGAAGTACCCGTGCAAAGCTTCGTGGTGCGCAGCGACATGGGCTGCGGCTCGACCATCGGCCCGATCACCGCCAGCCACCTGGGCGTGCGCACCGTCGACATCGGCCTGCCGACCTTCGCCATGCACTCGATCCGCGAACTGTGCGGCAGCCATGACCTGGCACATTTGGTCAAAGTGCTCAGCGCGTTCTATGCCAGTCGTGAATTGCCGTAAAAGCTGAAGAACTTCGCGAGCAGGCTCGCTCCCACATTGAGTTGCATTCCAACCTGTGGGAGCGAGCCTGCTCGCGAAAGCGCTTGTGCAGACAGCAGAATCCTCTCTGACCTGATGCATTCCTGAGCCACATCACACCCCGCCTCGAAAACCTGCCTAGACTCAAAGGATCACCCAAGACAAGGCAGTCTCCATGATCTCGATGTCCTCGTTCCACGCCATGCTCATTCCCATTCTTTGCGGGATGATCCTGCTGGCCATCGGCTTCAACTTCCGCGACAAGAACGCGGGGGTGTTGGCCATGTGGATCGGCATGCTGATGATCCTCGCCACCGTGGTCTACAAGATCCTCGCCAAACTCAACGAATGACCGAGCCCGGCTCGCATTGCGCCCGAGGGCCTCGTACACTCCTGCGCATCCGCCTATCGCGAGGTTGTCCCCTGGTGTTCGCTCGTCTTTTTGCTTTGCCTGGTCTGTTGCTTGTCTGCCTGATGACCCTGTTGCCGCTGGCGCCCGCGCAAGCGGTCGGTCTGCCCGGTCTGCTCAACACTTCCAAACCCCAGCCCGAGGCCCAGGAACCCCTCGGCCAATCGCTGGATGAAGTGATCAAATCGCTGGAAAACGACAAGCAACGCGCGCAGCTGCTCAGTGATCTGAAAAAACTGCGCGATGCCACAAAAAAGGCTCAGGCCACCCCGGAGGAAGGCGTTCTCGGCCTGATCGGCGGCACCCTCGCCAACTTCGAAAAACAGTTCTCCGGCGCCGACAGCCCGATCACCCGCTGGTCCAACGAGTTCGAACTGGCCAGGGACGAACTGACCAGCAAGCTGCTGCCGGCCAATGAATGGCTGCCGATCATCTTCGGTTTCGCCATGATCCTGATGGTCTGGAGCCTGCTCGCCGCCGCCTTGATCTGGCTCGGCCACCGCGTGCGCCTGCGCTTCGGCCTGACCGAAGAACTGCCGCAACACCCCAAGGCCCTCGACATGCTGCGCTTCGCCCTGCGCAAGCTCGGGCCGTGGTTGATCGCCCTGGTGATGACCGTTTACATGAGCTACGCGCTGCCGTCATCGCTGGGCAAAAGCCTGGCGATGGTGTTGGCCTATGCCCTGGTCGTCGGCACCTGTTTCTCGGCGATCTGCGTAATTGCCTTCTCCCTGCTGGACGGCCCGCATCGCCATCGCGCGCTGTACATCCTGCGCCATCAGGCATTTCGACCGCTGTGGCTGATCGGCAGCTTCGCCGCGTTCGGTGAAGCGTTGAGCGATCCGCGCCTGGTCGAGAGCCTCGGCGTGCATCTGGCGCACACCGCAGCGACTACCGCCAATGTGCTCGCCGCCCTGTCGACCGGCCTGTTCATCCTGCGATTCCGCCGGCCGATCGCGCACTTGATCCGCAACCAACCGCTGTCGCGCCGCCTGACCCGCCGCGCCCTCAGCGACACCATCGAAATCCTCGGTACCTTCTGGTACGTACCGGCGCTGGTGCTGGTCGGCATCTCGCTGTTCGCCACGTTCGTCTCCGCCGGCGACACCAGCACCGCGCTGCGGCAGTCGCTGATCTGCACGGTTCTGCTGGTGTTGTGCATGGTGATCAACGGCCTCGTGCGTCGGCATTCGCTGAAGCCGCAACGCGGGCCGAAACGCCATGCGCTGTATTCGGAACGACTGAAAAACTTCTTCTATACCCTCGCGCATTTGCTGGTATGGCTGGTCTTCATCGAACTGGGCCTGCGTGTCTGGGGCCAGTCGCTGATCGCTTTCGCCGACGGCGAGGGTCACGACATCAGCGTCAAACTGTTCAGCCTGATCGGCACGCTGGTTTTCTCCTGGCTGATCTGGATCCTCGCCGACACCGCCGTGCATCACGCCCTCACCCGCTCGCGCAAAGGCCTGGCCAACGCCCGCGCGCAGACGATGATGCCGCTGATCCGCAACGTGCTGTTCGTGGCGATTTTCATCATTGCACTGATCGTCGCGCTGGCGAACATGGGCATGAACGTTACGCCACTGCTGGCCGGTGTCGGTGTGATCGGTCTGGCGATCGGTTTCGGCGCACAGTCCCTGGTCGCTGACTTGATCACCGGCCTGTTCATCATCATCGAGGACTCGCTGGCCATCGATGACTATGTCGACGTAGGTGGCCACCTCGGCACCGTCGAAGGCCTGACCATCCGCACCGTGCGCCTGCGCGACATCGACGGCATCGTCCACACCATCCCGTTCAGCGAAATCAAAAGCATCAAGAACTACTCGCGGGAATTCGGCTACGCGATCTTCCGCGTCGCCGTGCCATACAACATGGAAATCGACGACGCGATCAAACTGATGCGCGACGTCGGCCAGAAGATGCGCAGCGATCCGCTACAACGCCGCAACATCTGGTCGCCGCTGGAGATTCAGGGCGTGGAAAGTTTCGAGTCCGGCAGCGCGATCCTGCGCGCTCGGTTCAAGACTGCGCCGATCAAACAGTGGGAAGTTTCCCGGGCGTTCAACTTGTCGCTGAAAAGGCAACTGGATGAGGCGGGGCTGGATCTGGCGACACCGCGGATGAGTGTGCAGGTGATTACGCCTGGGGTGGAGGTCAAGAAAGGCGATTGAGTCCCCTTGAGCCCCCTATCGGCAGATGCGCCAATAGGGGGCAGCGCTTACTGGTCTTTGAAACCAGGTTTGCCGTGGGCGGCCCGCCATCTTTTTACTTCCGCCACAATGTTTTCCGGACCACCTTTGCCCGGTTCCGGGTAATAGATTAAATCGGAACGCGCTGGATGCTCGCTCAGTCGTTCAAACTCCATAACAGCTGAGGTATGCCCCTTTTCAGTCGCGTAATCCGATTGACATATCTTTTGTACAAAATGCAAAAACTGCTCTTCGGACATATCACTGATCATTAACTTTTTCATTACTCGACTCCCTTATGAACTTCCAAATGCTGCTTCGGAGTTAGCAAACGCAGGTTATCAATATCGTACAACTGCCCACCGTCCGATAACGATGAGACGTGGTGCAGCTCAAGTTTCACTCGTTTACCAACTCGATCACCCGCTCTCACAAACGCTGACCGCCCTTTGCTCATTGCACTGAGACTATTTGGATCAAACCACATCGCCAGCTCAACGTCAGCGCTCACCGCCTTCCAGAAAGTCTCCCTGAAAGCCCTGAAATCGTTGAACTGCTTGCCTCGCAATTGATCTGCGATTCTCGATGGAATCGCCGCGCCCTCGCCTTGCGTTGCCGCCTCCAGCCATCCATTCGCAACCGGCTCTCCATAACCACTGGCCACCCCTGGATCATTGCGTCGATCCCGGAACATGACGTACTGCGGGGGCAGACCCAATTCCGGAGGGAAGACCAGAATGAAGTCGTCGAAACGAATGTTGCCCCGCCCCGGATAAGCGTCGATCCGCCCTTTGATCGGTACCAGATTGCCGCCGATGTATCGAGGCGGAGCCGGATTTTCGATGGGAAACAGCGTTGAACTGTCTGTAGGAGTTATCGATGGCGTCCAGACCGCAGTGGTCGGCGGAATGTCATTGAGCGTCGCGCTGTAAGTGTTATCCCCAGCGTTGTAGCCAGCTGCTATCACGCGAACGCCGGATGGCAGTTTTGTCCCCGCTACCGGAACGACAAGCAGCTCGGCGAGTGATCCCGTCAGTGGCCGGGCACTCAAACGCACCGGCAGATTCAGTCGTGCTCTTTCGTTCGCCAGCGTGTTCAGATCAGGCAACGGACCGGGCAGCAGATCTGCCAATGGAAGGCTGAGCAGAAAGCGTTCAGGCAGCTCACCATTGCCCAACACCGGCGAGTAGACAAACGCACTCACCCCCACCATCAGGCCGGACGCTGTGCCAGCAGCCAGCCCAGATAAACCGGCAACCGCCGAGCGAATCGAAGCGGCAAGACCCGCCATCAGGCTGTCGGCAATCGCAACCGCCCCACCGGAGGTCGCAAATACCAGTTGGGCGTGGCTGATATTGCCCTGAAAGCGCAATGGGCTACTGTGCCCACCGGGGGTTTGCTGCCGGCGCTTTTCCTCATCCACCCTGCGTGCTTCGGCTTCAGCCTCAAGCGCCGCCTGTTCCTCGGCACGCTTGCGCTCCAGTGCCTCAGCCGCCATGCGGGCCTGTTCTTCTTCAAGCCGCCTGAGTTCATTGGCGGCGGCCTGCCGCGCCAGTTCTTCCGCCAGCCGCCGCGCCTGCTCCTGAGCGACGCGGGCCTGTTCCTGTGCAGCCTGCCGGGCGTGTTCCGCCGCCAACCGCGCCTGATCCTGGGCGATCCGCTCGGCTTCCTGAGCTTGCACCACAGCAATCATGCCTTTGACCGTGGCCGACTGGCTGTTCAACAAGTTGATGCCTTCGATTAGCAGCTTGGCATTGAACAAGGCGCTATAGGCCTGCCGAACGCTGACACTACTGCCTCGCCGATTGACCTGTGGTAACCGGCCACCGTTAAAAAAAATTTCAATTTGGGCATGACTGAAACGTTGAATGGCAACGTCTCTCGCCACGAAAAACGCATTGAATTTTCGTGTCGTCAGCGACTCCCTGAAGCGCATCTCCCGCGCCAGCGCATCCAAAGGAGGCAATACACTTTGATCACCTGCTGCCCGCACTTCTGCCAGTTCATGTTCAATGACCTGAGCAATATTCCTGGAAGTATCTTTATAGATACTTTCCATATCGAGTATTTCACCCAAAGGCGCAAAGTTGATGTTTGGCCCCGAACCGTCTCCTGCACCTAAATAATGTAAATATTCATCTTGTTTATCCGGACGCACAACAATCGGCGGAAGCGTTATTCCATTACGCTGCATTTATAAATCCTCCATGGACAATAGTTTTCGTCGCGCTGGCCGGTCACCCTCAAACAGCCAATAAAGTGACCGGCACCTGGAGAAATTTATTGAAATAAATGTTGCGCGGTGCGGTACATAGTTATCGCCCGCGTTTTATCTGTCACGCCGGACGGAACTGATAAAGCGGTAGGAGTTTTCGCTGATAACTTATGCTCAAACGTAAATCTGTAGGAGCGCATAGCGCTTTCCTGAACGGATCGCACTTGCGTGCAGAGCCTTTGTCACAGGCAGGCAAGCCCGACAACAATAATCAAGGAGAACCCTATGCAACTGACGCGCATTGCCCAGACCCTTTTGCTCACCCTGGTCGCCAGCCATGCGGGCGCCGCGACCCTGGACAGCGCCCGCACACAGATCGCCGAGCAGGCGCAGAAGCTCGAGCCGCAACTGCTGGAAACCCGCCGCGACCTCCACGCCCACCCGGAACTTGGCAACAGCGAGAAACGCACCGCTGAGCTGGTTGCCAACCAGTTGCAAGCCCTGGGCCTTGAAGTTAAAACCGGCGTCGCTCGCACCGGCGTGGTCGCCATTCTCAAAGGCGCCCTGCCCGGCCCGACCGTGGCCCTGCGCGCCGACATGGACGCGCTGCCGGTCAAGGAAGTCTCCGACCTGCCGTTCGCCTCGAAAGCCAAAGGCACTTATCTCGACAAGGAAGTCGACGTCATGCACGCCTGCGGCCACGACGCGCACACCGCGATCCTGCTCAGCGCGGCGAAAATTCTTACCGGAATGCGCGAGACTTTGCCAGGCACCGTGGTGTTCTACTTCCAGCCCGCCGAAGAAGGCCCGAGCGACTTCATTCCCGACGGCAAAAATACCTGGGGCGCGAAGATGATGGTCGAGGAAGGCGTGATGAAGTCGCCGAAACCCGACGCGGTGTTTGGCCTGCACGTCTGGGCCGGCGTCCCCGCTGGCCAGATCGCCTGGCGCCCCGGCCCGACCCTGGCCAGCTCCGATGACCTGCGCATCAAGATCCACGGCAAACAAACCCACGCCGGCCGTCCCTGGGACGGCATCGACCCGATCACCGTCGGCGCACAAACCATCGTCGGCCTGCAAACTGTGGTCAGCCGCCGCACCGATATCTCCTCTTATCCCTCGGTGGTCAGTATCGGCACCATCAACGGTGGCACCCGCTACAACATCATCCCCGAATCGGTCGATATGACCGGCACCATCCGCTCCTACGACTACGGCATCCGCCAGAAACTGCACAGCGACGTCCGCCAGACCGTAGAAAAAATCGCCGAAAGCGGCGGCGCGAAAGCCGACGTCACCATCATCGAAAAATACGACCCGACGATTAACAACCCGGCACTGACAGAAAAGATGCTGCCGACTTTGAAGTGGGCCGCCAAGGATGATGTGGTGCAGGGACCGCTGGTAGGCGGCGCGGAAGATTTCTCGTTCTTCGCTAAGGAGGCGCCGGGGTTGTTTGTATTTCTTGGTGTGACGCCGCGGGATCAGGACATGAGCAAAGCTGCGCCGAATCATAATCCGGGGTTCTTTGTGGATGAGTCGGCGCTGGTGGTTGGGGTCAGGACATTGGCGTCGTTGGCGACGGATTATTTGTATGGGAATGCGGCGGTGGGCAGGTAGAGAGGGGGTGAGCGTGGAGGCGCCTTCGCGAGCGGCTCGCTCCCACAGGGATTGAGTACATCCGACAGAGATCGGGCGGCTCTTAAGCCGCCATCGCGAGCAGGCTCGCTCCCACAGAACAGCAAAATCAAAATCAAAAGATCGCAGCCTTCGGCAGCTCCTACACACAATGAGCGCAAGCTCGAGTAACGCTTTTGATCTTGGAGCCCGTCGGCAGGCTGAGTGGAGGGATTGATCCGGGCGTGGGAGCGCAGCGACCGTACGACGCAGTCGTACACAGCGAGTGTAGGTGCAGCGAAGCAAACCGGAGCCGCTGCGCCAGGATCGATCCCGCAGCGAAGGAACCCCGAGCCTAAGCGAGCGGGCCGAACGTCAGGGCGCAGCCTTTTTGGGTACTTTTTCGGCGTCTGGAAAAAGTGCCTCGCCGTAAGGGCGAAACCATAAGAAGCCGTTACCGCAGCAACGAATATTGACCCACCCCCCCCAAAACCTGGTCGGCCCAGAGGCCGCCAAGGTCAAACCACATCAACCCCAACGTGAATCGCATCATGCCGCCAAAACTCCAGATCACAATCAATCAACCGCCCATGCTGATCGTAATTGACCCGCGCAATGCGCAAGCCCGGACTCCCCACCGAAACCCGCAAAGCCGCTGCCGCATCGACAGATAAAGACGTAGGCACCATCTCGAACCGCACCCGGCCATAGTGCAAATCGTAATGCCGGGCATACAGCTCGGTGATCGACTGATTCAAATCAAACTCGAGAATCCCGGGAAAAAACTGCGGATTCAAATAGTGCTCCACATACAACACCAGCCGCCCGTCAATGCGCCGCGAGCGGCAAATCTGAATCACGCTCGACAGCGCCGGCAGCTGCAGCCACGCGCACACCGCCGCCGAAGCCGGCTGCAATCGCGCCGAAATCACCTCGGTCGAAGGCACGCGGCCCTGCGCACTGACCATCGCGTGAAAATGACTGCGCTGCATCAGGTTGTAAGCCAGACGCGGCGGCGATACGAACCAGCCGCGTCGCTCCTCGCGATAAATCTGCCCCTGCGCCTCGAGCTGCAACAGCGCCTCACGCACAGTGATCCGCGTTGTCCCGAACAGCTCACTGAGCTTGCGTTCGGCCGGCAACTTGCTGCCGGCGGCCAACAGACCGTGATCGAGCTGTTCCTGCAGCACTTGGCCAATCGCTGTCACCGCTTTCGTTGCCTCATCGCGCATCAACGTTACCTATCTGGACTAGACCAGCACTGTTTCGGGGCAAAACCGAACGCCATATGGATCGCTGTCGGGTGTTGCAAGCCTAGGCAGTGCAGATGACCGCCAGATGACAAAATTACCGAACGGTCGCTTTCACGACTTGCAATACATCGGCCAAGTCCCCTGTCTGTCGGGCCTTCGGCATGGTCTACGCTTATCTGGCACCTGCCGATCACAGGCGGATAAAAGACCTGCCACACCAGCGTCGACATCAAAGTGTCATCCAGCGCGCCTAAATTGGCTCAGGTATTGCTGACCTAGACCAACACATACCGCAATCGCAGCGTTGAACACGACCAAGGAGCTTCGGAATGAAACAGCTTTTCCTGGCAACACTGTTAGGCTCGACCATTGCCATGTGCACCGCCGCGATGGCGGCCGACACCGATCTGAAAACTCTCGAAGCCGCTGCGAAAGCGGAAGGCGCCATCAACAGCGTTGGCATGCCAGATGACTGGGCCAACTGGAGAGGCACCTGGGAAGACCTGGCGAAAAAATACGGCCTCAAGCACATCGACACCGACATGAGCTCCGCCCAGGAGATCGCCAAGTTCGCCGCCGAAAAAGACAACGCCACCGCCGACATCGGCGACGTCGGTGCGGCTTTCGGCCCTATCGCGGTCAAGCAAGGCGTGGTGCAACCGTACAAGCCGAGCACCTGGGATCAGGTGCCGGACTGGGCCAAGGACAAGGACGGCAACTGGGCGCTGGCCTACACCGGCACCATCGCGTTCATCGTCAACAAGAAGCTGCTGCACGGCTCCGAGGTGCCGACCAAGTGGGCTGACCTCAAAACCGGCAAGTACAAGGTCTCCATTGGCGACGTGAGCACCGCCGCCCAAGCTGCCAACGGCGTGCTCGCCGCGGCCCTGGCCAACGGTGGCGACGAGAAAAACATCCAGCCAGCCTTGCTGCTGTTTGCAGACATCGCCAGACAAGGCCGTCTGTCGATGGCCAATCCGACCATCGCCACCATGGAAAAAGGCGAGATCGAAGTCGGCGTGGTCTGGGACTTCAACGGCCTGAGCTACAAGGCCAAGATGGCCAACCCGGATGACTACGTGGTGCTGATTCCGTCCGATGGCTCGGTGATCTCCGGCTACACCACGATCATCAACAAGTACGCAAAAAACCCGAACGCCGCCAAGCTGACCCGCGAATACATCTTCAGCGACGCCGGCCAGACCAACCTTGCCCGTGGCAACGCCCGTCCGATCCGCGCCGAACACCTGCAACTGCCGGAAGACGTGAAAGCCAAGCTGCTGCCCAACGAGCAGTACAAAAAGGTCACGCCGATCAAAGACGCCGACGCGTGGGAAAAGACCTCCAAGGCCCTGCCGCAGAAGTGGAACGAAGAAGTCATCGTAGAGATGAAATAAACCTGTAGATCCCTGTTCGGGATCCTTGAAGATCCAAATGTGGGAGCGAGCCTGCTCGCGAAGGCGGCGTGTCAGTCGACATCACTGTTGAATGATGTACCGCATTCGCGAGCAGGCTCGCTCCCACAGGGGATCGATTCGATTTCGCAATATCTGAATTTCGCGGAGTGTTTGCCCCTATGAAGCACAACGTCATCCTTGTCGTGCTCGACGGCCTCAACTACGAGGTTGCGCGGCACGCCATGGGGCATCTGCAGGCCTATGTTGACGCAGGACGCGCGGCGCTCTATCAACTGGAGTGCGAACTGCCCGCCCTGTCCCGACCACTTTACGAATGCATCCTCACCGGCGTGCCGCCCATCGACAGCGGCATCGTCCACAATAATGTCTCGCGCCTGTCGAACCAGCGCAGCATCTACCACTATGCCCGCGATGCCGGCCTGAAAACGGCCGCTGCGGCTTATCACTGGGTCAGCGAGCTGTACAACCGATCACCGTTCGAAGCCACACGCGACCGCCACACCGACGATCCGTCCTTGCCGATCCAGCACGGTCACTTCTACTGGAACGATCACTACCCCGATTCGCACCTGTTCGCCGACGCCGAAAACCTGCGCTTGCGCCACGCGCCGAATTTCCTGCTGATCCATCCGATGAACATCGATGACGCCGGGCACAAGCACGGTCTCGACAGTTCGCAATACCGCAACAGCGCGCGCTCGGCGGACATCATCCTCGCCGACTATCTGCATACCTGGCTCGACGCTGGTTATCAGGTGCTGGTAACCGCCGACCACGGCATGAACAACGATCGTTCGCACAACGGCTTGTTACCCGAAGAGCGCCAAGTGCCGATGTTTGTCCTTGGCGAGGCTTTCAGCCTGACTCCCGATGCCGCACCGAAGCAGACCGAAATCTGCGGCACGGTCTGCGAACTGCTCGGCGTGCCTCACGACAAACCTGTGTGCCGGGAGCTGTTCAAGTGAATGCCATGACTCGCGGCAAATGGCTCGCGGCGCTGTGCCTGGTGCCCTTCGCGCTGTTCTTCATAGTCTTCGAAATCGCCCCGCTGGTCTGGGTGATGATCAATAGCCTGCAGTCGGAAGAATTCGGCTGGGGCTTGGCCAATTTCAGTAAGGTCTTCAGTTCGAAGTTTTATCGGCAGGCGATCCAGTACAGCCTGGAGATCAGTTTCTGGTCGAGCGTGTTCGGCATCATCATTGCTGTGCTCGGCGCATACTCGCTGCGTCGCGTCGATTCGAAGCTGCGCAACTTTGTGAATGCCTTCGCCAACATGACCAGCAACTTCGCCGGCGTGCCGCTGGCGTTCGCCTTCATCATCCTGCTCGGCTTCAACGGCAGCATCACCATCATGCTCAAGCAGTCGGGGATCATCCAGGACTTCAACCTGTACTCGAAAACCGGGCTGATCATCCTCTACACCTACTTCCAGATTCCCCTCGGTGTGCTGCTGCTCTACCCGGCTTTCGACGCCCTGCGTGAGGACTGGCGCGAGTCCGCCGCGCTGCTCGGCGCCAACGGCTGGCAGTTCTGGCGGCACATCGGTCTGCCGGTGCTGACCCCGGCATTGCTCGGCACGTTCGTGATCCTCCTGGCCAACGCACTCGGCGCTTACGCCACGGTCTATGCACTGACCACCGGCAACTTCAACGTCCTGCCGATTCGTATTGCGGCGATGGTGTCCGGGGATATCTCGCTCGATCCGAACCTGGCCAGCGCACTGGCCGTGGTGCTCGTGGCGCTGATGACCCTCGTCACCGTCGTGCATCAACTGCTGTTGAAGAGGAGCTACCATGTCTCGCGCTGAATCGGGCCCGGCCGGCCTCTACCACCGCGTCGTGGTCTATCTGTTGTTCGCCATTCTGCTGTTGCCGCTGGTGGGCACGCTGGTCTATTCGATCGCCAGCAGTTGGTCGGCGACCATTCTGCCCAGCGGCTTCACCTTCAAGTGGTATATCCAGCTGTGGAGCGATCCACGCTTTCTGCACGCATTCGGCCAGTCACTGATCGTCTGCGTCGGCGCCCTGGTGTTGTCGGTGGTGCTGATCCTGCCGCTGCTGTTCGTGGTGCATTACTACTTTCCGAAACTCGATGCGCTGATGAACATCCTGATCCTGCTGCCCTTCGCGGTGCCGCCGGTGGTGTCTTCGGTGGGGCTGTTGCAGCTCTACGGTTCCGGGCCGATGGCGATGGTCGGTACGCCGTGGATTCTGATCGGCTGCTACTTCACCGTGGCATTGCCGTTCATGTACCGGGCGATCACCAACAACCTGCAAGCGATCAACCTGCGCGACCTGATGGATGCTGCGCAACTGCTCGGCGCCAGCACCTTTCAGGCGGCATTGCTGGTGGTACTGCCGAATCTGCGCAAGGGTCTGATGGTGGCGCTGCTGCTGTCGTTCTCGTTCCTCTTCGGTGAATTCGTCTTCGCCAACATCCTCGTCGGCACGCGCTACGAAACCCTGCAGGTCTATCTGAACAACATGCGCAACAGCAGCGGTCACTTCACCAGTGCGCTGGTCATTTCGTACTTCTTTTTCGTGCTGGTCCTGACCTGGATCGCCAACATCTTGAACAAGGACAAAAGCGAATGAGCTACGTCAGCGTCCGACACCTGCAGAAGCGTTATGCGGGCACTACTGTGTTCAGCGACATCGATTGCGAAATCAACAAAGGCGAGTTCGTTACCCTGCTCGGTCCGTCCGGGTGTGGCAAATCCACCTTGTTGCGTTGCATCGCCGGGCTGACGCCGGTCGATGGCGGCCAGATCCTCCTCGACGGTGTCGATATCGTGCCGTTGAGCCCGCAGAAACGCGGAATAGGCATGGTCTTTCAGAGCTATGCACTGTTCCCCAACATGACCGTCGAACAGAACGTTGCTTTCGGCCTGCGCATGCAAAAGGTCAACGCCGATGACAGCCAAAAACGCGTTTCTGAAGTGTTGAAACTGGTTGAATTGCACGACTTCGCCAGGCGCTACCCGCATCAACTGTCGGGTGGTCAGTGCCAGCGTGTCGCCCTCGCCCGCTCGCTGGTGACCCGCCCGCGCTTGCTGCTGCTGGATGAGCCGCTGTCGGCGCTGGACGCACGGATTCGCAAGCACCTGCGCGAACAGATCCGCCAGATCCAGCGCGAACTTGGGCTGACCACGATCTTCGTGACCCATGATCAGGAAGAAGCACTGACCATGTCCGACCGGATTTTCCTGATGAATCAAGGAAAAATCGTACAGAGCGGCGACGCCGAAACCCTCTACACCGCGCCGGTCGATGTGTTCGCCGCCGGCTTCATCGGCAACTACAACCTGCTCGACGCCGAGGCCGCCTCGAAACTGTTGCAACGGCCGATCAACCATCGCATCGCCATCCGCCCGGAAGCCATCGAACTGAGCCTTGACGGCGCACTCGATGCGCAGATCCGTAGCCACAGCCTGCTCGGCAACGTCATTCGATATCGTGTCGAAGCGCGTGGCGTGGAGCTGGTGGTCGATGTGCTCAACCGCTCGGCCGCCGATCTGCATCCGGACGGACAGCGCCTGGCACTTTCCATCGATCCGACGGCCTTGTGTGAGGTGGCTTGAAGGCAGCGACAAGCTTCGAGCCGCAAGCTACAAGCTGTAGACTGCGGCCCACCTGATTTTAATTCTTGCAGCTCGAGGCTTGTAGCCTGCAGCTGTTCTCGGAGAGAACCCGATGGCCCTGGCAATTTTTGATCTGGACGAAACGTTGATCCACGGCGACTGCGCCACCCTCTGGAGCGAGCAGATGGGGCGTCTGGGCTGGGTCGATCCCGAGTCGTTCATGCGCCGCAACAATGAAATGATGGATGCCTACAGCCATGGCAAATTGCGCATGGACGAGTATATGGCGTTCAGCCTTGAGCCGCTGATCGGCCGCACGCCGGAAGAAGTCGAGCACTTGGTCGGGCCATGGGTTGAAGACTTTATCGAACCGATCATCTTCAGCGACGCGACCAAAACCATCGCCGCCCACCGCAAGGCCGGCGACCGGATCCTGGTGATCTCGGCGTCGGGCACGCATCTGGTTCGGCCGATTGCCGATCGACTGGGTATCGACGAGATTTTGGCCATTGAACTGGAAGTCGCCCATGGCGTGTACAGCGGCAACACCGTCGGCACTCTGACTTACCGCGAGGGCAAGATCACCCGCTTGCTGGAGTGGCTTGACGCCGAAGAAGAAAACCTCGAAGGCGCGAGTTTTTATTCCGACTCGCGCAATGATCTGCCCTTGCTGCAAAAAGTAGACTTCCCGCACGTGGTCAACCCGGATCCGGTGTTGCTTGAGCACGCGGAAAAATCGGGCTGGCCGATCCATCGCTGGAAATAAAAAGCAAAAGATCGCAGCCTTCGGCAGCTCCTGCATTTGGAATGCATTCACCCTGTAGGAGCTGCCGAAGGCTGCGATCTATTGACCCCGCTTTTCTGTCAGCTCAGATTTTCGTCAATTATCAACACCAACTTGCCCGCCACCGTATTACTCGCCAACTCGGCAAACGCCGCCTCGGCATCCTTCACCGCAAAAGCCCTGGCCAATTGCGGACGCAAACGCCCCTCGGCAAACAGTGGCCACACATGCTGGCCCAGGTCACTCAGCAGATCCGCCTTGAACTGATCGTCACGACTGCGCAGCGTCGACCCCAGTAACTGCACACGCTTGGCCAGTACCTGCGCCAGATCCAGTTTCGCCTCGCGCCCGCCCATCAAACCGATCAACACCCAACGACCATCCAGCGCCATCAACTTGAGGTTCAGCGCAGAGTAATTGCCGCCCACCGGGTCGAGAATCACATCGAACGGCCCGAAGTCACGCAGGCTCTCGATGTCATCGGTACGCACCACGCCGCCCTGCGCACCCAACGCTTCGCAGTACGCGAGGCGCTCGGCGGAACCGACGCTGACCCAGCAAGGGTTGCCGAACGCTTTGCACAGCTGAATGGCAGCTGAACCGATGCCACTTGCGCCGGCGTGCAGGAGAATTTTCTCACCGGGTTTCAGCGCTGCAAGTTGAAACACATTCAGCCAGACGGTGGCGTACACCTCGGGCAATGCCGCCGCCTCGATCAACGAAACGCCTTCGGGCACCGGCAATACATGCCGCCCGTCGACGACCACTTCTTCGGCCATGCCGCCCCCGGCCAGCAAGGCGCAAACCCGATCGCCGACCTGCCAGGACGATCCCGCGCCGACCTCGCTGATCACGCCGGAGCACTCAAGACCGAGCACTTGGCTGGCGCCTGGCGGCGGAGGATAAAGCCCTGCCTTCTGCAATAAATCGGCACGATTGAGGCCGGCTGCCGCCACACGGATGCGGACTTGTCCTACATCGCACGTAAGACTCGGCTCTTCAACCCATGCCACTCGACCTTCAACGCCTTGCAATGCCTTCACACTGCCTCCATAGTGAGTCTGGACTGAGCCCGAAGCTGTAGCGCCGGGCTTTTTGCATTATGCGACCGGCTCTCGTAGAACCGGCGACTTCAAAGACGGCCTAATATGCGTTATCAATTGTCCCCGCGTCGAATCAGCATGAAGCATTTGCTCCCCAGCACCGCCCTCGCTCTCTTTATCGGTATCGGTCTGTTGCCGGTGTCGGGCACCACATTCGCAGCCAACAGCTGGGACAAGTTGCAGCCTGATCGCGATGAAGTCATCGCCAGCCTGAACGTCGTCGAGTTGCTCAAGCGTCACCACTACAGCAAGCCGCCGCTCGACGATGCACGCTCGGTGATCATCTACGACAGCTACATCAAGCTGCTCGATCCGTCGCGCAGCTATTTCATGGCCAGCGACATCGCCGAATTCGACAAGTGGAAAACCCAGTTCGACGACTTCCTCAAAAGCGGTGACCTCAACGCCGGGTTCACCATCTACAAGCGCTATCTGGATCGCGTCAAAGCGCGTCTGGACTTTGCCCTTGCCGAGCTGAACAAAGGTGTCGACAAGATGGACTTCACGACCAAGGAGACCTTGCTGATCGATCGCAAGGATGCCCCTTGGCTGAAATCCACCGCAGAACTCGACGACCTGTGGCGCAAACGCGTCAAGGACGAGGTGCTGCGCCAGAAGATCGCCGGCAAAGAGCCGAAGCAGATCCAGGAAACCCTGACCAAGCGCTACAAGAACCAGTTGGCGCGCCTGGATCAGACCCGTGCCGAGGACATCTTCCAGGCCTACATCAACACTTTCGCCATGTCCTACGACCCGCACACCAACTATCTGTCGCCGGATAACGCGGAAAACTTCGACATCAACATGAGCCTGTCCCTCGAGGGCATCGGTGCCGTGTTGCAGAGCGACAACGACCAGGTGAAGGTCGTGCGTCTGGTGCCGGCGGGCCCGGCTGACAAGACCAAACAAGTTGCTCCGGCAGACAAGATCATCGGCGTTGCCCAAGGCAACAAAGAGATGGTCGACGTGGTCGGCTGGCGTCTGGACGAAGTGGTCAAATTGATTCGCGGACCGAAAGGCACCGTGGTGCGCCTGGAAGTGATCCCGGCCAGCAATGCCCCGAACGACCAGACCACCAAAATCGTGCCCATCACCCGTGAAGCGGTGAAGCTCGAAGATCAGGCCGTGAAGAAGTCGATCCTGAGCCTGAAACAGGACGGCAAGGACTACAAGCTGGGCGTGATCGAAATTCCAGCCTTCTACCTCGACTTCAAGGCATTCCGTGCCGGTGATCCGGATTACAAGAGCACCACCCGGGACGTCAAAAAGCTGCTGACCGAACTGCAGAAAGACAAGGTCGACGGCGTGGTCATCGATCTGCGCAACAATGGCGGCGGCTCCCTGCAGGAAGCCACCGAGCTGACCAGTCTGTTCATCGACAAAGGCCCGACCGTACTCGTGCGTAATGCCGATGGTCGCGTCGACGTCCTCGAGGACGAAAACCCGGGTGCGTTCTACAAAGGCCCGATGGCGCTGCTGGTCAACCGCCTGTCCGCCTCGGCTTCGGAGATCTTCGCCGGCGCCATGCAGGACTACCACCGCGCGCTGATCATCGGTGGCCAGACCTTCGGCAAAGGCACCGTGCAGACCATTCAGCCGCTGAACCATGGCGAATTGAAACTGACCCTGGCCAAGTTCTACCGCGTCTCCGGTCAGAGCACGCAGCACCAGGGCGTACTGCCGGACATCGACTACCCGTCGCTGATCGACACCAAGGAAATCGGCGAGAGCGCCCTGCCGGAAGCCATGCCGTGGGACACCATCCGCGCGGCAATCAAACCGGCGGCCGATCCATTCAAGCCGTTCCTGGGCCAACTGAAGTCCGAGCATGACGCGCGCACCAACAAGGATGCCGAGTTCGTGTTCATCCGCGACAAACTGGCCTTGGCGCAGAAACTGATGGAAGAGAAAACCGTCAGCCTCAATGAAGCCGACCGTCGTGCCCAGCACGCCGATATCGATGCCAAGCAACTGGCGATGGAGAACATCCGTCGTAAGGCCAAAGGCGAAGAACCGCTCAAAGAGCTGAAGAAAGAAGACGAAGACGCGCTGGCCGCTGCCGAGCCGGATAAGGTCAAACCAGAGGACGATGCCTACCTGAGCGAAACCGGGCGCGTGCTGCTGGATTACCTGAAGCTGAGCAATCAAGTGGCCAAGAAGTAAGTGATGGCAATTTAGTGCTGACGATCCCCGGATCGTCATCAAACAGTCATCATTCTGTCGTGCAATAAAGGACCGGGAGCCAACGCTCCCGGTCCTTTTTTTATCGCCAGAGACTGCCATGACCACGACCGAACAGCTGAGCGCCTTGAGCTCGATCCTGACTCAAAGCGGTTTACACAGCCTGTTCCAGCCGATCATCTGTCTTTCCGAGCGACGTGTTCTCGGTTATGAAGCGCTCACCCGTGGCCCGTCCAACAGCCCTCTGCATTCGCCAATTGCCCTGTTCGCCGTAGCCCGTCAGGCCGGGCGACTGAGCGAACTGGAAATTGCCTGCCGGCAAAGCGCCTGCCGCCGCTTCAATGAGCAGCAACTTTCGGGCAAGCTGTTCCTCAATGTCTCGCCGGAGTCCTTGCTCGAAGCGGCGCACCAACCAGGGCGTACGTTGCAACTGCTGCAGGACTTCGGCATACCGCCCAGTCAGGTGGTGATCGAACTCACCGAGCAGACGCCGATCGATGACTTTCAGTTGCTGCAAACCGCCCTGCATCACTATCGGGCCATGGGCTTTTCCATCGCGCTGGATGATCTCGGCGCGGGGTATTCGAGCCTGCGCCTGTGGTCGGAGCTGCGTCCGGACTACGTGAAGATCGATCGGCACTTCATCGATGGCATTCATCAGGACGCGTTGAAAAGAGAGTTTGTCGGCTCGATTCTGCAAATCGCCAAGGCCTCCCGCGCGCAAGTGATTGCCGAAGGCATCGAGTTGCCGGAAGAACTTGCGGTGCTGACTGAAATGGGCGTCGATCTGGTGCAGGGTTACCTGCTCGGCCGCCCGCAAGAACAACCGCCTCGCGACGCGCGCGCTTTGATGCCCAAACACGACAGCAACGCCGTCGCACTGAACGACGAAGGCTGCGACCTCAGCGCCCTGCTCAACGACCAGCCTGCCGTGCAGCGTGATACGCCAACGGCGACGGTACTGGAAGCCTTCCGTCGCCAGGCCAACCTCAATTCACTTGCCGTGCTCGACGAACAAGGCCAGCCCTGCGGCATCGTCCATCGCCACTCGCTGTCGGACGCCCTGCTCAAACCGTTTGCCACCGACCTCTTCGCCCGCAAACCGATCAGCCGCCTGATGAACGACGACTTCCTCGCCGTCGAGATGAGCCAGTCACTGCAGCAAGTCAGCCGCCTGATCACCAGCCGCGCCCGCCAGCGCATCGAAGAAGACTTCATCATCACCCTGAACGGCAGCTACCTCGGCCTCGGTCGGGTGATCGACGTGCTCAAACTGATCACCGAATTGAAAATCCAGCAGGCCCGTTACGCCAATCCACTGACCCTGTTGCCGGGTAACGTGCCCATTCAGCAATGCCTCACGCGTTTGCTACAGCAAGGACGCGAGTCGATCATCTGCTACGTCGACATCGACAGTTTCAAACCCTTCAACGACATCTACGGCTACGGCCGGGGCGACGAAGTCCTTCTGTGCCTGGCGCAATGCCTCAACGAACGCGTCGACCCCTCCCGCGACTTCGTCGGCCACATCGGCGGCGACGACTTCCTCCTCGTCCTCGGCCCCGAAGACTGGCGCAAACGCCTCAACCAATTGCTCGACGACTTCCAAAGCCAATGCCGCCGCTTCTACCGCCCCGAGCATCTCGAAGCCGGATGTTTTGTAGCGCCGAATCGCCAGGGCGTGCGGCAGGAGTTTGCGTTGTTGTCGTTATCGATTGGGGTGGTTCATCTGCGACCCGAAGCTTGTGCAACGCTTGATGCCAGCCAGCTTGCGGAGATGGCTTCGCAGGCTAAGCATCATGCGAAGGGGGTTGTGGGGTTTAGTGTGTATTTGTTAGAGGTTGGCAGCGCTCCTTCCCCTCAGATCTCAATGTTGACTAGCTAAACGGTGGTATCTTCTGAGAAGGTTTGCTAGCAGGCGGTCTGGCCAATTCGATTTTTAAGAATGGATCAGCGTCTTAACATTTCGCATTACCAACTTAATCGGTCCTCAAGACTGGCGCGGTGTAAATCCTCCCTCCACACTTCACTAGCCACTTGGTAGATATCCTGAAAAAAAAGACGGGCATTTTCAACTTCGTCGTTACTCCACACCATAGTTATGCATTCGTCATAATCATTCTCAAACTGCACAGAAAAATCATGGCTTTGGTCCTGAAGAGCATCTTTCAACACTTCGAGCAAGGCGTATTTATGCCTGTAACCAAGATATTCCAGATCAGGGATCAAAAACTTTTCAATTACCTCCTTACGCTCGCTAGGCACGTTAGGATCGTATCGCAAATATACTTCACCCTCTTCTTCTCTATCGTAGATTTCGAGCGCTCCCAGAAAATAGGAAATTTTTGGCTCCCAAGGCAGAGCTACATTTTCAAACGGTGACTTCATGCAAATACTCCCTATCTAGTGAAAGCCGTAAATGGGCGTTTGACATCGTTTTTTCGAAATCTTATTTCCGCCTCATTCATCACTTCAATATATTTCGGATTAGCAGGATCTTTGCTATTCGGTTTATAACCTCGCCCCACGCCGGGAATTTGCACTCGAACGTAGGGATTACCTGCAGCATCATGTCCGGTAGGCTCCGGCACAGCCTTGTTCATCTTGGAGAGAGCATAAGCGATAGCTTGATGTTGTAAGGTCCAGCTTGTGAATTGTGAACTCGCATTTATCGCTTCCCTCCTACCCTTTTTAGTTGGATGAGATCCATCAATAGAACGCTGCTTAAGCGCCGCATCGGGGATTTCTGGCCCATGCTTTTCTACTGAGTGCATACGGTATCGCCTTTCCCATGCCAGAACTTCACGCTTAGCATCTGCATCAGGCAGCGGCCTAGGAAGAATCGGAGCGCCTTTATCGACAGTAGGTAACTGGCAATTCTTATTATTCTTGTTAGGCGGCGGGCAATTAGACGTCAACCCCAACGGATCCACCCACCCCGTCGGATTCGGCACGTACTGGTACTGGTTCAACCCACCCGCCAGCTTCACCGGATCCGGCGTCAGATACCGTCCCAACCTCGGGTCGTAATACCGATGGCGGTTGTAGTGCAGCCCGCTTTCCGCATCGAAGTACTGCCCCTGAAAACGCAGCGGTTGGTCGAGGTAATCCTCGCCGGCCAGGGTCACGGTGGCGACTTTGCCGTAGGCGTCGTATTGCGCCGACCAGACGATTTCGCCGCCGTAGTCGGTCAGTTCCTGCGGGGTGCCGAGGTGGTCGAGCTGGTAGTAGAACGGGCAGGCTTTTTTCGGGCCTTTGCCGTCGAGCAGCGCCAAGGGGCGGAAAGTGCCGGGTTCGTAGACAAAGCTGCGGTACTGGCTGTCGCTGCTTTCGGCGACGAGGTGCTCGCCTTGCCAGAAGAACTCGGTGCTGACGCCGTCGACGGTTTTGCGGATGCGCCGGCCGAAGGCGTCGTACTGGTAGCTGGCGGTCTGGCCGTCGGGGCGGGTCAGGCCGATCAGGCGGTGTTGGCAGTCGTAGCGATATTCGGTGACCAGGGTCTGGCCGTGGCCGCGGCGTTCGCGGATCAGGTTGCCGAAGGCGTCATAGTCGTAATGACGGTCGCCCTGCATCAGCAGGCGGTTGCCCTTGATCTGCGCAGGTCCGGGGCGATCCTGCATCAGCAGGTTGCCGGCCGGGTCGTGGGCGAAGGATTCGGGCAGTTCGTCGCGCGAGTGGCGCACGCGGATCAGCCGGTCGAGGGCGTCGTAGCCGTAGGTGCGCTGGCCGTGGCGGCTGTCGGCAATGTGCTCGAGGTTGCCGTTGGCGCTGTAGGCATAATCGCGGCGGTACAGCGAGGCGTGGCGATGGCCTACGGCGTGGGCGAGTAAACGGCCCTGATCGTCGTAGGAATATTCGCTGAGCAGCAGGCCTTGCTGACGTTGCTGTTCGCGACCGGACTGGTAGACGTGGCGCGTGAGCGGCGTGCCGTTGAGGTCGATGGCGCTCAGCGCGCCGCCCTTGGCGTAGTGATAATCGAGCTTGCTGTTGTCCGGCAGGCGCAGGCGCTTGAGCTGGCCGCAGGCGTCGTAGGCGTAGCGCAAGGTGCCCCAGCCCTGATGCTCGGTGATCAAGCGATCCTGACGGTCGTACTCGAAGGCCAGCGGATGATTCTGCCCGTCATCGACACCAACCAAGCGGCCGAGGCGGTCGTAGTCATAACGCACCTTGACCCCGTCGGGCAGGGTCTTGACCCGCAACCTTCCAGCCGCGTCGCGTTGGTAGTGGGTGACCAGCGATAAACCCTGCTCGCCGAACTCGGTCTTCTCCAGCAGATGGCCATTGAGGTCGTAGGCGTACGCGGTACGCCGCCCATCAAACCCGGTTTCCTGTCGGATCAATCCGGTCGGCGTGTAGTCCAGTCGGTACTTTTCCCCCGACTCGTTTTCGATCTCGGTGAGCAGCAGCCGCGCATGGTCGTAGCGGTACTGCACGCGGGTGCCGTCGGGGTTGATGCGCCGCGACACCAGGTGCAGGTCGTCGTCATATTCGTAGCGGGTGATGTGCCCCAGTTCGTCGCGCTCGGCGGTGATCTGGCCGTAGGCGCCATAGCTGTAGGCGCGTGTGCTTCCCGTAGGAGAAGTCGTCAGAATCAGTCGGCCGGCTGCATCCCACTGCTGACGACTGACAACACCAAATTCGTCCTGGGTGGTAATCCGCCGTCCCAGCGCATCGTAGGAAAAGCGCCGTACGCCGCCGTCGGGCAGGGTTTCTTCGATGAGTTGGCCGAGCTCGTTCCACACCCAGCGATGGCGGCTGCTGTCCGGATAACGCAGCGACAGCAACTGGCCGCGCAGGTTGTAGTAGTAATGGGTGACCTGACCATCGGGATCGACCGCTTCGGTGACCGCACCTTCGGCATTGCGCCGATAGATCCACACCGCATCGCCACGGCAACGCTTGTAGAGAAAACCGTTGCGGTACTCGTAGGACGTTGGCGCATCGTCCGGCGGAATCAGCGCGATCAGCCGTCCGACCTCGTCGTAGCGGTATTCGGTGACGGCGCCCAAAGCGTCCTGCTCGGCGATCAAGCGGCCCTGCTCGTCGTAGGCCTTGAGCTGTTCACCGCCATCGGCCGCAACCTGACGCACCAGCCGCGCGCGCTCGTCGTGAACGTAGACTTCCTCGGTGCCGTCGACGTAATGCACGGTCACGCTGGCGTCGTCATCGTTCCAGACGTAACGGGTGTTCATCTGCGAGAACGAGGCCCAGTGCCTCACGCAGCGCGCCGCCTTGCCCTCGCGCTGCCACTCCCAGAAGAAGCTCGCGCCGCCGGTCAACTGCCGCTGGAGGATGACGTGGTGATCGTCGTAGTCGTAGCGCTCGCTGTCGCCAACCGCGTTGGTGGCGGTCAGCAGCCGTTGCCGGGCATCGAAGCTGTAGGTGGCGAGGGTTTGCTCGGTGGTCCACTCGCCCTGAACGAACACCTGGTAATCGACCGCCGTGAGGTGCGTGCGGTCATAACGCAACAGCAGCGCGCGCCCGGCGCCGTTGTCCAGACGCTGAATGCGGTCGGAGCGATCGCGTTGCAGCGTCAGACGATTGCCGTAGACATCGCTGATCGCCGTCAGCCGGCCGGCGCGAAAGTGGTAAAAGCGTGCGCTGTCGCCGGCCAGAGCGAGGATCAGTTCTTCCGGTTCATCACCCAGAAAGATCGCCGCTCGCGACAGGCTGTTATGGATCGCCGGGCGCGCCACATTGGGCAGGGGAAAACGGGTACGGCGGTTCTCGTGATCGATCCAGATCACGCCGTCACCATCGAAGGCCAGGCGATGGGCCAGCGTATGGCTCCAGCCAAAACCCAGACCGATGTCGAGCTCGATGGCGCTGCTGCGGTACAAGCGGGTGAACTCGAACGGCAGTACGCCGTCGAGCACCGCGTCGGTCAGGGTCAGCAGTTCTTCGCCGGTGACCATCGACACCGGACAGCCGTTGGTGCAGGTATTGGGCACGCAGTCGGCGGCTTCGCCGTTGGGGTTTTTCGCCTGGTCGGGGACGTCGTCATGACGTTCGTCTTTCTTCAACAAGGCGTTGCGCTTGGCATCCCAGCGCAATTGCATCCGGCCGTTCTTCACGCCAGCGGCAACGCCCCGCGCGGCAACAGCTTTGTAGCGATCTACGTAGTCAATGAAGGCGCTGACGATGCTGAACATCGCCTTGACCAGACGCTTGGCGACGTTAAACAACTGCGCTGCACGATCGGCCAGACGCAGCGTCAGATAAGCGATCCCCGCCCCCGCCCCAACGAATGTCAAAACGACAGCGATCAGCACATCGATGATCACCTGGACGATCATCATCGACGCCACTTCAGCGGTCTTGGCGGCGATCTCGCCTGGCGGCAGCATGTCCAGCCACAGGCTCGCCGAGCGTAACAGCAAGCACAGCGCCGCCTCGTCACTGACCAGCAGCTGCAACTTTTCCATGAGATCAGGCGCGGTCTGCGCCAGCTTGATCAGGTCAGCCGCGCCACTGCCCAAACGCTCGGCAAACTTGCCGGGGTCCTGAAGAATGTCCGAGAGCAAACCGAGGCTGTCCCACACGCCTTCGATAGCTGCCCAACTGCCGGCGAGCATGCCGTTGCTCGCCGCCGTCGCTACCGACTGTGACCACTGCGGCTTGAAGCCCCGCCACTCGCTGCGCAGCCAACCTTGCAGTTCGTTGGTCAAACCGTCGTAGGATTTGAACAGCTCGGCGACCTGATCGCCGGTGACAGCGTCATGCACATGCACACGGTAGAACTTGCCCGCTTCTCCTTTGAATTCGCCTTTGCCCTGCTGATCAAGTTCGACTTTGGTGGTCTCACCGCTATCTACCGCCACCACATCGACGACGATGTTGCCCAGCGCAATGTCGTAGACCGATTCGAATTTGCTCTCGATCTGCATCAGCCTGCCCTGGGGACACTGGACCACGCCGGAAACGAATTCGGCGTCGCCGCTGCTGACCGCCGTACTCCGTTCGCCGAAACGAATGATCCGCTCCATGCCCATCAGCGACGGCAGATCTGCCGCGTCGCTGGCCTGGTCAGCCGCGCGACTGAGCCAGTGATCGAGCTGCTTGCGGTAGAGGCTGAGGGTGTCGGGAAAGCTGTCGAGTTCCTGCTCGATGCGAGCGATGGCTTCCATCAACACACGCTGACAGACAAGGTGAGCTGAAAAACGGGCTGGAGCATGAGCGGTCCCTCGCGCAAAAAATTAGTCGCGGGAACTGTGCGGGGGATCAAACAGGAAAGAAGTCAGGCGAGTAGGCAAAGGATGTAGGACTAATCTGCAATCCAACACCCAGCAAAAACGCACCGAGCTAAACGCAAACGCGGCGTGAGGAAAACCTCACGCCGCGTTTATCGGGACAGACACATATGGACTTACTGCGTTGAATCCCCAGCTTTCAGCTGTTGCAGTTTCAGCTCTGCCAACGGATGCCCGGCCTTGGCGGCCATACTCCACCAACGGGCAGCTTCAACGGGGTCCGGCGCTTTGCTCGGCGTACCGGCGAGGCTGATGACACCGACTTGATACGCCGCTTTGCCATCTCCGGCCAGCGCCGCCAGACGCAGCAAACGTACGCCTTCTTCACGCGCACCCAGGCCGACGCCACGAAAGGTCAGGATATGCCCATAAAAGCTTTGCGCGGCGACATCGCCGAGGTTGGCCATGCGCGCAAACTGGCCTTCAAGCCAGCGCCAGCCGCGCGGCTGGCGGACAAACCACGACCAATGAAACAGCCTGCGGGCCAGCCAGTAACCAGCCCGCGCCCTGAGGCGTAGCACCACTCAGGCCTCCGCCGATTCCGGGTACTCGTATTCAAACACGCGCACCACTTCCGACGCGTGCCAGGAGGCTGCGGCAACGCCATCCGACGGGCCGGAAAAGCGTCCCAAACGCTCGACACATTCAAAAAAACCGGTACGCGGCAAACGACTGGCACCCTGACTGATGACCAGCGAACTGCGCAACGGCTGCTCGGCTTTGGCATCCAGTGCGGCCAGATGCTCCAGCGCCGCCGTCAGCGTTTGCATCGCCGGGGTCGGCAGTTGCAAACGTTCCAGCAGCGCTCGATATGTCAGAAGATGGCGCTGACGGCGCGCCTGATCCAGTTCCCCCAGCAATCCGTCCCAATGTTGACGGCTGATGCGTACGCTCACGATTCATCCCTCCAACCTGGCACCGTCAATTCCCAGGCCAGGCTGCGGCGAATCGCGGCGTCGGGTTGACGCTCACCACTTTCGATCATGGCCAGATAAGACGGGCTGATGCCTACCGTGCGGGCCAGCGCCTCGATGGCGATGCCCTTCCCTTCGCGCAAACTGCGTAATTGATCCAGACCCGGAAGAATCGGCTCTGACGATGATGCGGCGAGCGGCACTGCAGGCTGCTGCGCCGGTGATGCATTGATCCCTGCTGCTTTCAGTAGAGCCTGATATTGAGCCCACGGCAGAACCGCGTATTCGGGTTCGCCATCGCGTGCAATTATCTGAATATCCATGACTACCCCGTAGGACAACACCACTTAGCGAGTCGGCACTTTTCCCTAGAAGTGTAATCCTAACAGCGGCCAAGGTCGCGGGGGGTATCTATCTACAGGCAGTCTTTGTCATTCAGGACTTTTTCGGGCCTTGCAATTGCAATTGTTCAGGGGTGTCCGGCAGGCGTTCGACCACTGCCAGCTTCTCGGGATGCTGGCGCTTGCGCCAGAGGCGGAAGGCGTTGAGTTCGTTGTCGAGGGTCTTCATCAGCCAAGCCAGGACGGCGATGTCATCGAGCATGCCGAACATGGGAATGAAATCCGGAATGGCATCGACAGGACTGAGGAAATACATCAGGCCGGCCACCACCGAGATCAGCGACTTGGCACTGATCGCGCGGTATTCGCCGCGCCAGTAGGCCAGGCACAGCGACTGCAGCAAACGCAGATCATCTTTCAACTTGCCGAGGCGATTGCCTTGCGCAGCGCCTTTGCTGGCCACGGCAAACAAAAGTGTCGGAAGGCGTCCACGGGCCAGAAGGCGTCCGGCCAAGGGCAGGAATCGAGCGAAATTCCACGGAGCTTTCATCAATTCCTCCCGTTGAAATGTTATCCACACAAATTGTGGATAACCTTGTGAACAGAGCTGCATTTCAGCGCTGAAAGCCCCGATTTATATGGGCTTAGCTCAGATCGGGCGTTTTTTACTCACATAAAAAACCCCAATATTTCATTGACTTGGCGGCTCGGGGCGGCTAGCGCGGGCGGCCTCAAAGCTATGACTGTGTTGATCGGCGTCAGTTCGCTCTGTTTACCCTTGCCGCTCTCCAGATGCAACAACGCCCCGCATAAGCGAGGCGTTGTAGTCGATACCGTTGCGTGTTACTTGGCAGCGGCGTCTTCTTTGGCTGGATCCTTGATAGCCAGCAGTTCAAGGTCGAAAACCAGAACCGAGTTGGCCGGGATTGCCGGGCTTGGCGACTGAGCGCCGTAAGCCAGATCGCTAGGGATGTACAGTTTGTACTTCTCGCCAACGTGCATCAGTTGCAGACCTTCAACCCAACCCGGGATCACGCCACTGACCGGCAGATCGATCGGGCTGCCGCGCTCGACGGAGCTGTCGAATACGGTACCGTTGGTCAGCTTGCCGGTGTAGTGAACGGTCACGACGTCAGTCGGCTTGGGCTGTGGGCCATCGGCTTTCTTGACCACTTCGTACTGCAGGCCCGAAGCGGTGGTGGTAACACCTGCCTTCTTGCCGTTTTCTTCGAGGAATTTTTTGCCAGCGGCTGCCGACTCTTCACTCATCTTGGCCATACGCTCTTCAGCACGCTTTTGCAGCGCGGCGAAGGCTTCGACCAGTTCTTCATCTTTCAGCTTCTGTTCTTTCTTGCCTACGGCATCTTCGATGCCCTGGGCTACCGCTTTGGAGTCCAGATCATCCATGCCTTCCTGAGCAAGGCTTTTGCCCATGTTCAGGCCGATGCCGTAGGAAGCTTTTTGCGCCGGGGTTTTCAGCTCTACGCTGGTCTGCGAATCACAACCCGCGAGTACCAGGCTAACCAGGGCTACCGCCGCCGCCAACCGATGCTGTTTCATGCTATTTCCTTGTTCATGCGCCGAATGGGCAATCGAGTAAAGCCGCGAGCTTATCAGGCCGCCACGACCAATGGCTACCGGCATGAGAGCAGGAATCTTCCGATAAGTTCAGGGATTAAAACGCATTTGGACGGCGGCTGGATGAAGCTTCTGTCATCCGCTGCCGACAAGGGCCGTCGGCGTCTGGCTTGGCATCCGGGGTAATGGCCACTTGCCCAGCGCTCGCGGCTCAGGCATAACAGCGCAACAATTCGACAAGGATGTTTAACTTGCGCCTCTTATTCCGCGTTCTCGTTGTGATAATCGTGCTGCTGGGAATCGCCGTTGCGGTGATTCTCTACTATGTAGCCAATCCGAAATTGCCTTTTTACACCGCACCCGAACAGGTGCATTACCTGGACCAGTGGAGCGAGCAGCAACGCCAGACCTACTATTTCACGCCGCAGGGCACGCAAGTCAAAGGCCTGCGTTACGAGTGGTTCCAGGCGCTGGAACTGCCCTTTTCCCAACAGCGATTCGCCTCACCTGACTACCTCGCCCGCTTCGGTTTTCTGGTCGACCCGCTGCAGAAAGCCACGGCGAACAATCCCGGCAACCTTCCGATCGGTTTCGCTCGGCACCAGAATCCCGGTAACCCCTCCGAGCATTATCTGGACATCACTTGTGCCGCTTGCCACAGCGGCGAGTTGCGCTTCAAAGGGCAGGCGGTGCGGATCGATGGCGGCGCTGCGCAGCACGTGTTGCCTTCCAGCGTTCCTACACTGCGCGGCGGCAGCTTCGGACAGGCACTGGTCGCCAGTCTTGCCTCGACTTACTACAACCCGTGGAAATTCGAACGTTTCGCCCGCCAGGTACTCGGTGACGATTACGACGCGCGCCACGCGCAATTGCGCAAAGACTTCAAAACCTCGCTGAACACCTTCCTCAAAGTCGCCTGGAACGACACCCACCGCGGCCTCTATCCGACCGAGGAAGGCCCCGGGCGCACGGATGCGTTCGGCCGGATTGCCAATGCGACGTTCGGCGATGCGATTTCTCCCGCCAACTACCGCGTGGCCAACGCCCCGGTGGATTACCCGCAACTGTGGGACATGTGGACTTTCGATTGGGTGCAGTGGAACGGTTCAGCCCAGCAACCGATGGCGCGCAATATCGGCGAGGCACTTGGCGTCGGTGCCACCCTGAATTTCTTCGATGCCAACGGCCAACCGCTGCAAGGGGATGACCGCTACGCCTCCAGCGTGCGCGTGCGCGATCTGCACAAGATCGAAGAAACCCTGCAGCAACTCAAGCCACCAACGTGGCCGGAGGAGCTGTTCGGCGCGATCGACAAACCGCTAGCCGCCAAGGGCCGCACGCTGTTTGCCGAAAACTGTGCCGGTTGCCACGTACCCCGCCAGACCCAGGCAGGCGAACGCTGGGTGCAACATTTGCACATGCTGCCCGTGGACGTCATTGGCACCGACCCGAACGCGGCGAACAACATCGCCAGCCACCGCTTCGATCTGACAGCGTTGCAATGGGATATGAAGGAGCTGGAAAAGATGGACGTCAAGCTGCATCCTGCACCGAAGGAACCGCTCGATCCGAGCCAATTGTCGGTGGCCAAGGGCTTGGCTTACGTCACTGCGTTCGTGGAAAACCGTGCCTATCGCGAAGCCGGCGTCACGTCGGAGGAAAAACCAGATCTGGACGGCTTCGGCCTGCCAATTGGCGTACGCGAAAAAATCGCTTACCAGGCCCGGCCGCTGGCGGGGGTCTGGGCGACCGCGCCATTTCTGCATAACGGCTCGGTTCCCAGTATCTATCAGTTGCTGTCACCGCAGGATGAGCGGGCGACGACCTTCTATAAGGGCACGGTCGAATACGACCCGCGCCACCTCGGCTACCGCACCGAGGCCTTCACCAACGGTTTTCTGTTCGACACGCGCATCAGCGGCAACCACAACAGCGGCCACGAATTCCGTTCTGGCGCACGCGGCAACGGGGTGATCGGCCGACTCCTGCAACCCGAGGAACGCTGGGCGCTGCTCGAATACCTGAAAGTGCTGGGCGGACCATTGGAGGCGCAGTTGCCATGAGCATGCCGACATTTAAAAAGGAGCTGCCGCCACTGGCGCGTTTCTGGCTGTGGCTGGGGCGTTTGTTCAGTAAAACACTGCTGATTGTGCTGGTTATCGGCTTGCTCGGCTGGGCAATCGCCGCGGCGTGGTTTGCCTGGCAACATCGTGGGCCGGTGTCAGCGCAGGAACAGCTGCCGCCGGGCGAAGCGGCGATGACTCAGGACATCATTCAAACCGCAGTGCGCATTGTCGACCAACACCGCGAAGGCACCCGATATCTGCGTGACGCTCACGCCAAGGCACATGGTTGTGTGAAGGCGCAGGTGCAAGTGCTGCCTGACCTGGCGCAGGCGTTGCAACAAGGCGTGTTCAACGAACCGGGCAAAATCTGGCAAGCGATGATCCGGCTGTCCAACGGCAATGCCTATCCACAATTCGACAGTATTCGCGACGCTCGGGGGATGGCGATCAAGCTTTTCGATGTGCCGGGCAAGCAACTGCTCGGCAATCGCCAGGGCCAGCATGAACAGGATTTCGTGATGTTCAGCCATCCGAATTTCTTTGTCAGCGATGTCGCCGAATACCGTCAGAATGTGGCGGCGCAGGCTGACGGCAAGAAAGTCATGGCGTTTTTTCCGACATGGGATCCGCGCAGCTGGCAGATTCGTCATTTGTTTATCGCGTTGGCCACGCTGTCACCGCCGCCGGACAGCCCGACCGCGACCACGTATTTTTCCGTGTCGCCTTACAAGTTTGGCGAGGCCAATGCCAAATTTCGCGTCGTGCCGGATCCAGCCAGTTGTCCGGCCTACGCGCTGCCCAAGCAGAATCACGACTTGCCCAATTTCCTGCGCAGCGCACTGAATCAGCAGTTGTCGACGGATCGGGTGCCGGCCTGCTTCGCCTTGCAAATTCAGCGTCAGGATGCGCACAAGTACATGCCGATTGAAGACACGAGTATTGAATGGCGTGAGCAGGATGCGCCGTTTGCAACCGTGGCGCGCATCACCCTGCCCGCGCAGGACTTCGATACGCCGGCGCTGAATCTGCAATGTGACAACCTGTCGTTCAATCCCTGGTTCGGGATCGAGGCGCATCGACCGATCGGCGGGATCAATCGCTTGCGCAAGGCGGTTTACGAGGCGGTGAGCGATTATCGGCATAGCCGCAATGCCGCCCAGCCAGAAGCGCACACCCCCCTGTAGGAGCTGACGAGTGCAACGAGGCTGCGATCTTTTGATCTTGCTTCCAAGATCAAAAGATCGCAGCCTTCGGCAGCTCCTACAGGATATTCATAAATCGCAGACAGCAAAAAGCCCGCACAAGGCGGGCTTTCCGGGTATCTGGCGTTCAGTTCCAGATACCGAATATGGCGCAGCGGACGGGACTCGAACCCGCGACCCCCGGCGTGACAGGCCGGTATTCTAACCGACTGAACTACCGCTGCGCGAAACGCTTGAAACGAATGGTGGGTGATGACGGGATCGAACCGCCGACATTCTGCTTGTAAGGCAGACGCTCTCCCAGCTGAGCTAATCACCCTTCGCTTCGTTACGGGGCGCATTATGCCACATGTTTTCGTAAAATGTTGATTTAATTGAATATTTTTCAAAAAAATCTGAAAACCGGTGAAACAGCACATCCCGCGGGTACAACCTTGAGACAGAAAAAAACCCGCCTCAGCGGGTTTTTCCGTGGTGACCTGGCGTTCAGTGTTCCAGGTGACCGAATATGGCGCAGCGGACGGGACTCGAACCCGCGACCCCCGGCGTGACAGGCCGGTATTCTAACCGACTGAACTACCGCTGCGCGTAACACTTGAAACGAATGGTGGGTGATGACGGGATCGAACCGCCGACATTCTGCTTGTAAGGCAGACGCTCTCCCAGCTGAGCTAATCACCCTTCGCTTCGGTGTGGCGCGCATTCTACGGAGC